>JAEYLC010000001.1 GCA_023461435.1 Bacillota bacterium
TATTATTAACCACCCTTGATATCGTCGAAACGGAAACATTAAGTTCCTTTGCGATATCCTTTAATGTTCTAACCACTTTTCCTCCAACAGAAATCTGATAATAATATGCAAATAAATTAACATAGTAATAGGTTTTGAAATCGTTTGCAAAAAAATAATATCACTTTGACTCAGTCTTGTCAATCATCCTGCCTATAAGCATCTTCATCAAATTATGTGGCGCGTTTGTAAACTAGCTGCCACCTTCTTGAAGAACAAACTTAAGGTCGCGAGAAGTACGCAAAATATGCAAGATGGACATTGAGTGTTCCACGGTGCCAAATTCTCAAATAGATAAAGCAATTACACAAAATATTAAAAACGGACTATATTGTTAAAAGACGGGCTTTGATTAGAGCCTTATAAGGGCTCTTCGCGATACCTAAAGGCATATTTCCGTTCTGCCAACTCCGAGCTTTTATTAACAACCTGAAAGGGCCAATATACTCTTCGCTTGCTGCTCGATCGTTTCTCATATTTTCATCGTTTTTCACGATATGGGAATATATTTCTTTATATTCGCTTCCACCTGCATCAATTTCTCTTTTGATTTCAAGATATTTTTATCATATAACGGTATTTCAGAAGATAGTGCTGTTTAAATTCATTGTAACAGCACCATGCTGCTGTCTGTCGCGTTTTTGGACAGATGAGCCACGATGTAACTTTGGACATTTACATCCGGCGCTTTTAACATCACCCATATTATTTCTTTTACTTGTTATTGGACAGATAGTATCCACGTGTATATTCGTCACTATAATCAATATGAATATACGCTCTTCAGTCAAGTTTTTCGTAATATGAGCTGATCTTTCCAACAACCTCATTATTTATATCATATTGACTGATATCCGAAAAAAACTCTATTATATCCGAATAAACAACTCCTTCATACTTCATACACTCCTCGTTCTTCAAGTATCTCAGTGCGGCAGCAATCACTTTACAAAGATCATCACAATTCTTCCCGTTCTCTATCATTATTCTCAGCGGGCCAATCAGTCGTTCTTCAGGCGCAAGCTTTCGGACTGCATTGCGCACATTTTTATATATTGTGTCGACGATCGTCCGATCACAGAATTTATCCAATGCCCTTTTGGAAAAGGCCGATTGTTCTTCAAAAGTGACTCCAAATTCCCGGCTCAGCACGTCATCCAAATTACCTTTAAGCCTATGACACAGCTCCTTGATTTCGTTATCGTTCGCAGCGTCAGCATAATTGGTGTAGCCCTTACAATATCCCAAATACGCAATACATGCGCTCAGACAATTGTAAGTGTATATTTTTCTTTTTAGCAGCAAATCGAAATGTGTTTCCGGCACGAAATGCTCGAACGGTAATTTAAAGAGGCCTTCATCGATGTCATATGGAAGCGAATTATAATCTTCCGACAGAATATTCAGCGATACACCTTTATCATTTGATATGGTCGTGCAGAAAATAACAGCTTGACTGATCAGCATTTGTCTTGCGGCGGTATCTTGAAGAGCATCCTTAAGTACTTTTTTGGGAGCCAACCCGTTCTCACAGACAACGACCTGAATTTGAGCGGCATCTTTTAGAAGACTTAACTTTTGAAAGAAATCTTTAAGGTTTTTAAGATTTTCTTCACCTATTGAAACAAAAATATAATCGGCTTCAACGGCTGCGTCCAGCGCGGCGCGCTCTTCAATATGGCACGCTTCGAAGCCGTCCATTTTATATCGTTTCCTTTCAGCTCCCAGATAGATATTATATTCCTTTGCGTTTTGAAGCTTCCGAACAAGCGATTCATTGATATCTGCAAACGTGATCCGGCATCCGTTTTCATGAAGTAAGCGACCGATAAACCCGCGTCCGGAAAAACCTGCACCAATGATCAGGATCTTTTTTCGTCTTATGCTAGCGATGTTCATGGATCCACCCCCTGCTCTTCAGTTCCCGGATTTTCTCCGTTACGTTTTTGGCGATAGGTTCATCTCTGCCGATCTTACATATGTTTTCAAGGATATAATCGATGCCCTTTGTGTCTCTGAGCGCGCGAAGCTGTGCCGCGCTCGGGTCGTCCTCATTGTCGGAATCGTAATACAACGCCGCCGCCAGCGTGGTGCAAAGACCATCCGGTTCGACTGAATGCCTTTCCAATACCCGGGCAGTGCCCACAATCCTGTCCTCCGGCCCAAGCTTTCTTATCGGGTCCCGCGCATGCCGTTCCGTAAAATCTGTCACATATCTGTCCTGATATTTTTGGATGGCTTTTTTTGAAAACGAAATCTGGTCATTAACCGGTATACCCAATTCCGCCGGAAGCGCGCTGTTGATCTCTTTATGCACATCATGCAATATGGCGATAATCCGCGGATCATTGGCCGCCTCGGCCAAATCCTTAATGCCCAATAAGGAGCCAATATACGCGATGGTCGAATTCGTCGCGTTGAAGGTGTACAGTTTCTGCAGCAGGAAGCCACCGAAATTATCAAGATATTTTAAACCCGTGATATTGATATCAACACCCTTTACTCTGGTCTTATCGACCGGGAGTTCCCAAAAGTTGTTCACAGAAACAGCGTTTTTATCAATATCAATGATCTGCTGCGCGGGCTCAACGGCAGAACGCATGATAACCGCATCCGTAACGCCAATGTGCTGTTCAAATGCCATTTTAAATGCTTCATTTGAAAAAGCGTCGATAATGCAGTTCTTGAGCCTTTGTCCGGGTTCCTTCCAGTTTTCACAGCAGATAATCGTGATCAATCTGTCGGGGATACCGGATATTCTGAAGGCATTCGCAATTGTTTTTCCGATACTCTCAAGATTCTTGCCGCCCACAGACGTGAAAATGACATCGGCTCCATAGAGCTTTTCGGCTATGCTGCGAATATCATCCAGCGCGACGCAATCATAGTCGGTTATCCATTCGGATTCTTTTTCATTACCCATCACATTCACATAATATCGGCCCGTTTCATTGAGTTGCCCGATGAGCTTTTTGTTTATGTCAACGTAAGTTGTATGGCATTTTGACCGATACAACAATTGGCCAAGAAATCCACGCGCAATTTTCCCCGCTCCAAATACTACCGCTTTCATGTATATATCCCTCTGTTGTTATTCTCAATTGTCATCCGCGTACAGCGCTTGATACAGCTTTATAAATCTCGCGTATTTGTCATCGTAAAGCCTTGCATACTTCTCCCGCGGATCATAGTATTCATCTGTTGCATACATGTCCGCCGCGGCTTGGGCCATCGTCACATGAGGACTCAAAGCGATCCTTGCCAGTATAGCCGCGCCGTTGCATCCGGCTTCCGTGGTGCTCAGCTTTTCAAAACGTGTTCCCATGACATCGGCCTTAATCTGGTTGAGCAAGCCGATCCTCGAAGCGCCCCCGGAAACCGAGAACCTTCTTGGCTGCTGCGGAAATCTCTCCTTGATGGCTCTCAGCGTAAACGCAACACCCTCCAGAAGAGCAAGTGTCATATGGGCATCCGTGTGTTTTTTCCCCAAACCGATAAACGCGCACCGGGCATTGGGGTTATTCCATGGATTCCTTTCGCCTGATACGAACGGCAGACATATGAGCTCCGCATTTTCCTCCGGCGCAACCGTTTGGGCTTTGGCAATCACATGAGCATATGTCTCATCCAGCGCCCGTCCATTGCTCATAACGTTTCTCACATACCAGTCAAACGCCTGCCCGCCGGAAGACGTAACGCCATAGCATATTCGGGCATGTTCGACAAACGGCACAAGATTGACGCCGTTTATCGCTTTTTCCCCGTTATAATTTCTCATAATGACGCCAAAATGCTCAGATGTCCCTGTCAGATCCACACCGGCCCTATCCTGGCTCAACCCGGCAGTTCCCAGAAATGCCGCATTCATATCGTTCCAGCCAACAATAACGGGTGTTCCCTCACAGATATCTTCAAACCCGCACACACCCTTCTTCAAGGTCCCGGCAATCTCGTACGGTTTTTTGACAGGCGGGACGAGGTTCTCGCCAGCCTCGATAAAATCCATTATTTCAGGTATCGGCTTTCCGCTCTGCTGATCCACAATTCCCTTTAAGCTTGTCGCGTCAGACACCCATTCACCCGTGAGATAGTGGATCACCCATTCCTTGATCTGCACCACATACCGCGCCTTTGCCACCAAGTGCGGGATATTCTTTTGCATCCATTTTAGCTTTGTGGTTGTGTGCGCCGGCGTCATGACCATATCCATTCCGGTGAGCCGGGCGGCTTCCTCTCCGGTGAAGCGTCTATTGTATTCTTCCACTTCCTTTTCGGCTCGTTTATCCATCCATGACATCATCATCGTCAGGGGCTTTCCGTCACCATCCACAAGAAATTGCGAGGCGATTTGAGAACTGAACGATATCGCGCCGACACTGGACAGATCACACCCGCCGGTTTTGATTTTTTGAACAGCGTTGAACAAACCTTCGAGTATTTCTTGCGGGTTTTGCTCAACCCATCCATTCTCGAGCACCGACAGGGAGTATGCGCTTTTTTTCAGGAACAGGATTTTTCCTTCCTCAGAATATACCGCCGCTTTACAGGATGATGTCCCGATATCGAAAGCCAGAATAAGAGACTTCATTGGCGCCTTCTACCTCTTATCCTTCACGCTTGACAATATGACGGCGAGAACAATGATGGCGCCTTTCAGCATGAGCTGCGGATAAGCCGATACGTTCATCAGATCGAGAATATTATTGATGATCCCCAGAATAAACACACCGATCACCACGCCGCTCACGGTCCCTTTGCCGCCGTTAAAGCTTGTACCGCCGATTACGACCGCCGCGATACAATCAAGCTCCAAACCTTCGCCGGAGGTCGGAGCGCCCAGCCCCAGGCGCGCCATCAACAATATCCCGCCCAGGCCGCAGCAAAACCCTGAAAACGCGTACGGAAACACCTTCCATTTCGATACATCAATGCCCGACAATGTGACAGCCTCTTCGTTTCCGCCAATGGCATACATGATTCTCCCGACAACGGTCTTCCTCGCAAGAAACGCCGTCAGTATCACCATCAGCACCCAAATCAGCGCGATAATCGGTATTCCCGCGATTTTTCCGATTCCGACCTGCATCATAAAGTCCGCGTCCGCCGTCCCTTTCCAGGAAATCGGGCTTGATCCTGTGAACCAGTATGCGATACCGCGTGCGAAACTCAGCATACCAAGCGTCACGATAAATGGAGGAATCTTGACTTTTGCGACAATAAGTCCGTCGAACGCCCCGATCAACGTACAAATGATTATGGCCAGCAGCATGGCAAGCCCCGCCGGCAGATTCTGCATGAAGCTGGCGCAGAATACGCCGGATACGGCGACGATGGACCCCACGCTGAGGTCTATGCCGCCCGTCAGTATCACTATAAACATCCCCAGACTGACCACCATAATCAAAGACTGCTGAACAAGCAGATTTTGAAGATTGAGCGCTGTGAAGAATGCAGGGGATAGAGCCGTCGCGACGATAATCATTAACAGCAGAACCAGAATCGGAACAGCCTGCAGCTTCAAATATTTTTTAATTCTTGCTCCAAACATCAAGCCTTTTCCCCTAGTCTGTGTATTATTCATGGCTGTCTTCCTCACTCCTATACATACATTTCAAAATTCTTTCCGTATCCCCAATATGTTCATTTTCCAGCTCGCCCGTTATTTTGCCGTTGCGCATGATGAGGAGCCTGTCGCTGATGCCCTGAACTTCTTCAATCTCCGAGGAAATCACAATGATCGACATGCCTTTTCTTCTAAGCTCTTCAAGCAAAGCATATATCTCGGCTTTTGCGCCGACATCAATCCCCTGAGTCGGCTCATCAAATATCAGTATTTTGGGCTGAGCCGTGATCGCCTTCGCGATAACGATCTTCTGCTGGTTTCCTCCGCTGAGATTTTCAACATTTGTTTCAATCGAATCTGTTTTGACGCTCAAATCTCTGCATACTTTTTCTACGTACTCAGTCTCCCGCTTATTTCGGCATATGCCATACCTCGATATCAGCTTAAGCTTTGACAAAGAAACATTCTCGCGTATCGAGCGACACAGAACCATCGCTTCCTTTTTGCGGTCCTCCGGCGCAAGAAATATACCAAGCTTTGAAGCATCCGACGGTGATTTAATATTGACCTTTCTGCCGTCAATATAAATCTCGCCGGACAGCAGTTTATCTACGCCATAGATAGCTCTTGCCATTTCAGTACGGCCGCTGTTAACCAATCCGGCCACACCGAGTATTTCGCCCTTTTTGAGTTCAAACGAAATGTTATGAACCTTGCTGGTGGACACATTGTGAAGCTTCATGACGGCATCATCCGATTTGACGCCGCCTTTTTCACCGTACATGGCGGACAGCTTTCTTCCCAGCATGTGGACAATGAGATCATCCTTGGTGATCCCTTTGTTCTCAAACACTTTGATAAGCTGTCCGTCCCTCATGACCGCGATTCGTTCACTGAGCGCAAAAACCTCTTCAAGCCTGTGCGAAATATATATCATCGTGACATGTTCACGCTTAAGCCGCTTTATGATATCAAAAAGAATGTTCACTTCACTGTTGGCAAGCACAGCCGTGGGCTCGTCCCATATGATCATCTTTGGATTTCTGGCCAACACTTTTGCAATCGATGCAAATTGTCTCATCGCGCCGCTCAGGTTCGCGGGCATCATGTCGGGCTTCAACGGTATATTGTATTTGTCAAAAAGCGCCTGAGCCTTTTGATTGATCAATTTCCATTGAATGAAACCTTTTTTTGCAAACGATTCGTTGCCCAAATAAATATTTTCAGCTATTGTCAAATCCATAGCCAATTCGGATTGTTGATAGACCTGCTCGATTCCCAGCTTTTGGGCCGCCTTGGGACTGCTTATGTTGACCGTGTCACCTTGAAATCTTATGACCCCTTTATCCTGACGGTGGACACCTGTGATCGTTTTTGTTAAAGTGCTTTTTCCGGCGCCGTTTTCACCCACCAAAGCTATTGTTTCGCCATCGAATATCTCTAAAGTGATATCCTTCAAAGCCTGTACGGTTCCAAACGATTTGCTGATGTTTTCAACCTGTAAAATCGGTTTCAAGCGAAACCCTCCTTCATCATCGCCATTCGTTTCAAGCGTTTGTTTTGCGGAGGACTTTGATAAGTCCTCCGCGCCACTCATAATGTCCTTACCGGCTTACCAAGCCGCGTCGGGGTTGTAGTAATCTTTAACGTTGTCAGGAGTCACTTTGGAAGGCTCCATAACCAGCTTTTTGCCTATGGGCAGCGTGCCGTCATTTAAGTAGCCCAGTATTGTTCTGGCCGCGACTTCTCCCACCTCAACAGGGTTATTAAGACCAAGAACCACGATCGGACCGTCATTCATCATGATCTCGCATGCTGCCTTCGAACCGTCAACAGCACCCATGATCAGCTTCTCAGAAAGGCCAAGCGCCTCGGCTGCTCTTGTTGCCCCAACGATATGGGCATCACAGGTTCCGATGATACATTTCAGATCCTGATTGGCTGTCAGCATATTCTGTGCCGTCTCGAGACCGGATTCTTCAGAATAAGCGCCTGCATACAGAAAAGCTTTTTCCACGATACGGCCTTCTGTATCAACGTCTTTAATTGCCGCTCTGGCGCCTTCATTTCTGGCTGCCGCGATAGAGTTGCCGTCAGTACCCCCGATAAGGCCATAAGGGATCTCTCCTTCGGGATACATGTCAAGCAGTCTGGTCGCAAGCTCTTCTCCAACGAGGTATCCGAGCTGATAAGCATCCGTCACGCATGCCGCTAAATATGGGGCATCGTCAGCCGGCGGCACATCCACCGCCACTACCGGAATGCCCGCTTCGTATGCCTGATTAAGCACTGTGCTCAGCGCTTCCTGCGGATTTGCCGGATTGATGATGATCGCATCGACCTTCTGGGCAATCAGTGTTTCGATCTGCGAAACCTGCTTGGTTACATCATCCTCACACTCGACGATAATGACATCACAGCCCGCATCTTTTAAAGTCTTCTCAAGGTTATCATAAAGAGCTTTAAACCAGCCTGTGGAAACAACCGTCATTGCAGCCCCGATCTTGTATGGTTCTTTCGCTGTTGCCTCAGGTAAATCCGCCAGACTCACCGTCGCCTCACCCTGCACAGAGGCATAAGCTTCTTCGAGAGAACTGCCGGTGACATCCGAAGCCGGTGCTGATTCGCTTGCAGATGCTGCCGGTTCGCTCGCGGACGCTGCCGGCTCGCTTGCGGCCGGTGATTCCGCCTGAGGCGCCGAGCAGCCAGCAAAGCTGACAAGCACCATTACAGCCGCCAAGAGTGCAGTTAATAAACGTTTTTTCATCTGTTTTCCTCCTTCTTTATATCAACTTGCTTGACAACAAGTTGTTATTAAAACAGAACGATTGGACGTATCGGGGAACCCGATCCATTTTTTATATTGAGCGGTAACGCAATAAAAAAGCTTCTCATTGGTATTTTGTCCAGATTCATCAGCATTTCTATAATGAATATTTCATTGGGCAGCCAGTAGGTCTGATGTCCAAAAGATTTCATCTCAACGCCGTCAGCTACCGGCGTATCACATGCCGCAGTATCGGAGCCGACAGCTTTTACCTTTCTGTCAGCGAACATGGCAACGGCATCTTCATCCAGTCCCGGTTCATTCATCGCATAAAACTTCCAGCCCTTATCAAGCGTCCAGTATTTTTGATAGCCGAAGTTTAACAGCACGATATCATCTTTACCGGCTTGATCGCCCATCTCCTGCTCCAGGCTTTCGATTTGCGCTTTGCTGATCCGGTCGCCCGGCTTCGCGTCAAATTTGTATAAGTCATATTTGATTGCGGGCCCGCAGATGACATTGGCGGGGTATGTGTCAATTGTATGATCCATCATCGATGGGATAATATGAGCCGGAGCGTCAACATGAGCGCCCGAATGTTCTCCCATAACCAGCGTCTGACAATAGTATCCGTCATGATCGTGAGTAATTGTTGGGTCGACAATGATCTGCGGGT
This sequence comes from Bacillota bacterium, assembly GCA_023461435.1. Classification (GTDB taxonomy): domain Bacteria; phylum Bacillota; class Clostridia; order Christensenellales; family SZUA-584; genus SZUA-584. The sequence goes on from JAEYLC010000001.1 coordinate 9,046, forward strand.
GCGTCGGCCATTTGGGCATACCATGTTCAATTCTCGGTGAAAGATCAACAATCTGGGCTTCTTTCATAATCTGATCAAACAATTTCCAGTTCTGATTCATTTCCTTTTCCTCTCTGCTATTATGGTACTCTCTTCTGTCAAAAAGCAGCCACTAGCTATTTATACCAAGACAATAAAATAGTGATATACTGTCCTCATCCGATTGCATAGACAATATACCACTCAAACTATGTTGTGTCAATTATTTTATTGTTATTTTACTGGTTTATTATTGTTTACTTATTGGTATGTTTATGGGCTCGTAGTTGTTAACAGTTTGACGCCATAATTATCAGCAATTTCCTGCATTTCCGGAGTGCTTTTCTCACACACCCAATAATCAAACTTGTTCAAATGCGAGAAATTGATCATCGCGGCACTCTTGAACTTTTCAAAATCAGTCATCAATATCGAGCACTCGCTGATACTCAGCACCATTTCCTTGAGCTTTGCATCCACCGCCGATGCAACCGATATATCTCCGCTGCCGGAAACGCCCCTGGCGCCGATAAATGCTTTCTTTATGTTATAGTTTTTCAGGCTATCGATCGTCTCAAGGCTTATGAAGGAATTCATCTCTCGGTTGAGCTTCCCCGGCAGCGAGAAAACAGTGAAACCATTTTCTCTGAAAGATTGATTAATAACGTTGACGTTATTTGTAATAATCGTTAATTGCTGCGGCAGCTGATTTCCTTTCGCTACAAGAAAAGATGTTGTCGTTCCGGCATCAATGTAGATGAGGTCACCCTCCTCCAAAAGAGTGGCTGCCAGCCTGCCAACCTCCTTTTTTGATTCCTTGTTTTTCTCTGTACGCTCCTGATACGAGGTCGGAACTCGCGTGGTGATAACCGAGACACCTCCGTATTTTTTTTCTATCACCCCTTTTTCCACCAGCTCAGCAACATCTGATCTCGCCGTATTCTTTGAAATTTCAAATACCTCACAAAGCTCATCCATTGAAACAAAGTCATGATCGATGACGTATTGCTCCATTTTTTTCAATCGCACATTTTTTACAATCATTTTGTCGATCGGTAACCTCCGCACAAAAAATATAACAACAACTTACTGATAAGTTACAATATTTATGACAAGTTGTCAACCAACGTATGATCAACATGATATCAATGCAATTATCGAGCTTAATTAGTACACTATAAATATTGGTGTATCCTTTCTAAATAAGAACACTGCTTGCCAGATATGCAATCCCCCAGGCGGCATGCCTATAGTCGAAATTAAGAAAGCTCTCATTACATAAGTCAACTTTTTATGGTTATAACCATAAAAGCTATTGACTCCGGGCGTATAAATCGGTATAGTTTGCGTATAATGGGAATGAGGTGATATCTATGATAAAACGTCCTCAGTATACAGAGCAAATAGCGCCGTATATAGATGCCCCGCTAATTAAAATATTAACCGGTGTAAGACGCTGCGGGAAATCCACGATACTGCTCCTGATCATGGATGAATTAAAATCTCGTGGAATATCAGAACAAAACATCCTTCATTATAATTTCGATTCTTTGAAGTATGACGACATTAAAGACGCGAAAAGCCTATATAAAGAAGTTCAAAGCAAGTTAAATCCTAATGGAAAAACCTATCTCTTTCTGGATGAAATTCAAGAAATCAAAAATTGGGAGAAAGCTGTAAACAGCTTTATGAATGACTTTGATGTGGACATTTATGTGACTGGTTCCAACTCGCGAATGATGTCTTCCGAAATATCCACATATCTTACGGGTCGGTATGTATCGTTTCGGGTATTTCCATTATGCTTTGCAGAATACTTGAGTTTTAAGAAAACATATATGACCGTGGAATCTCCGCATTCAGAGCTGGCTAATTATCTAGCGATAGGAGGCTTTCCCGCTCTTCATCTGCGAGCCTATACGCAAAACGAAGCATATACAATCGTTCGCGATATATACAATTCCACTATATTTACAGATATCGTTCAACGTAATCAGATCAGGAAAACCGACCAACTTGAACGTATCGTTAAGTTCGTTTTTGATAATGTTGGCCGAACATTTTCCGCCAACTCAATTTCATCATATTTGAAGGGGCAGCATAGAAGCGTTGATATCGAGACAGTTTATAGCTATCTCTCTAAACTTGAAAGTGCATATATTTTGCATCGCTGCTCTCGGTATGATCTCCAAGGGAAAGAAATATTGAAAACTCAAGAAAAGTTCTATCTGGCCGATCCAGCATTTAAATACAGCGTTCTCGGTTATTCGCCGACATCGGTTGCCGCAATGCTTGAAAATCTCGTATACCTAGAACTTCTGCGGCGGGGCTATGGAGTATATGTTGGAAAGCTTAACAATGCCGAAGTGGATTTTGTTGCACAAAAACAAAACGAGCGCTTATATATACAGGTTACAAAAGAGATAACCGAACAGACAACGGAAATACGTGAATATGAGAGATTGCTTGGTATCCGAGATAATTATCCAAAGTATGTTCTTCGTACCGATGATTTTGCAGCTGGAAACTATGAGGGCATCAAAACAATGCACGTTGCAGATTTTCTGTTAAGCAAAGAATTCTGAGGATATTTGAGTCACCCCCAGGCGGTATGCCTATAGTTCAAATATATACGCGCGAAGGCTAAAAGGCCTGTTTTAAGGGATCTTTACAACCTCAATTAGGTTAAAAATAATCAGAAAAGCTTTCTTTCATATAAGCTTTTATTTAAAAGTAATATAAATGTAGTATAGGCAACCGAATGAAACAAATCCCGATTTCTATATGATCTTTAAGTCTACTCTAACAGGAGGGCATAATCGTCTTTGTCATTTTTCGAATTATCTTTTTGCGCACCGCCTTATCCTGCTTACCACCATTTCATGAGTCGGTTTTATTGGGTTCTTGCTGACAAAATGCCTGAATCCATGATGAATACTGGGGTCCCACGTTCTTCCATGGTAAGGAAGGGGTCATCGATTCAAATCCGATTAGCGGCTCCAGGACATAGCTCCAAATTCCCGCATACGGTGATTGGAGCTTTTTTATTCTGCCGGTAAATTTGTTGATATTTTTGAAATTTGAGAACCTAACTTGACACCCGTTCATAACTTCAATATGATATGATATATTTCTATTATTTATCATTAAAGTTAATAATTTATGTGGAGGGAGAACTATGGGCGATTGGTCACTGGTAAAAGATCAAAAAGGAATTATAGGTATGTGGGTGAAGGATGCAAAAGATGCCCAGGACCGGAATCTGCTTTCTTTTTTGCTGATATCTAAGAATATTCCGGATGAATTTCTGATGATAATAGAAACCGGGCATTACCGCATAATCCCCAACACTTATGACGACGCCGGCGGCTGTTTTATTATGTTTAAGAATGAATTAGCGCCCGGCGAATAGATCCGCAAACGAAACCGCATAAATTCAGATTGTGGCGCATTAAATATCCGTCTTATTTTCTTTGCGTATCGTAAAACGAGGCACAAAGTAAAACGACAGCGTGATTAGCAAAAACAACACCACAGGAACAAAGAGCGATACGCGCATGCCCAGAGCGTCCCCCATGATCCCCATCAGATAGGGCACAATGGACATCCCGATACCGCCGCTTGCTACCAGCATCGCAAAAACGGTTCCCGTGCTGCGCCTGTACCGTTCAGTTCCATAGGTCAGTATCAGCCCCCATTGGCTTGAGCACGCGAGCCCGAGCAGAACGATGACCGCCCAAACGAGAATATCTTCCTTGACAATACTCATCAGCGCACAAATGATGCCCGCGAAAACCGCGAGCACCATCACGAGCTTGCGGACATCGAGCTTTTTGATAAACGCGGCTATCACCAGCCTTCCGGCCGTCACCGATATCCAGAACACAGCGACCGCGAGGCTGGATTCCATGGTTGAGAACCCGAGATTCTCATCCGTAAACGTGGACATCCATCCCCATCCGCTGGATTCTGAGCCGGTATACAAGAACATGCATAAGCAAATAAGCAGAAATTTCTTATCAACGATCAGGTTCCTGACACCCTTGATATCGATTTTTTCGCTTTTTGGCAGGGACGGCAGCCTGTTGACCATAAACAAAACAGTGACACAGGCCAGAATCCAGCCAAGCACCTGATAAACAACCCGCCACGATACACCGTTCTGATAAGCCATACCGGCCAATATCGGCCCGGCAATCGCGCCCAGCCCAAAAAAGACCTGCATGAAGTTCAAATGAAAAACACTGTTCCCGAGAGTCACATCCGAAAGCAACGCGTTCGACATCATCTCCAGCACACCCATTCCGCCGCCGAGAAAAAACAGGGCGATACAAAGCCATGTAAATTCATGTATCATCGAAAAAAGAAGAGATACAACAGTCAGAATGATCATCGCACCGGCCAGCGTCTTCTTTTTCCCGATATGATCCGAAACAACGCCTGAAAGCAGCACAAAAACTGTAAAGCCGACAAACTGGCACATAAGCAGCATGCCCATCTGTGACAGGCTCAACGAAAGATCCCCGGATATCTGCGGCAGCGTGGGACTGATCATCGTGATAAATACCGCACTCAACAGATTCATGGCATAACACAAAACCGTGGACATTTTTTTCGCGTTCATACTCGCTCCATTCAACAACAGCGTTATTCACTATTCGATCGGTCAACGATACAAAACTACAGGGATTCCCACCCATATGTCTTTAGAAAGCTTTCAACCGTCTCTCTGTCCGGCATATTTCTTGCGCCGATGTTTCGGGCCTTTAAATAGCCGCAAGCGTTGCCAAGCCGGGCGGCTTTCTCAACAGGATAGCCGTTCAAATAACCGTAAAGGAAACCACCCTGAAAGGCATCGCCGGCGCCCGTCGTGTCCCGTACGTCCGGTAGCTCGAAGCCGGTCACCGTCGTACTCATGATTTCTCCATCCTGCTTCCATGCCGCCACGCAGCCTTTTTCCCCGATCGTGATAATCAGCACACGCATGCCATATTCGGCCAATATGCTCTCCGCAGCCTTTTCCATATCTGTCTCGTCTGTCAGATCGGCCACCGCGTCCTTGCACAGCTTGATGATATCGACCTTCCCAAGCGTTTTTCTCAGCAGCTCCGGGTCAGAATAACGGTATTCGTATAAAAAACGCGGCGCGATGTCGATATCCATCGAGGTGATAACGCCGCTTTCACTGCACATTTCCGCCACCCTGTAAAGCGGCGCCATCGGCATCTGCAGCATCTCCATATGCACGGCCCTTGCAGCGCGTATATAATCGCCCGCCCGCTCGATCTCTTCAATGGTGAACATGCCTTTTTCACTCATGGGATGCATGATATGGCAGCGCTCTCCGCTGCTTGGATTCACCATCACCCATGCGAGCGAGCTGCGCTCTTCGGGCACCCGCCAGCAATAAGTGCAATCCAGATCATCGGCGGTCAGCTCACGCTCGATGATATCGGCGTATTCATCATCACCCATCTTGCCGATATGTCCGCAGGAGCAGCCCAGATTTTTGATCATGGTCACGCAATCCAGCGCCACACCCGATGCCTTTGGCGGCACGTAATCCACAGAGTTGATCTTTTGCTCGGCCTCAGGAAACTTTGTAATAAAGGCAATAATGTCGCAATTAAGCGCCCCGATTGAAATCACTTTTTTTGTCTCCATAACAGTTTCTCCTTTCATACCTCGATATGTGTTTCCGGAAAGATATTTTTCATCGCCGCCGCCAGCCGGTCCACCTTTTCATTCGGAATTGGCTCGAAGCGGGACATTTTATATGCGGTATCCATCGCACCATGCTTGGCTTCCGCCAGCTTATGAAACGGCAGTATATCCAGCCTTTCCACATTCGTCAGGCCCGCAGCGAACCGCGCAATGCTTTCCACTTCCTCCACCGTATCGTTGAACGTGGGGATTATTGGGACACGTATAATTATCTTTGCGTTGGCGGCCGCCAGCCGTTTGGCGTTTTCTTTAATAATCCTGTTGTCCTGTCCCGTAAATCTTTGATGCTTATTCTCGTCAATATGCTTGATATCGAATAAAAAAAGATTGATATACTCAAAGCACTTTTCTATATGGCACCAGGGAACAGCGCCGCTGGTCTCCACAGCCGTATGCAGATTGTTTGCTTTCGCATGCCGAAGCAGTTCACACACGAATTCCGACTGAAAAAACGGCTCTCCGCCCGACAGCGTGATGCCACCGCCGCTCTGCTCATAAAAAACCGAGTCCCTCAGAGCGATGTCGAGCACCTGCGCCACCGTCATCTCGACGCCGGATATCTCCCGCGCCCCCTGCGGGCACGCTTCAACGCACAAGCCGCACATATCGCAAAGCTGGCGGTCCGTCACGCACTCGCCGTCTTTCATAGCTATCGCGCTTTTGGGGCAGGCTGAAACACAGCTTCCGCAGTGCGTGCATTGCTTTTTCCAGATAAACAGAGTCTTGCTTTGCAAACCTTCGGGGTTTGCGCACCATAAACACCGCAGAGGGCATCCTGACAGGAAGATCAACGTGCGTATACCCGGCCCGTCATGCAGCGCATGGCGTTCAATATTGAAAATTCGTCCCTTGATCTGATCCGTTTGCGTCATTAATTTACCTCGGTGATGTTTGTTTGCAAGTGAGTCTCCGCTCCCTTTTGGGGAGCGGAGCTAAAAAAATATAAGGAGGAATCATACAACATGTTCGGTGCGTGCAATAATTTGATTTTGGAGGCATGGGTCAAGGTTAATAAACAGCGCGCTGTAGCCCGCGACCTTGACAACAAGCCCCTTGTATTCTTCCGGATTCTTCTGCGCCTCGCGCAGCGTTTCAGCCGATACGATGTTGAACTGCACCTGAAATCCGCCGAGCTCAAAATAGCCACGCACCAGGGATGCAAACTTTTCGATCCTGACCTGGCCCTTGACCGCGGTCGGATGCAGTTTCATATTCAAAATCGTGCCGTTCGTGGCAAGCTGATGATCGAGCTTGGCGACTGACCGCAGAGCCGCGGTCGCCCCGTGGATATCCGTACCCGCCTCGGGAGACACATTGTCCGCGGTGGTCGATCCCGCCAGCCGTCCGTCCGGCGTGGCACCCACTTCCTCGCCCGAATACGCATTGGAGCTCAGCGTCTGCGGTGACGGGCAATAATAGCCGCCGTGCGCGGGCGTGTATTGGGTCAGCTCGTTGTAATACCAGTTGAGCGAATCCCTGACCATCAGATCGACATCATCAACGTCGTTGCCGTATTTCGCCGTTTTCAGCATTCTGCGCCTGAGGAGCTCGCCGTTTTCAACCTGCCAGTTATTTTTGAGCGCGTGAAACATCTCCGCCGGTGTACAGACCTTTTCGTCGAACACCTTAGACTTAATCGCATAAAGCGCGTTGCCCACGTTGATCGCTCCGTGACAGATGCTGAGTGTATTGTTGTAATTGGGCCCGCCGCCTTCTTCCACATCCTTTGCGATCTCCAGCCGATAATCAAGAACCGACGACAGGAACGGGCATGGCGTCAGATCCGCATGCGCCTGCGCTGTGACATTATCCAGCCACGGGATCAGCGAGATATAAAAATCCAGCTGATTCCTGTATGCCGCCACGACCTCTTCGAACGTCGTCATGTCGGCCAGTGTTTTTTCCGCGGGCAGCACGCACGTACCGCGCGCCGTATTATGCCCGCCGTCCAGCGCCACCTCCAGGATTTTGAGCAGATTGATATGACAGCAGCCGCTGTTGATCGTATTATGCTTGCCCGGCACAATGGGCTCGCAGCAGCCGTCAACAGCCCAATTGCGGGCGTCCTCCAGCTTCACGCCCGTACGCAGCAGCATATCGATCGCGATATCGTCGTTAAAAAGGCCCGGCTGTCCGCCGCCGTGCGCCACGATGGTTTCACAGCACTTGTTTAAAAATTCGCCCGTTGTCTCCTTGCATACGCGCATGATCGTCGTCGGTTCCTGCAGCTTTATCGTTTGAGTCGCGTCCAGCACGATGGAGGTCATATCGTTGCAGGCGTCTTTACCGTCGGTCGTCTGTCCTCCGATCGTCAATGTCTGGAACATGGGATAGCCGTGCATCTTTCGCGTATGGCTCATCGCCCTGATTTTTCTTATCTGGTTGCACTTGAGGAAGAAGCACTGAACGAGCTCCTGCGCCCATTCGAGAGAATCGGCTCTCATTCCCTTCTCCATCTCATAATATGGCTGCATATACTGGTCAAACCGGCCAAACGACATGGAATGTCCGTTTGATTCGATCTGCAATATCAGATGAAGCGTCCAATAGCTCTGAAGCGCCTCATGCAGGCTTTCCGCGCCGAATTCCGGCACCTTCCGGCAGATGCGCGCGATCTCAATGAGCTCCGCTTTTTGTTGTTCGTCAATTCCCGGCCGACCGGCCATTCTTTCCGCTTCCTCCGCGTGCCGGCGGGCAAACGTGATGCCCGCCTCCATGGAAATCACTGCGCTTTTCAAGAAAATGATCTTATTCACAGTCTGAGCATCGGGTTTGGCGTGCTGGAGCTCCTCTATATGCCCGAGCGCGTCGTCAATAACGCTACGCAATCCGGATCGGATCACACGTTCGAAATTCGCGATCACATGGCCGTCGCCGGTCGTCATTCTTCCTGAGTTTGTGACAATGCCGTTAAAATCGCCGTGAGACGGTCTCCACGCGTCCTGATATTCCTCCGGCAAAATCATTGTCAGGGCTTCCCTGCACAGGTCATAATGCGTACGCCCCGCCCAGTAGTCGCCAAGGGACTCGATTTTTTTTGCCGTCATTTCATCGACTGTAAATTTATCAAGCATTCTGCTGTTGATTTTGGGCAGCTCCTCTATGAGCCACTCGATTCCGTACTCGGGAAACACGGGCGCCGCGCCCGGTATCCCCGCCTGGTTTCCAACAATCAATTCTCCGGGATGGATAAATACCGTTTGATTCTCGAGTATTTCCTTGAGCGCCATCGCTCTTCTGACGGGGACCGGCTGCCCCTCCGTCTGCTGCCACGACCGCGTGTAAAATCTCGCGCGCTCACTGCACAAGGCCGGTGTTTTGCCGATCACATATTCACGCAATAAACCTATCCGTCTCAACATATTTAAAACCTCCTTTTCAGACATCTACAGGTTCTGATTTACTTTTTCCGCCAGACTCTCATCAATGATAAGCGTATCGATCCATCCTCCGTTCAGCGCGCCGATCACCGCGTCGCACTTGTAATCTCCCGATGTCACGCCTATCTTCAGCGGAACCTTTTTGACAATACTTTCATCTACCGACATGACGCGCTCATTGAAAGCGGCGTCCACCTTTTCTCCAGTCTTTTTGAAAAACCACGCCAGCACATCGCCCACGGCGCCCGCATCCTTCAACGCCAGAAAGTCGGCTTCGCTGATGGCGCCGATCTGCTTCAATGACGACGTGTCTCCCATATCGCCGATTCCGAGCAAAGCCACCGTTACGGCTTTTGCCTTTTCAAATATCTCCTGCACGCTTTTATCCTGCATGATCGCTTTTTTAATGTCTTTATTGTCTACGACCGCCGGAACCGGGTTCGTATATCCCACCGCATCAATCCTCTTCGTGATAGAAGTCAATATATGCTGAGGATTGATTGAGCCGCTGGTATTGATGCCGCCCATCAGCTGCACCGTTGTGATACGGCTGTTTTTTATCTGCTTTAAATATCCCGCGATGTTGTCCAGCGTTTTTCCCCATGACAGTCCCAATACATCGTTTGGCATCAATTTTTCTGACAGATACTCGGCTGCCGCCCTCGCCACGCCGTCCCGGCTTTCCTCATTATTTCTGCCGGACGGGACAACGATCACGTCGCCGATACGCGCTTTTTTTCGCAACGCCTCTCCCACCTCAATGCAGCTGCGATAGGCGCCTTTTACTTCGATCTGCACGATGCCCAACTCTCTCGCCTTGATGAGCATTCGGGTCACAGTCGGCCGGGACATATTGAGCTGCCTGGCAATATCCTCATGGGTCATCTGCTGGATATAATGCATCCACGCGACCCGGGTCAAAATTGGCAGTTTGCTTTCGTTTTCCATACGGCCCTCCAGTGAACAATCGTTCATTATAATTAACTTCTGTTCACTTAATAGTATAGCTTTCTTGTGCAAACGAGTCAATCCCTTTTGCAACTTATCAGGCCAGTTTTGTTGTACTATCGGGTTATGTATAGAAAATTTCTACAGAGATCACTTAGCTTGTTACAACACACCGAAACGAATTCATTTTATGCATCACCGTTTTCATGCCTTGCCATCGGCCCGGCATATGCGTATCCATTCACTGATGGTTTTTTTGACTTCATCCATGGCCTCGTGCATCACATCGTATGTAAACTGGTTTTCTCCGGCCATCAGCTTTTTCCTTGCGCCGTTCATATAAGCGCAATAGACAGCCGTCCCCACATTCACCTTTCTGATACCGCCGTCAATGCATTTTTCCACCGTTGCCCTTGGTATTCCCGTGCCTCCGTGCAGCACAAGCGGAATATCCAGCGCGTTATCCACATCGCGAAGCTTGTCATGATCGATGCGTGGCTCGCCCTTATAAAAGCCGTGTGCGTTGCCAATGCCTATCGCCAGCAAATCACACCCCGTCTCATCTGCCAAGCGGGCGGCATCCTCGTGTCTGAAAGATTCGTCGCTGTTTTTTTCGTCTGTACTCTTTATCCGGCCAATTTCCGCTTCCACAAAAACTCCCTTTAAATGAGCGTACTCCACAACACGCTTGACAACGCTGATGTTCTGCTCTAAGGGGCTCGCGGACGCATCCATCATGACGGAAGTAAAACCGCTGTCGATCGCGCTGATGCAATCTTCAGGCGATTCGCTGTGATCGAGATGATGGATCACAGGAACAGTAGCGCGTTCAATAAACGTCTCCGCCAGACAACAGCACATGTCCATTCCCAATTCCCGATAAGTCGGCGGATCGGCCATCAGGATGACAGGAGCGTGCAGCGCTTCCGCCGCTTCCACAATGGCGCGCATATCCCACATATCCGAATAATTAAATGCAGGCACCGCGAATTTTTCCGACTCGGCGCGGCCAAACAGAGCCCGCAGCTCTTTATACGTTATTTTTCTCATTCTCCCCATGCCTTTGCTCAGCACTTAAAGTTTAACAGTTCCTGTGCTGTGTCGATGTCGGTAAACAACGAAGAAAACCACTTTCCTTTGAGCGCGGCGTCCATGGCTCTGACCTTTTGGTGCCCGAACGCCATGCATATGACTTCTCTCGCGTTTTGCGAGACTTCAGGCAGCGAGCAGGCCACGATCCTGCGATTGAGCCCATGGTTGATGATCCGGCCGTTTTTGTCGATAAACCATAACGAAATATCACCGACCGCGCCGCATTTCTCCAGCTCCTTGAGGCTCTCTTCCGTGATAAAATTGCTCTTTACCATGGTCGATCCATAAAGGTCTCCCACGCTGACCAACGCGATATCGCAATGGTTCCCCTTCTCTATAACAAAGCTGGTTTCAGGATTTGAAAAAATAGCGTCCCGCTCTTCTTCGCTCGAACAGAAGGCCTGAGCGTGCAGCAGGTGACATCTCGCGTCGAATTTTTCAGCCATTTTTAAAGCAGCCAGATTGCTCAGATATTGCGCTTTTGACCCCAGACCGCCGACCAGCGGGACCACCTCAACATCGCTCATCTTCATCGGTATCAGCTGCTCGATCATGACCGACAACGTGATTCCCCAACTGACTCCGATGGTATCCCCAGGCCTGATTTTAGCCAGCAGATAATTTGAAACGGCTTTTCCGATGTTTGTGTAGCTTTCACCCGTCGTGGAGTTTTTAACAATATAGAATTTTATCCCGTACTTATCCTGAAGTTCCTGCTGCAATTCTTTAAAGCCTGCAAAATGGGACAAAACCTCGATACGAACAATGCCCATATCGATTGCGCGATTGAGCAGCTTGCTGACCCATGGCCGTGAAATACCCATCTTATCGGCAATCTCACCCTGAGTGAGGCCATAGGTATAATACATTTCTGCGACAAGCATGATCTTATCTTTTATGTTCATCTCATTTTCCATAAAATTATCCAAGAGTACCCCTGTTCTATCCATATATGATGGATCTTATTATTATAGACGCTTATAGCAGTCAAGTAATTCTAAACGATTGAACCCGCTTATGGGAAGAGTCATTTGACATCCGCTTTTGCCTGATGCATAAGACGCGCACATGATCTGCAGAGTCCTCTCCTCCTCATGTATGCCGTTGGCCACCGGTCTGTCTTCGGTTATCGCATCGACAAACCCGTCAATTTCTCTTTTGAATGAGTCCAAATGGCCCGGATATATATTGTCTATGTCCTTCGGCGTGGAGATGGAAATCTCGCGCATACCCGAATGATCATAATATTTCACCCAAGCTTGTTTCGGATCATAAGAGCTGACCCGGAAATTGATCTGACCGTTGCTCCCGTATACGGCGCCGTTATAGGTATTTGTTTCATGCTCATAATAATGGCTGGTCAGCCGTACCAAAGCGCCGGATTGATATTCAACGATGCTCATTGAAAAATCCTCAACCTGTCTTTCCGGATTGATGATGATATTTTTACCGAACACCAGCCTTGGTTCGCCCAGCCATCCGTTGGCGACATCCAGCAGATGCTGGCCCAATTCCCTCAGTATCCCTCCGCCTGCCTCCAGTTTGTGCTTCCATTTGACTTCATCGCGATACATCGAATAATCGAGCGAAATATGAAATATCTGCCCAATATCAGGAATCAGACGCGTCACCGTCTCAATCACCGGGTGCAGCCGCAGCTCCGAGGCGACTAAAAACTTGATCCCCGATCCGTCATAATGCGCTTTTATCTGCTCAAGCTCATCCAGATCCATGCATATCGGCTTTTCGCATATGACATGTTTTTTTGCATCGATCGCCTCACAAATCTGTTCGCATTTCTCATATGTCGCGCTGCAGATACCCACCGCGTCAATTTGAGGGTTTCGTATCAGCTCTTTCCAATCGGTATAATACTCCGCGTCAGGAATATCTTCCTTTACCTTTTCGCGTTTACCTTCAGAGTGATTATACACAGCGACGACCTCACAGCCCGGATGCTCCTGAAACCAGCGGCCGTATACCTGCCCCATTTTTCCATAGCCGAGGATCCCGACCTTAAGCGCCTTCAACTGATTCACTCTCTCTATTGTTGAATATACCGATTTCCTTGACTTCATTTCCGTTTAAAAAGGACATCGCCGCGCTGAATATATCATCGGTCTGAAAAAGGCCGCTTCCCACCACAAGTATGTCGACGCCGGCAGCTTTTAACTCATTGCCAATCGCCGTGTCGATGCCGCCATCCACTGCTATTGGCACTTCTATATCCTGTTCTTTCATCATTTTCTTCAGCTGCTTAATCTTCTCAAATGAGGAGCGTTCAAAATTCTGCCCGCCAAAGCCCGGCTCCACACTCATTATTACAATAAAATCTAAATTATTCAACAAATATTTTAATAATTTGACATCATCACCCGGGTTTATCGCCATTCCCGCTTTCATCCCCAGCTCCCGTATCCTGTTCAGCACGCGGATGGGATTCGCGCATATTTCTCGCTGAACGACGAGTCTGTCGGTACCGGCTTTGGCGAACATGTCTATGAAGCGTTCGGGTTCATACATCTCCAAGTGCGCCTCAATGGGCAATTGTGTGACCTTCTTTAAATCTGTAACCGTTTGCGGACCAAATGAAATATTATCAACATAACGACCATCCATTATATCGATATGAATATAATGTGCACCCGCTTTCTCTGCACATTTCACGCTCTCACCCAAATATGCGAAGTCACACGCTAAAATCGATGCCGATAACTTTACCATACTTACCTCATTTTATTAATTCGTATTGCATATGATCATTGAATATTATTACATTGCTATCCGCCAACAACGACCCGGAACCCGCTTTTTTCAAATCTGAGCCTCAGTTCTTCTATCCTTTCTTTTGAAGGCGGCTCAATCTCTTTCAGCCGGTAGTCCATGCCCAGCCGCTCGTATTTGGAGACGCCAAGCGCATGATACGGCAGGATGTCAACCTGGCAGCAGGGGTTGTGCTTTTGAAGAAAGCCGATTAGCTGGCTGATATTTTCATCCGTATCGTTAATGCCCGGTATCACCGGAAATCTGACGACCGTTTTCTTGCCGTATTCCAAAAGCCGCTTATAGTTTTCCAGTATCAGTTCATTGCCGACACCCGTATAATTTTGATGCGTCCCGCTGTCCATGTGTTTGAAATCATACAAAAACAGATCTATGTACGGGATGATCTCGCGCATCACATCCCATCTGACATAGCCGGTCGTCTCCACACAAACATGGTAGCCGCGCTCCTTCGCTTTTTTCCCGAGCTCCAGCAAAAATTCCGGCTGTGCAAACGGCTCGCCGCCCGAAAACGTCACGCCCCCGCCCGACTTTTCATAAAAATCCGCATCCTTATCGACCTGCTCAAACACGTCGTCCGCGCTCATCCGCTTCCCCACGAGCGTCAACGCGTTTGAATTGCAGACTTCGGTGCATTCTCCGCAAAAATCACACCTGCTCCGATCGACAACAACACCGTTGTTCCACGACAACGCGGATGCCGGACATTTTTTGATACAGGCCTTGCAGCCGATACAACGGTTTTTCCAGACCATCAGCTTTTGGCCAAAAGTCTGGGATTCCGGGTTCGCACACCAGAAGCAATGAAGCGGACATCCCATCAAAAAAACCAGCGTGCGAATACCCGGGCCGTCGTTGATCGCAAATCTCTCGATCTCAAATATAAACCCCTGTGTCTTGATATCGTTTTGCTTGCTGCCGTTCAATTCCGCCATAATTTACAGTGAATGCTCCGTTCTTGCTATAATATCGTCCTGCGTTTTCACTTCAAGATCGTTGAACAGAGCGCTGTAGCCGGCCACCCTGACCACCAGATCTCTGTATTGTTCAGGATGGCGCTGCGCATCCCGAAGCGTTTCAGACGCGATGATATTGAATTGAACATGCCAGCCCAACATATCAAAGAAGACCTTGATCATGTTTATCAGCCGACCGACTCCTTCTTCTGTCGCCAATGAAGCGGGTGACAGCTTCAGATTAAGCAAATTGCCGCCCGTAATCAGCATTGTCGGCATCTTCGCGACCGACTTGAGCACAGCCGTAGGCCCTATTGTGTCTGTCCCGTGGTAGGGCGAGCAGCCCTCAGTCAACGGCTCTCCGGCCTTGCGCCCTTCAGGAGAGGCGCCCACACGCACACCCGACGGCACATTCCCCGAAATGGTGGCCGTGCAGGGATAGCTGATGCAGCCGATAGGACCCCTTCCGAAGCGCGTGGTGGTATATTTCTCTTGCTCAGCGATGAAAATCCGGTAAACGGTGCTGGCCAGCTCATCCACCGAATCATCATCGTTGCCGAATTTGGGCGCTTTGTTGACCAGCATGCGGCGTACGTTTTCACCTTCAAGACCCTCAAAGTCGGATGCCAAAACATCCTTCAGCGCGGCGCCGCTGATGAGCCTTCTATCAAAAACAATGTCACGCAGCGCGGCGAGGCTGTTTGCCGTATTGACGATGCCCGTTTCGGGGCCGGTCACCATGTCGTAAACGCTGCCTCCCTCTTTGGCCGTTTTGCCGCGCTTGATGCAATCCTGCACCAACCCCGAGCAAAAAGCTTCGGGAACCAGTTCCTCAATGGCGTAATCGATGCAATGTTCGCCTGTCACGCGCAGCTTAACCACGTGCGCCATTTGCTTTCTGAAATCGTCTATGACCTGTTCGAGGCTTGTATACGTTGCCAGCGAATCCGCCAACGGCACCAATTCGAAGCCCGTCCGCCCGTCCTTCCCGCCGTTGAGCGTGATCTCGAGCACCTTCGAAAAATTCGTGAAGCTCATGCCCGCCGAACGGTATCCAAACTTTCCGGGGATGATCGGCTCGATACAGCCCACGATCGCATAGTTGTTCGCGTCTTCTTCTGTGACGCCGCGCTTCATCAGCGAAGGGATCATCAGCTCGTCGTTATGCATGGCCGGCATGCCAAAGCCCAGCTTGATGACCTCCACACATTTCTTCAGATATTGATCCGGGTTCAACGGATGATAACGTGCGGACACATTGGGCTGTGGCAGCCTTGTCAGCGCGACGCTGCTCAGGCACAGCATCGTCAGATCGTTCACCGCATCCTCACCGGCCGGCGTTATGCCGCCCAGCGTTAGATTCTGATAAGTCGGGCCGCCTCCGGAAAACCGCGTATGTGACCAGGGCCTGATTTTGATGATACCGAAAGCTTTGACCCAAAGGCATGCCAGCAGCTCCAATGCGTCTTCATCACTCAGCGTGCCTGACGCCAAACCCTTTTCATAATAAGGATACAGGTATTGGTCCAGACGGCCGAATGACATCGAATGGCCGTTGCTCTCAATCTGGGAGATCAAATGAACAAACCAGACAGCCTGCACGGCCTCATAAAAATTATCCGCAGGGAATTCCGGCACCTTATTGCAGACGGACGCCAAACGAATCAGCTCCTTCTGCCGGTTTTGGTCGCTGGTCTCCTGCGCCAAACGAAATGCCAGCTTCGCGTACCTTTTGGCATACGCGACCACGCCCTCGTAAGCGATGATCACCGCCTCGTAGAATATCCGCTTATGATGAGCGGACGGGTCCGTCAAATCCAGCGCCGCAAGTTCTTTTTTTGCGTCGCCGATGATGCCCGAAGCGCCGCTCCTTAATATCTTTTCGAAATCCAGCATGATATGACCGTCGCCGGACGTCATGTTGCCGCTGGCAGACAATACGCCCATCTCATAAGCTTCCCTGACTTCCTTGGGCAAGGTCGCCTTGCATCTGTCCTCCAGCGTCTTGCCGCGCCACCACGACGCAATTTCGAGCAACTCCTCACGCGTCTCTTTTTCAACATGGAAACGGTCGCCCGGACGCTTTTCGAGCTCATCGATCTCTTCAAAAATCCAGTCGGCACAGTATTCCGGAAAAATTGACGCGGCTCTTAGGCTTGCGGCATGGTTGCCCGCCAGCAATTGACCCTCTTCAATGAAAAGATCAATATTCTCGAGCACCTCTCTGAGCGCCTTCGCGCGCCGAATGATCATAGGGTCCGCCTGATATTTCTGATAAGCCGCCGTCAAATATCTTGCACGTTGCACACAAACATCCTGCCGGACATGGACGGACTCATATTTCAGCTTTTCAATGCGCTCCAGCTTTACGTTTCGCAGTATGACATTGTCCTTCAGCATGATTCGCTCCTCTTCTAACGTTGTTCCAGTTTATAGACCCGCTCCGTCTCTTCCAGCGTCGGCATGGAGCGCAGCGTCCCCACGCGCATCACGCTTTGTGACGCCACGGCATTGCCGAATCTGGCCGACTCAAAAATATCGTATCCTTTGTCCAGAGCGTAGGCGAGCCCGCCGTTAAAGCTGTCGCCGGCGCCGCTCGTATCGATCGCGTTCACCTTGTAGCTGTCGATCATCGTTCTGCGTTCCCCGTCCGATACATAGGCCCCCCGGCTGCCCAGCGTGATCACCACTTCTTTCACGCCTTTATTATGGAAGAAATCGCATGCCCGCGAGGCGTCGTCCTGCGTATCGATGGAAAACCCGCAAAAATCGGACGCCTCCAGCTCATTTGGCGTGATGATGTCGATATAACGGTAAAAATCGTCGCTGATCGGACGCGAGGGCGCGGGGTTCACAAGCGTTTTCACGCCTTCCGACCTTGCCAGATTCATCGCGAACTCACATGTTTCCATGGGTATCATAAATTCGGTCATGCAGACATTCGCGTCTTTGATATCATCCTTGTACTTCTCAATATACCCGGGCGTGATGGCTGCGTTGGCTCCTTCAATGATGATAATGGAATTCTGCGAGTCCTCCGCAACCATCACAAAACCCGATCCCGAGTACACATTTTCGGCGACTTCAATACATCTCGCATCGATGCCTGCCCATTCAAAATCCTTCATTATCAGCGAGTTGTATTGATCGAGGCTGCCTATCTTGCTCAAAAACAATGTCTCTGCACCCAACCGGGCCGCAGCTGCTATCTGGTTAGCTCCTTTGCCGCCTGCCATTATCGTCACGTTCTTACCGTAAATCGTCTCTCCCGGAACCGGCAGACGCCTGTTATGTATGATGTAATCAACATTGATACTTCCAATCTCAACGATCATATCATTCTCCCTCAAAAAATTAATTATCTTTTCCGGTGCTTACAGTCTTGAGCAAAGCGGCATTTTGTATTACTCTTTCGTATCGTATCGCTCCTTCAGCTTATCCAGCTCTCTGTGAACAGAGGCGATAGGAGGGCAGCCATCCACACAGATCGCCCGGTCTCCAAGCGCGTATCTTAAATTCGCAGCCGAGCTGATGGCGCAGTCTCCGATGAACAGAGCGTTGCCCTTGATGCGCTCGAGCGGTATCTGCTTTGGGTTGATGCCGACAAAAACGGTATCCACATTCGCATTGTTTTTCAGTTTGGCCTCGAGCAGCGCGTCGAGCATGATCTTTGTCCGGCCGTAGCAGTGTACACAGGGCCCGCCCTTGATCAGCTGTATGCCATCGTAAATACCGTCGATCGACACATCGGGGCGTTCAAACGGCTTCATCACATCTTCTATTTTTTCTCCGAGCACCTCTATATTTTCGAGCTTCCCGTTGCCGATATGCTGCATATCCGCGATACGGATCGCCTCGACCTCACGGTGCGGGACGCCCATGCATTCCGCGGACACGACATCAAGCGAAACAACGTCTGGCGACGCGATGATGATATTCATCTGCACGTTTGTTCCGAGCCGCGGGCCAAGCCCCTGCATACCAATTAGGCCATCCATGATGTTCAGATGCGTTTTTACGCCTTTATGCAAGTCAATGATCTTCTGCATGATCTCGTCCTTATGCCACTGCACCTTGTAGCTGTCCGGCAGTATACCATGATAGTTTTTGAGCCCCAGCGTCACCAGCGTTTCAAAATGCATTTTTAAGGCGGGGACGTTGATCACAACGTCCGAATCCAGCATGGCGGCGGCAATGGGCGCTTCTTCAAATATAACGCCGCCCGGCAGCTTTGTTTTTCTGAACTCGTTAGTATCAAAGTCCACAAGAGTTGCTCCGGTCTCCCCGGCCATTGCGACCATACCCGTTCTTTCAAAAACATCCTGATTCGTCCAGCGTCCAACGCCGAGTATGTTCTTGCATGAATAGGCGGAACTGTCTCCCACCCTGACCTCCGAAGCGCCGCTCTCAAACGCCAGCCTGACAACGGCAGCCACGACCCGCGGGTCCGTCGTTGCCGGAGGAGGGTAAGGATAGGCCAGATTGGGCTTAATCATCACCGTGTCGCCCTTCTTAATAAACGACGACATACCGCCGATCAGATCGACCGACCGTTTCACCGCCTCATAAACCGAATCATTTACTTTTGCTATGGAGACCGGAGTTTTCCCTTGCGTTGTCATTTCTTCTCCCTTTCAGATTATTAACACCAATATGCAGGGTATCGGGCTTGCCTTAAGCCCTTACACTTCGTCATGCACCGTCCTGTTAATGAGATCGTCCTGCACATCCTTTGACAGCTCCGTGAAATACGCGCTGTAGCCTGCGACACGCACCAAAAGATTGCGGTATTTCTCGGGAGTCTGCTGCGCCTTTATAAGCAGCTTTGAGCTCACAACATTGAACTGCACGTGATATCCGCCCATGAGGCAGTAAGCCCTCAGGAAGTTGGCAAACTTGACAATATCACGCTTCTCTTTCAGAACCGCGGGCGAAAAACGCATGTTCAGCAGCGTTCCGTTGCACGCCTTGACATGGTCGATCTTGGATACCGATTTGATCAGCGCCGTCGGGCCGTTCATATCCGAGCCGTTTGTTGCGGATATGCCTCCGTTGGCCAAAGGCTCCAAAGCGTGCCTTCCGGACGGCAGCGCGCCTGTGACCAGGCCGAAGGGGACATTGGACGAAACGGTGAACTGGCCCGGCCAGTATCTTTCACCATGCGGCCCCACATAGTTCTCCACCTCGTCACACCATATCCGCCCCGCGATGCGCGTATAATCGTCCACATAATCGATGTCGTTGCCGTACTTGGGCGCTTCGTAAAGCAGCGTTTTGCGTACCTCTTCATAGCCCTCAAAGTTCGCTTTCATCGCGTCGACGATCTCTTTCATCGTCAGCAGATGCTTGTCAAACACACAGTAAGCGATAGCCGCGAGGCTGTCGCCCACATCGGGCGAGGCCACACCGTTGATGCCGATGGCCTTATATTTCGCACCGCCCCGTGTCACGTCAATACCGCTTTCGAGGCTCCCGTCTATCAGCGCCGAGGTGAATACGTTGGGCGCGAGCTTTCCATGATATTTGATAAACGTGCTGATTGCGTTGGTGGTATTCTTCAGGAAAAAACAGACCTGCTGCTTGTACGCCTCGATCACCTGTTCCATGCTTTCAAATGTTTCGGGGTCCTGAGTCACCGGGCCGATCTGCTCATTGGTCAGCAGACATTTCCCGCCCGTCATGGCAAGCTCCATACATTTCGCCAAATTGAACGAGCATGCGTTCGTCCAGCCAAACATATTGCCCGATGGCGACGGCTCCACGCATCCCACGATGCAGTAATCCCTTGCGTCTTCAATCGTGCAGCCGCGTCTCAGCAGCGCAGGAATGGCCGTTTCGTCGATAAAGATTTTCGGCTTGCCATGGCCGTACCGGCTGACCTCCGCAATCTTCAGCAGATATTCAAACGGGCTTCCCTTGTGAATTCTCGCCGCGAATTCCGGCTGGAACAACGGCACCTGTTTCTCCGCCTCGAGCAGCATATATGTCAGTTCGTTAGTGGCATCTTTGCCGCTTCTGTCAACGCCGCCCACGATGATCGTCTGTGTCAGTGAAAATCCCGCGTAATAGTTGGCTGTCGCATAGTCCCACAGCACGCTCATATGCGCAAACTTTATGAAAAGCAGTTCGAGCAGCTCCTGTATCTCATCTTTTGTCGCCGTGTTATTTTCAATATCCGCTTTGTAGAACGGATACATATATTGATCCATTCTGCCGGGCGAGATCGCGGTATCCTCCTGGTCAATGCCAAACAGTAATATCTGCGTGAACCAGAAGCTCTGAACGGCTTCCCTGAACGTCTGAGCGGGCTGCGCGGGCACTTTTGTACAGGTCCTCGCGATTTCGAGCAGCTCCTGCTTTCTTTGAGCGTCTTTTGTCTCATTTGCTTTTTCCATTGCGAGATCCGCATACCTCTTCGCAAAGGCTATAAAAGCCTCATAAACAATGACGACAGCCTCATAAAAATCCCGTTTTTCTGCGTCCTGTTCTATTTCCAGGTATTTCCCGGCTTCCTCAATAATGCTCAGAGCGCCGTGATTTAAAATCCGTTCGTAGTTCGCATTGATATGTCCAGCCCCATGCCGCAAGTGAATTTCCGATCCGGGCGGAATTGTTCCCACCTTGGCAAGCGAAGGAATGGATGCGTTTATCGTCTTCTCATCGAGTTCTTGAGTGACGTAATGTTCAACAGTTTTGTTTTCCCAATACGGAAAGATCTCCTCCTGAAGATACTTTTTTGTCTCAGGCGTCAGAACATGCCTGTCGTAAGGCCGGTTCTCAGGCGTCTTGATGTCGTTCTCAAATTCGGTCATCAGGTAGTTTGTCATAAATTCGGGGCATATCACAGATGCACGGGGCTTGCAGGCAACATTGCCGACGATCAGCTCGCCGTCCAGTATATAGATCTGCATTTGTTCCAGTGTATTTCTAATAGCCTTCGCTCGTCTTACGTGTACCGGTTCGCCTTCAGTCTGCTTATAGCTTTGTGTGAAATACTTGGCGCGATCGATACAAACAGACGGCACAGCCTCAATTGCATTCTGGTATAAGGATTCTACCCGCGGGGTCACGTTTCTTTTAAATTCAAGCTGAAAGCTTTCAACCTCCGAAGTGTTCATAGTATTACCTCCTATTCAAAGCACTGACTGTTTAAAGGGTTTTGCAGCGGTATGCCGCATTTTCATGCGGACATACCGCCACACTGACTACACGTAGCTGCTTCTTAATTAATAAGCCGGAGTTTCCGTATCCACATTGTCAATTGTGCAGGTTCTTGTACCCAGATTGATCATGTGCGGGACTTCCTTGCCCATCAGATAAGCGATAGCCGCTTCGCAGGCCCAGTCGCCGTCATTCTTATAAATGTTGGTGTTGCGAACCTTGCCAGCTTTGATGGCTTCAAAGCAGTTGGCCTGATAATCGCCCGCGGAATATATGAGCACATCCTCGCCGGCTTTCAGCCCAGCGGCTTCGACCGCTTCCACAGCGCCCAGCGCCATCTCATCGTTGTGGGCATAAACCGCTTTAAGATCCGGGTTGGCCTGAAGCACGTTCGTCACAACGTCGATCGCATTCTTTCTGAGCCAATTGCAATCCTGCTCGGTCACAACGTTGATACCGACATTCTGATCGATAACGGAATAGAAGCCTTCATGTCTGCCTTCTGTGCAGGACGAACCGGATGTGCCTTCCAGCACAGCGACTTTGCCTTCGCCACCGAGGTCGTCAACCAGCAGGTTGCCCGTAATCTCGCCCAGAGAGAAGTCGTCTGTCGACATCCATGTCACAAAGTTCCAGTCAGCGAACGGCTTGCCGCCGTCAATCAGTATCACCGGGATGTTCTGCTGGTTCGCCTGTGCAAGCGCCGGGGTTATCGCCACGCCACCATGCGAGCTGATCACGATCGCGTCCACTTTTTTCGCGATTAAGGATTCAATATTGGAAACTTCTTTTGCTGTGTCGCCTTCACCGTCCATCATGATGAATTCTACGCCGTATTCCTTACACCATTTTTCCGCTCTGTCCACCATATCGATTCTGTACGGATGATCCATAACGCACTGTGCAAAGCCAATGGTGTATCCCTTCGCGGCCACTTCCGCGGGATCAAGCCCGAAGTCCACAACGCTGACTTCCGCAGGAAGGCCCGACCATTCGCTGCTCAGCTCGCCGCTTGCCGCAGACGCTGATTCAGATGCCGATTCGGAAGGCGCTTCAGCAGACGGGGACTCTACCGCAACAGACTCCTCAGGCGCAGACGCCGATTCAGATGCCGATTCAGTCGGAGCTGGGGCTGCGCAGCCAACAAACATGATCGCAGCTAGCATAACCGAGATCAATACTACCAAGAACTTCTTCATTTTGTGTTTCCTCTTCTTCCTTTTATTCAAACATACATAACATATGTTTGTTGACTTTTATCCTCTGAGCTTCTCCATGGAGCTCTTTCTGAACGCTTTTTCAGATAAATGAGCTGTGAAAATAGGTATCAGCGTAGAGACTGCGATAATCACACCCAGCAGCACGGTCTGAACGTGCATGTTGACATTGGCCACATTGAGCATGTTTTTTATCGCACCGATCGCCAGCACACCGAACAGGGTGCCAAGCGCGCTGCCTCTGCCGCCCGACATGGACACACCGCCCATTACGGCCGCGGCAATCGCCAGCAATTCGTATCCCTCGCCCGTCCTTGGCTCGCCGATGAGCAAGCGGCTGCTTTCCACAGCGCTCGCGATACCGACAAGCAGGCCGCAAATCGCATACGCCAATATCCTGGTTCTGTCCACATTGATGCCCGTGTGTCTGGCCGCTTCTTCATTGCCGCCGACGGCCATCAATGCCCGGCCATAGGAGGTACGCCTGATCAGCAGATTGATGATAATAATGCAGACGATCCATATGATTGCCGGCAGCACAAGCGGGCCGATTTTGGCGCGCGCGATCACGCCAAACGATTCGGGGACACCCGTGCTCACCGGCTTGCCTTCGTTAATCAGCAAACCGAGCGCCCTTGAAGCCATCATTGTGACCAATGTTGCGACAAACGGCTGAAGATTGCCCTTGGAGATCAGCACGCCGTTCAAAAGCCCGATGACGCCGCACACGATGACGGCCAGCGCAACGGAAACCAAAAGCGGCCAATGAGAATACGCCTGAGTCATCGCGCAGACCATACTGCCAAGCGCGAGATTCGCCCCGACAGAGAGGTCGATTCCACCCGTCAGCAGCACAAGCGTCATGCCCGCCGCCAACAGACCGTTTTCACAGCATTGCTGGATAACGTCCGCCACGTTATTGACCGTTAAAAAGACCGGACTCATTGCCGTACCGAGTATCATGACCAGGATAAAAATGACCAGCCCCGGATAGTTTTTAACCACATTTTTAATGACGCTCATTTCTATACCTCCAAACCTGCAACCATACCAAGGATTCGTTCTTCCTGGTATTCTTCACGCCTGATCTCTCCGTTGATTTCGCCTTTTCTCATTATGTACAGCCGCTCGGTCATACCGATCACCTCGGACAGCTCCGATGAGATCAGCAAAACGCTGGCCCCGGATCGCTTCAGGTCTTCAAGCACGTTATAAACCTGCGCCTTGGCATCCACATCGATACCTCTCGTCGGCTCGAAACAGATGAATACGTCGGAATTGCGTCCGAGCCACTTGGCGATGACCACCTTCTGCTGGTTCCCGCCCGAAAGATTGTTGACGACGACATCCGTGCTGTACGCTTTCACCGACAGCTTCTTGATCAGTTCATCAACGCTTTTTGCTTCTTTGCTGCGATTGATCAGCCCAAGCTTATAGCAAACATCTTTGATGAAAGGCATCACGATGTTGTGCTTGATACTCAACTGAACAGCGATGCCGTCAAGCTTGCGCTCCTCGGGGATGTAAGCCAGGCCATGTTTAATGGCGTCCACCGGATTTTTGATGCTGACTTCTTTACCTTTTATTTTGTAAGAGTCAATCTTGAGCTCCTTTGTATCCACACCAAAAAGCGCCTCAGTCAGCTCACGCTGGCCCGAGCCCACAACGCCGTAGATGCCGACGATTTCGCCCTTATTGACATGGAAGCTGATATCCTTCAGCCGATAATTGTTGAGATTGGTAACCTCCATGACCGGAGTCTGCGTCTTCAAAAGCTTGATCTGCGGATAAAAATCGGCCATCGAGCGCCCGATCATCAGCGATATCAACCCATTGACCGTCGTATCCTTCACATCGCAGACGCCGACCTTTTTGCCGTCTCTGAGCACCGTGATGCGGTCGGCAATTTCAAACACCTCTTCAAGGCGGTGAGAGATATAGACAACCGTGACGCCCTGTTCCTTGATCTGCCGGATGATTTTGAACAGGCTTTTCAGCTCTATGGTGGTGAGCACGGCAGACGGTTCATCCAACAGAAGTATTTTCGTATCCTGCGAGAGCGCTTTTGCAATCTCCACCATCTGCTTTTCCGCGACCGACAGCTCCTCGACGATCTTGTTTGTATTGATGGAAAGGCCGAGCCTTTCCAGTATTTCTTTTGACTTTTTAACAGCCTCTTTGTAGCTGATCAGCCCGTTTTTCTTTGGCATGCTGCCGAGCAGAATATTTTCCGCCACCGACAGGTAGGGAACCAGCGAAAGCTCCTGATAGACCATGTTGATGCCGGCCTTTTTTGAGTCGAGCACCGTATGGAAATTGGTTTCCTCCCCGTCCACATAGATTTTTCCTTCATCCTGTTTCTCATTGCCGGTAATGATTTTGAGCATTGTTGATTTGCCTGAGCCGTTCATGCCGCACAGCGCGTGGATCTCTCCCTCCCGGAGCTCGAAATCAACATTGTCCAGCGCCTGAACGCCGGGGAAGCATTTTGTGATGTTCTCTGCAGACAATACGCACTTACCCATTATGCTCTCGCCTCTTTTCTGTTTGTGTTTTGTTGAACCAAGACAACAACGAGTATCAGAATCGCCATCAGAAGCTGCTGGATGTATGTGTTGATATCCAGATGAGTCAGCAGATTTCTAAGCAGATAGATGAAAAGCAAGCCGAGCAGCGTCCCGACAACCGTGCCTTTTCCGCCGACCAGAGGTGTCCCGCCGATCAGCACTGCCGTGATCGCGTCCATTTCATAGCCGCTTCCTGCCTTCGGATCGCCCGACATGGAAAACGATGTGTAGAAGACCGCGGCAACCGCAGCCAATATACCGCTGATGATATAGGTCGAGATCTGTATGCGTTTTGTGTTTATTCCCGATATGGACGCCGCCTTGATGTTCGCGCCGATCGCAAAAACTTTTCTTCCGTATGCGCTCCTGTGCAGAACAAAGAAGGCTATGACGCCGATAAAAAGCAGCACGATCAGCGTATTGGGGATGATGTCGAAAACGAAGCCGTTTGAGATTGAGGAAAAATCATCCCGTACACCGATAAATTGAAAGCCGTTTGTGTAAACCATAACGCTGCCTCGCACGATGTTCATCATGCACAGCGTGCTGATGAACGGAGGAAGCTTAAGATAAGCGCATGCCGCACCGTTCAAATAGCCGATCAAAGCGCCGGCGATGATGCAGACCACGAATATGATCCATATGGGGGCTTCCACGCCCGTAAACTTCAGAGAGCCCGTGTTCTGCAGCTCCACCTTTTGGAGGCTGATGGAAATGATGCAGCCCAGACCGAATATAGCGCCGACCGACAGGTCGATGCCGCCGTTTCCACCAATGATAACAAAAGTCATACCCACTGCGATCAGACCCAGTATTGACGCCTGCCGCAGCAACCGTGATAAATTAAACGCATCCACAAAGCTGTCGTCAAAGATTGCCCCCACGATGAGCGTCACAACAATCGCCAGCAAAATCGTAAATGTTGTGTTCTTAAGTATGTTGTTCTTTTGACGCATTGGCTTCTCACATGCTAATTCAGAACGATCCATATCCATTAACCCTTTCTTTTTGTAATCCAGCTGCTTACTGAAAATAGCCTTATCCGCCGATCTGTACATGATCCACATACTCGCCGGCTATACGCTGAAACATGAGCATGTTGTCAGCCGATATCCCCGGCGCTTTCCCCATGGGATAGCTCCTGCCAAGTCCGTCGTATTTGCTTTCCCCAAAGTTGTGATATGCGAGCAGATGAATTTCTTTGATACCAAGCGATCCAATATAACTTGACATCTCCCTGATTTCGCGCTCGGTATCGTTGAATCCGGGTATAACCGGTATACGGCATGTGATCTGCTTCTTTCGATTTGCTGCCGTTTCCCAGTTTCTCAATATCGGCCCGCACGAGCCTCCGGTCCATTTCACATGCTTGTCGTCGTCAACGTGCTTCAGATCCATTAAAACGTGGTCAACCATTTCCAGCACTTCCGAAAAGACATCGTTTTCCGCCACACCGCAGGTTTCTATCGCCGTATGTATGCCCCTGTGCTGACAGGCGTCCAGCAACGCCTTTAAAAACTCCGGCTGATATAACGGCTCGCCGCCGCTGATCGTGATCCCCCCGTTTGATGCATAGAAGAATATTTCATCCTTGACGGCCTCCTCCATCACCTTTGATACCGTCAGGCAATCTCCCACATATTTGATGCTTCTTGTCGGACAGCGTTCAACACATTCCCCGCACAGATTACACTTCGCCGGATCATTAATGACGACACCGTTTTCACCCAGCCGAAGAGCCTCTTGCGGACACGAATTCACACATGTCCCGCATTGTATGCATTTGGAATGACTGAACATCAATTCTCTTGTTCTTTTCTGAGATTCGGGATTGGAACACCACTTGCATCTTAAAGGGCATCCCTTGAGAAATATAATCGTGCGTATGCCGCTGCCGTCGTGAATACTGTATCTTTGAACATTGAACACCATGCCATTGTTGTCGAACGAGGTATCTTTATTAGATAAGACATTTATCATCACGACCCCTCCCTATTTAACCAATAAAGCTTTGGATTGTATCTTTTGTTTCTTTTGAACACATAATTTCCAGTTGAAAGGCACATATGTAACTATTGATTAATTACTTTCTTACATGATAGCGCAATGCCGGATTAATGTCAATATATTTTTTACTGTTACAACAGCAGAGCCCCTTTGTTATTCCGAATATTTCTGTCCTTATATCTCTATTTATTAACATTTTTTGTCTGTATAAAATACCCGCCGATCCTCTGATCCTTGTTCCCATGAATATAAAAACAAACCCGATATAACAGAAAAAAATTGGGGAGCCGGCCCCAAAGAGTCCGGCTCTCTAATGGAAGCATTAACGAACGTATTCTGTTTTTTCAGTTTAAAAATGTATGGAGCCCGTCCCCGCGCCCAGCAACGCCTCTTTGACCGCTTCAGCCACTGTGGGATGCGCATGTATAACCGAGGCGAAGCTTTCCACCGTGCATTCCGTATCCATAGCCACAACAGCCTCAGCGATAAGGTTGGAGGCTTCGGGGCCGATAATATGAACGCCCAGAATCTCTCCCCATCTTTTATCGGCGATCACCTTTACGAATCCTTCCGTTTCCCCCGTCGTTAAGGCTTTCCCGTTCGCCATAAATGGGAATTTGGAGGTTTTATAGGGTATATCCTGTGCTTTTGCCTGTTCCTCGGTCAGGCCGACAGTGGCGATCTCCGGATACGTAAATATACATGACGGAACGGTATGCAACGACGCTTTCTTGCCTTCAAACATGTTCTCCACAGCCGCTATGCCCTGTTCCGATGCCACATGGGCCAGCTGCAGCCGTCCGGTGATATCGCCGATCGCATAGATCGAATCCATGCTTGTTTTAAAATCCGCGTCGCTGACTGTGACAAAGCCCTTTTTATCTCGTTTGAGCCCCAAATGCGCAAAAGCGTCATCCACAACACTTCTGCCGACCGCTTCAAGGACCTGATCGCATATCACGGTGCGACCGTCCGAGAGTTGAAGCACGCAGGCGCCTTCCTCCCGCCTTGCGCTCTGTACGCTCACACCCGTCATGATTTTAACCCCTTGCTTCAGGAGCAGCCCGGAAAGCTCCTTGACCACCTCCATGTCCACATTGGGCAAAATCGTGGGCATAAGCTCAATCACCGTGACATCCACGCTGAACGCCGCAAGTATCCCCGCCATTTCCATACCGATGACTCCGCCGCCCACAATGGCCATACGGGCCGGCAACCCCTTTAATTCAAGTGCTGTGTCCGTGGTGAGCACCTCAATGCCGTCCATATCTTTAAGGACTCTGGCCGGCTTCGTCCCGGTGGCAAGCAATATGTATTTTGCGCTGACGCTCTTGCCATCCACGACCACGGTATGCCCGTCAGCCACCTTTGCGGAGCCTTTAATCAATATGATGCCGTTCTTTTTCAGCAGACCGTTCACGCCATCCTTGAGCTTTTTGACAACATTGTTTTTTCGGGCCATCACCTTGCCCCAGTCGAAAGCCATGTTGGATGCCGAAAGACCGAACGTCTCGCATTTGAGCATATTTCTGTATTGAGTCGCGCTGTGATACAGCGCCTTTGTGGGGATGCAGCCCCTGTTGAGACAGGTCCCCCCGACTTCCGACCTTTCTATGACCGCCACCTTGGCGCCCAGCTGAGCCGCGCGGATCGCCGCGACATAACCTCCGGGCCCGGCGCCCACCACCGCCAGATCGTAATCATAAGCCGCCGCATCCGGTTGGGAAGCCTCCTGCTTTTCAGGTGCTTCATGCGTTTGAGCCTCAGGCGTATCCGCCTCTGCTGCCGCCGCTTCGGACGGCTCGGGTATCCTTTCCCCCTCCGCCCCGATATAAGCGACCGGCGTGTTGATCGGCACCGTTGCGCCGGCTTCATAATAAAGCTTCAGCACGCGTCCGGTTACCAGGCAGTCCACCTCAATTGACAATTTATCCGTTTCGACCTCAAAAATGTTGTCACCCTTTTTGATATCGTCACCCTCAGATACCAGCCATCGGACAATAACGCCCTCCGTCATCGTCATACCCATTTTGGGCATCATCACAAAGTTTCCCATATTTTATTCTCCTTTTTATACAAGCCAGGACGGATCATCAATAAGCGTTTTGATCGTCGCCAGAAATTTACCACCTTCTGCGCCGTCTACCGTCCTATGGTCAAATGTGACCGAAAGACCCAATATCGGCCGGATCCCAATATTGCCGTCTATCACAACAGGCATATCCGCCATTCTGCCCACACCCATAATGCCGCTCTCCGGCTCGTTGATGAGCGGATTGAACTGGGAAACCGGATAGCCGCCCAGATTGCTGATTGTAAACGTTCCTCCCGAATAATCGTCCGGCTTCAGTTTTCCTGCTCTGGCCTTCGTCACCATTGCTATCCGCGCTTTCGCGACTTCGGCAAGCGTCATCCTATCAACGTGTTTAATATTGGGAACGATGAGCCCGCTATCCAGCGCGACAGCCAAACCGATATTGATATCACCGTTCAACAGAATATGGTCTCCTTTGAACGAAGCATTGACCAGAGGATGCGATTTGAGCGCTTCCGCCGACAGTTTGATCAGCACGTCCGAAAACGTCATCTTGAGATTTTCCGTTTGCCACAGCTCGTTCTTGAGTCCTGCGAAATGCGTTTTTACCATCTGCATATCAAATTCGCCAAACAATGTGAACTGGGGCACATTGCGCGCGCTGCTTTCCATGCGCTGCGCAATCACGCGGCGCATGGCTGTGAGCGGAATCTTGCCGGATGCCGCATTGCTGTCCAGAAAAGCCAGCACATCCTTCTTAACGATGCTGCGGCCGTTCGGCGTCAATCCCAGAATATCTACCTTATAATAATCCGCCACAGCCTTGGCCAGCGGCGTATATCTCTTGGCCGCGTAAACATCCGAAAGCTGAATGTACCCCGTTTTGCCCGTCGGCCGGATCGACGACAAATCAATCCGCCGTTCCGCCGCCGCTCTCCTTGCCGCAGGCGTTGCCATAATCGTCATAATAGCCCCCCTATTTCAGCAATTTAACAGCCGCCGATACGATCGTGTCGATCTGCGGAACGATCTGCGCTTCCAGCTCCGGCGAATAGGGTATCGGAAGATCCCCGCCGCCAAGACGGGCAATCGGCCGGTCCAGATGAAAGAACGCCTCACTGTCGGCTATCACCGCGGCAATTTCCGCCCCGATCCCGAATTTCTGTACAGATTCATGAACGATGAGCGCCTTGCCCGTTTTTTTGACGGATTCGATTATCAGGTCAACATCAAGCGGATAAAGCGTCCGCAAATCGAGCACTTCTGCGTCAATGCCTTGCTTCTCCAGCTCTTTTGCCGCTTCGAGGCACTTGATCAGCGTATATGAATAGCTGATGATCGTCAGGTCCTTGCCCTTGCGCTTGATATCGCCTTTCCCGATCGGAATAATGATTTCCTCATCATCCGGCACCTCACCCTTGACGGAATATCCGATCTTGTGCTCGTAAAACATCACCGGATTATCGTCCCGTATGGAAGCCTTGAGCAATCCCTTGGCATCGTACGGCGTCGCCGGCATAACAACCTTCAGTCCCGGCACATGGGCGAACCACGCTTCCAGCGACTGTGAGTGCTGCGCCGCCGCGCCCGTCCCGGAGCCCGCGGGCGTTCGGAAAACGATAGGAATTTCGACCTGTCCGCCAAGCATGAAACGCATCTTGGCCGCCTGATTCACAATCAGATCCATCGCACAGGTCACAAAATCAGAGAACATAAACTCCACAATCGGCCGATACCCCATCATGGCCGCGCCAATGGCCATGCCGGAAAACCCGCCTTCCGATATGGGCGTATCCATTATGATATCCGGGCCGAACTCGTCAAGGAATCCTCTCGTAACGCCAAAGCCGCCGCCGTAGACCCCCATATCCTCGCCCAACATGAACACCTTGTCATCCCGTCTTATTTCTTCGGCCAGCGCATCCGCAACGGCCTGTTTCACTGTAATAATGCTCATAAGCCAATACTCTCCTCTTGCTTCTACGCGAACAAAATCGACATCGCTTCTTCCATGGTCGGCTTCTCCGCCGCCATGGCATGCTCGTTGGCTGCTTTCACCGTCTTCTCGGCTTCCTGCGTCAGCGCCTCCAAATCATTCTGCGTGAAACCATTTTTCAGCATATATTCGCCAAAACGCTTTATCGGACATTTTTCCTTCCATTCCTTCTCCTCTTCGGCGGTCCGATAAGCGCGTTTGTCACTCTTTGAATGCCCCAGCCAGCGGTATGTTTTCATTTCGAGCAAAGACGGGCCCCGGCCGCTCCTTGCTCTTTCCGCCGCCTCCTTCACAGCGTCCATAACGGCAAGCACGTCGTTTCCGTCTACAATAACGCCGGGAATCCCGTAGGCCGAAGCTCTGTCCGCGATGTTGGGCACGCTGACGCTTTTTTCAACAGGCGTTGACATGCCATATTTGTTGTTTTCACAGATATAAACGATAGGAAGCTTCCAAAGCGCGCCCATGTTGATCGCTTCATGAAACAACCCCGAATTCGATGTGCCGTCTCCGAAAAAACTGACGACGATACTGTCTGATTTGTCTTTCTTAAGCGCCAGCGCAACACCTGTGGCTATGGGGATTGAGGGGCCCATTATACCATTCGCCCCCAGGTTGCGGCTGGCAATATCAACAATATGCATGGATCCGCCCATACCATGGCAGAAACCATCGCGTTTGCCCAGCAATTCACTCATCATACGGTTGACATCTGCGTTTTTCGCCACACAGTGACTGTGCCCTCTGTGGCAGCTCATCATATAATCCGTGTCCCTGATCGCCGCCATAACGCCCATTGCAGAGCCTTCCTGTCCGATACTCAAATGCGTTGTGCCATGAATCATGCCGCGCATGAACATTTCGTTTACGGCTTCTTCAAAAAACCGAGCCACACGCATTTTATAGTACATATCCCGCATCTTCTCTTTCGATAACACCGTTGTCCCTCCTTAAAAAATTTATTCGCAATGCCGGACAGCCCGTCCATTTCGGCTTTGTCACGTCATTGTATGTTTTCACATCACAAGTATAATTAATTATTTAACTTAAAGTCAATTAGGTTACAGTCCAGATATGGTCATTTGCTCACTTTTATTTATTTATTTATGATAAGGCACATAATTAACTAAGCTAAATTAGCGATATATTACAGTGAAGGCTTCCTCTGGTGGGCATTTGATTGTATAATTGATGCTGAACCAACGCTTTTTGAGTATGGAAAGGAAAGATTTCCAATGCAACATTACCTGACAAGAGACGATCTGATCACGGTTGCTAAGCTTTATTATCTGGGCAACAAAACTCAGAACGAAATCTCCGATATCCTCGGAGTATCTCGTCAAAAAGTCGCAAGAATGCTCGCGCTTGCGCGTGAGCGTAAAATCATTGAATTTCGCATCAACTCGTCTGCGCTTTATCTCGAACAGATGGGGGAAAAGATACAGAAAGAATTCCGCCTGAAAAAGGTCGTCGTCACGCCATGCACCTACTCAAAAAGCGACGATGTGCTGGAAATGATCAAAGTGGTGAAAGACTATCTCGATAAAACGCTTCACGACAATATGAACATCGGTTTGTCGTTCAGCACTACAGTCGATGAATTTGTCAAGCATTACACTTCAAAGACCAGAATCAATAACGCGTCTGTCATTCAAATTCTCGGCGGAACGCTTATCGAACAAGGGTCAACCGATGCGAGGCAGATCATTCAGGAATTTGCGAAGAAGATCGGCGCTGTGCCGAAGATATTGCAGGCACCGCTTGTGGTGCACAATTCGCTGCTCAAGTCGCTGCTGCTGCAGGAGCCCGAGATCTCGGCTCATTTTGAATTGTTCAATCATCTCGACCTTGCCATCATCAGCTTCGGGTCAGACCGCCCGGATGAATCGCTGCTTTACAAGGCGGGATATATCAATCATGTGGAATCTGCTTCTTTGATCGAACAGGGTTTAACGGCGGATATCTGTGCAAGACGTTTCACCGCAGACGGTGAGCTCGCTGTTACGCCATTGAACGACCGCATTATTGGAATTGAAATAGCCACATTAAAAAAGATCCCCGTTATAATGGGTTTGGGCTTTGGCAATGAACGGGCGCCCTCTATTATAGCGGCCGCAAAAGCCGGCCTGGTCAACATTCTTTTTCTCGATGAATCGGCGGCTGTCTCCGTTATTTCTCAGGCCAATATATAAGCGCCGTCAGCAGCGATACATACGCATCATCATGATTGTGTCTGCGATAATGAAATGGTGAAAGGGCAATGTGCTCGACGCTCATTTTTTCGGTAAATAAATCCCCCCAAGGTTGGTCTCAGTGAAATCATATTGTCCAGCTTTGGGGGTGCAATTCATACCGGGAATCGGATCTTATTGTGGTTTCGATATCGGCGCTTGCTGCCGATAAAACACCGGACCATACGAGCGATTCAGACAATAATGAATGTTGCTGCTCAGTGTTGTATACTCCGTTGCCGTCACGTCCGGCCTTTTTACCGGATTTGTCTGTCATCAAAAACGTCCTCTGAACCGGCCGGTGTCCTTAACATCTTTATACTGCCGATGCTTGCTACCAGCCATATAAAGCCGTACGCACAGTAAACCACAATCACCCATGTCTGCATGGGAAACCAGCCGAACAACCAATGCAGGTAAAGCCCGAGCCCGGGCGCAAGCAATAAACCATGCTGCGCCGCAAGGAATCTGAAAAGCCCCTCCCCTCTGTGGACGCGTATGGTATTTTCGTAGCGGAGCTTAACGCAGCTCCACATTGTGTAAACGATGTTCCAAGCCCAAAGGAAGGCGCATATGTAAAACACCTTCTCCAGCCACAGTGGAATAGCGATACGGAATATCCAGATCACCGCAAAAAACACCAGCGGGGTTATCAGCTCTCTTGTGAAGAACCGGAAAAAAATCATGCCGGGCGTACCTTTAACATTCTGAAACATGATCTTCGTTTTGGCCGGGTCGCCCTGATCGGCCAAGTGCGGGAACATACCGCCGCCGACCGAAAGCACCAAAAACAACACCACGCACAGCACAGCCCGCAGCCAGGTTGGCGTATCCGCCACGCCGTATGCCAGCAGACCGCCTCTCGCGAGGGCGACGCAGAGCGCAGATACCACAAGAATATCAAGAAAATGCCCAAACGATTTGCTTTTGAGGCCGACGAGCTTGCTGACGCCTTTCGCAAGGTAAAACAGCCAGAGAACGATCAAGGTATAAGCCCCAAAAGAGGCAAACGGCGTCTGCGGCGCGGTGATGATGCCGGTTAACCGATCAAGACCAAACAGCAAAGCCAGGGGGACCAACAACCCAAAAAGGAAATACTGTATGGCCGCCGCGACAGTGCCGCCGCGGTAAGTGAACAACCCCACTTTTGTATACCGCTTCAACCTGCCGCCTTTTTGTTTTTGACTGCCGTATTTGAGTGATTCATGCTGGTTGTTCGCAAGTCCCGCGAGAAATGCGAGCATCGCGGCAAGCTGCGAGGTGGAAATCTCCTCGTTCGGCTCCTCCATATCCGGTTCTGCGGCTCTTTTGTACTTCTCATCCCGGGCGGCACATTCCTCGAGACGCACCGCCATCAGATCCCGGATCCCGGGTGTGGGGCTTTCCATCACGGCTTTCGCGAGCGACACCGCATCGATTTCCCGTTTTCCCGCGTGCTCCGCAATCTCCGAAGCTCTGCCGATGGCGGTGGCCGCGCTGTTAAAGCCCAGAGCGTGCGCCTGATTGCCGAGCACCCAGGCCGCGCTTTCGATGCTGCCTATATAGTCCGACAGCAACGCGCGCACTTCTTTGCCCTCTTTTTGGAGCTCGGGGCGGTTCAGCGGCGGGTCAAGATACCGCGACAGCATCAGCAGCCCGTACAGAACATGCTCAATGCAAAGATCCTTCGATCCCCCTTTTACGGCGAACTTCTGCGCTTCGGATATGCTCGCCCTAACGCCAACGCTCAGATCCATATGTTTTCCCCTCCTTTATTCTTCATCAGCCTGTCTCTTGCCGACATTTCCGGCAGAGCCGTCCGCCCGCGCCGGTTTGAACGGGCTGCCGTCAGCGCTTCCCTTCACGAGCTCTTTTCAGCATTTCCCTTCGTTTCTCCGTATTTGCGGCATTCCACTCCTCCACGCTGATGATCGCCTCGTAAAGCACCGTGTGGTTATCATCCATCATCATGTTGGTGTGGTAATGTCCGCAGAACCAATGCCCGAAGGTAATCTTTTCATCGAGTGCAGTCAAATACTGCGTCAGGCTGTCACTGGTATATCCACCTTCCGTGAACGAGAGATGAAAGCCGTCGGGCAGGCAATGCGTCACTACATAATCCACGGCAAAGCCATGCTTTTCAAGATTTTTTAGTCCCTCTTCCATCTCTTCGGCGGACGGCAGTTCTTCCTTCCACCACGAATAGTGGTTGACGCGGAAGAACATATTGCGTTTTTGCATATAATCAAGCTTCTTTGCGAAATGAGGATCGGCTTCATCGAGCACGCCGTTCCATAAATCGTGACAGGCCGCGCCGCCCATTGTGAAGACCCTTTTCCCGTCGATATCAAAAACCTGTCCGCGCATCAGGTGAATCACATGAGGCTGAATAAACTGAACCAGACCGCCACGCCATTCCTGCACGGGATAAGCTTTTAAAAGATCATAGTTTTCGTGGTTCCCGTCCACAAATAGTGTTGTGAATGGTTTGCTTTCGAGCCAGTCCTGCCAAAACCGGTCATGGTCCCCGCCGTCCCAGACGCACCCGAAATCACCGCAAATCACGACATAGTCGGATCGGGTCATCTTCTTCTGTTCCGGGAAGTTCTCTTTTGACAGCTTATCGATATTATGGGACGCGTGGATATCCCCCGTGAAATAAATCATGTCGGCTCCTTTTCTCGTATTTCCGCTTCTCGTTTCCATTTTACATGGCATACCCTGATGAGGTGTCGGACACCTTATCCTTTGCTCCTCATTTTCATGAGCTTTTTTCGTACGCCCTCCGGGCGGAGCCATCCGTAACCGCGGTTTTGAAGCTCGGTCAGCAGCGCGGAAAAATCCGTTTCCGTCCAATCCGGATGCAGTATCAAAAATATATCAAGATACTGCCGCGCCCCCTCATTCCATTCGGAAAAACCGGGGAAAGTGTACTCCCATACCAACCGGTGCACACGCACAGCATCGTGCGCATCGACCGTCAGCAATAACGTGCCATCCCTGCCGACACAACGGAAAAGTGCGTTGTCAGCAACGGCCAAGCTCCCGATATCCGCAGTATCGGCTGCGGGAAGATTGAGCTCCTTGATTGTCGCACTCTGATTTCTTATTCGCAGCTCAAAACAGCGTCCGTCTTCGGCAAGCACGGTGCAAAAGTCCCCGCCCGTCACCGCCGCCGCTCTTTTTTTGACATCCCATATGATCATATCGCTGAGCGGCGTTTTCTTCCGCTTTGTGTCGCAAATCACAAGGAAACGGTTATCAACACTGAAATGTGCCGTTCCCGCAATTTCCTGCGGATTATAGCGAAAGGATTGATAATCGTTTTCGTTGTCCGTGCTGCGGATTTGAATATCGACATCATCCTTTGAAAACGGAGTCGGTTTGGCGGCATATTGTGCGTCCGGGCTGTAAAGCAGCGCCATGTAACCGCGGAAGTTATTGATAACATACTTCACTTCTCCCGTTTTCACATCTGCCTTCACGAGAGCGGCCGCCGTATAGCTGCCGTTATAGATAAAACACGTATCGTCATCCGACAGCGCGACTGCCTCAGGGTAGCATTCGAGAAAGCGCGTGCTATGAAGGCTGTATTGCGCGATCAGCCTGTGATATTTAAGGCGGCGGCGGCGGCAGTATCTGCCCGCTTCCATCCTCAGTCCCTCCAGCGTAGACTGGCTGCGTATGCCAAAACGGTTTTCCGTTTTGTTCAAAGCATCCAGCGCGCCGCCGATATCCTTGCTTGAGATCAGCCTCTTAATTTCATTGACTGCCTGCGTCAGGGCAGCTTGCTCCGACCAGCTTTGCTTGAACGGCTTTATCCGGCACAGCTCAAACGGGCTCTTATACGAAAAATCGGGGAACTCACATATAATCAACCTGCCGTCATTCAAGCCGATCAGAATATTGCCGGCTTGCCCCGCACATATGGATACGGCTTCTCCGGGCAGCGCGAGCGTATGCAGGCACTTGCCGCTTTTGAGTTCCCATATTTTCATCTCCGTCTTATCGACAGACGCAAAATATCCCCCGCCCGGCAGTATGGAGATATCCGTCACATCTTCGTTGTGCCCTGAAAAGGACTTGATACATTTTTTCTTGCCGGCATCCCAATGCTTGATGCTTCTGTCTGTGCTGCATGTAAGGAACTGCGCTGAAGACGGGAAAAAGCGAATCGACGTGACGTTTGCCTTGTGCCTGTCGTTGGCCATACCGGAATGCCATTGCTCGTTCGTTCCCCGGCACTCAAAAAGGCCGTATCTGTATGCAGTTACGACATAGCCGCCGTCCGTGCTGGAGCCAACCGCCGTGGGCTCAGAGCTTGACTTGTATATTCTGGCTATCTCGCCCGTATTGGTATTTAAAAGAAATGTGATTTCGTTTCCGTAATCTTCATTCATATAATCGTCAAAGTAGTTTGCGGAAGCGGCAATGAGGTCCCCCCCGGTAAAATGCGCAAAATATCTGTAAACAAGCTCGCGCGGTGAGTTGACCAGATATTCTTTGGGCAGCGTGACCGGCAGCCGCTTGACAATCGTATTTGTTTGCGTGTCATAATAAATCAGCTCGTTTTCCGTCAGCAGGCAAAGCTCTTCGTTATGAAAAAACAGCCTGATACAGCACGGCGCAAGTTTATCCAGATTCAGGGCGTGTGGTTCGTCACCGTCTGCGGACCCCAATACCGCAAGGTTTCCCCCGGCTGCCACAAACCGTCCGCCCGCGCCGGCTTCAACGTAATCGGCCTTTTTTAATCCGGTTTCTCTGATGCACATCTGCAAATCGGAATCCGCCCGCGCCTCGCGCGCAAGCATATTTTTCAACCGCCCGCACAGCTCCGCATGCTGCGGATTTCCGGCGCATACCGTTTCAAAATTCTCTTGCAGAGTACGGTCATCGATCTGTCCATCCCGCCACAGCCTGATCAGGCGGTTATACTGCGCGGCGGGATGCAGCGGTTCGAGCTTGAGCGCGCGCTCCCAGCACCTTGCAGCCTCCTGCAGCTTGCCAATATCGAGAAACGACAGCGCTTTGTTGTTGAGGCTGTCCGCGGTGTCCGCCGCAGCCTCCGAGGCGGGGCGCGGATAGTCGCCGCCCGTTACTGTTTCGTATATCCTGAGCAGCACTTCTTCGACGGCGGTGAAGTCATGAGGGCGGCGGCTCTCCTCTTCGCTCAAACACTGCCTGAGCAATTCCGGCATACCCTCCGGCAGCGGCACGCGCGCCTGCTCAAAGTAGCTCTCGCACGCCGCACCCGCAATCACGCCGTTTATCCATGGCCGGTCACCCAAATACATCTCCATCACCGACACGGCCCACGAATAGATATCGGTGCGCCGCGTGAGCTTTAACCCGTTCATCTGCTCCATCGAGCAGTAGGCGGGCGTATAGGCGCCCGACACCGAAAACATGGTCTCACTGGGTTTCGCATAAGCCGCAGGCGCCTCCGCGCTGATGTCCATCACCGTCAGCGTTGCGCGCGCTTTCGCAATGCCGAAATCCGCGACCTTCGCATCTCCGTCTTTTGTGAGCAACAGATTGCCCGGCTTCACATCCTGATGGATGAGCCCCTTGGGCTCCCCATTCTCGTCGCGGCATTCATGCGCGTAATGCAGCCCACGCGCGAACTGTATCGCGATGTCGAGCAGGCGCTGCTGCCGGTCCGCTTCGCTGCCTGCGTACAATTCCCCGTTTTCAATCGCGTCCGCCAGGCTGCCGCCGTCCATCCATTCCGAAAATATCGCGGGGACGCCGCCGATTTCGCGGACGTAGTAGCACGACACGATATGCGGATGCAACCCAAGCCCGATCCACGCCTCGCACTCGCGTATAAAATCTGTCTTGTTCTTCTCCGTGACGAAATACGCCGTTTGAGGCTGCTTCATCGCGAGCGCCACATTCCAGCCCGCATGGTGCACGCGCCAGACCGCGCCCATGCCGCCCTTGATGGCATCCGATTCCACGCGGTACGTGTCCAGCAGAGAAGCGCCCTTTTCGATGGCACAGACCGCTTCTTCCCGTGTGACATCGCCGTCCGGAACAGTCTCATCATCTTTTACGGTTTGAATATCTGAAGAGGTTCCGTCGTCTATAACGGTTTCATCCGTATCGTAAAGCGTATCCGTAAGTTTCGAATCATCGGACATATCCCGATCCCCCTTGACCGTTTAAAAGTCCATATTTAACTCAGCATCAAAGACTATTATTGTCACGCAATCCACCCAATACTTGATACCAAAGCTGTTTTTTATCACCGCAGCAAAGCCGGTGGATTTTTAACTGAAGCGCATCATGCAAAGTACCGACCGCACTTTCGCTATTGCTTAAGCAGAGCTTCCATTTCCTCTTTTGTGAGCTTGTTCTTTTCCATCAGCGCGGCCACCATGCGGTCCATACGGGCCTTGTTTTTGCTTATGATATCGATCGTGGCCGCCATTTCGTCTCTGATGATGCCGCTCACGCGTTCGGAGACCTTGGCGGCAAGCGGGCCGCGCGTCGCTTCCTCCTGGCTCATGACCGCCATACCGAACGCGTCATCCATACCGTAATTGCAGATCATCGCGCGGGCCACGCGCGTGGCCTGCTCCAAATCGCCCGAGGCGCCGGTGGACACGCCCTCCTTTTCGCCGTAATAAACGATCTCCGCCGCGCGCCCGCCCAGTGAAGTGCGGATGTGACCGATCAAATCATCCTTTGTCTGCAGCGGTCCCATGTCCTTATCCGAATGCTCCATATAACCGCCGTGCCCGCCGCGCGCCACGATCGTTAAATAAGCGGGCGTATTGCCGCCGAGATAGCATAAAAATGCGTGGCCGGATTCATGCCGGGCGACGCGTTCCAGATATTCATGCCCCCAGTCTTTCTGCGCGCCGTGCTTGGTGAGCTCAAACGCCTCGTCGAGTGTCGCGTCGTCAAGCGGCTTTCCTTGCTTGACCGCCATGCGGCTTGCAAGCTCCATGACGGACGCCATATTGGCAAGGCTCATGCCGGTGGAACGCGCCGCGAGACGCTCGATCATCTGCCCGGTAACCGTGTGCGTCTTGTTCTTATTGACTATCATTTCGATATACTGCTTGCGGTCGTCCTTGTTCGGCAGATCCACCATTATCTTTCTGTCAAACCGGCGGGCGAGTGCCGCATCGATCGTACCCATGCCGCCCTTGCCTTCCTCCACATCGAAGTTCGTCGCGGCCAGCACAAAAACGGGCCGTTTCGGATCCACCGCAAAGCCGTCCATCTCGGTGAGCAGCGCGTTAAGCGCCATTTCCTCGCCATGTGCAGTATCGGAGCTGCCGCGCGCACGCCCCACTGCATCGATCTCATC
Source organism: Bacillota bacterium (assembly GCA_023461435.1). Classification (GTDB taxonomy): domain Bacteria; phylum Bacillota; class Clostridia; order Christensenellales; family SZUA-584; genus SZUA-584. The sequence continues at coordinate 50,462 of JAEYLC010000001.1, forward strand.
AATGAACACGATCGCGGGCGCATAGCGCCGCGCTTTTTTAAACAGCGCGCGCACCGATTCGGGGCCGCTGCCTTGCCATTTCGTCACAAAAGAGCTGGCCACGGCGGGTATGAACGCCACGCCGCTCTCTCCCGCCATCGCCTTGGCGAGCAGTGTTTTGCCGGTGCCCGGCGGGCCGTACAGCAGCACGCCCTTGGGCGGCTTTAAACCCTGCGCCGAAAATTTCTTGGGGTTTTTGAGATAGTTGATAAAGAACTGCAGCTCTTCCTTGGCGTCTCCGGCGCCGATCACATCGGCGAAACGGATGCTCGGCTTTTCCGCGTCCGTCAGCACATCGCCCGCGTCATCCGCGGCCACCGCGCGCTTGAGCTTTAAATCCCTCACACGGATCACAACCTCTTTTTTATCGGGCGTGAATTTGGGCGCGGTTTCAAAATACAACACCTTGCGTTCACCCGCCATGCGGGCCGCTACGCTTTGTAAATACAGCCGCTTGCAGATGCTTTCAAGCTCGTCCTCAAACACGGTGAAATCATCAGCCGGAACGGCCACCTTGCCTCTTGCGCCCGCGCGCATAAACGACATTTCGAGCTCGCTGTCGATTTTGAACGTCTCGGTCTCCAGGAGATAGACGGGCAGCTCAGGCAAACGTTCGCGCACCAGCCTGAAAAGCTCGTTGCCCTCGTGAATGGTGGCGGCCGCCATGGGCGCGAAATCAAACGCGTTGACTGTCCCGACCGGGATATTCAGATTTGAGAGTCTGTCCTGTGTTGCGGCGTCGGCTTCATCCCGCGCGCTCAGATCGATCAGCGCGACCCTTAAATCCTTCTCACCCGCGATTTTCATGGCTTCGTCCCGGTTTGTTGTCTGGTAAAAAACGAAGCCCGGGAGCTTTTTTCTGCAGTCCTCGGCAAACCAGGGCGTCCCATATATCAGCATCTCTGATTTTTCACTGTTTTCGAATATGGGCCGCACATCGTCCGGTAAATGCTCCGTTTCCACCTCAAACCGGATGCTGGTTAAATTTTCGAGCGCCGACGCAAACGTTTCCCCGTTGAAAAGGCGGCAGAGCTTAAAAACTTCGTTTTTAAAAAAAAGCTCCGTCTGAGCGCGCAGTGTTCTTGCGTCCGCCTGACCGCCCTCCGCAAAGAGCAGCGTTGTCGCGAGAAGGTCATCCGCATTCACGCTGATGCCGTACTGCTTTTCGAACAGATTGCAGAACCTCTTGAATTCTCCCGCGCTGATTTTTTCAAGATCGTTGGCCTGCAGATGGTTAAACAGCAGCGGCCAACCGGTCGCCATGCGTGAGGTGATCGCGGCGGGAAAGAAGGGCTGTCCCGTCTGCGGATTCTTTTCCGTTTCGAGCGCGTTGATGATGGTTTTGCGCGGAATTCCGGCCGCGTTCTGTTTCGCGTCGCCTTCATAGAGCGAGCGTCCCGCGTTGGATGTGAAAATGATGATGCTATCCTTAAACGGGATATCTTCGTCCATATATTTGTCGGTCAGCCGCCCCGCGTCAAGAATCTGCAAGAACAAATGGATCGTATTAAGATGCGCCTTCTCGATCTCGTCGAACAGCAGCATGCTGTGCGGGTTCTGCTTGACAAAGCCGGTGAGCGTGCCCGGCTTGGCGCCCTGATAGCTTCGCTCAAAGCCGACCAGGTTCATATACGATTGATGGTCCGAAAAGCTCGACATATCAAACCGCTTGAACGGTATCTCAAGCGCCTCCGCCGCCTGCTCGGCGAGGAACGTTTTGCCGACGCCCGGAGGCCCTGCGAACACGAATATGACTCTTGGGCGCTTGCGCTTTTCGTCGCTGGCTGCGAGCACCTCCGCGCTGAACATGCCCTCCGCGAACGCATGAACGACGTGATCCTGTCCGCAGACGGTGGACAGCAGCTTGGAGCGCATGCCGCGTATACGCGCGGTCAGCTCCGGCAGAAAATCAAGGCTCATCTCCTCCGCGGCCTTGGGCTCACAAATATCTTCATTATTGAGCGGACCGTCCGCTATTTCCGGCGCCTCGCCGTTTGGCATCACAGCCTTATGGCCCTTAGTCGGAACAACCTCTCCGATCAGGCCGATGGGGTCGTTCAAAAGCACCGTCAGCACCATGGCGGCAGTGATTTCCTTCTCTCCCATCGCAGCCGCAACCTGAGCCGACGTATTGATTACCGAAGCCATTTCCGCATTTAAGTCCCTGTTGTCCGAAAGATGAGCGCTGCGCAGCAAGCCTCGCAGCAGGCCACGCGTGCGCGATGTATCGATGCCGCTTTCGGAGAAAAGCGCATTCACGCGGCGGATGTCCTCGGTGATATCGGCGTGATGCTGATCCCTTGAGGTGATATCCCCCGCCTTTAACTCGGCAAGCTTTAAAATGCCGAGCAGCAGATGCTCCACAGCCAGAATCTGACCGTTTCCCGCCGCAAGCTCCGCCTGCGCCCTCATCATAACAAACTGCATCGTGATTGAAGATTCCATTTAAGCGCCTCCGTTATTTATTTCCGACAGACTGAACGTCTTCATATTCCCAATCGATCAGGCACAGCACTATATCGCCGCCGGACATGGCCAGCGCAAAGCTGTTGCCGTCACAGAGCCACGCATCCTTCACGCCATTGAAATACGCGCTGCCGATCTCCCTTTTCTCAATCGTATCAAATATGAAAGCCGTGTTTTGATCATCGAGACAGAAGATATGGCGGTCGTCCGGCAGAAACGCCGCGTTTCGTATGGTGCGTCTTTCAATCAGCCTCTCCGTTCGTCCATCCGATATGTGCGCGACCGAAAGCCCGTTTGACACTGCCAGCAGCCGATCCCCGCTGTTATCGAAGGAAACCGTATGCGGGTAAGCGCTACCGTAAGCATCCTTTTGATACAGGCACGCAAAGCTTCGCAGCAGCGTACCCTCTTGTCTGTCGAACACGATGGCGCCATGCCATTCCGTCACCTCGATCTCCGATTGTGCCGGACTGTCGCGTTCTTCATCCACCTCGGTCAAGTAAAACAAACGCCTGCCGTCCCTGCTCAAACAAGCGCCGCCAAGATGCGCCTTATACTCGCTGTACACATCATCTCCGGCGTCGGTCCTGAGCCTTTCCAGCTCCTGCTTTGCCGCCGCTGTCAGCTCCTGATCCGGCACAGTCTCCGGCGTCGGTTTTCCGGGCGCCGTTTCACCCGCCGCGGCCACAATCGCGCGCACGCCGGTTTTCCTGAATTCCGCTCCAAACTCGTGTCTGAGACGTATTGCACGCAGATTCCTTTCATAGCCGGAAAGCCGCATGGCTTTATCGGCAAGCGCCAGCGCTTCAGCGCTGCGCCCGGCCCGGTAAGACGACTCGGCGTCATCGAGCAGACGCTTAAAAGCGCTGTCGCTCTCCAGCCGCACATCCGTGCTTTCAATGCGGCACACGGCATACGGTGAAGGATCGCGCGGCAGATATGTGCCCACCGGATGTCCATAAAGCGCCTGTATCTTTTCATGGTCCTCCATGCTGCAGGCAAAAGAATCCATCAGCTGGCCGGTTTCTGCGTTCCAAACACGGGCATATTGTCCCTGCAATCCGAATATATAGCCTCCGCCGTTAAGAAAGCACGCGAGATGCATGATGCCTTCATGACGGGTCTCCTCATACTCCGGGTTTCGGAAGGTGCGGATCAGCGCACCGGTTTGTACATCCCACAGCCGCACGGTAAAATCCGCCGCCGCAGACAACGCCCGCCCCCGCGAAAAAATCACCGTATTGACGACGGGCTTTAAAAAATACCAGAAACGAAAATCCACCGCCGCATCCCCATGTCCGGTAAACAGCCTCTCATCGCTTCCGTCCATGTTCGTGATGATCCAGTCGTTCTCATTCTTAACCAAAATGAGCCTGCCGTCTTCCGTAAACCAGCGGCAGCAGGGGTCAAGCAACGCGCAGCGCTCAAATACATGGGCCGGTTCTTCGTCTCCAAGACGAAAAACCTTCACTTCATAGCCCTCATTGCCTCCTTTGTATTCCTGCGCCACATAAAATCGGTTGTCCGGGCTCAGTCTGCCACCGGCAAGTGTCCCTTTAAAAACACATTGATTGTCTGATATGCGCCATATGAAGACCCGTCCGCTGTCCGAGTTGCCCCGCTCCGATATTATCGCGAGGGCACCGTCTTCACTGAGCCTGATATTCACTCGGACGCTGTCCCGATACCTCGGCGCTCCCTGCTGCTGGTCCGGTGCTTTTTTGCTGAAAAGAATTGTCCCGCTGCGCACATCGTATACAAAAAGAATGCAGGCGTCTCCTTGCGTGTATTGGCCCGACAGACGTATGCCGTCCCGGCTGATTCCCTGCGTCACAACATTTTGATACTGTTCGGGCAAAAGCTCACGCAGCCCCTTCACAGAGAAAGCTTCAAATCTGCCCGCATCCTTCTCGAGCAGTGACAGCATCCGCGTTCTCTGTCCGGCGTCGCCGATCGTTTCCAGCCGTTTTTGCGTCTGGGCGCAGGTGATTTCACCGTGTTTCCACAGGCTGAGCGACTCGTTATAAACGCTCTCGGGATGACCTGAATGGTAAGCCAACGCCTTCTCCCAGCACTTTGCGGCTGCCTCCGGCTTGCCAAGATCAAGGTATGACAGCGCGCGGTTATTAAGGCTGTCCGCCGTATCCGCCGCGGCGCTGGAAACGGCCCGCGTATAATCGCTGCCGGTTTCGGCTTTGTAGATCACCAGCAATCTTTGCCCGATGGCGGCAAAGTCGTGCGGGCGCGCCGCCTCGTTCTCGTTAAGGCATTCTTTGAGGAGTGCTTTCATCGCTTCGGGAACGGCGACTCTGGCTTCGGGGAAGTAGCTGTCGCACGCCGCCCCCGCGATCGCGCCGTTTGCCCACGGGCGCTCCCCCAAATACATCTCGAGCACCGACACTGCCCATGAGTAAATGTCGGTGCGCCGCGTGAGCTTCTGCCCGTCCATCTGCTCCATCGAGCAATAGGCGGGCGTATAACCGCCGCCCGCGGAAAGCATCGTTTTGTCCGCGGTCGTATCCTCTTGGAGCACTGTCATCATGCCCCGCGCCCGCGCGATGCCGAAGTCCGCCACCTTCGCGTCGCCTTCACCGCTGAGCAGAAGGTTGTCGGGCTTGACGTCCTGATGGATCAGCCCCTGCTCGTGCGCATAATGGAGCCCACGCGCGAACTGTATCGCAATATCGAGTATGCGCTGCGCCACGCCAACCGTATAGAGCCTGCCGTCCTCAATGGCATCCTTGAGGCTGCCGCCGTCCATCCACTCCGAGAATATCGCCGGGACGCCGCCGAGCTCGCGAATATAGTAGCAGGACACGATATTCGGATGGAGCCCCAGATTGATCCACGCCTCACACTCATGAACGAAATTGTCCTTTTGCCGCTGCGTCTCAAACAGCGCGGCTTTGGGCTGTTTCATTGCAAGGTCAACGTCCCAGCCCGTGTGGCGCACGCGCCACACCTTGCCCATACCGCCCTCTATCGCGTCGGATTCCACGCGGTATGTGCCGAGCAGTGTGGTACCCTTTTCAATAAAGGCACCTTTTTTACCGGGATCCGCGCCTTCATCAAATACACAGCCCGATTCGTATGCGGTTTCCTCTGCATCACCGACTGCCGCAAAGTTTTCAGTCACCGTTGCGTCATTGTCATATTCGGTTTTATCGCCTTTTGCCATATCCGACCCTCATTTCCGCCAGCTATCCCAATGATATCTTCTGCGCCAATTGCGGAGAAATCTGTATTTGAATCAGAGAAGCGCCGACAAGCTTATCAGTTCTTCGAGCTTCTCATCGACATCATCAAGCTTAACCGCGATGCCGACCACGTAAAGATTTGTGCCTTTCATAGCGGGAGAGCCTTTCCGGTCCCCCAGCGGCAAAAAGCCGTCAAAGTTTCGTTCGAGGAAATAGTCCAGCCGGTCCGGGATTTCGCTGAGCGACGCGTCATCCTGCATCGTCACGGTGGGGGCGTTCCACTCGTTTGGTAAAACAAAATAGACCTTATCGGCTGTCACTGTGTTCATCACACCGCATTGATACCTGCCGCTCATGCCCGGCTTCTCATAAGGCTGGCACAGGGCAGCGGCAAAAATGGCCGCGTAAGAATCCCTCTTGCGAAAATGCTCCACCGTCTCTGTAATATCAACGGCATTCGATGCGCCTTTTTCCCTCATCGGAGCCAAAAAGAACATCAAGACCGGTTCCCCAAAGGAGACGATATCAAGCTTGCGATCCTCCGACAAATCATCATAAGACATAAAATGACCTCCAATCATATTCGTTTTTTATTGGCACCTTTAAAAGGTGTATTCCCATACTATATTCCAAAGCTTTAACAGGCCGTCCTCGCCGCCTGTGACCATAAACGAGCCCTCCGCCGCCATGCACCTTATCTCGCCGGTGTGCGCATCCATTTCCGTCAAACAGCCCCCGCCCGCAATACCATAAACCTTCAGCATGCCGTGGGAATCCGCAGTCAACAAGAAGCCGCCGTCATCACTGATGGCCGCATCGGTTATAACAGCAGAGGTTTTGCCAAATTTGAAGACAAGACTGTCATCGGTCGGATAAAGCTTGCCGCCGCAATCCACGAATTTGTCGCCGCCAAGTACGGCGGGCTGGTTTTTATAAATCTTACCTCCGAAAAACCGGCCCCTCTTGCCGACGCAGTACAGATTATGCACACTAAACGCCGTGTTTGCGCGATAATCCGCGTTTTGCATAAAGCAATACCTTTCTTCGGTTTGAAGGGTTTTCAAGCTGATCACATCGATATGGCTTATAAACGTATCCGCCGCACCTATCCTGTCGGTGAAAAACAGGTAAAGCTTATCGTTTTGTTCGACTATATTTAATATGTGCCTGCCGCAGTCATACAGCGTACTGACGACGGCGTTTTTTACTAAATCGCAAAGGATAAATGTCCCGGCGTCTTTGCCATGCATAATACCGTAACGAATGTCAGTTGTTATATAAACGTAGCTTTCCCTTAACCATTTCATTTCGTCTGTGACCAAATCTATAAAAAGCACTGACCGTGGGCCAAGGCATATAAGCCATTCATCATTTGAGGAGAAATATGCCGATACCAATTCCGCTTCGATATCCGGGAAGCTTTTTTGAAGCTCTCCCGTTTTGGTATACAAACGGATATGGTTCTTTCCGAATAAGCAAACCACCGTGTCATTGGCGCCGTTAATTCTCACATCTTGAACGGGCAAAAGATGTTCGGCTTTTTTATTGATGTGGTTGACCGCTCTTATACCGGTTCTCTTCCCATGCGCGCCGATCGCATCATTAAGCTTGATACATTCGACATCATCGCCCTTTAGAGACCGGGCAATGAGAAGCTGATCTTGCGCCTGAGTGATATCGAGCCGTTCAAGCGCATCATATCCGGCTTTTACCGCCGCAAAAAACCGTTTGCCGAGCTCCGCTGTTTCATCAAAGCTTTTGACGGCGCACAGCATGTAGTCGGCTTTGCTGCCGCGAGTGAGCGAATAGACAAAGCCATCGTCAGTGGCAAGATACCGGCCCTCCATTGTAATGGCGGGCTTGCCGCCGGGAATGGTTTTTGCACAGCCATCGGTATGCGTGTCGAATATGATAATGCGGTCAAAAGACGCGACCGCGATGCCGTTTTGAGATATCTTCATCTCGCGGAATTCTCCGCTGGCGTTTGTAAACCTTCTTTTTATTCTGCCTGAAGCGTCTGTAAGAGCCGGATGATTCAAGCTGTCACAAACAAGTATGCTTCCGTCTGCGCGAACCTTTAAACCCTTAATCTCTGTATCCGATAAAACGGTCTTGACCAAGCCAAGCTCTCTGTCCCAAATGGATATTTCACGGTTTTTAGCGCATGTCATCAATTGGCCGTCCGGCAGAAAGACAACGGCAAGCAGCTTGCCATTCGTGTTCTTATATACATGAACCGGTTTAAGCGTGGCTGCATTTAAAATGAATAGCGGGCTGTCTTCAATATCGAGGTCACTTATACAGGCTATCCATTCCCCATCAAAGCTGATGGAAAGCGCGCTGACACCGTAACATGGATAATTTGTCGGATTATATGTGGCACCAATATCAAGGCTCGCTTTCATTGCCCCGGTTTTGATTTCAATTCTATTAATCAAGCCGTCGGGTCCGTATGAGTATAAATATAGTTTATCCGGGCTAATCTCAAGCCCGGTTATGCCATATTTACCGCTGTAATTCAAATGATCGCGGTGTTTATGGCACATGACACTCCAAAGCTCCTTCTTGAGCGTGACGTCATTACAGATCACCGAGCCGCTTTCATGTCCGATCAGACAGTATATCCCATCTTCAAGCTCAACCAACTGCATGGCATTATAGTATCTTTTATAGGATTTTTCGTAGGAACTCGAAAAATCACCAATCTGTGTGAGGACGATACCCTCGCTGTCGATACGGGCTGCGGCTTGTTTGTCAGCGGCGGCTATGCGTATTGCCGCCTCCCGGTCGTCTATGCCGCCCTTGCGCCAAAGGTATATGCTTTGATTGTATATGGACCGAAGATGCCCGGGCGCCAGTTTAAGTGCCCGTTCCCAGAGCCTTTCCGCCTCGTCAGGCTTGCCAAGGTCAAGAAACGACAGCGCGCGGTTATTAAGGCTGTCCGCCGTAGCCGCCGCGGCCTTGATGACGGGACGCGGATAATCGTGGTTTGTCTGCGCTTTATATATCGCCAGCAGTTTCTCTTCCACCACCGCAAAATCATGCGGGCGCTTCGCCTCATCCTCATTGAGGCAGTCTTTGAGAAGTGCTTTCACCGCTTCGGGAACGGTGACTCTGGCTCCGGGGAAATAGCTCTCGCACGCCGCCCCCGCGATCGCGCCGCTTGCCCACGGGCGCTCCCCCATATACATCTCGAGCACCGACACCGCCCATGAATAGATGTCCGTCCGCCTTGTGATCCGCTCGCCGTTCATCTGCTCCATCGAGCAATAGGCGGGCGTATAGCCGCCCGACGCCGAATACATGGTCCCGCCGGAATCCGTATCATCACCAAACCCTTCCGCGTTCCCCTCGGGCATTGTGAGCACCGCGCGCGCCTTGGATATGCCAAAGTCCGCAACCTTGGCTTCCCCATCTTTTGTGAGCAGCAGGTTATCCGGCTTCACGTCCTGATGGATCAGCCCCTGCTCGTGCGCATAGCGGAGACCACGAGCGAACTGTATCGCGATATCGAGTATACGCTCCGCCGCGCCAGCCGCATAGAGCCTGCCGTCCTCTATGGCATCCTTGAGGCTGCCGCCGTCCATCCATTCGGAGAATATCGTTGGAACACCGCCCATCTCACGGACGTAGTAGCACGACACGATATGCGGATGAAGCCCGAGGTTGATCCACGCTTCGCACTCGTGAACAAAGTTGTCCTTCTGCCGCTGTGACTGAAAAAGCTTCGCCTTTGGCTGCTTCATCGCAAGGTCAACGTTCCAGCCCGTGTGGCGCACGCGCCACACCTTCCCCATGCCGCCCTCTATCGCGTCGGATTCTATGCGGTAAGTGCCCAGCAGCACCGCACCTTTTTCCACGGGCACATCCGCGTTTGCCGCTTCAGTGCCGTCATCAAATACGGTCATTGCGGAATCGTTTACGGTTTCTCTGTCATCCAAAATCGTCTCATTGCCGCTCGGGATGCTTTCGTCTACGGTTTCCTCCGCATCATATTTAGTTGTTTCATCGTGTTTGTTCTGATCAGACACTGTATACCCCTCCAAAATGCCGCAAAGCACGAAAAACGCGCTGATGAGTGAAATACCGGCTGACTGCCGATATGCTGTACTTTCTTATCTTCGTTGTGTTATTTGACGATTCTGATATAGACCGCCGAGATATTGTCCCGCCCGCCGTTTTCATTGGCGCGGTCAATCAGCCTTTGGCATACGCGCTGCGGGCTTTGGCTCGACCTCATTACCCGGGCAATCTCTTTTTCCTCCACCATGCCGTAAAGCCCGTCGCTGCAAAGAAGTATCCTGTCTCCGGGCGCAATATCGCAGACGAAGTGCTCGGGCAGCGCGGGGCTGTTCATGCCGACAAACCGCGTGAGCCGTGAGCTTGAAGGGTGATTTTTTGCGTCTTCCTTCGTCAGCTCTCCGTTTTTAACGAGCAAGGCTGCGATATTGTGATCCTCAGTCATCTGCCTCAGGTTTTTCTTGTATTTCGGCAGTATATAGCCGCGGCTGTCGCCGAGATTCGCAAACACCGCCTTGTCATGATAAAGCCAGACGCCGCAGAAGGTCGCTCCAAAGCCGATATGGCTCTGTGTGTTCGCTGTCTCAAACAGCCTGTCGCTGATCATCCGCAACGCTTCCGAAAAGGCGCTGCCCGCTGTTTCGGGTGATTGCGCTTCCTTCTGCGCGAAACGCATCATGACGGGAATGGAATCCCGCACATATCCGGATGCTTTCGCGCCCTCGGCCAAACCGCCCATGCCGTCCGACACGGCAAACACGCCGATGTCGGGAGAGATGATAATCTCGTCCTGATTGGTGCCGCGCCTTTTGCCGATATCCTTGAGCCCGCCGCAGCCGAACATATACTGAAAATACTGCGTTTTGTATATCATCAGAGCACACCTTTAACGGCATTCTTCACATCGGGCGGCAGTGCCCCGACGAGCTGTCTTTTGAATTCTTTCGCGGTTTTGATGCCGATCTCCGGCCTTTCGACGAGCGCCCTGTCGATCACCGCCGCGAGCGCTTCGGGTATCCTCGAATCGCGCTGCCGTACCGGGACAACCTGTCCCGTATACATCGCCATCCATATATCGTTGCCTCTGATGTCTTTGGGGATATTGCCGGTCAGCATGTTGTAAAAGCTGGCGGCCGCCGCCCACACGTCCACATCGGGCTTTGAGTATTTAAAGTTTTCGATCTGCTGGCGCGGCTGAAAGACCGGTGTGCCCGCGGCTGTGCCGGTTCGGGTGTGTTTCGAGAGACCCGCCGTCTCAAAGGCCTTCGCAAGCCCGAAGTCGGCCACCTTGGCCTTGGGGTACCGGCCGCTGTCCGCGAGAAAGATATTCCCGGGCTTGAAATCGCGGTGGACAATGCCCGCCGCTTCCCGGGTGCGCCATCCGCATTTGACGCTGACGTCCGCATGATGCGCGTATTCGAGCCCGTCCAGCACCTGCAGAATGATATACGTCGCCACATCAAGCGGCAGCCTGCCGCCGCAGCGTTCCATATATTTATCCACGCTGCCGCCTGCGCACAGCTCCATAAGTATATAAAACACGTTGCTTTCGCAGCCCGTTTTATAGACCTTGATCACGTTTTTGTGGTCCAGCGCTTCACTCACCAAGGCTTCACGGAGAAACGTCTCTTTGGCGGCCTTGTTCGCGGCGACCTCCGGCAGCATCGTTTTAAGAGCATACTGCCTGCCCGTCGCTTCCTCCTGCACAAGCCAGACCTCGCCCATGCCGCCCGCGCCGAGGAGCTTCACCTTACGGAATCCCTTGATGGCTGCAGGGCCAATATCTTTCTTCGGCTGCTCAAGCATGCCGCCCAGTGCCTGCAGCAATATGGCTTCGAGAACCTTGCCCCTGTCCTCAACGCATCGCGGGCAAAGATTGTTATCCTCTCCCTTCGGCGTGAACGACGCTCCGCAGTTGGCACACTTCTTCTGCCCCTGCCGTTTTTGTTCCTCCAGCCGTTTCCGTTCGGCCTCGAGACGCTGTTTTTCCTGCTCCTCACGCCTGCGCCTTTCCTCTTCCTCCCGGCGCTGCTGCTCGATCCGGCGCTGCTTTTCCTCTTCAGCTTTTTTCAGCGCGGCCGCTTTTTCTTCCGCTTCTTTCCGCTGCTTTTCTGCTTCTTCATTGGCGGCCTTGTCCGCCGCTTCCCTGAGCTTTTTCGCAAGCTCCGCCGCCTTTTCCTCGGCTTGCCGACGCTGAGCTTCGGCTTCGGCGCGTTCCCGCTCCAGCCGTTCCTGCTCGAGCTTGGCCTGCTGCCGGCGCTCCGCCTCTTCCTTTTCTTTTTCAAGGCGATCCCGCTCCAGCGCGGCAAGTTCGGCTTCTTTTTGCTGCGCCTCAAGCTTTAAATGGCAAGCCTCGCAGATCTCTTCGCCCTTTTTATTGACAAAGACCCGCGGCATATCATCAAGCACGGTGCAATTTGCGTCTTTGGGGCCGGTTCCCGAAAGCTCGTCGCCGCATTCTGCGCACCGATTTGCGAGCACAGTATGCAGTGACATTTCACAATTTCGGCTGAGGCCGAGCGTGTCGCCGTCGTGCAGCTCGAATTCTTCATGGTATTCCTTCTGCGCGTCCTCGGCCGACACCGCTTTATCGCGCTGGCCGATTTTTTCTCCGTTGAGGAATGTGCCGTTCAGGCTTCCGAAATCCCGCACCGTGACATTCGGGGGCGTGACCTCGAGCATGCAATGATACCGAGACACCGTTTTATCGGGCAGCGCAATGGCGCAGTCCTCCTGTCTGCCGACAAAAAGCTGCTCCTTGCTGTCATAAATGAATTCCTTTCCTTCGAGGGCTCCTTTTGTCACCTTTAAAATGATTTGAGACGGCATATCCATTCCTCCTGCGTATAATAGCTTAAATCATAACGGGGTTTATCAATCGCTACTCAAGAAGCTTAAAGCCGTTGTCGTAGAGCAAGTCCTGCGCTTTCATGATATCAAGATGATGGCTCACGCAGAATATGAGTACCGCATCCCTCTCAATTTTCGGATACAAAACACCATGCTTCGCGATCGTCAGCAGCCGCTGGGTATCATCAAGGTCAAGACCGATGCCGATCGCGAGCCGGATATACTTATCCCTCTTGGCATCTCTCACGCCGCGAAGAATCTGATAGCCATAGCCGCGCTCAATATCTGCGCGCTGTATCGCCTCGTTCTTGTTGACACAGTATTTTTTGAGCAGCATATTGAAATGCTCGCTGACCGTCCGGCTGTAGAATACTTTTTTGTTCTTTTCCATGAACTTGTCGATTTTGGATGCTGCTTTGATTTCGTTGAGCAGATATTCCGTCGGGATATCCTTCTGGTTTCCCGCTGGGGTGTTTTCTTCTCTATCCATATCCGATCCCCTTGATTGATTACTTAAAACGCTTAAATCAGACGAAATGATCACATTATTTTAAAACGTCATCCTTCATTCGCGCCGCCATGTCATTGAGCCTTGCCCGCACGCCCTCCGGGCGCAGCCAGCCGTAGCCCGCGCAGCCGAGGCCGTACAATAGCTTTTGAAAATCGTCCTCGGTCCAGAAAGGCGTCCCTTTGCGGTTGGGTACTGTTTTGTCATACGGGGTATGCAAAATAATAAAGTTGATAAGATACGGCTTTGCACCCTCATCCCAATCGGCGGGCTCTTTCTTTTCAAGCTCCCAATCGAGCTGCCAGACTTTCATCGTGTTATCTTCGCTTACGGAAAGCAGATACCGGCCGTCCGCATTCAGACATATGGCATTCACAATATCGGTGTGTTCCTCCAGCGTATGAAGACATCTTCCCGTTTTTACTTCCCAAACTTTAACCGTATGATCAGTACTCCCGGACAGTGCATACCGGCCGTCCGCGCTCATGCAGACTGAAATGACCTCACTACCATGCCCCTCGAATGTGCACAGGCACTCGCCGGCTGCGATATCCCATAGTTTGGGCGTTCTGTCCCAGGGTCCGTATCTGCTGCCCCGATTGTTAGCAGCGGACAGCGCATACCGGCTGTCCGCGCTCATGCAGACTGATCTTACGGAATTGTCGTGCTCTCCGAACGTGCGCAGGCGTTTGCCCGTTGCGATATCCCATAGTATGAGCTTCTTGTCATCGCCTCCGGACAGCGCATACCGGCCGTCTGCGCTCATGCAAATGGACAGCACCCGGTTCATGTGTCCCTTTAATGTGCGCAGACACTTGCCCGCTGCGATATCCCAAAGCTTAATCTCTCTGCTGCAAGATAATGCATACCGTCCGTCCGGGCTCATACAGACGGCTGTTGCCGGTATCTCATGCCCTTCAAAGGTGCGTAAACATGTCCCGGTTGATACGTCCCATAGCTTAAGCTCATTGCAGCCGGAGAGCGCATACCGTCCGTCCGCGCTCATGCAGACTGAGTTGACATAATCGGAATGCCCCGTAAATGTGCGCAGACGCTCGCCCGTCGATAAATCCCATAGTCTGATCGTTTTATCCGAACGACCTGTAGAGATCGCATACCGCCCGTCAGCACTCATACAGGCAGTTAATACGATTGGATTGCCTTTGAACTCTTTCACCGGATAAATCCCTGACAAACCTTTCTTCGGCAGAAAAGTATACAGGCCGGCCCATTCGTTTAGAAAATCCAGAGGAACGCTTTGTCCGCTTTCCGGCCGGATTTTCTGCAGATCCTCGTATTTCCCTGAAAAATCCCCTGCCTTCCCTTTCCGGGACGCCTTCCTTAATTGATTCTCATATGCCGTTCGTTCTGACAGAATGACATTCGTATCAGGCAGCTTGGACAGCATTAAAGGCGCCGGAATCTCAGAAATCCCGGATATGTCCCAAAGTTTAAGCTCACCGCCGCCGGAGAGCGCATGCCGACCGTCCGCGCTCATGCAGACTGCACTGACATCATAGGTATGCCCTGTAAATGTGCGCAGGCACTTGCCGGTTGCGGCATCCCACAGTCTGACGCCATCACCTCCGGATAGGGCCAATTTCCCGTCTGCGCTTATGCAAACTGAGTTTATATCTCTGGTATGCCCCTTGAACGTACGCAGGCATTCGCCCGTTGCAATATCCCATAGCTTGAGCATATTGTCACAGCTTCCGGACAACGCATACCGTCCGTCCGCGCTTATACAAACGGATGTTACAGAGCCGCTATGCCCTCTGAATATGCGCAGGCACTCGCCCGTTTCGATATCCCACAGCTTGAGCATCTTATCCCGGTTTTTTAAATCCGCATAGGGATTGTAATCTTCGCCTGAAAGCACATACCTGCCATCCGGGCTCATGCAGACTGAGGCGACGATAAATCCGGCCTCAAATGTGCGCAGGCACTCACCTGTTGCGATATCCCACAGCTTTATTGTTCTGTCATGGCTTCCGGAAAGCGCATGCCGGCCATCCGCGCTCATGCAAACCGATCTGACATATTCGGTATGTCCCTCGAATGTGCGCAGGCACGCACCTGTTGCGATATCCCACAGCTTGAGCGTTGGGTCATATTCACTTCCGCTGGACAGCGCGTACCGGCAATCCGAGCTTATACAGATTGATTTTACAGTACTTTTATGCCCCTCGAACGTGCGCAGGCTCTTGCCCGTTGCAATATCCCACAGTTCAAACGTATCGCCCCAGCTTCTGTTTGACAGAGCCAGCTTCCCGTCCGCGCTCATGCAGGTTGAACCACCTGCATCCCCAAGAGTGCGCAGGCACTTCATGGACTGTCCCGTATTCTCCTGCGCCTGTTTGAGCGCTGAGCCTATTTCCGCATTATCAGCATACTGGGCCAGAAGCTTTTCCAGAATGCCCGCGGCGCTTTCAAAATCATACCGCTCCATATACACCTGTGACAGCAGATATTGCGCTATCCAGTCTGAGGGATTTATGTTGCAAATATTATCCAGTTTGTGCACGAGCATATCGTCCGTCAGTCTTCCTGTACGCCACTGCGCCAGCCCCAGATTATACGTGGATTCGGGATCATGGGGTTCGTTCCTCAGCGCTTCTTCCCATACCTTTTCTGCCTCATCCTTTTTCCCGATGTCGTAAAGCGACACCGCCCGGTTGTTAAGCGCCGCGGCGCGAAGCTTCGTGGCCTTGGGCATCTGCCTCGGATAAGCGGCCCCCAGACACGATTCATATATCCGCGCCAATTCATCCGCAGCCACACTCATCGTCTCGGGGCGGTCCGCCTCATCCATCTGAAAGCATCTTGCGAGCAAGGCCCTCACGGCATCGGGCATAGCGGGGACTTCGGGCGAAAGGGCTTGCTTCAACTCATCATAGTTTTCGAGCGCGAACCCCGCGACCTGGCCGACCGGCCATGTTCTTTCGCCGAGGAACATCTCCAGCACCGTTGCCGCCCAGCTCCATATATCCGTTCTGTGTGTCAGCCTGAGCCTTTCGTCTTTGGGAATACCGGTGCTGGCCTGATGTGCGATTTCGGCCTGCTCGG
>JAEYLC010000002.1 GCA_023461435.1 Bacillota bacterium
GGCCCACTCACCTCCTCGTGCTCTGTAGTGTGCCGATATCCTCGCTGACATAGTACAACAAAACTCAGTGCGAAGGGGACCACAGTTTCATCCCGTTTTGTGCCTTTCGCAGAAAGGAATGGTCATATTCATGGAAGAACTCAGAACAATTATGAGGAAATTTGTTGCATCCGGCTGGGATTTAATATCTCTCCCGGCACAGGCATGGCTAGACGGAAAGGGTGATAAGGCGGTACTTATTTCGGCGATAAGACAAGCGGATAACGAATGCGGTAGCTGCGGTTGTGAATTTGACCCCTTATACAAAAGGGCATTGGAGTTACAGGATTTATTATAAAGGGAGCTCAACAAATTCCAATTTGACGGCAAAATTGTAGGACAAAAAAACAAGGGGTATTTTATAAACTCCCTTGCTTTCCGTTACGATCCGTTTTCCGGCTATCCACTGGTTTTTATAAACCCGCTGTGGGAGAGAACTGCATCTGGTTCAGGAAAAAGATCACGCCCACAGCCGCACCGGCAATGATGACGAGAACAACCATAAGCACTGCGGCAGTCTTTTTTTTCATAGAAACGGCTCCTTAAAGATGATTGCGTTTTTATTATACCACACCTTGTAAAAAAGACAGCCTTTCCGGGGCAATATTCATAAAGAATACACAACTGCTAAAACAGCCCGTCGATGCGCCCTTCATCGTCGATCGTGATCTGTTCGGCCGCCGGATTCTTGGGCAGCCCCGGCATCGTCATCATATCGCCCGCAAGCACCACGATAAAACCGGCACCCGCCGAGAGCTTGATGTTGCGCACCGTGAATATAAAGCCGCCGGGCCGCCCGATCAGCTTCGGGTCGTGAGAGAGCGAGTATTGCGTTTTCGCGATGCATATCGGCAGCTGCGCGTAGCCGTTTTTGCTGAGCGCCTCTATCGATTTTGTGACGCCGGCGGAGTAGTGCACCTCGCTTGCGCCGTATATCGTTTTTGCGAGCTTCTCGATTTTCGTCTCAATATCGTCGCAAAGCTCATACGGATGCTTCGGGCTTCCTTTTTTGGCAACGCGGATCACCTCTTGCGCCAGCGCCATGCCACCTTCGCCGCCCTTCTCCCACACCTGCGTGGGCACCGCGGTGACGCCCTTCGCGCGGCAGAGCTTCTGCACGAGCGCAATCTCCTCCGGGCTGTCGGTGGAAAACTGGTTGATCGCAACCGTCACCGGCAGATTGTAAAAATCCTTCAGATTCTCGATATGCTTATCAAGGTTGCTCATGCCGCGGATCAGCGCGTCCTCATCGGGCTCAGAAAGCTCGCTTTTCGCTTTGCCGCCGTGGCTTTTAAGCGCGCGGATCGTCACGACGATCACCGCCGCGTCGGGCCAAAGCCCTGTCTGGCGGCATTTGATGTCGAGGAATTTCTCCGCGCCGAGATCGGCGCCGAAGCCCGCCTCGGTCACCACATAGTCAGCGAGGTGCATCGCCATATATGTCGCGATATAGCTGTTGCAGCCGTGCGCGATATTCGCAAAAGGCCCGCCGTGCATGAGGCACGGCGTCTGCTCGAGCGTCTGCACAAGGTTCGGCATGATCGCGTCCTTGAGCAGCACCGCCATCGCGCCCGCAGCCTTGAGTTCGCCCGCGGTCACGGGGCGCTCGTCGTATGTATACGCCACCTTGATGCGCGAGAGCCGCTGTTTTAAATCGTGCAGGTCGCTCGCGAGGCACAGCACCGCCATCACCTCGGACGCCGCCGTGATATCAAAGCTGTCTTCGCGCGGCATGCCGTTGGGGCGGCCGCCGAGCCCGCATGTGATGGACCGCAATTGCCTGTCGTTGATATCCATGCAGCGCTTGACCGCAATGCGCCGCGGATCGATACCGAGCTCGTTGCCGTGCTGAATATGGTTGTCAACGAGCGCGCAGAGCAGGTTGTTCGCCGCCGTCACCGCGTGGATATCTCCCGTGAAATGCAGATTGATATCCTCCATCGGTATCACCTGCGCGTAGCCGCCGCCCGCGGCGCCGCCCTTCATGCCGAACACCGGCCCGAGCGAAGGTTCGCGCAGCGCGAGGCATACCTTTTTGCCGCATTTTTTGAGCGCGTCAGCAAGCCCGATCGAAATCGTCGTTTTTCCCTCGCCAGCGGGGGTGGGGTTGATCGCGGAGACCAATATGAGCTTGGCATCGCCCTGACCCTTCATGCGCTGCAGTATCGACAGCGAAACCTTTGCTTTCTTGTAGCCAAACGGTATGAGTTCGTTTTCAAGTATGCCCGCGTTTTGTGCAATCTGCGAAATGGGCACCAATTCCGCTTCCCGTGCGATTTGAAGATCTGTTTTGTGTTGCATTGAGTTGTCTCTTTCTTTTTATTTACTGCCCGATCCCTATATATTTGGAAGTGGCCGCCGCCTTGTTTTGCTTGTGGACATACATCAGTTCGTCGATCGTCTTGAATATATCCTTGGCGGTGAGGCCCTTCACATTTGTAAATATTTTGCATCCGATGCTGAAGCTGAGCTCATACGGCAACTTGCTTTCAACGTTGTACAGATTCACATTCTCCTTGAGCCGCCGCATCACGCGGTCGGGCGTCTGCGGGCCGCACCTGTCGAGCACGATCATGAATTCGTCGCCGCCGTACCTTGCGACAAAATCGCCGCGGCGCACGCTTTTTTTGAGCAGCTTCGACGCGCTGACGAGCACTTTGTCACCCTGCACATGGCCGTAATTGTCGTTGATGGTCTTAAAGTTATCAATATCCAGCATCAACGCCGCAAAGTTTCTGTTTTCCTGCGGCCCCTGCGCGTTTCTGTAGACGCTGATAAGGTCCTCGATGTACGCATCGAGATATTTCCTGTTGTGCAGCCCCGTCAAATGGTCAAGGTTCATCTTTTCATCAAGCGCGAACAGCTGGAGCACGAGCAGGCCGACGGTTACAGCAGGCCACACAACGGCTGCGTCAAACGGCCAGATAAACTTGATCACGCCCAAAGCCGCGAGCACAAGCGGCCCGATAATATAAGGGTAGTATTCCCTTTGATCCATATTTTTTTTGCCGCGCCACGTAATAATTAATGCATACCCGACATAAAAGATGACTGCTCCGCTGATCACATGAAACAACGGCCCCTGGTCGGTACTGTTCGAAAAGACCAATCCGTTGCTCAGGTTGGCAACCAAAAGCCCGGCAACCGCGAGCAGCGGCAGGCTGAACACAAAAAATCCGCGCGACCGGATCTTTCGTCCGCTTCGGTACGTGCAGAAAAATGCCCACAGCTCGCAAAACAGCACACATAAAAACAGGACGACCGTGCGTAAATAATAAACCACCGAGGCGCTGCTTTCGCTTTTTTTAAATATGATCATTGCCGCGTTGATGATCAGCAGCAGCATACTTAAGATTATCAACGAACGAAACAGGCGCTGGCGGGCTCTGTTTTCCCCGCCATTCTTAATATTATTGAATAAAACCACAGCCAGGATTAACAGCGATATGATGTGTATATCATATTGCTCAAACATATTGTAACCCTACCTTTTATTCAAACTGTTTATCATTATATATGCGTTACCCATATTATACAATATTTTTCGGAATGTCGCATCTTGTCTATTGACACAAACCTACAGCAACTATATAATTGTTTTTAGTTGGACTTTGTTGGTTTTGGTTTGGATTGGAGGCCGGTGTGAGCGATCATTTGACACTTGACAGGCGTGACTATATTGAGAAGAAGCTTCAGGCCGAAGGCAGCGTGAAAGCGAGCGAGCTGGCGGAGCTTTTTGCGGTCTCTTCCGAGACGATCCGCAAGGATTTCATCTATCTTGAGCAAAAAGGGGTCGCCAAAAAAACATACGGCGGCGCGGTCTCTTCCAAGATCGGATACGAGCCGAGCTTTGTCGAAAAATCCGTCAAGAACCTCGAGGAAAAAAATCGTATCGCCGCCAAAGCGATCGAGCGCATTGAAAACGGCATGTCGCTGATTCTCGACGGCGGCTCCACCATATTCGCTCTTGCACGCTCGCTCGCCATCAAAAAGGATATCACCGTGTTTACCGTCGGGCTCAAGGCCGCGCAGATACTCGATGAATACGGCATCACCACCTATTTGCTCGGCGGCATGGTCCGCCACAACAGCAATACCATCATTGGCGGCTGGGCTTTGCGCAATCTAGCGGAAATTCGCGTGGATCTGGCCATACTCGGGACGAGCGGTTTTTTTGACCGTCTGGGCCCGTGCGTGGAAAACTTTCACGAGGCCGACTTAAAGCGCGCGATGATACAGTCGGGCAACCGCATCATCGTGCTCGGAGACGCGGATAAATCGACCACACAGGCGGTGATCGAGTTCGCGAAATGGAGCGAGATCGACGAGTTTATCACCGACAAACGCATTGACAGCGAAATAATGGATACAATACGGCAAAGCACTGCGGTGACAGCCGTTTAAATTTTAAGGAGACACGACTATGAAAACCAAAGCAGTCAGAATTCACGGTGCCCATGATCTTCGGCTGGAGACATTCGAGCTGCCGCCCATCAAGGATGATGAGATACTCGCCAAGGTCGTATCGGACAGCCTGTGCATGTCGTCGTACAAGGCGGCAAAGCTGGGGGCGGAGCACAAGCGCATTCCGAACGATGTCGCCCAAAACCCGACGATACTCGGGCACGAATTCTGCGGCGAGATCATTGAGGTCGGCGCAAAATGGCGCAACGAGTTTGCGCCCGGAGAGAAATTCTCCATACAGCCCGCGCTCAATTACAAAGGCTCTCAGGACGCGCCCGGCTATTCGTTCCGCTACATCGGCGGAGACGCGACCTATGTGGTGATCCCCCAGGAAGTGATGACGCAGCAGTGCCTGCTCAAGTACGATTCGGACGCGTTTTTCTACGGCTCGCTGGCCGAGCCGATGAGTTGCATCGTCGGCACGTTCCACGCGTATTATCACACGCGTCTGGGAGAATATGTGCATGATATGGGCATTGTGGAAGGCGGCAATATGGCGATACTCGCGGGCGTGGGGCCGATGGGCCTCGGATCCATCGATTATGCGCTGCATTGCGACCGCCGCCCGAAGCTGCTTGTTGTCACGGATATCGACGATACGCGTCTCGAACGCGCCAAGCGCATTTATACGGTAGAGGAAGCGAAGCGCTGCGGCGTGGAGCTGCATTACGTCAACACCAAGGACCCCGCATCGTTCGACGACATCATGGCGCTCACAAACGGCAAGGGCTTTAACGATGTGCTCGTGATGGCGCCCGTCCGCCCCGTGATCGAGATGGGCGATAAGCTGCTCTGCTTTGACGGCTGCCTTAATTTCTTTGCGGGCCCCACGGACACCGCCTTCTCGGCGATGTTCAACTTCTACAACGTCCACTATTCTTTCACGCATGTGGTCGGCACATCGGGCGGCAATACGGACGACATGCGCAAATCGCTCGACATGATGTCAAGAGGTCTACTGAACCCGGCGTCAATGATCACGCATGTGGGCGGTCTAGATGCGGTGGTGGACGCCACGCTGAATCTCGCGAATATCCCGGGCGGCAAAAAGCTCATTTACACGCATATTTCAATGCCGCTCACTGCGATTGACGACTTCGCGGGCAGCAGCGACCCGGTGCTTAAAGAGCTCGCCGGCATTATATCGGCCAACGGGGGGTTCTGGTGCGCCGAGGCGGAAAAATACCTGCTGGCCCACGGCAAGCCGATTGAATAACTTTGGATAGTCAACCGCTGCGCTGTCTGGTATAATAAGCAAAGACAGCGCAGTTTTTTTATAGAAAACGATGCGTCCATTCTGCATAGGAGCGTGTTTGTCTTGCACAGGATACCCATGAATTTACCCAACATCATCACACTGTTTCGGTTTGCGTTGGTGCCCGTTTCCACGATACTGATCTATTTTGATATGCTGATTCCCGCGCTCGTCGCTTATATCGTCGCCTGCGGGACAGACCTGCTGGACGGTTATATTGCGCGCAAACGGCACCTTGTGACGCAGGCGGGCATGCTGCTTGACCCGCTCGCAGACAAGCTCATGTCCGTGTTCGCGGTCATCGCCTTCACCACCACGGGCGTGTTGCCCTGGTTTGTGCTCATCATCATACTCATAAAAGAGCTGCTGATGGTTTCGGGCGGCATATTCCTTTATTTCAGAGATATTGTGGCCCCTGCCAACATGTTCGGCAAGATCGCGGCATTTATATTCAACACTTCCGTCGCGTTCACGTTCCTGTATAAGCTCGTGTCGCCATGGCATGTGTATTTCATCTGCTTCGCGCTTTTTATGATGCTCGCGTCGCTCGGGCAGTATGCCTATTTCAATATGTACAAGAAGCTAAAAAACAAAGCCTGATAATGAACATTTTCACAGCATAAAAAAGAGCTTGAATCGCATCAAGCTCTTTTATAATTCCGGTTGCTGCGCTTACGGCACCTGCGCGTAAAACACGATGTTCGCGCCGCTCAGATCGGTGATGTCGTACCACGCGACGTTCTTGCCGCACGCGCTTGCGAGCAGCACGCGTTTGCTTTCGTCCGTGAGACGGCCCGAGCTCTGATCCCCAAAATAGTAAATGAACACGGCTTCATCCTTGGTATACACAACGTATCCGTCGCCCACATCATAATTGACGACATTCTCGGCCAGCACGGTTGGGGCGGAATACGTATCGCCCTGCTTGGTACTTAGATACAGCTTATTGCTGTCGGCATATGTATCCACAAACACGATATTGTCACCGCTGATCTTCGGATCGGTCACACTGACGCCCGGCAAGAACAGCATGCGCTGATTGTCCCCGTTCTGAGACAACGGAATCACGCAGATCTCGGCTTCCGCCGTGTTGCTGGAGCCAACGAGCAGCGAGCTTTCCTGCTTGGGCTGCACGTAGACGATGGCGTTATCCGACATATACGGCGAGCTCAGCGCAAACGGCGTATTGACAAAAACCTCGATTTCCACCGTTTCGCGCGTGGGCAGATGGTAAAGTATCAGCCTGTCGGTGCCTTTGCTCGTTTGCTGGAGCCACAGCGCATACTCGCCCGACAGGGAAACCTTGGGCTTGCCGTATGCATACTCGCGCATCACAAAGGATTCTCCTGTCGCACGGTCGAAGCCGCAGACAGCGCCGCCGAACTCTTCCTTGCAGTCAAGATAAACGATGTATTTGTCGTTCATTTTGGGTTCAAACAGCGTGGCATATTTTTTTGTGACGCCCGGCACCGGCGCGGTTTCTTTGCTGTCGAGGTTATATATCGCAAGCGTGTCAATCACCGGCGTCGCTTCTCCCGTTTGCCCGGTGGAGAACACGGCTTCCTGCCCGAATATATATGGATCGTTTATTGACTGGTTCGCGGTTGCCAGTTCCTTATCAAGATCAACCATGTTCGCTCTGGCCATCGGCGTCGCCGAGGGCGCGGGCGTTTCGGTCACCGTTTCGGTTTCGGCAGGCGTCGCCTCGCCGCCGAAAAGCGGTATAATCACAAAGATAATGATCAGCACCAGCGCAACCACACCGACAGCCATGCCGCCGATCTTGATGAGCGGTCCGAAGCTTGACAAGCGATAACGAGACACTCGCCTGGGGCCGCGGCCTGTGCGCCTGCGCATGCTGCGTCTCCTTCGAATTTTTCTCAATCTGTCACCTAATCCAAACACGTTTGATACCCTCCAAGCGAGTTTTATCCTGTGTCATTTCCTATCTATTATAACAAATAAGACGTATTATTCAACCACCGGCCAGCTTTCGGCCGCCTGCGGCTGTCTTTCCTCGCGCAGAAAGGTGAGCGTTTCCTCGTTAAACCTTTCGGGCTTCTCTTCGTGAACAAAGTGAGCACAGTTGCGAAGGCGCACAAACCGCTTGTGCTGCAGCGGCGTCGTGATGGACCGGATCACATCCTCGGTATGGATGCGGTCGTCAAGGCCCTGAAAAATCAGCACCTGTTTCTTTATTCCTTTGAGCAGCGAGCGGACATGCGCGTCGTCAAAATGAAGCATGGAACGCACAAGCGTCTCTCTGGTCTCCTTATCCTGAAACGGATCATAATAGCCCGCGAGCACATCGTCGGTCAGCTGCGTCGCATCGAAATAGCATTCGCTGAGCACCCTGCGCGCGGCGGACTCGCCGGAAAAGTGCTTGAAGTAAAATGCCCCCAAACGCGTGCTGAGCAGCTTTACAGAAAGCGGGTAATGTTCATTCGGGCCGCCCGGCGACACAAGCACCAGCCTGCCCACCCTTTTTGGATGCGCGGCAGCGAACGCAAGCGCGCTGAGCGCGCCGGTGGAAAATCCGGCGATATGCGTCTTTTTAACCCCGATCGCGTCTAAAAACGCCCCAATCACCAAGGCGTATTCTTCCACGGTGTAATAGATATTGAGGTGCCCGCTGTAGCCGAACCCGGCCATATCAGGCGCAATCACACAAAAACCGTTTTCCGCAAAAAAGTCGATGTTATGGCGCCAGGTATAGAGGGACTGCCCCAGGCCGTGAACAAGCAGAAGCGGCTCGCCTTCACCCTTCTCATAATAATGCAGCTTGGTCTCAAAGCGGAGCGCCTCCTTGCCCATATCAGTCTCACTGATGATATCGAAGGAAATGTCCGCATATGCGCCCATATATTCATTGTTTTCGAATAGTTTTTCTTTTTTGCGTCTGTATCTTGTCAATTCAAACGCCCCCAAACCCTGTCCATATCGGTTTTATCATACTACGGCGGCGTCCACAATTCAAGAGTACCTGTCATCACGATGAAACATTTGTCACATTATGTTAACATCTTTCTAAAAAGGAAAGCGGCATTTCTCTTGAGCTCCTCAATATTGTTCTGCGCGGGGAAAAGCACGCACTGCGCATGCAGCTCTCGAAGAATCTGCCCGATCAGAGGCGACGGCTTGATGCCAAGCAGCGCCGTGATTTCGCTTCCGGTGATGTGAAGCTCCTGAACGGTCCAGGGCACGCACTGCGCCTCCATGCTCTCGAGCTCCTTTTGCCATTTATCCGCCGACCGGATCACATCAGCAGGCTTGCCCGACCCGATTACATCCGCGCGACGCAGCGCAATCAGCATCTCAAAGCCCGCTTTTCCGAGCATCACCGCACGACGCCGTATCGTTTTGGGCTTCGCTCTGGCTTCAAGATCGAACATATGGTTTCTGATGAGCGGCAGCACCGCCGCTTTGGTTTTGTTGTCCGCCTTGAGACTGCTTAACTCACCGCGCGCGAGCTGCTCGCCGACGATCTCGTGTCCGTAAAATTTGCCGGTGCGCCGCAAAGCTTCGGGCTTGCCGATATCGTGCAGCAGCGCCGCAAGGCGCAGCTCCCAAACGGGCGGAGCCGCCGCGCACGCATGAAAGCCGTGGTCGAGCACGTCATAGATATGATACTGCTCCGTCTGTTTGACTCCCGCGCCTTCGCTGAGCATTGGCAGTATGTGGCGCAGCGCGTCCGTTTCGCGCAGCAATTGAAGGCCGCGCAGCGGGCCATCGCTCACCGCGTCATATTTGATATCGGCCATGAGTATTTTTTTGAGTTCGATAAGCTTACGCTCCGCGGAAATATCCTTGAGCAGCGCCGCGTGCCGGTGCGCCGCGTCTTTAAGCTCGTCCGCCACACCGAAGCCAAGCTCCGCGGCAAACCGCGCCATGCGCATGATCCTCAGACCGTCATCGCGTATCGTTAAATCCGGGTCGTTCGCCGCCGCGCTGAGCCGCCTTTGCGTCGCGTCGGCCAAGCCGCGTCCCGTGGGGTCGAGAATCTCACCGGTCGCAATATTCATATACAGCGCGTTGACAGAGAAATCGCGGCGCTGCGCGTCTTCAGCCATGTCCCCGGTAAATTCGACGCGGTAGGGGCGGTGGTCGCCGCCGGGCGGATAGTAATCGCGCCGCCATGTCGTGTGTTCAAACGCGTCATAGCCGCTTTCATTTTTAAGCCGCAGCTCCACCGTGCCAAGCGGCAGCGCCTTTTCGATCACGCTGAGCCCCGCCTCGCGCGCCACGGCCGTCACCGCATCGGGCAGCGCGGACGAACACACGTCAAAATCGCCCCCGGGCAGCCCAAGAACGATATTGCGCACATAGCCGCCCACAAGGTACAGCGAAATACCGCGGGCGGCAAACAGTTCGGAGAGTTTTTTTAAGCCTGCGGGAATCATGATCCGGATAGCGCCGCGGTGTAAACCTCCTCGGCGGGGCCCGTCATCATCACGCGGCCGTCTTCAAGATATTCAATGCAAAGCCGCCCGGCGGCCAGATGCACATTGATGCTGCGGCCCGTCAGCCCTTTATGGTGCATGGCCACGACGCTCGCGCTCGAGCCGGTGCCGCAGGCCAGCGTGAAGCCCGCGCCGCGCTCCCATGTCAATACGCGGATATTGCCCGGATCCAGCACCTGCACAAAATCCACGTTGATCCTGTTTGGGAATGCTGCATGATTCTCAATCGCGGGGCCCAGCGCCGCCGTATCGAGCGCGCTGATATCGTCTGTAAGCACCACCGCATGCGGCGCGCCCATCACGAGCGCCGAAACGATGATCTCCTGACCACCCGCCATGAGCGGTACATCAAAAGTGCTGCCTTCTCCCGTCATCGGTATGCGCGCGCGGTCAAACTGCGGCCGCCCCATATCCACGGTGACCTCGGCAACTTTACCGTCCTCCAGCTTGAGGCGCGGCACCATCACGCCCGCGAGTGTCTCCACCGTCATCTGCTGTTTGGTCACAATGCCGTGCTCGAAGACGTATTTGGCAAAGCAGCGGATGCCGTTGCCGCACATTTCCGCTTCGCTGCCGTCCGGATTGAATATGCGCATCCGGGTATCCGCCGATCCGGACGGCAAGACGACGAGGATACCGTCCGCGCCCACGCTGAGACGGCGCCGGCATAAATCCTGCGCCAGCTTACGCCAGTCGCGGCTGTCTCCGGCGTCCTCAAAAATCAGAAAATCGTTGCCGAGCCCGTGCATTTTTGTAAAAGTCATAAGCGCCTCCGCTTTTGTTGATATCTGTATTATACTTGTGTGGTGCCGGGCCCGCAACCGCAGAGCCAATATGCTTATTTTCGCCGCGGCTGATCTGTGATATGATGATGCCATCATGATGGGAGAAAGTGACATGGACATCAGCATCAGATGCATTGACCGCGGGGACTTAAACGACGTCGCCCGCCTGGCCAACAACTTTGCGATTGCGCAGATGACGGCCAATCTTCCGTTTCCCTACACGCCTGAGCACGCGACGGTCTGGCTTGATTATGTGGAGGCCACACCAAACGAGCATGTTTTCGCGATCGTTGGCGACGGTAAATTTATGGGCGTGGTGGGGCTCGTTTACGAGCCGGAGCATGAGCGCGCGGAGCTTGGCTATTGGCTCGGCGAACCGTATTGGAACAGACGGGTCATGACAACAGCCGCGGGACTCACGGTGGGCTACGCGTTTGCGATGCTCGATATTCAGAAGATCTATTCGCGCTGCTTCAAGCCCAACAGAGCGTCACAGCGCGTGCTCGAGAAGAACGGCTTCCTGCTTGAGGGCTGTCTGCGCGCGCACCATATCCGTATGGGCGTCGTTCAGGATGTGCTCTGCTACGGCCTGCTGCGCAGCGACTATGACGCCGCGCAAGCGATACGCCGCTGAAAGGATTTTTCATATGAGAATGTACGATATCATTGCCAAAAAACGCGACGGCAAAAAGCTGACCGATGAAGAAATTGAATTCTTTATAAAAGGGTATGTATCAGGAAGAATTCCCGATTATCAGGCGTCCGCTTTTTTGATGGCCGCATTTATAAACGGCCTTGACGACGAAGAAACGGTGTGCCTCACCAAGGTGATGGCCGCTTCGGGCGATACGGCGGATTTCAGTTCTCTCGGCACGGTGGCCGACAAACACTCCACGGGCGGTGTGGCCGATACCACCACGCTGATCGTTGTCCCGCTCGTCTGCGCCTGCGGCCTGAAGGTCGCCAAGATGTCGGGCCGGGGCCTTGGGCATACGGGCGGCACGCTCGACAAGCTCGAAGCGATACCCGGCATGTCGGTATCGCTTGATATGGACGCCTTTCTTTCGCAGGTGAAACGTGTGGGCGCCGCGGTGATGGGCCAGACGATGACGCTTTGCCCCGCCGATAAAATGCTGTACGCGCTGCGCGATGTGACGGCCACGGTGGAGAGCATACCGTTGATCGCAAGCAGCATCATGAGCAAAAAGCTCGCCGCGGGTGCACAGATCATCATGCTCGACGTCAAAACCGGAAACGGCGCTTTCATGGCGGACCCGGCGGACTCAAAAGCTCTTGCCCGGGCGATGGTGAGCATCGGCAATATGGCCGGGCGCAAAACCGCCGCGCTGATCACCGACATGAGCCAGCCCTTGGGGCTGGCCGTGGGCAATTCTCTCGAGGTCATCGAAGCCATCGATGTGCTTTCCGGAAAAGCCGAAGGCGATCTTTTAAATGTATCGCTTGCGCTGGCCTCGCAGATGCTCTGTCTCGCGGGCATCGCTCAGGATGAAAGTGCGGCAAGGGCCATGCTGCTCGAAACGCTGCGCTCGGGGCGCGCTCTTAACAAGCTCGGCGACATCATCGCGGCGCAGGGCGGGGACCGGCGTGTGATTCACGACACCTCCTTGATGCCGCAAACGAGAATCAGATATGAATTGCGGTCTTCAGGAGATGGAATATTGAGCGCCACGGACTGCAGGGGCCTCGGCGAGGCCGCGGGCATGCTGGGCGCCGGACGCCTGACAAAGGATGACGCGATCGACCCGGCCGTCGGGTTCATTGTGAGAAAGCGCATCGGCGATGCGGTGAAAAGCGGCGATGTGATGGCTGAGGTTCACGCGAATGATGACGCAAAACTTCACGCAGCTATTGAAAAGCTCGAAAAATGCTTCACCTTATCCGCCGCTGCGCAGCCGCCGTCGCTTATCCGCGAATTGATATCATAATGTGCATTTCGTGTGGATAAAGTGGACAACCCTGTGGATGGGACACTTGTTTGAACGTCGATAACATGTTGAATGGCGTATGATTTCACACAAATCGACGAAAAACAGATATAATCGTACTTATATTAATAGAACCGTAATAAAATTGTAATAATCTTATCATGATGTTCATTTTCGCTCTCTACGCGTATATACGTAAATTGCAGCAATCATTGCCGTTTACTATAATTTTTATATGATGCGGAAATTGTCTCTTAAAACCTGCAAACAGCTTTGCCTGCTTATTATTTGTGCAGCGTTTATTTTGGCATTCGTTCCTGTGACCGCGTTAGCCGTTGAACGCTATCAGATACTCAAAATCGGTGACAAGGATGATTATGTTCTGGCTCTTCAGAACAAGCTTAAGGAACTCGGTTTCTTCAGCGGAACAACGACCGGGTATTTTGGCACACAGACCCAGCAGGCCGTGATCGATTATCAAACGGCGCATTCGCTTATTGTCGACGGCAAAGCCGGCCCCGAAACGCTGACCTCAATTATGGGCGGCGATTTCGTGATCAAACGGGACGACCGCATTTTTTCGGCAGGCGAAGTCGGCGCCGATTTTCCGCAGCCCGGAGACAAGGGTGCCGCCGTATCCGAAATTCAGGAAAAACTCAAAGAATTCGATTATTACGACTATCCGAGCATCACAGGCTATTACGGTCCGGTTACCGAACAGGCCGTCAGGCTGTTTCAAAGCAACAACGGTCTCAAGGCGGACGGAATTACCGGGCCCGAAACAATACTGCTGCTCAATTCCGATAAAGCCAAGTACTACTGCATCAGTTACGGCGACAGAAGTGACGATGTTTCGCAGCTACAGCTGCGCCTCATTGCGCTTGGGTATATGGACGAATCCGCCGCCACCGGCTACTTCGGCACGGTCACACAGGACGCGGTGAATGAGTTTCAGGCCAGAAACGGATTATCGGTTGACGCCAAAGCCGGCAAAGAGACCCGGTCCAAGCTGTATTCGGATACTGCGCTTGGCTGGGACAGCATCAACAGGGTAGCTGACGGAACCGCACCGGCGGAATCAAAATCTTCAGCGAACACGCTGCTCGGCTATGCCAACTCTCAGCTTGGCAAGCCGTACGCCTACGACGCGGAAGGGCCCGACGCTTTTGACTCCTCGGGTTTCATAGGGTATGTGCTAAGATGCGCTGGCTTTTCCGTCAAGCGCTGCAACACCGACAGTTTATCAAAAATTGAGAGCTGGACGAAAATATCGCAGCTGGATGCGCTCGTTCCGGGGGATATTCTGTTTTTCCAGTCAGACCAGAGCATACGCATCAATCACACGGGCATTTATCTGGGCGACAATCAGTTCATTCACGCAAGCTCGAGCAGCAACTGTGTAACGATCAGCTCACTGTCCGATTATTATGAGCGCAATTTTTCTTTTGCGCGCCGTCTTTTCTGAGTCTCATTTTTTCCTCTCTTTACTTAATTTTAACTGTGTGACTCCGTTTATGAGCGTCAGGCTATTGTCTGCGGCTTCTTTTTTCTGTGTTTGTGTGTTGAGTGCTTGTCCTTTCTGTGATAGAATGATAATTAACTTATTAAGCCACAAGTTATCCACATTGTGTGGATAACTTGGTGGATGAGTTGAATAAATCGTGTCGTTTTTATGTCATTAAAAATGATTTTTATATATTATATAATAGTTCCGAGGTATTTTTGTGGACACTTTTTTGGTTATTTGGGAAAAAGCTTTAGAAATACTTAAGCAGGAGCTTGCCAGTGTCCGTTATGATACATGGATAAAAACACTGTCTCCTGTTAAAAAAGTCGACAGCGATTTTTACTTTCAGACGCTGAATCCGATACATAAAGAACTGGTGGAAAAAAGCTACAAAACGCTGATTATCAACGCCATGACCGATGCGGCGGATTCTCTGGATTTCGGTCAGGATATCAATGTTTATTTTTTGAATACCGAAGAGGCCTCAAAATTAAAGCAAACCACGGTAAGCCAGCCCGAAGCCGACAACGCGAGCAGCTCTCGCACCACGCTGAACCCGTATTTCACGTTTGATACGTTTGTGGTCGGCAGTTCAAATGAGTTTGCCCACGCGGCGGCCAGAGCCGTGGCGGATAATCCGGGGCTCACTTACAATCCGCTTTTTATTTACGGAAAAACCGGCCTTGGAAAAACACATTTGATGCAGGCCATTGCGAACCATATCACAGTGAAGGACAGCAACGCCACAGTGATGTTTGTGAAAAGCGAGCCGTTTTTAAACGACCTGATCAACGCGATCCGAACGTCCAAAACGGAGGAGTTTCGTAAAAAATACCGCAAAGCCGATGTGCTGCTGATTGACGATATTCAGTTTATCGCCGGCAAGGAGAGCACGCAGGAAGAATTTTTTCATACGTTTAATGATCTGCACGAAAACAACAAGCAGATCATATTGTCTTCGGATAAACCGCCGAAAGAGATCGCGAGGCTCGAAGAGAGGCTGCAGTCGCGCTTTGAAGGCGGGCTGATCGCCGATATTCAGCCGCCGAATTACGAGACGAAGCTCGCCATACTCACCAAGAAAGCGAAGGACATCACATCCAAGGAATCTTTAAAATGTGAAGTCAGCAAAGAAATACTCGATTTGATCGCGACAAAGGTATCGTCCAATATCCGATCTTTAGAGGGCGCGCTCAAAAAGATCATCGCGTATACAGTGCTGAACGGCCGCTCGCCGAATCTCGTGGAGGCTGAAATTGCGATTCGCGATTTTCTCACGACGAACACCAAGAAGATCACCTCAAAGCATATTCTGCAGGCGGTCTGCGAATATTACGAGATCTCCGAGGATGAGATAACGAGCAACAAGAAGAACCAGAGCGTCGCGTATCCGCGTCAGATCGCAATGTATTTAACGCGCAAGCTGATGGACCTGTCTTATAAAGCCATTGCCGAGATATACGGCAAGAATGACCACACGACTGTAAAACACGCCTATGAAAAGATTGAAAACGAAGTACAGACGAGTATTGAAATGAAAACACTGGTGGATGATTTTATTATAAAGCTGAAAGAATAGTGGATACATTGTTGATAAAAAAACGGTATCAAAATCCGCGGTTTTTTTCATCCCCGCGCCATAGACATCACATGCACTGTCTATGACATGAATCCGGAAGTTGTCAGCTCGGGTTTTTTGCGATGACAGCTGAGAAAAAGGCGATATCCACATTATCAACATATACTACTGCTGCTAATACTATTTAATTAAGCAGTGATACCATGTTGGAGAAAATACGATTTCAGGAGCCACATATGAGGATAATTTGTAACAAGAGCGAGCTGCTCAAAAATGCGAATATTGCGTCCAAAGCCGTTGCACTCAAATCTCCCGTATACCTGCTGGAAGGCATACGCATAGAAGCGAAAGACCAACAATTAACATTATATGGAAATGACGGCACGATGTCGATCAAATGCGTGAATCCCGCAAGCGTGACTGAACCGGGCGACGTTGTTCTGCCCGCGAGGCTGTTCTGTGAGTTGCTCGCCAAGTTCGAAGACTGTGATATCAGCATTTATACGGAAGGCAGCAACGTGGTGCTTGAGTGCGGACATTCCAGAACCACACTCTGCTATATGAGCGCCGAACAGTATCCCGCATTTCCGAAGTTTGATACCGTGGACGGCATTCATATCTATTCAAAACAGCTTGTGAGTATGATTGACCAGACTGTTTTTGCGACTTCCATGAGCGAAGAAAAGCCGATACTCACTGGCTTGCTGATAGAGCTCGGCGGAAACAGCATGAAGATGGTGGCGCTCGACGGATATCGGCTCGCGATCAGAAAAGAGACGCTCGGAATCGAACATGAGGAAAAAGAAGTTGTCGTTCCGTCAAAATCGATGAGAGAAGTGGCGCGCATCATTCCCGAAGACGAAACAACGATAAAGGTTTACACGACTGAGAACATGGTCGGCATCGTCTGTGAAAATATCGAAATCGTCACGCGCGTGCTTCAGGGCGATTATGTGAAGTATAAAAGCATACTGCCGACGGAATTCATGACAAGGGTCATTGTGAGTCGGCAGAACCTCTTCAGCAGTTTGGAGCGCGCGAGCATCATGGCGCGCCAATCCAAAACGAATCTTGTCAATCTGGCGATTGACGGCAGCGTCATGACGATCA
This sequence comes from Bacillota bacterium, assembly GCA_023461435.1. Classification (GTDB taxonomy): domain Bacteria; phylum Bacillota; class Clostridia; order Christensenellales; family SZUA-584; genus SZUA-584. The sequence continues at coordinate 17,146 of JAEYLC010000002.1, forward strand.
CGTCGGATTCCGAGGTGGGCAAGGCCAGAGAAGAAATCGATATCCGTCTGACGGGCAAAAACTTAAACATCGCTTTCAATGCGCGCTACTTGCTTGATGTTTTAAAGGAAGCCGCGGATGACGAGATCGTGATGGATTTCAATACGAATATCAGCCCGTGTGTGATACATCCCGTTTCGGGTGACAGCTATCTTTATCTTGTCCTGCCTGTGAAGACGAGCAACAGCTAGTTGTTTTTCTGAAATGTTTTTTTGATCCAGTTATGCGCACGCTCCTCAATACGAGGAGCGTATTTTGATGCGAGCACGATCATGGCGATCGCAATCGCGGCGATGATAAACCAGACCCACATTGGTACGGAGATGATGCCGGAGCCGACCAGCGCCGAAAAAAGAAGACCCCAGGGCCGTGTCAATAGCATGATCAAAGCGAAAGACGGAAGGCTCAACGCGCTGAGACCCGCGATCAGGCACAGCACGTCGTCCGGAAAGAACGGAAACAGAAACATCAAAATGAGCAGTATACGCTGGCGGGACGACACGCTGTCCATGTATTTTTCGACGATGTTTTTTCCCGCAATGCGTTCGACCAAAGGCCGACCGAATTTTTTTCCGAGCATAAACGCCCCAAGCGAGCCGATAAACACGGCAGAGAAGGACAATAAGAAACCGTACAGAAAACCGAAAAGTATGCCGCCCACCAGTGTGGTGACGCTGCCGGGTATCGGGGAAATGATGACCTGCAAAAACTGCAGGGCGAAAAAAGCAAGCGGCGCCCAGGCGCCGAAAGAGGCGACATACTGCTGAAGACTTTCTTTGGATTCAAACAGCGTAAACCATCCGTTGTTTTTGCCGATATAATAAAGAACGGCCACGGCGGCAAGTATTGCGATAAGAACGATTAGCCAGATAATCTGCTTTTTAGTTATTTTCATATGAGCTAGTATATCATAATTCAAAAATCATGCCATCCGTTTCTTCATAGTGAGATAAAAAAATGTTTTCTGAAATGAGACAATCAGACAATGTAAAAAAATAATTAAATATAATGCGTTTAATGGCATTTAATGAGCGAATTATATAGGTGCTCTTTCCAACCGGAATCTTTTGCTTTATAATGATATCAACGAAACGGAGGGGTAACATATGTCCAAGATTATCGCCATTGCCAACCAGAAAGGCGGCGTTGGCAAGACGACAACGGCTGTCAACCTGAGCGCCTGTATCGCGGAACAGGGAAAAAAGGTGTTGCTCATCGATATTGACCCTCAGGGTAATTCGACGAGCGGCCTTGGTATCGAAAAAAGTACGCTCAAAGCTTCCGTCTACGATGTGCTGATCAATGGCGCGGACGCCAAAACGGCGGTGATAGGCACGATGATCGATACGCTCGACATCATACCCGCCAATATCGATCTGGTGGGCGCGGAGGTTGAACTCGTATCGCGAATGGCGCGCGAACAGATATTGAAAACGGCGCTCAAATCCATCCGCGACAAATACGATTATATTTTCATGGACTGTCCGCCGTCACTCGGGCTCATCACGATCAATGCGCTGACGGCCGCGGACAAAATACTCGTTCCGATACAATGCGAATATTATGCGCTTGAAGGGCTTTCCCAGCTGATCAACACGATCAAGCTCGTCAAGACCAATTTAAATCCGAACCTTGAGGTGGAGGGCGTTGTGCTCACGATGTTTGACGGACGCACCAACCTTTCCATTCAAGTCGTTGAGGAAGTTAAAAAGTATTTTAAGAATAAAGTCTATCAAACGATCATTCCGCGCAATGTGAGGCTCGGGGAAGCGCCCAGCTTTGGTCTGCCGGTTATCCGTTATGATGCGGCATGTCTCGGGTCTCAATGTTATAATGACCTCGCCAGAGAGATTATCGAAGGCGGAGGCAATGCGTAATGAAGCAGCAAAGATTGGGCAAGGGACTTGGCGCATTGATCGAAGACGCATCTTCGGTGGCGGGCGATGAAAAAGCCGACGGAATGAAGATGATCAGCGTCAACGATATCGACCCCAACGCGGGCCAGCCCAGAAAGCATTTCGACAGCGAAAAGCTTGAGGAGCTCGCGCAGTCTATTGCCACATACGGCATTGTTCAGCCGATTATCGTTCAGGCAAACGGCAGCCGGTATACGATTATAGCGGGCGAGAGGCGCTACCGCGCGGCAAGGCTTGCCGGTTTAAAAGAAGTGCCCGTTATCGTCAAAGAGTTTTCCGAGGCAGAGCTGATGGAAGTCTCGCTGGTCGAAAACCTGCAGCGTGAGGATTTGAACCCCATTGAAGAAGCGCAGGCCATGCGGATGCTCATGGACGAATATCAGCTTACTCAGGACGAACTCTCAAGCCGGCTCGGCAAATCCCGCAGCGCTGTGGCTAATACATTGAGGCTGCTGTCTCTGCCCGAAAGCGTTCGCAGCCTTGTGATCGCCGGGGAACTGTCCTCGGGCCATGCGCGCTGTCTTGTGGCGCTCGAGCGGGATGAAGACAAGCAAAGGCTGGCGCAGAAGATCGTCGCGCAGGGGCTCTCGGTCAGGGCCACGGAGGAGCTGATCAAGGCTTTGAGCAAAGCAATGCCCGCGGCGCCCAAAGAAAAAGATGCCGCGCCTGAAATTGAAGAGGCGGAGAAAACACTGACGGCGGCGCTCGGTACGCGCGTGCAGATCGCGGGGGATTTGCGGCGCGGCAAGATCATACTGCAGTATTACAATCAGGACCAGCTCAACTCGCTGTTTGATTTTCTGATGACGAGCAGATAATATTTTTAACCGATCACCACGCGGAAACGCGTGGTTTTTTGTTTCACGTGAAACATTATAGAGCTTTTTATCTGGTGATTGTTTCACGTGAAACAATGATGAAGCCCGCCCCGGCGCGCTCGAACAATGTCAGCACATCAGAAACCAGAGCGCCTCAAGATACTTTCTCAGAGATCCGGCACAAGAGTATGCCGTACGGGGGGAATATATGATATTCACATGCAATAGAAAAGGCCCCCGGGAAATATCCCGGAGACCTTCACAGCGCGGCGTTTAGACGACGCCGCGTATGAAATGCAGGAAGAAATTATTATCGGAGAAAAACAGCGCGAGACCGGAGGCGTTGTAGTAGTCCGCAATCTTATCAACGGGCAATATCAGAAATACGACGGGGATGATCGTCATAAGCAAAAAGCAAAACATGAAACCGCGCAGCACACCGAACAGCGCGCCTGTTGTGCGGTCGTATTGCCGCAGCTCCGGAAATTCCACCGTATAATCGATCGCCCCGAGCACAAAAGCAAATATCAAACGCGCGATCAGAAAAACGGCCAGGAACGCCAGAATGTTGACGACGGCCGATACGATCGTCATGTTGTAGTATTCTCCGATGGTCGTGAGGCCGCTTGACGCAAACGCCTTTGTCTCAACGTTCTGCCGTATCAGAGAGGTGAAAGGCTCGGAGATATCGGATTTTGAAATGATATCGTTGAGCTGAGCGGGAGACAACTGATTCACGAGCAGCTGAGAGCTTTCAAACGAAGCGATCTTTTCCGCGCCTTCCGTGTAGTAAGTCAGATAATCAAAAAGCGACGCATTGGCCTTGATCGCGGATGAAACCACGGGATAAAAAAGGTAGGAGGTGATGACGGAAAGAAAGAACGCGCCGAGGTTCAGCGCGGATCTTAAAAAACCGCGATGAATACCCTCAAGCCCCATTATCAGTATGAGCAATATCAAAACCAAAGTCACAAGATTCATACCATACCTCCTAATGAAGCCTTTAAGGCAGCGGCATCATCGAAACCATATCGTCGTGCTCAATAAAGACCTGATCAGCAATCGCTCTTTCCACACCGGTAATCTCAAACGGAAAATCATACGTTCTTAAGTATTTTCCTTCCCCAGTATATACGAAAAGCTGTTTGTTTGCAAAACAATATATCTTTTCACCCTCGTGGACGATCCTGAAAACACCGGGGGGAAGATTGATTTTGATTTCGCTGCCCGAGGGTCTTAGGATGCGGGCAATATCGAAAGTCCCGCTGCTACCGGACGGTACATAAACGAATTTGGGGTCGTCCGTCCGATACACATCTTCAAGCATCCATCCGTAGGTGGTGAGCTTCTGATCATCCGAGCTCAAAGACTGATAAACCGTTAAATGATTGGTACCGATGGCATAGATCTTGTCATCGATCCAATACACGGCGCTGACAAGCTGATCCTTGAGTTCCTTGATCATCGTGATCGCCTGCGTATCGGGCTTGTAAGTGGAGATGCACGATATCGGAACGCTGCCCGATGCATCGAGCTCGAGCACGTACAGCGCGTCGCTCGTTGCGTCAAAGCCGTAATCGAGCACGTGTCTGTCTGTCACATCCAGCAAAAAGAGCTGTTCACCCGTCAAATTAAAAACGATGATATATGCAGGGGTTTTGTCCTCCAGATGCTGCTGCGTGTAAACCGCCACCATATCCCGGCCCACGCGGGCGGATACGATATCGCCGTCGAGCTGCTTGGAAAATTGATGATTGCCGTTTGCATCAATGACCTGTATCACACCCTGTCCTGTCGCGGCGATCAGGCTATCGTTGACCGTGAAATTAAGGCCGCCCGAGAAGAGCCTTAATTGCCAGACGTTGCCGAGCGAACCGTTCACGCATGTCAACAGATCGTTGTCCGCATAGACGATATTTTGTCCGGTGATGTAATGGGCGGATCCGGGTCCGAAGGGCATCGCTTTCATCGTATCCTTTAAGTCTCTTCCGGCTGTCAGTATCACAATGATACCCGTCAGCAGCACAACAAAAACAACCGACACAGCGCTGAAAAAGACAACGGTCTTTCGGGACAGACGGGATTTTTTCTTGGTCTTTTTGTTTACGTACACAAAGCACCTCGGTAACTTGATTGATAAACCATTATAACATAAGCTGTCAAAAAGAAAAACGACTCAGAATGAGCCGTTTGTTGCGATAACAGCGCCGGTATGATCAGCTTTCGGGACAGAACACGCGCAGCGCCGACGGTTTGATTTTGAGCCGCGCGGGCGTCTGACCGATCACATCGCCGTCGATTTCAAAATACTGCGGCGTCTCGCTGCTGATGGCGATTTCGCTGCACATCAGCTGTTCAGATACGGATATCTTTTCGATCAAGCCTTTTTTAAGCTTGGGCAGTTCAAACAAAATGCGCCACCTCGGAACCTGATTGATGATCAATATATTGAACCGGCCGTCAAACACGCTTGCGTCCGGCGCCACCTGCAGGCCGCCGCCAAAGCATTTACCGTTGGCCACCGCCACCAGCAGCACCTTGCGCTGCAAAGTCTGTCCGTCGACCGTTAAAGTCATGCTGACGTTTTTGTGCTTAAAAAGAGACAGCAGTATACCGATAAAATACGCGAGACCGCCCGTGAATATCCGGCGAACCTTTTCGGTATTGCGGATAACCTCCACATCAAAGCCTGTGCCCGCCACATTGAGAAAAGGCGTGTTCCCGCCCAGACAACCCATATCGACCTTGCGGCTATGGCCGCGAAGTATCGCTTCCAGCGCTTCAATCGGATCTTTGGAGACGCCGACGGCGCGGCGAAAATCGTTGCCGGTGCCCGCCGGGATGATGCCGAGTATCTCATCCGTATCGTAGAGCGCGCTTGCCGCCTCAAGCAGCGTACCGTCTCCGCCGACCGATAAAATGCCCGTATAGCCTTTTCCGACGGCATCGCGCGCGAGCTCCGCCGCATGCCGTTTGTATTTGGTTTCCGCCACCTGATAGTCTTCGTTTTTGAGTTTCAAATGTGATTCGACAGCCTGCATCACCTTTTGTGAGCGTCCTGCACCGGCAGTGGGGTTAAAAATGATATAATACATAAGCGCTCCCTACTGAATTCAAATTATTATGAGAATATGAGTCACTGTAAAAGATTTGACAGCATTATCATACTAAAATTCGTTTGGTTTGTACAGACAGGGGTGTTGGTGACTTTGGCACTGTTCAAAGCCGCTTCAATGATTATAATGAATAGCAATAAATGATGTCGGCCCGATGTGGGCAAAATTGAAATGAGGAGGAGATTTATGTCTTTGGCTGGTATCGGCGGCGCGTTTCTGGTGGGGTTGACGGCATTTTTCTCACCGTGCATACTGCCCGTGATTCCCGTTTTTATATCGACGCTGATCGGCAGCGTGGGCGGGCAGCAAAAGCCGATAAAGATCGGACGGCTGACCATTTATGCGCAGTCCCTCTGGCGCGTCACCGCTTTTGCACTCGGTGTGGCGCTGACGTTTTCGATACTTGGGCTTGCGTTCGGCGCACTCGGACAGATCATCAATTCCGCATGGTTTCTGATCACCTGTTCGGTGATCGTGATACTGTTCGGCGTTTATCAGACGGGCATCATCTCCATACCGTTTTTGATGCGTGAAAAGCGCTTTGCGCTCAAGCCGCGCAGCGGCGCGCTCGGCGCGTTTATACTGGGCTTTACCTACGCGTTCGGTTGGACGCCGTGTGTGGGCCTATCACTCGGAAGCGTGCTGCTCTATGTGACGCCGCAGGGGATACTCGTCGCAGCGCTGACGCTGCTCGTTTATTCGCTGGGCTTCGTGATTCCGTTTTTTATCGCGGCGGTGTTTTCGGATATGCTGCTCGGAAAAATAAAGAATCTGTACAGGCATATGAAGACGATCAAGATCATCGGCGGCTTGATCATTGTGGCTATGGGCATCTATCTGCTTATCGATACGCTGATATAACAAAAGGAGTGAAGAGAGTGAAAAGATACATCGTTTTAATCATAAGCGTGTTGCTTGCGGCGGCGCTGACCGCGTGCAGCTCCGGCGGCGGGCCGACTGTGACGGCGCCTGTGAGCACGCCGCAGCCCACAGAACAGAGCACGGCCGCGTCGGCGGAGGGCGAAGATCAGTCCATTGAAGATATCGTTTATAAATTCGAGTTTTCCGATTTGGACGGCAATGTTCATAAGCTGTCGGACTACCGGGGCAAGCCTGTGTACTTAAGAGTCTGGGCATCGTGGTGCGGCGTCTGTCTGTCGTCGCTCGAAAGCCTCGATACACTCGCGGGCGAGGATAACGGCTTTGCCGTGCTCAGCGTGGTGATGCCCGGCCTGAGCGGCGAGAAGAGCGCCGAGGATTTCACCAAATGGTACAAGGATTTTGGCTATAAGAATCTGACGGTGCTACTGGACCCTGACGGGCAGATCGTCTATGATTTCGGCATCAACGCGTTCCCAAGCCAGATCATGTTCGACGCGGAGGGGCATATCGCGTACGGCGTCGTCGGACTGATGGACAGCGATCTGATCAAACAGACGATGAAGCAGATCGTTGAGGGAGAAGAGTGAATTCAAAAGCGGCGGCTTTGCCGCCGCACAGTCATAAAACAATCAGCCCAGATTAAAGGATGAGATTTCAATCAGATTGCCATCCGGGTCGGCCACGTAGCTGGTGCGCTGGCCCCATGGCTCGTCAGTTGGAGGAAAAACGGGCAGGGCACCAGCCGCAACAATACGCGCATATTCCCGGTCTACATCTTCGAATGTCGGAAGACCGAATGATAGTTCGAGCGTACCGTTCATACCGGATGGATACGCATAGGTTCTGGAGGTCATTGTCTCAAAATCCTTCCGGCTGTACATGATCATCCGCATAGAGCCGGAATATAGCTCGGCATTCGGAGCTCCTTGCCAATCCGTATTCATTCCCATCACATCGCGGTAAAATTTAACCATCGAGTCCATATCGGTGACGAACAAACCCACTGCGTCAAACGTTAACATATTGCATCTCCTTTTGTTTCTAATATTGACTTTTTTATATTATAGCAGGAGGAACAGGACAACAGTATGTCACGTCTGCTGATAGTTCGTCAGAATTTTTTTTGCCTCACCGATCAAATCTTCCTTCAGTCTTGTGGGCTCCAGCACGATGACTTTGCTGCCAAAGCTCAGTATCCATTCGCGCATGTTATCATAGCTTGCAAAGTCGTGATCGAACAACAGTTCCCCTTCGTTTATAGCAATAAAGCTGTCTACACCGTACTCGTCAATCAGACGGTACTTTCCACTGATCGGAAAAACGGCTTTCAGATGGGCTGCAAAACGGGTCAGATGTTCGCTGAAATTGAGCTTATCTTCAGGTATGCGTCGGGGGAGGAAGGTATCTTTCGAAGTTTCCATATCCCAGAGCCTATTGAGCTTGAAAAGCCGAAAATCCTCCTTGCTGCAACAAAACCCAAAGACGTACCAGGATGACCATTTGAAGACGAGGTGATACGGCTCAATTTCACGTCGGCATTCTCCTTTGCTGTAATCGTACTGAAATGAGACGGTACGGTGCGCAAAAATTGCAGATTTGAAAAGCTCGATCTTGCGGGACAGCGACGGACGTCCGAATGATGCGAGATCGATCAAAAAGCAGTCGCTGACAACGGCATCCTTGTGAAATAGTTTCTCATACAGCGCTTTTGTCTGAACTGAATTGGTGACGCTGTTCATTCCTTTCAGTCCCGCGAGCAGCAATTGTAGCTCTTCCTGAGTCAAAACCGTTTTATCGAGTTTATATCCTTTTTCAATGGAGATGCCGCCGCCATACCCTTGCGCGGTTGCCAAGGGGATTCCGGCCCGGCAGATATCCTCGATGTCTCTGATGACCGTGCGGCGGGACACCTCGAACCGGCGGGCCAATTCGGGCGCCGTCAGCTTGTCTTCCTGCAGCAACAAAGTGATCATTGCGATCTGCCTGTCAATTTTCATATGCTCACCCCACTGTCAGTATATCACAAATAATGCGGCTCACATGCATGAAGTACAGCATGTCAAATGGGATGACAATATATAGAAAATAATCAAATGAGAACAGTATGCAGTTGACGCAGGGCATATTTTCTGATACGATAGCGTAGGACTTAAGCGGGGATGCGATAGACCCCGCTTTTATCATCTTTCGTGAGCAGGAGTAAGCAAATGCCGGGCATTTCAGTATTCGGGGCGCAATGGGGAGACGAAGGCAAAGGCCGTTTTGTCGATTATCTGGCGAGCGGCGCCGATGTTGTGGTCCGCTATCAGGGCGGCAACAACGCGGGCCATACGATCATCGTGGACGACGTCAAATACACGCTCCATTTGATACCCGCCGGTTCTTTATATGACGGCAAGCTGTGCATTATCGGCAACGGCGTCGTGATCGACCCGGGCGGGCTGATCGAAGAGATGGAAATGCTTAAGAGCCAGGGGCTGTCTCTTCAGAACCTGAAGATATCCGACAGGGCTCATATGGTGATGCCTTATCATAAGCTGCTCGACGGTTTGGCCGAGGAGAACGCGGGGGACGCGCAGATTGGCACGACCAAGCGCGGCATCGGCCCTTGTTATACCGACAAAGCGGCGCGCTGCGGGCTGCGCATGTGTGACCTTTTATCCGACACCTTCGCGGAGAAGCTGCGCAAGGTGCTGGACGAGAAAAACACTTTTATCACGAAAATATACGGCGAGGAGCCGCTGAGCTTTGATAAAATACTCAAAGAGTTCCTTGAATACAGAGTGAAACTGAAGCCCTACATCTGCGATACGGTGAGTCTGTGCCATAGCCTCTACGCGAAAAAAAGCAAAATGCTGTTTGAAGGCGCGCAGGGCATGTTGCTCGATATCGACTTTGGCACCTATCCGTATGTGACCTCGTCGCACCCCATCTCGGGCGGTGTGAGCGTGGGCACGGGGCTGCCGCCCGCGGCTTTGACCGAGGTGGTCGGCGTGGTCAAGTCGTATACCACGCGCGTGGGCAAGGGTCCGTTTGTCACCGAGCTTCTCGACGAAACAGGCGAAAAGATACGCGAAAAGGGTCACGAATACGGCGCCACAACGGGGCGTCCGCGCCGCTGCGGCTGGCTTGATCTTGTGATCGTGGGCTTTTCGGTGCGTGTGAGCGGCATCACGTCGATCGCGCTTTCCAGAATGGATACGCTCGGCGGCTTTGACACGGTCAAGGTCTGCACTGCGTACGAAATTGACGGCAAGATCACCAAGGACTATCCGGCGTCGCTTGACGACATCGCCAAGGCGAAGCCCATATACCGTGAGTTTGAGGGTTGGAGCAGCGATATATCGCACATCAGAAGCTATGACGAGCTGCCCAAGGCAGCGAAGAACTATATTGAATTCATCGAAGCGGAAACGGGAGCGCCTGTCGGCATGATCGGCGTGGGACCCGAACGCAGCGAATGCGTCGTCCGGCACAAGTACTTTGAATAAAGCGCCGGATCATAATAGATAATAAGTTTGCCGTGCCAGACGGGGAGCTAGCGGTGCCCTGAACCTGCAATCCGCTACAGCAGGGTTGGATCCCCGGTTTGAGGCACGATATTGTAAGGTATGGAGCCGGTAAGGGGCGTTGAAGAGTGGGCCCCGTGCAACGGACAACCGTGAACCCTGTCAGGCCCTGACGGGAGCAGCAGTAAGCGGATCTGCCCGTGTGCCTCGGATCAGTCTGCTCCGAGCAACCTGCCGGAATACCTCTTGTAATGTCGTGTCGATCTCCGGGTGCACG
>JAEYLC010000003.1 GCA_023461435.1 Bacillota bacterium
ACAGGCTAGCGTTCTAACCAACTGAACTACCGGGCCAAAATTTTTGGTGGGGCCTCAGGGACTCGAACCCCGGACCGATCGGTTATGAGCCGACTGCTCTAACCAACTGAGCTAAGGCCCCACAACCATTGAGCTTAGCAAATGGTGACCCCTAGGAGACTCGAACTCCTGTTACCGCCGTGAAAGGGCGGTGTCTTAACCGCTTGACCAAGGGGCCATGTTTGTCAATGATCACAAGAGATACTTGGTCGGGGTGACTGGACTCGAACCAGCGGCCCCATGCTCCCAAAGCACGTGCGCTACCAAACTGCGCTACACCCCGGTGATTTTCGCGACGATGTATAATATACAGTATTCTCAAACTAATGTCAACAGCTTTTATCCAATAAGTTTTGGCCTGTTGCTTTTGTTCAATATACCTTGAAACCGTGCCGAAATACAAGCATTTATTCTAAAAATAGACGGCTTTTATTGATAAATATCCTCCCAGTGATTATAATGATTCTATCCTTAATTTGCTCAATACGGAAAGGCTTAAACGAAGATTTGGAAGATTTAAAAAGATATATATCGGATCATCAGCTGACTTACTATATAGAAACCTACGGCTGTCAGATGAACACACATGAAAGCGAAAAGATAGCCGGTGTTCTTGATTCACTCGGGTTTTGCCCATCAGGCGAAAAAGCTGCCGCCAGCCTGATCATATTCAATACGTGCTGCGTGCGTCAGCATGCGGAGGCGCGGCTGTACGGCAACCTCGGCGCGCTCAAGGAGCATAAGGAAAACGTCCCCGGCGCGTTGATCGCCGTTTCCGGCTGCGTGATGCAGCAGGAGGGAGCCGCCAAAAAGCTCATGAGGCGTTTTCCGTTCGTCGATATCGCGCTTGGCACCAACGGCATTCACCGCCTTGAAAGCCTGCTCTACGATGCGCTGATCGAGGGGAAGCGCGCGTTGGCCGTGGATGAAGACGAAACCATCGTGGAGAACGTGCCGATCAGCCGGAGCGGCGCGCCGGGCGCTTTTGTGAACATCATCTACGGCTGCAACAATTTCTGTACATACTGCATCGTGCCATATGTGCGCGGGCGCGAGCGCAGCCGTCAGCCGGACGATATCATCAATGAGATCAACGGCCTGTGCGGCAAAGGCGCGTCGGAGATCACATTGCTCGGTCAAAACGTCAACTCATACGGCAACGATTTATCAAGCGATGTGTCGTTCGTGAATCTGATCAGGCGTATCGACGCCGAAACAGGCGTGAAACGGCTGCGTTTTATGACCTCGCACCCGAAGGACATGTCTGACGCGCTGATCGACTGCTACGGCAGCGTAAAGAGCCTCTGCGAGCATATCCACCTGCCGGTACAGTCGGGCAGCAGCCGGGTGCTTGAGCTCATGAACCGGCGTTACACGCGCGAGCATTACCTTAGCCTGATTGAGCGTTTACGGGCGCGCGTACCCAATATCGCGATCACCACGGACATCATCGTGGGGTTCCCCGGCGAAACGGAGGAGGATTTTTCAGAGACGCTGTCGCTCGTCAGCGAAGCCCGGTACGACGCGGCGTATACATTTGCCTATTCGAAGCGGTCGGGCACTAAGGCCGCCGAAATGGACGGCCATCTCGATAAGAAAATCGTCAGTGAGCGGCTCGCGCGTTTAAACGCGCTTGTCAAACAATCGATGTTCGAAAATAACAGCGCCTGTCTCGGGCAAACCGTCGAGGTGCTGGCGGAAACGCCGGGCAAAAGGGGCTGCGGCGATGTCAGCGGTAAAACCAGAACATCAAAAACGGTCAGCTTTGAGGGCGGGCCGGAGGATATCGGGCATTATGTGATGGTGAAGATCGACAAAGTGATGGCGCATACGCTTCGCGGCGCGCGCATTGAAGAAAGGCATAATCTGTGAACCGAACCGCTTTTGATAAAAAGAAAAACCATGTGGCGATACTTTTCGGCATACTGCTCATTATCGCAATCGGCGCGGGTGTTTATCTGTTTTTTATCCAGTCCTGGGCAAAGTCGGGGATAGACGACCTCGTTAACGCCGATTATTCAGCTGTCCATGCCGAAAAAGGCGCCGGTGAAGCTGCGGCCGGTCTGCCGATCACGCAGAAATCCGATTACCCGTCTTCAGTGGATATTTACAACTCACCGCTCGGATTCCCGATCGTCAGCTATTCACAGGCCTGGACAGGCGACAAGCTCAAAGACATCTACAGCGAGCTGGTTGCCAACAAGCACGGCAAAGAAATCTATTCCGTTTCCGAGGTCGTCCTTTATCCGGGCGAATCTTCTCTCGATACAAGCACGGGCGTGGCAGGCACGCATGTGACGGAGCAGAAGGTGTTTTCGCTGTTTTTGGATCTGCCGGGCATCGTACCCGATTCACTTGAATACAACATCGATTCCACCCAAAGCTCCATTGAGCTTTATAACATGGATAAATACGAAGCGGTCACCCAAGTGGCGCGGACGCTGTCGCACGAGTACGGCCACCATTACACAATGTATTACTTCATGCCGGACGACGAAGCGGCGAAGAGCTCGGAATATTTCCGTTTGAGAGGCGTCGATCAATACGATCACGACGTGTTCTTCGACATCGAAAGCGACTACTATGAAAACCATATGTGGAGCGTTTACGAAATTGCAGCGGAGGACTATGTGCAGCTGATGGGCAGCTCCACGTGCAAGCAGCAAAGAGAATATCTCGATATCTATGATGTGTCGGATAATTACAATAAAAACAAGGACTACAAAGCGTATGCGGATTCTTCCGTATCCAATGTGTATCCGCAGGAAAATATCTATATCCCGCTCGCCGATGAGATCAGCGGACTTCGCGATTACTATCTTTCATTTATAGGCGAAACAAGCGGAATGACGGACCTCGGAAACGCGGATTTCAATCTCGCAATGACCGAGCATGAATCATACGGCTACAAGTACTACGAAATCACATGGAATAAGACGACAGAGGATGAGAATGCGCTTTATACGCTGGTCTGCTACAGTGAAAACGGAGATATATTCCTGCCGGTCAGAACGATGCACGGGGACGAAACGCCCGTGGCGCGTGTCGGCACGGCTGTGAAGCTCTCGGGCATTACGCTGACCACACTGAAAAACGGCGTGACGGATGAAAACAGATACTTTAAGCTGTATGTGACCTGGCCTGACGGCCGGATGCAGTCATCGGAAATGTTTCACGCGGACTTCTGAAGCGCGCTTGCGCTTTATTCTGCGAAAAACGATTGACGCCACAATCATCAGCACGCAAAAACCCGCGGCTGAAACGCATATAATAAAGAATCTATTGTTATCGGACATGATGCTGGAAAGCTTATTATAGTTCTGGACGGTTTCCGTGTTCTGCTTTTGCGTATGCAGCATGAGTGTTGTTGTTTTACCAAAGTCAAGCGTCCACGTGCAAGCGTTACCATCCCGGCTGTCCGCGTTGGTATCGACAACGTCGCCCGGAAGCGAAATCGAGATCCTGTAGGTGCCTTGTCCTGCTGAATCTTCAACCTGCGATATTTGATCCGAAGGTATGCCTTGAGCTTGTTTCTGGCGTATGATATCGATTAAAGATACATCGGCTGAAAAATCGTAATCATCCACCCGCATAGACGGCGCATATGTAAAAGACACATTGCTGAATATCGAGTTTTCCGATGCGAACAGATCCCCAAAGGCGCCGGCTGCTTCCTTTACGGTGTCTGCTTCAAGCGTTTTTTCGCCCGAAACCGAATTTTGCTCCTCATCCACATTGATGGTCATGCCCTGATCGGCCCAGTAAGCGCCGATTGCGTTGAGGTAGGAGGCGGCGTCCTTATCTGTCTTTTCGAAGGTAATCGCGTATTGAACAACCGTTTTATTATCTTCAGTTAACGTATATTTAATATCGGCGCTGGCGCAAGCCGACGATGCAAGCAATACCAATGACAGCAGCAGCACAAAAACTATTTTTTTCATCACAGGCTCCATTTTTGAGTTGAGAAAATTATAATCGAATTCGGGCCTTTTTTCAACAATATTGCGCTTTTATGTTATAATGTGATCACAAACCGTGGAGGGAAGCTATGCCGGAACTGACACCCATGATGCGCCAGTATGTGGAGCTCAAGGAAAAATACCAGGACTGTATACTCATGTACCGTCTCGGAGACTTTTATGAGATGTTTTTCGAGGATGCGATGACAGCGTCGCGCGAGCTCGAAATTGTACTGACCGGCCGCGATTGCGGCCTGACAGAAAGGGCGCCGATGTGCGGCGTGCCGCATCACAGCGTTCAAGGCTATATCGATAAGCTCATCAGAAAGGGCTATAAGGTTGCCGTCTGCGAACAGCTGACCGATCCGGCACTCAGCAAGGGCCTCGTGGAACGTGATGTGATCCGCGTGATCACGCCGGGCACGGTGACGGAAAACAGCAGCCTTAACGAAGCTGACAACAACTTCATTCTCGCATTTGTTCATTGCGGCGAGACTGTGGGCCTCTCTTACGCGGATGTTTCCACCGGCGCTTTTTTCATGGGCGAATGCGGTGCGGAGGATGATTTCGCATCCGTGAAAAGCGAGGTGGCGCGCATCGCGCCGAGCGAAATCATCTGCCGTGAGGAGGACAAGCCTGTTATCAGCAGCTTAAGCGGCATGATCAAGGAACAGAATATCTATGTGAGCGTTTACCCGTCGTTCACGTTTGAACACGGCGCGGCGATGGATTCGCTGCTGTCCCATTTTGCGGTGACAAGCCTTGGCGGGTTCGGCATCGAGGAGCAGAGCGCCGCCGTCGGCGCGGCCGGCGCGCTCATCGACTATTTAAGGGAAACGCAGAAAAACGCGCTCACGCATATCAGCCGCATCCAGTTGATCGAAAAGAATTCGTACATGTCGCTTGATATGTTTACACGCGCCAATCTTGAGCTGACAAAAACGCTGCGCGACGGCAAGGTGAAAGGCTCGCTTTTTGGCATTATCGACAAAACAAGAACCGCGATGGGTGCGCGCCAGCTGAAGCGCAGCATCAACGAACCGCTGCAAAGCCTGTCCGAAATCAATCTTCGGCTGGACGCCGTGCAGGAGATCAAGGAGAGCCTGCCGTTAAGCGACAAGATCGCGCTGGCGCTCGATGGCGTATTCGATCTGGAGCGGCTGATTTCGCGCATCGCTTATGCCACGCTCGACGCGCGCAACTGTCTGTCCATCAAAAAGACGCTCGCTCAGCTTCCCGCGCTTAAGGGCGCGCTGGCGGGCTGCACATCCGGCCTGCTCAAAGGGCTCTATAACGGGCTCGATTGCATGGATGACATCCATACGCTGCTCGATTCGGCGATAGACGAAGAGCCGCCCGTGGGCATCATGGAAGGCGGCATCATCAAAAGAGGCTACAATGCCGAGATCGACGAGCTCAAGGAGGCCGCACTAAAGGGCAAGGAATGGATCGCGGCGCTTGAAGCCAAGGAGCGGCAGGAAACGGGCGTCAAAAGCCTCAAAGTCGGCTACAACAAGGTGTTCGGCTATTATCTTGAGGTCACGAATTCGTACCGCGAGCTCGTGCCGCAGCACTATATCAGAAAGCAGACGCTCGCCAACTGCGAGCGCTTCATCACGCCCGAGCTTAAGGAGATGGAAGAAAAGCTGACCGGCGCGCAGGACAAATGCATATCACTTGAGTACGAGTGCTTTTTGGAGATCAGAAAGACGCTGGCAGCCAATATCAAGCGGTTTCAAAACGCGGCGCAGGCCATCGCGCTCGTCGATATGCTCCGGAGCTTCGCCGCTGCTGCCTATGAAAAGAACTACGCGCGTCCCGTTATGATATTAAACGGCGATATCAATATCGTCGGCGGACGCCATCCGGTTGTGGAATCGTTTGTGAAACAGTCTTTTGTGAAGAACGACTGCCTGCTGACCGACGAAAGCAACATCATGATACTCACAGGCCCCAATATGGCCGGCAAAAGCACGTTCATGCGTCAGGTGGCGCTTATCGTGCTGCTCGCGCATATGGGCAGCTTCGTGCCCGCAGACAGCGCCCAAATTTGCATTGTCGATAAGATATTCACGCGCGTGGGCGCTTCGGACAACCTTGCGTCCGGCCAAAGCACGTTTATGGTGGAGATGAACGAGGTCGCGAACATACTCAATAACGCGACGCCACGAAGCCTGCTGATACTCGATGAGATCGGCCGCGGCACGAGCACGCTGGACGGGCTGTCCATCGCGTGGTCCGTCGTGGAATTTATCAGCAGCCGCATCAAGGCCAAAACGCTTTTCGCCACGCACTTTCATGAGCTGTCGGAGCTCGAGGGCGTGGTGGACGGCGTCAGCAACTATTCGATCACCGTCAAGGAAATGGGCGACACCGTGATATTCCTGCATAAGATCGTTCGGGGCGGCGCGGACAGAAGCTTTGGCATCGAGGTCGCCAAGCTCGCGGGTGTTCCGGCGGACGTGACCGAGCGGGCCAAGGTCATCATGCAGTCGCTCGTGGAGAAGGATGAGAGCATACTCGGACCACGCAGACAAACGGAAACGGTCTTCAGCCGGGACGAACTGATCGAGATACTGCGCGAAGTCAATATGGACAACATCACGCCGCTCGATTCCTTGAAGCTGTTGAGCGAAATCAAGCACAGATTGTAGCGGGGGAGACAACATGGGGGAAATCAGAAAGCTGCCCAAAAGCGTATCGGACAAGATTGCGGCCGGCGAAGTGGTCGAAAGGCCGCTCAGCGTTGTGAAAGAACTGATAGAGAACGCGATCGATGCGGGCGCCAGCGCTGTCAGCATCAGCATTACGGACGGCGGCATTAAGCAGCTCGTCGTCACGGACAACGGCAAGGGCATAGAAGCCGGAGATTTGGAGCTCGCTTTTGAAAAGCACGCGACCAGCAAAATATCGACCGAAAACGATCTGAATTTTATCAGCACACAGGGCTTTAGAGGCGAGGCGCTTTCGAGCATCGCGGCTGTTTCCGTTGTGGAGATGAAGACAAAACGGCGTGAAGCCGAGCTCGGCACGCAAATCAAAGTGTCCGGCGGACGTATCGACAGCGTCGCGCCCGCGGGCCTGCCCGACGGCACAACGGTCACCGTGAGCAATCTGTTTTACAATGTGCCTGCCCGTTTAAAATTTTTAAAATCCGAGCAGCAGGAAGCGGCCTATGTGTCGGACCTCATTTCCCGGTACATACTCGCGTTTCCCGAAATCTCGTTTCATTACACGTCTCACGGCAAAACAGTTTACCACAGCCCGGGCAACGGCGACCTAAAGGACGCGATCTACTGTGTATACGGCGCGGCGCTTATGGATAATATTGCCTACGTGACATTTGAAGCCAATCAAATCAAAGCGGCCGGGTATGTCTCGAAGCCGGGCGCGGTCATGAAAAACAGGCAAAACGGCTCGCTCTTTGTCAACAGGCGCTTTGTGCGCAGCACAACGCTCGGCGATATGGTGAAGAGCGCGTATGGGCCGACGCTCGTCAAGGGAGAATCGCCTTTTTTTGCGCTGAACATCACACTGCCGCCCGGACACGTGGACGTCAATGTGCACCCAAACAAGCTTCAGGTGCGCTTCCGGGACGCATCAGCCGTTGATTATGTGATCAAGGAGGCGGTCTCACAGGCTTGCAGAGAGATTCGCGGCAGCGTCGTGATCGATATGCCCGCTCTGCCTGAAAAACCACGCGGCATTGTGGAAATGCAGGCGCCCAAGGAAGTGTTTCAGACAGCGCTGTTCTCGGGCTTTGGCAGCGCGACGCTGCGCGAGACAGCGCAGACCGAAGAGACGTGTTTCGAGACTTATACATTCAATGCCGATTCCGATACGGAAGAGGACATAGACGTGGAACAGCCCGCTCAAATCGAGGCCGAGCCAGTCTCTGTGCCCTTGATCGAACCGCCTCAAAGCTTTCGCATCATCGGCAGCTTTTCGAATACGTATGTGCTGGTGGAGCAGGCTGACAACCTGCTGATCATCGACCAGCACGCGGCGCATGAGCGACTGCTATACGACAGGTTTGTGAGCGGCGTCAGCAGCGCGTCACAGCCGCTGTTAACGCCCGCCGTGATCACCGTGTCTCACGCGCAAAAGCTGCTCATCGACGAGAACATGGATTCATTTTCGGCGCTCGGGTTTGATATCGAGCCTTTCGGTACGCTCGAATACAAGGTAAGCGCGGTACCGATGGTTGCCACAAACGCGCCCGTTGCGGGGCTCATCAACGATGCGCTCGGCGAAATCTATGAAAACCGGGGCAAGGAGGTTCTACAGCGCGAATGCATCATACGCGCCGCGTGCCGCAGCGCCGTCAAAGCGGGTGATAAGCTCTCTATGGCAGAGCTTCAAAGCGTCGCGCAGAGCTTTTTAACCACGGGCGTGATACCGACCTGCCCGCACGGACGGCCGGTGATCACCGTCATCACAAAAAAACAGATTGAAAAAAGCTTCAAGAGAGTGCTATGAGACGATTCATCATCATCACCGGGCCCACCGCTTCGGGCAAAACGAGAATATCTGTCGAAATCGCCAAGGCACTGCATTCGGGCGTGATATCCGCCGACAGCATGCAGATCTATAAAGGCATGGATATCGGCACCGCCAAGGCCACCAAGGACGAAATGCAGGGCGTCCGCCACGATCTGATCGACATCGCTGAGCCCGATGAAGGTTATTCGGCGGCGGAATTTCAAAAAGCGGCGTTTGCGCTTATCGAAGCGGCCAACGCAAGGGGAGAGGTCCCCGTTATCGCGGGCGGCACCGGACTTTATGTCAATGCACTGGTCTATAGCCTCAATTTTGGTGCAGCGAGCCGAAACGACTCAATTCGACATAAATATACACAACTTGCGGATGACAAAAGCCTTGAATACTTGTATAATATATTGGAAAATAAAGACGCCGAATATGCTGGTATTATCGCCAAAAACGATAAAAGACGCATTATACGCCGCTTGGAGCTCATAGAAGCAAACGGCGTCAGCGCTTATGAGTTCCGGCAGCCCAACACGAGCGATGAATTTTTAATCATCGGCCTTGCAATTGAGCGGCAGCAGCTTTATGAGCGCATCGAGGCGCGTGTGGATGAGATGATCCGCTGCGGGCTCGTGGCTGAAGCGCGCCGTGTTTATGATATATACGGTGAAACAAGCGCTCTCAAAGCGATCGGATACAAAGAACTGGTTGCGCACTTCAAAGGCGAGACATCGCTCGAGGAAACCATATCGCTGATCAAACGCAACACGCGCCGGTTTGCGAAGCGTCAGATGACCTGGTTTCGCCGCGATGAGCGTATTGTATGGTTTGATGTGAGACCATGTATAGAAGATACGATTCATGAAATAATGTTATATATAAAAAGAAAGGGGTTTTAATATGCAAAAATCAGCCATCGTACTTCAGGATGTTTTTCTCAATCAGGTGCGAAAAGAACATGTTGTGGTGACCATCCATCTGACAAACGGCTATCAAATTAAAGGAACTGTGAAAGGATTCGATAACTTTACGATTATACTCGACAGTGAAGGCAAGCAGCTCATGATTTATAAGCATGCTGTCTCCACAATTTCGCCTGCGAGAGCCGTGTTCTTTACTTTCTCCGACAAACAGAAGGAGCAGCCGGAAGAATAATCTATGCAGATACTTGAAAATCTGGGTATAAGCAAAAAAACTCAAACGCTGATTAACGATGCGGAGAGATCTCTTTCGCATGTTTTTAAACCCATCGAAACAACCGCCGAGAACAATCAATACAAGGTGATTGACGCTTTCAGGCAGGAAAACATCAGCCAGCGCCATTTTGCGCCCACCACGGGTTACGGCTATGCCGATGAAGGCAGGCAGGCGCTCTGCAACGTGTTCGCGCGCATTGTCAAAGCAGAAAAGGCGGCTATCAGCCCGCACATCGCGTCGGGCACGCACGCGATCTCTCTCGCGCTCTATGCGGTGCTGCGCCCGCTCGACACGCTGATCAGCGTGACCGGTCGCCCGTATGACACGCTCGAAAACGTGATCGGCAAAAAGGGCGCCAGCGATACGGGGTCTCTGCTTGACTGGGCTGTGAATTATCAGCAGGTGAACCTGCTGCCGAGCGGCGGCATCGATCTTGCCCGCGTCGAACGCGTGATCAAATCGTGCGAGCGCCCCAAGGCGCTTTTTATTCAGCGCTCCCGCGGCTATGAATGGCGTAAAGCCATATCGATGCTCGAGATGCGCGAATTCACACTCGCCGTCAAACGCCAGTATCCCGGTATCATCGTGATCGTCGATAACTGCTACGGTGAATTCTGCGAGCTTGAGGAGCCCATCGAGTGCGGCGCCGATTTGATCGCGGGATCGTTGATCAAGAATCCGGGGGGCGGCATCGCGCCCACCGGCGGTTACGTGGCTGGGCGTGCGGACCTCGTGGAGCTTGTGGAAAACAGGCTGACCTGCCCGGGGCTCGGCATGGAGGTCGGCTCATATGAAGCGCCGTACCGCAGCTTCTTTCAGGGGCTTTTTATGGCGCCGCACACCGTGGGACAAGCCTTAAAAGGCAGCGTGCTTTTCGCCAAGGTGTTCGAGATGCTGGGGTACAATGTATTTCCCGCGCACGACGAAAAACGAAGCGACATCACGCAGTCGATCATGCTCAATGGCGAACAGTTGCTGCTTGCCTATACGCGCGGCATACAAAAAGCCGCGGCTGTCGACAGCCAGGCTGTGCCTGTGCCGTGGGATATGCCGGGCTATGATGATCAGATCGTGATGGCGGCCGGAACGTTTGTGCAGGGCGCTTCGATTGAACTGAGCGCCGACGCGCCCGTCAAACCGCCGTATATCGTGTACGCGCAAGGGGGCTTAACCTACGCGCATATGAAGCTGGGGCTGATGATGGCTCTGGAAGAGATGAAGATTATCTGAACATGCGCAGCACGCCGATGACCTTGCCGAGAATATCGATATTCTTTGTGTAGATCGGCTGGTAGCTGTCGTTTTCGGGTTGGAGGCGGACGCATCCGTTTTCCACAAAAAAGCGTTTAACGGTGGCCTCGTCTTCGAGCAATGCGACGACGATGTCGCCGTTTTGTGCGTAATCCTGCTTTTGCGCGATGATTTTATCCTTATCGAAAATACCCGCGTTCATCATGCTGTCGCCGCAGACGTTCAGTATAAACACATCGTCGCTGCCGAGCAGCGAATAGGGAAGAGAGAGGTATTCTTCTATATTCTCCACGGCCGTAATCGGCGTGCCCGCCGCCACGCGGCCCAACACCGGCACAGCCACCATGCGCGGCTTCATCGCACTTCCGTCGAGTATCATGATCGTGCGCGGTTTTGCGGGGTCTCTTGAGATGTAGCCTTTTCTCTCAAGTTTCGTGAGATGCGCATGGGCTGTCGAGGTGGATTTTAAATCGAGAGCCATGCAGATATCTCTCACACAAGGTGCGTATCCGTTCTCGCCGATGTAATCCCTCAAGTATTCGAGCACTTCGTTTTGCCGCCGTGTCAAATCTTCCATAGCTAACCTCACTTATATTTATAAAAAAAATATAACAAAACGGCAGGGGAATGTCAACAAAAATGCAAACATTTGTTCTTATTTTCACTCTTCAACGGCACTATAATAACAAAAAGGTTTATCATGCTATGAAGAGTTCACTTAAGCAGATTAATATGATATCGCTTGAGAAAGCGACTTGTGAAATGACTTTATGAGAAGGTATTGGCTTATGCCCGGCAAGCCCATGGCAGTGAATTTGATAGATAATATAATATCTCAAGCTTTTGTTTTAAATCGCCGTTTTTTATGCCGTAAGGGAACGCGATTCCGCACGTGCCGAAAGTGCATTATTCCTCATCTCGTTTATAGACAACTGCGTCTGACGCGAGCTTCCGGCGCGATTCATCGATGGCCGCATAGTGCTTGCGCGTGGTGTTCACGTCTTTATGGCCCAGCACATCGGCCACAAGGTAGATATCGCCGGTCCGCTGGTACAAAAGCGTACCGTAGGTGCTGCGCAGCTTGTGAGGCGAAATGTTTTTCAGCGGCACGGCGAGCTGCGCGTACTTCTGGACAAGCATTTGCAGGGCACGAACACTCATTCGCTTGTTCTGCAGCGAAAGAAACAGGGGAGAGTATAAGCTGAAGCTCGCCGAATCCATTCTCTCTTCCAGATATTGTTTCAGCGCTTCAGCCGTCTGTTCGCTGAAATACAGCAGCGCCTCGTTGCCGCCTTTGCGCAGCACCTTAAAGGAGCGGCGCTCAAGGTCGATATCACTGACATCGAGCGCGCAAAGCTCGCTGATGCGGATGCCCGTGGTTAAAAAAAGCGTGAATATCGCCAGATCGCGCAGCCGCGTGCGCTGATGAAAATCGAGCTGCTTTTGGGTCAGGCCGTCACCGGTATCGATCAGATACAGCAGCCTTAGCGCTTCGTCCTGGTCGAGCCGCAATATCGGCTTTTCATGGATTTTCGGCGTTTTTAAACGCGTGGTCACATTGTTCTCAAGAACTTCCTTATTATAATAATACTTAAAAAATGCGCGCAAAGTGGACAGCTTGCGCGCGACGCCTTTTTCGCCGTTTTCCACAGCGTTATCGTCCTTATAATACAATCTCACATATTCCAGAAAACGCTCGATATCCGTCAATGTGATATCGTTCAAATCAGAAGACTGCATGGTATTCACATTTTTCCCGAGCTCGTTTTCAAGAAAGGAAAAAAACAAGCGCAGATCGTACGCGTAATTGATGCGCGTGAGCAACAAGGTATTCGGTTCAATGCCGCGAAAGAATTCAAGTGAGAACTTCGGCAACGTATCGAGCACGTGCCGCAGTTTTTCCGTCTTCTGAACGTTGATTTCCGTTTTGCTGAGCTTAGACATAGGGCAGTTCCTGCTTTAATAAGGATGCTTCAATTATAGCTGAAAACCTCTATAAAAGCAACAACTATGCGCAAAACTAGCCTTTTACGCATAGTTGTGGATATCCCCGATCACGCCTTGTTGTCTTTAATCGCTTTTCTGGCGAGCGCATCGCATATGTTGTTGTACTTATCGTCCGCATGTCCCTTGACTTTTTTATAGGAAACACGATGGTCGCGCGCCGCCTGCAGTATGGCTTTCCAGATATCCTGATTTTCCACCGGCTGCTTGGACGCGTTTTTCCATCCGTTCACCAGCCACTTATTGATCCAGCCTTTTTCAAACGCGTTATGGATATACGCGCTGTCCGTATGTACGGTCACACTGCACGGTTCTTTAAGCGCTTTGAGCGCCTCGAGCACGGCGGTCAATTCCATGCGGTTGTTCGTTGTGTCCGGCTCATAGCCGCTGATCCGTTTCTCATTGCCCTTGTAGAGCAGCACAGCAGCCCATCCCCCCGGCCCCGGGTTATGCGAACACGCGCCGTCTGTATATATGATAACCTCTTTCATCATGTTTTAGACATTTTTTGGGATTTCTCTGCGCATTTTTCTGCCGCGCTGATCACGGCGCCTCTAAAACCGTCCTGCTCGAGCGATTTGACCGCTTCGATTGTGGTGCCGCCCGGAGAGCAAACGGCATCCTTTAGGACGCCCGGATGGCTGCCCGTTTCCAGCACCATTTTGGCGCTGCCCAGCACCGTCTGTGCCGCAAGCTTTTGCGCCTGGGCGCGCGGCAGGCCGCATAGCACGCCCGCGTCCGCAAGCGCCTCAATGAACATGAACACATAGGCGGGCCCGCTGCCCGACACGGCTGTCACCGCGTCCATCGCTTTGCACGGCGCGTGATCGATCTGTCCGAGCGCCGAAAACAGGCTTTCCACGAACGCAAGTTCCTCGCCGGATAAATTGCTCGGCGTCTCAAACACGCTCATGCCCTCTCCCGCGAGCAGCGGCGTGTTGGGCATCAGCCGCAGAACCTTTTTGTCGTCGCCGATGATCTGCTTGATCATGTCGCCGCTCCAGCCCGCCGCGATGGATACCACAGCCTTATTGCCGATATGCTGTTTGAGCTCACCCAGCACCGCCGCCATCACGTTCGGCTTCACGGCGGTCAGAATGATATCGCTTTTTTCACTGAGCTCTTCAAGGCTTTGTGCTGTTTGAATGTGCAGCTCTGCCGATAATTCACCGGCTTTTTTATTGTCCACATCATAAACATAAACATTTTGAGCGGGAATCACGTTCTTCTCCACAGCGCCTTTGATAATGGCGCTGGCCATATTTCCTGCGCCCACGAACCCGAGCGTGTATGCTGACATTTGTTTATCTCCTTTATTATTCCGCTTTGCCGTCGCTGCCAAAGAGTTTTATCTTTTTGATCGTCTCGTTTTTGACAGCCTCAACGATTTTAGAACACTGGCTCATATAGTTTAAATTTTCATTGATATCCTGCCGGACGCAATCCATAGCCGCCAGCATCAGATCCGTAAATATGTTGATCTTGGAAACGCCGTTTATTATCGTCGCTCTGAAATCATCATCCGAAAGCCCGGAGCCGCCATGCAGCACAATCGGCAGCTGCGTACATTCTTTGATCTCCTTTAGGCGCTGCAGGCTTAGTACGGGTTTTTTCCGGTAGACGCCGTGAACGGTCCCGATTGCCACGGCCAGCGCGTCCACACCGGTCTCACGGACGAAAAGCTCCGCTTCGCCGACATCAGTATAGATGTATTCATCGTCTTTGTCTACAACCTCACCGCCGCTCACATGTCCGAGCTCCGCCTCCACCGACACATCTGCAGCGCGGCACAGCTCGATCACTTTGTTTGTGACGGCCACGTTATCTTCAAACGGCATTTCAGACGCGTCGATCATCACCGACGTGAATCCGCAATCCACCGCGCGGCTGATATATTCAAACGTCGATGCGTGATCCAGATGAACCACGACGGGAACCGCGGCTTTTTCCGCCATGCGCACCATCACCGGCGCGAAGCTGTCTATGGCGATCGTGTCTTCGAAAACCTGTGCATAGGCGAGTATCACGGGTGATCTTGTTTCTTCGGCTGCGGCGATCACACCTTTGAGCATTTCTGTGTTGAACACATCAAAGCTTCCGACAGCGTAGTGTTCCTTCTCGGCTTTTTGAAGGACATGTTGCAGATTTACCAGTGGCATTTTGCTTCTCCTCAGATGTTTATTTGGCTTTTAATGACTTCTGTCACTTTCGCGGGCAAGCCCGCGTATGTATACAAAAGGTGTTTTAAACTGCTTTCTTTTCTATTGACGTAACATACCAAATTGTTTATAATAACGATTGTCTGCTGTAGGGGAGTGGCTCAATTGGTAGAGCATCGGTCTCCAAAACCGACGGTTGCGTGTTCGAGTCGCGTCTCCCCTGCCACCATGTCGGAGCAAAGTTCGCTTTGCTCCGTTTTTGTTTACTCAAAAACTCCGCTCGCTTCCTTGCTCCTCCGTTTTCCCCACAAAGCCTTTCGTCTTTGCGGGGACCCCATTTTTTATTAGAGAGCAGCGCTGTTATACACGAACGTCCCCTTTAACGCCTAGGCGCCCGGCGTACTGCGCGAGCACCGGCTTCACCTGCTCCTCCACAAAATCCTGCGTCTGCACGGCGGCACAGCCCGTAAATTTCTGCGGGTCCAGCAGATTGTCGATTTCATCCGCCGACATCATAAACGCAGGGTCGGCCTTGATCAGCTCGAGCAGATTGTTGCTCTCACCGTGCATTTTCACGCGCTCCGCGGCCGCCATCGAATGTGTGCGGATATGCTCGTGAAGGTCCTGCCTGTCTCCCCCGCGTTTCACCGCTTCCATCAGTATCGTTTCGGTCGCCATGAACGGCAGCTCCTGCTTGATGTGATTGTCAATCACCTTTTCGTACACGACGAGCCCGTCGCTGATGTTCAGATAAAGGCTGAGTATCGCATCGACCGCGAGAAAGCTCTGAGGGATCACGATGCGCTTGTTCGCCGAATCGTCAAGCGTGCGCTCAAACCACTGCGTGGAGGCCGTCACCGCCGTATTCAAGGGCATTGTGAGCACAAAGCGGCACAGCGCGCCCATGCGCTCGCTGCGCATCGGATTGCGCTTGTACGCCATCGCGGAAGACCCGATCTGCTGTTTTTCAAACGGCTCCTCCAGCTCTTTCAAATTCTGCAGCAATCTTAAGTCGTTGCTGAATTTATAAGCGCTCTGCGCGATCAGCGCCAAAGCATTGAGCACGACCGAATCGAATTTTCTCGGGTAGGTCTGGCCGGTCACGGCGAAGGACGACTCAAACCCGACCTTCTCGCAAACGGCTTTGTCAAGCGCCCTGACCTTTTGCGCGTCGCCGTCAAACAGCGATAAAAAGCTCGCGCCGGTGCCCGTTGTGCCCTTCACGCCGCGCAGCTTGTAGTTTTTCAGTATGCCTTGGATCTGTTCGAGATCCATGAGCAGATCCTGCATCCAGAGCGTCGCGCGCTTGCCCACGGTGGTCAGTTGCGCGGGCTGAAAATGCGTGAACCCAAGGGTTGGCATACCTTTAAATTTCAGCGCGAAATTCGATAAGTTCTCGATCACGCTCACGAGCTTGTCCTCAATCAGCTTAAGCGCCCCGTGCATCACGATCAAATCGGTATTGTCGCCCACGTAGCAGCTTGTCGCGCCGAGATGGATGATCGGCCTCGCCTTGGGGCACTGGACGCCGTACGCATGCACATGCGCCATCACATCGTGCCGCACGATCTTTTCCTGCGCCTCGGCTACATCGTAGTTGATATCGTCCATATGTGCTTTCAGCTCGGCGATCTGCTCGTCAGAGATATCAAGGCCCATTTCTTTTTCGCATTCAGCCAACGCCACCCAAAGCCGGCGCCATGTTTTGAATTTCACATCGTCGGAGAACATTTCGGCCATCTCACTCGACGCGTATCTTGTTAAAAGCGGATTTTCATAAACATTTTTCATTCGTACACACCTTGTTATTGTTTTAAAAATTTTAATATATATCGGGCAAAATTGCCATAACAAATTTTCTTGATCAGCGCGTCAGTGAAATTTCGCCGGAGCATAGCCTGGGGCAGCGCCTGAAAATCAGCCACGGAATCAAGCCCTTGCGGCGTTGATTCAATGCCGCAGAAATCGCTGCCGAAGCCCACGCTGTTTTCTCCGCCGCAATCGAGCACGTAGTCGATATGATCAAGTATATCGTCAATATCCGCATCCCTCCCTGTTAAAAACCTCGTATAAAAATTGATGCCGATAAACCCGTCACGACCGATAAGCTCTTTGATCTGATCGTTCTTCAAGCTGCGCGGGTTTTCATGCAGATCATAAACGCACGAATGCGTGGCGCACGGCGCGTGTTCGTAAAGCTCCAGCGCCTCACGGAACCCTTTTTCATTGATATGTGAGACATCCAGCGCGATTTTTAAGCTGTTCAGCAGCTTGACGGCGGCAATACCTTCCGCCTTGAGCCCGCCCTGCGCCAAACAGCCGCTCGCGTATTCGTTCTCATCGTTCCATGTGAGGCTCAAAATCCGGACGCCTTTTTCATAAGCAAATGAGATGTACTCATTCTCACAGTTGATGCTTTCGCCGCTTTCAATTGAAAGCAATGCGCATATGCCGCCGCCGGTTTCCAGGCAATCAGAAACCGCGCACGAACGGACTTCTCCCCCGCTGCTGTCTATGAAACGCTGGAAATACTCGATTTGCGCTGATCCAAGCGCCAGCCTGTTCTTCGTTTCAGGCGGCACCCACACCGCAAAATTCTGCAGCGCGACGCCGCCCTGTTTCATCCGTTTGATATCGATATGGTCAAAAAGACGGCCTTTGTTGTCCTTAATCACCTGAAAGGCAAGGTAATCACAGTGCGCATCCGCTATCTTATACATATACAAAACCCTCGCGCAAGCAAATCTTATATAATTGAAAGAAGAGCCGAAATTCTTCGACTCTTCTGTTCTTTCATTTTGCGAACTCGACCGATCTGGTTTCTCTGATCACGTTGACCTTGATTTGGCCCGGATAGTCCAGATCCTTTTCGATTTTCTTTACGATGTCTTTGGCCATCAAATGCATGCCTGCATCGTCCACATCCTCAGGCTTCACCAATATGCGGACTTCGCGTCCCGCCTGTATGGCGTAACACTTGTCGACGCCCGAGAAAGAATTCGCGATTTCTTCCAAAGCTTCTAAGCGTTTTATGTAGTTTTCGAGAGTTTCTCTTCTTGCACCGGGGCGGGCTGCCGAAATGGCATCCGCAGACTGTACAAGCACGGCTTCTACCGTCTGCGCCTCGATATCGCCGTGATGCGCCTGTATACAGTGTATCACGTCGTTGGCTTCCCGGTATTTCTTAGCCAGATCGGCACCGATCTGGATGTGAGGCCCTTCGACCTCGTGATCAACCGCTTTGCCGATATCGTGCAGAAGACCGCCGCGTTTGGCAAGCTTGACGTTGGCTCCGAGCTCGGCTGCCATCACCGCCGCCAGATGCGCCACTTCCAGCGAGTGCTTGAGCACATTCTGTCCGTAGCTGGTGCGGTATTTGAGCCGTCCAAGAAGCTTGATGATTTCGGGATGCAGATTGTGAATGCCGGTATCAAACGCGGCCTGTTCTCCCGCATCTCTAATTTCCTTATCCACTTCCTTGCGCGCTTTTTTAACCATTTCTTCAATGCGCGCCGGGTGGATTCTGCCGTCGATGATCAGTTTTTCAAGCGCGATCCTTGCAACTTCGCGTCTGATGGGATCAAAACCCGACAATATGACAGCTTCCGGCGTATCATCAATAATCAAATCGATGCCCGTTGCCGTTTCAAGCGCACGTATGTTGCGCCCTTCGCGGCCAATGATCCTGCCCTTCATCTCATCGTTGGGCAAAGATACAACCGAAACGGTATTTTCCGCTACATGGTCAGCCGCATATTTCTGAATGGCGTTGGCTATGATTTCACGGGATTTCTTGTCGGCGTCTTCTTTGGCCTTGTTCTCGATATCCCGCACATATATCGCCATATCGCGTCTGGTTTCCTGCTCTACTTTTTCAAGCAGCAGCGACTTTGCGTCGTCGATCGTCATGCCGGAGATCTTCTCCAACTGGACAACCTGGTCTGCAAACACCTGGTCAATTTCTTCCTTGCGTTTGCTCACTTCTTTTAGCTTCTTGTTAATCTGTTCATCTTTGGATTCCACGCCTGCCATCTTCTTGTCAAGCGCTTCCTCCCTTTGGGCCAGTCTTCTCTCGATTCTTTGGATTTCGCTTCGTCTTTCTTTGGACTCTCTATCGAATTCAGTTCTTAAGGTGTGGATCTCTTCTTTGGCTTCAAGAATCGTCTCCTTCTTGACCGCTTCGGCTTTTTTCTGGGCCTCTGTGACAAGCTTTTTAACGGATTCCTCCGCTCTGCCAATCTTTGATTCGGCGACATTTCTTCTGTATATATAACCAAGAAACGCACCGATGATGATTGCAGCGATTGGCAGTATGATTTGCCAAATCCCCTCCACTTGAGTTTATCGCACCTCCTCTATTAAGTTTTAAAGCAAACATACTTTTTTAACGCTGTATATTTGCCGTTTACTTTGCACTATCAATTATAATCTTATAAAACGTGTTATAAAAATATGCAGACAGCGCGTATTAGATTGCTAATAAGGAATTATCTACAAATAAGAAAAAAATAGTAATTTCTCATATTAGAACCATGATTAATTGTATTCTTAGCCAAGTGTTTTGTCAAGTCAGGATAGCCCTGTGCCAGAACTTTCTTTGTCCTCTCCGTGCTGTTTGACGGCGATCAACGCGAGCAAAAAACAGACGGCGGCGATAATCGGATAATAGATTCTAAACCCTGTCACAATGGACCAAAGCAGCACAACAACTCCGCAAAGTATATATCTTTTGACCTTTGTTTTCTGGAACGCCGTCCTTTTAATCTTTTCAAGCGTCAATATCGTTTCCTTCATCTCATTTTCCGCGCGCTGCTCCGCCACCTGCTCATTGGGCAGCATGTTCTTTTCGGCGGCCATTTTGAGTATGCGTGCGCCGTCAATGAGCGCCACATTTTGCTCCATGCTCTTGCATATCGTTTTTACATCATCCTGAAATTCAGACAGCGATATGAAAACAAGCGGCTCATCGCAGTCGCGCAGAATATTCAATACATCCGGAACATCGACCTTTGTCCGCGGGTGATTATGAAAAGCATAGATTCTTTTTCCGCTCTTTTTTGCTGTAAAGCCGTTCGCTGTCGGCTCCGTTTCCTCAAAGCCGTCGAAAAGCCGGTCCATATAATCTGCAAAGTCGGCTTCGTTCATAAACGTCAGCGTTTCAAGCAGGCATTTTTGTTTAATGCGGTTCAAGTCCGCTTCGATATACCGTTTCGTTTTATTCCGGTTCACAATCAGAAAGGACAGACTGACGGCGACGGTTATAAAAAGCGACATCAATATCGAGACAATAAAGGAATGACTGAAATAGAGAAAAACGAAAAGCAGCGTGACTGCGAGGAACAATCTGAACAGCACAAAATCAATGCTTCGCGCCACGATTGACCGGCCGCCGTGCATTTTTTTCTGATAATACCGCATCATTTTCGCATTCATTTTCTTTTGCCTCCCTTCGCAGTCATTATAGCCACATTATGATGAATGTATACTTGCACAACTTGTTATAAATTTTATGCTGTTGTATAATAATACAAGTGAAAGGGACCTGTAATGAGCCATTTAGCTGAGTTTTCCCGCATTGATACGGAGTTTTTAAAGCAGAATCGAATCGGCCTTTTGGGCGGCACCTTCAACCCTGTCCACAACGGCCACCTGAAAATGGCCTATATCGCCTTATATGAGTTTGGTCTTGGCGAAGTCGTGTTTCTTCCGCTCGGTGATCCGCCGCACAAGCGCCAGGAATATCTCGCGAGCGCCGCGCACCGGCTCGATATGATCCGTCTCGCCATCGCCGACGAAAGAAGATTTACGTTAAGCACCGTGGAAACCGATAGATCTGGGCTGACCTATACAGTCGATACGCTTGAGATATTGACGCGTGCACAGCCGCAGTCGTCGTTTTACTATATCATCGGAGCGGATACGCTTTTTGAACTCGAAAACTGGAAAAACTACGAGAGGGTTTTTTTTCTGACGGATTTTATATGTATCATGCGTCCGGGACACGACCAAAGAGAAGTGGTAAGATGCGCCGAGCGGCTGAACAGCCGGTTCGGGCATAAGATTTATATCGCCGACGAGCGCGGGCCGGATATTTCTTCTTCTCTGATTCGCTCTCAGATTGCCAAAAACAAGCTTTCTCAAAGGCTTGTCCCTTTAAACGTCGCAAATTATATACTTCAGCATAAGGTTTATAATGAAGAGGATTGAATGCAGGATCACGAGGAATTGTTAGATTACTTAAAACAAAATATCGACGAAAAGCGTCTGAAGCATTCGATCGGGACCGCCGGTGAAGCTGTTAAGCTTGCCAAAAGATTCGGCGCGGATGAAAACAAAGCGTACGTGGCCGGGCTGCTTCATGATGTCGCCAAGGGCAAATGCAAATACGGTCTTGGCCGTCTGGCGAACGAATACTGCATAGACCCCGATGAGATTGAATCAAAAAATATCGAGCTGATCCATGGCCGGCTGGGCGCCGCAATGATAGAAAAGCAGCTCAATATCCACGATGAGGAGATACTCTCAGCGATCAGGTGGCATACAACGGGCCGCAAAGGAATGACGCTGCTCGATAAAATCATCTATCTTGCCGATTTGATTGAGCCGGGGCGAAATTTTGATGGTATCGATGACATTCGCCGCATCGCCTATGAGAATATAGACGAGGCAATGCGGGAAGCATTGAAGCAGGTGATGGGTTTTGTGAAAAGTGAAGGCTTCGCCTTGCATCCTTGCAGCGTTGAAGCCTATAATGATTATAAAAAGGAGGAAGAAAACGAATTTGATGCAACAATTTAACGATGAAGTCCTGAATGTTTCAAAGCAGATGTTCCTGAAAAAAGCTGAGGATGTCAGAGTTCTGCATGTGTCCCATCTGACCATTGTCGCTGATTATTTTATACTGGCGAGCGGCAGGTCGGATGTCCATGTCAGATCGCTCTGCGACGATGTGGAAAAATACATGATGGAAAAGGGAAAACAGCGCCTTCGTATTGAAGGCTACCGCGAAGGCCGATGGATTGTGCTCGATTACGGCGATATTCTGATCCATATCTTTCATAAACATGAGCGGGAGTTTTACGGTCTCGAGCGTCTCTGGGTGGACGGCGATAATTGCATCCAGATCACGGAAGACGACGTGAAACCAAAAGAGTGAAAATCCTCTTTTCTGTCAATACAATAACGATTTCCCCGGCCACGCCGGGGTTTTTCATTAGAGGCTAAGCTCTCATAATAGCTTATGATTGAATGTCCGGTATATGCATTGGGCATTCAAACCTATCGGAGTACTATGAGACAACCGGAGGAATCGAGTAGGGGCTAACCGTATCAGGTTTCGCCCCTCTCACACCACCGTACGTACGGTTTTCCGTATACGGCGGTTCAATTCGTAACTAAGTGTACTTTGTTGAAGTGGTCTAATAGTGATATTA
>JAEYLC010000004.1 GCA_023461435.1 Bacillota bacterium
AGGCCCTGACGGGAGCAGCAGTAAGCGGATCTGCCCGTGTGCCTCGGATCAGTCTGCTCCGAGCAACCTGCCGGAATACCTCTTGTAATGTCGTGTCGATCTCCGGGTGCACGGCTTTTAATTTACCTTTTTTTCCACAGTGATGACGAAAATGTGGACAAACCATGACGCTTCCGTATCATTTTTTATCCGGCAGGAAAAAAGAAGTCCTCCGAAGAATACTATATCTACAAAGCTGTT
The DNA here is from genome assembly GCA_023461435.1 of Bacillota bacterium. Classification (GTDB taxonomy): domain Bacteria; phylum Bacillota; class Clostridia; order Christensenellales; family SZUA-584; genus SZUA-584. The sequence continues at coordinate 241 of JAEYLC010000004.1, forward strand.
GTTTATGAATCCTAAAATGGAGGTACAATAGTACAAAGTTATCCCGCAGGGTGGGATATAAAAATACATAGAGAGGGGGGCAGAATTATGCGCGTCAGCATAGCGGGAAAGGGCATGGAAGTGTCCGATTACTTGAAGGATCTCGTCACAAAAAAGGTTTTGAAGCTGCAAAGGTATTTTGACGAGGATACCGAGGCGCACATAACCATGTCGATTCAAAGATCGAGACACATTGTGGAGGTGACCATCCCCTTCGATGGGATCGTCCTTCGCGGCGAGGAAGCCACGGGGGACATGTACGCGTCGGTTGACGGCGTGATCAAAAAGCTTGAGAAACAGATCCACAAGCACCGCACGGCGCTTAAAAAACGCCTGCACGAGAATGCGTTCACCAAGGAAGACGAAGCGTTTGAGCGTTCTCTCGCAGACGAAAAAAGGCCCACGGTGGTGCGCACAAAAAAGTTCGTGGTGAAGCCGATGGATATCGAGGAAGCCAAGATGCAGATGGAGCTGCTAGGACACCAGTTTTTCGTGTTCAGGAATGCTGTGACCAATGAAATCAACGTGCTCTATTTGCGTCAGGACGGAGATTACGGGCTGATCGAACCGGACGGCGTGTGATAACTAAAACAAAAGGCGGGGCAACCCGCTTTTTTTGTATCATGTTTTATATTGCTCTCATTTAAATTTCATCCATCACGTTGATGACCGAACCGTCGATGGCGTTAATCGCTATCACCATGAGGGGCCCGGGGTAAAAGTCGTTGCCGCCGCCATAGGATGTTCGATAGCCTTCATAGGTATAATCCTCTTTTTTGTAGTATGTTTTTTCCTTGACCGACCCGTAGAAAACGTAAGCGGGAACGTACAGACCCGCTTTTTGATCGGCCATGTCCTTTTCCCTCAGGCGAACCAGATTGAGCTGTATGCTGTCAATGTCGACAGTCACTGTGCTTTCGACATCGTCGCTCTCTTCAATAAATTGGCCGAACGTATAGGTTGCGGCGTTTTCAAACGCGCTGACGGCTTGGTCAAAATCGATCAGATCGACATCGTCTTCAATGATTTCAGTAACAGCGCACGGTTCGGTCCATTCGATCATCACGATTCCGTCATCAGAAACCGTGAATACCATGGATTCATAGAACCACGGCAGCGCATAATCGCCGCTGGACCCGCCCGACATGTGGCATGAAACAGGCACGCCGTTCACGGTATGCGTATAAAAAAGCTTATAGGCGTATTCGGATGCGGGGTCCCAATTGTCGTCCACATGCCCTGTACCGTGATTGTCAGTGAGGTATGAGGCAAAAAGCTTCACATCGTCAATTCCGGCCGCTTTAAAGAAGCCGTCAGCCATTGCGATGGCGTCACTGAGCGGCAATTTCAGATGCTTTTGCACAGCTTCGGGCAGCACATCATCAAGATTAAATTTAATCATGCCGTCTGTGGTAAAGTTGGATTCTGTTTTGCAATACCAAACAGGCAGAAAATCCGCTTCATACCCGACACTGATTCTGAGCCAGTTGAAATCGCTGAGCCTCACATCCAGTTCGTAAAAGCTTAAGCCATTCTGTTCGACTTTTTGAAGCGTGCCGTCGGAGATAACCGGATCAGGTTCCACCTCAGGCGCTGTTTTTAGATCTTCTTCAAGTTCGCTGATACTTTGATTGAAAAACTCCTTGTCCTCTTCTTTTATTGGATCACCGTCGATTTTTCCTTTGGAAAGAATTTTTTTATAGTTAATGATTTGATCCTCAATCTCATCTTTTGTGAGTTGTGTACGCGGCAGAAAAGGCTTTTCATCGGGAAACAGATAGCTAAACATGCCGGTTACCATCTCCTGTGTGAATTCCAGCGGCTTCACGCGCGCGAACGGCATTTTGTCCGCCTCAGGTCTAACGATTTCGGCGTCCACATTGATTGTGAGCGAAGCGGCCTCGTTTTGGCTCGAATACGTGTAATGCCCGTCCGGCAAAGAGATATTTCTTAGCTTGTGCGATTCGTCCGCGGCGCTTGGCGACGTCTGGCTTTGGATTTCTTCCACCAAATCCTTATTTTTGTTGACGATGACCGGCTTTTCGGGCGTGGGCTGGCAAGCGGCCAACAAAAGGCAGATCAGCAGAACGATGCAGAGCAGCAAGGCTTTGAGCGTCGTGATTTGGTATGCTCTATGTGACATAGGAACCTCCTTTGAAGCTGATAATAAGCCACCACACTATTCACCAAATGCAGACTAAATAAGCATACAATACCATATAATAACTACAATTGTAGTAGATATGAGAAGAAATGTCAACAAAATGACTGAGACCGGTATTTTATATACTGCATGGCTATGAAGAATTTGATTTGAATATTGGTTATTGACGAAAAAAAAGAGACGGTCACTTGCCGCCTCTTCTCACAATCAGTTTGACTCGGGAGTGATAATCCCGCCGTCCAGGGCGTTGATTTCACAGGGATAGTCAGCAGAAATTATTGTGCTTGTGTTATGTGATTCGTCATAATCCAGCCTGATTTTAAATACCCACGAAGGGACAAGCCATGCCCTGAAGGGGTCATCCTTGGCGGTGATTTGGCTCGAACGCAGCTGAGCGTCCACAATATCGATAGAAAACGATTCGTTATCCGGGCCCGTATAGGAAAAGTTGTAGGACAGATAATCGGCAAGGCGCTCTTTGATCTCTTCAAAAGACAACAGATTGGTGTTTGCGGCGACCGTTTCTATCGCCTGCGACATGCTGCGCCAATCGAACTGCAGTATTTTTCCGTCGCTGATGAACATGGAGATTTGCTCCACAAGAAAAGGCGGCGTATATGTCAGCATTTCCTTTGCGTTCATGCCGTTGTAGTTCGCTCTGAAACCTGCAAGCTGGTCCGCGCTGCGAGAGAAGACAATGGAGTACCCGCCCTGAGCTTTTGACGTCGGCGTTGAAAGCTCATCCCATTCCTGCGGCTGTCTCGGTAGCCAGACGCCTTTTTGGATATTATCAAGACTCACATCGACGATCCCTAAGTCGTCAAGCGCTTTTTGGGCGGCCGACAGTGCCTGCTCGGGCTCCTCTGAGACGCTGTTTATCACATTGCCCAGTTCCGAAAAATGCTGATTAGCTGTTGCCAGGTAATTTTGAAGCGTTTCCTCAATGGTATAGTAAGGATTATTGTACATCTCATGACTCATGTTAATCTGTTTAATATCGTCGGCTGTTAAAATGTCTCCCGGATAAGCAAATGTAAAGTTGCTTGGTATGGCGGCGAAATCATCATATGTCGACGCACTGATCGTCGGTTCATATTCTTCGCCTGTTTCCGCATACACATTGACGTATTTTTCTCCTTTTGGTTTCAAGATACCGTCAACGCCTTCTGCTTTTAGCCACGCATCAATCACAACTTTATATTCGCTGTCGTAGGGCTGAGTGAAAGACAAATCGGTATATGTTCTTTCCGTTGAAGCCGACGCTTCGTCGATCAATTCCTGTAGTTTGTCAGCCATATGTTTTCGGGCTTCAAAATTGTGTTCTCCGTACAATCCCGTACCGTCTTTGATCTTTTGCAGCTGAGTCAGTCCTTCGAAGCTGGTCATGGGCAGCGGTTTATAAAGTTTGCTGTCACCGACAAAATAATGCGTCAATTCTGAGAGCCGCTGCTGTGTGAGTTCGGCTTGCTCTATTTTGTAAACAGGCGTGTCGGAGAGATTTTCGGGGATCTTCACATCCGTATCAACATCGATTATCATGTGGCCGTTAAGACGCGTCATCGATTCCTTCCAGTGCTGCGGGGCGTCCACGTCTTTGACGGCACCCGGCGGCAATGGGTCGGCAATCATTTTGGCAGTGATGCCGCCTGATTTGTTGGCGACGACAGGCTTGGCGGGCGTGGGCTGGCAGGCCGTCGTGAAACAGCACAGCAGCAGCAGGAGAGCCAGCATGGATGAAATAAATTTGACGCTTCGTTTTGTCTTTTGCGCCATGAAAACGCCTTTGATACGGCGTTCTGCGTTTTTGCGGCTGTTCGCCATGCCAAGCACAAACTGCATATGCCGCGTATGACCCGAAAGTTTTAATATCAGCTCGGCATAATCGCGGCGCGCGCACGGCGCGAGGTGCTTGACCACCGCACCGTCGCAGGCGGTTTCCATGTCCTTACGCATTTCAAAGTATACGATCCACATAAATGGATTGAACCAATAGACAGCGTTCAGCACGGTGAGAAAAAGGCTCATAAAATGATCTCCGCGCTTATAATGCATACATTCGTGCCGCAGACAGTTCTTGATCTGCTCGTCATTCATCGCGGCGAGCTTATCCATCGGAATCAGTATGGTGCGCGGAAAAAGCAGCGCGGGCGAGCCGTATTCCAGCTGACAAACGAGTTGCAATTTTGCTTTGATATGCAGCTCGGCTTTTATATCATCCAACAGCTTATTCAGATGCGCCGATGCGGGCGCGGATCTGCGTGCGATTTTGCGCGCGAGCAGCGCGGCAAGCAGCGCGAAATAGAAAAGGCCCAAAACGGCCCCGCCGAGCCAGACGACCAATGATATTTGATCGAGTGAGAGCCTCGCCGGACGCGTTGCGGGCGTCAAAACGGGCGTATAGGTTTGTACGGTTGCCTCCGCAGCGTCCGTGACTGAATCTGAGCGCATTGGGTCGTCAGGCTGAGAATCAACAGCCGCAGATTCTTGAGTGACCGGTTCGAAGGATGCCAGACTCGCGTGGATAGGCGTGATCACTCGCGTCGGCTGATAGGTGAAAAGGCTGAGAGGCGTATCAATCGTGACGGGAACGACAAGCCGCAGCAGAAATACGGCCCAAATCGCAAAGTGCAAAAACGGAGACATTTTATTTTTGAACGTTTTTTTGATGAACATGGTGATGAAGAATATGATGCCCGAATAAATTGTGATTTCCAGCAGCGTATTCAAAATATCCATGGTCAGCCCTCCTTGTCGAGCCGGTCGATCAGTTCGCGAAGATCAGTCTTATCCTTTTCTGAGAGGCCGCTCTGTTGAATCATACTCGCAAGCAGCAGCTTTGAGCTTTCATCCGTAAGCTTTGATAGAATATAGCGGCTTTCGCTTTCTATGCAGTCCTCGCGCTTCAAAACGGGGTAATAGCAGCGGTTGCCGCTGATCGTATCAAACCCGAGATACCCCTTGTCCGCCATGCGCTTTAAGTATGTGAGGTAGCTTGAGCTGTTCCAGTCCACCATAGATTTCATTCTGTCCATGAGCTGAGAAAGAAAAAGCGGATAGCTGTTCCACAACGTCTCCATGATGATCCACTCCTGCTTCGTAAGCACCATAGCGCATCCTCCTTTATAAGAAAATTTACCAGTTAACATCTACAAGTGTAGATGGATAGATGAATAATGTCAATGTATAATATGATAGGACAAGAAATATATTCAATTCTAGTAATAGAAGAGAGACGGAACGGCTCGCTCAGTAGGTGAAAAATCTTTACTGCACACGTTTTTAATGCGAATGAAATGACAGCTTTCTCAGAAGCCTTGGCTCCTCGAGAGGGAGCTGTCGCCGAAGGCGACTGAGGGAGATAACTTTCGGTATTGTTTCTCTCGGGGGCAGATCCAATTCCACGCAATATAGATAGTCGAGCGCGGCAGCATAAAATTCTGCCCGAAAATAAAAAAGAGACGGAAAATCGTCCGTCTCTTGGGTTTAATTGTTGTCTACAGGAAATACTTTACGCCGCTCTCGAAGATCCGCTGGTCCTTTTCGCCGGGGATGTTTTTGAGCGTGTTTCTCGTATAGCGCTCGCTGTGCGCCATCTTGCCGAACACCCGTCCGTCGGGGGACAGCAGCCCCTCCACCGCAAGCAGCGAACCGTTTGGGTTATTTTCACCCATCGTCGGCTTGCCCGTTTCGTCCACATATTGCGTGGCGACCTGCCCCGCTTCAAACAGCGCCGACGCTTCATCCAGCCGCGCCGCGAAGCGGCCCTCGCCGTGCGACACCGCCACTGTGTGGACATCGCCGGGCTGGCAATGCATGAGCCAGGGCGACTTATTCGACGCGATGCGCGTGCGCACCGCCTGCGACACATGGCGGCCGATCGTGTTGAATGTGAGCGTCGGGCTGTCTTCCCGCATGTCGCGGATCTCGCCGTACGGCACGAGCCCGAGCTTGATCAGCGCTTGGAAGCCGTTGCAGATGCCGAGTATGAGTCCGTCACGGTTGAGCAGGCCCTGCACCGCCTCTTTGACGCGTGGCTCGCGGAACAGCGCCGCGATGAATTTACCCGAGCCATCCGGCTCGTCGCCGCCCGAGAAGCCGCCGGGAAACATCAGTATCTGGCTCTCGCCGATGCGCCGTACAATTTCACCGATGCTGAGCTCGATATCCGCCGCGGAGAGATTCCGGATCACGAATGTATCCGCGATGCCCCCCGCCCGCATAAACGCGTTTGCGGAGTCGTATTCGCAGTTGGTGCCCGGAAACGCAGGGATGAATACACGAGGTTGTCCACATTGTCCGGTGTAAATGTGGATAGATTTTGCGGCGAACAGCTTGTCCGGCGCTTCGCCCGGCGTATGCGCGTGGACGGGGAACACGCCCGAGAGCGTACTCTCGTATTTTTTCAACAAAATATCGAGCGATACGGCTTCGCCGGCCGCCTCAATGCTTGTCCCGCCCGTCTGTCCGATGCTTTCAAAATTGAGCCCGTCGCCTTCGAGCAGTATGTCGCCGTACGCCTTGCCGCTGAGCTCATCCATATCGCAGACGCTCAATCTTGCGCCGATGCCATTGCCGAACGCCATCTTACAGACAGCGGCGAGTATGCCGCCGCGCTCCACGGCGCACGCCGCAGTGATTTTTCCGCTGACGATGCCATCCAGCACCTTTGCATAGGCTTCTTTGACGCTCTCAAAATCGGGCATGCCGTCTGCGTCGCGGCGTATGCGCGCGCGGTAAACAGTGCTGCCCGATTTTTTGAATTCGGGGGAAATCACATGCTGCGCGTGCTGCGTGCAGAGCGCGAACGAGACGAGCGTGGGCGGCACGTGGATGTTTTCAAATGTGCCCGACATCGAATCCTTGCCGCCGATCGCGGGCGTGCCAAGGTTTCTCTGCGCCCACCACGCGCCGAGCAGTGCCGCAAGCGGCTTGCCCCAGCTCGCTTCCGTGCTCATGCGCTCGAAATATTCCTGAAACGTGAGCCACGCGCGTGCGCAGTCGCCGCCCGTCGCCGTCAATTTGGCGAGCGACAGCACGACCGAGTACACCGCGCCGAGCATCGGGTTCTTTTCCATCAGATACGGATCAAAGCCGTAAGAGAACAGCGTCGCGGTGTCGCAGCCGCCGTCCGCCGCGATTTTGGCCGCCATCGCCTGCATCGGCGTGATGCGCCGCGCGCCGCCAAGCGGCATCACGACCGAGGACGCGCCGATCGTGGAATCGAACATCTCAATAAGCCCCTTTTTGGAGCAGATATTAAGATCGCTCATCATCGCGCTCAGTCTTTCGGACAGCGTTCCCGTAAACGGCTCGTCGAACAGGCCGTCTCTCTGCAAATTCGATATATGCGCGTTGGCCGTGGCCGTCGCGCCGTTGGTGTTTAAAAAAGCGCGCGATATCGAAACAATCGGTGTACCGCGCCAGTTAAGCTCCATGCGGCCTGCGTCGGTCACCTCGGCCACCTTGGCGGCGTGCAGGTTTTCCTGCGCCGCGAGGGCCAGCACCGCGCCCAAATCCTTCGGATCGATCACGACGGCCATGCGCTCCTGACTCTCGGAGATCGCAAGCTCGGTGCCCGAAAGCCCTTCGTATTTCTTGCGCACGAGGTCGAGGTTCACGCGCACGCCGTCCGAGAGCTCGCCGATCGCGACGCAGACGCCGCCCGCGCCGAAATCATTGCAGCGCTTGATGCGGCGCGAAAATTCGCTGTTGCGGAAAAGCCGCTGCAGCTTACGCTCGGTTAACGGATTGCCTTTCTGCACCTCCGCGCCGCACAGGTCGATCGACTGCTTGTCGTGCGCCTTGGATGAGCCCGTTGCGCCGCCGCAGCCGTCGCGACCCGTCGCGCCGCCAAGCAGCAGGATAAAGTCGCCGGGCTGCGGGGTCATGCGCACCACGTTATCGGCGGGCGCTGAGCCCACCACCGCGCCGATCTCCATGCGCTTGGCCTTGTAGCCGTCATGATAGATTTCATCGACGAGCCCCGTCGCGAGGCCGATCTGGTTGCCGTATGACGAATAGCCTTCGGCGGCGCCGCGGCTGATCTTTCTCTGGGGCAGCTTGCCGGGCAGCGTATTCTCAATGCGCTCGCGCGGGTCCCCGCTGCCGGTCACGCGCATCGCGTGATACACGTAAGAGCGGCCCGAAAGCGGATCGCGGATCGCGCCCCCGAGGCAGGTGGCCGCGCCGCCGAACGGCTCGATTTCGGTGGGGTGGTTGTGCGTTTCGTTCTTGAACATGATCAGATAGTCGCGTGGCTGACCATTCACCGTAACGGTTTCCCGGATCGAGCACGCGTTGATCTCGTCGGATTCATCAAAACCCGCCATGAGGCCCTGCTTTTTGGCTTCTTTGGCATACAAGGTCGCTAAGTCCATCAGGCAGATGTCCTTTTTGCGGTCGCCGTAGACGGCCTTTCGCGCCTTTAAATATTCATCGTAGATGTCTCTGGCTTGTGCCGCGCTGTCATCGAACGTGACGTTCTCGAGCCTTGTGAGAAACGTGGTGTGGCGGCAGTGATCCGACCAGTACGTGTCGATCACGCGCAACTCCGCGAGCGTGGGGTCCCGGTGCTCCTCATCCTTAAAATAATCCTGCACGAACCTTAAATCCTCAAAGCTCATCGCGAGCGCGTATTCGCCGAGCATGCTTTTGAGCGCGCTGTCATCGAATGTGGTAAACCCCATTAGCACGGGCACGTCGGGCGGCTCGGGCAGCGCTTCGGCGAGCGTTTCGGGCAGCTCGAACGAGGCTTCGCGCGATTCAACCGGGTTGATCACGTAGTTTTTGATGTCCTGCACGTCGGCGGGGGATGTGCCCGAAAGCACATAAACCACCGCGCATTTCACCGCGGGGCGATCGCATCGCACCGCGAGCTCACAGCATTGTGCCGCGCTATCCGCGCGCTGGTCATACTGGCCGGGCAGATATTCCACCGCGAACACGGCGTCGCCGTCCGTAAGGTCAAAATCGCCGTAAAAAACAATATCGACGGGAGGTTCCGCAAACACCGTGCCAAGCGCGGCTTCAAAGCTGTTATCGTCCATCCCCTCGATATCGTACCGTATCAATATGCGTACATTTTTGAGAGCCGTTTTGCCGAGCGTGCTGCTAAAATCCAAAAGAGCTTTTTTGGCCGCGATATTGAATCCGTCCTTTTTCTCCACATAAATTCGTCTGACCTGCGACATAATCCGTACAATCTCCTTCGAATAGAGCCGAAGCCCATGATAAAAACTGATATATACAAAGTATAAATGTTTTTTTGTTCGTGTGCAAGGAGAGGACAATATGGCACAGTCAAAAAAGATGAGCAGTTTGTGAATTATTGAAATCGCTCTTTTAAAAGATGAGAATTTAGACTATAATATATATTATATAGTAGAGTTTGAATTCTTACAGGCTGGAGGAAAAGATATGCTTCATATCGGCAAAGACGCCATGGTGCCGCTTAAGGACATCATATTGATACTTGACTACAAAGAGGCCATGACGAACGACGATACCCATAATTTTTTAAAAAAGCTCAAAGACAGCGCTCATCAGATATTCCTCGAGGAATACAACATCAAATCCGTGATCGTGGCGCAGTTTCTTGAAAAGTATTTCATTTATTATTCACCCATCTCTTCCGCCACACTCTACAAGCGCTCTCGATTATAGATTTTTATAAATTAAGGAGACAGTCATGCCAAGCAATCAAAATGAACAGCAATATGACGCCTCGCAGATCCAGGTTCTCGAAGGCCTGGAACCCGTGCGCAAAAGACCCGGAATGTATATCGGTTCCACCGACGAACGCGGGCTGCATCACCTTGTCTATGAAGTGGTGGACAACTCGGTGGACGAGGCGATGGCAGGATATTGTGACAAAATCGAAGTGACGATAAAGGAAGACGGCAGCGTGCTCGTTGTGGACAACGGCCGCGGCATCCCCGTGGATGTGCACCCCAAGGTCGGTAAATCTTCGCTGGAGGTCGCGCTCACGATGCTGCACGCGGGCGGCAAGTTCGGAGACGGCGGCTATAAGGTATCGGGCGGCCTGCACGGCGTGGGTGTGTCCGTTGTAAATGCGCTTTCCAAAAAGCTCGTTGCACAAGTGCTGCGCGACGGCAAGGTATATGAGATGTCGTTTCTTCGCGGAGAGCCGCAGGGAGATATCAAAGTGGTCGGCGAATCGGCCGAGACGGGTACTTTGATACAGTTCTGGCCCGACGAGGAGATATTTGAGACGGTCGATTTCGTATTTGACACGCTGCGCGCGCGCATGCGCGAGCTCGCTTTTTTAAACGGCGGCGTGCGCATACTCATGACCGACGAGAGAAAAGGCCAGCACTATGATTACTGCTTTGAAGGCGGCATCAATTCGTTCGTCAAGTTTTTGAATAAAAACAAACCGACGCTGCATGAATCGCCGATCTATCTTTGCACCGAGAAGGACACCACCGTGGTGGAAATCGCGATGCAGTATAACGATTCGTATAACGAGAACATATTCACCTACGCGAACAACATCCCGACGCACGAGGGCGGCACGCATTTGATGGGCTTCAAATCGGGCCTGACGCGCGTGATGAACGATTACGCGCGGCGCTTCGGGATGATCAGGGAAAAGGACGAGAACCTTTCGGGTGAGGACATCCGCGAGGGGCTCACGGCGGTGATCAGCGTGAAGATCTGCGAGCCGCAGTTTGAGGGGCAGACAAAAACGAAGCTTGGGAACAGCGAGGTCAGGCCGCTGGTGGACAGCGCGCTCGCGGACGGGCTCAAAAACTTTCTCGAGGAAAACCCCGCCGTGGCAAAGGAGATACTTAACAAGTGCCTGATCGCGCGGCACGCGCGCGAAGCGGCGAGAAAAGCGCGCGAGCTGACACGGCGCAAATCCGCGCTGGAAAGCGCCGCGCTGCCCGGCAAGCTGGCGGACTGCAGCGAGAGAGACGCGTCGAAGTGCGAGATATTCCTCGTGGAGGGCGATAGCGCGGGCGGCAGTGCCAAGCAGGGCAGGGACCGGCGCTTTCAAGCGATACTTCCGCTGCGCGGCAAGATATTGAACGTGGAAAAAACGCGGCAGGACAAAGCGCTCACCAACAACGAAATCAGAACGATGGCGACGGCGTTCGGCGCGGGCATCGGAGAAGAATTCGACGTGACCAAATTGCGCTATAACCGTATCATCTGCATGACGGACGCCGACGTGGACGGCAGCCACATCCGTATTTTGATGCTTACATTTTTTTACCGCTATATGCGCGAGCTCATCGACGGCGGGCATGTCTACATTGCACAGCCGCCGCTTTACAAGGTGGTTAAAAATAAAGCGGAGAAATACATTTACAGCGATGAAGGGCTCGAGAAATATTTGGCTGAGATCGGCCGAGAAGGCATCGCGATTCAGCGCTATAAAGGCCTTGGCGAAATGAACCCCGAACAGCTCTGGGAAACGACGATGGACCCCGAACACCGCACGCTGCTGCAGGTCTCCATCGAAAACGCGATCGAGGCGGAAGAGATATTCACGATACTCATGGGCGACGCGGTGGAACCGCGGCGCGAGTTTATCGAACAGAACGCCAAGCTCGTGATGAATCTGGACATTTAAGGGGTGGACGAAATTGGACGAAAAACGAAAAGCAATTCAACCGATCAATATAGAAAAAGAAATGAGGACGTCATTCATTTCCTATGCGATGGCGGTCATCATCAACCGAGCGCTGCCCGATGTGCGCGACGGCTTGAAGCCCGTTCACCGGCGCATACTTTACTCGATGAGTGAGCTTGGCAACACGCCCGACAAACCTTTCAGAAAATCCGCGCGTATCGTGGGCGATGTGCTTGGTAAATACCATCCTCACGGCGATTCGGCGGTGTATATGTCGATGGTGCGTATGGCGCAGGATTTTTCCACGCGTCATCTGCTCGTGTCGGGGCACGGCAACTTTGGCAGCGTGGACGGCGATTCTCCCGCAGCCATGCGTTATACCGAGGCGCGGCTCTCGCCGATATCCATGGAGCTGCTGCGTGACCTTGAAAAAGACACGGTGGATTTTTACCCGAACTTCGACGAAACGCTGATGCAGCCCACCGTGCTGCCTTCAAAATATCCGAACCTGCTCGTCAATGGCTCGGGCGGCATCGCGGTGGGCATGGCCACCAACATTCCGCCGCACAACCTCGGAGAAGTGATTGACGCGACGGTGTGCCTTATCGACAATCCCGACGCGGACGTGCAGGATCTGATGCAGTTTATCAAGGGGCCGGATTTTCCGACGGGCGGCATCGCGATGGGCACGGCGGGCATCACGCAGGCGTACCACACGGGGCGCGGCAAAATCTGCGTGCGCGCCAAAGCCGAGATCGAGGAGTTCAAGGCGGGGCGCCAGCGCATTATCGTGAACGAAATCCCGTACCAGGTCAACAAGGCGGCGCTGATCACGCGCATCGCCGAGCTCGTGCAGGACAAGCATATTGAAGGCATTTCGGATATCCGCGATGAGAGCGACAAGCGCGGCATGCGCATCGTGATCGAGCTCAAGCGCGATGTGAACGCCAACGTGATTTTAAACCGGCTTTACAAGCATACGCAGATGCAGGATACGTTCGGCGTGATCATGATTGCGCTCGTAGACGGAGAGCCCAAGGTGCTGAATCTCAAAGAACTGCTTTACCATTATCTTGAGCACCAAAAGGTCGTGATCGTGAGGCGCACAAAGTTTGACCTCGAAAAAGCCGAAGCGCGCGCGCACATACTCGAAGGGCTCATCATCGCGCTCGACAACATCGACGAGGTTGTCGAGCTGATCAAAAAATCGCCCGATGTGCCGTCCGCGCGGGACGGCCTCATGGCCCGCTTCGGGCTCAGCGACAAGCAGGCGCAGGCGATACTCGATATGCGTCTGCAGCGGCTGACAGGCCTTGAACGCGACAAGATCATGAGCGAATACGAAAAGCTGCTCGAGCGCATCGCGTATTTGAAGCAGATATTGGCGACGCCGCAGATGGTGCTCGATATCATCAAGGAAGAGATGCTCGAAATCAAGGAGAAGTATGCCGACGAACGCCGCACCGAAATCACGTTCAGCGCCGACGATATCGACCTTGACGAGTTGATACAGGAAGAAGAGATGGTGGTGACGCTCACGCACTTCGGGTACGCGAAGCGCATCCGCTCCGACGCCTACCGCACGCAAAAGCGCGGCGGCAAGGGCGTGACGGGCATGTCCACGCGCGAGGAGGATTTCGCGGAGCATGTGATGGTGACCTCCACGCACGCGCATCTGCTGTTCTTCACGAATCAGGGCAAGGTGTACCGCCGCAAATGCTACGATCTGCCCGAGACGGGGCGCATGACCAAGGGCATGGCAATTGTCAATCTGCTGCAGCTCGACGCGGGTGAAAAGGTGTCCGCCGTGTTCCCGATCACGGATTTCTCGGACGATACGATGCTCGTAATCGCGACGAAAAACGGCTTTATCAAAAAGACGTCGGTGAGCGCGTTTAAAAACATACGGCAGAGCGGCCTCATCGCCGTGGGTCTGCGCGACGGCGACGAGCTGATCAGCGTGCGCGAAACAAGCGGCAAGGATGAGCTCATCATCGGCACGGCACAGGGCATGTCGGTGATGTTCGCGGAGGAGGATGTGCGCGACATGGGCCGCACCGCCATGGGCGTCAAGGCCGTCGCGCTGCGCGAGGGTGACGCGGTGATCGGCATGGGCATCGTCCGGCCGGATTGCGACGTGCTTGTGATTTCCGAAAACGGCTACGGCAAGCGCACGCCGGTCTCCGAATACAAGGTGCAGAAGCGCGCGGGCATCGGCATCAAAACGCTCAAAGTGACTGAAAAGACGGGCGTCATGTGCGCGATCGGCATCGTCGACGGCAGTGAGGATATCATAATGATCAGCGACGCGGGTGTGGTCATCCGCACACGTGTGGGCGAGATATCCGTGTTCGGCCGCGATACGCAGGGCGTGAAGCTCATGAACGTGGACGAGGAGACGCACGTGGTGTCGGCGGCGCTCGTTCCGCACGACGACGAGGAAGGCGAGACGGAAGAATAACAGCGGGCTCCCAAAAATTGAATCATTTGCTGCTCCAAAGGAATACAAATTTTTGTAGAGGCTATTGCAATCGTATACCACATGTTGTACAATTCGATTTGACAGTCATTTGTACACAAAGCGGTATACTGCCAATAACCGCGATATAAGCGTATTCCTTCAAAGCGCAAAGGTTCACGATGCGTGTAGAGGGGGCTTAATGATTTGAAGGAATATGCAAAGAATACGGGGGAGGCTTTGCGCCTCTCCCGTGTTGAAATCACGGGTATGAATCACAGTGTCCCGAAAAAAATTCGGGTGTGAGTCAGGAGCAAAACAGCTTTGAGGTATAGAAAAAGACGCTTTTGGCTGATCAAGCAAGAGCATTTACGGATCATCATCGGAATCGCGATCGTGCTGGCTGTTGTCGCGATCGTTTTCTTTATCCTGTCCATTACGGGCCATCAGGCAAGCAAACAGAATGCCGTTGACAATGTCGCCGCCACGGGCTTGATTAATGTCGGCCTGCGCGGCGATTTAAACAAGCTTTGCACCTACAACGAGGATACCGGCGCTTTTGAAGGCTTCGAAAAAGACGTGGCTGATGAAATCATCAGACGCCTCTTTGGCGACGAAATTCTCACGAATTATACGAACGTAAACACCGAAACGCGCACCGCATATTTAAGCCGCGATGATATCGATTTTGCGCTCGGCGCCGCGACATACATCGATCAGAGCGGCGTTGATTATTCCTCGGTGTATTTTTCTGACGGCAGCGCGTTTTTGGTGATGGAAGACAAAATCAAAAGCATGCAGGAGCTTTCAGGCGGTATTATCGGAATCGTTCAGGGCTCAATGCATGCGCAGGAAGGCGACACCAAAAAGGACGAGAATGCCACACAGATGTCCGACTATTTAAAAAAGCTGGAGATCGAAGCAAGCGTCAAGATATATGCGTCGTACCCGGAGGCGATCGACGCGCTGCGCGACGGGTTTGTGAATGCCGTGTGTGCGAGTGAGACTGCGCTCACACAGTTCGGCAGACCCGGGATGCTGATGCTGCCCGAACGGTTCATGCCCAATGATTACCGCGTGTGCATATCGGATTCTCTCGGCCTTTTCACCGAGGCCGTGGACGACGCGATCGCGGCGATGAAAAGTGACGGGACTTTGGAGTCGCTGATGGGCAAATGGAATCTGGTTAATTACTCGGAGCTCGAAGAAAAATAGGCTTAAATGCTGATATATCGGAGGATCAAATGTATACGGGACTCATTAGAGTGGCCGCGGCTGTACCCGAAGTGGCAGTCGGAAACGTGAAAAAGAATAAAGCGTGCATTGCGGCCATGATGATGGAAGCGGAGCAGAACGGCATTTCGGTCGTGGCTTTTCCGGAGCTTTGCATCACGTCATATACACTCGGGGATCTTTTTCGCCAGAGAAGCATCATGGAGCAGAGCGAAAAATACCTCGCGGAATTGCTGGAGGACACAAAAGGCTTAAGTATGCTCGCCGTGGTGGGCATGCCTCTGTTTGCAAACGATAAGCTTTACAACACGGCGGTCGTTTTTCAATCGGGGAAGCTGCTCGGCGTGATCCCCAAGGCGTATCTGCCGAACTATTCGGAATATTACGAGCAGCGCTGGTTTACCTCAGGGCTCGACGTGACGGGGCAGACAATACGGCTGGCGGGGCAGCAGGCGCCGTTTGGCACCGATATACTGTTTGAGTGCGCCCAGGTTCCCGAGCTCGTGCTCGGTGTGGAGCTTTGCGAAGACCTCTGGGTGCCTTTCCCGCCTCACGGTTATCAGGCGATGGCCGGCGCGACGCTGTTTGTCAACATATCGGCCAGCAACGAGCTTGCGGGTAAAAGCGACTACCGCGAGGAGATGATCAAGCATCAGTCGGGACGCTTTGTGAGCGCTTATGTGTACGTCTCGGCCGGCCCGGGTGAATCGACCACGGATACGGTATTCGGCGGTCATGCCGTGATTGCGGAAAACGGCTATCTGATCGCGGCATCGAAGCGGTTTTCATTCGAAAAACACATGACGGTAACGGAGATCGACCTGCACCGGCTCATTCATGACCGCATACTCAAAAACACGTTTATGACAAATGAGACGGCTCATTCTTACCGCCGCGTGTCATTCTTTGCGAGAGATGCGGAGCCGAGATTCAGGCACATCGAAAAAATGCCGTTTGTGCCGGATGACAAAACGGCAAGAGACACGCGCTGCGGCGAAGTGTTCAACATACAGGTGACGGCGCTTGAGCGCAGGCTCCGGCATACCGGCTCCAAGCACATGGTGATCGGCGTATCGGGCGGGCTCGATTCGGCGCTCGCGCTGATGGTGGCCTGCGAGGCGGCGGTGCGCGCGGGGCTCAAAAAAGACGCCGTGGTCGGCGTCGTGATGCCCGGTTTTGGCAGCACCGAGGCCACGCAGAATCTCGCGCGGCGGCTTGTGAAAGCCACGGGCGCCACACTCAGGGAAATCAGCATTGTGGACGCGGCAAAATCGCATTTAAACGATCTGGGACACGGCGGAGAGGCGGATGTGACATATGAGAACGCGCAGGCGCGCGAGCGCACGCAGGTGCTGATGGACCTTGCCAATCAGTTCGGTGGCATTGTGGTGGGCACGGGCGATTTAAGCGAGCTCGCGCTCGGCTTTTGCACCTACGCGGGAGACCAGATATCGATGTACGGCGTGAACGCGGGCGTCGCCAAAACGCTGATCAGGGAGATCGTGCTTTACGTCTCAAGAGATGACGAAATCCTGGGGCCCATCGCGCGGGAGATCGTATCGATACCGCCGTCGCCCGAGCTGCTGCCGCCCGGAAACGGCAGCGAGCGTCAGGATACGCAAAAGCAGATCGGGCCGTATGACCTCAATGATTTTTTCATGTATTACATGCTGCGCTTTCAGATGACGCCCAAAAAGATATTGCTGCTCGCGACGCACGCGTTTGACGAGTATACGCAGGGGCAGATCAAAGAGCAGCTTAGAAAATTCTACAAGCGGTTTATTTCCTCGCAGTTCAAGCGTTCGTGCATGCCGGACGGACCCAAAGTGGGTAGCGTGTCGCTTTCGCCGCGCGGGGACTGGCGCATGCCTTCCGACGCGGAGGCCGATATGTGGATCGCCGAGCTCGATTAGAAAGGACTTTCATCATGCATTTTGACATCACGAAGAAAAACGGCAGGCTGATCATAGAGAATTTGCACTGTGACTGCGCGCACGATCATGCTATACCGAATATGGATATCTACATCAGATCCGGCTTGATTGAGACCGTTGCGGACTGCATCACGGAAAGCGGCCTTGGCCGCAGCGTGCTGATCGTGGCGGACAAAAATACGTATGCTGTGGCGGGCGAGAGGGTGACGAAGAACTTAAAGGCGGCGGGCTTTGACTGCCGCCTTTGTCTGCTGCCGGGCGAGCATGTGGAACCGACGCCCGAGATGGCGGAATTGATCATTGCGAACGTGAAGGAACAGACGGATTTTTTGCTGTCTGTGGGGTCCGGCGTGGTGACCGATCTCACGCGGTACAGCGCGTTTCAGGTGAATAAACCGTTCGCGGTTTTTGGCACGGCGGCCTCGATGGACGGCTATACATCGATCACATCGTCGATGATGATCGGCAATATGAAAATCAGCAAATACGGCAACGCGGCAAGGCTCATCATGTTTGATCCCGCCGTGCTTGCGACGGCGCCGCCGCTGATGCAGGCGTCGGGCGTGGGCGATATACTCGTCAAATATGGCGTGCTGGTGGACTGGAAGCTCGGCAGCGCGGCCGCGGGAGAGGTTTTCTGTCCGCTTTGTGAGCAGCTGCTGCTCATGGGCCTTGAAAAATGCTCCTCCAATATGGAAGAGATCATCGCGCGCACCGAAAAGGGCATGGAAGCGCTGATCGAGGCGCTGATACTCGCGGGGCTCACGGTGCTGATCGTCAAAAACACGCGACCGGTCGCATCGGTCGAGCACAACATGGCGCACTACTGGGACATGATGCATGTGGCCTGCGGCGGCAATTCCGTTCCGTCGCATGGTATCTGCGTCGGTATCGGGTTCATTTACTGCCTGTATTTTCACGGCATGCTCAGAAGCGCCGATTTAACTAAGCTCGATAAAGAGAAGATCAGGCAAAGCCGCATGACAAAGCAGCAGCAGAAGGATTACCTGTGCGGATGCTATCCGCCGGGCGCGGGCGAAGACATCATGGAAGCGAATAAAGATTGGTATATCGAATGGGATGAGCAGGAAAGAAGAATCGACGCGTTGACCGCGTTTCACAGCCAATACGTAAAAGAAACGGCAATACTGCCCGATGTGAAGGACATGATATCGTATTTTGAGCGGCTGGGCGCGCCCACCAGTGCGACGCAGGCGGGCATATCCTATGACCGGATCAAAAACGCGCTGCTGTGCACCAAAGACTTCCGACTGCGGTATTCGATCGCGCAGGCGCTCAGCGAGCTCGGAATGCTTGAGGAATGCGCCGAAAAAGTGCTGAAGAAAGAGCCTGTTATATAAAAACGAGTAGAAAAACCCCGCCGCGGCGGGGTTCAGCCTGATGAAAAACACCCTGTTTGTCATGCTGAGGAGCGGAGCGACGTGAGCATCCCATGTTAAAATGCTTTAAACATGGGATTTTTCGACTCGCTATCGCTCACTCAAAATGACATTTGTTACTTTGTCAGCAACCTGAACCCCGCCGAGGCGGGGTTTGTTTTTCTATCGTCTTATTGCACTTCGTTATAGTACACCTTGAGCAGCAAATCAAGCGTGGCCGCTTCATCGTGATAAACCACATTGTCTTTACCGACACCCGGAACAGTGAGCAGTTCGATTGAATCGATATCGATGCCGTTTAGTATTTTGGCAAAGGCAAGCGCCTGATCGAGATCAAGATCTGTTTTTCCATAGGTTTTAAAATCGTTGAAAAGCTTAGTCAATGCATCAACCGCGCCCATGCTGTTTATTTTCTTCGCCAACTGGATCATGAAATCACGTTGATGGGCAGTTCTGCCAAAGTCCGCACCGGAAGAGTGATGACGGTCACGCAGATAATCCTCCGCTTTTTGACCTTTCAACGTGAGTGTTTCACCTTCTGTGCCCACTTCGGGAATCGTTGTATCGAGCGTAATCTCTATGCCGCCGACCGCATCTGCGATTTTAGAGATGCCATCCATATCGATGCTCGCAAAAAAAGGGATTGGGATATCGAGCGTGAAATCGAGAGGCGTGTCCAGCTGAACCTTGCGCTCAAGGAAGTTCTGGATGCAGGCTTTCGCGTTGGCGGCGCCGAATTTGTTGGGGCCACCGCCGCGTGCATAGGCCGCATTAAGGCGGTTTTGCTCTGTTCCGGTTACGGTACCAGTCTTGCCGTCGATCTGATATATGTCCGTCCATGTGTCGCGCGGGATTGATATCAGCGTTGCCTTTTTCGCCGAAGCATCCACCGCGCAAACCATCATCATATCGCTGCGCCATCCCATGCGCTGTTGCACACGTTCTTCGTCTGAGTCGATGCCAAGAAAAACGATGTTGACGATGTTGCTATTTTTCTTGTAAGTCTTGTCGTTATAATTGATCGTGACATCTTGAGTCTTGCCGTCTACGGCATTGCCGAAATTGGCGGCAGCTGTGGTATCCGAGAACAAAGAAGTGTAATCATCGTTCGTCAGCTGCCCGTAAATGATCACGCCAATGGCAACGAGCCCCACAACCAGAGCGCCGAGCGCGCCAAGCATGATTTTCAGCTGCTTGCCGTTTCTATTGACAGACTTTCGGCTGTTGTTTTGTTTTTTGGTATCTTTATTATACACTTCATATTTTCTGTTGCTCACAAACTCTTTCTCCTTATCGAATGTCGTTAATATCGTTAGATATAACGACATAAACATATCACAATACGACTCTATTGGCAATAAAAAACCCCGCCATATTTAAAGACTAGCCAAGGCGGGGTTTTGTTCCAAATTTATTGTACTTCGTCGTAATAAACACCAAGCAGCAAGTCGACAGTGGCGGCCTCGTCTTCAAACAGCACGCTGGCTTCACCGACGTTCCCAAGACTACAGGGGATCGCGAGCTTTTCAATCGCATCGATATTGATACCGTTGAGAATCTTGGCGTATGCGAGCGCTTGGTCAAGATTGAGATCCGTCCTGCCAAATGAGTTGAACTCATCCCAGAGATTTGTGACAGCCTGCGCGGCACCCATGCTTTTAATCTTCTTCGCGAGCAGAATCATGAAATCGCGCTGACGGGCGGTGCGGCCAAAATCAGAGCCGGCCGTATTTTTCCGGTCGCGCAGATACTCCTGCGCTTTTTGTCCCTTCAACGTGAGAGTCTTGCCCTTCTTGCCCACATCCGGAATCGTCGCATCGAGCGTGACTTCAATCCCGCCGACCGCGTCCGCGATCTTGGAGATGCCGTCCATATCGATGCTCGCATAGAACGAAATGGGGATATCAAGCGTAAAATCGAGAGGCGTGTCCAGCTGAACCTTGCGCTCAAGGAAGTTCTGTATGCAGGCCTTGGTATTGTTCGCGCCGTACTTGTTTGGGCCACCACCGAATAGATACGCAGTATTGAGCCTGTTCTGAGTCATCTCGGATATCTTTCCCGTTTTGGTGTCAATTTTGGAAATATCCGTCCATATATCGCGCGGGACCGAAATCAGCGTTGCCTTTTTGGCAACGGTGTCCACCGCGCAGACGATCATCATATCGCTGTGGTTGCCGATGTCGCGCTCTGTCGTCGAATCGATACCGAGGAAGACGATATTGACGATGTTCTCATTTTTCTTATAAGTTTTGCCGTTATAGCTGATTATGACATCCTCGGGCTCCGGTGTCTGGATGACGTCTGAAGCCGGTATGAAATTTGTTTTGGCGGCGGCTGCGGTGTCGACGAACAGAGGTGTGTAATCGTCGTTTGTGAGCTGACCAAAGATAATGATGCCCACAACAATTAAACCCACAACCAGGGCGCCGAGAGAGATAAGCATGATCTTCAGCTGTTTTCTGTTCTTGTTGGCCGGTTTGCTGCCTTTAACGGCACTTTTACGGCTATCACTGATGGCTCCGTATTTTCTGACTTTCAAGGCTTTAGTCTCCTTATCGCTTAGTTTTCCACCGCCACGCGACAGGTTATTGACCATAATATATCATAAAAAACTTATTTATGAAATAGAAAAAACCCTGCTTCGACAGGGTTTTGTTTTTATCTGTTTCATTGCACTTCGTTGTAGTAAACGCCGAGCAGCAAATCGACCGTGGCGGCCTCGTCATCGAAGAGAACGCTGGCTTCGCCGACATTTCCGAGTTTACAGGGGATCGCGAGCTGCTCAATCGCATCAATATCCATACTGTTGAGCAATTTTGCAAACGCAAGCGCCTGATCGAGATTGACGTCCGTTTTGCCAAATGTGTTGAATTCATCAAAAAGCTTTGTCACAGCGTCAACAGCGCCCATGCTTTTGATCTTCTTCGCGAGCAGTATCATGAAATCACGCTGGTGAGCGGTGCGGCCAAAATCCGAACCGGATGTATTATGCCGGTCGCGCAGATACGCTTCCGCTTTTTCACCCTTCAGAGTGACGGTCTGACCCTTTTTGCCGACTTCGGGTATCGTCGAATCGAGCTTGACTTCAATACCGCCGACCGCATCCGCGATCTTTGAAATGCCGTCCATATCGATGCTCGCAAAGAACGAAATCGGGATATTCAGTGTAAAATCGAGAGGCGTGTCCAGCTGAACCTTGCGCTCAAGGAAATTCTGGATACAGGCTTTTGCGTTGGACGCGCCGTATTTGTTTGGGCCGCCGCCGAATAGATAAGCGGTGTTGAGCCTGTTCTGAGTCATTTCGGAAATCTTTCCTGTTTTGGTATCGATTTTGGAAATATCCGTCCAAATATCACGCGGAACCGAAATCAGCGTTGCTTTTTTGGTCACGGTGTCCACCGCGCAGACGATCATCATATCGCTGTGATTGCCGATGTCGCGCTCTGTTGTCGAGTCGATACCGAGGAAGACGATATTGACGATGTTTTTATTTCTCTCATATGTTTTGCCGTTATAGGTGATTTTCACATCCTCAGCCTGCGGCACATCGTCGTCAAGTGCCGAATTAACGTCGCCGATGTTGGCGGCAGCCGTGGTATCCTCTAATAAAGATGAAAAATCGTCGTTGGTGAGCTGTCCGAAGATGATGATGCCGACAACGACAAGACCGACAACCAACGCGCCAAGCGCGATGAGCATAATTTTCAGCTGTTTTCTGTTTTTGTTAGCCGACTTTCGGGCGCTGCCGCTGCCGTTGCCGGGTACCTTCCGGTTCTTGGAGTTAACTCCGTATCCTCTGACGTTCAAGGTCTTTTTATCTCCTTTATCGCTTAGTTTTCCACCACCATGCGATATGTCAATGTTTAATAGTTGTTGTAATAATCGCCCTTGCGGTAGTCATAGACTGTGCCGTTGGCGTAGTAATCCACGTTGTCGAGCGCCATGCCGGTGCCGATGGCCACACACGAGATCGCGTCCTCGGCCACATAGCAGGGGATGCCCGTCTTTTCGCTGAGCAGCCTGTCAAGGCCGTATAGCAGCGATCCGCCGCCCGTCATGCAGATGCCGTTCTCGGCGATATCCGAGGAAAGCTCGGGCGGAATGCGCTCCAGCACGCCGTGAAGCGTTTCCATCATCGCATTGAGCGGTTCTTCGAGCGCTTCGATGGTCTCGTTGGAACTGATGGTGACCACCTTGGGCAGACCCGAAATCAGGTTTCGTCCCGCCACTTCCATATAGATCTGCTCTTTGCGCGGGAAAGCGGAGCCGATGTTGATCTTGATTTCCTCAGCCGTGCGCTCGCCGATGAGCATATTGTGCTTTTTCTTCATATAGCGGATGATCGCTTCATCGAATTTATCGCCCGCGACCTTCACTGAATCGCTCAGAACGATGCCGCCGAGCGAAATAACCGCGATGTCCGTCGTGCCGCCGCCGATGTCGATGACCATATTTCCAAATGGCGCCGCAATGTCGATGCCCGCGCCAATCGCCGCCGCCATCGGCTCTTCGATAAGCCCGGTATGGCGCGCGCCCGCCTCTTCGGTCGCTTCAATAACGCTGCGGCGTTCCACTTCGGTGACGCCGGATGGTACGCAGACGATCACACGAGGTTTGAAGAACAGCTTGCGCCCGATGACTTTGCGCAGGAAGTAACGAAGCATCCTTTCGGTATCATGGAAGTTGGAGATCACGCCGTTTCTGAGAGGCCTGACCGCAACGATGTTGCCGGGCGTTCTGCCGAGCATGATGCGCGCTTCTTCTCCGATCGCAATGATTTCGCCTGTGGTTCTGTTCACGGCGACCACCGAGGGTTCGCGAAGCACAATCCCTTTGCCCTTCACATAAACAAGCACGCTTGCCGTTCCAAGGTCGATTCCGATGTCGTTAAATTCAAACAAGGCCATCTATTCATAAACCCCTTTTAAAAGTTATTTGCCACCACATTGCATGTATACAGATAGATTATACTATAATACATGTTTCGACTTTTTTCAACCTGCTTTATTCTTGAAAAAACCGCGCTGCAAATCACTTAAGGCTGTGCGCTCAAAGCCCCGCGAGCAGTGAATGAAGATCGTTAAGCGTGGTTAAACGGACGGCGGCTTCCCGCAGCTTCGCGGCCCCGCCAAGACCCTTGAAATACCAGGCGGCGTGCTTGCGAATCTGCTTCATCGCGATCCTCTCGCCTTTGGCCGCGCAGGCCAGCTGCGCCTGCTTTTTCAGCGCCGCTATTTTTTCATCGATTGACGCCGGTTCCATCTCGGCGCCATACTCAAAAAGATGCTTGATTTCGCGAAACAAAAACGGATTGCCGAGCGCGCCGCGCGCCACCATCACCGCGTCGCAGCCGGTGACATCCAACATGTGTGCGGCGTCATGCGCGCAGAATATATCGCCGTTGCCGGTGACAGGGATCAAAACGCTTTGCTTGACCTTCGCGATGATGCTTAAATCCGCATGTCCGCTGTAAAACTGGCTGCGCGTGCGCCCGTGAACGGTCAGCGCGGCTGCGCCGGACTGCTCGGCCATACGCGCAAAATCCACCGCGTTCACAGAGCTTTCGTCCCAGCCCTTGCGGAATTTCACGGTGACAGGTTTTTTTGATACGCTGACCGCCGCCTTAATGAGCCTTGAGGCGAGCGCCGGGTCCTTCATCAAAGCACAGCCCTCGCCGTTGGATGTGATTTTGGGCGCGGGGCAACCCATGTTGATATCGAAAAGCGCGATGCGATCGAAATAGCGCGCCTGAAGTGACTCAATGCTGGCTTTCAGCGCGTCCTCATCGCTTGCAAACAGCTGAACGCCGATGGTCTTCTCGTTTTCCGCGAAGCAGAGCAGTGAGGCCGTCTTGGCATTTCCGTATTTTAAACCCTTGGCGCTCACCATTTCCGTGTAAGTCAGATCCGCGCCCTGTTCAATCGCGATATGGCGGAACGCCGCATCGGTGACGCCGGCCATGGGCGCGAGATATACCTTGTCCCACATCAGTCTTCGATAATCTCCTCCGGGTTTTCAGGCGAAGGTGAAGGCGAAGGCTCCGGCGTTGCCGATACGCTCGGCGCCGGTGTCGGCGAGGGCTGCGGCAGCATCTCAACGAGCTCCATCGAGACGATACGCCAGTTGTCCTCGTATCGCGTCACAGTCACATCATAAATGCCGTTGTCCCAGAGGGGCGCCGCGGCCTGTGTGGACTGGTCTTCTTCGGTGGCATACAGCTCGGCCTGGATATCCGTGACCTTTTCAGTGACGCGTATGGTCACAGTGCTCTGCCAGGGCAACACGAGAGAAAAGCCCACATCGGATTTATAATCGTATTCGGATACATCATAAGGCTGATAAGCCGTTGATTTGAGCAAGGTGTCCTGCTCAAGAAAGCTCTTGGCAAAAACCTTGGAAAGAAGAGAGGGGTCGTCGCCCTTTATCACCACGTCGGCGCGCACCTGAAGGCCGTCTTTCACGAGCGTTTGGATGTTCATGTAATCCATGGCCGCAAAAAACGCAAGCGCAACAAGGCCCACGATAAGGCCGCAGATGAGCAATCTCGTTAAGAAGAACCATAAAAACCGAAGCACGACACGAACCGATGGCGACAAATGTATCACTCCTTTTCCTGGTTCATCATATCATAGTTGCGTTTTATCCACAATATGTACTCACATATGGGAAAAGCAGCTAAAGCGATCTGACCATGACGAGACGGTTTTCGCCGTTACCGTATTCGTTTTCTCTGATTTCTGCCGTCACAAAACCCAGCTTTTGCTGGTAGACCCGGACGGCGGCAAGGTTGGACGCATCGACCGTGAGCTCGACGGTCTGCATACCGTATGTTTTGAGCAGAGTGAGGCACTCGGATAAAAAATGTGTGCCAAAGCCTTTGCCGCGGCAGGAAGAGTCCACCGCAATGCCAAAGAGATACGCGTGAGCCGGCTCACGCCAGTCACGCAAAAACTGTGCGCCGCCGACAATTTCGTTGTCAACTTTGAGCAAGGCGACAAGGCCGTGCCGGACAAACGGTACGATTTCCCATTCCGTGAGGCCGTGCGGGCCAAACGCATCCTTTTCTATCTGCACGAGCCGCGCAACAGCGGCCGCATCGTTGCGGTCCAAAACCTCGACGGCTATATTCATGTGTCCTCCTTGAAAATGTGGCTGATGTACGGTGACGTGGTGACCGACAGCAGCCCGGGATACAACAGATTGAAACGAACCCGGTCACCCAGAGCATATTCGATGCTGCTGTCGGTGATATCGAGAATGATATAATCGCTGCTGCCGCCGAGTATCTTGATCCCGTCATCAACGGGAATCAAGCCGTCAAGCCGCACATCCTGTTTGCCGAGCGCGATCAGCGCACGGCTGCGAATGCCGCGGTTAATGAACTGCGGCATGTTGCCGAACGCATCGGCACCGATATTGCCAAGCGGAATGGACGGCTTTCTTTTGATCTCCACGATATCCGCAACAAGCGAAAATGCATCCTGAAAAGTATTTTCGAGTACGCAGCGCCGCGAGCTGTTGCGTCCGAGCAATATGCCCTCGCCGATGCGGACCTGGTTGATCTCCTTTGGCATCTCCCCGCGTTCGATGAGCGGCAGACAGTTGGTGCCACCCACCGAAACGATAAAATCACTGAGTCCGAATTTTTCGCGAATGCTGCGGGCAGTTTTTGAAAGCATGCCCATATTCTCTTTGGACGGCAGCACGCCGCCAAAGCAACCCACATTCGTGCCGATACCGGAAAACCGGATATCTTTCAAACCGAGTATCTGCTCGAGCCAGTACATTGCTCTTGTGTACAGCACACCTTCGCGCAGGTCTCCCACATCAATCATAAGCAAAATGCCATGCTGATAATGGGTTTTGACACATTCTGCGGTTAACGATTTAATCATCGCAAATTCCGAATTCAAGCTCATATCCGTGAGCTTTACGATGTCGCCCACGCTGCTGATGCGCGGCAGGCGCAGCATCATAATCGGGGCGGTGATACCGGCGTTTCTGAGCTTTTTGATGTTTCGGATGCGCGCATCCGCAAGGCCCGCAGCGCCTCCGTCCAGCATGGCCTTGCCAACCTCCGGCATGCCGGATACGCCTTTGGTAACGCCCAGCACGTCAACACCCTTTTCACGGCAGAGGCGAACGATGGTTCTGGTATTGTGACGTATCTTGTTTAAATCGATCTTTAAGTGCGGTGACTCCAAGCAGGCCTCCTGTTTTTGCATACATTGTGTCATATTGCTTAAAATTATAATCCGAATGCGTGATTTTATACGGATGTGAAAGGAACATATCGAGCTGTTTACAAATTATAGCATTCAAAACAGACAGGCGTCAAATGACTTGAGGATGGCATACAGCGGCTTAGGGCTTAGATTTGCCGTTTATGTTTGATCACAGTATGGATGCTTATAAATTGGACGCATGAGGGACATGATGCTGACTGATGCGGCAGAAATAAAACGTCCGGACGATGATTGTCGCCCGGACGCCTTGAAAAAAATAATATATAAGAGCAAAATGCTCAGTATGCTCTATTCTCTTGGCTTCATGGTGGGGAATAGTATCACGTCGCGTATCGAATAGCTGTCGGTTAAGAGCATTACCATGCGGTCGATGCCGATACCCATGCCGCCCGTGGGCGCAAGGCCGTATTCCAGCGCGTTTAAATAATCCTCATCCATCATATGCGCCTCGGCGTCGCCTGCGGCCCGCTGCTGCGCCTGAGCCATAAAACGTGCGCGCTGGTCGTCCGGATCATTGAGCTCGGAGAACGCGTTGGCAAGCTCGCGGCCTGTGATGAACAGCTCGAAGCGCTCCGTGAGCCACGGCGCCTTCGGGTCTTTTTTCGCGAGCGGCGAGGCTTCGACGGGATAACCGTATATGAATGTGGGCTCGATCAGCCTGTCCTCCACAAACGCGTCAAACGCCGCATACAAAAGCTCGCCGCGCGACTGCGGCTTTTCGATATTGAGCCCAAGGCCCTTTGCGATCTCACGCGCCTGCTCGTCCGTGCAGTCAGAAAAGTCCGCTCCGGTGTATTGCTTGACGGCGTCAAGCATCGAAAGCCTGCGCCACGGCGGCGTCAGATCGACGGCCGTGCCTTGATATTCTATTTTTCCTGAACCGAAGAGCTTTTGCGCACACGCGAAAAACAGATTTTCACACAGCTCCATCATATCATCGACATTGGCATAAGCCTGATAAAGCTCGACGGTGGTAAATTCGGGGTTGTGCTTGATCGACATGCCCTCATTGCGGAAAATACGGCCGATTTCATAAACCTTTTCGAATCCGCCCACGATGAGCCGCTTCAAATGCAGTTCGGTCGCGATGCGCAGATACATATCGATATCGAGCGTATTATGATGCGTGATAAACGGACGCGCGACAGCGCCGCCCGCTTCTCCCATCAGAATCGGCGTCTCCACTTCAATATAGCCAACGTTATCAAGACATTCACGAATGGTTTTGATGATCAATGACCGGGCAAGAAAAGCCTGCTTGACTTCGGGATTGACGATCAGATCCACATAGCGCTGACGGTAGCGAAGATCGGTATCCTTAAGGCCGTGAAACTTTTCGGGCAGCGGCAGCAGAGACTTTGAGAGCAGCTCAACGGTGGCTGCTTTGACGGAAATCTCGCCCGCGTTGGTTTTAAAAACCTCTCCGGTGACGCCGACGATATCGCCGATGTCGAGCTTTTTGAAAGCCGCATACGGCTCTTCACCGAGCACATCGCGGCGGACGTACAGCTGAATCCGGCCGCCCATGTCCTGCAGGTGAGCGAAACTCGCTTTACCCATGATCCGCTTGGACATCAAACGGCCCGCGATGCGCACCGTTTGCCCTTCGAGGCTGTCAAAACCATTGAGGATCTCGACGGATGAATGCGATTTATCAAAACGCGTAATCAAAAAAGGATCCTGACCTGCGCTTCGAAGCTCTTCGAGCTTTTCCCTTCTGACGCGGAGAACCTCACTGAGTGTCTCCATTGACTGCTGACTATTGTTTTCCTCCATTGCTCCTGCCCTTATCTGAAAATATCGACGACTTTAAATGTGGCGGTGCCGCCCGGTGTGGCCACCTCGGCAAGATCGCCCACTTTTTTGCCGATCAGCGCGGCGCCGACCGGCGATTCGTTGGAAATGCGTTTTTTATCGGCATCGGCCTCGGCTGATCCCACGATCGAATACACTTCTTCTTCGTTGAATTCCATATCAAGAATGCGCACGGTGGTGCCGATGCCCACGGTAGTTAAATCGATCTCATTGTCTTCCACAACGATGGCGTTGCGAAGCAGCTTTTCGAGCTGTGCAATCTCCGTCTCGACGCGGGCCTGCTCATTTTTGGCTTCATCATATTCCGCGTTTTCCGAAAGATCGCCAAAAGCACGGGCCTCCTTGATTTGCTCTGAAATCTGGCCTCTTTTTACGGTCTTTAAGAAATCCAGCTTCTCCTGCTTTTCCCTAAGTCCGTCTTTTGTCAGTATCACTTGTTCGTTTGTCATGGCTTCCTCCCGGTGGATTATCTTTTGTTTAGATAATATGTGCTTTTAAAACGGTATTATACCAGCATAAAATGATGGTAAGTCATGCAAATCGCCCATTTTTATAATATGGTGATTATAGGACAAGGCAAAAGTGTTGTCA
>JAEYLC010000005.1 GCA_023461435.1 Bacillota bacterium
TCTTCCAAAAGGAGGCGGACGAAGCGGTTGCTGAGCGCCAAAAAGATAAGCAGCTCAAGCATACCTACCATGCGCGCACCAGCGATCTGATTGTGACTTTACGTGACAGATTCATTTTCGCTTCCCTTTGCGGTCACCCTCAGTTAGCGAGCATGGAATTGGGTTCCGTTATGCGCGAACTTACCCGTGTCGTCTCCCCCGTGCGACCGGGGCGCTTTTTTCCTCGCGTCCACAAACCCTTTGCTGCCGCTAACCCTTTTCTGAAATCCTTCCTCTGAGCTTAAGTTATTGACATTGCCTCAATGAGGGAGGTAGGGGTGCGTGCTTTCACAGTTCTATCGATCGTGTAACAAACGCCTTCAAAATTCGTGGTGATTTCACTATTTGTGAATCTTAACACAAGTAAACCGAGGCTTTGCAAAACTTCTGATCTTTTTTCATCGTATCGTTGTTGTTCCTCAGTAAAATGTCCGCCTCCGTCCGCCTCGATTATCAATTGTGCACTCGCACAGAAAAAATCGGCAATGTAATGGTCAATGACCTTTTGCCTTTGAAACCGAACAGGATATTTACAAAGATATTGATACCACAGCTTTTTTTCCTGCGGTGTCATGCCTTTTCGCAGCGCTTTTGCACGAGCTATGAGATTTTTATCATACGGTAATGACACTGACTCATCTCCTTGCTCGAAATACTAGCTCCCTCTGGAGGGAGCTGTCGCCGAAAGGCGACTGAGGGAGTATAAAAAACAGTTTACCCGACTATCGTCGCGCTCGCCATCGCGCTCGCGCCTTCCCCGCGCCCTTCAAAACCCATGCCTTCCGTCGTTGTCGCCTTCACACCCACAGCGTCGATGCCGATGCCGAGTGTCTCCGCAATACGTTTTCTCATTTCATCGATATACGGTGCCACTTTAGGTCGCTGCATAATCAGCGTCGCGTCAATATTGGCCACCGAAAAGCCCTTTTCGGTCAATATGTCGCGCGTGCGCTTAAGCAGGTCTATGCTGCTGGCGTCCTTAAACTCATCGGTGCATGGAAAGTGCTTGCCGATGTCGCCAAGCGCCGCCGCGCCGAGCATCGCATCCATAATCGCGTGCAGCAGCACGTCTGCGTCGCTGTGGCCGAGCAGCCCGTGCGTGTGCGGAATTGTCACGCCGCCCAAGATAAGCGGCCTGCCTTCCACGAGCGTGTGCGCGTCATATCCCGTTCCGGTGCGGATGGTTTCTCCCGCAAGCATGCGTCCGAGCAAAATATCCTCCTGTGTGGTGACTTTGATGTTGTCGTACCCCGCTTCGATGAAGCTGACGGCATGGCCGAGCCGTTCCGCGAGGCCGCAGTCGTCGGTGCCGATATAGCCGTCGGCCGCGGCGGCTTCATGCGCCTTGACGAGCAAGTCATATGCAAATACCTGCGGCGTTTGTATGTTCACAAGGCGGCTGCGGTCCAGCGTTTCTACGATAATGTCCCCGTCCACCACCTTGATCGTGTCTCGCGTTTTTACGCCCGCAGCCGCGGCACCCGTTTCGAGCGCCTTCTCTACACACGCGCGGATCACCTCCGGCTCTATAAAACACCGCGCGCCGTCGTGCACGGCCACGATGTCCGCATTGCCGATCGCGCGCAGCGCGTTATGAACCGAGAACTGCCGCTCGCTGCCGCCCTCTACGAGCATATAAGGCAGGCTTAAGGTCTGCGTTGCGGTCTGCTCCGTTTCTTCCTTGTCGCAGGTGCGGTAAACAAGCACCACACGGTCAAAGCAGCCGCTCTCTTCAAACGCCCGGAGCGAGCGCTCGAGCACGGTGTAGCGCCCGATGCGGATGAACATCTTGTTGCGGTCGTGGCCCATTCGCGAACCGCTGCCCGCGGCGAGCACGACGGCGACGGTGTCAGCCATTGCGCGTCTCCTCAAGTATCTCAAACATATCGCCCGCGGCTTCCTTGCGCACCGTTTCGGCAAGGCTCAATACCTTCACCTTGAGCGATCCGGACCCGAAGCGGATCTCCAGTATATCGCCGATTTTTAAATCCTTGCCGGGTTTGGCGGGATTGCCGTTCACATAGACGCGCTGCTTGTCGCACGCCTCGCTTGCGACGGTGCGGCGTTTGATGATGCGCGATACCTTTAAATATTTATCGAGTCTCATAAACAACCTCTGTTTTTGTTTCATTATAGCAGAAAAAGAAAAATGGACAAACGAAAAAGAGCAAAGGGTGAAGATAGTGAATTTGATTAGTCATTGATTAATCTTGATTTTGAATATTAGTTAAAAACCTGCATTGGGACGATTAATATTGTTTGATATAAGTATATTGTGGTAGTATTAACAAAGTTAAAGTAAATCATTAAATTATTTGAATTTTTTAATAGCGTTATGGGCGGAGGATAGAAAATGAAATGTAATAATTGTGGATTAAACAACCCCATAGATGCGGTCAACTGTCTTAAATGTGGTGAAAAACTTGTGTTAAAATGTGAAAAATGTGGTGCGGTCATTCCGGATGACACGATCTTTTGCATCAAGTGCGGGTACTGCCACGACCAGGAAGCGAACGCAATTCGCTTTAAGCCAATCATTAAAAAGAGAAAAAAGAAAAAACTCATCATTGCAATTGCATCAGCGATCGGCGCTTTAGCGGTCGGCACGGGAATTTTTTGGGGCATTACCCTTCTCGTCAAGGATACGATGTATCTTGATGAACCGCTGACGCCGGTCGGCTGCCATCCGGAGAGCGGTGATATGGTGGAATACGACGGGTGGATTTATTATTCAACAAGTGATGCTATATGCCGTATGAGTGCAGATGGTGATGAGACAGAAACGTTACGAGGAATCGGTGGCCGGTATATCAACGTTGTGAATGGTTGGATCTATTTTGCAAACAGCAGCATTAATAAGATGCGTACAGACGGCAGTCGTTTTCAGGAAATCCAAGATACACATCCATTTTTTGCGACAACTGAAATAGAAAGAAGCGAAACATGGGGAATGATTGTGGCTGGAGATTGGATATATTATATTGGCGGCAACGAATCCAATTACGATAATGAGCTTTATAGAATACGCACGGATGGGACACACAAGGCCAAGGTGGTTAATGGTAATTGCATAGATTTTCGAATAGATGACGACTGGATATATTATACGATACGAAGGGACGGAGAGTATGAATGTTATCGGATGCATGCGGACGGCAGCGAGAAAATGCGGCTGGAGGATACAGAAGACCTTGGTCTGGGGATTATAGGCGATTGGCTCTATGACGATGGCGGATACAGAATAAAAATTGAAACCGGAGAGACAGAAGAAATTATAAGCCAGGCATCTTCATTGCATATTAGTGATGGCTGGATTTATTATTATATTTATGATGACATACCTGAAAATAATGGATCGGGATTTGAAATAGGATTATACAAAATGAAAACTGATGGGACTGATAACAAATTATTAGTATGTTTTGATATGGTAGGAGGAGTTATAATAGATGCAATTGAATCTGTGACAGATGATTGGGTTTACCTATCTCTTGACGGATCGGATGGTATGATACGTACAGATGGCACTGATTTTCGTGAGTTTGATCTATATGGAGAGCAATAATAAAACAGTTACTACTGTGAGGGTATGTCCCTGATTTTGTGAAAAATCGAAAGAGTGCAACAAAAAAGCAGGCTGCATTTGCGCAGCCTGCCCATGCTATTGTTTACGTCTCAGCTCATGATGAGGATTTTCTGCCCGGCTTCCGTTTTGTCGCCGATTTCGGGATTGAACTTCTTCACAGTATCAAGCGTGGTGGAAAAGCGTTTGGCGATGTCCCAAGTGGTTTCCCCGCCGTCCGCGAAGTAAATTGTGATGCCCTGATTGTGTTTCGGGGCTTCGTCCATTTCGGTCATATCCGAGACGAGCCGCATGCGGTTTTGCGAAAATGCTCTGACTTCCACATCGAGCATATATTTAACGCTGATATCACGCCCAGTGCCGTCATAGTTGCAGTATTCCACGTCTGCGTTCACTTCCACGTCCTGCTCCGGCATGATGCCGTCTATCTGGACCTCGGCTTCAAACGGCGATTCACCCGAATAGCTCCAAAGCCCCTCGGAGGAGGTGTAGCACAGCGAGAACATCATGAGCCCCTCGATATAGATGCGGTCGGTGTGCGGATGAACGGCGGTGATGGAGGGCCTGGCTTTGAGGCACACGATGCGCGACACGCTCGGCTCGGTCTGCGGCACCGTGATGGTGCTGCGCGCGATGGCTTTGGTGCACTCCGAAAGCACGAGATGGCGGCAGGTTTGCTCGTCGTATTTTAAGTTCAGTCTGTTTTTGAGCGAATAGGCGTCCTCGAGATATTCCACATCGTTGTCCGCGCGGGCGGCGCACATGAAGCTGAGCCTCGCTGAGATGCGCAGGATATCGCCGGCTTCCTCCGCAATGCTGACATTCAGCTCCGAAAGGTTCACATCCGCCGATATCATGTCGTCAGGGGTCATCCCTTCCGCCGAAATGATATGCCCGAAAGGAACGGATTCGTTGAACTGCTGCAGCGGCGCGCCCTTGTCTGTGCTTAAATAAAGCACGCTGAGCTTCACATCGCCTTCCACGATGATTTTGAGCTCTTCGGTCCTCACGTTTTTCACCACGGCATAGGCATCGGCGTTTAAGATTTTTTCGGCAATGGGCAGCGACTGCGGCAGACGGAGATCCTCGCGCATCATCATCGCGTCACGCTTTTGTTCCTTGGTGACCTTAAGCCGTTTTTTTGCCATTTTCATCTGCAGGTCACTGTCGGCTCCCGTAACGGCTTCGCAGCTTTTTGCCATGCTGCCTCTTAAAGTCACAGACACGATCCCCTTTACATACACAGAGCGCGCATCTTCGAGTGAAAAGTTCACTTCCTTGACGCTGCCCTTTGCCGAGAGTATCATTCCTGCACCCGCGCCTGCCATATCCTCCGAGTGGCGGAACGGCGAAGCGGCTTCAAACGCGTCGATGCCGCCATCAATGGTCATATATACGACGCTGAAAACCACACTGCCGTCCATAAACACCTTGCCGTCTGCGGGCTCCGCATTCACCTGGATACGGCCCTGTATAAACAAAACGCGGTCGATTTCGTTTTTTTCCGGAGGCAAAGACAGCCTTCCCTCAACGAGGCTTTCGCTTAAACGGGGCTGACAGGCCGTTTCCGTTTTAAAAGACGCTTTTTTAATTTTCATACCGGTTCCCTCTCTTTTTTACGATCGTTCTTGGTAATAAATATATAGATAAATACGCAGGATTATTCCGCCAAACAAGAGCTTAAGCAGGGGAAATTCACAGAATATTCACATCAAAGACATAATGGGTTTGATATAATCGGGGTGAAAAAACCAAAGTGATAATTGCCGCGCAAAGGAGGAGAAACCGTGATCGAGGTTCAAAGCGTATCCAAAAAATTCGGCTCGCACTATGCCGTTAAAAATGCGTCGTTTACGGTGAATCCCGGTGAACGCGTGGCTTTTTTGGGCCGCAGCGGCGCAGGCAAAACGACGCTTATGAGTATCCTCGCGGGATTCATTTCGGCTTCCGACGGCAGCGTGACGGTCAATGGCATCGATATGCTTAAAAATTCCCTCAGGGCCAAACTGGATATCTGTTATGTGCCGAGGAGCGTGCCGCTCTACCTTCATATGACCGTTCAGGAGCATTTAAAATTTGTTTGCGGATCAAGGCGTGTTCCGAAAGCCCGGCGGGATGAGATCATGGCGATCGCTCTTGAGCGTCTCGCGATTCAGGATAAGCAAAACCGCCTCATCAAAAATCTCGATAAGGCAGACCGCTTGCGCGTTGCGCTGGCAGGCGCGCTTTGCTCGGGTGCCGAGGTACTCCTGCTCGATGAGCCCACGGACGGCCTCGAGCCCGACGACGTGACGCAGATCCGGTCGGTCATACGCGGTTTTCAAAAGACGCTGATCGTGGCGTCGTCCAATATACAGGAAGTCACGGCGCTCTGCAGCCGTGTATTAATCATGCATGAGGGCAGCATTCTGGCGAGTGACGCGCTCGAAAACTTTTCGCAGGCGGCGGGCGGCCGCAAGCGCGTATCCGTCCGGCTCGCGGCGGGACGGGCGACCGGCCTTGCGCTGCTCAAGAACATAGACGGTGTGGATACCGTGGAATGCGTCGGCAGCAAGGAGCCGGGCACCTTCGACTATACGGTGGACGCGATCAAGGATGTGCGTGCGGATATATTCGGCGCCGCCGTCAAAGCGGGCATCGTGCTGCTTGGCTTAAAGCCGATGTCGGTGACGCTTGAGGATGTGTTTTATCAGCTGACGACCAAGGGGATGACGGTATGAGCGCGGTATACAAAAAAGAAATCGGCCAATATCTGCATACGATGCCAGGATACCTTTTCGCGGCGGGCTTTTTGCTGGGCGGCGGGCTTTTGTTTTCAACGCACAATATCCTTGGGAGAAGCATGGATTTAAAGCCCCTGTGGCACGGCCTTGAATACGTTTTGCTGATTCTTGTCCCCGTGCTCACGATGCGGCTGCTCGCGGGCGAGCGTTTCGGAAGGACAGACATGCTGCTGATGACGGCGCCTGTGTCCGCCTGGTCGGTCACGGCGGCCAAATTCTTGGCGGCGCTGTCCGTGTTTTCGTCGGCGCTCGTCATATCGCTGCTGTATCCTCTGATACTGTGCCTTTACGGCCCGCCCTCATGGGGAGAGATACTGACCGGATACCTTGGCGTGTTTCTGCTGGGCGCGGCGGTGATTGCGATCGGCCTTTTTGTATCGTCGCTGATGAGACGGCCGCTGCACGCACTGCTGTCGGCGCTCGGGGTGATGCTGTTGATCGTGCTGATCGATTCGGCGGTGTCGTGGCTCAGTGCCGGGCTCATCAAATCGGCGGTGCTGTGGGCGGCGCCGCTCAGCAACGAGGCATACTTTGTTAACGGATTTGTCAGCGTGCCGTCGATCATTTATTTTGTCAGCGTCACGCTGCTGTTTTTATATCTGACCATGCGGAGCCTCGAGCACGCAAAATGGTCGAAAGGACGGCGCACATGAAACCGGACAGATGCGGTTCGCGCCGCAGGAAACATGCGTTTTGCACGGCGGCTTTTGTGACGGCGGCAGCGCTGCTGACGCTGGCGGCCAATGCCGGTTCCATCATATTGAACAACAGCCTCAATTGGCGCGCGGATATCTCAAAAGAGCAGTATACGACGCTGACGGCAGAATCAAAGGATATATTGAGCCGGCTGAATAAAGACATCTATCTTTATTATGCGGGCGGCAATGAGCTCGACGATCTGCGTGTGACCGCGCTGCTCAAAAACTATGCGGCGGTCTCAAAGCGCGTGACTTACAGTCTGGTTGATCCGTCGGCACATCCGGGTTTTATGCAGCTTTTCGATCCCAATCAGACGGGGATCGAGCAGGGCTGCGTGATCGTGTCGGACAGTGACAGCATGAAAGGAGCCGTGCCGGGACGCTATAAAGTGCTTTCCAAGAATGACCTTTATTTTGCCTCCGAGCCTTACTATAACGATGCGGGCGCGTTGGTGTCTGATTACCGGTATTTCAGCGCCGAAAGGAAAATCACGTCCGCGATCGACTATATCATGACAGATAAGAACATGACTGTCGTTTTTCTTGACGGACAGGGCGAGCAGCCGCCTTGTGACAGCCTGCTAAGCGATATTCGCGGGCAGTATTATTTAACCCGCACGAGCGATCTTCAGGACATGCCTTTAGACCCGAAAACCGATACGCTGGTCGTGATCAGTCCGCAGACCGACTTGAATGACCGGGCATATAGCGCGGTCGATTCGTTTTTGGCTCAGGGCGGCAGGGCAGTGTTTTTTATGGATATGCTGCACGCCGGCCTTGGCGAGCTGGCGCAGACCCGTTTTGAAGCGTTGTTTTCGGGGCTTGGACTCGCCGCGCAGCGCAATGTGGTTGTGGGTGAAGACCCGAGCTTCACATATATGTCGCGTATGAATTTAACGCCTGAGCTCAGCGCGGATTCCCCGGTTACCGCGCCCATACTGCAGGAGGCGCAGACACCCGTATTATCTTATGCGGGCGCGATCGGGATATCGGCTGTGCCCGGTGTTGATACCAGCGAGCTGCTCAAGACGGATGAAACGAGCTACGCAAAGCGAAACTGGGCAGACCTTGACAGGTGCAGCAAGCAGCAAGGCGATGAAACGGGCCCGTTTGTGATCGGTGCGATCGCGCGAAAAGGCAATGCGGCTATGGTGCTGTTCGGGTCGTCGTCGTTTGTAACCGGCGATGACAGCTACGGCATACCCGGCAACCGGCAGCTGTTTTTAAACACGATCGGCTATTTAAACGGAAGGCAGGAAAACGGTTTGATTCCGATGCGGACGATCTATTCCGCTTCCGATCACGCGTATAAACTGAATATTTCTTCGGAAATAGAAAAGGGTTTTTATATTGGGCTCACGGCGGTGGCGGTGCCTCTTGCCGTGCTGCTCATCGGGGTATCAAAATGGCTGCGCAGGCGGCATCAGTAACCGCCGCTTTTCAACATTGCTTCAAACATTTCTTTATATATTTTTAAGGCGTTTACCGCCTTTTTTTCTTGGCCTTTGATCAAAAGGTGTTAAGGCAAAGGCTTGATGAGCCGCGCAAACCCGTCGTCATCGCGCGGCATGGCGTAGTCAAAAAGCAGCCATGCCGGATCTTCAAACAGGCGTCTGAATTCGGCGAGCGCATACCGCCGCCCCGCTTCGCGTGAAGACACGGCTTCCGGCAGTATGCCGTCCGGCGCCTCGCGCAGGCTCAGGGTTTTGACAGCGAGCCCTTCGGGCCAGCCGCCCGGTTTGCCAAGGCACATCCAATCGTAGCTGAGCGCCTCGCGCAGCAGCTCATTATCAACCCGGTGCTTTGCGAAGGCGAAAAGCTGCTCGAACGCCGACTGTTTTTTTTGAGGACGGTCAAAGTACTGCTCTTTTTCAAGATGGCGCGTGAAGCCGTCGAAAAAAGCAAACGGCGATCCCAGCTCAGGGATCAGCAGCTCCAGCGTCTTGATGGCCTGCCGTTCATTGTAAAGCGCGTCGAGCATTTGCTCAATGCGGTGCAGATGCCGCAGGCCGCCAAAAGACAGCGTCCCCGTTTTAAGCACTTCGTACGGCGCATGACCTGCATATACGATGCCATATCTTGAAGCATCTTCGCGCATGCGCGACCCGCGCAGCAGCTTTAAAAACCCGAGCTGCAGCCTGTCCGCGCCGAGGCTGTAAGCGTCGTCAAACGAGCGCGCGAAGGTCTCCGTCGTTTCCATCGGCAGCCCCGCGATCAGGTCCGCATAAACGCGCAGATTTTTAAGGCGGCAGAGCGCCGCTGTGTTGCGGAGCAGCTTCCCGGTATCGTGCGCGCGGTTCACGGCGGACAGCGTTTCGCCGTGGGTGGACTGTATGCCAATTTCGAGCTGAATGAGTCCTCTGGGCGCGGCGGCGAGCAGCCGTATCGTCTCTTCGCTCAAGAGGCTGGCCGAAACCTCAAAGTGAAAGTTCGTGCGGCTGCGCGGGTATTTTTGTTTGAGCGCGATCAGCGCGGCCCAGATCTCCCGCGCACGCGCATCGGGGTGGTTGAACGTTCTGTCCACGAGCTTGACCTGCTGCACATCCGCGCGCAGAAAATACTCGAGCTCCCGCTTCACTCTTTCCACCGGCAAAAAGTCTAGGGCCTCGCCCGCCGACATGCAGTACGCG
The DNA here is from genome assembly GCA_023461435.1 of Bacillota bacterium. GTDB lineage: Bacteria > Bacillota > Clostridia > Christensenellales > SZUA-584 > SZUA-584. The sequence continues at coordinate 9,734 of JAEYLC010000005.1, forward strand.
CAGCGGAAGGGACAGCCGCGGCTCGTCTCATAATAAATCATCTTGTTTTCAAGGGCGGTGAGGTTGTCATACAAAAATGGCTGGTCAGCGAGTTTGTGGGGCTGTGCGTCCGGCGTGATAACAATGCCGCCGGATGTGCGGATGTAGGCGGACGGTGTGGAATTGATGCTTTGCCCTTCTGCGAGGCATTTTGTCAGATGCGCAAAAGGTGCTTCACCCGCGCCGCGCACGATGACATCGGCGAACGGCCAACGCGCCATTAGGTCTTCGCAGCCGAACGACACCTCGGGGCCGCCGAGTATGATGAGACAGCCGGGCAGCACCGATTTGACGATGGATGCGATTTTCACAACGTGCTCGATGTTCCAGATGTAGCATGAAAACCCGGCGGCGTCGGGATTGCCCGCGATGATGTCCGCGGCGATTTCCATAACGCTGTCGTTGATGTTGTATTCCTTTGCGGTGACTGCCTGTTTGTCATACGCGGCGTGCTTCAGACACAGCAGCGCAAGGCTGCTGTGAGAAAAACGCGCGCCCAGGGCGGCAAGTGTGATTTTTTTCATGGCACTATGTATCATATCAAAAATGAACCGCATAAAAAAGCACAAAGCAACGCAATGATTGGCTGATTTTCGTTTGGAATTGCCAAAATGGTGGTAAAGATGACACGATTATTTTTATTTGAGGTGGCTTATATGGATATTCCTGATGTTTTCGATTATGGCTATGACTTTGGTTACAGCCCGTTTCAAACTATGAATACGGTGGTTATCATACTCGCCGTAATTGGGCTGATCTTAGGTATCGTTTTGTTGTTTGTGTTTTTACCCGCAAAAAACAGGGGCCGCTATACGGGCGGCGCCAAGTGGCTTTACGACTTCTTAAATTTCAACAGATACTGGCTTTCATCCATCATCAAGGTATTATACATTGCCGGTACGGTGGTCTGCGTGCTTGGAGGTTTCATCTGCCTGTTCATCAGTCCGCTGACGGGGCTTATTATGCTGGTTTCAGCCGTCGTTGTGCGTCTGGTTTACGAGCTGATCATGGTGATGCTCTCAATAAGGGAGAACACGGCCCAGCTTAACGATACGATGCTGCGCATGGCGGGCGGTCAGCCCGTCCAGCCTTATGTGCCCGCAGCTCCGGTGATGCCGAGCGCGCCCGCGCCGAGCACCTGCTCAAACTGCGGAGCGGAAAATGCTCCGGGTTCGGCATTTTGCATCAAGTGCGGCAGCAAGCTGTAAAAACAACTGTAAGAGACAGGCTTCGCAGGGAGCCTGTTTTTTGTTGCTGAAAAAAATTTTTTACATGATGTAAAAAATACTTGACATTGTGTAAAGATGATGCTACTTTATTATTGCAAAATACCAATTAAAGGAGTGAACCGGTTATGTCTCATCAGGAAAAGAAACTCATCGCCAGCATCGTTTCAGGTGTGCTGGTGCTCGCGGCATATTGCATCTATGTGTTCGGTATCAATCAAACCCTCGGAGATATTAAGCAATGCGCCGCGACAATGCTCATATTCATCGGCATCGGCGTGGGGGCTGCGATCGTCATTCAGATCATCTTTCATATGATCTACGCGGCATCTCTCGCGGTCAGGAAAGGCAATTGCGACGATAAAGAAATCGAGACCGAGATGAAAGCGTGCATGGTGGAGGATGAAATGGTGAAGCTGATCGATCTCAAATCCTCCAAGGTGGGGTATGTGATCGCGGGGATCGGCTTTGTGGCGGGGCTCATATTGCTCGTGCTTGGCATCGCGCCGACCGTGATGCTCAACGTATTCTTCATCTCGGCCAGCGTCGGGTCTGTCACGGAAGGGTTTACGGGGCTCTATTACTACCGCAAGGGTGTGGCCAATGGCTAAGAAGATCGTGATCACCAACAACATCCGAAAGCTGCGCTTTTTTGCGGATGAGATGACGCAGCAGGCGCTTGCCGAAAAGACGGGCGTCTCAAGGCAGACCATCATTGCGATCGAGGCGGGCAAATACTCCCCCTCGCTCGAGCTCGCTTTCCGTATCGCGGACGCGTTTCACGTGCCGGTTGGCGAGGTGTTTGACTATGAGATGGAGGGAGACACAACATGAAAGCCGTTGTGTATGAAAAAAAGCAGCTTGTCTGTCGCGATGTGCCGACGCCTGTGCCTCAGCCAGGCGAAGTGCTTGTGAAAATCATTGCCGCGTCACTCAACGCGCTCGATTACCGCTCGATGCGGATGGGGATCATCCCGAAGAACAGGATATTCGGCGCGGATATCGCGGGGATTGTGGAGACTGTCGGAAGTCAGGTGAAGCATTATTGCCCGGGCGATAAAGTGGCGGCGGATATTTCGGGCTGTGGTCTTGGCGGTTTCGCGCAGTTCGTGGCTGTGCCTGAGGATGTGCTCGTCAAGATACCGGATGCGGTATCGTTTGAAGAGGCGTCGGCGCTGCCCATGGCGGCCGTCACGGCGCTGCAGGCGCTGCGGATGGGCGGCGTGAAACCGGGGAAAAGCGCTCTGATCGTCGGCGCGGGAGGCGGTGTGGGCACCTGTGCGGTACAGCTTGCCAAGTTTTTCGGCGCTAAGGTCACTGCCGTGTGCAGCCCTGAGAATAGGGAAACCGTCTTGTCAATCGGCGCCGATCAGGTGATCGATTATACCAAAGAACATTTTGATACCAAAGAGGCGTGGTATGATATTGTAATCGCGGCGAACGGAGTCTATCCGCTGTCAGCTTACAAGCGCGTCTTAAAACCGAGAGGTGTCTGCGTCGTGCTGGGCGGCGCGCTGAGGCAGGTGTTTAAAACCATGGCTTTCGGGCCGGTCATGTTGGTGGGTGGCAAAAAAGTGCGTCTGCTGGCTGCAAAACCGAATCCGAAGGATTTGGCTTACAATCTGGATCTTGTGACGCAGGGAAAGCTGAAACCCGTTATCGCGGCGCGGTACCGGTTAAGCGAAACGCCGCAGGCGCTGAAGGATTTGAGCCGCGGGCATGCGCGCGGCAAAGTGATCATCACGGTGCAGGAGGGGCTGGCATGAAAGCGGTTGTTGTGAGCAAATACGGGAGCCCGGATGTGCTCCGTATTCAAGAGGTGAATGATCCCGTTCCCAAGCAGGGCGAGATGCTGATTCGCGTCAAAGCGACGGTCGTCGCTGATGCGGACTGCGCATTCCGGCGCGGCAAGCCGTTTATATCGCGGTTTTTTACGGGGCTTATAAAGCCAAAGCATATTCCGGGCGACGCGTTTGCGGGCATCGTGGAGCAGCCGGGCGGCAGCGGGTTCAAACCGGGAGATAGGGTGTACGGCAGCAGCGGCACGAATTTTGGAACCAACGCCGGGCTTATCGCGCTGAGCGGGGCGGAGGCGGTGGCGCTGAGCCCCAAAAACATGACATTTGAGGAGGCCGCCGCCATCAGCGAAGGCTCACTCACGGCGCTGCCCTTCCTGCGAGACCACGCGAAGCTCCAAAAGGGCCAGCGCATTTTGATCAACGGCGCGGCGGGCGGCGTGGGCGTGTGCGCGGTACAGATGGCGAAATACTATGGCGCCAACGTGACCGCCGTCTGCGGGCCGAACAATCTGGAGTTCGTAAAAAGCTTGGGCGCCGACAGCGCGATCGACTACACGAAAGAGGATTTCACGCAAGGAGAGAATCTTTACGACGTGATATTCGACGCGGTGGGCAAAAGCACATTCAGCAAGTGCAAAGCGGCGTTATTGCCAAACGGCATCTATCTGACCACGGTGCCCACAACGGGCGCGATGCTTGCGATGATGCTCACATCCAAATCGAAGGGCAAGCGCGTTGCGTTTGCGGCGACCGGCCTGAGAAAACCGGCTGATAAGAAGAAGGACCTCGAGTTCTTAAGAGAACTGATCGAGCGGGGAAAGCTCAAAGCTATGATCGGCGGGAGCTTTGACTTGGAACGGATGGCGGACGCGCACCGGTATGTGGAAACGGGGCACAAACGCGGCAGCGCCGTTGTGCGGATTAACTGAAGATAGAAATCAATCGAGCAGCCCAGGCAGCCCTACAGTATTCATCGCTCGGATCAGACGGAATAAAAATCTCATTTCAGATATTCAAATTCCCATATATTCAGGCAACAACATTTCTTCTCGAACTGTAGACAGCGACCTCCGCTTGTGCCCCGAATGGGGTATGTCGTTCCTTTCTTAGCCGCGCATGTGGTATGTCATTTCCACTGTCTTTCGTGGACACGCATCCGCGCAGATCGACATACCCGTACAGGGCGCAGGCAGGTATCGTATCCTGCACCGTTGTATTATACTTTCATGCCTTCTTATATGTGAACTCCTTCCGTCAATTGCCCGATCAAGTCGGTCAATTGCCACCTCCTTGAACAGTCTATTTTGAACTGTGATTTCTGTTCGGTCGTGGCGCCTGCTCATCTCTTTGCTGAATGGGAGCTGTCGCCGAAAGGCGAGCGAGAGAGCGGCCTGATGAGGTCAGATGCTGTGAAGCTTGATACAAAGCCTATCAAAAAAAGCGGGCTGTTTTGCAGCCCGCCTTCATATGCCATGTCACATATTCTTTTCGATCACGCCTTTGAGTATATCCATCCCCTTGTCGATCTGCTCAAACGACGCCATCGAGAAATTCAGGCGCATCGTGTTTTCGTGACCGCCTTCGGGAAAGAAATGCACACCCGGCACATACGCCACGCCCGCGTCGACACACTGCTGGAACATGGTGACCGCGTTCATGCCTTCGGGCAGCGCCGCCCAGATGAACAGCCCGCCGTCCGGCTTTGTGAATGTGACACCTTGGGGGAACGCTTCAAGCTTTGAGAGCATCGCGTCGCGCTTGCCGCGGTAATTCGCGCAGACCGTTTCAATATGCTTTTCTATCTTGTCCGAGCGCATATACGCGTCCACAATTTCCTGGGAAAGGTTGGCCGTGTGCAGGTCTTCGCCCTGCTTGGCGATGTTGTACTTCTGTATGATGCGCGCATCCGCGATGGCCGCGCCCACGCGCAGGCCCGGCGAGATGATTTTACTGAAGCTCATCAGATAGATCACGGCACCGTCGGCATCAAAGCTCTTGATGGGCGGTACGGGCTGGCCCGAATACCGAAGGTCGCAATACGGGTCGTCCTCGAGTATCAGCACGTTATGCGCTTTGCAAAGCGCCGTCATCTGTCTGCGGCGCTCGAGCGACATCGTGCGCCCCGTCGGGTTCTGGAATGTCGGGATCGTGTAGACGAACTTCGGCTTATGCGCTTTGAGCTTAGCTTCAAGGTCGTTCATGTCCATGCCGTCGTCGTCCATACTGACGCCCTTCACGTCCGCTTCGTAGGTGAGGAACGTCTGCAGCGCGCCGATAAACGTCGGTGACTCGGCGAGCACCACATCGCCCGGGTTCACGAGCGTTTTGGCCGCGAGGCCGATGCCCTGCGTCGCGCCCGAGGTGATGATGACCTCGTCGGGCGTGGCGCTGATGCCGCGCGCGTTCATCATATGGATCACGGTGTCTTTCAGGCGGCTGATGCCCGGCGTGCCGCCGTACTGCAGTATGTGGCTGCCGTTTTTGTTGATCAGCGACGCGGAAATCTCCGCGATATCGGCAGAGGGGAAGCATTCGGGCGCGGGATTGCCGCCCGCAAACGAGATCATGCCGGGCTGTCCGATCAGCGCGAATATCGCGCGGATGGCGCTGCCTGTCACATTATCGAGTCTTTTTGCGAATTCCATGTGAAAATATGTCCTTTTTATATTGATTATTTAATTATAATACGCTCTATAGAGATAAAACAAGATTCAAAGGGTTTTATTAGGGTAGAAATACAGAAAAAATATACTTGTGTTTTAATTGTAATAATATATATAATATTTAAATAAAGATTTAATTTGAGAATAATCATTCATAAAATGATAAGGTATACCATTTTATTGGTTTGCCGAGAGACCTCTGGACATGTTTATTAAAAAGATGATAAGCTGATAATAAAGTAAAATGGCTTAAGTCAATCTAGCATTGTACACAAATAAAAAGGTGATGTATTGATGGAACTAAACTCAGTTTATATTAAGAATTATAAAGGAATCAATGACCTTACATTGAAATTGGATGGAAAGAATACCGTTTTGTATGGAGAGAACGGTACTGGAAAAACCACTTTAATGACTGCATTAACAACAATATTCTATCCAATAATGAATAAGCTTGCAGTAAAAAAAAGATTAAACTCCGTATTAACTATTTCAGATGATGATATAACCTATGGGGCGTCGAGATCTACGATAGAAGTTGAAATAAATATAGGTGGAGAGATTTTTCATTTTGACATTAGGAAAGATAGAAGAAAAGACAAATGGAATAATAATACCAATTTAGAGATTATAAGTTCAAAATTTAGTGACATGGTATATGATATTAACATACCTGCACCAGTTTTTATTAATTATGGGGTTCATAGGGCTGTTTTTGATGTGCCGTTACGAATACGAAATGGGCACGATGAGTTTAACATTATTACTGCATATGAAAATTGTCTAAGTTCAAATACTGATTTTAGAACTTTTTTTGAATGGTATAGAAACCAAGAAGATATTGTTAATGAAAATAAAACAAGAAATAATTTTGATTATACAAATTATCAGTTAAAAGCAGTACAAGATGCTATATATGATTTTTTACCTGGATTTTCAGATTTAAGAGTGAGTCGCAGTCCAAGGCTAAGAATGATAATTACGAAAGAAAACCAGAATATCGAAGTCTCCTCACTTTCTGATGGTGAAAAATGTTTGCTGGCAATGGTGGGAGACCTTGCTAGAAGAATGGCTATAGCAAATCCTATGTCAAAAAGACCTTTGGATACATCAGGAATTGTTCTTATAGATGAAATTGAGTTGCACTTACATCCAAGCTGGCAGAGAAGAATAATTCCAAACTTACAAAAGACTTTTCCTAATATTCAATTTATTATAACAACACATTCGCCGCAAGTGTTAGGTGAAATAGAGGATGCCAATATTTTCAGATTCAGAAAGAACGAAAGAATGTTACAGTACGATGTTATGAATTCACTATATGGCTTAGATTCCAACTTGATATTGGAGCAATTTATGGGGGTTGATAAAGAGGATGGTGAGATAAAAAATCGAATTAGAAAACTATATGATGCTATTGATCATTCGGAGCTTGATGTTGCAAAAAAATTATTGGATAACCTCCTAACAGTACTTCCAAATTATCATTCTGATCTCGTAAAAGCGGCTATTTTAATCAGAAGAGGTAAACAGGATGATAAAGATAAATAAAGCAAATGTTCCGCCTGAGTATACAGAGTGGCTTAGGGAGTATACAAGAAGTCATAAAAGAAGTCCGAAATATAACGATATTCCACAATACTATAAAGAAAATTTAAAAAACAATTTGATTCAAGAACAAAAAGGGCTATGTTGCTATTGTTGTGGTTCTATAGGTAATAATGAATCTCATATAGAGCATTTCTATCCTCAAGAACTATGCAAAATTGAAAATATAAGATTGCAGACAGACTATAGAAATCTATTTATTTCATGCAATGGTTTTAGTTGTGGATTTATTGTTAATGGGCAAATAGAAACATGTGGACATCGAAAGAAAAACGAATATAATGAAAATTTAATCTCTCCAATAGATGAATTCTGTGAATCTTATTTTTCGTACACATCTGATGGCAGGATTATGCCTAAAGACGATAATCAAAAAGCAAAAACAACAATAAGTATTCTTGGACTTGATGATTATGCACTTAATCAAGCAAGAAAAAGTGCGCTTGAGGCTATTGATTATTTTGAGGAGAGTTATGATAAGGAAGCTGCCAGATTTCTATCAAGAAATGAAGATGAGCAAGGTAGGTTAATGCCATATTGTAATATAATTAGATATTTTACATCGGAATGAGTGATGAGCATCTTAATCCGATTTCTTTATGCTAGAATTAACGTTTTTAAACATAAACTAATAGCCAGAATAATTAATATTAACCTTTTTCCATTGCCTGGGCGAAGGTCAGCACCGTGACGCTTGCCGCGCCTGCGGCTTTCAGCACGCCCGCGCATTCGGCGGCTGTCGCGCCTGTGGTAAAAACGTCGTCCACGAGCAGCACATGGCCGGATACGGGCTGTACCGGCTCGAACGCGCCGCGCATGTTTTCCTTTCGCTTGGTTATGTTCAGCTTCGTCTGCGACGGCGTGTTGCGAACGCGCCGGATCGCGTCAAAATGCGACTTGCCTGTGAGCTCTGATAAACGCTCTGCAAGCAGCGACGCCTGATCGAATCCGCGCTTGCGCCGCTTTTTTGGGTGCAGCGGCACATGACAGAGATTATCGAAGGTGAGCTCCGCTTCGAGCGCCGCGCGCAGCATGGCCTGCGCCATGAACGCGGAAAGATACCGGCTGCCGCCGTATTTATAGCGCTGCACGGTGCGCGCCGCGGGACCGTCGTAGACGTACGCCGCGAAAGCGTCAAGCCCTGCCGCCCCGGCGTTGCCCGCCGTGAGCATCTGCATTGAGATCGCGCAGGCCGGGCAGAGATAGTCCGTCACGTCCTTCTCGGTGCCGCATACCACGCATTTGGGGATGTACGGAAACAGTGTTTCCCATATGACGGAGAGCAGCCGCACTCACATCGCCCCCAGTATCTCGGTTAAATCCCTGATTTCGTGGTCGAGCGTGGTGTAGCGCCCGCGGATGCGGTTGTTCTGCACCATGTATTCCACGGTGCTCTTCTGCCCGATGATGATCACCTTTTCCATCGCGCGCGTGAGCGCCGTATACAGCAGGTTGCGCGAGAGAAACCGCCCGCCGCCCGCCATCAGCGGCATGATCACGACGGGAAACTCGCTGCCCTGCGATTTATGCACCGTGACCGCATACGCGTGCTCGATCTGTTCGAGCTCGGCGAATGCGTAGACTGCGTCGCGGCTGCCGTCAAAACGGATCGTCGCTTCCTTTAAATCGTTGTCGATGCGTAAGATTCGTCCGAGGTCGCCGTTGAAAACGCCCTGCCCCTTGTGGTGAAACAGCCTTTCGTCGGCGTAGAACCATTCCATCTCGTAGTTGTTCTTGGTCTGCATCACCTTGTCGCCCGTACGGAACAGCGTATCGCCCACCTGCACTTCCTCGCGCGTGGCGAGGCGCGGGTTTAAGAGCTCACGCAGCTCCATGTTGATGTTATACACGCCGAGCAGCCCCTTTTTGATCGGGCAGAGTATCTGCGTTTGCTCCAATATATCGTATTTCTCAGGCAATTCGCCTTCACTCAACAGCTGCTTGAGCCGCGCGATCACATCGTCCGGCTCGCTTTCGGGGATAAACAGAAAATCGCCCGTGACGTAGAACTCGGGGTTTTCGCCGCGGTTCACGCGGTGCGCGTTTTCCACGATGCTGCCGCCTTCCTTCTGGCGGTAAAAGCGCGTGAGCTGTGTGACCGGGAACGCGCCGCTCTTGATGATATCGCGCAGCACGTTGCCGGGACCCACCGAGGGCAGCTGATCCGCGTCGCCCACGATCACGAGCCGCGTGCCTTCGGGCAGCGCGCGCAGCAGCGCCCGCATCAGAAATATATCGATCATCGACGCTTCATCCACGATCACCGCCTCGGCCTCCAGTGGGTTCTCGTCGTTGCGGATGAAGCGGATACCCGTGTCAAAATCCTCGTCCATGCCGATGCCGTATTCGAGCAGTCGGTGGATGGTTTTGGCCTCGCGCCCCGTGGACTGCTCAATGCGCTTGGCCGCGCGCCCTGTGGGCGCGCACAGCGCGGTGGTGATACCGCACTGCTCAAATATCGAGATGATCGCTTTGGTGATCGTCGTTTTGCCGGTGCCCGGCCCGCCCGTGATGACCGCGACCTGATTCGAGAGCGCCATGAGTACTGCGCGCTCCTGCTCCTCCGACAAATTCACGCCGCCGATATAGCGCGTGTACGCAGATGTCACATCGGGAATCTGTATGCGCGGGGTGCACCTTGCGAGCATGAACAGCCGCCGCGCGACATCGCTTTCGGTCACGTAAGCGGCCATATGGAATACGGCGGGCGTGTTGTTGATGAACTTCTGCGCGATCTCGTCGGCGAGTGTCAGCGCGCTGATGCGCGCGTCGATGAGCTTTTCATCCACACCGAGCATTTTCGCGGCATGGCGGCGCAGCTCCTGGCGCGGCAGGCATGTGTGTCCCTCGCTCATCGCGGTCAGCAGCTCGTATTTGATGCCCATATCGATACGGTATTCGGAGTTTTTATCGATGCCGATGGTGCCCGCGATGCGGTCGGCGCGCTCAAACCCGATGCCGGCAATGTCGTCGATCATTCTGTACGGGTTTTCCTGTATCAGCATGGGCGCGGCGGCGCCGTAGCGCTCGAATACGCGGAACGCCTGCCGGACCGAGAGTCCCAAATTTTGAAGGTCGATGATCACCTGCTTGACGCCGATGTGCTCCGTAAAGCTTTCGCCGATGCTCATCGCGAGCTTATGGCTGATGCCCCTGACTTCGGCGAGCAGCTCCGGGCTGTTTTCGATCACGTCGAACGTGTTTTCACCGAATGCGTCCACAATGCGCCCCGCGATCGCGTCGCCCACGCCCTTGATGAGCCCGCTCGATAAAAACATGCGGATGGACTCCGCCGTATTGGGCAGCCGCGTTTCCACCGATTTGACGGAAAACTGGCGGCCGTATAGCCGGTGCTCGGTCCACGCGCCGAAAAGCCGCACAAACTCACCCTCGTGGATGTGCGGCAGACAGCCGACCGCGGTGGTCAACTCGCCGTTGAAATCGAGCGACATCACCGTCCAGCCGTTTTCGTCATTGCGGAAATTGATCTCGAGCACGGTGCCCTCAATACTCGTCATAAACCCTCAAACATATGTACGGTTTTTTGCCATTATATCATAAAGGGGCGATATTGTGTGTTTTTTTCAAGCCTCGAACAGCGCGGAAGGACGACCATATTGTTTGATCATGCGGGCTTCCCGTTTGGTTAGTTGCATACCAAAAAGTGCGTACTTGCTTTTTGGCTGTTTATGTATATATTGAATATCAAACAGAAAGTTTTGGAGGTAAAGCGATGGAATTTATTGATCTGGCAGTGCAGCGGTACTCGGTGAGAAAATTCAGCGGCAGGCCCGTTGAAAAAGAGAAGATCGAGTTGATATTGAAGGCGGGTCAGGTATCGCCGACGGCATGCAATAATCAGCCTCAGAGAATTCTTGTGATACAAAGTGAAGATGCTATTGCTAAGCTTAAGGAATGCACAGCTTATCATTTCGGCGCGCCTTTGGCTTTTTTGATCTGCTGTGACAAAACGGTATCGTGGAAGCGCTCGTTTGACGGCGATGACAGCGGGGAGGTTGATGCGAGCATCGTGACCACGCATATGATGCTGGAGGCCGCCGCGCTTGGGCTCGGCACTACATGGGTGGGGTATTTTGATCCCGAAAAGACGAGGAAAGCCTATAATATCCCCAGCGACTTTGTTCCGGTTGCGATTCTGCCCACCGGTTATCCGGCTGATAACGCGGCGCCGAGCGCGAACCACGGCAAACGGTACCCGCTTGAGCAGACAGTCTTCTATAACCGGTTTTAAGGGAAATCAATTTCACCTGCCGCGAAGAATGAGACATCGCCGTGGATAAACACCTGCGTTTCGCCGGATGATCGGGACGTCCATGCTTTAATCACGGAGGGCCGGTGCACAAACCCTCCCTGATGGATGCTGACCACTTCTCCGGGGCATGCAAGCCCATGATGTACAAGATAAGCACATAGCGGCCCCGCCGCGCTGCCCGTGGCAACATCTTCGGTGATTCCTTTGTTGTCCCATGTGCGGCACTCGAGGGATTCAGCTTCAAACACATAGACGAATTTTGCGCCGAATTGTCCGAGGAGGTCTTCGAAACCGTCAATGCTGATTTTTGCGCTGGCAATGTTCTGCCTGACCGGAACCAGCAGATAATCAAGGCCCGTTGAAACGACTTCAACGGGCAAGGTGTCATGAATGTCAGCCGGACGAAGCCCCAATGCGGTTGCGATTTGAGCATGGCGGCTTTTGTCAACTTGTGCTATGAATGACGGAGTTCCCTGATTCATCGTAACGCTGCAGCCGCCGCTGCTTAATGCCGATGAAACGGACACCCGACGCCCCGATAGATCGAACAAAATCTCGACGGTGTTTTGAGCGCGTAAATGCAGGCTGTGAAGCACGGCGCCCGCGCCGAGTATGGGGTGGCCCGCAAACGCAAGCTCTTCATCCACCGTGAAGATTCTCACGGGATAAGAGCCATCCGCGGCCTTGTCAAATATGAATATCGTCTCAAACTGACGCAGTTCCCGGGTGATCTTCAGCAAATCACCGCTGCCAAGCGGACTGTTTGGAAAAACGACCGTGAGTCCGTTACCGCTTAGAGGTTTATCCGAAAACACATCGACGTGAAAGTACTTCATTATCAATATTCCTTTTTTTAAGGTCGGCAACCTATAAGCGTATGCAAACGTTTTGCGGAAACGCGGGGCTGCCTCAAAACGACAGCCCCTGATTTAACACTGCCGGAGCTACTCTTTGGGCTCAAAATAATCACAGCTGCCTTGCGACAAAACATCTTTGCCGAAACATTTGCCCATTTGCTGCATACTGGTGTCTTCCTCAAAATGCTTGCAGTCTTCGCATGCCCGGCCCTCTTCGCCTTTTTGAACATAGTTGGCTTCCATGCTGCGTTCTCCTTTCTTTAGAATATTGAATGGCTTTTTAACTGCCAAAATTCATCCGCGTTAAAAGTATCGTCTTTTTCAAACGCCTTTTCACAAAGATGGCATTGACGGATGAACTGTGTTTGAAAGATTCGGTATCGGTTATGTTCCGTACAGAACCCGATCAAATACCATGCGCCGGACTTGCCTACCAGCCCGTAAGGCGCAACAAGATTGGATGTGGAAAGCCTGTTGCAAAACGGATGCTGATAATCAACATGTATCATCGTTTGGCTGAGATAGGCTTTCTCTATGCAACGGAGTATTTCACGAAGGTTGTTTGGCTGATCATTGTTTTCTGTATCAATAAAAATAAACTGGTCGATTTGGGGCTCCGTTTTTTTCATATCCAGCAGCCGGCTGATTTTGCTGTTTAAAGCGGCGGCCTCTTTTGCAAACTCCGTATCGCTGAACTGTGACAGCAACTGTGTGCTTAACAGCATGGTACTGAGCTCTGATTGGTTGAAAAGAATTTTTTCAAAGGAAAACCCGTCGGAAAGCATGTAGCCGCCCGCTTTTCCCTTGCAGCTTAAAATATCCACGCCTGCTGTCTGCAGCATCTCGATGTCCCTGCAAATTGTGCGTCTGGAAACCTCCAGATACCGTGAAAGCTCGGCAATTGTCGCTTTGGCGTGTAATTGCAAATAGAACACAATCATTAAAAGTCTTTGGAGCTTCATTCGATCACCACGCACTCATCATACCACATCAATGTTGCCAGCAGTATGGCAATTTTACATACACAGGAAAAAAGAAAGCGGCATGCTGGTCATGCCGCTTCTGTCTGTTCAATTGTACGTTATTTGCTGAGCGTATCCACGAGATCGAGCCGTTCCCACGGCAGATCGAGATCGGGCCGCCCGAAGTGGCCGTATGCAGCCGTCTGCCGGTATATCGGCGCCCGCAGCCCCAGCCGCTCTATAATCGCCGCAGGCCGCAGGTCCACGGTGTTATGGATGAATGCCGCAAGCTTATCGTCGTCCATTTTGCCTGTGCCGAACGTGTCCACATAGATCGAGACGGGTTCCGCCACGCCGATCGCATAAGCCACCTCGATCTCACAGCGCTCCGCGAGCCCCGCCGCGACGATGTTTTTGGCGATATGGCGTGTGACATAGGCTGCGCTTCTGTCCACCTTAGAGGGGTCCTTGCCCGAAAACGCGCCGCCGCCGTGGCGCGCGTAGCCGCCGTAGGTGTCCACGATGATCTTGCGGCCGGTCAGCCCCGAGTCGCCCGCGGGCCCGCCGATCACGAACCGCCCGGTGGGGTTCACAAAGTATTTCGTACCCGTGTCCAGCAGTTCCGCCGGTATCACGGGCTTGACAACGTGTTTAATGACATCGACTCTGATCTGCTCCTGCGAAACATCGTCCGCATGCTGTGCCGATACGACGATGGTATCGATGCGCACGGGCGTGGTGCCCTCGTATTCCACCGTCACCTGAGTTTTGCCGTCAGGACGAAGGTAGCCAAGCGTGCCGTCTTTGCGCACCTCGGCCAGCCGTCTTGCGAGCTTGTGTGAGAGCGTGATGGGCAGCGGCATCAGTTCCGGCGTTTCGCGGCATGCGAACCCGAACATCATGCCCTGATCGCCCGCGCCCTGATCGGCCTTGTTGACACCCATCGCGATATCGCCCGATTGCTCGTCGATGCTCGTGATGACGCCGCAGGTGTTGCCGTCAAAGCCGTATTTGGCGCGCGTAAACCCGATATCAATGATGGTGCCGCGCACGATCTTAGGGATATCGACGTAGCAGTTCGTTGTGATCTCGCCCATCACGAGGACGAGCCCCGTGTTGACAGCCGTTTCACACGCGACATGCGAATTGGAATCTTCAGCGAGTATCGCGTCGAGCACGCTGTCGCTGATCTGGTCACAGAGCTTATCCGGATGCCCCTCCGTGACCGATTCCGAGGTAAACAGTCTTCTCATATCTTACACTCCTAAAAGTTTTTTAAATAAAAAACCCCGCGTCAGCGAGGCTCGAAAAAAACTTTTTCTTCACCTCATCTATCGGGAATTGGCACCTTGACGGTTCGTCCGGTTGCCGGGTTTCACAGGGCCCGTCCCTCCACCACTCTTGATAAGGGTTTCTTATTCTTCTCCGATCATACTATATCCTGAGAGGAAATGCAAATCGGCCCGTTAATTTCTTACGAAAATTATTCTTTCTGCGGTAACAGCGGCCCTTTTTCGGTATCATATTGGAGCTTCTGGCCTGCTTTATCCATCAGCCACGCAACAAGGAAGCCGCCGACGGCACATGCCGCGCACGAAACGATATCAATGACGGTGCCCGAATACCGTATGCTCTCCGCCTGATTTGTCGGAACGACGGTCATGATGGTAGATGCCAGCACAAAGCCGAGCACGACGTGGAAAATGACCGGATAATACTTGTTGAACAGATGGTTGATCGCCCGCGCCGATACCAGCACCAGCAGCACCGCGCCGATGCCGAGCGGGATGATGACGCCCATGTCAAGATTGCCTATCCCAGCGGCCATCGGCTCATAAAGTCCGAGGAATATCAGCAGCGACGAGGAACTGAGGCCCGGCGCAACGAGACTGATGCCCCACATCAGGCCGCAGACAAAGAACCACCAGATATTCGGCTGAATGTTAAGCGCGGCGGAATTGCCAAGGTAAAGCAGCAGGCCCATAACCACCACAAAGCTGATGACAAAGGAAATCAGTGCCGATTTCGGACGCCCCTGCTTGCCCGCCTCTTTATAGAGCGACGGCCCCATACCCGCAATCAGGCCAAAAAACAACCAGATCGTCATGCTGGAGGATACTGTGAAAAGCCATTCCACCAGGCGCGCTAACCCCAAAAACCCCAGCACAAAGCCGATCAGTACGGGAAGCAGCAGCCAGACATGCTTTTTAAACGCGCGGAACGGATGGGCGATAAGCTCCATCATCGGCTGGTATATGCCGAATATCACGCAGAGCACGCCGCCGCTGATGCCCGGCAATATGGCGCTTCCGCCGATCAGCGCGCCCTGCACCACACGCAGCAGCCACCGCAGCACGGTCATGCGTGAGACTTTTTCATTCAGTTCTTTTTCCACAAATATTTCTCCCCAATAATTGATTTATCTTTTGCTCTTTATCGATGCTCATGAGCATCGACGCCCGGTCAGGTTTAACGGACAAATGTCGAAAAATTATCTATGAAAAGTATTTTATACTAGATGCGATTGTTTTGGCAATACGTTGCCGTGCCGGGAGTTTGATTTGTGCCACAAGGATAATAAAAAGGCTGCTTCATGCATCCGCAAAAGCAGCCTTGAGCAATGCAAAACAATGTGGTCTGAAATCCGGTTTACTTACCGGCTACTCGGCAGAGGGCAGCGACAGCTGCACGACGGGCTGCTCCGCCGCCTGCTCGTAACCGTTGTCGGTGACCTCGAAAACAAGCCCGACCTGCTCATACGCGTTATCGACCTTTTCAAAGGACAGGCACTTCAAATCGTATGCGGTACCCGCGAGCGTGGCTGTGGTGCCCCGGAAGAAATATTCTTCCGCCTTGTCAAGGTCAAGCGTGGTGCCTTCGGCGGGTTTCAAGTAAATCACAAGCAGCGTGTTGCCTTCCGCCGCGGTCACGTCGTCAATGCTTGACATGAACTTCTGCGAGTATTCAAATGAGCCGATTTCTGTGACGATCGGGTCCGCTTTGGCGCATGCCGTGACGAGAAGAACCAGGCAAACGATCAGTATGATGAAGTTGGTCTTTTTATATGCTCTCATTACAGGGTATCCTTTTAAAGTTTTCGTTTTGCCCTGCCCAAACAGGGGAAGGTATACATTTTCCTGTCAATTATATATCAGCGGACCGCGCCGCGCAAGAATTTTTGGACTTTTGAATTGTTATTTGCATTTCCATATGCCATAATTTCGACATGGAACTCAACAAAAAGCAGCTGTCGGCATTTGCGAAATCGCTGGGATTTGCCGATATACGGTTCGCAGGGGCGGACGATATGCGGGAACAAAAGGGGCTGGAGCAGCCGCGTGCGCTGCTGCGCAGCGCGGCGTGTATCGTGGTGCTTTTTGCGCCGTACCGTCCTGCGGCGTTGCCGCCCGAGCCGGGCAGCATGGCGCTTTCGGCGTATTACATCGCGTCGAACAGGTCGTACCATTCGGCGCGCGCGGTGGCGGATTATATAAAGCAGCACGGCGCGCAGGCGCTGCATACCGACGGCGTCAGCGCAAAGGGCGCTGCGCTCAGAACAGGCGGTTTTTTGGGCGACAACGGGTTTTACTATCATCCGGAGTTTGGGTCTTACGTGTGCATACAAACCGTGCTGACCGACGCGTTTGAGCCGGACGGCGCCTCTCAAGAAACGGACGGCTGCCTGCACTGCGGGACATGCGCGGCGGCATGTCCGTCGCAGGCCGTGGGCGGCATCGAGCGGTGCCTGCGGTATCATATGAACGGCCCGGTTCCCGAAGCGCTGCGCGGCGATGTGTATCAGCTGCTCGGATGTGAAAAATGCCAAAGCGCGTGCCCGCTTAACGACGCGGCATGCGGCGAGCCGGTCAGCTTCACGCTCGAGGCGCTGCTCAGGAACGACGCCACCAAAGCGCTGCGCGAGCTCGCGGGGCCGAACATGGCGCGGCGCGGGCGGGTGATTTCTCAGGCGGCGCTGTATGCGGCGGCCACGAAGCAGACGCAGATTGTGGACACATTAAGGCAGCTTGCGGAAAATGAGGACGAGCCGATTGCCACGCATGCGCGCTGGGCGATCGATCAATTAAACGGAGAAAACACATGATACGATTGAAAGCCTACGCCAAGCTCAACCTGTCTCTTGATATTACCGGCAAGCGCGGCGACGGGTATCATGAGCTGGATGGCATCATGCAGAGCATTTCGCTTTTTGATACGGTGGAGATCGAAAAAGCGGACGATATCCGTGTGTCGATGGATATCGAAGGCGTGGACATGCGGTGCAACACAGCGTATAAAGCCGCGCTTGCTTTTCTGGAGCTAATGGGAACCGGCGGCGCATCCATCCATATACAAAAGCACATTCCGTCCGAGGCGGGGCTCGGCGGCGCGAGCGCGGACGCCGCGGCGGTGCTTGTTGGATTGAACAGGCTATACGGAGCGGGATTGAGCATTGAGGACCTGAGCGCTATGGGCGTCAAGGTGGGCGCCGATGTGCCGTTTGCGCTGACAGGCGGTACCGTAAGGGCGAAAGGCGTCGGCGAGCGGCTCACGCACATTGAGCCCGCAAAGCCGCTGCACTATGTGATCGTCAAGCCGCATGCGGGCGTATCCACGGCGGAGGCGTTCAGGCGGTATCAAAAATCCGAGCCGCTTCGTATCAGTACGGTGGAATACGCGCTGGCCAAGGGCGATATCGAGCTGTTTCTGCGCTACGCAGGCAACGCGCTCGGCATGGCAGCCCTCAGTATTGCCCCGGAAATCATGACGGCGGCCAATGCGCTGATGGCGGCGGGCGCACCGCGCGCGCTGATGAGCGGCTCGGGCAGCACGATGTTCGCGCCGTTTGAGAGCCCGGAGCAAGCCAAGGAGGCCGCCGCGTGCGTCAAAGGGAATTTTGCCTATGTGGGCGCGGTGAGCGCCGTAAATACGGGGATCGAGGAAATCGTTTAATGACGCTGTTTAAAAAGATATTGGCTGAAAAGCTGGATGTGCTCAAGCTGAAGTATGACGACGCGGTAATAGATCATTGCGCCGCGTATTATGAGCTCGTGGTGGAAGCAAATAAGTATCAAAATCTCACGCGCATCACCGACGAAGCGCAGGCGGCGGAGCAGCACTTTGCGGACGCGATGGCGCTTTGCGCCGCGCTCGAGCTGCCGCAGGGCTGCCGCGTGATTGATTTGGGATCGGGCGCGGGGTTTCCGGGCGTGCCGCTCAAGCTGCTGCGGCCGGATATCGATATGACGCTGCTCGACGCGTCGAATAAGAAGACGGATTTCATCAAAAGCGCGCTTGCGAAAGTGGATGTGCGGGCGGACGTGATCTGCGGCCGCGCCGAGGAGCTCGGCAGGGGGCCGATGCGCGAGCGCTTTGATGTGGCGGTGTCGCGCGCGGTCGCGCCGATGCCGATGCTTTTGGAGCTCGCGACGCCGGTGCTCAAGCTCTTCGGGACGCTCGCCGCGTGGAAGGGTGAAACGTTTGCGCAGGAAATGCAGGACGCCGCGTCGGCGCTTAATGCGCTCGCGTGCGGGCAGACCGGCAGCTTTGCCGTGGGGCGCGGCGCGATACTGCTGATACAAAAGCAAAAACCCACGCCGGAGGTGTACCCGCGCAGGTTTTCCAAGATCAAGAGCATGCCGCTGTAATCGTTTACTCCTGATTATTCAGATCGATCTTATATGTTCTGTACGTACGGTAATGCCGCCCGCCCACGCGCTCCACGCTGCGGCGCGACGCGACATTCGTTTCGTCGATGCACGACGCTTCGATATATTTGAGCTGCGTTTCCTGCCAGTCCTTATAGGCTTCATAATACATCGCGTAGTTGACGCCCATGTTGTGATACTCTTTATCCACCATCTGTACAAGGGCTCTCGCGCCCGTGATCCTGCGCTTGAAATAAAGATACTTGGCCCAGCCAAACGGCAGTATCTTTCCCTTCATGCGTTTAAGCACCTGATTGTAATCGGGCAGCGCCACCATGAAGCCGATGGGCTTGCCGCCCTTGCGCGCGATGTAGCAGTAGTGCCCGTCGTAAAACTGCAGCAGGCTTTTGAACTCATCGATCACGGCCTCAAGCGACGGCGTCACAAGATAATCCCATTCTTCAGGCACGCTGTTGTCAAGAATCTCCTTGATCGCGGTCGCTTCATTCACGATATCCTTAGGGTTCAGCTTATCGACCCGGAAGCCGCCCTTCTTCTTCGCGTATTCCACCGCCTTTTCATGGCGCTTGATGTCAAAATCCTCTGGGTTAAAAAGATACGCGAAGTGATCGTCGTTTTTGGTAAAGCCGTAGCTTTCGACGAGCTTTGGATAATAATCCTTGGTGTGCGCGTTCAGCAGCACCGGCGGTCCGTCATCTCCCATCACCACGAAGCCCTTGCGGTCGTCTCCGTTCGAAGGAGACAGCGGTCCGATCACGCGCTCCATGCCCTTTTCGCTGAGCCATTGCAGCGACACGTCGAGCAGCGCCCGGCACGCCTGCGCGTCGTCCACACACTCGAACATCGAAAAGAATCCCTGTTTGAAGCCTCTCACGCGGTTTAGTTCCTCATCAATACCCACCAGCACGCGGCCCACCGGCTTATGATCCTTATAGACCATGAAGAAAGCCTGATCACCGTTTTCAAAAAGCGGGTTGCCCTTGCCAAGAAGCACTTTTTTCGTGTCTGACTTGAGCGGCGCGACCCAGCTTGGGTCGTCCTTATAGAGCTTAAACTCAAGATTGATGAATTTTTTTAAATACCGCGACTTTTTCTCAAGCTTTTTGATTTCGTACAATTGATATCATCTCCCCCGGCTGCCCCAAAATATATGTATAAAATAATCATACACGAGAGCCTTCTTTTGTGACAATAACAAAATTATGAATATTGGCCTTTGAGGCGAAAAATCGGCGACTCGTTAGAGCAAATAACCAGTTTTATGCATAATATGACCTTTACGCATTATTAACCTACGCTTTACTCTTTCGCGCAAGACGCCCGACGCCAGCCAAGGGATCATAAAATTATTATCGATAAAAAGCGAGGGAATCAGGCGTGAACGAGAAAAAGAAGATTCGGGCATGGTGTTTGTATGATTTTGGCAACTCGGCGTTTGCCACCACGATACTCGCGGCGGTGCTGCCTGTTTATTTTTCAAGCGTGATCTACACGGGAACCGATACGGCGGCGACCGCGATATGGGGCATCATCACGGCGGTGTCGATGGCGGTGATGGCCGTGATTTCGCCGATACTCGGCGCGATATCGGATAGCGCGAATTCAAAGAAAAAATTCTGGACGTTTTTTATGGGGCTCGGCTGCATCTCAACGGGGCTGCTTTTCCTGCCAAACCAGGGCGACACGTTGCTGCTGAGCGTGATATTCGTGCTCGCCAATATCGGCTTTGCGGGCTCGATCACGTTTTACGACGCGTTTTTGCCGCATATTGTGACGGCGGACCGCATGGACAAAACATCGTCCGCGGGCTACGCTTGGGGCTATATCGGCGGCGGGCTGCTGCTGATCGTCAATATGGTGATGATCATGAATCCGGGCCATGTGCTCGGCTCGGGTGACCCCAACATCGGCTACAAGGTCTCGTTCGTGAGCGTGGCGGTCTGGTGGTTCATTTTCTCCATACCGATGATGCGCCGCATCGGCGAGCCCGTCATCAGCGAGACGCCCAAAAAAGCGGGCGCCGCCGTGAAGGAGGGCTTTGCGCGTCTGAAAAACACGTTCTCGCATATCTGGCAGTATAAGGAGCTTTTCAAGTTTTTAATCGCGTTCTTCTTCTATATCGACGGCGTCGGCACCATCATCCGCATGGCGACGGTGTTCGCGAGCGACAAGCAGCTTGGGCTTACAAATACGCTCGAAGCCGCGACGGGCGGGCTTTTAACCATGTCGATGGTGATGGCGCTGGGGCTCTTGATCACACAGCTTGTGGCGTGGCCGATGGCATTTGTGCTCGGGCGCGCAGGGCAGAAATGGGGCGCGAAAAACACGCTTTACCTTTGCATCGTTTCATATATTCTGATTTCCGTGTTGGGCACGTTCATGTTTGCGGACTGGAACTTCCTTGTGCTCGCGGCGCTTGTGGGCACGGTGCAGGGAGGTGTGCAGGCGCTTTCGCGCTCGCTGTTTGCCGCGATGGTGCCCAGAGAGAAAACGGGCGAGTTCTTCGGGTTCTTCGGTATATTTGAAAAGTTCGCGTCGATTTTGGGGCCGCTGCTGATGTCGCTCGTGACGGTGCTCACGGGCAACGTGCGGCTCTCGGTGCTCGCCGTGATTCCGCTTTTCATCATCGGCATGGTGCTGCTGGTCAAGGTGAAAACGCCCGATACGCGGCTGAATAAAGAGGGCGGTGTGATAGCCGGTGAGCTCGAGGGCAACCGGTAATCAGAGCAAATGAAAAGCCCGGTATGCAATGCGCATGCCGGGCTTGCCTTGGTTTAATAGCCTGTATTAAGATTCAGCACACTGCCGTCAATCGCATTGATGGTTAAAAAGCTGTCATGGGGCTGTGAGTAATACTCACCGCTGCGTTGTTCATAATATTCTTTGATTTCATCAATATCCGCATCGCCTGGGATGAACGAAGCGTCCACAGCGTCAATATTGTAAGTATCTTTGGTAGAACCAAAGAAATTCCAGACAGGAACCAGCAAATACGTACTCAGGTCATCCTTTGATGCGACACGCCCCAATCCGAGTGTAATTTTCTCGATGCGGAAGGTTCGGTTGGCAACCAGCTTATCATCAACGACAGAGTTGTTAACATACATCTGCTCCGCAAATATCTTTTGAATCTGATCAAACGGCAGGAGTGGCGCGTTTTCAGTATCCTTCCCCAGCAGCTCGACAGGCGAATTCCATTGAAATTGCGCAACGCCTGAGTCATCCACGCAGACGAGGATTCTCTCAAAAGCCCAGGGCGGCCTGAAATCAGGCGGGTAATCGCCGTTTTTGACAGCGTCTGGATCAGATGACATGGCGCTTCCTCCTCTGCGTTCAAATATCGTTGGAATACCATCGACTGTTCGCGTGAAGTAGACCATATAGCATTGCGGGTTTTGGCTGACATCCTCGCCTTCACCTCCGCCGATGATTCCGCGTGAAACCGCTGCGACATCCATGCCCGTAACGCCAAGATCAGCAATAAGCTGTTTGGCTTGGGCAATCGCATCGTCTTGCGTGATCGTTAATGTGACGGGTGCATCGTCGGGCAAACTCCATTCGTCAAAGCGATTGAACGTGCCGTTCGAATCCGTATTGACAAACCTCGCAAAGCACATGAGAGAATTCAAAATATTTTCTCCATGATTCATTAGCCAAAGTGTGGCATTTTCCTTTTTCCCCAAATCCGCTTTGATATCCAGCCGCACTTCGCCATACTCATTGGGCTGCAGCAGTGTGGATGCCGTCTGATCGTCCGCCGTTTCGGGCGCTGTCAGTATCGCCTGCTCAATGAGATCAATGGTTTGCTGCAGATCTTCTTCGCTGTTGTCGTTGCTTTTTGGATCAATCTTCTTCTGTTCGAGCGTGGCTTTGGCTTCCACGAGCCTCTGTTCAAGCTCGGATTTTGTGAGCGGCTTGGCAGCGTTGTAGATCGTTGCATCCTTAAAAAGGAGACTGATAAGACGGTCGGCTTGCTCCTGAGAGAACTGTCCGGGTTTAATCCTCGTTACCGGATAAGCGTCCACATTAGGAAGGATGACCTGCGCGTCAATATCCAGCGTAATTTTACTTCCATCCCGCTGCACAGTTTCCTGCCATGTCTCCGGCGCTTCATATTTAGCCGCTGGTGCGGGTGTCGCGCTCACTGCGGCCTCAAGAGCGCCTTCGTTTTTATTGACGACAACAGGCGCTGCGGGCGTCGGCTGGCATGCCGTCGTGAAGCACGCGACAAACAGCAGCAGTGCAAGCAGCAAAGCCGCAATGCGCGCCGACAGCCCCGTGCGCTTTGTCATGAATATGCCTCTCACGCGTTTTTCCAGCGTTTTGCGTCCGTTTCCCGCGCTCATGCCGAGCGCGTAGAACGGCTTTGCGTCCCGACCCATATCGATCATCATGTGGATGTAGCGCGTGCGCTCCTGCGGTGCCATGCGGGCTGTGACGGCCGCGTCGCACGCCGTCTCCATGTCGGCCTGTATGCGGCGCAAAGCAACCCAAACGACGGGGTTGAACCAATATACGCAGCGCAGCGCGAGCAGCAGCAGGCTTATGAGATGGTCTTTTCGCTTGAAATGCATGAGCTCGTGACGGATGCCGAAATGCAGCGCTTCTTTGTCCTGCAGCGAGTGAACCGGCAGCAGCAGCGCCGGGCGCAGCGACGCGGACAGTGCGGGCGAGGCGAGCCAGCCCTGCACGGATACGCGGATATTGCGGCGGATACGCAGGGCTCTTTTTTCCGCACTCACCATATCCAATACGGATTCGGGCATATGCATGCCACCGCGCTTGATTCTGCGGCTGAGCCGCAGCCATTGTATGGCTGTGTACGTCAAAAATCCAAGCATGCCCGCCGCCCAAGCCATGACGATGATCATCTGCCAGTCGATCGGCTTTGAGGAAGCCGGTGATTGCGGGAAGGAGTTCGGAGTGGAAGCTGTTTGATCTGCCGTTTGAGACGGAATCACACTCTCGTCCGATACCGGCAATGCGGGAGAAGCAACGGAAGGAGTCTCGATATTATCGGATAATGCGGTTTCTTGTAATGCCGACGTTGGAACGGACTGCGGCACCGTGAATAAGTGCCAGCCGCTGTCGAGCGTAACAGGAACAATGAGACGCAGCAGCAGCAGCGTCCACACGGCGCAATTGAGCGCGGCGGAAATACGGCGGCGGAAGAGCCGCTGAAAAATGAGAATGGCTGCGAATATGATTGCGGAGAACAGCGTGATGTCGAGCAGCGCAGTGAGTATCGTTGTCATCTTTGTTCACCTTCTTTAGCGACCGGTGCGCTAAGCATGCACCGGATTCGAATTCTTATTGCGGCGCGGCGTCGTCGCCGCCCGACAGTATGTCGACGTTCTGTCCGTAGACAACACCGCCGTCCAGCGCGTTGAACGCGGGGCTTAAATAGCTGAACGTTTGATCGATGTCATTCGGATAATGATAGACGACGGAGCCTTGAGCGATCCACACAGGGATATCCCAGACGCTGTCAATATCGTCCTTGGTGTTGATATAGCCGGAGACCAGCCGGATGCTGTCGATCCGAACGTCCACAGCATCGGTCGCGTATTCGTATTTGAGCTGGTTTAATATGCGCTCCTGGATATCCTTGAAAGGCAGCAGCTCGGAATTTTCGCTGACCGTTTCCGCGCTCTGCGCCATCTCAAACCACCAGACCGCCTCGATGCCGTTCTGCGAGATCACCATTGAAAGCGTCTCCATTGTAAACGGCGGCGCATAAGCCTCATTGTTCTCGCTGCGGGACATCTGGGATTGGTTGTCGTAGCCGCTGAGCGCACCGAGCATGCGCGTGTATTGCACCACATATCCTTGATCCTGCGCCACCACGTTGGAAAACCCCGCCATACCGTCGTACCTGTCGATCATTGCTTTTTCCACATTCACGATCCCCATGCCGTCGATTCCAAGATCGGTGACGGCCTTGCCTGCTTGCGCGACGGCGTCGTTCTCAGTGATGGTAAAATTATCGAAGAAACCGTTATGAAGCAGCTCCATGGTGCTGTCATGAGCGGCGAGCGTGGCGTCGTCATAAAAGCTTCGCTCTTTTTCGGGAATTTCGGGCTGGGCTTCCAGCATCGATTGTGCAAAATAGTTGATATTCGTGTTAAAAGTAAACTGGTTGCCCGCGGTGTTGCCCTTTTCATACCGTGTGGCAAAGATGCTGCCCGACTTGCCGTTTTCCGACGAGAAATTGATGTTCACGAAATTTTTGCCGCGGCTTTCATCCACGTTGCCGTCGTAATCGCGGTAATAATCAAAATCAGTCGTCGCGGGCGTCACCTCATTGGCAGCCGGAGCGCTTGCGAGCTTTTCCTCAATGCTCTTCACCCACGGGTCGTCTGCGGCGGGCGGGACATAGTCGCCGTCCACAAGCTGGCCCCGCTTGGCCTCGATCAGCCGCTGCTCATAAAATTCCTTGGTGAACACATCATGCGCGGAAAACGCCGCATCGGGCGCGAAATAGCTGATCAACTCATTGAGTCTGTCCTGAGTCAGTTCCTTGCGTTCCAGCCGGTGCACGGGAAAACCGCCGGTTTCGGGAACATCCACGTTGGCATCGATTTTAACGGTGCTGCTGTCGTTGAGCTTTTCTTCTTCGGTCCATCTGTCGGGCACATCGATGAGCGGGCTTTCGCTCGGCTGTTCATTTTCCCCGGTGTTGAGCGCGTCGGACGGCAGCCCCTGCGCCTTGTTGACCACAACAGGTGTCTCGGGTGTCGGCTGGCATGCCGTCGTGAAGCACGTGAAGAGCAGCAGCAGCGCGATGAAAAACGCCGCCATACGTGTGGACCGGCTCGTACGCTTTGTCATGAACATTCCTCTCACGCGCTTTTCCAGTGCTTTGCGGCCCGCGCCCATGCCGAGCGCATATTGCGGCTTTGCGTCGCGCCCCATATCGATCATCGCGGAGATATAGCGCGTGCGCTCCTGCGGCGCCATGCGGGCTGTGACGGCGGCGTCGCAGGCCGTCTCCATGTCGGTCTGTATGCGCCGAAACGCTATCCATACGACAGGATTGAACCAGTACACGCAGCGCAGCGCGAGCAGCAGCAGGCTTAAGAGGTGGTCCCGCCGCTTGTAGTGCGTGAGCTCGTGACGGATGCCGAACTTCAGCGCTTCGGTATCGTGCAGCATGTGAGACGGCAGCAGCAGTTTTGGTCTCACGGCCGCGGACAGCGCGGGAGATGTGAGCCAATCTTGCACGAAAATTCTGATGCGGGTGCGGATATGCAAATCCCGCCTGCAGTCTTCCGCGATGGTTTGCACGGATGTGGGAACAGATGCCGAACTGCAGGATATCCTTTTGTTTAAGCGTGTCCATTGAACGGCTGTGTATATGAAGAGCCCGAGCGCGCCCGCCGCCCAAGCTATGACGATGATCGTCTGCCAGTCGATCGGCTTTGAAGAGGCTGGTGATTGCGGGTCGGCGTTCGCAGTGTGAGTTGTTTGATCTGTCGTTTGAGACGGAATTACGCTGTTGTCCGATACCGGCAATGCGGGTGAAGAAACGGAAGGAGTCTGGATATTATCGGACGGTGCGGAATCCTGTAATGCCGACATTTGAACCGCCTGCGGCGCCGGAACGGTGAGCACGTGCCAGCCGCTTTCGATCGTGACGGGAACCAGCAGGCGCAGTATCAGCAGCGCCCACACCGCGTAATTGAGCGTGGCGGAAATGCGGCGGCGGAAAAGCCGCTGAAACAGAAGAATCGCCGCCAGCAATATGGCGGAGAACAGCGTGACGTCGAGCAGCGCGGTGAGTATGGCTGTCATTTGCGGTTTCCTTCTTTGTTCAGGCTGTCGAGCAGCGCTTTGAGCTCAGTGCGGTCCGCTTCGTTAAGCTCGCTGTCGCGGATCATGTAGACAAGCAGGTCTTTGGCGGAACGGCTCGGGAATTTGTCGAGTATGTGGCGGCTCTCCTCCATAAAACACTCGTCTTTTTCCACGAGCGGGTAGTAGAAGTTATCGCGCCCAATGCGATTAAAGCCGATGAGCCCTTTGTCGCTCATGCGCTTCACATACGTGACATATGTGTTGTACTTCCAATCAAATGCGTCGCCCATTGCGCTGATAATGCCGGACATCGTGAGATTCGGCGTTGTCCACAGCGCCTCCATCAGCGCCCATTCGGGCTTGGATAACGATCTTTGCATAAACGGCCTCTTTTCAAAGAATAAACCCTATAACGGTAAACTTATACTTACAATTGTAGTGCTGTTGGGGACAATTGTCAATAGATTCTGATAAGCGGTCAAAAATTTTAATGCAGATAAAAAAACAGGCTTTTCCGGCTAACAGGCTCCATTTGGCCTGGTCTCCGATTAGCGAAGCTCTTTGGGAAGTTTTCGTACGTATAAATTGTTAATATAAGAGATACGGCAAATTAAAAGCCCGCTGGCCGCAGGGATAAGCGGACCGTTATGAAAATGAATTTCGTTTAATTTTTTGATTATAGGCGGCGGCTGACCTGGTCTTTGCCCCCACATCCGCCGGCTGGGCATTTTGCTCATAAGGCGCTATGGCCTCCCCACGACTCTGCCTCTCGGGAATTTTCCCGGCCGGGCTGACATCTAAACCGCGCCATGCTCACAGGGCATTCGCCTGCTTACGTGGGTCGTTTTGCCCGCGACTGGCATCGACTTCCAACCACAGACCCGCCGCCATAAGAGGATTATAAGGGGCGGTGTGCAAATAGTCAAATATGGGAGGTTTTTGTATCTTTGCAGATCAGTCTGAAGATTGATTTATTCGTCTGCCGTGTTATAATGAGTGTGGCTTAGAAAGAGCCTATCCGATTATGTCGGATTTTACATGAATCCCAAGGAGGTGGTATGCGTGGACGCGGACCCTACATTACAACACAAATATTCCGGCGGCGTGCATACCGGCTGGCAGGCATAGGTGCACGCTGCTATAAGAAAGGCGGTGCTTGCCAATGATACAGTACAACAAAACGATAGACGGCCTGCTCACCGAGCAGAATACGGCCGGCGACGGCGTTTGGGTGCACCTTGTAAACCCCACGCGCGATGAGCTTGAAAGGGTGTGCGGTGAGACGGGCGCACAGCTCGATCTGCTGCAGGCTGCGCTCGACGAAGAAGAAACGCCGCGTCTTGACAGGGAAGACGAACAGACGCTGATTATCGTGGACATTCCCGTGGTTGAACCCGAAGGAACCTCCTTCATCTATAACACGTTGCCGCTCGGTATTGTGCTGCTTGAGCAAATGGTCGTGACGATTTGTCTCGAAGAATCGACGATTATCGACGATTTTATCGAGAACCGTGTCCGCGGCTTCGATACGAGCAAAAAGACGCGGTTTGTGCTTCAGCTTCTTTACAAAACAAGTTCAAAATACCTCCAGTATCTGCGTCAGGTGGACAAGGCCAGCACGCAGGTTGAAGCCGCCCTGCATAAGTCTTTAAAGAATCGTGAGCTAATACAAATGCTCAAGCTTGAAAAGTCGCTGGTCTTCTTCTCAACTTCGCTGAAGGCCAACGAAATTGTGATGGAGAAATTGCTCAAGACGAACTTCATCAAACGGTATCCCGACGATGAGGATCTGCTCGAAGACGTTATCATCGAAAACAAGCAGGCCATCGAAATGGCGACGATCTATCGCGACATTCTTTCGGGAACGATGGATGCGTTCGCTTCGGTGATCTCCAACAACCTCAATATCGTCATGAAGTTTTTGGCGTCGATGACAATCATACTCGCCGTGCCCGCGCTGATCGCGGCGCTGTGGGGCATGAACGTGCCGGTGCCTTTTGAGAGGTCTCCGGCAGGCTTTTGGGTGGTCACTGGCGTATCGCTTTTGGGCGCCGGGCTGACGATGTGTATACTCTGGCGCAGGAAGATGCTTTAAGGAAAGGAAAACCGGCATATGCCATTGCTGAAATACATCTGCGAAGACTGCAAGACTGTTTTTGAAGAGCTGACAACGGCGGATAAAAAGCCGCCCTGCCCAAAGTGCGCGTCCTTAAACACCGTGCGGTATTATCAGGGCAAATGCTATTTTGGCGGCAAGGGCGGCGGTGGATGCAGCGGCTGCAAGGGCTGCGGAAGCTGACGGCTTATGCACGAAGGACACAGACAGCGGCTCACAGACCGGTTTTTAAGCGAAGGGCTTGAGGGCTTTGAGGAACACGAGATCATCGAGTTGCTGCTGTTTTACGCGTTGCCGCGAGTGGATACCAACGCGACCGCCCACGAGCTGATCAAAACCTTTGGCTCGCTGGCGGCGGTGCTCGAGGCGGACCCGAAGGACCTTGAGCGCGTGGGCGGCATCGGGCCCAAAGCGGCGGCGTTTCTCACCATGGTTCCGGACATTTTCAGGGCATATGAGCGCAGCAAGCTCGGCAAAAAGCCTGCGCTTCGCTCCATTGCCGACGCGTGCGGCTTTGCAAGGACGCTGCTGTTTGGCAAACCGTTTGAGCAGTTTTATGTGATATGGCTCGGAACGCAGAACCGCGTGATCCACTATGAGCGGCTCAGTGAAGGCAGCGTGAACGAGTCGCCGGTGTACATCGGCCGCCTTGCTGCGAAGGCGCTGCGGCACCATGCCGTCAAGTGCGTGATCGCGCACAATCATCCGGGCGGCAGGGTGGTCCCCTCAAAGGCGGACATCGAGACCACACAGAGCGTGCTGAATGCGCTGGCTGTATTGGGCATTGAGCTTGTCGATCATATCATCGTCAGTGAAAACGAGGCGTTCAGTTTTCAGGCCGATTCTCTGATGGACAAGTGCGAGCTCGCGGGGCGTGAAGCTTATGCCGCCGAATATTCAAGCATGCGGCAGCTTGCTGCGGCATTAAAACAAGATTGATTTTGGAGGAAGACATGACACTGACATTTACCGTACTGGAAAAGCCGGAAGTTAATATCGTCAGCAACATTCTCGATATTGAGCAGGAGGCCTTCGGAGACGGCGCGCTCAACGAGTATGTGGTGGTGCCGCTGCTGCGCTACGGCAAGGTGTATGCCGCGGTGGACGAAGAGGGCACGGCGGTGGCCTGCGCGTATTTCATGGCGGACATGAACGACCCCGATAACGCGTACCTCATGAGCGTGGCGGTGCTTCCGGATTACAGAGGCCAGAACGTGGGCACGGCGTTGCTCGCGTATGCGCTCGAGGGCCTTAAGGAATACGGCATTTCGAGGGTGACGCTCACCGTGGACCCCGCGAACTTCACCGCGCTCTCCGTATACCGCGAAAAGCTCGGCTTCACCGTGGTGGACAGCGCCAAGGATGAGTACGGTGAAGGCGAAGACCGTTTGATCATGACCAAAGAAATTTAGAGGACTTTACAAAAATTCAACGTTGTGTTAACATATTGTTCATAACCATTCTTTATAATAATAATCAAGTTAATAAGGCAGTCATCAATAAGGCAGCCAGCAATTTATATATATTGAAAAAAGCGCGGGTCAGGATAAGCGCTTTTTTCATTTGTATGGATGAATCATTATTTTTCACGCTTTGGACAAAAAGCAATTCGCGAAGATTTTTTAACCGGCACCGCTGACGTTTAAATCCGTCTTAGGGGATAATAATCGTATGGGATGCTTGATAGAATTTTTGATAGAACTGCTTTTAGAGGGATTGTCAGATGCGGCGGGGCATCCGAGGGTACCCATTTTTATCAGGCTGATTTTTATAACTTTACTCGTGGGCGGTATGGCCGTTGTTGCTGTTTTATGCGGGTTTTCCGCATTAGACGCCGTCGGGCTGGCGGGGGCTGTAATCGGCTGGGTGATAGCGGCGGGATTGATATTTCTATGGGTTTACGGCTGCTACAGAATTATAAAGACCAGAAGGACCAATAACAAATAAACGCGCTACGTCGGGAAGCAAAACCAACAGCACATTGACAAACGGTACACGTATAACTACAATTGTAATTGATGATATCAATATACCGTTGTTGAGGTGCCATTATGAGAATAAAACACGTCTCTGCGATGAAAAAAGCGTCTGCCCTGTTTGCCTGCCTGATGCTCACCGTTTTTATTATGACAGCGTGTCAGCCGACGCCCGAAATTGCGCCCGTAGTGAACAAGGGAGATAACCACCTTGAGGAGATGATCGCGGCTTCCACGAAAGAGCCGCTGCCCACACCCACGGTTGACCCTGAGAAAACAAAAGAGGAGCAAGACGAAGCGTTGCGGCAGGCGCTTCTCAAAAAGCTCGGCGCGCCCGAGACCTGTGCGGACAGCTTCGAGAACAAAAACGGCAGAGTTACGGTGTCGTTCGACGACGCGGCGGTGATTGTGCCTGCGGTGCAAAGCATCCCAACGGTGGCGCTCAAGCCATCCGCATTTTCCAGGGAGACGGTGGATAAGTATGCTGCTTACTTCTTGCATGGCGCTCCCGTTTTTACGCAGGAGCATGCGCGCACCAAGGAAGAGATCGAAGCGGAGATCATCCGGCTGAAACAATCGATACAGGATACCAAAAACGAGGACAATCTCAGTGCAAATATGAAGGATTATATCAAGGAGAGCGAGCAGTATTTAAAAGACCTCGAGAAACAATATCAAGAAGCGCCTGAGGCGCGCGCGAAGACGCCCGCTTCACTGGATTTTGTAAAGACGGAGTACGGGCAGAAAATCGGCGTTGTGGCGGATTTGGGTAAAGAGGATGTCGCCGGTTTCAGTGTATACAACGAGGAGCAGGTCAGTACATTCAGTTTCTCAAACTGCGGCAAAGGGCATTATTCATTTCGGTTTGAGCAGGTTGTGCCGGATCGGCTTCCCAAGGGCATGACAATGGTGCTCGACGAAGCGACAGCACTGGTCAACGAATGTCTTGACGATTTGGATATCGAAAACATGCAGATCGATGCCGTCAGATATGGGGATTACAGTGATTTCTTGCTGAATAATTCGGATAAGCAATGCTATCACTTTGAATTGAGACGCACGTTTCACGGTTCCCGGTAACGAGAATTGACGCCGCGACACCCAACAGCGGCGACGACCCGACCATGGAAGTGCCCAAAGAGCCCGAGTATGCCGATGTGGTTCAGCCGGAGTGGCTGTTTATACAGGTGGACGACACGGGCATTGTGGATATGCAGTGGGCCGCGCCGTTTGAAGAAGATGAGGTGCTGTCTGAAAACTTGACGCTGCTGCCGTTTGACGACATTGTGCAGAAGGCCAAGGACAATATATTTTTTCAGGGCTACTCCGCGTCCAACTGCACGGCGCATGTGCATATCACGCGCATTGAGCTCGGCATGATGCGCATTATGAGAAAGGATAGACCCGGAGAATACATGATGGTGCCGGTGTGGGATTTTATCGGAAACCGCGAACAGACCGTTTATGAAGAGACGGATTGGCTTCCCTTCGGAGATCAGAGCTATGTGACGATCAACGCGATAGACGGCAGCCACATCAACCGCGAATGGGGCTATTGAGCATTACCTTCTGCGATTGTCCGCAATCAGAAACGCGGCGGCTGTGACCGACGCAATACACGTGGCCGCCACGACAATCTGCACGAACGATTTGCCCCATATCGGGTTAAACTGCGCGAGCACCAGAAATGTGAGCGTCGCCAGAGAAAAGATGATGCAGATGTGCGGTATCAGTTTCTTTATCATAATCAGTTTCCTTTATTCGTCAGCGATATACAAAATGTCGCTGACGGGACGGCCGCCGTCAAACGGCTGGTTATAAAGCTCTCCCATAAACGCCATTTCTGAGGTCTGCCCGCCGTCGAGGTTATAGGCCGCCGCGCAGCCAAGGCTATAGAAAAGCTCAGACATCTGCGCGCAACTCATACCGGGGGATGAATATCCCTCCTGCCTGCCATCCACCACGAGAAAGCAGTAGTGTCCCGGCTCATAGTACCCCACCGCCGTTCTTGGGTTGTTCGGGCTGCCCGCGATATGCTGTGGCGAGGTGAACTCCGTCATGGACTTCCCGTCCTGCAAGAGCATCGGACCGAAAGCCCAAACCTGATACGGCGCTTCGGCAATGATTTTGTCTTTATCGACGTCCTCAGGAGAGAGCGTGACCATCGTGCCGTCCTGATACATAATCAGCAAATCCGCGTCCGTGTCTTCCATCGGATACAGGCTGCCATTGCGGATGATGAGCCCCATGTTATCGAGACAGTTGTCGCCGTTGATTGCGAGTATTGCGTCGGCCTCTTTCGCGATTTCATCGGTCTGTTCTGAGTGCCCGAGCACAGCGGCCTCTTTTGCGAATGCCGTTTTGAAGTATTTGATATCGGCGACGTAGATATCCGCGAGGAAATATGTCACGCCGTCTTTTTCCGCCGTGTCGATAGAGACGCTGATATTCGCACTTTTATATGAGTTGGCCGTTGTTTCGACGCTGCCGTCGGTGAACTTATCCGAGAATTTTTCGCGCAGAGTGAGAGGTTCGGCTGAAGCCGACGCTTGTTCGGGGGCTGTCGGCGCTGTCTCGGCATCCTGTGACGGTAAAACGGGAGTTTCAGCAGCTGCGATGGGTGTCGTGAGCGGCTGCGGCTTTATCTCGCCGTGCCAGACATAGGTCGTGAGGTAAAACACGAGCAATATCAATGCCGCCAAAGCAATGTCGAGCACTATCAGCAATGCGATGGGGACTCTTTTTTTGCGCTTTCTTTTCGGCGGCAGCGGGTCTTTCAGACTCACGGTATGACCGGCATTTTGACTCATTAGGATTGGAATCCTTTACTAAAATCACATAAAGTATATACGCTTTAACTACACTTGTAAACGCAAATCGAACATGCATCGGACCCAACCTCTAGATAAACTTGCTTCTCATCGTTTGGATAACCAATGATTGACATGGGTGAAGATTATAATATAATTAAAATATGTACATATAAGAAAATAATATTAATTCATACTTTATAAGGTGTGTACTGTTAAAAAATCAGTCGAAGGGGTGTGGGATTTACTATGTTTTGTCCAAAATGCGGTGCAAAAAATACCGACGACAGCTTATTCTGTGTGAGCTGCGGCAGCAAAATGGAGTACAGTCAGGTTGTTCAGCCCGTAAACATGCAAGCCAATGCTGTTTTAAAGGATGCGTGGATGCCTCCGAATCAAGCTGTACCCCCGAAAAATGCGGGAAGAATCATCGTCCCTTGGGTGATCGTAGGCTGCATGACGCTGGTTGCGGCGGCACTGGCAGTGATTTTGCTGGTACAGCCAAGAGACACGCTTGGGAGTAAGGCTGATGATGGCAGCAAGCCCGAAGCCAAAGAGAGCGTTGCCGCAATCGTGACGGAAACAGCGCAGCCTGAAGAAGCGGATGAAGCCATTGTTTTTAATGATGAGAACTTGGAAGCTGCTGTTCGAGAAGAGCTTGGCATAAGTACAGAAAAGATCACACTTAAGGATACCGAAGGTGTAGAAGAACTCGATATCACCGATCGAAATATTTCAGATATAGGGGCTCTTGCAAACTTTAAAATGCTGAAGAGGCTGTATTTGTCAAGCAACAATATCAGCGATTTAAGCGCGCTTGAAGCGCTTGAGAACCTTGAATATTTGGATCTTTCAAGCAACAACGTCGGCGATATCAATGCATTGTCAGGGCTGAAAAACCTTAGCGATTTATATATGTACAACTGTAATATTCAAGATATCAGCGCATTGGGAGGGCTAGGCAACCTGCTGCGTTTAGATTTGTCAGACAATAATATCAGTGATATCGGTGCGTTAGCGGATCTTAAGAATTTGACCGATCTGCTTTTGAGCAATAATCAAATCAGCGATTTGAGCATAGTTGGAGGGCTGGAAAACCTCGAGTATCTGGCCTTGAGCAATAATCAAATTAGTGATATCACTGTGCTGGGCAATCTAAAAAATCTTGGAGCATTAAGTTTATCAAATAATAAAACCAGTGATTTAAGCGCATTGTCGGGACTCGACAGCATTGATTATCTGTTGTTGTCAAACAATAATATTCAAGATATCAGTGCGCTTTCGGGGATGACCCTAATGACATCGCTCGATTTGGATGGAAATCAAATCAGTGATATCAGCGCACTTTCGGAAATGAAAGCTCTTGAGTCGTTAAATCTAAAAAGTAATATAATCAGCGATATCAGCATACTGTCGGGAATGACAAAGCTCACATGGCTTAGTTTGGGTGAGAATCAAATCAGTGATATCGGTGTGCTGTCGGGGATGACAAAGCTTCAATGGCTGGAATTGAATAGCAATGAAATCAGTGATTTCAGTCCGTTATCAGGGCTGACAAGACTTGAAAGCCTGTATTTAGTTGGCAACAAGACGGAGGATTACAGCGCGCTCAAAGAAATTTTCGGCAATTTATCAATAAAAGATTTTGATATATGATGCCAATGACAACATGAGTATGGTTTTGCAGCGTCGAACCGTTGTGACAGGTTTATAGAATAAAAGCCGCCCCGCAAGGCGGCTTTTGTTCACTAAAATTAAATTAAGCGCTAAAACGGTGCCGCCTCCGTTTGGTTCGAAAGCTCCGCAAACCGCGTCTGATCGCCGCGCCACCCGACGTTGACTTCGCCCGTGGGCCCGCTTCTCTGCTTGGCGACGATGATCTGCGAGACGTTGTCCGCCTCTTTGTTGTAGTAATTCTCGCGGTGCAGGAATATGACGACGTCGGCATCCTGCTCGATACTGCCCGATTCGCGCAGGTCCGAGAGCAGCGGGCGCTTGGAATCGCGCTTTTCGCTCGCGCGGCTCAGCTGCGAGAGCAGTATCACCGGCACGCCGACCTCCTTGGCCATAATCTTGAGGCTGCGCGTCATGCCCGAAATCTCCTGCTGTCGGTTCTCACGCCGATCCTTGCCCGACATGAGCTGCAGATAGTCGATCACGACGAGCCCGAGGCCCTTTTCCTTTTTGAGCCGCCGCGCCTTGGCGAGCATTTCCATCACCGTGATGGTGGGCGAATCGTCGATATAGATGGGCGCTTTGGCGAGCACGTCTACGGCGTCGGCGAGCCTGTCGTAATCGTCCGGCGTCAGGCCGCCCACACGCGTCTTCTGGCTGTCCACGAGCGCCTCGCTGCACATCATGCGCATGGCGAGCTGCTCGCGCGACATTTCCAGAGAAAAGATCGCGACGGGCACATCAAGCTCCACGGCGGCATGCTGCGCGATGTTGATCGCAAAGCTCGTTTTGCCCATGCCGGGGCGCCCGGCCACAACGACGAGCTGCGATTTCTGCAAGCCCGAGAGCATTTTGTCGAGCTGCTTGAAGCCGGTGGGCACACCGATAATGCCTGTTTTGCTGTTCATCGATTCACTGATCGAGGTATAGCCTTCGAGCAGCGCCTGCTTGATATGCGTGAGAGAATCGCGCTCGCGCTTGACGGCGATATTGTAGATCAGATCGCCCGCGCGGTTCACGATATCCGCGACCTCTTCCTCCGAGCCTGTGGCGTCTTGTATGATCGTCTGGCCTGCGCCGATCAGCGCGCGCAGCACCGCTTTTTGCTCAACGATATCGATATAGTAGCCGACGCTCGAGGCGCTTGGGACGCTGCCCGCGAGGTCGGCAATGTAGAGCGTGTCGTCCGCGCCGTTCAGCTGCCCCTTGCGGTCCAGCCTGTCCACAACGGTGACGGTGTCGATCGGCGAGCCCGTTTCGCAGAGCTCGCACATCACTTCGAATATCTGCTGATGACGGCGCGCGTAAAAATCGCCCGCATGGAGCCGCTCGATCGCAGCAAAAACAGCCCTTGAGTCTAAAAACATGCTCCCAAGGACGCTGCGCTCCGCTTCCTGATTGTTTGGCGGCACATAGCCCGCCGTTTCAACCTGCTCCATAACCCCTCACAAAAATATTTCAATCCACGCCCCCGCGCGTGGATATGTGACTGTTCTATAAAACGGCGGCTATTCTGCCGCTTCGACGCTGACGGTGATATCGGCCGATATGCCCGCATACACCTTGATAGACAGCTTGGTCTCGCCGAGTTCCTTGATATGATCGTCCATCACGATACGCTTTTTCTCAATTTCTATTCCGTGCTGCTCGAGTATCGCGTCAGAAATCTCCTTGGATGTGATCGAGCCGAACAGGCGCCCGTTTTCGCCGCATTTGGCTTTCACAATCACCTTAAGGCCGCTTAAGCGTTTGGCGGCTTCCTCCGCCGAGAGGCGCTCGAGCATGCGGCGCTTTTCGTTGGCCTGCTGCTGCTGCTTGGCGATGTTTAAGTTTTGTGCTGACGCTTCCTTGGCAAGGCCCTTGGGGAAAAGAAAGTTTCTCGCGTAACCGTCGCTCACGTTGATAATATCTCCGGCAAACCCCGTGCCTTTTATGTCTTTAATCAGTATGACTTTCATGCTATTTAACCTCTTTCACATATTTATTGATCGCCGCTTTAAGCCGCTTGATGGCTGCATCCATTTCCATGTTTTCGAGCTTCACCGCGGCGATGGTGGCGTGCCCGCCGCCGCCGAGGCTTTCGAGTATCAGCTGCACGTTCACGTCTCCGAGCGACCGGCCGCTGATGAGCACATTACCGTCCACACGGCTCAGGACAAACGACGCCTTGACGCCGCGTATGGTCAGCAGCGAATCCGCCGCCTGCGCCGCGATCAGCGACGCTTTGTCGATGCCGTCCGGACACGCGGCCACCGCGAATCCGTTTTCGATGATCTCCGCTTTGCGGACGATATCCGTTTTGGCCGTGTATGTTTTAAGGTCGTCCTGCACGAGCAGCCGCGTGACGGTGGTATCCGCGCCCTGACGGCGAAGATAAGACGCCGCCTCGAACGTACGCACGCCTGTGTTGAACGTGAAGCCCTTGGTGTCAAGCGTGATGCCGCACAGCAGCGCCTCAAGGTCGATCGGCAGCGGTTTTAAATCGTCATCGAAATACTGCATGACCTCCGTCACAAGCTCGCACGCGGACGACGCATACGGGTCGTGGTAGAAAAGCGTGGCTTTCTCGATCGTCGAAGTGCCGCGGATGTGATGGTCGATCACCACCACGGTGTCCGCCATCTCAAGCAGCCCCGGAGAGATCGTAAACGCGGCGAGCTGCGTATCGACGATCACGAGCATGCTTGTGGCGTTCATGCGCATGGCCGCGTCCTGTCCCGTCACGAGCCCCGACGCGTAGACGTCGATGGTTTTGAGCTTGTCGAGCAGCAGATCGATTGACGGATTCGGGTTGTCCATCACGATATACGCCTTTTTACTAACCTGACGCGCGCAGGCGCAGACGCCGAGCGCCGCGCCCATGCAGTCAAGGTCCGGCCCCTCATGGCCCATCACATACACATCGCTGCACTGTTCCATCAGGTTGCGCAGCGCATGGCTGATCATGCGCGCTTTGACCTTGCTGCGGCGAAAGCCCGTTTTCATTGTGCCGCCGAAAAACATGAAATTGTCGCCCTGCTTGATGACCGCCTGATCGCCGCCGCGGCCGAGGGCCAAATCCATGGCCTTTCCCGCGTATTCGCCCGACTGCTCGGGCGTTTCCCCCACTCCAAGAGCGATGGAAAGCGTGGGCGACAGCGTCTGGTTGATCTGCCGGACGTCGTCGAGTATCGCGAATTTGCTGCCGCGCAGCGTGGATAAGAACCGCCGTTCGAAAATGCACAGGTACCGCCCGCGGTCCGTGCGCTGAAAGTGCGCCGACAGAGTCCCGGCGAGCGTGGACAGCCGCCGCTCCACGGACGCGACCACCTCGGAAAGCTCGGATTGCGTGAGCTTGGCGGCCAGCTCCTCATAGTTGTCAATCAGTATCTGACACACCACGGGCAAAAAGCTCTGATAAAGCTTTTTGGCTTCCACGGTGTTTTCAATATCGATGAGACGGTGCAGCAGATATTCTCCGCTGCCGAGACGGACGGTCGCCAGCTCCTTTTTATATGGCTTGCCGCCGATCAGTATCTTTTTATCCTTGTCGGGCACGCTGATGCCCGCGATCATTTTATTGATGTTTCGAAGTGCGCCGAAGCCCGTGATGCTGCGAAAAGCAAGATTTGCCCATTTGATATGGCCCGTCAGGGAGGTCAGCACGGTGGGAATGGCCATGGTATTCAGATAGGACGGCAGTTCTTCCTGATTGAGCAGCGTTTTGATCACAAGGCGCTGCCACTGCACCTTGCGGTAAACGAATAAATAAAGATAACCGAGCGCCGCGATAACGCTGACGGCAAGCGCCGCCGCGCCGAGCACGGCACTGTGCAGAAAAGCAAAGAGGCACGCAAAGCCGAGCGCCAGTATCAGGCACAGAAAGTCGGTAGTAAAAAAACGGATCTTGCTCTTCATGACACAATACCGCCCTCCGTGTTCATCCGTTTTCGCAGGCTGGCTATGTTTTCAAACAAGCCCACCCAAACCAGAATGAATCCTAAAAACAGTGTGATCACCACATGCAGCAGTATACGCAGTGCGGTCGCCATGCGCCTTCTTTTATACAGAAAATCAAGAAAGCTCAGGGCCTGAACGGTAAACACAAAACCATAAACGCCCGTTATCGTTTGGGTGACGATATCAAAGGACGGCCACCCCAAGCTGATACCGGCAAACGCGAACAGATAGGACAACAGATACGCAAGCCAGAACCGCGGCGGCAATGTCAGCGCGCCAAACGGCGGGACAGGAACGACCTTTCGACGCTTCCTCGCAAACGCGCGCGTAATCACAAAGCTTAGCAGTCCTGCCAGCAGCGCGTAGCAGATCATGTCTCCGACCAGCAGATAATTAAGCGCTTCCCGCAGCTGGTCCTGCATGACCGCAATGGCCTCAGACGTCGGCGTTAAAAAAACAGCCGACTGCGATATGGCGCCCGTAAACATGTCCACAAGCCGCGCATACTGGTACAAAAGCTGCACAAGGCCGCTGCTCAGCGTGCTCAGGAAAACACCGAACCGGCTCACCATGTAATCGATGGGGCCAAGCCCGGTAAAAAGCCACAGTACGCCGAAAGCGGCGGCCAGCCCAAGCATCGCGGCGGCGCTCGCAGCCAGCACACTGTGCCGCATGCGCAGCTGCTTTCTGACAACCAGACCCGCCGTTAACGCGAGCGGGATGAATGCCGCGGCCAAAAACGCGGCGAGCTTTGGATCAATCAGGCAGCCGGCGGCAAAACACAGGGCTGTCATGGCAATGCCCAGCGGGCCCCACATAGCCACCGCGTAGGCGAGCACAAAAGCGGCCGCAATGGCGGCTAACGGCACATACATCGAAATCAATATTAAAACAGCGGCGGCAAAAAACACAGCCGCCACGGCGCTATAATCGTCTTTTCTTGTCTTGTCCAAAACCCCTTGAATTACCGCCTTCAAAATGTTTTTTTATCAGGGACAAATCACCGTAGCCTGTTTCGAGCGTGTGTCCGCCGGTGATGCCGGATTCGGCTTTGCTGACCACATCCTCGTCGAGCTCGCTGAAGGAAATTCCGCAGCGGCGGGCGAGCACATAAGCGATCAGCACCGCGCCTCCAAGAGCGTCCTTGAGTTCACCGCGTCCGCCCGGAGACAGCGAGGCTCTTAAAACATCGGCCGATTCGCCGATAAATTCGGCCTTTAAAACCTCGATCATTTTTGCATTAGAGGCCACATTAACGGATTGATGCATGACGCATAACCACCTTTTTGTGAAATTGCCCCAATACCTCTGCTGCAAGTGTCTTTATTCTATCCGTAAAAAGGACAATAGTCAATGGGAGCGGGGGTTTCACTGAGCGTGTCGCTTGACAGGCTGTGCCTCAGGGCTATAAACTATTAATATATATCTTGCCCTTACAGGAGGTGTGGCTATGCTGGCGAATATATCGCATTTGATTACACCTGAAATTTATGAACTGATCTATCATATGGGCCAT
This sequence comes from Bacillota bacterium, assembly GCA_023461435.1. GTDB lineage: Bacteria > Bacillota > Clostridia > Christensenellales > SZUA-584 > SZUA-584. Next base: position 50,652 of record JAEYLC010000005.1, read on the forward strand.
CTTGATGAGTTGGTGATTGCGGACGCGAATTACAAGGCAGCTGCGATGAGCCAGAAAACCGTTTATTCCGGTGCGCAGAGCAGCCATGCTTTGCTCGCTGAAATATTAAAGTACTTTCCGCTCGATGTGGATGAAGAATTCCCTGTCACGGTGATGTCGCTTGATTACGGAATCTATGAAGAGCCGCAGGTCTGGAATGACTATCAGGATGTGCTCAAAGGCTTTTCGCCCAAGCCCGTCGTATTGAACAAAGTATCCCGTAAAGAATTTTATGAGCGCACAAAGCAGGCCTATGCGACCATACAGACTGCCGATCCGCGCGTAATGGCAGACATTATCATCAAGAAAGGCTTTGTATTCGAATCCGAATAGGCGGAGGCTGAACACTGCGCAAAATAAAAAAACCGCACGCGGTATTTCGTGACGTGCGGATTTTTTTGCTTATTTACGCGCTCCGGTCCATGATGAGTTTATCCGCCATCAGGGCGATAAACTCGCCGTTGGTGGGCTTATCCTTGTTCGTATAGATATTATACCCAAGGAAATTATTGATGTTCTCAATTTTTCCGCGCGACCAGGCCACTTCAATGGCGTGGCGGATGGCGCGTTCAACCTTGCTGGCGCTTGTATCAAACGGCTCCGCGATGCCGGGATACAGCTTTTTGGTAATCGAATTGATGAGATCCGGGTTCTTCACGACCATTTTGATGGCCTCCCGGAGAAAATGATACCCTTTGATGTGGGCGGGGATGCCGATCGACAGAAAGACGGCTGTGATTTTCTCGTCGAGCGTTTTCGAACGGACGGGCGTCGGCGTGCGGCGTGTGGTAATCACTCGGTTTCCGAACATGTCCTGAATGCGCTTGTAGAGAATGTCCTTGTTAAACGGTTTAATCATGTAATATTTTGCCCCCAGATCACAGGCCAGCTTAATGAGCTTCTCGTTGCCAACGGCCGAGACAACGATGATGGCGGGCATTGTTTCAAACTCGGAGGTATTCAGCCTTTCGAGCAAAGAGAGCCCGTCCGCTTCCGGCATAATCATATCGACGATGAGGGCGTCTGGCGCCACTTCTTTTATTAAGCCGACAGCTTCTAGCGCATTGTTGCATGACCCCACTACCTCTACGTCATTCTTTGTGCTGAAAAATTTGGTGAGCATTTCATTGAGTTGCACATTGTCTTCAATGATCAGAAGTTTGATTTTTCGGTCCATTGTTATTCTCCTTTCGTTTTTGCGCGTTTTTTAAATCAATCCTCAACCCTTAAAAAAAATGACGTTTTGTGTCGAATCGTTCCACTAAATGAAATATTTGTTAGTATATTAACACGACTCACGGGGTTTGACAATGAATTTAAGTGAAGTTCAAGACAAAATTAAATAAATTTCTTAGGAAATTGAATAAAGTTCGTCACAAGGCGAAAATACGACAAAAAGAGTCAAAAACTGCGAGTGAGGACTGTTCAGGCGTCTGCGTTTTCGCAGACGCCTGAGAGCGCATCAGAGGGCATCCGCGCTGCTGCGCGTGTCTTCCTTGAGCCATTCGCCAAGAGCCGTGAGGCTCTCTAAGTCCTTGGTCTCAATCGTTTTTGTCTTTAAGTTCATCAGCTGCTCAAAAAGCGATGCGGCCTTGTGGCTCTTCTCGATTTCCTTCTTTAGGCGGACATGCAGCGCTGCATTTTCCTTTTTGATGGATTCGCTTTGCAGCAGCAGCTGGCCCATCTCTTCCTCGGTATGAACCTTGACGACGGCAAGCCCCGCCACCTTCGCAAGCCCTTTGAAGAAGCTTTTCACATCCACATCGCAGGCCATGAGAGCCTTGATCACGCTTTCGGGTATGTACTTGCTTTCCTTGCTGGCGGGCGCCATCATCTTGGGCGTGTCGTACGGATTAAAGTACTTTTCGCTGTTTTCGTCCATGTCGGCCATCACTTTTTCGACAAGCGGTCGGCCGTTCTTGATGAGGCTGCGGTATTTGTTCTGATAACGCAGCATCAGCGTTTTGTCGCCGCCTGCCAGCCGCAGACTCGCGCCTCTGATGGATTCACCTTTGGCGCCCGCACCGAGCAGCGTTTTAAGCAGCGTGTAGATCTCTTCCTTGGAGAAGGGCGTAAAAGAGGAAGGCTTCTGTTCGATTTCTCCCGTTTCCTTCACCTTCATATAATAGTAGTTTCTCACGCTGTTGGGCTTGCGCCCGGTCTTTAAAGCAACGGTCTCAAAAACACGTTTGAGCGGCGCCCCGATTTTTTGCGCTTTTTTGACTTCGTCCCATAGCATCAGCTTTTCTTCGTCTTTCCACCCGGTTCTCAGAGCGATATCGAAGCTATGCAGTCCTGTTTCATTGTTAACGTCCATGTTCCTAACCCCTTATCATAGATTTTGATGCATATTATTCTCTTATACCATGCGTTTTATTCCGTAATTTAACAAAAAATTAAAAGCAAACGTGTCCCCCCTCGTCTGCTTTTGTATGCCGGTTTTCCTTTTGTATATAATTATGCACCGCATGCCGCCGTTAGAATTGTGTATCAGCGCCGCGTAAACTGAATATATATATGGTACAAAGGGGGAGCTATGGAAGACAAGACCATAAAATTGCTTTATATCACCTCAAAGGTCCATGCGCTGATCTGCATCAATCAGGCGCCTGCCGGAGAGACGGGGAGCGGCGCGGTGACACAGCCGATCGCGGCGAATTCGTCGTTTTTTTTAACGATGCTGCCGCTCGAGAACGACCCGAATTACGTTTATCTGCCGTACACGCGGCGCGTGTCCATAGCATCGAAAGGCGCCGTGTTCGCGGGCGACGGGCTTATTGACCTTTGCATGTGGCCGGACAACATTGTGGAACTTACGCTTCATCCTGAGGCGGTATACCGCAACGACGAAACAGAGCTGCACCCCAGCGTGGTGTCGCCTTTTGATTTTTATATCAGCGGTGAGCGGCATACGGCCTTTATATATAATGAAGCGTGTTCAAGCTTTGTGGTGGAGCATGCCGCCACGAACCGCCTTAAATTTGTGTCGCCGCTGCCGTTTTTTGTGGAAACCGCGGAGCTGGGGTTTGTCAAATTCGGCGATATGCCGTGTCTTTACGCGTCCGGCAAAACCACGGACGGACAGCATTACATTTGCGCGGCGCATATCCTGCCGTCTTTCGTGCTCGATCTTTGCACAGTCTGCGAGGAATCCACCGTGGAACCGGGCGGCATTGTCGTGATCACGAACGGCGAATTCCGGCAGATGAAAACGCGCTGGGAAAAGAGCGGCAGCGGCCTTGCACCGGGCACCACGGAGCTTGGGTGGTTCACGTGTCCGCTCCGGCACGCCGCGGAGCCGTATGAAATCTGTATTGCGCTGCTGGAAGCGCTGAAAGCCGGGCTGCCCGACGCCGCGATGGGCTGCCTGACGCCGTCGCTTGCCGAAGGGCTCTCATTCGCGGACTTGAAGGAATTTTTCGGTGATTTCGATTCGTTCACGCAGACGATATCGCCCGCGTGTGGCCAAAGCGGCATCGCACTTAAATACGCGACGGGCAAAAACCTGTATCTGGCGCGTGAGTTCTGCGTGGAGACGCGGCAAAAGGACGGCGGCCTGCTGATCGACAACATCCGTGAGCCGTAGCGGGAAGGAAAGAGAGCTGAGCGTGTCGAATTAAGACCCGTCAGCTTTTTTATTTTGGAGAATGCAGGAATGGTTGAGCATGTGGCGGTTTGGACAAACCGGCTTGAGCGGATGAAGGATTTCTATGTGCGGTATTTCGGCGGTACGGCGAATCAAAAATATGTATCGCCGCGCGGTGAAGGCGTCTTTTTTGAATCTTATTTTATTGCTTTCGAAACGGGCGCCCGTCTCGAGCTCATGCAGATGAGCACGGTCCCCGAAGGGCCCGGCCGGCAGGCGCTCGGGTTTTCGCATATTGCGTTCGGCCTTGAAAGCGAAGACGCGGTGGCGACTCTGGTGCAAACGCTTAGAAACGACGGGTTTGAGATTGCGGGAGAGCCGCGCCGCACGGGCGACGGCTACTTCGAAGCAAGCGTTTACGATCCGGACGGCAATCTGGTAGAAATCACCGCGGTCAAATCATGACGAAACGAAGGAAAAAGATATGGATGAACAGATGAATTTGGAACAGGAAATGGCCCCGGATACAAGAGAAACCAGGAAACCAAGACGGCCCGTCAAAAAAGGCATGAAAAAAGGCTTCAAGGTGCTGCTGATCATACTCGGCGTGATGGTGGTGTTGATGATCGCATTTATCGTGTTTGTCATCGGCGGCAAGGACGCGGCGCTCGGCGCCCAAATCGGCGATGTGAATCTCGCGGTTGTCAGCGACGGCGTGTACACGGGAAGCTATGGATTTTTAAGGTTTGGCAACACGGTGGAGGTGACGGTGACGGATCATCAGATCACCCGCATTAAAGTCGTGAGCCCGCAGATGCTTGCCAAGCCTGAAATGATGGACACGATGATCGACGAAGTGCTGGCTGCGCAAAACCTTCAGGTGGACGCGGTCTCCGGCGCGACCGCGACGAGCAAAGCGTTTTTGAAGGCGGTGGAAAGCGCGCTTTTAAACGCGCTTGGTTAATGGGAAAATAAGCATCCGGGCGGTGCTTATTTTTTGTTGAGGCAGATATGGACACTTTTCTGAAATACTGGTTCGGCGGCTATGAAGGTTCACTAAGCCGTATCGACGAAACAAGCCGAAGCGAAATATACAAGGAATGCGGAAAAGCCTGCCCGGATTCATATACGAGGCAGGTTTATACTGATGACGAGGAATTTTTTGCGGTGCTCAAAAAAACGTTTGCCGAGATGGAGACCGAAACCCAGAAGAAGAACCGGCTTCATGAAATCAGGTACAGATTTTGCGCGTGCGATCTTGTAAAATCAGGCTTTGTCAGTCCGCCGTATCATTGCGAATGCTCGCGAGGCAGCCTTAAGTATGACCTTGAAAGCGTATGGGGCGAGGGACGGGCCGAAGTTACATTGGTCGAATCGATTTTAGCCGGAGCGCCCTGCTGCCGGTTTGAAATCCGGCACAAGGCGGAGGAAAAAACGTGAGTATCCCGCAGATCCCCGCAAAGACGATCATTTCGGGCTACAGCGGCCACGGCTGGTTCGGCGCGAACTACAACATGAATATCTACAAAGGCTGCTGCCACGGCTGCATTTACTGCGACAGCCGTAGCGACTGTTACCGCGTGGAGAATTTCGACACCGTGCGCGCGAAGGAAAACGCGCTTTATATCATACGGCGCGATCTCGAAGCGAAGAAAAAGACGGGCGTCATAATGACGGGCGCGATGAGCGACCCGTATAACCCGCACGAGCGGGAGGAACGCCTCACGTATGGCGCGCTCGAGCTGATCCACCGGTATCGCTTCGGCGTGGCTATACTCACAAAATCCGAACTTGTGTGCCGGGATGCCGAGCTATTATTGCAGATCAAAGCTCATTCGCCTGTTTTTGTGAATGTGACGGTGACGACGGCGGATGACAGCCTCTGCGCCAGAATCGAGCGGTATGTGAACCCCGCAAGCGTGCGCTTTGAGGCGATACAGCGCTTAAGCGAAGCAGGGCTTCTCTGCGGCGTGCTGCTGATGCCCACGCTGCCATATATCAACGACGGCGAACAAAACATCAGGGACATTGTGCGCAGGGCGGCACAGGCGGGCGCGAAATGGGTGTATCACGGCGAGAATGGTGGTTTTGGCGTGACGCTGAGGCAAAACCAACGCGCCTATTTTTATGACCGGCTCGACGCGCTGTTTCCGGGCGCGAAGGACAAATATGTGCTTACGTTCGGCGACAGCTATGAGTGCTTTTCCCCAAACAGCGCGGCGCTGCACGCCGCGTTTACAGACGAATGCGGCAAGTACGGCCTGATATACAAAATGGATGATATTGTGAGGCTGACGAGAAAAGGGTACGAAAATCAGCAGATGTCGTTTATATAAATCATGCCCCATCCTTTTATTATTTAAAGTGTATAATAAACCGACTAGTTGGAGTTTGCGGTGTCTGGTATAATGCCATTAAAAAGCGGTGCTTCAGATGAGTATGGGGAGGGTTCTTATCGATGAATATTATTATTGTGGGTGACGGCAAGGTTGGGTTCACTCTCTCTGAATATCTGTCTAAAGAAGGGCATGACATCACAATCATCGACAACAGAAAAGAAGTTCTTCAAAAAACACAAAATGCTCTTGATGTGATTACGATCATCGGTAATGGAGCGAGCGTTTCCGTGCTGGAAAAGGCGGGGGCCAAAGAAGCAGACCTGCTGATTGCCGCGACATCGACGGATGAATTAAATATGCTGTGCTGCTTGCTGGCAAAGAAGCTCGGAGTCTCCAACACCATAGCAAGAATAAGAAACCCGGAGTACAGCAATCAGCTGAGCATGATGAAAGATGAAATGGGGCTCAGCATGGCCGTGAACCCTGAGCTTACAGCGGCAATGGAAACTTCTCATTTGATCAGTTTTCCGTCTGCCATCCATATTGGTGTTTTTGCCGACGACCGGGTTTATATGGTGGAGTATAAGGTTCAGCCTGATTATTTATTAGCCGGCCAATCTGTTTCAAAAATTCATACGGACTTCTCGCCCGATGTGCTGATTTGCTCGATACAGCGCGGAAATGAAATTGTGATACCCAAAGGCGACTTTGTTATGGAGGTCGGCGATCATATCTTTATCACGGGTGAGCATGAGAGCATACGCAAATTCATCAAGTCCCTTGGTCACCGCGACAAGAAAGTGAAATCGGTGATGCTGGTGGGCGGCGGTCTGATCACCCAATATTTGAGCCATATACTCATCGATTACGGCATTCATTTAAAAATCATTGAAAAAAACAAAGACAAATGCGAACGGCTGTGTGAAGCCATTCCTGAGGCGCTTGTGATAAACGGTGACGGTACGGAAAAAGAGCTGCTGGACTCGGAAGATATAGAAAATATCGATGCTTTTGTCGCATTGACGGATATGGATGAGGAGAACCTCATCATGTCGATGTATGCGGTATACAAAGGCGTCTCAAAAGTCATCACAAAAATCAACAGGCTTGAATATGCCGATGTGATTCAAAAAGCCGGTATCGACAGGGTCATCAGCCCAAAATACATGGCTGCGAATCACATTGTCCGCTATGTAAGGGGAATGCAGAAGAAAAACGGAAGCGACATCAAAACGCTTTACCGCATTTTGGGGAAATCTGCTGAAATCATAGAATTTGAGGCGATGCCATCAACACTGCACCTTGGCGTGCCTTTGTCACAGCTTCCGCTAAAAAGGGATATTCTTATTACAACCATCGTGCGTGATAATGACGTGATTATTCCCAAAGGAAGCGATTCGATCAATGTGCATGACCGAGTGATCATTGCGACGACGATGAAGCAGCTTGAAGACCTCAATGAGATTTTCTTATAAAAAAGGACAAGCCTTATGAATTTTGGAATGATCAAACACCTTTGCGGTTATGTGATCCGGTTTGAAGCTATTTTTATGACATTGTCGTTGATTGTGGCTTTTATATATGGTGAACGCAATTCAGCGCTCGTATTTGCCGCAATTATACTGGGTATGCTGGCGGTCAGCTCCTTATTAACGTTTAAGAAGCCCGCAAGGAGGTCTTTTTACGCCAAGGAAGGTGTGGTGACGGTTTCGTTATCGTGGGTCATCATTTCGTTTTTCGGGGCGCTTCCATTTTTCATCACCGGGACGATCTCGTCGCCGATCGACTGCCTGTTTGAATCGATATCCGGCTTTACCACCACCGGCGCAAGCATATTGTCCGATGTGGAGATACTCGATAAAAGCTTGCTTTTCTGGCGCAGCTTCACCCATTGGATCGGCGGAATGGGGGTGCTGATGTTTGTGATGGCGATACTGCCTCTTTCGGGAGCTGATCCGCTGCATATGATGCGCGCGGAAAGCCCCGGCCCTACCACGGAGAAGTTGGTTCCCAAGGCGCGACAGACCGCCATGATACTTTACTGCATATACATCGGCATGACGCTGCTGGAAATCGTTCTGTTGCTTTTGGGCGGCATGCCGCTTTTCGACAGCATTGTTCATACGTTCGGTACGGCCGGCACGGGCGGCTTCTCGATAAAAAATGCATCCATTGCCGCCTATGGCAGCGTGTATATCGATGTGGTGATCTCGGTGTTCATGGTTTTGTTCGGCATAAACTTCAGCGCGTTTTTTCTTTTGCTGGCGGGAAAATTCAAAAGCTTCTTCAAGCATGAGGAGATGCGTGTTTATCTCGGCATCGTGGTTTTTTCAATGCTCATCATTGCTGTGAATATCACCGGAACGGTTTACCAAAACTTTTTTGAAAGCCTGCGTTATTCGTCGTTTCAGGTGGCGTCAATTATCACGACGACAGGCTACGCCACCGCGAATTATGACCTGTGGCCCACCTTCAGCAGGTTTTTGCTGCTGCTGCTGATGTTCGTGGGGGCATGCGCGGGCTCCACCGGCGGAGGCATCAAGGTGTCCCGGTTGATCATCATGTTTAAAACACTCAAACGCGAAGCCTTGAAAATACTGCATCCGCAGGCAGTCAAGCTTATCAAGCTTGATAATATGCCCGTCCGCGAGGATGTGATACGCGGGACAAGTGTTTTTATTGTGGCGTTTCTGGGCATCACCGCCGCGTCCATACTTTGCGTGTCGGTTGACGGGTACGATTTAGACACCTCGGTTTCCGCGGTTGCCGCATGCGTCAACAACATTGGCCCCGGGCTGGGTATTGTGTCGCCCGTGGGCAACTACGGCTCCTTCTCGGTTTTCAGCAAGATCATTTTGTCAGTGGATATGCTGATTGGCAGGCTCGAGGTTTACCCTATACTGGTGCTGATGTCTCCGGCTGTCTGGCGTAAAATAAGAGTCTGATTATTTGCCGTGAACGGCAAGTTTGCTGGACATCAGGAGGCTAATACCCCTGCTGCCGGTCGATCACCGTATCATAAATGCATCAACTCAGGTTATAGATGATTCAGGCGTATTGAAATGCGAGATATTGTGTGCAACGCGCACACCCAAAGTTGTTTCGGATCGTATATTGTAAAAATGCGTCAAGGCCAATTGCGCCAAATGAATCAGTATAACAGGAGGATATGTGATGTTCAAGAAGACAGCGCTTTTTCTGACCGGATTGATTTTTATCGCCCTGTTCCTATGTGCATGTGGAGGGAAAGCCGGAGTTTATGTGCTCGAAAGCGACGATGCTTACAGCATAGAAGTTAAGGACGACAGCCACTTTGCCGTCCATTGGGGCTCCAATATGTTTTCCGGCACCTATGAAAAGAACGAAGATGACCAATACCATTTTACCAACTCATCGGATTTCACATCTGTCGATATGACCGGAGTATTTGAGGGAAACAATCTGCTCCTGACCGGCGATATTATATTAAAAAATCTGGATGGGTCTGTCAGCGATCATAGTCTGTTAGGCATGGAGAATGTTTGCTTTAAGAAATGAGCATCTATTGATCGAATAGATGATGTGGATGGAAGCTTAATGGGCTTGACATGCCCGGTTTTCCGGATTCTTGTAATTTTTTAAGACCTTTGCGGCAACGCAAAGGTCTTTTGATACAGTCATGCGCCGATTAAGCGTCCGACGACACGGTGCTAATACCCCTGCTGCCGGTCGATCACCGCGCCGTCGATCGCATTGATGGTCAGATAGCTTCTCGTTGGAATTTGTATTTCCGTCGTATAATTTTCTCCGTCCCGATTGACGGACTCCGTATACGTTCCGAAGAAATCCCAGACGGGAATCAACAGGCCTTGTTTGGTGCTGTTTTGCTCGGTTACGCGCATGAGCCCGAGCCGCACCTCGGTGAAGGTCATATTGCGGTCTTCGCCAACATTGCAAGCATTGGTGGTCACGATTTTGTCCTTGAAAATGGCTGCAATATCGGAAAACGGCAGCATCGCCGCGCTGTCCACCACAGTGTCGAGCATTTTATACGGAGCCTTCCATTGAAGCTCAGCAATGCCGCGGTCATCGATGATGAAAGTGATCCTTTCGTAATTCCAAAAGAAGAAGCTTTGATCATTCCGATCACCCCACGCGCTTTCGGCGTCAGTGTACGTGACGGGCACGTTATTGACCATACGAACATACTGCAGCCGGTAGCCTTTGAGAAGGTTGCCGCGCCGCACAGCATCCCCCCACGTTTGACCGGAGCCACCGATCACCTTTTCGTTGCGCTCGCAGACGCACCCCTCTATGCCGGCCTGCTTAAGAAAATCATCCGCCGTCTGCCGCGCCTGCTCCATCGTGATGGATGGGAAGGAAAGGCTTTGAGCCTCAGCGATATTGGCCGCGTCCATATCTGGGTCATTAAAGCTATTCCACTCATCCTCCGTAAAATAAAATCCATAATTGGGGTCGTAATCCCGGCGGTTTTCAATATATAATTCGTCTAAGAGGCTGCCGTTGTACACGTTCAACGTTCGCATACCGCCCTCCGGGTTCAGCTGCGCAAAATACATGCGTTCATGGGACGGATCGCCAATCTGCCAGCCGTCCGATACCTCAACCAGATGTCTTTGTTCCAAGGCATTAGGCAATTTATCTTCTAAAACTCTTATGCTTTCGTTGACCACGTCCAGCATATTGTATGCCGACATTTGAGCGGTCACATCAGAAGCATCGCTTTGAGGGCTGCTGTCCTCATTTGTTTCTTCTCCGTTCTCAAGTTCAGGATGCAGCGGTTTCATGCCCTTGTTCTCAAGCTCGGTTTTTCTGGCTTTGAGCTTGGCGAGGATATCGATAAGCTCTGTTTTGGTTTCTTCGCTTAATGCTTCGGGGTCGTAGTAAGGCCCGTCATCAAAAAAATAATCTTTTATCTTTTCCACTGTGCCATGGTCAAACGGCTGCGTTTCCACACGCACGATCGGGATATCATTGACATCGGGGATCACGATATCGGCATCCATCACGGCCTTGAACCGGCCTGCCGCGTCCTGTGCGCTGCCGGTAAACCGGTCAGGGACTGAGAGCCTTTCTCTTAAACCGATACTTGAATCATGCGGCGCCTTGGCTTTGTCCAGCATCTCCCGCATATCCTTGCCGACCACCACGGCATCCGCGGGCGTGGGCTGGCAGGCGGTGGTGAAACATGCAGCCAGCATCACACAGGTGAGCGTAAGCGCCGCCATCCGAACCGGCGCTTTGGTTTTCTTTCTCATGAACATCCCCCTGATCCGCTTTTCGAGCGTTTTGCGGCCTTGGCCCATGCCCAGCACATACCGCATATGCGTGCTGCGGCTGAATTCCACCATCGCGTTGATATAGCTGACCCGCTCGGTTTTCTGCAAACCTGAGGTCACGCTTGCATCACAGAGCGTCTCCAAATCCGTTTGTATCTGCGGGAAAGACAGCCACACGATGGGATTGAACCAATGGATTGAGCGTAGGAAAATCAGAAGCAGAATCATCAGATGGTCTTTACGCTTATAATGCGTCAGCTCATGCCGGATGCCAAATTCGATTTGCTGACGATTCATTGTCAGCAGGCTGCTTGAAAGAAGCAGTCTGGGGCGCGGCGATGCCGTCAGCGCCGGGGAATTCAGCCAGTCGTGCATGGTTACCTTGAGTTCGCGCTTAATGTGCAAGTCCTTTCTGCATTCTTCTATGATGTCATGGATATATACAGGGATTTCCCTGCTGCTGCGCTTAATGTGGCGGCTCAGCCCTATTCCACTTACCGCTGCAAGGGCAAGCGAGCAAACAATTCCCGCGGCCCAAAGCCATATGAGTGCCGCCTGCCAATCCATTGTCGAACTCGCCTGCTTCGGGGACCGGTCAGCAACGATTATGTTATCTGGAATCTGGCTATTGTTTGATGTTTCCTGCGATGGTGTTTGCTCAATGTCATCCGATTTGATGGTCTGCGCCGCAGGGGCGGCATCGTCCATATTCGCGTTTTGAGCTGCGGGCGCCGCAGGTGATGATATCACGACCAGAGAAAAGCCGCTGTCTACGGTTACCGGTATAAGTAGACGGATGATCAGCAGACCCCAGACCGCGAAATTCAGTACCGCCGAGATGTGTCTGCGAAATATCCCTCTGAATATCAGTATCGCGCCGTACAAAACCGCCGAGTAGATCGTGATTTCCAGCAGCGTATTCAGTATGGCTGTCATTCCCCATCACCTTCTTGGTTCAATTCGTCGATAAGCTGTTTAATCTCCGTCAGGTCTTTTGGCGACAGGTCGCTGCCTTTTATCATCTGAATCAGCAGCGCTTTCATAGAGCGGTCGCTGACTTTTTCAATGATATTCTCGCTCTCCGCCAGTATGCATTGCTCCCTGTCTACCAGCGGATAATAGAAATTATCGCGTCCGTAAATGCGATACGCTGCAAAGCCCTTTTCGCATAGCCGCTTGGCATAGGTTACATAGGTGTTATATTTCCAGTCCATCTTATCGCCCATGGCTTCGATGATGCCGGAAATCGTCAATTCGGGGTGCTCCCACAGCACCGACATCATGGCCCATTCGGGTTTTGTTAACGAGCTTTTCATAGACTGCTCCTTTTAAGATAGAATTTTATAATTCAATAGTAAAATTTATATTTTATATTGTAGTTATGAAATTTAATGCTGTCAAGAAAATTTAGTATTGGGATTCACAATGAAAAGGTTAAGTTTGTGGGTTATTGTCTTAGCGTCGGCTTTCCAAAAAAAAAGACCCTTGCGCTGCCGCAAAGGTCTTTGCCGTTTTTTCTTAAAGCGTCTTGATCCAGCCGAAATTGTCCTTCTCTTTGCCGTACTGAATTCCCGTCAGCTTGTCATAAAGCTTGGATGTGAGTTCACCCATTTGGCCGCCCGATATTTTGATGCCCTTGCCTTCCCATGTCATGCCGCCCACGGGGCTGACCACGGCGGCCGTGCCCGTGCCGAACACTTCCTCAAGCCCGCCGGTTTCGTTTTCCTTAAAAATATCCGCGATCGCAATCCGCTCCTCACGCACGTTGACGCCGTATACATCTTTCGCAAGCCGCATGATCGAATCGCGCGTGATGCCTGCGAGTATGCTGCCGCCAAGCGGCGCCGTGTAAAGCTCGCCGCGAATTTTGAAGAAGATGTTCATTGAGCCCACCTCTTCGACGTATTTTTTCTCAACGCCATCAAGCCAGAGCACCTGCGAATATCCCTTTTTGTGCGCGATGTCGCCCGCCAGGAGGCTCGCCGCATAGTTGCCGCCCGTTTTCGCAAAGCCCGTGCCGCCCTTGACCGAGCGCACATACTCGTCTTCCACGTAGATATCCACGGGTGCGAGGCCCGACGCGTAGTAAGCGCCGACGGGGCACAATATGATATAGAATATGTATTCTTCACCCGCGCGCACGCCAAGGAACGGGTCCGTCGCGATGATGGTGGGACGGATGTAAAGCGATGTGCCTTCGGAACGCGGCACCCAGTCCTGCTCGATGCGCAGCAGCTCTTGAAGCGCTTCGAGCGCGAACGCTTCGTCGATCTCGGGCATGCACAGGCGCTGCCCGGATATGTTCATGCGCTTGAAATTATCCCACGGACGGAACAGGTTGATGCTGCCGCTTTCGGTGCGGTAAGCCTTCATGCCCTCGAATATCGTCTGGCTGTAATGCAGCACGCTGCATGCCGGTGACAGCGAAAAGTTTTCATACGGGCGGATTTTGGCATCATGCCAGCCCTTGCCCGCCTTATACTCGATGGTGAGCATGTGATCCGTGAATATTTTGCCGAAGCCGAGATTCGATTCGTCTTGCGGCTTTGGTTTTAAACTCTGCGCTCTGATGACCTTAAGTTCCATGATGCCTTTCTCCTCTATTTCGTATAAAAAATCGATTATTGAAGTATTTTATACCCGTTGATAATGATAGTCAACACCGCTGAAAAGATGACGCGAAGAGCTGCTTTTTGTTTTCAGCTGAAACACAGAGTTTTCCGTTAGCGAACGTGGGTTTTACATAACATCCCTATGCAAAACATATCTTTACTGATATAATAGCATGGCGAAAATATGAAAGGAAATTCTCATGAGTATACTGGAAGCGATCGTTTTGGGCATTGTGCAGGGGTTAACGGAATTTCTGCCTATTTCAAGCAGCGGACATCTGGTGCTGCTGCAGAACGTTTTTGGCATCAGCGAACCGCAGCTGTTTTTTGATACGATGCTGCACATGGGGACGCTTGTTGCGGTTGTGATCGTGATGTGGCAAAGCATTGTGGATATATTTAAAAACTTCTTTTCAAAGATGACACTGTGTCTGATCATTGCGACGATTCCCGCTATTGTGGCCACGCTGTTTTTAGGGGATTTCTTTGAAGAGACATTTACGGGCATATATCTTGGGTATGAATTTTTATTGACGGCGTGTGTACTCGCGCTGTCCGAAGTGATATCAAAGCATGTGAAGAGCAAGCGTGAAATTGGCATAGGCATATCGCTTACAATGGGCGTCGCGCAGGCTGTGGCAATACTGCCGGCTGTGTCCCGCTCGGGGTTAACCATCGCGGGCGGCTTGGTCTCCGGCGTTGACCGGCGCAAAGCGGCGAGTTTTTCATTCCTTATGTCGATCCCGGCTATTATAGGGTCAGTGGTGCTGCAGAGCTCAAAGATTTTCAAGGACACGTCTCTTCATGTGGAATGGCTGCCGACGCTCGTCGGCATGGTATGCGCGGCTGTATCGGGTTATTTTGCAATTAAATTTATGCTGGCGCTGATTTCGAAAAAACGGTTGTATGGGTTTGCCGTTTATGTCGCGGTGCTGGGCATGCTCGTTTTGCTGGATCAATACTTGCTAAAAACGATAAACTGGGCATATTAATAGATGAAGGAGGCTCATAGACATGCTTGATTTTTCCTTTGAGCCATACAGGCAGGAGATGGTGGGAGTTCTTAAGAACTTCCTTAAAATAGAAAGCGTCAAAAGCGAAGGCCAGCCCAATATGCCGTACGGCAAGGGCATATTTGACGCGCTGATGTTCGTTCAAAGCACCGCCGAGGATATGGATCTCGACTGCGTCAATCTTTTCGGGCATTTGGCATATATCGATTACGGCTATGGCGATGAGATGCTGGGCATTCTCGTGCATATCGACGTGGTACCGGAGGGCGAAGGCTGGACGGTTCCGGCGTTTGAAGGCGTGGAGAAGGACGGAAAAGTATTCGGCCGCGGCGCGATCGACGACAAGGGCCCGTGCATTGCGGCGCTCTACGCGATCAAGGCGCTCAGCGACAACTGCGTGCAGCTGGGTAAGAAGGTTCGCCTGATCATCGGCGCCGACGAAGAATCGGGCTGGGCCGATATGGATTTTTACAAAAAGCACGAGCCGCTGCCCGATATCGCATTCTCACCTGACGGCGAATACCCGGTGATCAATGCCGAAAAGGGCCTGATGCATGTGGTTCTCAGCGTAAAGGGCCTGGAGGACGGCGGCGCGCTCAGCGTCAAGAGCATGGAAGCCGGAACGCGCATCAACGTGGTGCCAAATAAGGCGGCGTGCACGATTGCCGCGCCGTTTGTGACGATACAAAAAAGCCTCGACAGCTATCAATGCCCCATCGGAGCGAGCTTAAACGCGCAGGACAGCGGCGGCGGTCTCGTCACGATCACGGCAGCCGGCAAGAGCTCACACGGCTCGCGCCCCGAGCAGGGCATCAATGCGGCGGCGGCGTTGCTGCAGTATCTGGGGACGCTTCCCTGGTCGCCTGGCAAAACGGGAGAAGCCGTTTACGCGTTGGCTCAAAAGATCGGCACGTACTACCACGGCGAGGCGGTGGAGCTGAACCTTGAGGATGAAGCATCCGGCAAGCTGACATTTAACTTAGGGACCTTGAGTTTATCCGGCGGCGAGCTGAAGGCGGGCATCGATATCCGCTACCCGATATCCGTGCAGCGCAAGGTTGTGGAAGAAAAGCTGCAAAAGCACTTCGGCGATTTGTTTGAAATCACCTATAAGCATACGCTCGATGCCCACTTTGTGAGTGAAGACAGCCCTCTTGTGATTGCGCTCAAGGAGGCCTATACCGAGATCACGGGTGAGGACGCGTACTGCATATCGATCGGCGGCGCTACCTACGCGCGCGCTTTTGAAAACGCCGTGACGTTCGGATCGCTCTTTCCCGGGCAGCCCAATACAGAGCACGGGCCGGATGAATATATTGAGATCGACAGCCTGATAAAAAATGCGGAGATCATCGCCAATGCGATTATCAAGCTCTGTGGTGAGGCCATTTGAGATATTGGGGAAAGATCAAAATTGAAGACAGAATTCAAAAGGACATCACGCTCGAGGAAAAGGATTTCCTTGGTGCGTTGTCCGCCGTATGCGATTTTCTGGATTTGTCAAAGCCGATCGTTTGTGCCAAGCACCATGCGGAAATCAAGGCGTTTTCCAGAACTGTTTTTCATCCGGACGATTTTGTGGAAAGCGTCGATTTTGACACGCTCGAAATAGAAGTAATTGGAAGGAAGAAAAAAGACTCAAAAGTGATAACTCCATAGTGTTTTGCGGATAATAAGCACGAAAGGAGTTGATTTGCTTGAATATCTTAGCAATGATACTGGTCATAATCGGTGCCATCAATTGGGGCCTTATCGGATTCTTCCAGTTCGATCTCGTTGCCGCGATTTTTGGCGGCCAGGCGGCAATTGTCTCCAGAATAATTTATGCGCTGGTCGGACTCGCCGGATTATGGGCAATCATGTTAGTACCCAGAGTCAAACATAGAGACAAATAAAGATAGAATACTAAGAAGGCGGCTGTCCGGCCGCTTTTTTCGTGGCAATAAAAAAGCCTTTAAGATTTCTCCTTAAGGCTCCTCTAGAATTTGAGCATATACCGCTCCTTTCGTGATTTTGTCTTTGTCACACGCCCGTGCCGACAACATAATAAAGACCCACAAACAACAAAACGGCGCCCGCAGCGATCAACTTCTTCATGACCATCCTTCCTTTCCTATCGATTTCATATATAATATCGGCCCAATAATGCGCGTGTAAACAGGCAAAGAGGTTATTTAATTTAAGGTTCACACAATGTTATTAATGGTAATAATTATGCAATAATTTGAATTTGTTTTAGCGTTTGCAAGCCGTCGCGCTCTGGTTTATAATAGCTCATACAGAAGGAGGCCTTTGTCTGTGAAAAAGAAAATGCTTATTCTGATGATTTCATTGGCAGCCATGCTTCTCGGCGCCTGTGCGGGGATACCGGATAATCAAGCCGATATGTCGGCAATCAAGGAGAAGCTGAATAAAATAGATGCATATAAAGAAGGCATCAGCGCTTCGCAGCTGGCCAGCCAGCAGGATTACGACTCCGAAATGGACACATTCCGTTCGTTCAATTTTGGCGTCTCGAGGGAGATTGTGCAGTCGATGGAAACGCTGCCGCTCAGCCAAGCATACACGGATGCGCTCGACTATACGGGCAGCGGTGTTTACGGATACGATATGATGCTGACTTATTGGTTCAACGCCGATAGTCAGCTGGGCAGCGTCAGCTACAACATGCAGGGCGAAGAATATCAGGCTGTGGTGGACAGCCTGACGGAAGGTCTGCGCGGCGATTACGGCGAACCGGTATACATCGGCTATTATGATACATCTAATAATGAACTGACGTTTGACACGAATGACGAGGCGCAGCGATCGATTGACACCGGCGACGCATACTATAATGCGGTTTGGTGGCTGGATAACGATGTGCATATTGAGCTGTATGCAAGGAAGATTGACACGGGCTATGATTTTTGGATTTATTACACCGACTATAACTACTATAGCGAATAATTACAACCGGAGGATAACTGATTGATTTCCAAGTATGAGGTGCTCGATACCATCAAGATGATCGACACCGAAAACCTCGACGTGAGAACCATCACGATGGGCATATCACTGCGGGACTGCGTAAGCGCGGACGCGAGCGTGTGCTGCGACAATATAAAAAGGAAGATCGTTGAAAAAGCGAAAGACCTGGTGCGTGTAGGCGACGATATTGCGCGCGAGTTTGGCGTGCCGATCGTGAACAAGCGCATATCCGTCACGCCCATTTCGGAAATCGCGGCGGCGAGCGGCCTTAAAGACTATACGTTATTTGCCAAGGCGCTCGACGAAGCGGCGGCGGACACAGGCGTCAATTTCATCGGGGGCTTCGGCGCGCTGGTGCATAAGGGCGAAACGAAGAGCGACACGGCGCTGATTGATTCGCTGCCGTCGGCGCTGGCCGCGACGCAGCGCGTATGCGCTTTTGTCAATGTGGCCAGCACGCGCAGCGGCATCAACATGGATGCCGTTAAAAAAATGGGACGCGTGATCAAACAGACGGCGGAGCTGACAGCGGCGGACGGCGGCATCGGCTGCGCGAAGTTCGTGGTGTTTGCGAATGCGATAGAGGATAACCCGTTTATGGCGGGGGCTTTTTGCGGCTCAGGCGAACCCGAATGCGCGATCAACGTGGGCGTCAGCGGGCCGGGCGTGGTGAAAGCGGCGCTGGAAAAGGTGAAGGGCGAGAGCTTTGACGTGGTGGCCGAGGTGATCAAAAAGACGGCGTTTCGCGTGACGCGCGTCGGCCAATTGGTGGCCAAGGAGGCGTCTTCGCGGCTGGGCGTGCCGTTTGGCATCGTGGATTTGTCGCTTGCGCCCACACCGGCTATTGGGGACAGCGTGGCGCGTATCCTTGAGGAAATTGGTGTGGATGTGTGTGGCATGCACGGCACCACGGCGGCGCTTGCGCTGCTGAATGACGCGGTAAAAAAAGGCGGTGTGATGGCGTCGTCCCATGTGGGCGGGCTCTCGGGCGCGTTTATCCCGGTCAGCGAAGATGAGGGCATGATAGAAGCCGTGAAAAAAGGCGAGCTATCGCTCCAAAAGCTTGAGGCGATGACGGCCGTGTGTTCCGTAGGGCTTGACATGGTGGCTGTGCCGGGCGACACGCCGGATTCGGTGATCTCTGCGATCATTGCGGATGAGGCGGCAATCGGCGTGATCAATTCCAAAACGACGGGCGTGCGCATTATCCCTGTGCCTTATGGCAAGGTGGGCGAGTGCGTGGAATATGGCGGGCTGCTTGGCAGCGTGGTGGTGATGGATGTCGCCAGAGGCGGCTCGAGCCGGCTTATTGAGCGCGGCGGACGCATTCCGGCGCCGCTTCAGGGAATACGAAACTGACGTTGACTTTTAAACCGTTTATTTGTAAAATGACAAGGTGCGCAAATTGCGCACCCCGAAAAACGCGTTCCGGTAACTTGGGGGATAGAGTGCATAAAGCGTTAAGAAGACGCCACAGTGTGGCGTTTTTAGCGAAATGCTCCTAACCCGATGAGTTAAGGGGCAAAAATCTTGTATATGTTCCTGTAGCTCAGTAGGATAGAGCGTTCGCCTCCTAACCCGATGAGTTAAGGGGCAAAAATCGAATAACGAGTTCCCGTACCTCATCAGGATAGAGGGCCCGCCTCCTAAGCGTGAGGGGTTCCGACGCCTGGGATGCATAAAAACCGAATAAACTTTGCATAAGTTCCCGTAGCTCAGTAGGATAGAGCGTTCGCCTCCTAACCCGATGAGTTATAGGATCAAAATTGAATAACGAGTTCCCGTACCTCATCAGGATAGAGGGCCCGCCTCCTAAGCGTGAGGGGTTCTCACGCCGGGAGTGCATAAAAAACTGAATAACTTTGCATATGCGCCTATAGCTCAGTAGGATAGAGCGTTCGCCTCCTAAGCGAAAGGCCCCGCGTTCGAGTCGCGGTAGGCGCGCCAAATGCCGTAAAATCAAGGGTTTTGCGGCATTTTCTTTTTTTGGCCGCTAGCCGACATGGTTCTTACATCCCGCCAAACGAACGCATAAAATTTCATTTCTGGCTAACTGGATTGGAACCATTTTTGGCGTTTTGCTAAGATTATTAGCAGAGTTGCTAATAACACATTAGCAATATGTCCGGACACTACTTTATGATCTGTGCCAGCGCACTGGCCAGCTCCGGTGACCGCTGAAGCTGCTCGATCAGCTCTTTGATATCCGGCGACGGCGCGCGCTCCTGCGGCGGCTTCACATCACGTAGGTCGGGATTGGCATAGAACGCCGCTTCAAACTTCTGCGCGTTGAGCTTTCTGTCCTCGTCCAGAATGTGCGCATAGACCTTGGTGATCATATCGATCTCCGCGTGCCCAGTGTCGCCCTGTGTGGCCTTCAGGTCGCCTTTGTTAAGCTTAAGCTTATAGGTCGTGCTGGAGTGCCGCAGCGAGTGGAATACCACGTTAGGAAGACCGGCCTTCTCCTTGAGTCCCTGGAATGCCTCAGCGATCAGCCTTTCCTCGCAAGGCCTGCCGTTGGGTAATGCAACGACGAGGTTATAATCCTCGTATTCGTCCTGCAGCAGGTCCTTTAGCACCTTCTGCTTTTCCCTGTACTCCCGCAGAATGTAGGCCACGGTTTTCGGCAACCAAACCTTGCGGACGCTGGACCTGGTCTTGGGCGTCTTGAGCACCACCCGTGTCTTGGGATTGCGCTGCACCGACGGGAATACGCGGATGACATCCTTTTGATCCAGCACCTCTATGGCCTTCACGGACGCCCTCTGGAGCTCCTTTTCAACGTATACGTAAGCGTCGTCCCGGGCGATGTCCTTCTTGTCAATGTGCACGTTGTCCCAAGTCAGCCCCAGTATTTCGCCGACCCGCAGCGAGCAGGCAAAGGCCAGATTCATCGCGATGTACAGCTTGCTGTCCGTGCATGCGTCGAGCGCCTTGCGGATGGTTTCAGCCGTCCATATCTCCCTTGACGCGTAGGTTGTCTTCGGCGCCTTAACCAGCTCGAACGGATTCCGCTTAATGATCTCCCAGCGCACCGCCTGCCTGAACGCACACCGTAGCAGCTTATGGACGTTGTCTACCACTGAAGGTCCGACATAAGGTGATTTCGACCGGCGCAGTTCCGACGCGACCGGTTTGGACTTTCTCAGTTTTTTGTAGTACTGGTCCACAAACTTCGGCGTGATGTTCTGTACAAGCTCATTTCCGATATGTGGTTTGATGTAGTTGTCGATCATCCCGACATTGCTGCTATAGGTGGAAAGACTCCAGTTTTCCTCGCCATATAGCGATATAAAATCATCCAGAAATGCGGAAACCGTCTGCTTGCTCGGCGAGATAAAGACGCCATCGTCGATTTCGTGCTCCACCTCGGCCCTGCGCTTGCTTGCCTCCTTGTGGGTATCGAACGATTCCCACATTTGCTTTCTTTTTCCGTCCACATCGGCGTAATAAACCACCGAATATTTTGAGTTTCTTTTTACAATCGAAGCCATACTGTTTTCTCCTTTACGGTAAGGTTTTCTGGCTGTCCAACCACTCGTCAAAGGATTTTTTGGATACGCGTATGGCCGTTCCGATTCGTACTGTACGAAACGCCCCTTCCCTGATGAGACTATAGACGGACCCCTTGCTGACATGCAAGAGTTCGGCGACTTCATCCACCCTATAGACCCTTTTGTTCGGGACGCCGCCACATTGCATATTGCCATTCATATAAATACTCCTTTCAGCAGATTAACAACATGCAATGGCTCTTTCACAGTATACCACTGCATGCTTTGATTCTCAATTTACAAAGCCGTTTCGAACGATTTATCATCACTCGAAACGGCTTTATGCATAGCGCTTCACGCTATTACTATATATTATTTGGTTTTGTATGTCATCGGCGCATACCCTGCCAATTTTCAGGACACGGGAGGGGACATATTGAGTTCGTATTAATGCAAACTCATATACCCTCAAAGATACTTTCGAAATATTCGGCTAGAAAGATTTTATCGTCCGGATGCATTTTATCCAACGGATTTTCCTTTTCAAGTTTTGTATCTATCGCTGCTATATATCCAAAACAATCCGCAAATATTTCTGCAATTTTTATAGGAGGCCAATCCAAGCTTTTTGTAAACATCTTTTCTTGGATCTGACGGAAGGAAGCAGGTGGCCGCGCTTGTTGTCGGGTAACCGCAGTATGCAGAACATGTCCAAGCTCATGTAGAAAAGTATGTTCCTGTGGAAAGTCCATCCCAGGGACTTGATGCGTGAGAAAAATGGTATGGTGGATTATGTTTTCCCGTACTTCTTTTCCTGTATAAATGCTGTTTTGGTTTACAATAGAGTTGTCCACCAGGGAAATCCTTAATTTATCCCGGGCAAAGAGCTTAGTACAATACTTAAACCTGCTTTCAAGCTGATCCATCCAATAACAGATTTCTCTTTCACCCAATCGCTCTCCCTGAGGCGGGGTGATCATATTCTGAACTTTTTCCACTATCTCTAATATATCATCCAATCTTTTATCAGTATTCCCGCTCGTTGGCCAGGCGTTAAATAGGTATTGCGCTATTGTAAGTTCTTTTTCAGTTATCAGATATGGTAATTTCGCATCTAACATGGACAAAGCATCCTGATAGGAAGAGAGCAGTTTTTCCATTTCCAAAATAGCTTGTCCATCTTTACTGGAATCAATATAAGTTGAGAAGAGATCCAAACACTCAGCCATTTCCAATAGATCGTTCGCTTCAAAAATACCCTGCATCATCTCACCGCGTATATTAAACGGTTGTTTATGCATACTATCATTTCTCATATTCATAATTTCCTTTCATCTGATAAACTCAACTGTTTACTGAGCACCTCTGCACTTCGCAATTTAATATCAAAGGTAAGATGTGAATACATATCAGCTGTAGTTGATAGACTACTGTGGCCCATCCATTGCTGCACCTCAATTAATGGAACCCTTGCTGTAATCAGCAGGTTTGCACAGCTATGCCGTAAATCATGAAACCGGATATGCCGTAATTCATGTTTCTCCAAAAATATACGGAAAGCTTTACTTATATAATTCGGTTTAATCAGGTCTCCTTTCTCATCCAAACAGAGATATTCCTCTGAATTTGGGGCACTATTAGGATATCTTCTCTCTGCGATTGATTTTAGGTAATGTCTCAACGGTCCTACTAACGGGAGTGTTCGAAAACTGGCATTGCGTTTTAGCCTATCCTGACCAGATATACGATATTTCCCATCTTCCACAAAACGGTGCACCGAATGCATAACATGAAGTGTATTGTTTTCAAAGTCAATGGCTTTCCACTTTAAGCCGAGAATCTCACTTCTCCGAAGACCCGTAAACAGTGCTATTGTCACAACCAGCTCCAGTTTATTACTGCGGATTTTTTCAAGAAGGCAATTACACTCATGCGCATTATAGGGAACGGTCACATAAACCTCTCGTTTGGGCGCCTCTATTCGATCGGCAATGCTAACAGCTATTAATTCCGTTCTGTATGCTTCCCGTAGCGCCTTATGAACAATGGCATGATGTCTTATAACTGTATTGGGAGAAAGTCCGCGGTCCAGAAGCGATTGATAGTATGACTCAACATGAAACACTTTTAATTCTGTGATGGGTATCATCTGGTCTTGAAAGAATGGGACGATTCCATTCTTAATGATATAAGCGTTGCTACTGTATGACGTTTGAGATAATTTTTCTTTTTGGCCTTTCAACCAAAGAAGCATGTATGTAGCAAAGAAAAGGCCTTTTGATTTTCCCCTTGCATCCTGCAATCTAGTATACTCCAAACGCTTTTCGTATAGAAATTCTTCGGCACGTTTCTTATTGCCTGTTACTCGCATTCCGGTGGAAATCCATTTTTGTTTTCGTTTTCCGTCTTCTGTTTTCAGATTTAAAACAATATGCCAATACCCTCTTTTGTTTCTCAAATGGCCTGCGATCATCTTAATACCTCTATCTATTAACGTTGATTTTTATTATTTAAAAGCGCACTTTTTACGCAATACCCCAGGACGCCGCACTCGAAATGCGGTGGCCTGAGAAGAGGGCACAAGGGTTCGAATACGTACTTCTCCGTTGCGCCAAATTAGGCAGATTACGATAGCAGTCCAAAGAAAACCGATAGATTGGCCGAAGTTTCAATTAAAAAGGCCTGTTTGCAGTTTACATAACAGACCTTTTCATATCTTATAAATGGGCGATAAATCCATATAAGAAAAATGGTTAGTTGTCTATGAGCATGGTATGTCTTTCCTGTGTCCTGCTCCGAGCCGTCTCCTCAGTTCGATACGTTTTCCATTTTCGTTTGTAATTACCTCCCAGGTCTTAGTAGCCGTAGACTACCGCATAGGTTTTGTTGCTTTTTACAATTTACACCATAATATCTCTCCTAAAATAAAATTGCCGGCACTTCCAAAAATGTGCCGGCAAGAGATATTATACCTTTGATCAAATAAGCTTTTTGAACTAATCATTTTCAAATCCGATTAATTGGTTTTACGAAAAAATGGTAGACAGGATACAGTTTCTGTTTGAGGGCATCGACGCGTTCAGTGCCATCTAAAATCAGACCGCACTCGTTACAAACACATATGATGATCTCATGCAAGCTCAGTTACATCCCCTAACGGGAGTGTCAAGACGGATTTTGTTTTCCTACACCTCGAAATCTTCCGACTTGAAGTTGCTGTAATATCGTCCCTTTGTAATGGTCAGGCGCAGCACGCAGTAATCCGGGTCTGTAACGCCGCCCTTGTAATATATCGTGTCGCGGTCTTCCAGATGCGCTTTTTGCTTTCGACATCCTCCAGCACCTCCGCCGTGCCGGACAGGCTTGCCCCGCGAAAGAACCGCTTATCCATAAAATAGATGCTGCATTTGGAATTGTCGCGAAGATAGTTCACCTTATTGGACGAGGTATTGGTGGAGAAATAAAAGGTTTTAATCCCTTCCCGCTCGCGGGGTGCAAGCATCGCTTTGGAAACAGGGAATCCGTCGCCGTCCACATAGCTGATAAAGGCGTTTGCCGCTTTATCAATCAAATTTCCGACAGTCTTTTCCGGGTCACGCATCATGCCTTTTCCCTCCGTCCATGATTTCTTTGTGCATCCTTTTGGCCAGCTTCTCAAACACCAGACGGTAGCTGTCATCGATCATAAACTTGAGTTGCTCCTCCGGCAAATCGCCACCCAGGTCCACCGAGTTCCAGGTTCGCTGATCGCTGTAAAAACCGGGCATAACCTCGGGGTGTTCTCCCCTCAGCAGTTCGACCAGCAGGGGATTGCACTTGAGATTGATGAAGTCTTTTTCCGCATAGGCGGGATCGTATTTTTCTGAAGGGTGCAGGATGGCGGCAAACATTTTGCCACCCACTATGTAACGGTGCCAGCCCCATTCCACCTTGTAATCCTTCGTCGCGCCGGGTTTTGCAAGCAGGTATTCGTCCAGCCATGGATATTTTCAATAAATAATGCAGCATCTTCTCCGGGTTCTCAAGAAAGCGGCGGGTGAGTTGGTAATGTTCGGTATCCCGATAATTCACCGAGCGGATACCCTCCTCCGACAGCTGGTATATCTCCGCACCGGAACAGGCCATCAGTATGGGTGAATGCGTGGCAATGATAAACTGAGAATGTTTTTGTACCAAAGCATGGATATGCGCCAGCAATGTCATCAGCCGACTTGGCGAGAGGGCCGATTCCGGCTCGTCCAGCAGGTAGATTCCATTGCCGCCGAAACGGTTTCCCACCAATGCAAGGAAACTCTTTCCGTGGGACTGCGCATGGAGAGAGCGCGTTCCATAGCTTATGCCAAGCAGCGCTCTGAACTCCCCTTCGTAGGCCTCGTCGATATAGCTGGCCGCGTTGTAAAAGCTTTCGGCCCGCAGAAAGAAGCCGTCCTTGGGATAGGCACTACGCGAAAGGGTCAGATGCCGGTACAATCTGAGTGGGTGGCGCTGGTGGAAAAGCTGAAATTGCAGGTGCCGCCCTCGGCATTGAAGCCATATGCCACCGCGATCGCCTCCAGCAGGGTGGACTTTCCCGTGCCGTTTTTACCCACCAAAAAGGTAACCGGCTGTGAAAAGGTCAGCGCTTCCATCTATGCCAGATGGTGCACCACCGGCAGATCGTGAAGGTAGGAGCCTTCGTCCAGCGGCGAACTCAGCCGCACACTGCTGATATAATTACGCTCCATCCCAATGGCTCCTTTCCTCCCAAATATAATTATCACACGCTTCCCTTCATGACACATGCGGGCAACGGTATTTTTAATATCACAGGTGCAAATTCAATTTTATAGGTAATGAAAAATCTTCCGACAAAATAAAAATCTCATTTTCTCTATCAAATGAAAAAGACGCTTTATGTAGAAGCCTATGATGATTGGGGCATAAAATTATAATGTTATCAGCATTATTGTTCTCAGATATCGAAAATGGAACAATGTGGTGTGCTTCGGATATATCTACGCCAAATTGTATAAATGAATATTCGCAGATTTGACATTTGTACTGGTAAAGTTTTTTCAAATTACTGATTATTTCTTTGTTATAAACTCTGACTAAGGTTTCACCAATACTTCTAATTTGCTTAGAAGTAACGTCTTTGGCATTTATCCATGCTTCCACATCTGTCTCGGAGAAATTTTTAATTTCGTGAATAGTATCTTTACGTTGCAGAGGTTTT
Source organism: Bacillota bacterium (assembly GCA_023461435.1). GTDB lineage: Bacteria > Bacillota > Clostridia > Christensenellales > SZUA-584 > SZUA-584. The sequence continues at coordinate 77,199 of JAEYLC010000005.1, forward strand.
TCATGGTTTGATATAAGCTGAAGTATTATCTCGGTGAAATTGTTAAAGTCAATGCTTTTTAATAATTCATGAAATCTTAATACTGACGGCACAGGAGCTCTATTATGATACCCTTTCCTAGAACTACCTGTTAGAACATCAAATTCATCGCGCCGTAATTTTAGATAGTTATTTCCATTACCTAAAATATGCGATAAATTATTAATTGCTTCGGTCCTAGTGCTATATCCTAAAGCATACACAGCATCCATATCATATTTTGAAAGGTAGTACGCTACAATAGATAGTTGTTTATTTTGTATGATCAATTATTTCATACTCCTTTCTTGTTGAAACTACGGATTATGATTCATTATTTTTATTTGCTTGTTTAAATGCTTTGGGAGTAGCTATTGGGTGAACCAAGCATAGATATCAATTTATTAATACACTCCTCAAATTCCAAATTAATCTCACATTCCCAAATTACAATGACAGTCCATCCACTATCAGATAAGACTTTTGAATGCTCTATGTCACGTTGTTTAGTTTTTGATATCTTATTATCCCAATACTCTTGACGGGATTGTGATCTATGGGAATAACGGCACCCTATTTCGTGCCCGTGCCAAAAACAACCGTGAATAAAAATAGCTATTTTCTTTTTTGTAAAAACAATATCTGGCTTACCGGGCAACCGCTTGTAGTTTACTCTATATCGATAACCTAAAGAATATAGTTTTTTTCTGACGAGCACCTCAATATTTGTATTTTTGCTTTTAATATGCGACATGATTTCACTCCGCCGCTTCTTTGATACGGTATCTGGCATATCAACCCTCGATTACTCTTGATCCATTTCACTGGTGTCCATTATATCTTCTTGATCGAAAGGTTCATACTTTAGTGATGAGCCTTTTTGCTTGTTATATAATTCCGCTAGTTTTATGAAGTGATCTTTTACGTCAGGTTCCCCGGTTATACAAAAGTCGTATAAAGTCTGGAACCTTATCATTCTATTCCCAATTTTGTTTAGCCCCTCTTGAGATGCTAACTTATATCTTCTTATCCCTTCGTTAACATTTCTTAGTTCTTCGTTTAGGAAATCAATATCATATTCATTGCGGAATAGGTTATATGCAGACACAAATAGTTTAAATCTCTCAAATACTTCCTCTGAAAAATCTATTCCGTCATCGAGCAGTTTAAAAGCAAAACAAAATAACGTATACATTTGTACCTTTTTAGAGACAAAAGAAAAAGTGGTCTTATCACAAAGACTTAGTATTATATCCATTGCGTCTTGAATCTTCTGGGTTATATATCCGTTGTCATCAAACGAGTCGGTATAATCTTCGTAATAGTCATTTATTTTTTTTCCGCTAGTTTGGTCTATAATGCCCTCGATAGCAAGAATATATATAGAACAACAGTATTCAACATCTCTCATTCGACGTGCATCAGCTGAGCTAAATACTTTGCATTTTTTCCAGAAATCCAAAGTTGATAAAGCTTCTGCAACTTCTCCAAACTTACTTTCTTTGCTGTTTCGCTTTTCTTGAGGATTAAGGTTGTAATTAGTTAAATTTAGTCTGAAAAACATTTGTGTAATATCTTGTTTTGTAAATGACTGATCAATGTTTACAACTGATATGTTATACGACCAAATTTTCTTTTTATACTCAGTTCCCAATTCCTCAAAAGACAAATTTGCGCAGGATTGTCTTATCCTATCATCGATTAAGTGCTTACTTGCTAATTGACGAAAGTTTTCTGATTCTCCTGTTATAAATTCAACTATTGACGTTAATCTTTGTTGGCCATCCACAATGTGTGTTACAGTGTCACCAGTTTCAGCATCAAGCATTGCCGGCCAAAAAAAGACTTCTGGAATTATCAGATCCATAAGTATTGTTTCAATAAGCCGAACCTTATCTTGCTCCATCCAAACTTTTCTTCTTTGATAAGATGGATCAACGATTAGGCGTCCATTTTGAAAATCATCATATATTTCCTTAACTGTCTTAGTATTTCTATGAAATAGCACTGCCATATGATACCTCCCGTTTGATTTTTTTTAATGCTCCTAAGTGATAGTCTTCAAAATCGAACCAGTTTCTGTATATTCGATATTTAATATCATGATCAATAAACAAATCTGAATGCAGTTCTTTTTTAGAGGAACCAGATATATTGGACCAATCTTTTCGGCATCCAGCAATTCTTTCAAGATTTGTTTCGTTAATGTAGCCTCGATATATTGCGCCCGGAATATGATTATATAATGCAATGTAGCGAGTTTGAAACGATTTCCTAAGTAGCAACCAAAAATGATAAAATAAAGGTTCTGAAATAATAGCAATATCTATATCAGAAGATTTTCTCTCTTTTCCATCAGCGCAAAAAGATTTAAACAATTTTGGCTCCATATCTTTAGCGGTCGGGGTTAAACTGTAGCCTGTTTTTCCACTGCCAACCATGACTATATTTTCTGGGTTCACGTGGAATGTCGTGCTTATAATTGCATTAAAAGATTCTTTTATTTCGGCAGTATTTCCAATTTTAGAAGACAAAATGTTCTCAAAGTACCAATTGTCCTCGCTTATAATATACTTTTGGTAGACTTCATAAATATCAAGCGCAACTATATCACTTCTTAATTCATCCAAAGTAAAAGGCATATGCATATCTCCTTATACCACCATAGGTTCCATATAACAGTCTAAGAATTCCTCAGTGATTCCACGAAGCTTTCTTCTCTGGCAAATCACAAACAGTTCTTCTACCGCAGAGTACGGGAAATATTTTGCATCAAGCTCTCTAAACATAGGTCTATTTGCTTCAGAAACAACACGATCCCGGTCTTCATCCGGTGCTACTATAACATAGCGGGTTTTTATTGGTGGAATTTTATAATAGAAATTAAGCATGCGGGTTAGCCCACTCGTAACACCAGTGGTATGTTCCACTTCCATAACGGCGGGCATTAACCTTCCATTTTTAAACCAGATATTGTCAATGAATAGGCCGGCATTCACTGCACCATCAAATGGGGCGACTAACTGCTCATTTTGAAGTGTTTTTACAATGCCTTCTTGTTCGATCAAAGGCTTATCCTGATAAACAATACCTTTGTCATTTTGCGCTATCCAGGTTCTATACCCTAACTGAAGTCCGATTAAATATAGCGCTATCTGTATTTGAGTATGGCGCCGGGCCACCTCAATATCCATCCCTTGCAAATCTATAGTGTCTGGAAGCGCTAACGCATCATATACAGCGGCACTTGTAGGTATTTCAGATATTGCTACACTTGTTTCACGCTGGACAAGCACCCCATTAGTATGAGGTTCCGACGGTTGCCACAAAAGGTGTTTATGACCATGTTCTACTGTTGTATGCCCAGCAATGTCGAAAATTCTTCCTGGATAGCAATAATAGAATTGCGGGGTATGTGCTATTAGTGTCTCTAAAACTGATCGGGTATTATAACTCCCAGCAAGAACGCGGTCAATATTGATGGGTTGTCCTTCAAAGAAGGCATTAGCGACGCGCCATATCATTTCAGCAGAGATGGTCTCATTTTTTACAGTATCAAAAGACTGCCCTTTTGCAGGCGTCCAACGTCTTATCGTGATGGGGCCTTCGGGGAAAGAGACATCCACAATCCTAATTAATCCTTTAGTTGAAGGATTGATATAGTTATAATCCTGGTTTTTCGGTAGCTGGTTAATTGCAGCGACGAGGTTATAGCCAGTTATTCTTTGCATATTGCTACCTCCAGATACTCTTTAATAGTCTTGGCTATCCCATTAGACAATAAATAGGGGACCCCATTGCCGATGGTTTTAAACATATCTGAAAGGCTCATCTCTTGAGGCAACTCAAATTCTGCGGGTAATGATTGGATTGCTAATGCCTCAGACGCTGAAATGCGTCTTGCTTTGTATGGATGAAGATGAACTTCATTATTACCATAGGCTGCGGTAGGTGAATACCGCCAGCGGTGTAGTCTTTTATATGATTTTTTGCTTACATCCCCCTCATCAATAGTTTGCATTTTTAGCAGTCCATCACGAGGTTTAAAATATGCCTTTGCATTTGGATGACCGTCAACATTGTTCCGCTCAAACCAATGCTGAATAGTTAAATCTTTAATAATCTTTTCGGGTATTTCCTGTACAGAGTCTTCTGTAAAAGCATTAACTGTAGGCCATTCGATGGCTTTTACTTGCTCTATTGTATATCTTGTATGAGCATTCCAAGGAAAATCAATCAGGTTCGAACCTTTATAATACTCTTTTTTGAGTAACGCTTTCGAAACTCCAAAAAGCAGAATTCTATCTCTGTCTTGAGGAACACCGAACTCTATGGCATTTGTTAACCGTTCAGCGGTGCAATATTTAGCATTATGAAGTTGTTTTTTTAGTTCTTCATAAAAGGCACGGTGACGAGTTGTACGCCATAACCCTTTGACATTTTCAAAAAGGAAAAAATCGGGTTTCATCTCTTTTATCAAACTAATATAGATAGACGAGAGTTTTCCGTTTTCGCCATCTTTCCCACGGTTTTTGCCTCCGATAGAAAAGTCGGGGCAGGGAGGGCCACCAATAAACCCTATAAGATTACCATTGTTTCTTGCATCTAAAATATAATTTTCTAATTCGCTCTTGCATCCATTAAAATAAACATTTATATCAGTGTTGTGATATCCGTATTTGGGCGTACGCAGATTCATTTTTTCCCTGGAGTAAGAATATGCCGTTATAAAAGCGTTAGAGTATTCATTTACAAAATCTATATCAAACTCAGCTTTTTCGAAGCCTAAATCAAGAAATCCACTTCCTGAAAAGAAGGAAAATATGATGAGCTTTTTAAACATTGGAATCCGCCTCTTCTTTTTGTATTTTAGCTACGGCTTGGACAGCCTTATTAGTCAGCAAATATTTCCCTCTCGTAGAACTTTGCTGTTGTACGTAACCGTTTTCCTTTAATTCTCCAATAATTGTGTTGACCTTTTTCTTGCTAAACTGCACAACGTCCGCAATGTCTTGCTGTGAAAGCGGCACGATATTTTTTCCTTTTACGTCTATCTGCCTCTCGACCATGCATTGCAGAACTCTATAGCGGTCATTTGAAAAGAATTCTAGACTCATTAGTATACTTCCTCCGAAATTATCGGTGTACTAATTAAACCAATAATGAGTAGAAAAGTCAACCTTATTATTCCTAATACTTCTTCAGGCGCTCTGATGGCTCTTAAGCAAGCCTTACCTTAGATTAGAAAAGCAAAGGACCCCTTAATTATATATTTTACCACATATTCTGCCGTTTCTCACCTATAGCCAAATCAGAAAGAATGTGCGAATTGAAGCCCGCCCGTACCAACAAACTGGAACAGTTCATCTACTAAAAGTACTAGGACCGCATTGAGATGGCTGGCACAGCATATGTCGCTGATCATCCCAATTTGCATGAGCTGGGCTATTCGCGTGTCAAATACGGGGATACTATACGCTCCAGGACATGCTTTTGCAATTTACGACCAACATTAGCATCGATGTGGATACTCTTCGTGAGCTGCGAAATCGGGCTTGCAGAGAAACCCATCGCGACAGGATAATTAGTTCAATACTATATGAAACGAGGATGCCATTTCATAACGGCATCCTTTTTCAGTGCTCAAATTCCTGTGTTAAATCCTTATTAGCAGAGTGGGTCGGACAGCCGTTTTTTTGCCTTCCAGCTAATAACCTGCTAATACGGCGCTGGAAAACGGGGTGATTTCAGGCGATTTCACGCGATACCGCAGATCAAACGGATCTGCTAAAAACCCAGTATTTAAGCGGGTTTCACGGCGTTGTAAAGCACGGCATAATACAGTACAAAAATCGAAACGGTTTTCTCCTAATTGGAAGGGACAACACTCCATACCATCATAGATACTCACATAACAGCATACATAACAGGGAGATAATCAACGAAAAACACTTCTCACACCAATTTATTAGCTGGCAATCAGGCTTCATATATGCCAGGAGCTTAATACGACGAAATATCGTTAATAGAAATCTGCCGATAAATTCTCATAACCTTTCGATTTTTCATTTTGCTAATAAGTTTCTAACTAAAGCCCAAAAATGTTGAACGTCCTATACATCTCTGAGGTCAAGCAGTTCTCCGGCAATATCGGTATTTTCAAAACGCATCATACTCTCTTCGCTTCGCCCAAACGAAAGAAAATTGATACTTCCGTACCAAACCACCCTCTGGTCAAAGACCGCATATTTTTGATGGATGCCGCTTTTTGTTATGACCTCAATTCCTGCATCTTCAAGCTGACTAATTAGCATAACGATTCCCGGCTGATCAGATAACTTGTAGTTATCCGCTGGCCTCGTCATGACTGTAATTTTTGCGTTTCGGGAGAGTGGCTCCGAAAGCAAGGATAATATATTATTAACTCTTGCTTTTCTCATGAAGGGGCTGATGATTAAAGCCTCATGCTCGATATGGCCAATGTCCTGAGCAAACGGCTCGTAAAAGCTTTTGGTATCGAAGATGATACCAATTTGATTGTCTGCTCGATTTCCCTTTGCCATATACCCCAACTCGGCGTATCCACGAAGACGTTTTTGATACATACGTTCCAGCACCTTGATGTGAAC
>JAEYLC010000006.1 GCA_023461435.1 Bacillota bacterium
TCAATGGCATGGAAGGTACGGCGTACATTCCTGGCATCGGCCACAATCTTCAGGAGCACTCTGTGGTGCTTATCAGAGGAGGCAGAGTGAAAGACCTGCCGGGCGTGAGATATCATATAGTCAGAGGCGCTCTCGACAGCGCGGGAGTGGCCAACAGGAAACAGGCTCGCAGCAAGTACGGAGCCAAGAGACCGAAGAAGTAATATTTAGGAGGATTCAACATGCCAAGACGCGGAGGCGCTCCTAAGCATGACGTCCTGCCCGATCCGATATACAGATCTTCCATGCTCACCAAGCTTATCAATCAGGTGATGCTGGACGGCAAAAAAGGAACGGCGCAGAAAATCTGCTATGAAGCGTTTGATATCATCAAAGAAAAGTTAGGCCTTGAACCTCTTGAAGTCTTCGAGAAGGCGATGGACAACATCATGCCTGTTCTTGAGGTGAAGGCAAGAAGAGTCGGCGGTGCCACATATCAGGTGCCTATCGAAGTGCGTCCGGACAGACGCCAGACGCTGGGTATCCGGTGGCTCGTGACCAATACAAAAAAGAGAAACGAACGTACCATGAAACAAAGACTGGCCGGTGAAATAATGGATGCCTATAACGGCACCGGCGGCAGCGTGAAGAAGCGCGAGGATACGCACAAGATGGCTGAGGCCAACAGAGCGTTTGCGCATTACAGGTGGTAGCATGAACTTAAAGGAGAGAAACCGTGCCCAGAAAATATCCGCTTGAGAAAACAAGAAATATAGGCATAATGGCGCATATTGACGCGGGCAAAACCACCACGACTGAGCGTGTGCTGTTCTATACCGGTAAAACATACAAGATTGGCGAAGTGCATGAAGGCGCTGCTGTGATGGACTGGATGGAACAGGAGCAGGAGCGCGGCATCACCATTACGTCTGCGGCGACCACCGCCGAGTGGCGCGGCCATCGTATCAATATTATTGACACACCCGGCCACGTTGACTTTACGGTAGAGGTGGAACGCTCGCTGCGCGTGCTGGACGGCGCCGTGGCTGTTTTCTGTGCCAAGGGCGGCGTGGAGCCGCAGTCCGAAACCGTTTGGAGACAGGCGACAAAGTACAATGTACCGCGTATTGCCTATGTCAACAAAATGGACATCATGGGCGCCGATTTCATGAACGTTGTCGATATGATGCGGGAAAGGCTCAAAGCCAACCCCGTTCCAATTCAGCTGCCGATTGGCAAGGAAGATAGTTTCAAAGGAATGATCGACCTTATCAATATGGATGCGCTGGTTTATATCGACGAGCTTGGTACCCAGTCTGAAAGAGTTGCGATTCCCGACGATATGAAAGAGCTTGCGGAGGAATACCGCGTGAAGCTGATTGAATCCGTCGCGGAACACAATGACAAGCTGCTCGAGAAATATTTCGAGGGCGAAGAGATTCAGCGCGATGAATTGGTTGCCGCCATTCGTGAGGCGACGATCGATCTTGACATTGTTCCCGTCACTTGCGGGTCATCTTACCGCAATAAGGGCGTGCAGCCGCTGCTCGACTGTATTGTTGATTTCATGCCGTCTCCGCTGGATATTCCGCCGATCACCGGCAAGAATTCCAAAGACGAGGATGAAGTCCGCAAGGCGGACGACGATGCGCCGTTCTCGGCGCTGGCCTTCAAGATCATGGCTGATCCGTTTGTCGGCAAGCTCGCTTTTATGCGGGTATATTCCGGCACACTCAAAACGGGCAGCTATGTATTCAACTCGACGAAGGACAAACGCGAAAGAATCGGACGTTTGCTGCAGATGCACGCCAATTCGCGTGAGGAGATCGAAGAGGTCACAGCCGGCGATATCGCGGCGGCCGTGGGTTTTAAGGCGATCACCACGGGCGATACGCTGTGCGATGACAAGCACCCGATCATTTTAGAGAAGATGGAGTTTCCCGAACCGGTTATCGAGGTGGCGATTGAACCCAAAACCAAGGCCGGTCAGGACAAGATGACGATGGCGCTGATGCGTCTCGCCGAGGAGGACCCCACCTTCAAGACTTATACCGATCAGGAGACCGGACAGACGATCATCGCGGGCATGGGTGAGCTTCACTTGGAGATCATCGTGGACCGTATGATGCGCGAGTATAAGGTGGAAGCCAAGGTCGGTAAACCGCAGGTCTCTTACCGTGAAACCATCCGCAAGGCTGTCACAGCCACCGGGCTTTACAAGAAGCAGTCGGGCGGCAGAGGCCAGTACGGCCATGCCGTCATCACGATCGAGCCGCTTGAGCCGGGCAGCGGATATGAGTTTGTCGATAAAATCGTGGGCGGTGTGGTTCCCAAGGAATACATACCCGCCGTGGATGCCGGTATTCAGGAAGCCGCGAAGAACGGCATACTGGCCGGTTTTGAGGTGATGGACTTCAGGGCCTCGCTCGTCGACGGATCATACCATGAGGTGGACTCGTCTGAAATCGCGTTCAAAATCGCGGGATCGATGGCGTTTAAGGAAGCAATGGCAAAGGCTTCTCCTGTGCTTTTGGAGCCCATTATGGCTGTGGAAGTCAATGTCCCCGATGATTATCTCGGAGATATTATGGGCAACCTTAATTCGAGAAGAGGCCATATTGAAGGAACGGAGCTGCGCAACGGTGTGCAGGTGATCCGTGCGGCGACGCCGCTTTCCGAGATGTTTGGCTACGCGACCGACCTTCGGAGCCGGACACAGGGCCGCGGCACATTCTCTATGCAGTTTTCGCACTACAGCGAAGTGCCCAAGAGCATTGCGGAGAAGATTACAGGTTAGTTCCACATGATATGAAACGGACAAGCAGCGTGTACAGGCAATCGAGTGGTCCGTTTATAAACCAAATATGATTGAAACAAGAATGATTAGGAGGAGAAATCAATGGCAAAAGCTAAGTTTGAAAGAAACAAACCCCATGTTAACATCGGCACAATCGGTCACGTTGACCACGGCAAAACGACATTAACAGCGGCAATTACCATGGCTCTCGCACAGGAAGGCCATGCGGCCGTCATGAAGTATGACGAAATCGACAAAGCGCCCGAAGAAAAAGAGAGAGGCATCACGATCAACACAGCTCACGTGGAGTATGAGACGGACGCCCGTCACTACGCGCATGTGGACTGCCCGGGCCATGCTGACTATGTGAAGAATATGATCACCGGCGCGGCTCAGATGGACGGCGCGATCCTCGTCGTGTCGGCTGCTGACGGCCCGATGCCGCAGACCCGCGAGCACATCCTGCTCGCCCGCCAGGTTAACGTGCCTTACATTGTTGTCTGCCTGAACAAGGTTGATCAGGTTGATGACGAAGAACTTTTGGAACTTGTTGAAATGGAAGTCAGAGACCTGCTGTCTTCCTACGAATTCCCGGGCGATGACATTCCGGTCGTCAAGGGCAGCGCGCTGCAGGCGATGAATGCGCTGATCGAAGGCAAGAAGGCCAGAGAATCTGATGAGTGCAAGTTCATCTTCGAGCTGATGGACGCTGTTGACAGCTACATTCCGACCCCGGAGCGTGCGGTTGACAAGCCGTTCCTGATGCCCGTTGAAGACGTGTTCTCCATCACCGGCCGCGGCACAGTGGCCACGGGCAGAGTGGAGAGGGGCACGGTCAAGGTTCAAGATTCCGTCGAAATCGTCGGCATGACCGAGAAGACAAGAGACGTTGTCGTCACAGGCGTTGAGATGTTCAGAAAGCTTCTTGACCAGGCGATGGCCGGTGACAACGTGGGTCTGCTTCTCCGCGGTGTGCAGAGAAACGAGATCGAGCGCGGCCAGGTTCTTGCGAAGAAGGGCACAATCAAGCCCCACACCCACTTCAACGGCCAGGTTTACGTGCTGAAGAAGGAAGAGGGCGGCCGTCATACACCGTTCTTCAATGGTTACAGACCGCAGTTCTACTTCAGAACAACCGACGTGACGGGCAGCATCGCGCTTCCGGAAGGAACCGAGATGGTTATGCCTGGCGACAACATCACGATGGAGATCAAGCTCATCACGCCGATCGCTATCGAAGAAGGCCTCCGTTTTGCTATCCGTGAAGGCGGCAGAACAGTGGGCTCCGGCGTTGTCACGAGCGTTATCGAGTAATATTCTTAAACGCACATTGAAAACCGGCATTGCCTTTTTGGCAGCGCCGGTTTTTTGTTGCTGCGGACCCTTCCCTAAGGCATGGACGACCTCTGCCTGTGCCCCGATTGAGGAAAATCGTTCCGTCGCAGACGGTGGAATCAACACGGCGCGTCTGCGAAGCCGCGCCCTACGGTGTTTTTCGGATTATTAAAACGTAACCGCGCAGATATCATTTTTATATAAGAACCGGCGTATACATCCATCAAACAAAGAGAATGGATGATATTATTTTTGCTTTTCTCAAGATATCGCATGAATCAGAAAAAGAAGGTTCTTGTCATCGTCATCATTGGGATATGTTTTATTATTGCGGCATGCGCGCCCTATTCCGCGCAAAGCATTAATGAGGCGAAGATCTATGACGATGAGCAGCAGAAGTATTACGATCAAAAGTACGCTGAAGAGCCAGACCCCCCTGCAGACATATCCGACATGCTGACGTTGCTGGATACGTGTGTGGGCGGTCAGTATGTGATTGGCGGACAAGGCGATCGAATAACCGATGAATTCCTTGCAAACAGGCAAAAGCAAAAGCCCGATGCGTTTACCAAAGAGCAAATTAAGTATTTATCGCAATTTGCAAAGGATGGAGAAGCCTCGGACTGGCGTTTTCCCGACCATTATGCGTGGGATTGCAGCGGGCTTTGGTGGTGGAGCTGCAATGAACTTGGGTTTTATCCCAAAAATATTGATTGCACAGCATACATCACCTACCACTTGTATTGCATGCCCATATTAAAAGATGATCTTCGTCCCGGCGATCTCGTTTTTTATCAAGACGAAGACGACCGTATCGTGCACATGGGGATCGTAGGCAGACGCGGATACATTTATGAATCCGTTTGCGTTTTTGGAGGCGTGGTGAAAAAGCGTACTATTGATGAACGCATCTACGTCGATAAAGCGAATGGCGGTATTATGACTGAGCCCGCATGGAACGTTTTTGGGCGGCCCAAAATTTTCGAATAATCACGTTTTTTTGAACTTTTGATTTTTTATTCGGGTAAGCACTATGCGTGATTTATAGACAAAACACCCCTTCGACACGAACCGATATCATATGCCAAAGTGCCCGAAATGGTGCGCTCGCAAGAGAATGTTTGACACAGCATCGCCATATACATATACGGCAGTATGTGAAGGAGGCGATACGTATGGAGAAGCGTGAGCTGCCGAAGCTCGAAATCGATGGGTTTGTGACACGGCAAAGTGAGAAACCGGCGACATGGAAAAATAAAGCCGCGGATTTGGTGCACAGCATCAAGCCCTCCAAAAAAGCGTCAAACGATAATGTGGATATCGCGTACAAAAGGCTACTTTATAAAACGGGCGTGTGCGCGGCGGTGGCGGTGGCGATTCTCGTCATCAGCAGCCTGAGCACGCCGGCGTCCGCCGAGGTGAACCGCGCGGTGGATTACGTGGTCAACCACGAATTCGATGTGGATGAAGACATCGGACGGCTCAAATTTGTGGAGGCGCTCGATGAAACGCAAAGCGTATTCAGCGCGATGCCGGACGGCGCCATGGTTTATCCTGCAGACGGAGAAGTGGTGACGGCCTATGGAGAAGGGGGCTCAACAGGCGTGCGAATGAGCGCGCAAACGCCGGACATCATGAACATCGCGAAGGGGACGGTTACGGCGGTGGGCGACATCAGCGGAGAAGGGTACGTCAAGGTGGTGCTCGATTCCGGCGAGACGATCACGTACCATAACTTAACGGCCTGCGTGAAGGAGGACGACATCGTGATGCCGGGGCAGGTGATCGGGCAGACGGAGGATGGCTATCTTTATATCGAGATGAAAAACGGCGACAGCTATATTGACCCGATCGCGTATATCAACGGGCACGCAGGCGCGGCGCTGCAGTAAAAGCTTATGAAATCGCTGCGCCTTTTTGGCGGCAGGCTCAAAATCAATCTGCTCATGTTTCCTGCCGTGGCGGCGCTGTTTTTGATCGGCATGGGGGATATCGTGCTGTATTATATCCCCACGGTGCTGATCCATGAGTGGGCTCATGTGATATTCGCGACGGCGCTCGGCATGACGGTGAATGAAATGGAGCTGTTTCCGTTCGGCTGCGCGGCCAAGCTGCAATGCTTCGCGGTCTCGCGCGCCAAGGAGATCGTGGTGGCTGCCGCAGGCCCGGCCGCGAACATGCTGGCCGCGTGCGCGGTTTTTTTTATCGACAAATACGCGACGCCGATCGCGATTGCCGATAAACTGATTGCGGCAAATTTAGCGCTCGCCGCAGTCAATATGCTGCCGGCGCTGCCGCTCGACGGCGGACGCATCGTACGTGCGCTGTTCGCTTCGTTCATGGGCTATAAGCGTGCGACGCGCCTCATGGCGATCGCGGGCATTTTTTTTGCCGCCATTTTGCTCGGCGTGGGCGTGTGGGCGCTGTTTAAAGAAACGGTGAATCCAAGCTTTTTTATCATGGGTTTTTTTCTGTGTGTGGCCGCGGTGAAGGAGCTCAAGAGTGCGCCGTACACGCTGATTCGCGATTTTACAGGCAAGCGTGAAGCGTTCGACAAGCGCAAGACACTCAGCATCAACCGTTTTGCCGCGATGCAGACCGAGACGCTCCGCGCGATCATGCGGGAATTTGAAGCGGGCAAATACAATATTGTCACGGTGCTCGATAAAGACCTCGGCGTGATCGGCGAGCTCGATGAGCGTCAGATACTCTCCGGCATGATGGAAAAAGGCACGCAGGTGACGCTTGGCAGCATTTACAGACTGAAAAAAAGTGAGACCGGCTGAAACATTGTCAGTGCATGCGCGCTGTGCTAGAATGATCACAATGGGGTGAGAAAAATTGCGTATCTATTATTTACATCACAGCAGCGTTTGCGTGATACACGAGAAAACGCTGCTGGTATTCGATTATTTTAAATCCGCACGGGACAAGCACATTGAAGACGGGCACTTGAGCCGCGGGGATATCGAGGCGTTTGAGCGCGTTTACGTGTTTGCGACGCACTTTCATCACGACCACTTCAATCCGTGCATATATGACTGGGCGTCGCCCAAGGTGAAATATCTCCTTGACAGCACGATAAAAGAAGTGCCGCAAGAGGCGGTGGTATTGAGCCCGGGCGGCACCTACAGTGACGACACGGTTTATGTACGCGAGTTCGGCTCCACTGACTGCGGCGGCAGCTTTTATGTGAACATCGGCGGGATAAGCCTGTTTCACGCGGGCGACCTCAATGACTGGCACTGGAAGGATGACGGCAACGCGCGTTATTCGCGCGTGATGACCAAGATGTTTGACCGGGAAATGGCCTATTTAAGAAAGCATGTGGCGCATATCGATTACGCGTTTTTCCCCGTTGACAAACGCATGGGCTCTGATCATGACGCGGGGGCCAGAAAATTTATTGACATCATGAAGCCCGACGTGCTGGTACCGATTCACTTCGTGACCTTTTCGGATACGGCGGATTTCAGCACAGCGGCGGCGGGAAGCGGGACAAACGTGCTCAGTGTGACACACAACGGAGAAAGGCTGGTATAAACATGACTTTTACTATAGATCACGCGAATATCAACGTGAAGGATATTGAGACGAGCGTCCGTTTTTACGGTGAGGCGCTCGGCTTGAAGGAGGTGCGCAGAATCACCGGTGAAGACGGCTCGTTCGTGATCGTCTTTTTGAGCGATGGCAGCACGGGTTTTCGCCTGGAGCTGACCTGGCTGCGCGATAAGGAGGGCCCGTATAACCTCGGAGACAACGAGAGCCACATCTGCTTTGCGGCGGACGACTTCGACGCGGCGTATGCGCATCATAAAAAGATGGGCATCATATGCTATGAGAACGTCGGTATGGGCGTCTATTTTATATGTGACCCCGACGGCTACTGGCAGGAGATCAAAAGGCGCAGGTAAACGAATCACAATAATCGGCATTGCCTGTATTTGCAAAACCGTGATATAATGGTCAATGGTGACAATAGACGACGATAAGGACACTGCATGATCGATACGAAAAAGCTTGAAAGATTGCTCCCGACCGTCAGCAAGCCGGCCCGTTATACGGGCGGAGAGCTTGGCGAGGCAGTGAAGCAGATAAACAGCGCGACGGTGCGCTTTGCGTTTTGTTTTCCGGATGTGTATGAGGTGGGGATGTCGCACCTTGGAACCAGCATACTCTATCATCTGACTAACAGTATGGATAACGTATATGCGGAGCGGTGCTTTGCGCCCTGGCCCGATATGGAATCGGCATTGAGTCAGGCAGAGCTGCCGCTCTATTCGCTTGAAACAAAGACGGCGCTGTGCGATTTTGACATTGTGGGCTTCAGCCTTGGCTATGAGATGTGCTATACAAACATGCTGGCCATGCTCGATCTCGGGCGCATACCCCTTTATTCCAAAGACAGAAAAGATACCGACCCGGTTGTGATTGCGGGCGGGGGATGTGTTTACAGCCCCGAGCCGGTCGCCGATTTTATCGATCTGTTTGTGGTGGGCGAAGGCGAAGAGGTGCTCGCCGAGCTTATAGATCTATACAGGACGTGTAAGAAGAAAAGCGCCAGGCGCGGTGCGTTTTTAGCGCAAGCGGCACACATAGAGGGCATCTATGTGCCGACGCTCTATGACATAGACTATAACGCGGATGGCACGGTGAAAAGCATAGCCGCGAAAGACGGCGCGCCGTTGCCGGTTAAAAAGCGGATACTCAGCGATTTTGATGCCGGGTATTACCCTGGGCAGCCTATCGTGCCTTACCTGGGCGTGATCCACGACCGCGTCACGGTGGAGGTTATGCGCGGCTGCACGCGCGGCTGCCGGTTCTGTCAGGCCGGGTTCGTGTACCGCCCCGTTCGCGAAAGAGACGCGGACACGCTGATACGGCAGGCCAAAGCCTGCATCGAAAAGACAGGGCATGAGGAGGTGTCTCTCTGCTCGCTGTCCACCGGCGATTATTCGCAGGTGGCGCGGCTTGTTTGCGTACTGTCGGACGAATTAAGCGGCTCGGGCGTATCGCTTGCGGTGCCGTCATTGCGCATCGATTCATATGAGGGTGAGTACGCGCAGAAGCTCAAAGAAGTGCGCAACACGGGGCTCACGTTCGCGCCCGAGGCGGGCACGCAAAGGCTGCGCGATATCATCAATAAAAACATCACCGAGAACGATATATTCTCGGCTGTGAAGGACGCGTTTGAATCGGGTGCCAACGGCGTCAAGCTGTATTTCATGATGGGGCTGCCCGGTGAAACGATGGAGGATGTGCTGGGCATTGCGGACTTGGCCGCGCGCATACGAAACATCTATTACGAGGTGCCCAAGGAGCGGCGCGGCGGCGGGTTCAAGCTCACGGTGAGCGTATCGTGCTTTGTTCCCAAGCCCCACACGCCGTTTCAGTGGGTGGCGCAGGATGATATCGCCGTATTTGAAGACAAGCAGCGGAAGCTGAGGGACGCGCTCAGAAGCGTCAAGGGCGTCAAATTCAACTGGCATGACGCGAGGCTCAGTATGCTCGAAGCGGTGTTCTCACGCGGCGACAGACGGCTCTCAGCCGTTCTCGTGAACGCTTATACCGCGGGCTGCCGGTTCGACAGCTGGAAAGAGCTTTTTGATTTTGATAAATGGCTAGGTGCTTTTGAGCAGGCCGGGGTTGATCCTGCTTTTTACGCGGCGCGTGAACGCGGCAAGGATGAAACGTTGCCCTGGGAGATGATCAGCTCAGGTGTGAGCAAGGCGTATCTCTGGGAAGAGAACCTGCGCGCACAGGCCGCGGGCACGACGGCGGACTGCCGTCATGGCTGCACAGGCTGCGGGCTTAAGGAAGCGGGGCTGTGCGTATGAGAATGGCTCTCGAATTCGCCAAAACCGGTGCGGCGAGATTTATCTCGCACCTTGATCTCCAGCGGGCGTTCTCGCGCGCCATCAGGCGCTCCGGGCTGCCCGTGAAGCTCTCGGAGGGGTTTAACCCGCATTATGTGGTGTCTTTCGCTTCGGCGCTCTCGCTCGGCATGGAGAGCGAATGCGAATGTGTGGAGATGGCGATGGCGCAGGAGGTATCGACCGATGATTTTCTGCGCGCCATGGCGCGCGCGCTGCCGCCGGGGCTGGTGGCCAAGCGTGCGGCAAAGCTGCGCGAGGGTACGCCCAAGCTCATGGCGGCGCTCAGCGAGGCCGATTATGAGATGCCGGTTGAGCAAAATCGCGCGGATGATTTTTCGCGCGCTGCCGCAGGTGTGATGGAGCGTGTGGAGATATGGGCCGTAAAAGTATCGGACGGCAAAGAAAAGAGAATCGATATCCGTCCGATGATCAAAAGTATCACCGTCGAAGACGGTAAGCTTATCATGCGGCTCTCAGCCGCGCAGACCGGCGCATTAAAGCCCGATCTGCTGCTCGACGAGCTGCAAAAGGAGACGGACGGTTTTGACCGCGCCGTCAAAAGAACGGCTTTGTATGCCGTACAAAACGGCGCGGCCGTGACACTGCTCGATGCTTTTAAAGGGTGAATCATCAGGCTTTTGGCCTGCATAATAAATTTTAAAATATATTGGAGTTTTTCATGAACAAAAAAATCGTTGCGGATGTCAATGGGTTAGAGGCGAGGATCGCCCTGCTTGAGGACGATAAGCTGGTTGAGATTCATGTGGAACGCCGAGGGAAAGAGCGTCTTGTGGGCAACATCTACAAGGGGCGCGTGGCCAATGTGCTGCCCGGTATGCAGGCGGCATTTGTGGACATCGGGCTCGACCGCAACGCTTTTCTCTACGCGGGCGACATACTGGTTGATACCTCGGATTTCGAGTTCGGCCAGAAATCGGACACAGTGAATTTAAGGCCGACGAAAATTGAAGACATGGTGAAAGAGGGGCAGGAGATACTCGTTCAGGTGTTAAAGCAACCCGGCGGCACCAAGGGCGCGCGCATCACCACGCATGTGACGCTGCCCGGCCGCATGATGGTGCTGATGCCCACTGTGAACCACGTGGGCGTGTCGCGGCGCATTGAAGACGAACAGGAGCGCACGCGTCTCAAAGAGATCATGGAAGCTCTTAAGCCCAAGGATATGGGCATCATCGTCCGGACGGCGGCGGTCGGCAAAGAGACGGAGGATTTTGAGGGCGAGGTCAAGTTTTTAACGCGTCTGTGGCAGCGCATCGTGAGCCGCAGCGACGTGATTAGAGCGCCGCGGCTACTGCACGCGGAGGAGTCGCTCGTGTTCCGCACCGTGCGCGATATGTTTACGGCGGATGTGTCCGAGTTTGTGATCAACGACCACGATTATTTCGACAAGGTGGTGGCCGTAGCGGGCATCATCGCGCCGCATTTGAAGGACAGAGTCAAGCTCTATACAACGGGCGTCAGCATATTCGACGATTACGGCATTCAGGCCCGCATCGACAAGGCGCTTGAGAAAAAAGTCTGGATGAAGAACGGCGCGTACATCATCATCGACGAGACCGAGGCGCTGACCGTGATCGACGTCAACACGGGCAAGTTCGTGGGAGACAATAATCTGCAGGAGACCATACTCGAGGTGAATTGCGAGGCGGCCAAGGAGATCGCGCGGCAGCTTCGCCTGCGGGATATCAGCGGTATCATCGTGATCGATTTCATCGACATGGAAGTGGAAGGCAACAAATTAAAAGTGGTGGAGGCGCTGGAAACCGCGCTCGCCAAGGACCGCACGAAGACCAATGTGCTTGGCATCACGGGCCTTGGGCTCATCGAGATGACGCGCAAAAAGGTGCGGCGCAAACTGTCGAGCATCGTGAAGCGCACCTGCCCGTACTGCGGCGGCAGCGGCCTCGTGGACAACGAGGAGACCACGGCCATGAACCTGCGGCGGCTGATACTGCGGCAGACGACGAATACGGATATCAAGGAATACCTGATCGAGGTCAATCCGCTGGTCGCGAAATACATAGAAAGCAAATATGAAACGGATACGCCGATTCTCCCCAAGGTGGACGGTGTGAAGTTCTATATCATGTCGAGCGAGGCGCTGCATATCGCGGACTATAAGGTCGTGGAGATCGCGTCTCAAAAGGAACGCGAAAAACTGATCGGAAAAGCCAAGGTGTTTTGTTGACAGTTTTATGCGGATATGATATGATCCTTAACTGAGCCGCACGGAAATGGTGCTTAAATTCGGTTGTTGGGATTCCCGAAGCTGATACCATCACGGCGAGACTGGGAAGAGGAGGTAAGCAGCATGTACGCAATTTTTGAGACGGGCGGCAAGCAGTATAAAGCGGCCAAAGGTGACGTTGTGTTTGTGGAAAAGCTTGGGCTGGACCCCGGTAAACAGGTCAGCTTTGATGCGCTGGTGGTCGCCGACGGCGACAAGATCCAGATCGGCACACCCATTGTCAAGGGCGTGAAGGTAAAGGCCAAGGTGATAGATCATGGCAAAGAGAAAAAGGTTTTAACCTTTAAGTATAAGCCGAAGAGAAACGAGCGCAAGAAACAGGGCCACAGGCAGCCGTATACAAAGATTCAGATTACGGGCATAGCCACGGCCAAGGAAAAAGAAGAAGCAACGGAAGCGGCAGCCGAATAAGTAATCCCTAATGGAAAGCGAGGTGCATTTGAATGGCACATAAAAAGGGAGTCGGTAGTTCCAGAAACGGCAGAGACTCAGAAAGCAAGCGGCTCGGCGTGAAACGCGGCGACGGCCAGTTTGTGCTTGCAGGCAATATCCTTGTGCGCCAGCGGGGAACGAAATTCTATCCGGGCAACAACGTGGATATCGGCGGCGACGACACACTGTTCTCTCTGGTTGACGGCAACGTTAAATTCGAGCGCAAGGGCCGCGATAAAAAGCAGGTCAGCGTATATCCGAACTAACACATAAGCGGTTTGTTTGACAGGCTTTGCGTGAAGCAAGGCCTGTTTTTCATATGAATGAATCTGCATGACAAAACACGCGCGGCGGTGCTATAATGTGTCATACTGTGCGGCAACATAACAATATGCCGCGGTCAAGAGGAAAGGCAATGAACATACAGCGAATCAAACAAATACCGACACCAGAGCAGATCGTGGAGGAGATCCCGTTTCCGGCGCATTTGAAAGCGATCAAGCAGCGGCGCGACGACGACATCAAACGAATATTTGAGGGCAAGGACAGCCGTTTTCTGCTCGTGATCGGCCCGTGCAGTGCCGACAGTGAGGATTCGGTGTGCGATTATATCGCGCGCCTTGCCAAGGTGCAGGAAAAGGTGAAGGAGCGCATCATCATCATTCCGCGCATTTATACCAACAAACCCCGCACAACGGGCGAAGGCTACAAGGGCATGGTGCATCAGCCCGACCCGACCAAGGAGACGGACCTTTTTGAGGGCGTCAAGGCGATCCGTCGTCTGCACATCAAGGCGCTCAGCGAATTCCACATGCCCGCGGCCGATGAGATGCTTTATCCCGAGAACTACGCGTATCTCGCCGATGTGCTCGCTTACAACGCGGTGGGCGCGCGCAGCGTGGAAAACCAGCAGCACCGGCTCACCGCGAGCGGCGTGAACACGCCCGTCGGCATGAAAAACCCGACCAGCGGCGATCTTTCCGTGATGCTCAACTCGATCAAGGCGGCGCAGATGGCGCATACGTTTATATACAACGGCTGGGAGGTCAAGACGGCAGGCAACCCGTATGCCCACGCGATACTGCGCGGCGCGGTGACGTCGGACGGGCGCAGCATACCGAATTACCACTTTGAAGACCTCTATCTGTTCGCCAAGGCGTATATGGACATGCGGCTGCAAAACCCCGCGATCATCATCGACACGAACCATGCGAACTCGATGAAGCGTTTTTACGAACAGCCGAGAATCGCGCGCGAGGTGCTGATGAGTCGGCAGTACGAACCGATGCTCAAAAGCATCATCAAAGGGCTCATGATCGAAAGCTATATCGAGGAAGGCAATCAGGCGATCGGCGAAAATGTCTACGGGAAATCCATCACAGACGCGTGTCTCGGGTGGGACGATACGGACAGGCTCGTGACCTACATCGCCGAGAACATATAAGCAGGGACATCATTCATGGATTTTACATGTGACAGCAATGGCGTGACATTTCACGGACTCAAGGCTTTTTCTCTCTCGCAATGCTTATGCTGCGGGCAGACGTTCCGATGGAAGCCGCAGGGGCGCGGCTTTGACGGCGTGGCATTGGGGCATGCCGTTTATGCGGAACAAAACGGGGAAGATTTAGTGCTGCAGGGCGTACCGGAGACCGCAGCGGCGGATTTCGCGCGTTATTTTGATTTGGAGCGCGATTACGCGGCCATACAGGCAAGCTATATCAACGACCCGTTTCTGACCGAAGGCGTTCGCTACGCGGATGGCCTGCGCGTGCTGCGCCAGCCGTACTTTGAAACGCTGATCTCGTTCATCATATCCGCGAACAATAATGTGGGGCGCATCAGCCGCATTGTGGAGACGCTCTGCGAACGGTACGGCGAGCCCATCGAGGGCGGCCGGACTTTCCCCGCGCCCGGGAAACTCGCGGCGCTCACGGCGGACGAGCTCAAAACGTGCGGCACGGGCTACCGCGCCGATTACATCATCGGGACATCGAGGGCGATCTGCGACGGCTTTGATTTGAACGGCGTCGCCGCAATGCCGTACGAACAGGCGCGCGAGAAGCTGACCGCGCTGCCCGGCGTGGGGCTCAAGGTGGCGGACTGCGTTGCGCTTTACGGCATGGGCTTTTTAAGCGCGTTTCCGCTCGATGTGTGGATGCGGCGCGTGATCTGCGGCGTGTACCATTACAGCGGCAGAAATGACGCCGATTTGCGCCGGTTTGTGGATACCACTTTCGGCGAATACGCGGGTATCGCGCAGCAGTACTTGTTTCACTACGCGCGGCACCACAAGGAAGCCGTATGCGAGAGATAAACAACGGATTCTTTGCATTATTGGCCTAATACCCAATTCTTCCTGACTAAATATGAAGAAATTATGAACACTTTGTTTAAACGCGCCCGTAATTTCTGTGGGTATGCTATGATAACACTGTCAAAGCACTTTCAATTTTTGATCACTGCCGATCATCATGCGTTATGAAAAGCCAGCTGTGGTTATGATATGTTTGGAATTTAATGAAAGGAGTATTGCCTTTTGAATGAACTTGCAAAAAAAATCAAGGAGGTCAGTTTTGCCGTACTGCCGATTGTGGTTATTGTCCTTTTGCTGCATTTCTTCATCTTTCCGGTAGATACGGTTTTTCTTATTCGGTTTCTTATCGGGGCCGTGTTTATTATGATTGGTCTGTCCGTCTTTCTGTATGGTATAGAAATCGGCGTCACACCGGTGGGAGACCATATGGGCAAGCTGATAACGAGGCCGAATAAGCTGTTTTTTGTGGTCATCGGAGGGCTGTTTCTGGGGTTCTTCATATCGGTGGCCGAGCCCGACCTGCATATACTGGCGGATCAGGTGGATATGGTTACGGCAGGTGCGATTCCCAAAATGACGATCGTGCTTGTTGTGTCGATAGGTATCGCGGTGATGCTGGCTTTTGGCCTGGTCAGAATTGTATACGGGGTCCCATTGTACATTCTGCTCGCCGTACTTTACTTTGCCGTATTGGTCTTATCGTTCTTCACGACGCCGGAATTTCTTGCGATATCGTTTGATTCATCGGGCGCGACGACAGGCGCGCTGACCGTTCCCTTTATACTCTCGCTCGCGATGGGCGTCACCACAATGAAAAGAGACAGCAAAGGAGCTGAAAAAGACAGCTTCGGCCTTGTGGCAATCGCATCGACTGGGGCGATCATCGCTGTGATGGTGATGAGCATTATCTCCGGCCAAAATGAGATATACGGCGTGGCAGAGGCGCTTCCGCACAATACCGCTTCCGTAATGGAGCCATTTTTTAACCAGTTCCCGCATTCGATTTCAGAAACAGCGCTCGCTCTGCTGCCGCTTTTGATTATTTTCCTCGTGTTTCATTTTGTGAAGCTTAAGCTGAGCAAGCATGAGGTTCGCAAAACAATATTCGGTATAGGCTATGCCTTGATTGGGCTCATACTGTTTATGACGGGCGTGAACGCCGGATTCATGGACGTGGGCGCAATGATGGGTTATAATATAGCATCCATGAACAAGCCGGAGCTCGTGGTGATCGTGGGTTTTGTGATCGGGCTGGTCACGATACTCGCTGAACCGGCCGTGCATGTGTTGACCCGTCAAATCGAAGAGGTTACCAGCGGGTCCGTCAAGCGTCCGTTTGTTTTTTCGGCACTGTGCATCGGTGTGGGAATTGCCGTATTGCTGTCGATGCTGCGCATACTGATACCGGAGCTCAAGCTTTGGCATATTCTGCTTCCAGGGTATGTCTTGTCGATTGTGCTTTCCTTTATCGGGCCGAAGCTTTTCGTAGGTATCGCTTTTGATGCGGGAGGTGTGGCAACGGGCCCCATGACGGCCACCTTTATACTCGCGTTTGCACAGGGCGCTGCCAATGCGATAGAAAGCGCTGACGTTTTGGTGGATGGCTTTGGTATTATCGCGCTGGTCGCCCTCATGCCGATCATCACGCTTCAGTTGCTGGGGCTGATCTATCAATACAAGTCAAAAAGAAGGAGTGTTTGATGACGATGTACACTCAAAGCTCAAATTTTGCGCTGATTACCGTAATTGTGAATACAGGCGGCGGCAGCAAGGTTTTAAATGTGGCAAAGCGTTTTGGGATCACAGGCGGAACTTTGTATCTGGGGCGGGGTACAGTGAAAAACCGCTTGCTGGAGTTCTTTGAAATCAACGACGTCCATAAAGAAATAGTGGTGATGGTCAGTGAATCATGTCTTGCGCATCGTGTGATCAGCGATCTTAATGATGAGTTTCACTTCGATAAAAAAAACCATGGCATCGCTTACGTGATGCCGATTGCCCGTGTACACGGGATAAGTCGCTTTCAATGCGGCATCAATACGGAAAAAGGTGTGGAAGAGATCATGTATCAAGCTATTTATGCGATCGTGGAAAAAGGAAAGGCTGAAGAGGTCATTGAAGCGGCTGTGAAGGCCGGGTCCCGCGGGGGGACGATCATCAACGCGCGAGGCTCGGGTGTTCACGAGACCAGCAAGCTGTTTGCGATGGACATAGAGCCGCAGAAGGAAATCGTGCTGATCATATCCAAAGCCGACAGTACGGAAAAGATCGTTCAGAGCATTCGTGACGAGCTGCATATCGACGAGCCCGGAAAAGGGATCGTCTACGTGCAGGATGTGACACATGCGTACGGCTTATATTAAGACATAAAACAGGTCCATGAGTTATTAATAGAAAGCAGACAAGGTGTCTGCTTCTGTGCAGGTTGTATGAGGCTGCGCTCATAATTGCGTGCTGTAATGAATAATGACGGAATAAATTCATACGAAACCATAAGAAAACGGAGCTGCGATGGCAGCTCCGTTTTGCGTCGTCATGATTGTATTCAGGTCGGCTCTTATTTGCCTTCCGCCAGTTTCTTGTAGAATTCGTAGCGTTCTTTTGCTTCTTTTTCGGCTTCCGCGAACAGGTCGTCGGCCACTTCGGGGAACAGCTTCTGCAGCGATTTGTAACGGATCTCGCTCTGAATGAAGTCCTGATAGCTGCCTGTGGGCTCCTTGCTGTCCAGCGTGAACGGATTCTTGCCCTGTTCCTTGAGCTCCGGATTGAAGCGGTACAGATGCCAGTAGCCCGCTTCCACCGCACGCTTCATCTCCGCCTGCGTCTTGCCCATGTTGATGCCATGGTTGATGCAGGGGGCGTATGCGATGACGAGCGACGGGCCGTCGTAGGCTTCGGCTTCAAGCAGCGCCTTGATCAGCTGACCGTGGTTGGCACCCATCGACGCCTGAGCCACGTAGACGTAGCCGTAGGTCATTGCGATGGCGCCAAGGTCCTTCTTCTTAGTGCGCTTGCCGGCTGCCGCAAATTTGGCCACAGAGCCTGTCGGCGTCGATTTGCTCGCCTGACCGCCTGTGTTGGAGTACACTTCGGTATCGAGCACGAGTATGTTGACGTCTTCGCCCATCGCGATCACGTGGTCGAGGCCGCCGTAACCGATGTCGTAGGCCCAGCCGTCGCCGCCGAATATCCAGATGGATTTCTTCGTGAACAGGTCTTGATTATCAAGAATGGCCTGCAGCAGCTCTTTTTCCTTGCCCGAGGCTTTCGCAACCGCGCCCGGCAGTATGCCTTTGAGCTTCGCGCCGTAGAGCTTCGATTCGTCGCCCTTGTTGGTGTTTTCCAGCCAAACTGCGAGAGATTCTTTCACATCGCCGCTCGTGATTTCAATCGCTTCACGAACCGTATCCTTAAGGCCGGCGCGGCGCTGAACGATACCTAAGTTCATGCCGAAACCGAACTCGGCGTTGTCTTCAAACAGCGAGTTTGCCCAAGCGGGGCCGTGGCCTTCCGCGTTTTTGGTGTACGGGCAGGTCGGCGTGTTGCCGCCGTAAATGGACGAGCAGCCCGTCGCGTTCGCGATGATCATGCGGTCGCCGAACAGCTGTGTGACCAGCTTGACATACGGTGTTTCGCCGCAGCCTGCGCATGCGCCCGAGAATTCGAACAGCGGACGCGAGAACTGCGTGCCGATCACGTTGGTCTTCGGCATCGTCACACCCGGATCGGGCAGCTTGGTGGCGAATTCCCAGTTCGGGATCTCCGTGACCTGAACCTCGGCAAGCGGCTTCATCACAAGCGCTTTTTCCTTGGCCGGGCAGATGTCGGCGCAGTTGCCGCAGCCCGTGCAGTCAAGCGGAGAAATCTGCATTCTGTATTTGAGCCCTGCGATCTCTTTGCCGCGCGCATCCTTGGTCACAAATGCGGCAGGCGCGTCCTTGAGGTCTTCTTCCTTGGCGAGCATCGGGCGCAGCACAGCGTGCGGACAGACGAACGCGCACTGGTTGCACATGATGCAGTTATCCGGAATCCATTCGGGCACGTTGACCGCGATGCCGCGCTTCTCGAACTGCGTGGTGCCGGTCGGGAAGAAGCCGCGCGGATCAAAAGCCGAAACGGGAAGCTCGTCGCCCTTCTGCTCGATGATGGTCTGGAGTACCTTCACGAAGAACTCGCCGGCTTCCGCGGGCGCAGAGGCCACCGGAGCGCCTTCTTTTGTATTGGCCCAGCTTGCGGGATAGTTGATCTCCACAAGACCTTCGGCACCCATATCGATCGCGGTGTTGTTCATGCTCACGATCTTGTCGCCCTTTTTGCCGTAGGTTTTCTTGACGGCCATCTTCATGTATTCGATCGCGTCTTTTTCGGGGATGATATTCGCCACCTTGAAGAACGCGGCCTGCATGACGGTGTTGATGCGTCCGCCCATACCGGCTCTTTCGGCGATGTCGATCGCGTCGATGTTGTAGAACTTGATCTTCTTCTTCGCGATCGCATTCTTAACCTGAGCGGGCAGCTCTCTTTCGAGGTCTTCAAGCGTTGTCCACTGCGAGTTCAGCAGGAACACGCCGCCTTCCTTGAGGTCGCACAGCATGTCGTAACGCGTCACATAAGACGGGTTGTGGCACGCGACGAAGTCGGCGAGGTCAATCAGATATGTGGACTGAATGGGGCTCTTGCCGAAGCGCAGGTGCGAAACGGTGAGGCCGCCGGATTTTTTGGAGTCGTAGCTGAAATAGCCTTGCGCGTACATATCGGTGTGGTCGCCGATGATCTTGATCGAGTTCTTGTTGGCGCCGACTGTACCGTCGCTGCCGAGGCCGTAGAACTTGCAGCGCACTGTGCCCTCGGGAGCCGCGTCGATCTTCTCGCCGCATTCAAGGCTTAAGTGTGTCACGTCGTCGTTGATGCCGACGGTGAAGTGGTTCTTCATTGCGCCCGCGAGGTTGTCGTAAACGGCTTTGACCATTGTGGGTGTGAATTCCTTGGACGATAAGCCGTAGCGTCCGCCGATGACCTTGATGCTCTTGCCCGCTTCGGCAAGCACGGTGATGACATCCTGATACAGCGGTTCGCCCGCGGCACCGGGTTCTTTTGTTCTGTCGAGCACGCAGATTTTCTTGACGCTGGCGGGAAGCACGGAAAGGAAATGCTTCGCGCTGAACGGGCGGTACAGGCGGACTTTGATTGCGCCTACCTTGGCGCCGCGCGCGTTCAGATAGTTGATGGTTTCTTCCACGGCTTCCGCACCGCTGCCCATCAGTATCAGTATGTTCTCGGCATCGGGCGCGCCGACGTAATCAAACAGGCCGTATTTTCTGCCGAACGCTTTGTAGAACTCGTCCATGACGGATTCGACAATCGCCGGAGTGGCGTCGTAATATTTGTTCGCGGCTTCTCTGTTCTGGAAGTAGATGTCCGGGTTCTGCGCCGTGCCCTGCAGATGCGGATGCTCGGGGTTCATTGCGCGCTTTCTGAAATCAGCGATGGCATCCTTGTCCGCCATCGAAGCGAGCGTTTCATAGTCGAGCAGCTCAATCTTCTGTACTTCGTGCGAGGTGCGGAAGCCGTCGAAGAAGTGAACGAACGGTACCTTGGCTTTAAGCGTCGCGAGATGCGCGACGGCGGCCATGTCCATAACCTCCTGCACGCTGTTGGCAGCGAGCATCGCAAAGCCGGTCTGACGGGTCGCCATCACGTCGGCATGATCGCCGAAGATGGAGAGCGCATGAGCCGCGAGGCTTCTTGCGGATACGTGGAACACGCACGGGAGCAGCTCGCCCGCGATCTTGTACATGTTCGGGATCATGAGCAGCAGACCCTGAGACGCCGTAAAGGTTGAGGTGAATGCGCCTGTCGCAAGGCTGCCGTGAACGGCGCCTGCGGCACCGGCTTCGGACTGCATTTCCGCAACCTTCATCTTCTGACCGAAGATGTTCTTTCTATCGTGAGCCGCCCATTCGTCGCAGATTTCTGCCATGGGCGATGAGGGTGTGATGGGGTAAATCGCGCCGACGTCCGAAAACGCATATGCCACATGGGCAGCGGCCGTGTTGCCATCGATCGTTTGTTTGTTAGCCATATTTATCCTCCTTA
>JAEYLC010000007.1 GCA_023461435.1 Bacillota bacterium
GATCCTTCTTCACCGAGCCGGTTTTGAATGTCGCGCCGCATGCGCAGGTCACCGTACATTCATGATACTCGGGATGTATGCCTTGTTTCATTTGCACTCACCTCTATTCTTAAAAAACCGGCGGCAAACCGCTGCCAGCGTAAAAGTCACGAACTTCATTATAACATATGATTCTGAAAAATCAACGGTTTTTTTATGGCTTCCGCCGCCAATTCTACCTGAGTAAAAAATAAACGGCGACAGCCTGCGCGATCAGCGCAATCGGGACAAAAACCATGAACTTAAGCTTTCTCGTCTTGTGATGAAAAGCGAGCATCGAGAGCCACACGCCCAGCGCGCCGCCAAGGAAAGCAAACGCAAACAGCGTGCGTTCTCTTATCCGCCGGGCGTGCCTGACCGCCGCGCGCTTATCCGCCGCACAGACGGCAAACCCCGCAATATTGACCGCGAGCAGATACCCGATCAGGACATACGGCATGCGCTTTCCTCCCGCTTTTTGATCATGACCCATTCTAAACGAAAACCGGCAACAGGTCAAAGCATAGGCTGCTTTGCGCTGCTTTTCAGTGAAATGCGTTTACAATAACAGGATTGATTAATTATACAAAGCATTTATAATAGCAAATGAAGATTGTCAATGAAATGGCATTTTTATATTGTTCTGGCTGCGGCTCCATACACTTTGGATCTCAGCATTGGTCAATGAGTTAATTTATGCTTTGCATTTTTATAAGGAGTTTTTATGAGGAAGACAAAAATCATCTGCACAATCGGGCCCTCAACGGACACCGAGAAGCCGTTGCGGCAGCTCATCGAAAACGGCATGGATGTGGCGCGGTTCAACTTCAGCCACGGCGACCATGCCGCGCACAAGACAAGGATCGATCTGCTGAAAAAGCTTCGGGCGGAATACGACCGGCCGATCGGCATCCTGCTGGATACCAAAGGCCCCGAGGTGCGCGTCAAGCACTTCAAAAACGGCGGCGCGGAGCTCAAGGAAGGGCAGAAATTCACGCTTCTCATGCAGGATATTGAAGGCGATGACAAGCAAGTGGCCATCACGTATCCGCAGCTTGCCGGCGAGTTGCCCAGGGGCACGCGCATACTGCTCGACGACGGGCTCATCGAGCTAGAGGCCGAGGTTGTCACGCCGCAGGAGATTCAATGCCGCGTGATCACGGGCGGGCTTTTGAAGGACAACAAGTCGATCAATGTGCCGAGCGTGCACATGCAGATGGACTACATCAGCGAGAAAGACCGGAGCGACATACTCTTTGGCATCGAAAACGATGTGGATTTCATCGCGGCCTCTTTTTGCCGGACGGCGCAGGACGTGCTTGAGGTGCGGCAGATACTCGAGAAGAACGGCGGCAAGAGCATACAGATCATCGCGAAGATCGAAAACGAGAGCGGCGTTAATAACATCGACGAGATCATCAAGGTCAGCGACGGCATCATGATCGCGCGCGGCGATATGGGCGTCGAGCTCGATATCGTCGAGCTGCCGCGCATCCAGAAGCTGCTGATCAAAAAAGCATATTCGGCAGGCCGCAAGGTCATCACCGCGACGCAGATGCTCGACTCGATGATCCACAACCCGAGGCCCACGCGCGCCGAGGCGACGGATGTGGCCAACGCGGTTTACGACGGCACCAGCGCGATCATGCTGTCCGGCGAAACGGCGGTGGGTAAACATCCGATCGAGAGCCTTGTCACGATGTCGCGCATTGCCGAAAAAACGGAGAACAACATCCACTACAAAACGCGTTTTAACACAAGGCTGCCCGAGATCTGCACGAGCGTGACAAGCGCGATATCTCTCGCGACCTGCTCGACGGCGCACAGCCTCGGCGCGAGCGCGATCATCGCGTTCACCAAATCGGGCCGCACCGCGAGAATGGTCTCGAGCTTCCGCCCGGCCATACCGATCATCGCGTGCTCGCCCGTCGAAAAGGTCTGCAACCAGCTCGCGCTGTCGTGGGGCGTCTGCCCCGTGCTCGGCGAGGAGCAGGACAACACGGATATGCTCTTTGAGCATGCGGTGGACCGTGCCAAATCGACCGGGCTCGTGAAGCACGGCGAGGTGGTGGTGATCACGGCGGGCGTGCCCATCGGTATCAGCGGCACCACCAACACGTTAAAGGTCCATATCGTCGGCAATGTGCTCGTGAAAGGAACGGGCTACAACAACATGGCCGTCAGCGGCAAGCTGTGCGTGGCCGCCAATGAGCAGGTGGCGCGCGCGCTTTTTGAACCGGGTGATATACTCGTGATCCCGCGGACGAGCAACGCGCTGATGGATCTGTTAAAGGAAGCGTCCGGCATCATCACCGAGCAGAGCGGCATGGATTCGCATGCGGTCATCGTAGGGCTCACGCTCGGCATCCCCGTGCTCTGCGATGTCGATAACGCGACGAGCATACTCAAAAACGGCACCACCGTCACGCTCGATACGTCGCGCGGCATGGTGTACACCGGCATTCCGCAGTAACCAATCTGCCAAACACAGGAGGAAAGGCGCCCACGCGCCCCAGCAGCAATGAAATTATCTTCTTTGATGAACGACCTGTCTTCGGGAATATTTACGGAGCTTGCCAAAGAAAAACTAAAGCTTAAGGCCAGCGGCATGGATGTGATTGACCTCAGCGTGGGCACGCCCAATATCCCGCCCACTCAGGCGATCAAGCAGACCATCGCGGACGAGGCGCTCAAGGACGACAGCTACATATACGCGATCGACGACCTGCCGGAGTTGCGCCAAGCCGCTTCGAACTGGTATCAAAAGCGGTACGGCGTGGATATCGAGGCGGACTCCGAGGTGTGCGCGGTGCTCGGCACGCAGGAGGGGCTTGCGCATTGCTGCCTGCCCGTGATCGATCCGGGCGATACCGTGATATTGCAGGACCCGTGCTATCCCGCGTTTTTCGTGGGCGCCGCGCTTGCGCGCGCGGATGTGTTCCGCGTGCCGCAGAGGCCCGAAAACGGCTTCATCATCGATTTTGGTGACATCCCTGAAAATGTGGCCCGGCGCGCGAAGCTCATGATCGTCTCGTACCCGAACAACCCGACGACGGCGGTCGCGCCGCCCGCGTTTTACGACGAGCTCATCGCGTTTGCGAACAAATATGACATATTTGTGATTCACGACAACGCCTACAGTGAGCTCAGTTTCGACGGGCTGCGCGTGGGGAGCTTTCTCGCCCATAAGGGCGCGAAGCAGATCGGCGCGGAATTCAACTCGCTCTCGAAGTCGTACGGGTACGCGGGCGCGCGGCTCGGGTTCTGTGTGGGCAACAGCGAGTACATCTCGGCGCTCAAGCAGCTCAAGTCCAACACGGATTACGGCATATTTTTGCCCGTGCAGCAGGCAGGCATCTGCGCGCTGCGCAGCGACGAGTGCGTGGTGCGCGAGACGTCGGCGGCATATGAAAAACGCCGCGACATTTTGATCAGCGCGTTTGCGTCGCACGGCTGGCAGATCGACAAGCCGCGCGCGACGATGTTCGTATGGGCGAAGATTCCCGAAGCGTTCGGTTCCGACGATGTCGCGTTCGTCCAGCAGCTCATGAAGGAGACGGGCGTGCTCGTGGTGCCGGGCAGCGCGTTTGGCGGCTGCGGCAAGGGTTATGTGCGCATCGCGCTCGTGCAGAATGAAGACCGCATACTGACCGCGGCCGAGAGGATAGGCGTGTTTTTAAGAAAATCTCAGTAAAGTTCTCGAGGTGTCAATAATGGTTGAAATACGGCCTATTACCGATGAAGATCAAGCTCTTGTTCAAAGCTTCTTGACGGCTTGTCTGCCCGAATCGAATCGAGCTTTTGAGCCGGATGGCAGGCATTGTAAGCTCAAGGACATCCAGCGGTATTTTAAACAATTTTGGTGCCTGTCTATTGACGGCTGTCTCGCAGGGACTGTGGGTATCAGCGAACTCAGCAAAACGGCGTGCGAATTGAAAACACTTTTTGTGCTCAAGCAGTACCACGGCAACGGTTATGGTGAGCAGCTAGCCCGTCATGCGATTGCGTTTGCGCAAAGCGCAGGCTATACGGATATCTATCTGGACACCATGTCAGAAAGCAAGGCCGTTATTTTTCTGTATAAAAAGCTGGGCTTTACCAAAACGGAACGTTATAACGATAACCCCGTGGCCGATGTATTCATGAAACGCCGTTTATAATTCAGTAAAATAAATGTGACCATTCATAAATATGTAATTCCGCCCAATCATCTTCATATGTTGGGCAGAATTACTCCCGGTTCCATACTTGGGGAAACCCTTCGCACGTTTCCTTGCACCTCCATAAATCATGTTCCAGACAGGAACAAATTTTAAACGGTCTGCTTGTATACAATATTATTAATATATCTTCGTTTCATTAACATATACAAGGCAACCTGAATCAGGATATAGATGGAATCCGCGCATATACAATACGCCATTATCGTAACCGGCTTCGCCCTTATATTGTCCAGAGCTATAAAAGGGATGATGATAATAACCCCTAATATCAATGGTAAAAAGAATAATGTTTTCAGCTCTAACGCAATATATCGTTTCACTTCCCGTTTGCAAATACCCATCCTAAATAGGTTCCGATACCTAATTCGTTCCCCTTCGATTTCTGAAAACAGTTTGAAATAGATAATACAGCCCACCGCAGCAAAGAATAAGGCTGCAATAAATATGGAGACAAAAAGAAGCATCATACCCTCCTGCAGACGAGAGCCAACACCTGTTAAATAGGCCGAAAACGATGTTCCCACAAAATACATGATGAGCGTGTTAAGGATGGTCATGATATATAGGGCTGTTTTGCTTCTCGTTAGTTTATATATCAGTTCACTGTAACCGAGTATATTCTGGTGATATAGACGCTTTTTTTCTCGAATTGCATCAAGAAGAATTGGCCCCAATTGAGTGACAATCCAATATAACCCCAAGAAACACAAAATCGCAAAAATAACGGAATCTTCCGGAACATATATAATCTCATTGAATTTGATCGTAAAGGCTAGTAAAATCAGAATGCAGCCCGCAACCACAAGAATAGGACGTTTTCGCTCCGTAGCCTCGGTGCGACGAGTGTACCGTAGTAAATCACTGAGCTCGAGTTTCCTGACTTCGCGGTTGCTCCATAGTGTCAAGAATAAAAAAGTCGAAAGAAACACACCTATTGCAAACGCAAACTCAGCCACATTTAGACTATACTGAACCAAATCTTGCCCAAGCATATCAATAATCACCATAAAAAACAATCTGGAAAACAGGATTCCCGGCACTAAACCTGCGACGAGTGAAGCTGCTATGATCAATGTGTTTTCAATCCGAATCACCCTGCCCATCTCTTTTCCGGTCACGCCGAGTGTAATAAACAGACCCATATTCCGATTCCTCGATTTTACAAAGGTCATGAAAGCATAACCGAGAAACATGACAGCAAAAACAGTTACGGCTATGACTGCGGTTTTCAGTCGGTCTTTAGTAAGAAAACTTATTGAATTTTGAATTTCATTATTGAACATAAGTGTGGAATACAAAAAAAGGATCATCACGGTACAGCTATTGCATATGAAAAAGGAAAGATATCGCCTTGCATGCATTTTAAAATCTTTTATGGCAATTTGATTAAACGTCATATCGTTCACCCCCCAATAGCGCAAGGCAATCCAATATCTGATCAAAAAAGGCCTTACGCGCTTCTTTTCGCCTGATTTCCAAGGATATCGAACCATCGCGAATAAATACGATTCTGCTGCAATAGCTTGCAGAAAAAGGATCATGGGTGACCATTAGCAGCGTATTTCTTTTGACTTTGTTTATCATCTCCATGTATTGCATAACGGATTTTGCAGCCTTCGAATCGAGATTTCCCGTTGGTTCATCTGCAAATATAATTGCGGGATCATTGACAAGTGCCCTTCCGATAGCCGCACGCTGCTGTTGTCCGCCGGATACGTTATTAGGGTATTTATCAGCAATATCTGTAATCTCCAAAAGGGATAAAATATACTCTGCCCTGACTTCAATATCGGATATGCTTCGCTTATCCAGTATCATGGGAAGTGTGACATTCTCCTTCATCGTCAAACTGTCAAGCAGATTAAAATCCTGAAACACATACCCCATGTTTCTGCGCCGAAATAGGGCAAGCTCATCTCTGCCCATATCGTGTATACTCATACCACCAATCTCCACAGTACCACTTGTCGCTTTGTCCAGTCCGCTCAAAATATTCAGAAGGGTGGTCTTGCCGCTTCCCGACGGACCCATAATACCTAAGAATTCACCCTTTTCGACAGACAGATCAATCCCTTCAAGAGCCTTTGTTGAGGTTGTATTCTTTGTTCCCCCATATATTTTCGTTATTCCAGACATTCTCAATCCGATCATATTGCGTCTTTCACCTTTCATTTGTATCTTGCTCATTTTATACAACCTGCAAGATGTCTGCCATTCATTAATATGACGAAAGATTACGTTTTTGTAAGATATGTAATGGTCACTTCCGTGCCGCAGTCGGGTTTTGACTCTATATTCAGACGATGCCCGAGTTTGTCAGCAATTAAGGCGCATAGGTATAGGCCTATTCCCGTCGCATTTTTAACCTTTCTGCCGTTTTCTCCAGTAAAAAAAGGTTCAAATACCCGTTTCAAATCATATGGAGGTATTCCAATACCGTAATCTTTAATGGTCAATGTGGCATAACCGCTACGTTCGGCAATAATGAATTGAATGTCTTTTCCTTTTCCATCAGCGCGGGAATATTTAATAGCATTTGAAACAAGCTGATCAATCAATATGTCGTTCCACTTGCTGTCTGTTACCACAAGCAGTTCTTCCATCTCACACTCAATTCTTGGGAAAACCCGATTATAAATAAATTGCCGCTTCCTCAAATTTACGATCTTTCGAATCTCGAATATGAGATCAATACTTTCAGGAGCATAATCCTTAGAGAAATCACCAAGACGGATGATACTCAGCACCTGCTCCATTCCGGCGATAATTTTATCGTTTTCAGCTTGTATATCCCGGATTGCTTCTTGTGTATCCGGTTTTGTCCAATCTTGTTCTTGAATTATCAAACCAATAATTGAAGCGGGAGCCTTCATTGAATGGACCCACTGTGAAAGAAAATAGTTCCGTTCTTTGTTTTCTTTTTGTATCACAGTTATCTTATCTATGTAAAATTGATGGATATTGTTAATGATCTCGGCAACTGTTTTATGCTCGAGCAATCGAGGATGTAAATCATAAAAAGGATTGGTAATACTTTGATATATGCCCCTAAACAGACTGTAATACCGCATCCATTGAATCACAAGAACAAAGATTAAAATGAATAATGAGATAGCAGCAGGGTAAACAATTTCAATGATTTTTCCGGTTGACAGGTGAAAAAAAAGTGTTAATAGTACGCTGCAAAGGAAATAACCTGCGATGAATATTAGCCGGTCGATAACAAAATTAATTAATATTCTTTTCTTCATCTACATTGTCCAATAAACTGGAATCAAACATATAACCCACACCTCGCTTTGTCTTGATCAACGCCGGAATTCCTAAACTGCTGAATTTATCCTTTAGTCTCTTTATATTCACAGAAAGAGTATTGTCATCTACAAAGGAAATATCATCCCATAGTTCCTCCAGAAGATCTTCTCTGGATACAATACGATCTTTTTCCATAATGAGCTTCCGAATGAGTTTGCATTCATTCTTGCTCAATTCGATCCTTTCATTCTTATAAAATAACTTAAAACTGCCTTCATCCAGCCATATCCCCTTAACTTGAAGATCGTTGCGAGATGCATATTCATCACATCTTCGAAATATGGATTTTATTTTTGACAGGAGTATTTCTAAGTTGATCGGCTTTGTAATATAATCATCCGCACCCAGTTCCATACCTAACGCCTGTTCAGCGATCCCATCTCTGCCTGAGATCATAATAATTGGGATTCTTGTTTTCTTTCTGAAAACCTTACAAAGATGAAACCCATCAAAATAGGGAAGATTTATATCCAAAAGAACCATGTGGGGGGTACACTCATTAAACTGCTCTATCACGTCCTCAAAATGATCGATAGCCCTAACATCATAACGGTATCGTATTAGATACTCCTTTATGTGCTCACGCAAGTATTCGTCATCTTCTATGAGCATAATCCTATACCCTTTATGGTCTGCACTTTTCACGTTTTATACCTTACTTTTAAAATAATAAAAACTTCTCAAATGGCAGCAGGATTGCTATTACTGTTAACCTGACAGACCGTTTATTCCATCAGCTCCAGCCCGAGATACTGAAAATGCATGGTATCAAGGCCCTCTTTAAAGTCTCCGCCCCACGTCCAGCCGTACTTTTCAAAAACAGCAATGACGCTTTCGGGAATATAATACGGCGAGCTCGCATTTCTTTTGTCCTTAACCCTGTAAAATAAATTATTCGCTTTGTTGATATCGATGCATGTCCCAAAGCTGTGCTGAGACAGATAAGGGTTTTTCCTGACCCAAGGCACTACCATGCGGCGGTATCCGTAACCGGCAACCGTTTTGATCGGGAACTGTATATCAAGCGCATAAATCTCGTTGAAAATCGCCTGAACCTGAGCGGCCAGCTTGTAATGAATTTTTAACGACAGGCTTGACGGCACTTTCACTTTTTTGGATATCTTCCATACGGGCACAGTGACAGTGACTATATGCTTTGCAGCCTCTTTGCTGCCGTTATACCCCCACGGCGGCGACGTCATTTTATAGTACTTTGTTGTCGTGCCGAATATGTAGTTGTATCTGTCGTCACTGTTATCGAATATTGCCCCTTCAGCCGTCCATTCCTTGGCGGCGGGCGTTGTCAATGCACACACGTTGCCTTTGTATATGCCGGCTCGGGTACGCACAAACGCACAGTAATAATATGTTGTCTCAGGCGCAAGCCCTGTCACCAACACGTTCATCTTATCCCGTGCGACGGCTTTTGAAGCGATTTTCGTATCCAAAGCTTCAGGGCTCAGGCCATAGTAAAAGCCCTTCTCCCTGACTTTACTGTAAGCTGAGCTGGCACCCAATAATACTGCGCGGTCAGAATCGAGCACAATCGGGCCGTCTGTGTCCACAACGGGATCCGCCGCGGCGAACGCTGTTGTTGATGTGCTCAAAAAAAGTGCCGCCGTTATCACGACTGCCAAAACGAATTTTATTTTTTTCATCTCGTCACCCGTCCATAAACATTATTTAACCCCGTATATAACGGGCCTAATTATGGAACTATCTGTGTTGGCGATCATATATAAGCATAAATTATATATTAAATATATATATGTATTAATTGGATGTCAACAATCGACAGCATGCGAGACACGCAGATAACGGTATTTTTCAAAAGCTCCAACTGTTCGACAAAAACAGCTGAACCCGTACACAAACCGCCCCGGGTGATGGTATAATACCATCAAAACATACTAGGAGCGGATTATGAAGCAGAAGCGCACCCTCCAGCAAAAGCTGGCCCTCAAACGCACCAAAAAACCGCCCGCAATCATTTATCTCATACTCATCAACATCTGGCGGCTCGCGCTCAACAAAAAGCTCGGCATCCATTTTACATTCAATACGCGCCCAAGCCGGGATAAAAACCCGTACATACTGATCAGCAACCATGCGTCGCGCGTGGACTATCTGTACACCGCGCCCGCCGTGCTGCCGCATCGGCTCAACTATGTGGTGGGTTACAACGAGTTCTTCCGCTCTCACCTCTACCCGATATTCGCGCTGATGCACGCGATCCCCAAGCGCAATTTCGTGCCGGACCCGCACACGGTCCGGGAGATCATCCGCGTCATCCGTCAGGGCGGACGCGTCTGCCTGTTTCCCGAAGGCATGAGCTCGATATCGGGCGGCGGCCAGCCTTGCGCCGTCGGCAGCGGCAAGCTGTTAAAGTACCTCGGCGTCACGGTGTACTGCACGAAAATCGCGGGTGGCTATATGACCAACACCAAGCACTGCCTCGACCAGCGGCCGGGCCGCGTCGAGGTTGTGGTGGACAGGCTGTTCACACCCGAGCAGCTCCGCGAAATGAGCGCGGACGAGATACAGGATGTGCTGAACCGCGAGCTCGCGCACGACGATTACCAGTGGAACAGGGAAGCGAGAGCCAGCTTCAACGGGAGCGGCGAGATGGCCAAGAACCTGCACGATCTGCTGTACCTCTGCCCCAAATGCGGCAGCGTTTATACAATGAGCGCGCAAGGCGATACCATCCGCTGCGAAGCGTGCGGCAACGGCGCCCGCATTAATGAGTACTACGATCTCGTGCCTCTTGATGACAGCTGTGTGATCCCCGAGACGGTTTCCCACTGGTATCAGCTGCAGCGCGAGAAAGCCAAGGCGGAAGTCGCAGAAAATGGCTTTTCGTTCAGTGAGCGTGTGAAACTCGGGGTGCTGCCGGTATATAAACGTTTGAAGAAAGGCGCCACCTCCTTAATCGCGGGTGAGGGCGTGCTGTCGCTGTCACGCGAGGGCCTTAGGTTCGAGGGCACCAAGCACGGCGAACCCTTTTCGTTCACATTGCCGACCGATATGGTCCCCACTTATGGCATGTGCACCGACATCTCCCGGTTCTATACGTTCTACAAAAGCGAGTTTTACGAATTCTATCCCGAACGAAACGACACGATGCGCTGGTTCCATCTGACTGAGGAGCTGCATCGCGCCTGCGGCGGCCAATGGCAATATTCTCTCTGACCGTCAGAGAATGTACTTTTGGTCGTAAATGCATTAATAGCCGATAAGGAAAAGCTGAGTATATTTAACAAAAAAGGATGAGATGTTTCGTCCTTTTTGTTTTGCTCAGCATATTTTGGGTATTAATATATTGGATACAATATCATGTATCAGCCTTCTGCATGGCATCGTACATTTGGAAGCGTAAAAAGGAGGACCGATTTTACGAGCAGGACTGCCCGTTTTTTATGTTAACACTAAAATTTACACTAAGGAGACCGAAACCACATGAAAATTCGAAGCATTAAAAAGAGCAAAATCAAACCAACCGAAACAAACGGCCAAGCGGGAATCGAATCTGTTAAAACCAAAAAAAACGGGGCAAAAAGAACAGGGATAAAAAAGAACGGAAAGCAGCGGCAGTCCTTTTTTTCAAACATGAGAATCGCCACAAAAATTTTGGCAGGCTTTTTGGTTGTGGCCGCTTTGAGCACGGCTATGGGGATCTACGCGGCATCCAATCTTAAGGATATCAGCGCGTCGTCTAAAAAGATTTACGCCAACATTCTGCTTCCGAGCAAAACCATGTACGATCTGAATCAGTCCTGTGAAGAATCTTGCAGAACGCTCAGGCAGTCGCTGCTGCTTGATGATGAAGACGACCTGACGCTCATGGCCGGGTTGTCCGAGATTACAAAAAACCTTGAGGAAATATCGCTCGATTTTTCGACGATCGAATCCTTGATTCCTTCCGATAAGTCGGAGGCTTATCAAACAGCAAAGCAATCGTATGATGCGTTTGCTTCGCTGCTCCAAACTGCCGTTCAAAGCATTCAAAACGGCAACAAGCAGGATGTGATAAACGATCTGACAAACAGCGGGGATTTAAAGCAAGCGGAAAGCAGGCTGAGAGACGCTCTTGGCGACCTGATGTTCGCAATCACCGGCGATGCGTCCGGCATTGCCACAAAAAATGACAGAACAAGCGAAAGTGTATTTCTCATCACAGTCACCGCTATCGGCGCCGTGCTTGCGCTTTCCTTGCTGATCGGGATCATCATATCCCGGGGTATCAGCCGGCCTGTCAAAAAGCTGACAAGCAACATTATGCGTCTCGCCACCGGAGAAACCGATATTGACATCGAAACGGTCAAAACGAAGGATGAGGTGGGCCAGATGCGTGAGGCGGCCCGCACAATTGTCGGCACGATCAAAGAGCTCGAAAAGGACACCGAAATGCTCGCTTCGGCAGCCGCGGAGGGGCATCTCACCGTTCGGGCCGATGCCGGCAAGCATCAAGGCGCCTATCAAAAAATCGTCGATGGCATGAACGCCACGCTCGACGCGATGAACGCACCGATCAGAGAGTCGGCAAAGGTGCTTGAGGATCTCGCCAAAGGCAATCTGGACGCCGCCGTCACAAGCGAATTCAACGGAGATTTCGCTTTGATCAAGCACGCGCTCAACGAAACGATCAAAACGCTCAAAGGATATATCAGCGATATCACATATGTCCTCGGAGAAATGGCCGAGGGTGTACTCACCGTGAAGATCGACTCAGAGTATCAGGGAGATTTCGCGGCGATTCAAACGGCAATCAACAAGAACATTGAATCCTTTAACAAAGTGCTCGCCGAAATCAACATCGCCGCCAGAGAAGTCTCTTCGGGCACGGAGCAGGTATCCGAAAGCAGCCAATCGATATCGCTCGGGGCTTCGTCTCAGGCTTCGGCACTCGACGAGCTCTCGGCAACCGTTTCGCAGATTGCCGAACAAACAAAGAGCAACGCACAGCGCGCTCAAAAGGCCAGCCATCTTTCGCTTGAGGTGAAGGACAGCGCAATCAACGGAAACGAGAAGATGAAAGCGCTGCTCGACGCCATGAAGGACATTGATAACGCCTCCGCGAGCATCTCCAAAATCATCAAGGTGATCGACGATATCGCATTCCAAACGAATATTCTCGCGTTGAATGCCGCTGTTGAGGCGGCACGGGCAGGAATTCACGGTAAAGGCTTTGCGGTTGTGGCGGAAGAGGTTCGCAATTTGGCGGCCAAGAGCGCGGAGGCCGCAAAGGAGACGGCTGTTCTCATCGACGGCTCTATCAAAAAGATCAAAGCAGGCACCGAAATTGCCGACGTCACAGCCGATGCGTTCGGTGAGATCGTCAAAAGCATAGAGACAACAGCGAGCCTGTCGAACGAAATATCGGTTTCCTCGAGCGAGCAGGCGGTCGGCATCAATCAGGTCAACAACGGCATACTGCAGCTTTCCGATGTGGTTCAAAGCAACTCGGCCACGTCTGAGGAAATGGCGGCTTCTTCGGAGGAAATATCCGGGCAGGCGGCCCTGCTCAAGGACATGGTGGGCCGGTTTGCTCTTGAAGAAACAGGCAGCACAAGGCCCTCATATGACACGGAAAGCACAAAGCTGCTCGAAGAATAACCATACAGCCGTCCAAATATCAAATGAAAACCTCTTTGCGAAACAAGCGAAGAGGTTTTTTAACGCCCCTCAAACTTAACATATCGTGTGTCAAGTCTTCATAATATGTCATTAATACTATCGAAAAATACAAAAGCGTGTTATAATATGTAAAAATTGCGAGGTGATATGATGGCAGAATGGTGGAACGCGCTGAGCGCGCTGCAGCAGATGTTTCTTTTCGCGGCAGTTCCTTTTACCGTGGTCCTGATCATACAGGTGATACTCACGATCGTCGGGCTCGGCCACGATTCCGATATGGACACGGGAACCGATGCGGATTCAGATGTCGATATCCATGACGGTATGGACTCTGATTCGGATGCCGATATCCATGACGGGCACGTGAGCGCGGCGGGCTTCCGCTTCTTCACAATCCGCGGTCTCGTCGCGTTTTTCTGCATGTTCGGCTGGACCGGATACGCGCTTAGCGGCACGGCGCTCGGCACGGCGCTTGTGATCGTGCTCTCCGTTGCGGCCGGTCTCATTGCGATGCTGCTCATCGGGCTGATGTTTTACGCGATGAAACGCATGCAGGCAAGCGGCAATCTACATTATGCGAACGCCATCGGTCAGGATGCCGAGGTGTATCTGCCGATTCCCCCCTCCCGCGGCGGCAGGGGCAAGGTCATGGTATCGTTTCAGGAGCGGCTCGTCGAAGCCGAAGCCATCACCGACGACGAAGAGAAAATCCCCACTGGCACAGCCGTCCGCGTTGTGGGCAATACGGGCAATACGCTCATCGTAAAAAAATAAAGGAGACATAAAGCTATGGGAGTCATGATCATCGTCATTATCGCCGTCGTGATACTGTTTACAACATTCATCGCGATGCTGACGCGCTACAAGAGATGTCCGTCCGACAGGATTCTTGTGGTATACGGCAAGGTTGGCCGGAATGCCAACGGCGCGAACGCGAGCGCCAAGTGCGTTCACGGCGGCGCGGCGTTCATATGGCCCGTTTTTCAGCACTATGAGTTCATGAGCTTGACGCCGATGGCCATCACGGTGGATTTGAAAAACGCGCTATCCAAGCAGAACATCCGTATCGACGTGCCCTCGCGCTTTACCGTCGGCATTTCGACGGAGCCCGGCATCATGCAGAATGCCGCCGAGCGTCTGCTGGGGCTCGGGCTCGATGAGATCGAAGAGCTTGCCAAGGACATCATTTTCGGCCAGCTGCGTCTCGTCGTCGCGACGATGGACATTGAAGAGATCAACACGGACAGAGACCTCTTTTTGGAGGAAGTCTCGCGCAACGTGGAAACCGAGCTTAAAAAGATCGGTCTGAGACTCATCAACGTGAACGTCACGGATATCAACGACGAATCGGGCTATATTCAGGCGCTCGGCAAGGAGGCCGCCGCCAAAGCGATC
This sequence comes from Bacillota bacterium, assembly GCA_023461435.1. Classification (GTDB taxonomy): domain Bacteria; phylum Bacillota; class Clostridia; order Christensenellales; family SZUA-584; genus SZUA-584. Next base: position 14,589 of record JAEYLC010000007.1, read on the forward strand.
AACGACGCGAGAAAGAGCGTGGCTGAGAAAAACAGGGACGGCTCCATCGGTGAGGCGCTGGCTCAGAAGGACGAGAGGATCAGCGTGGCACAGGCCAATTCTGAGGCCATCGAGGGCGAAAACACCGCGAAGATCACAGTGGCCAATTCAGACGCGCTGCGCAGAGAGCGGGAAGCCGAAGCTTTGAGGCGCGCCACCGCCGCCGAAAAGGTGCAGACCGCCAAAGCCCTGCAGGAAGCGTATGCGGCGGAAGAGGATGCAGAGCGCCAGAGAGCGACCCGCGAGCAGGCCTCCAAGGAAGCGGATATCATCGTTCAGGCCGAGATCGCGAAGAGAAAGGCCGAGATTGACGCCGAAGCTGAAGCCGAACGTTACAGAAGAATGGCCAAGGGCGAAGCGGACGCGATATTTGCCAAGATGCAGGCACAGGCCAAAGGTATCAACGAGATACTCACCAAGCAGGCCGAAGGCTTCAAGCAGATCATCGGCGCGGCATCGGGCGACGCGAACGCGGCCGTGCGTATGATGATCGCCGATAAAATGGAGGAGATCGTCAAGGTGCAGGTGGAAGCCATCAAGAACCTCAAGATCGACAAAGTCACCGTGTGGGACAGCGGCAACGGCAAGGGCGAATCGTCCACGGCGAATTTTCTTTCCGGGCTCATGAAGAGCCTGCCGCCCATGAACGAGCTTTTCGATATGGCCGGCATGGAGCTGCCCGAATATCTCGGCAAAGACAAGCAGCGCGAGCAGGATAAGCAGGGTGCGCAGGCCAAGCCAGACACCGCCGAACCGGAGCAAAAGCCCGCGGAATAAGCGCAAACGGTTAGAATATGTCATCGTACTTATCAACTATAAAATCCTCTTTACCAAGGCGAAGAGGATTTTGATTTTGTGTTTTTTCTGTTATACTACAAATATTCTCCAAAATTCGAGGTGACCATGAAAAGAATCATATCGAGAATATTCATCATACTTGGCTGCTTCCTCGTCGTCGCGGTGTTCGCGGCGGGCGCTCTTTTTTTCAATGAGCTTCGCAGTCTTTCCGCGCTTAAAAAGGCAGACGACTACCCGATGTACACGATGACATATTACGGCGATTACGGGTTCGACGAGTTCCTGAAGGTCGGGGCGAAAAACGACGGCGACATCGAAGCCTTTGTCACCAAGCGCCTCTTAAAGGGTCTGCCGATCGATCTTGGCGTGACGGGCGACGGGTGCACGGCCTTTGTCACCCACAACGAAAAGAGCGAGGTTATATTCGGCCGCAATTTTGATTTTGACTACACGCCGTCTCTGCAGGTTAAAACAGCGCCGCAGGACGGCTACGCCTCCATATCCACCGTCAACTTAACGTTCGCGGGTTACTCGAAGGACAGCCTGCCCGAGGGCTTCAACGCGTTTTTGGCGCTGGCCGCGCCGTATCTGCCGTTCGACGGCGTCAATGAAAAAGGCGTCGCGATCGCACTGCTGGCCGTACCCGAGGTTCACTATCAAAACGATGACAGCAAGGTCACGCTTAACACCACCACGGCGATCCGTCTCGTGCTCGATAAAGCGGCGAGCGTCGATGAAGCCGTAGAGCTTTTGAAGCAGTACAACATCTATTTTTCAGCCGATGTGGACTGTCATTACCTGATCGGCGACACGACGGGCAAATCCGTGATCGTTGAATACTGGGATGGCGCGCTGCAGACGGTGGAGCCGGAAAAGGATTATCAGGTCGCCTCAAATTTTATCGCGTACAACGGGCTCAACATCGGCGAAGGATACACCGAGTTTGAGCGGTACGACGCAGTGGTGAATGCCATCGAGCAATACGGCGGGACATTGACCGAGGATCAAGCGGTCAGCCTGCTCAAAGAGATCGGCTGCTACGACGGCGATGAGGATATGCTGCAATGGTCGGTGGTGTATAATCTTGATACGCTGGACGGACGGATTTTCGCGCACCGCAATACCGATAACATCATGCCGTTTACTTTGAAATAACGTTCAGCAATACTTTCAGTCAAAAAGGGTATTTATGTCATTTCGATTGAGTGTCAGCGATTGACTACGCAGTGGACTGGAATCCCCTTCTACAAAGCGTTTTACATGGAATTCCTCGACAAGCTCGGAATGACCAAAGAGGTTTGTCCACAGCATAGGTGCGGCACCGCCGCGCTTTTTGTTTTGACGTAAATTTTCGAATCCTTTGTATTTTTGTCGGATGGGTCGGGAATGCTTGCTTTTTGCCCCTTTCAATGCCTATAGTCGTGTCATAAAAGACTAACGATGATGAGGTGGAAACATGAACTTTTGCACTCAATGCGGAAAAGAAGCGGACGACGACGCCCTGTTTTGCACCGGATGCGGTCACAGGCTTAACAGCACATCCGAGACGGATCAAGCCTTATCGGGACAAACTGCGGCGACTTTCGCGGATATGCCTTTGAGTGAACCGCCGGTCAGTGAGCCGCCAGCCAGTGAGCCGCCGACAGTCCCGCAGTTTGCCAATACGCAGCCGATGGCGTCCGCCTTTGAGTCGGCCCACACCGCCGCGCCGCCTTTGCCTTATCGCGGGGTCTTTCCTGAGGCAGAGCCGATTGAGGAACCTGCTCACAAAATTAAAAACAGACGGAGCCCCCGTATGCATACCGGCGAAAAGAAGCTCCCGTATACGTTTTTAAACACAGGGATGGGGCTGATCCTCACGCTGCTGCTGCTGTGCACGGCGGTATTCTTGAGCGTTATCACGCCGCTTTTCTTCGACTATAATAATTTGATGAACGCGATTAAGCAGTGCGCCCTTTTCGCACTGATCGCCATCGCGGCCACGCTGACCATACGCGCCGGCGGGCTCGATCTATCCATCGGCCCCTGCATCGCCATGAGTTCGATTGTTATTGCCCAGACAATGCTGATGGGCGGCTCCGCCGTCAGCGGCGCGCTGCTCGCCGCGTCCGCAGCGCTCGTGCTGGGGCTTATCAACGGCTTCGCTGTGGTGTTTTTTAAGACGCCCGCGCTCATCGTGACGCTCGCCTCAGGGCTCGTGGTGGGCGGCGTGAACACGGCGTTTACCCAAGGGCATATGATTTCCGCCCAGTTTTCCGGAAAAATCGAATATTTCGCATCAACAAGCATCATCGGCGTTCTCGCCCTGCTGGGCGCCGCCTTTGTGCTCGGTTTTCTTTATCACATGCTGACCCGGGCCGGAAAACCGTTTTCGGACAGAGAGCAAACCCACTCCAACGTTTCATATATGCTGGCGTATCTCGCCAGCGCCGAGATTGCGGCGGCAGTCGGTTTCATACTGCTTGTGCGCTTTCAAACGGCAACGTCTGCGACCGATCTGCAGTATACGGCTTTTATCATATTCGTGTTCGCCCTATTAACGGCCAGCCGGGTGCTCGATAACCGGTTTGCTCCCGTGCTGTTCGCGCTGGTGCCGGGCATCATCTGGGGCTTACTCAGCAACGTCTTCAGCCTTTGGGGCGTTTTCTCGTATTACCAGCCGGTCGTTTACAGCGCGCTTGCGCTGATTTGCCTGATGGTCGCGCTGCTAAGCCGCTTTCAAAGCAAAAAAAATGCGATAGAATAGCTCATTTGATAAAAAAGTGTTATAATAGGGACAAGAGGGGATGATGAAATATGAGTCTCACAGTCTCCAGCCTGTCGAAATCCTATTATAACATATACGCCCTGACAAACAGCGATGCCTATAAAGCCCACGCTGTGGACTCTTCGGCTGTGTCCAAATCAAAATTCAACGTTGCGGATGTCAGCAGCGCGTTCGATATGCTGAGCAGCGAGTCGAATTTCAGCACGATCGGCAGTATCTCGAGTTATTCAAAGGATCTTTATAAGCTGAGCCAGATCAAGGATACGAGCAAAAACGATACGCTGATCAACAACGTGGTGAGCCTGTTTTCCAAAGATACGGATATGTTCAGCATTCTCGATACGAGCGCCGCGAACGCGCAAAAGGTAAAAGAGGCGCTGAGCAGTTCCGAATCCACCGGAGGTTCTCAAAAAAATAACGCGATCTCGGCGTATACGAGCTTTGTCTCGGCTTACACGCGATTTCTTGAAAACAACGATCAGGGCCTGATCAGCGTGCTGTTATGATCAATAAATCCCAAAGCGGCTTCAAGGCCGCTTTTTTATTGTAGCATCAATTTGAGCATCTTCACAGCCTGACCGTTCACATGCGCCCTGAACTGCGCCTCGTCCCGAATCAGACTGCGGCCCGAGAAAAAAATAGACAGCTCGCCTATGATATAGCAGTGGACGTTATGCAGCAAATACCGCATTGCGTCCTCATCCCGGGGCGGGTCATTCATCTGCCGCGAGATATCCGCGAGCGTCGTGAGCATCGTATGCACGGTGCTCGCCGTCAGATCATAGTGCGCCTGCGGCCTCGGGCTTTTCAGCGGCTCAAACCACGCGAGGAAAAACCAGCCCTTATGTGCCAAGTAAAAATCGATAAAGGAGCGGAAAAAAGCGGCGAGCTTTTCCTCCGGGCTTGATGCGTGTGTCAGTCCGTCATCGATCCCGCTTTGCAGGCGCCTTATTATGGCCTCCTGAACCTCCCACAGCAGGGCGTCGAATGAATCGAAATAATTGTAGAGATTCGTATGCGCGCAGCCAAGCTCGCGCGCGATATCTCGAAAGTTGATCCTTGCTCCGTTTTTGTCTATGAGCGCCAGCGCGGTATCAATCACTTGCTGCTTACTTATGCCTTTTGCCACCGATGTCTCCTCTTAGAGCATTTTTTGCATATAGACCACGTCGAACGTCACGCCGTTTTTTCGTCCGACCGCTTTTAAAGTGCCGCAGACCGTGAACCCGTGCTTGCGGTGGAACGCAAGGCTGGCTTCGTTGAGCGAGCTGATACTGGCAATCAGCGTCTCAATGTTCTTTTCTCTCGCACCCTGAATAAAGTACCCGAGCATCATCGTTCCGAGCCCCCTGGCCGCGTAATCCGGGCTCAGAAAGTAGGAGACCTCCGCCGTATGCGAGAAAGTGGACATCGGATTGTAGGCGCGCAGGCCCCCAAAGCCCACCACTTTTCCGTTATCGACAGCCACAGCGTTCGGGTACCCTTGGAACGACGCCATCAGCGTACCGTAAAACGCCTCGGGCAGACGCGTTTGCGGATAAGCCGCAAAGCTGTTCTCCACATAATAATTGAAAATCTCCATCACCGGCTGCGCATCCTCCGCCGCCATCGGCCTCAATTTGATTTCCGACTGCATGATACCCCTCCTATTACCAACGGTAATGACTATTGGTAATATAATACTTCACAGGCGGTTTGTCAATATCTGAAAATAAAAAAGCGGCCGCGCATCGCAGCCGCCTCGAAGTCATCATTTCAGCCGATCACAGGAACGGTGGAAAGCCCCTGACACAGCATCTCGTCGGTATACTCAAAGTCTTCAAGCTTGCCCGAAAGGTATTCCTCGTACGCCGCAAGGTCGAAATTGCCGTGGCCCGAGAGGTTGAAGAATATCGTCTTCGCTTCGCCGGATTCCTTGCATTCGAGCGCTTTTTCAATCACATACGCGATCGCGTGGGACGACTCGGGTGCGGGCAGTATGATCTCGCTCTTTGCAAACTGCACCGCCGCTTTGAACACATCCGTCTGCTGCACCGCCGCCGCCTTCACATAGCCGTCGTGGTAAAGCTGTGAAAGCAGTGCGGAGTCGCCGTGATAGCGCAGACCGCCCGCGTGGATGCCCGCAGGCACAAAATCGTGGCCCAGCGTATACATCATCGTGATGGGCGCCATCTTGGCGGTATCGCCGTAATCGTACATGAACTTGCCCTTGGTCAGCTTCGGGCAGGCCGCGGGCTCCACCGCGACATATTCGGTCTTCGTGCCCTTGGTGAGCGTATCGTGCATAAACGGGAACGAACAGCCCGAGAAATTGGAGCCGCCGCCGTTGCAGCCGATCACGATATCGGGATATTCGTCGATCAATTCAAACTGCTTCTTAGCCTCAAGGCCGATAATGGACTGGTGCAGTATCACATGGTTGAGCACGCTGCCGAGCGCGTAGTGCGTATCCTCTCTCATCACCGCGTCTTCCACGGCTTCGGAAATCGCGATACCGAGGCTCCCGAGCGAATTCGGGTCTTTGGCGAGTATCGCGCGCCCCGCGTTGGTCAGGGTTGACGGGCTTGCGACCACATTCGCGCCGTACGTCTGCATCAGTGTCTTTCTGTACGGCTTTTGCTCGTATGACACACGCACCATATACACCGCGCACTCCAGGCCAAACATCGCGCACGCGATGGAAAGAGCGCTGCCCCACTGGCCCGCGCCCGTCTCGGTGGACAAACGCTTGATGCCCTCAATCTTGTTGTAAAAAGCCTGCGGCACAGCGCTGTTTAATTTGTGGCTGCCCGACGGGTTGTTGCCTTCATATTTGTAGTAGATTTTGGCGGGCGTATCAAGCGCCTTTTCGAGCCCGTAGGCGCGCACGAGCGGCGACGGACGGAACTTCGCATAGATATCCCTGACCTCTTTGGGTATGTCAATATACCGCTCGGTCGACATCTCCTGCTCGATCAGCGCCCTCGCAAACAGCGGTTCGAGATCGGAAGCGGCGGCAGGCTGCTGCGTCATCGGATGCAGATAAGGCTGCGGCTTATTCGGCATATCCGCCATGATGTTGTAGTATTGCTTTGGCAATTCGTCTTCGGAAAGATAGACTTTATTGGGTATGGATTTGCTCATAACTCGTCTCCTCTGATCTTGTTATTTTTGAGTCGTCAAGAATAACATCACTCGTCTCTTCTTGTTTTATGCATTCTTTCTCGTCTCGCTATTCAGTATATGACATCTTAACTATTTATGTCAATATTTGAAGACCTGTGGCTCCTGCCCTAAACAGCGCTAAACTTGCAAAATGCCATACATAGGGATAAAATGAAAGCATCGATTTCTTCAACAACAGACTGGAGTCAGGCATGCAGAAAAAATCCGTCACCAAAACGCTCCTCATCATCATGATTCTGTTTTTCTGGTTTGCACAGTACGTCTATATCCCGTATCATACGCCGTATCTGCTCTCTCTGGGAGCCGCCTCGTCGTTTGTCGGCATCATCGTGGGTGCTTACGGGTTTGCACAGGTGCTGTTTCGCATCCCCATCGGCATTTTTGCCGACAGAAAAGCCGGACAGAAAAAGATCATATTTATTGGCCTCATCTGCGCGGCGCTCGCGTCGGCCATCCGTATCATTTTCCCGTATCCCGCCGCGTTTCTCATCGCGAATTTCATCACCGGCGTCACATCGGCCACGTGGGTGTCCGTCACCGTATTCTTCTCATCGCTGTATGAGCCGGGCGAGCTCAAAAAAGCGATGGGCATCTCCATCGCGGGCAACAATACGGGCATACTGCTCGGATTTATCGCAAGCGCCTATATCAGCGATCAGCTCGGCATCACATTCTTGTTTGCCGCCAGCATCATATCCGCGGTCTGCGGACTAATCACGTGGTTTTTTATAAAGGAATCCAGCCCGGAGAGAACAGAGCCAGGAAAGATCGATTTGATAGGCATATTAAAAAACCCGTCTCTGCTTTTCTTTTCGTTTCTCGGCCTTTTGCTGCAGGCCGTCGTCTTTTCGACAGCGATGTCGTTTACGACATCATATGCCAAGCTGCTTTCCGCCAGTGATTTTGATCTCGCGCTTTGCATGATCATTTTTATCATGGTGTCCGTCATCGTGCCACTGATCATCGGATACGCGAAACGGTGGAGCAACAAGGCGATGTTCATCTTTTTGTTCGGCTGCTTCGTCGTCTACTGCGGTCTCCTTCCTTTCGCGACGAAGATGTGGCAGCTTCATGTCCTTCAGGGAGTGTGCGGCATCGCGAACGGCGGCATCATGTCTCTCGCGATGGCTTGTTCAATGGAAAGCGCGAAGGATGGCTGCCGCTCCACCACGATGGCCGTGTTTCAGGCATGCTACGGCATCGGCATGACGCTCGGGCCCATTTTCACGGGCGTGCTCGTGGACCATTTCGGTTATACGGCCGGTTTTTTAAGCATGGCCGTGTTTTCATTGGGGGGCATCGCCGTCGTCCTTTTCAAAATGAAAGGCAACGCATTTATCAGCAGGCGCAAAACTCATGTTTAGCAGAAAACGTCTTGACCTCTGAGCCCCAAAAAGGCGGAGCCGTTTATATCGCACTCCGCCGGTCGTTTTCCTTGAATATTTTTACAAGTTCTCGCGCACCGCATGAACGGCTGCCACAAGGTTTTTAAGGCTGGCCGCCGTTTCTTCATTGCCGCGCGTTTTCAGGCCGCAGTCGGGGTTCACCCAAAGCTTTTCCTTGGGGATCAGCCTGAGCATCACTTCAATGGCCTGTTTGATTTCTTCGGCCGAGGGCACCCGCGGGGAGTGGATATCGTAAACGCCGGGCCCCACCGCCGTTTTAAAATGCGCCCGGTTCAGCGTCTCCACGATGGACAGGTTGGAGCGCGCCGCTTCAAATGTGATCACGTCGGCATCCATGTCGTCGATATCCGCAATGATCTCGTCAAATTCGCTGTAGCACATGTGCGTATGGATCTGCGTGTCCGCCTGAACGGAGGCATGCACGAGTCTGAACGCGGCGATCGCCCAGTCAAGATAATCGCGGTGCCAGTCTTCCCGCCTCAGCGGAAGCTTTTCCTTCAGCGCCGCTTCGTCCACCTGTATGACGCGTATTCCCGCCGCCTCGAGCGCCAGCACCTCCTTGCGTATCGCGAGCGCGATCTGAAATGCCGTTTCATACGGCTGAACGTCCTCTCTCGGGAACGACCAGTTGAGTATCGTCACAGGGCCGGTCAGCATGCCTTTGACGGGCTTTTTCGTGAGGCTCTGCGCGTATGAAATATAATCGACGGTGATCGGCTTCGTCCATTTGATGTCGGCCCACACGATGGGCGGCTTCACGCAGCGCGTCCCGTACGACTGGACCCACGCGTTCTGTGTGAAAAGGAATCCCTCCAGATTCTCGCCGAAGTACTCGACCATATCGTTTCGTTCAAACTCGCCGTGCACAAGCACATCAAGCCCGATCTTTTCCTGCAGCGCGATGCACGCCGCGATTTTTTCTTTGATCTTAAGCCGGTATTCGTCTTCATCGATCGTGCCTTTTTTGAGCGCGGCGCGCAGCGCCTTGACCTCGGGTATCTGCGGAAAGGAACCTATGGTGGTGGCGGGCAATAAGGGCAAACTGAGCGTCCTCTTTTGGATCTTTTCACGCTCAGCAAATTGAGGCAGTCTGATAAAATTCTTGTCCTGCAATGAGGCGACAGCCTGCCTGACCTGATCGTCACGATATTGCCGCCTGGCGCTGATCAGCGCGATGTTGCCTTGATAAGCATCATCAGCTTCTTTGTTTCCGCTGAAAAGTCTCTTTATATCGGCAAGCTCGTCAAGCTTCTCGACGGCGAAAGCAAAGTGCCGCTTGACCTGCTCATCGAGCGCCGTTTCGTTCTCCAAAGTATACGGCACGTGCAGCAGCGAGCAGGACGTGGACAGCACGATGCTGTCTTTTGCAATATGTGAAGCCAGCGACCCCAGCAAAGAGAGCGTTTTGGCATAATCGTTGCGCCATATGTTTCGACCGTTAATGACCCCCGCAAAGAGCGTCTTATTTTCCGGAAACCCTTGCTCCCTGACCAGCGCGAGCGACTGCCTGCCCTCCACGAAATCAAGCCCGACGCCGTCGAAATCCATGCGGATCACGTCGCGGTAAACGTCGCGGATATCGCCGAAGTACGTTTGCAGCAGCACCTTGGCCCGCTTCTTTGCGGGCAGAATCACGTCATACAACGCCTTGAATAACGCAATGTCCTCCGCGCTTAAATCCGTCACCAAAGCAGGCTCGTCGAACTGAATCCACTGCGCGCCGAGTTGTTCGAGCTTAATAAGCATTTGCGCATACGCGTCGGCTATTTTTGCCGCAAGACGGCCCTTATCTCCCTCCGCGAGCTTTATAAACGTAAACGGGCCGATCATCACCGGCTTGGCGTTGATATCTAGGGCGCGGGCCTGTGTGTACATATCAAGTAACATGCTGTCTGAAGCAGATGGCGAAACCACGTCGTCCAGCACCGGCACCATATAATGATAATTCGTGTTGAACCATTTTCGCATGGCCAGCGCTTTCACGTCGCCTTCTTTGCCCTGATAGCCTCGCGCCATCGCAAAATACGTATCGAGCGGGCTTATGCCCAGCGCTTTATATTCGTCTGGCACGGCTCCGAGCATCATTGCGGTATCGAGCATGCCGTCATAAAATGAAAAGTCTCCGCACGGTATCAGATCAATGCCCTTCTCCTTGAGCATGAGCCATTGGCCCGCGCGCAGCGCCGCCGCCTTTTCTTTAAGCGAATTCTCCGACATTTTCCCCTGAAAGTAATCCTCGATGAGAAACTTGAGCTCTCTTCGGCTTCCGATGCGCGGAAACCCGACAACAGTGTTGAATGACATGACATTTTCCTCCTTCAATTTCGGAGAAAACAGGGCACAAAAAAATCCCTATCTTCACTCCCCAAGATAATTGTGTATTTTGCATAAAGGCAGGTCTCCTGGCTTGCTCTCATCCTACTCTCTTTGTGCCTTCCCGATGGCTCAGTGGCATGGATAAAGATTTCGTCGAGCTTACAGTAGTGGGTGCTGCTCCGGACTTGAACCGGATTCCCTATTCTCCCCGCGCGTACGCGGAGCACCTTTACACCTGATATGTTTTTATTGAAATTGAGTATACCAATGCATGCGGATTAAGTCAATATAGTTCAAGTATACTGTTACCCTCTTGTAATAGTACCTCCTTATGCGTTCTCGTATTGCGTTTGCTATACAAATTACTTAACAATTCAGCTAATTACTATTACTAAGGTAATTGTGATCAATATATTTCAACATTATCATTTTCAGATATTTCTTGATATTTGCTGATCAATGCACTAATTTCATTCATAAGTGACTTCTTGTTGGTGTAATTCACTTCTGATAGACTGTTGAATTCTAAGCTCATAAGTTTCATCATGAAGCCTAAATCCCATTTCATATTTTTTAGATATAAATTGAATTGATAATTTGCGAATTTTATATCTCGTTCAGACCAAAACGAATAGCCACCCAGTATTTCATTAATAACTTCTTGATTCTGTCGATCAAACGTGTTTAAAATTCTGTCGTATTCTTCTGGCGTTTCAGCTTTATTGATTAACTTGTCTTTTTCTGATAACGAATAAAATTTAAACTTATTTAGCGTATCAATTGCCCCAATCATTGTATCTTGCACTGAAGAATCGTCTATGTCTTTAGAATCTCCGTATTTTTTTATTTTCAAAAGATTAAATTGTATTGCAAGAATAAAAATATAAACAGACTTTGTTACTTTTTTATCTAGTATATCATTAAGACTCTTATCGGATAAATCAATGATAATAAAACGTTTTTTGGGAGTACTTTCATTGATATGAAACCATTCATTTTTTGGATATGTCGAATCATTTCGAATACTATCTTCTATTGATTCATTCCCATTGATCCTTGCTAAAAGATGCGAACGAGTAATATTCAATTCTTTAATTTGATTATTAAATTCATCAACTAACTCTTCAGGAATTGGTATCAGCCTTTCTACTGTATCAAAATTTTCAAACCAAAGTTGATTTTCAATTTCTTCACGAGTATATTTAAACTTCAAAGTAGCAAATACTTCTTCTATTATTTCATCAAATGACGAATTTCCTTTTGTGATATATTCTAAAACATCAAAAAGCATATCTCTATCCAGTGATTGTATTTCACCACTTTCGAGCTTAGATATATATGCAGGACTTTTTTTTAAATAAGCAGCCAAGTCTTTAGATAAAATTGAATTTTGTATTCTTATAGTTTTTATCAATTCGGCTAACTGGCTTGTAACTTGAACTTTAGCCATAGATATGTCCTCCTCAACTGAATGTGCAATTATACCATTTTTTTAAGGTTAGGTCAAGTAATTTACCGTATTAATGTAAAGTTAATATATCACTCAATTAATTTACTCAATTTATTTATTTTTTATTGACTTATGGAATAATTTAATATACACTGTATACGAAAGAGACAAATGAAAAAGCCATGCTACGAACATGACTTCTTCAGGTAAAATTATTGTAAAAAACTACGCCAATATTGGTATTATACCAAATAATCTGTAGAATGCAATTCATTACCGCATAATAGTTTCTTTCAAAAATTTATTAATAAAGGAGAACTATTATGAAACCGATGATGAAACACCACGTCACACAAGAATGGAAACTTGGATCAAAGGGACATGAACAGTATGACTTCATTGATGTAAATCTTAGCGATGACAATCTACTTTTTATCGATCCTTGCAGAATTGAAGAGAGCAACCATCCAATTGCTAAACAATGTGTTGCAACAATAATTTCTTTCTTTGATATGTTTTTCATTGCATATCGTAACAGAAGCCAAGAGCTTAAACGAAGTATATTGTCGCATGCATCAGAAGAGAATAGCACGTACCTCGGATATGGATATCCTGGCAAAGGCAATACCGCTGATGGATTAATTAAAACTTTTGCACCATTAGACAAATTAATCGAATCAATACCTACAATAAATGTCGCACAAGACCTCCCAGTTCTTTTAGCTGGATTTGCAGAAGATGGTTTGTCCGACTTAATAACAAATATAATACATATTGAATTAAACGAATATACACTTAAGCAAATGTCCCGTTACGGAAAGCATCCAACTAGTATTACAGACTTTTATTCATGGAACGCTAATACTCAATCGTGGCAATTGTATACTGACCAACCTTGCTACATTTATAAAAACAAGCCAATAATGCTAGTACCAAAAGAATTTGTTAGAAAGAACTTTTTATTTAGCGCATCCCAATATATGCACAGGATTATAGTCGAAAGAATCCGCGAAGAAGGTGGCGGATATGATCCTGATGGTAAACCCATTCCAAAAACTTATTATCTCGAGCACTGCATTCCACACGATTCGGAGAACTGGATATATGAAGAAGTATTGAAATATACTAAGGAGCATCCCGATGCATTGAGCGAATATCATGATAAATTACCTGATTTTTATTTTGAAAATCGCAAAAGAATTAATGACGATGTTTTAGACGAAGTAGTATATTAAGTAAAACCTATTTCTTAAATAGGGTGCAAACAAGGCTTATTTGTACTTATATTGCCTTGTTTTGCGCCCATTTTATTGCTATAATGTATAATCGTCATCAAGCGTTTAAAGGAGAAACACGACATTGAAACAGCTGACCAGTAATGAGCTTCGGCAGATGTATTTGGATTTTTTCGCGTCGAAGGGGCATAAAATCATCCCTTCCGCGTCACTCATACCCGAAAACGACCCCACCGTGCTGTTCACCACGGCAGGCATGCACCCGCTCGTGCCATATCTGCTCGGCGCGAAGCACCCCGAGGGCAAGCGCTTAACCGACGTGCAAAAATGCGTGCGCACCGGCGATATCGACGAAGTGGGCGACGCGTCTCACTGCACGTTCTTTGAAATGCTCGGCAACTGGTCTCTCGGGGATTATTTCAAAAAAGAAGCGATCAGCTACAGCTTTGAATTTTTAACCTCCGAGAAATGGCTCGGCATCGATAAGGACAGGCTCTACTTCACGTGCTTCGCGGGTGATGAGGACGCGCCAAAGGACACCGAATCCGCCGATATCTGGATGAGCCTCGGCGTGGAAGCCAGCCACATCTTCTTTCTTGACAAAAAGCACAACTGGTGGGGCCCCGCCGGCGTGACCGGCCCGTGCGGCCCGGATACCGAGATGTTCATCGATACAGGGCTGCCCGCGTGCTCGCCCGATTGCAGCCCCGCTTGCTCGTGCGGCAAATACCTCGAGATCTGGAACGACGTGTTCATGCAGTACAACAAAACGGCGGAAGGCACATTCGAGCCGCTCTCGCAGAAAAACGTGGACACAGGCATGGGGCTCGACCGCACAATCGCCACACTGCAGGGCAAAAAGAGCGTGTACGACACCGACGCGTTCACGGGCATACTCGCCAAAATCGCCGAGCTCTCGGGCAAGAATTATAATGACGATCCCGAGACCACGCGCGCTTTTCGCATCATCGCGGACCATGTGCGCTGCGCCACGTTCATCATGGGCGACCAGCGCGGCGTGACGCCTTCCAATGTGGATCAGGGCTATGTTCTGCGCCGTCTGATCCGCCGCGCCGTGCGCTACGCGCTGCGGCTCGGTATCGAGCGCATGTCGCTGCAACTTGTCGCAGAGGCTGTGATTAATCAGTATAAAGGCGTTTATCCGGAGCTCGGCCAGAACCAGAGCCGCATCATCAGCGAGCTCAACCTCGAGGAGGAACGGTTCTCTCGCACAATCACGCAAGGGCTCAAGGAATTCGAAAAGCTCGAGGCGCGGCTTGACGGCAAGGTGATCTCGGGGCAGGACGCGTTCCATCTATACGACACATTCGGGTTCCCGCTTGAGTTCACGCTTGAGCTCGCGCATGAGCACGGTCTTGAGGTGGATCAGAAGGGCTTCGAAGCCGCGTTCCAGAAGCATCAGGAGATTTCGGGCGCGGGTGCAGAGCAACGCTTCAAGGGCGGCCTTGCCGATACGGGCGAAGCCACCGCGCGTCTGCACACCGCGACACACCTCATGCACGCGGCATTGATGAAGGTGCTCGGCGCCGAGGTGGATCAGCGCGGCAGCAACATCACGGCGGACCGTCTGCGTTTCGATTTCGCGTTCTCACGTAAGGTGGAACCGGATGAGCTTAAAGAGGTGGAGCGCCTTGTGAATGAAGCGATTGAGAAGAAGATGCCGGTGATCTGCGAGGAGATGAGCGTCGCCGACGCCAAGAGTCAGGGCGCAATCGGCATATTCGATGCCAAATACGGCAGCATCGTGAAGGTGTATTCCGCGGGCGACTTCTCCAAGGAAATCTGCGGCGGCCCGCACGCCACCAACACAGGCGAACTTGGCCGGTTTGAGATACAGAAGGAGCAGTCGAGCTCGGCGGGTGTGCGCCGCATCAAGGCTGTGCTGATCAGCGAATAGAATATATTGGTTACTTGAAGCGGGCTTGATGCCCGCTTTTTTACATTTCTGTTGCAAATCCGATGATTTTCGTTACGAAAATTTGTATTATTTCCCTCGCTCGGAACTTCCTCCAAAAAGCGTTCGTCTTTGGTGTGTAAAAACGAAACAGGAGGACCCCCTCATGAAAACGATCAAAAAAACTGTTGTGATATTGCTGGCTGCAATCATCACATTCGGCGCCTTGGCAGGCTGCGCGGCGCCCGCCGCTCCCGCCGCATCCGAATCGGCCTCCGCCCCATCTTCTCCCGCCGCGTCGGCGGATGCCGGTCAGGCTTATCCGTCCGAAGCGCCCGCGGCCTGTGCGGAGGAATCCGCCGCTTACAACGGCTCCTATGACAGAGAACCCTTTCAAAACACCACAAGCTACGGCACCGAGGAATACGGCAGCTTTGCCGAAAGCCCGTTTTATTCCCCGCTCAAGGACCCCTTGAGCACCTTCTCGATTGACGTGGATACCGCGTCGTACAGCCAGATACGGCAGTACTTAAACGAGGGCGCGCTGCCGCCCGCCGACGCCGTGCGCGTTGAGGAATGCATCAACTACTTTTCTTACAACTATGAAGCGCCTTATGGCACTGAGCCCGTCAACGTTGGCGTCACCATCAGCAGCTGTCCGTGGAACGGGAACCATTACCTCGCGCGCGTCTCGCTCAAGGCGGATGAGCTCGATATGAGCGAGGCGCCCGACAGCAATCTCGTATTTCTGCTCGATGTCTCTGGCTCCATGGACGACCCCAAAAAGCTGCCGCTCGTCAAATCCGCCATGAGCATGCTGGCCGACAATCTGAGTGAAAACGACCGCGTCTCCATCGTCGTCTACGCGGGTGCGTCGGGCGTCGGGCTCGATGGCTGCCGCGGCAACGACGGCTGGACGATCAACAACGCGCTTGGCTGCCTCTCCGCGGGCGGTTCCACAGCGGGCGGCGAAGGCATTGAACTCGCGTACGCGCTCGCCGCGAAGAACTATATCAACGGCGGCAACAACCGCGTGATACTCTGCACCGACGGCGACTTCAACGTGGGCCCTTCGTCCGATGAGGAGCTCGAGACGCTGATCGAAAACAAACGCGACAGCGGCATCTATTTGAGCGTGCTCGGCTTCGGCACGGGCAACACGAAAGACAACCACATGGAGACGCTCGCCGACAAGGGCAACGGCAACTACGCGTATATCGATTCGCTGATGGAAGCGAAAAAGGTGCTCGTCAACGAAGCGAGCTCCACGCTGTTCACGGTCGCCAAGGACGTGAAGGTGCAGGTGGAGTTTAACCCGGACGCGGTCAGAGAATACCGGCTCGTCGGGTACGACAACCGGCTGCTGGAGGCGCAGGATTTCAACAACGACCAAAAGGACGCGGGCGAGATGGGTGCCGGGCACTGCGTCACCGCGTTCTATGAGCTTGTGCTCGTGGATTCGACAGAAACGTGGAACAGCGTTGACCCGCTTGTGTTTCAGGACAACGAGAAGCCCGAGACCAAGCAGCCCGCAAGAGACTGGCTGTATGTCAAGTTCCGCTACAAGCAGCCGGAAAGCGATAAGAGCGAGCTCTTAACGACAATGGCGGGAATCGACAACTATACCGACGCGCCCGACAGCGATTTCGTGTTCGCGTCGGCGGTCGCGGAATTCGCGCTCGTGCTCAAAGGCTCGGAGTACCGGGGCGGCGCGAGCCTCACAAGCGCGGTTCAGCGCGCCAAGGCGGCGCGCGGCACGGATGAGGACGGCTACCGTGCTCAGTTCATACAGCTCGCCGAGCTCGCCAGTACGTTCTACAGATAAAAATGCTTATTCCATAGGCCCCGATCCCCATCAAAAGGCAGGGAGGCAATCGCTTCCCTGCCTTTTATAAATCTTTTGTCGCTTCACTTCTCACTACGCAATGGAGTAGATAGGAAATAATTGCGTTCACTACAAATCGCATAAGAGTGTAGACTGCGCCTTTGCCCCGAATGAAATATACACTTTTCAGATTCTTCAACCGCTCGCGGTTTCAGAACAACAACGGATGCATCAGTACGGATTCATGAACTCCTGCGTCCAGTAGAGCGTGCCGCTCGCCGTCTTCGCGACGCCGATGCCGATGGTCGTGTAAGCCTCCGAAAGTATATTGGCCCTGTGCCCCGCCGAATTCATCCACGAATTCATCACCTCGGCGGCCGTCTTCTGCCCGTACGCGATGTTCTCGCCCGCCGCGCTGAACTTGAAACCGAATTTCTGCATCATGTCAAACGGTGACCCATATGTGGGCGACGTGTGTGAGAAATACTTCTTGTCGATCATGTCCTGGCTCTTGATGCGCGCCACACGCGACAACTCAGAATTGAGCTTTAGCAATGCCAATCCGCGCGACGCACGCTCCTTGTTGACCAGCTCAAACACCTGCTGCTCGTGGCTGCTAAGCGACTGCGTATCAGGGATCATAACGATCTGCCCCACATAGATCATGCCCGTGTTGGTGATCTGGGGATTCGCCTTTTTGAGCTCGTCCACGCTGATTTCGTATTTCTTCGCAATGCCCCAGAACGTATCGCCACTCTTCACCGTGTAATTCACAAACTTGGTGGTGGGTATCGTGATCGCCTGGCCCACATAGATCAGCGACGCATTTTTGATGGACGGATTGGCCGCGAGCAGATCGTTGACTGTGATATTATTCGCTTTGGCAATCTTGGAAAGCGTATCGCCCGATTTGACCGTGTACGTGTAGGCTGCGAGCGTCAGCGTCGCCGTCAGCATGCACAGCACGAGTGTGAACAGCACAACTTTCCTCAGTATTTTCTTCATTTTTCTTGCTCCCTTCAATCGGTAAAACCGCTGCTTTTTACGCCTATTTTGCGCCCAAATGCGCGCAAATATTTACAGACCTGCTGTGACGTGCTAAGCTTTGGATAAATATTCGGGAGTTTAAGAAAATGCCGGTTTATATGACGTTCAAAGAAATGATACGCGGCCAGATCGAAAGCGGCGAGCTCGCGCCGGGCGACAAGCTGCCGTCCGAAAGAGACCTTGCGGCCGCCCACGGCCTTGCGCGCATGACGGTGCGTCAGGCGCTCACTGAGCTTGTTACGGCGGGTCTGCTTTACCGTGAGCAGGGACGAGGCACATTTGTATCCGCGCCGAGAATGCAGCAGCACAATATCTCGAGCTTTACGGAAACCGTGCGATTAAGAGGCTTGACGCCTGAAACAAAGGTCAGCGAGTTCTGCGTCTGCGAGGCGCCCGCAGCGGTGGCGGGTTTGCTCGACTGCAAGGGAGAGGTGTACCGCGCCGTACGCATCCGTCTGGCCGACGGCACGCCTGTGGCGGTGGAGGAAATATTTATACCGACGCACATCTGCCCGGGGCTGCGCCGCAACGACCTTTTGGGCTCGCTCTACAGCCTCATCACGGACACTTACGGCCATAAAATCGCGAGCGCGGACAGCTCGATGACGGCTGATCTGCCGGGACCGCGGCTTCAGGAGGACTTAGGCATCACGCGCCAGATGCCGGTACTCAAGGTGAACAGCCTATACTTTGCGGCCAGCGGCGTCACGCTGTATTACGAGCGTGCGGCATACCGCACGGATATGTACGAATACAACATCCGCATATCAAAGCAAGGCGGCGTATGATTATGCTGCCGACAGCAGCAGCATAAATGCGGGAATGGTGATCAATGAAAGTGCCGTGGTGTAAAAAATGCATTTGGTCGCGAACTCGGTATCCGCGCCGTAAACCTCCGCGGATATCACTGTCTGCATCAGCGCAGGCAGTCCGATCTGCACAACAAATACTTCTCTCATAAAAATATGTTCAGCCGTCAGCGTGGGCGTAAACAGCAATACCCCCAATGTTGAGAGTACAAAGCATACCAGCGGCACCACCACAAACCGGCCCAGAAGCACAGGCGCCAGATCCTTTTCCCACTTCATTCCGGCAAACCCCATGTTGTAAATCATGCAGCCGATGAATATGAGCGAAAGCGGCGTGTTTAAATCACCGATGTATTTCGCAGTGGACAATATAAAATCAGGCAGCTTGATGCCCGCCAGTATAATAATGAAGATGATGACGGTTGCCACTGTGGGCGGCTGCGCCAGCTTTTTTATTGACTGGCCGATGCTCTTAAGCTGAGCATGCCCGTTGGCCGCGTCCGCGTCACGTTCGATCGCGTAATTTCCTATCAGCCAAAATGTCACAAGCCCCGCAAGAAAATAAAGCACCGCGTAAAGCATGCCCTCTTCGCCAAAGAGCGCCACCGCCACCGGAAAGCCGATAAAACTTGAGTTCGAAAACGCCATCGACACAATAAAAACGCCGCGTCTGTGCCGCGGAATGCGCAGCAGCCAGGCAGCGAGCATCGCAAGATAATAAACAGCCACCGTCACCGCGAATATGATCAACAACGGCAGCCAGGCGTTAATCAGCCGTTCCTTCGGAAAATCCTGATATATGTTGTAGGCAATCGTCGCCGGCAGTGATATGTTGATGATAATTTTTGGAAGAGCCTTCGCGGTTTCTCGGGACACCCATTTGCGCCAGGATACGAACAACCCCACGCCGATAATCACGAATATGATAAAGACAGCTTCCAAAGAATTTAATAACATCCCATGCCCTTAACCGCAAAATGCACTGTAAATGGCGCGGATCGCTTTTTCGAAGTCCTTCTCATCCACACCCACGATGATATTGATCTCGCTTGAGCCCTGATCGATCATGCGGATATTGATACTGTGCTCGGCAAGCGCCGTAAACAAGCGGCCCGCCACGCCGATCTTGCTGATCATGCCGCGGCCCACCGTGGCGATCAGCGCGAGGCCGTGAAACACCTCGAGCGAATCCGGCTCGCAAAGGTTGTACACATCGTCGAGCAACTGCGGCTGTTTGCCCTCTATTTCGCTGTTGGCCAGCACCACGCCCAGCGTGTCAATACCCGAAGGCATGTGCTCAAACCGCATGTTGTTCTTTTCCAGCGCCGTGAGCATACGGCGGCCAAAGCCAAGCTCGGCATTCATATTGGCTTTTTCAACGGCGATAACCGAAAAGCCCTTTTTACCCGCGATTCCCGTGATGGTGTCCGTGTCGCCGTCGTCCACATTCGGCACGATCATCGTTCCCGGGTCCTCCGGATTGTTGGTGTTTTTGATGTTGATCGGAATATTGGCTTTGAACACCGGGAAAATCGCGTCCTCATGCAGCACGGTCGCGCCCATGTAGGAAAGCTCTCTGAGCTCGCGGTATGTGATTTTCGTAATCACCTTCGGATTTTCCACGATGCGCGGGTCGGCCATCAGCACGCCTGATACGTCCGTCCAGTTTTCATATACATCCGCCCGGGCAGACCTCGCCACGATCGCGCCCGTGATATCCGAGCCGCCGCGTGAAAACGTCTTGATCCGGCCGTCCGGCATGCTGCCGTAAAACCCCGGTATCACAGCCTGTTTGGTATGCCGCAGCCGTCCGCGCATCACCGTGCGGGTTTTTTCCGACTCATACACGCCGTCCGCATTGAAAAAGATGGCCTCGGCGGGATCGATAAAATCAAAGCCCAGATAGTCGGCCATTAAAATGCCGTTCAGGTATTCGCCGCGGCTGACCGTATAATCCACACCCGCGTTGTTTTTGATGTTCCGATAAATCGTATCGAGCTCAGCTTCGATGTCCGTCTTCAGCTCCAGATCGTCGCGAAGCGAAACGAACCGCTCCCGTAAATCTTCAAAAATCGCATCCCCGTCGCCGCCGTCAGAGACGGCCGCGTGATACGCATACAAAAGATCCGTCACCTTTGTGTCGCCCGAACTGCGCTTCCCCGGCGCCGACGGCACGATAAAAACACGCTGAGGGTCCGCTTCTATGATCTTTCTGACCTTCTTAAACTGGCCGGCGTCCGCAAGCGAACTGCCGCCAAATTTGCATACCTTCATCAATCAGTCCCGCTTTCGTCCAAATAATCCGCGGCGCGGCTTGCGAGAGGCACGCAGTTCCTGCTCATCTTCATCAAGCTCCTGCTCGTCTTCATCAAGCTCCAGTTCGTCGACCGGCTCATCCGCCATCTCTTCGGACTCCGCATCCGGCATTTCGGTCGTCACCGGCTGCTCATCCTCTTCCTCAGGCTCATCCTCAGCCTCCACAAGCAGGCGGCATTCGAAGTAATAGCGTTTTTCTTCCGCCAATCCAAGGGAAAACGATTTTTTGGGCAGTACGCCGTATTGAATGACGTTTTCGAATATCTCGTCCTTTTGCATGGGCTCCATGAAGAACCCGAGGCACGCATGCGTTTTTGTGTGCTCGTGAAACTCTTCGTCGCCATGTATATAATCGACAATGACTCTGGGCATCTCTTCAGCGAGCTGATCCAGCGCCTCGGTCAGCGTCTGGCTCACGAGCGGAGCTTTTGGCTTTTTCACCTCAATATGCCCTTTTGACATTTTGGATTCAAACAGTATTGTATGCACACCGTCTTTTTTCACGGCGCGCGTCCCGCGCGTATACATCATATGCGCTTCCTGGCCCGACCGGTTCAGTATGGACACGAGCGTGCGCAGTGTGCTCGACGCATCGGGCACGTTGAACAGCACACGGTGAATCGGATGGACACTGATGCCGGGGTCATAGAGATTGACCACCTCGCAAAGCGCATACCGGAGCGGGCTCTGGGCACGCTCCTCGGGGCTCATGGCCGTTTTGCGCTTGTCCCACACGGCTTTGGCCGCCGCGAGCGAATGGTTGCCGTCGCCCACGGCAAACAGCATGTTTTCCTTGCTCTTCGCCTTGAGCTGGGAGAGCGCGCTTTTGACGCCTTCAAGCACGGCCGCATCATCGATAAACCAGCCCTGAACATGGCCGCCGTCCTGCATCAGCGCTGTGCTGTATATCTTGGAAAAATGATCTTTCACCTGATAAACAGGTGCGATCACCGTATCCTTGATGTCGTTAAGCAGCAGCATCACGTGCGGGCACTCGAGTATCGCGTCCTCACGCAGGCTCACGCGCACCGGCAGCCTCTCGGTCACCGTCTTTTCCGTCGCGCGGATCAGCGGCTTTTTGGCTGCGTCGATATCGTACTGCTCCAGGTCAACCGCGAGCATGATGCCCACCCGCGTCCCGTGAGGCGTTTCGCGTTCCACCAGCATGATGCCTTCCGGCAGGCTGACGAGCACACCGTCCTCGATGTAATCGCGCATTGTCTGCTTCGCATGAGATATTCTGTCGGCGGCGTCGCCGCTCTTTAAGAACAGCTCGGGCACGATGATATGATATGTGGAAGGGGCACCTCCCACAATCCGCGCTGTCTTTATCCAATAATCCTCGTTAGAGGTAAATTGATCGCAGGCAATAACCGACCATTTTTGTTTGTTGACCTTCTTGTCTGGAATCAGTATCTGTGGGAATATAACACCCAATTGATCTGCGTAGTCCATCCGGTCCTCCTGTCGTTTAAATAGCATATAGGTCAATATAACACACTTGCAGATCGTATTCAAGAATATGTTGGCTCACTGAATCGGCACTTCAGGCAGTCCATTTCATGTTTGGCGCCTACCCCAAGCTTTCGTTGTCAAATAATGCCCTTAAGATGTATACTGAAACTGAAGCGTTAAGAAAGGGTGATTTGCTATATGATGAAGGTTGACAGAAAAGAAAAAGCGAGAGAGTATTTTCTGCACGGCTACAACTGCGCCCAGTCCGTCGCCGCGGCGTTTGCCGACCTCACGCGGCTGGATGAGGAGACCGTGCTCAAAATGGCTTCCTCCTTCGGCGGCGGCGTGGGGCATATGAAAGAGGTCTGCGGCGTGATTTCCGGTATGGCGCTCATCGCCGGGCTGCTTTACGGCGATATCAACCCGGCGGACAAGGCGACAAGGGATGCCCACTATGAGCGCGTACGGAGCTTCGCGATGAAATTCAAGGACCGGTTTGGTTCGCTGATCTGCCGCGACCTGCTGGCGTTCAACGAACAAACCCCGGACATTGAGGAACCCTATGCGTCCCGCCCGTGCCTTAAATATGTGGAAAGCGCCGCAGAGATTTTCGACGGCTGGCTGGAGCAGCAAGGGTCAAACCCGGAATAGATCGGCCGCCTTCACGTTGGGATGATGATATCTTTTGCGTTTCACGGTAATATCGCCATAATCGATCGCCTGAGCCGGGCACCATTGGAGGCACGCGACGCACTGCTCACACTTACGGCCCCAAATGGGTTTATTGCCGTCGGGTGAAAGCCTGATGTTGCCCACAGGGCAGACCTTTTCACAGATCCCGCAGCCCGAGCAGGCATCCGATACCACAAAGCGCTCCCCCGTGCTGTAAAAGCCCGCGACGGTTTCCAGATTGCCCTTTTCGGTACGCCTTGCGAAAGCGCTGCCTTGCGGAATGTCCGTCCGCCTCCGCTCTTTGACACACTCAGCGATTGCGGCTGTTTTTTTAGCCGCGCGTTTGATTATGAAGTTCTGTAGCCCCTTCGGAAACGTACCGTATTTAAAGATATAATTTCCCGGCATCCACACACCATAGGCGGCACTTAATTTGCCTCCGTTTTTGCCAATGCAAACCTGAAGCTGTTTGTTGGGTGCGCCCATGCCTCCGCCATATGTCGCCACGCCATAAACGTATTTAACGCCCGCGAGGTTAATCGCTTCCGCAAAACGTCTGACGGCTGTCGGCAGGGAATAATAGTACACAGGGTATACAAAGCCCACGGTCTCACAATCCTCATCGACGGGCGCCGAAGCCGTGCCGATCGCTTCAATTCGCGTATCGCCAAGTCTTTTTGAAATATCCCGCGCTGCTGATAAGCTGTTTCCCGTCCCCGAGAAATAATAGATGATGTTTTTCATTATAAACTCCTTTTCGGCTGGCTCACACAGCCAAGCCGTTTAAAATCAATGATAATGTGAACTCGATCTCGGACAGAACTTCCGAGAACGCCTCCTCAGTGGACAGATGACAGTCCACCTTGCTTCTGACCGCTTCGGCATACATCAGCATGCTGGATGCCACCTTGCGGCTCTCACAGCTTTTCAGCTCGCCCTTCTTTATGCAGCAGTCGAGTATGCCCGAGAGATGCGTGATTTCCATATCAACTATACCGGCATACATATTGCTGAATAAAGGCGCAATCTTCTGGACGCTGTCCTCGCTCAGCTGGCTTAAGTTCAGTGAATCCCGGATAAAGATCATGCGTTCCCGGAAATAAGCATATATCTTTTCCCTGCAGCCCTGAGCCTTTAAGACGCGTTCCATGACGCCGTTTAAAAACGCTTTGGCCTCGGTGTAAATAACCTCCGTATAGATGCTCTCTTTGTTTTTGTAATAGTAATAAAGCGACGCTTTGTTGAGCCCGACCAGCTTTCCGATATCGTCAAGCGTGGTCTTTTCATAACCGTACCGCGCAAAACACTTGCCCGCCGCGTTCAGAATTTCCGTCTTTTTATCTGTTTCCATAGTTCACCTCATATTTTCTAACTATCAAACAAAATAGCATATCGTTTGATAGTTTGTCAAGAATCAAATATTAAATAATAATAATCGATAAAACGTTTTATCGTGGGATGCTTCACTTCACTCACGTTCCGTTCAGCATGACAGATTGGAACCTTTCATCAAGCTGAGCCTTCCCCGGCCGGGGGAAGGCGGCGCGGGGCGCCGGATGAGGGGAACTTCGTCTGAGGCAGTACCGGGGATAATGCAAAATATATAAAAAAAGAACTGCAACAGCTTTTAGACCGTTGCAGTTCTTTTTACTTCATTTATAATAATCCTCAGTCTCTGTTCGGGTCAACCTTGCTTTCCGATCTGCCGCCGAGATGCTCGGCGAGGAACGTTTCGACCGCCGAATAGAACGTCGTCATATCCTCCTTCGAATTAAAGCCGTGCCCGGTATTCGGGAACAGCAGATACTGCACATCGGCGCCCGCCTTTTTCAGCGCCTCCACCATCTGGTCGGACTCCTGCTGCGGCACGCGCACGTCGTTGCCGCCCTGAGCGATCAGCATGGGGATCTTCACCTGATCCGCATAATACAGCGGCGACCGCGACTTCATGAACTCCTGCTCCGTATCCGGGTCTCCGAGGGCGTGGATGAGGTCCTGATACTCGACCGACCACATGGCGGGGATCGAATCCACAAAGGTCAAAAGGCTCGACGGGCCAAACGCATCCACGGAGCACTTGAACACATCGGACGAAAACGCCGCGCCGATCAGCGCCTCATAGCCGCCGTAGGATTCGCCGAATATGCCCACACGGTCCTTGTCCGTCCATCCCTGATCCACAGCGTAGCTCACCGCATCGAGAATATCCTGATGCATGAGTCCGCCCCATTCCTTGTCTCCCGCATTTCTGAAGCTCTTGCCGTAGCCCGTTGAGCCGCGGAAGTTGACTTGAAGCACCGCGTAGCCGCGGTTGACAAGCAGCTGCACTTCCTCGTTGTAGCCCCAGCTGTCGCGCGCCCAGGGCCCGCCGTGCACGAGCACCACAGTCGGCAGACTTGTTCTGTCCGAACCGAGCGGAAACGTCACATACCCCTCAATTTTGAGGCCGTCGCCGGCGGTATAGCTGAACGGTTCCATCGGTGCAAAATCGTAATCCTCAAGCTCGGGCCGCGCGTTATACAGCTCTTTGGTTTCATGCGAGGCCATATCATACAAATAATAATCTGTCTGCGTCGTATCCGATGTATAGGCAACGATCCAGTATTCGTCTTGCTCGCTTGAATCGACGATATCAAAAACGCCGCTTTCCAGCTTGCTCAGCACATCATAATCGTCCTGAAAGCTCTCATCGAGCACCTGCCATTTCACATAATCCGCATCCACCGATACGGCCGTCACCTGATCGAGGTCAAGATCCGTCCATGTCCCGTAAATATCGTAATCGGGATCGTTGTAAATCCTTGCGACATCGCCCGTACTGACATCGTACGTGGAAAGCGTCACGGTATTGCTTTCAGCAGAATCCATGTAGAGCACGCGGTTATCGTCCTGCATAAACCCAAGCACGAAGCTCGTATCGGCGTCCTCATAATCCCACTGTATGATCTGCTGCCAATCCTTTTCGTTAAACTCCGTTTTTGTCTGATCCGGGTTTTTGTTCAGCCACACGTGCTGGCCCGCGCTGTCGTCGGTGCGCGTCACAAGGCGCAGCTTGCCCTGATGGTCGAAATCATAGCCCGTGATATCGCCGGGGTTTTGGAGCACAAGGCTCTTGTCGCCCGTCTTATAGTTCATCACATAGAGATCGAAAAGCTCCGTCTCGTTATTGAATATGCAAAGGTAAATCTCATCGTCGTTGGCCGGATTGTCCGACACATAATAACAGTTGTTGTCACCGCCCGTCAGCAGCGTCCCCGTTTCGCCCGTTTTGACGTTGGAGGTATAGAGACCGTAATTCTCATCGCCCATATTGTCCACAAAGAACAGCACCGTCTCACCGTCCGGCGCCCAAACGGCGTACGGCACCCCGTACACGTCGGGCCAGTTCACGGCGGCCTGATCTCCGGTCTGCCAGTTCAATACCATGTAGTTGTCCTCGAAATCGGTCGAATGCCGGTATAGCACCATGCTGCCGTCCGATGATATCTGCGGCGCCGAGTACTCATCATAACCCATCAGCAAATCGAGAGGGATCAACTCGCTGTTCTCATTGACCGGCAGCGTGGGCAGCTCGCCGGCTTCGCTCGGCTCGCTTTGCTCAAAAGGCCAATCAAAATGCCAGTTAAACTGGCAGCCTGTCAGCATAACAGTACACAGCAATAGGGTGATCACGATCGTCCATTTTTTTCTGGCCATAGCAGCCTCCTCATTAAGACATTACCCTTATTATAACAGAACCTTATTCATGTCAATAAGAAAAAAATTATGAATATCTTAATAACGCGGCGGTTGTTCGGGACGTTGCAGGCATGGTATGATAACATCATTATAAATAAAGGTGCATATTCTATGAAACGTCTGTTATTATCTGCTTTTTGTATTTTCATTATATTTGCCGCAAGCTGCCAGGCTCAGGCCGAACCGGTTGCTGTCCCCGCCATACCTTCTCCCACATCCACACCCGAGCCGACGCCGGTGCCGATCAAAACGACACCGCCCGAGCCGACGCCCACGCCGATACCCGAACCGGTACAGGCCACCGTCGTCGTTGCGGGCGATCTTCTCTGCCTGAGCGCTCAAATCGCGGATGCCGACCAAGGGGAGCATTACAGCTTCGATGAATGCTTTGCACCGATAAAAGACAAAATCTCCGCCGCCGACCTTGCCATCGGCAACCTCGAAACGCTCGTCGCAGAAGGACATTCTTTGACTCAGCCCAACCCGAAGGATGAAGGCTTAAGCGACGGCACATCAGTTGAGACGTCCGCGGAACCCATTGACGCAGCCCCTGCTACGGCAGACCCCGCTGCGGCTCCGTCTCCGACCAAACGGCCAAGCCCGCGTATCAACGCGCCTGAAGCCTTTCTTGCCGCGCTGCAAAGCAGCGGATTCGACGTGCTGACCACAGCCAACAACCATATGTATGACTACGGTGAAGACGGCCTTATAAAAACGCTGAATAAGCTCGACGAATATGGGTTTGCCCATACGGGCGCGTATGCGAAGGAGGCGGACAGAGCGCCGCTTATACTCGATGTGAACGGTATTCGCATCGGTGTGCTTGCTTACACGGACATACTCAATCACAGGCCGGGGAAAAGCAGCGCGTATATGATCGACCGGTTCAGCAGAAACCTTATGACCGCCGATATCGCTGCAACCAAAGAAGCCGGTGTCGATTATATCATCGTCTGCGTCCACTGGGGCGTCGAACATACGCATAAGCCGAACCATACACAGCGAAAAATCGCCGAGAATATCGCCGAAGCCGGTGCCGATATTATTCTCGGGAGCCACCCGCATTGCACGCAGCCCTTTGAGGTGATAGAGACGGATCACGGCGATGTGCCTGTGCTTTATTCCCTCGGCAACTTCGTTTCGAGTATGGCCGATACGAAGCACAAGGACGGCGTGCTCGTAAACCTTGTGCTGGAGAAGGACCCGGCTACCGGTGACACCTCCCGCGTATCGCTGACTTATACGCCGACGTTATGCACACCATCCTCCGCGGCGAATTATACCGTTTACCCGGCCGACGCTGCGTCCATATCCCAAAGCGACAAGGCGCAGGCGCTGAAAAAGTCCCGTGAGCGCACCGTCGGAGTGCTCACGGAGAATGCGGCTGCCGCCGAGTAAGGCATTGACAGCCGTCCGTATGACGGATATGCTTGAAAGCGATGCTATATATAAGGAAGAATGATGAGCCAAACAAAACAATTTGAATGTCCGGAGTGTCAGACGCCCGGACAGCATGCGATGGAAAAACGCGTCTGCATCACGAAATGTCCGGAGCTAAAAGAGGATATATTAAGCGGCTCGTATTTTGAGTGGTCTTGCCCGGGATGCCACCGGCATTTTTTCGTGGACGACGTCTTTTTATACAGCGACGATACGCACAAATTCATGGTCTATCTCGTTCCGGGGTATGATGAAGACACGCTGCCTGTCCCCACGCTGATCAAAACGGATGCGGATTACGATACGGCGCACAGCGTCCTGCGCGTGGCCGCCTCTTTTGTGGATTTTACCGAAAAAGTCAGGATCCTCGAAGCGGGGCTCGATGACCGCGTGATCGAAGCTGTCAAGGCGATTTACGCATCCGTGCACAAAGACACATGGGTCGAGGATGTGTATAACATTCTGTTCGAGGGCATCGGCGACGGCGGCGAGCTCAACTTCGATGTATTCCTCGAAAAGGACGATTTTTCATTCGGCGTGCCGCGTGACATCTATGAGAAAACGCTTTCCGACTTTTCGTTTCTGCGCGATCAAAAGGAAGGCGAAGCGTTTTTGCTGATCGACCAGAACTGGCTCAACAAGAGGCTGAGCGGCGCTTCCGTAAATACGGAAACGGAATAGCTATATTTTTAATTGACAGCTTAGTGTTTCGTTGTTAGAATAATATTCGTCGTCTGGGTGTGGCGCAGCTTGGTAGCGCGCTTGAATGGGGTTCAAGAGGCCGGAAGTTCGAATCTTCTCACCCAGACCATAAAACAAAAGGGTATGTGTATACATGCTCTTTTGTTTTATATTCGGATATGATTTTGATTTCGACCTCTTGAACCCGCAGAGTGAGAAAGCGCGGAGCGTGAAGAAAACGTGCCAGTGGCACGTTTTTAGCGGAGCGGCGGCGGCAAAACCACAAATAACCCTTCACGTTTGGCATAATGGCATTGGAGGTAAGCTTGCTGCGCCGCGGCGAAAAAGAAAGACGGCACAGCTTACTGCCGTGCCGCCGATGTTTGTCCAATGGGTAGGGGGGCTATATGCCCACCTTGACTTCTTCGAACTCTCTCTGTATTTCTTCGGAGGGCTTTTTGGTCAGAAGCGAAACCACGACGATACAGATGCAGGAGAACACAAAGGCGGGGAACAGGCAGTAGATACCGAAAACGCCGCCGAGCGGATTGAGCAGCAGTTTCCAGACAAAAACCATGCCGCCGCCGCCGATCATACCCGCAATGGCGCCCGCGTGGTTGATGCGCTTCCAGAACAGGCAGAACAGCATCAGCGGGCCGAAAGTGGCACCGAAGCCTGCCCATGCGAAGGACACCAGTGTAAATATGACGCTGTGCTCGTCCAGCGCGATGACGATGGCGATGAGCGCGATAGCGATAAGCGTGATACGCGAGACAAGCATTACCTTTTTCTCCGAAGCTTTTTTATGGAACAAGCCCTGATAAATGTTCTTGGCAAAGGCTGAAGCCGCGATCAGCATATAAGAGTCCGACGAGCTGATGGTGGCGGCGAGTATACCCGCCATGGTGAAGCCGGCCAAAAGCGCAGGGAGCAGATTGGTGGACATCAGTATAAACACGCTTTCCGCCTGGCTGGCGGTGGTCAGTGCAGCGGGGAAAAGCATGCGCCCAATCAGCCCGATAAAAACAGCGGCAAACAACGAGATCACGCACCATACCGTGGCGATGCGGCGCGATTTTGTCAGCTCCTTTTCTTTGCGGATCGCCATAAAACGCAGGAGCACCTGCGGCATGCCAAAGTAACCAAGGCCCCATGACAACGTGGAAATGATGGTCAGCAAGCCGTAAGGCGCCGCATCGCCGAAAACAGGCGCGCCGCTTGAAACCTGCTGAACACCGTCCACCACAGTGGGCGTGGCGATGCCGAACATGTCGAAGAACCCGGGCATGTTCTGGGCGTTGCTGATCACGGCACTGACGCCGCCCGCGGCATTGGTGCCCAGCACGAGTATGAGCACAAGCGCGCAGATCATGATGATCGCCTGCATAAAATCGGATGCGCTCTCGGCAAGAAAGCCGCCGACGACGGTATAGATGAGGACGAAGAGTGCCCCCACGATCATCATGGAGATGTAGGGAGCGCCGAAGAGCGTGGAAAACAGTTTGCCGCAGGTCACGAGGCAGCTGGCAGCGTACACACAGAAGAAGACCAATATGAAAATAGCGCATATGGTCATGATAATTTTTTTCTTTTCTTTGAAACGGTTTGAGAAAAAGTCCGGAATGGTAATGGCGTTGCCGCTCTTTACGCTGTAGCGGCGAAGCCTTTTGGCTACGATCAGCCAGTTGATATACGTGCCGATCGCGAGGCCGATCGCTGTCCACATCGCATCAGCCAGACCGCACCAGTAGGCCACACCGGGCAGGCCCATCAGCAGCCAGCCGCTCATATCCGATGCTTCCGCGCTCATGGCCGCGACCCATGGGCCGAGCGAGCGTCCGCCTAAGAAGAAGGCTTCGGAGTTTTTGTTGGCGCGCTTTGCGAAGAACAGACCGATCGCGATGACGGTGGCCATGTAGATACACATGGCGATAAGAATTTGTATTGTGTTGGAATCCAAAATGTATTTCCTCCTATCATGTATTATTCGGGCGTGACATGAAAAAAGTCATGCGGTGCATGAACATTAAATACTTCACAGAAAGTTTACAATATCGGTCATCATATTGCAATAATCATATGCAGGAAATCATTCACAAATGAATAAAATGCGCCGTGGTCAGACGGGATTGTCATTTGCGGCTTGCGCGCCCGACAAGTCTTACGATATCACTTCTGTATGATTTGAATCAGGTTGCCGCATGCATCATCGAAAACAGCGATTGTAACTTCGCCCGCTTGAGTTGGCTCCACCGTAAACTTCACGCCTTTTTCCGTTAACCTTTCATACTCTTTGCGAATGTCTGCAACGCCGAACATTGTTGCCGGTATGCCGTCGGCAAATATCCTCTTTTGATATTCTTTTGCGGCGGGATGCTCATTCGGTTCAAGCAGCAGCTCAATACCGTCCTGATCTTCGGGAGAGACCACGGTGATCCACCTGAACTCTCCGGCAGGGACATCCTCCTTTTTTTCAAACCCCAGCTTTTCCGTATAAAACTCGAGCGCCTTTTGCTGATCATTTACGAATATACTCGTCACAATAATTTTCATGCTGTTTTTCTCCATTGATGTTTATTAACTCTGCAGCAATCGGGCTGCAGGCGTGTCACTCATTATTCTGCTTCCATTTCAAAATGGATTACTTTATCCATCTTTCCAGCAAATTCTTCAGCGGCTGGCTATGATACACGATCACCCTGTATTTTCCGTTCCGTTTCGTGGCTGCCAGCCCTGCCTCCTCCAACACGGAAAGATGCTTGGCGATCGCCTGCCGCGAAATGGAAAGCCCGTGCTTCATTATGAGGCGCACCGTCAGCTCATACAGCGTCATTTCGTTGCGCTCGGACAGCTCGTCTATCATCAGCCGTCGGGTTGCGTCGCTGAGCGCTTTGAATACAGCGTCTTCGTCTTTGTTCATAAATCAATTATAAGCAACCATAAGGTTGCTTGTCAAGCATAAGCAATCACAAGGTTGCATGATAAGCAGAAGCTTTTCAGCTGACTGATGCAAAAATGGAAGCGATGGTCGCTTCCATTCGTGCCGATACTGCGATGAATAAGGAACATCACGCCCCGTCCACATGCATCGGCTAAAATATGTTGACAAACAGCGGTTATGCACTGGTGTTTCTTTCAGAGCAACGCAGACGTTATCTTTGCACCCGTCCCGATCCGTCGCCCGACATCAGCTTTTCCACCTCACCGACGGATACCCGGTTGAAGTCACCGGAAATTGAGTGCTTCAGGCAGCTTGCCGCTGCGGCAAACTCCAGCGCCTGCTGCCTGCTGCCGTAAGTAGTCCAGCCGTAAATCAGCCCCGCCGCAAACGAATCGCCGCCGCCCACACGGTCCACAATATCATTGATGGCATACTTGCGGCTCAAATAAAACGATTCGCGGTCGTTAAGGCACGCCGACCATCCGTTGATATCCGCGCTCACACTCTCTCGCAGCGTGATCGCAACGGCTGCGAGATTCGGGTAGTCATCGAGCACCTTGCCGCTGAGCAACCGATAAGCCTTGACATCGAGCTCACCCTTCTCCACCTTGATATCCGCGCTGATGCCGAGGGCCTTCTGACAGTCCTCCTCATTCGCGATGACGATATCACAACAACGAACGATCTCCGGCATGACATCGGACGCCTTTTCTCCGTATTTCCACAGATTCTTTCTGAAGTTAAGATCGCAGGACACCGTGAGGCCCATTTCCCGCGCTTTTTTAACGGCCTGAAGCGACAGGTCCCTGGCATTTGACGATATCGCGGGCGTGATGCCTGTGATGTGAAACCACTCGGCATTTCCGAAAACGGCTTCCCAATCAAACGCATCGGCAGCCGCCAATGCCAAAGCGGAACCGTCCCTGTCGTATACCACGCGCGACGGGCGCTGCGCCGCGCCGCACTCGAGATAGTATATGCCCATTCTTCCGGCATTTCTGGAAATAAAGCCGGTCTGCACATTCCAGCGCCGCAGCTCCGCCACACAGCTGTCGCCAACCGCGTTGTCCGGCAAAGCGGTTACAAAGGCCGCGTCCATACCGAAATTCGCAAGCGACACGGCCACGTTGGCCTCGCCGCCGCCAAATGTGGCTTCAAAGGCGGGAGATTGAAAAAACCTTTCATGCCCCGGGGCTTTGAGCCTCAGCATGATCTCTCCAAAAGTGATTATTTTTTTCATCGCGCTCTCT
This sequence comes from Bacillota bacterium, assembly GCA_023461435.1. GTDB lineage: Bacteria > Bacillota > Clostridia > Christensenellales > SZUA-584 > SZUA-584. Next base: position 47,854 of record JAEYLC010000007.1, read on the forward strand.
CTTTCTATTTTTGCAGCAGATGCAGGGCAAACCCGCCGATCTCATCTTTAAGGTAAACGAGCGTGGTTCTGCCTTTTTCACTCTTTTGGCTCGTCCAATCCGGTGAAAATCCTCTCTTCTGCAAGTAGTAAACGGCCCTGTCCACATGGTTTGTTTTAATGGCGATGTGCCCCATCGCGCCGCGGCCTCTGCTTTTGTTGATCTCCACGATGCCGCCTGTGAAATACGATGTGCTGCCCTCTTTGAGCGCGAGACCGAAGCCGCCGCAAAATCTGTCTGCCGCCGCTTTGGCTTCGGCATCGCTGTCAAGGTTCATACCCACATGCCCAAGCTCAAAGCCAAGCAGCGTGCTCACCGCGTTTTTCGCAGTGATGGTTATGGCATCAAAATTACCGGCCTTCACCTGCGCGGTATCGAACAGCCATCCGCCGCCGATGGCGTGAACGCACGACAGACCGGCGTACTCCGCGAGATTGTTCTCACCAATGCCGCCCGTCGGGATAAAGCGTATTGAACGAAACGGCGCATAAAGAGCCTGGCATCCCTTTGCACCGCCGTAAATGTTCGCGGGGAAAAATTTGACGACATTTAAGCCGTATGACATCGCGAGACCGATTTCCGAAGGCGTCACGCACCCGGGTGTGATCGCAATGCTGTTTTTCAGGCACCATTCCACGAGCTTTGCATCAAACCCCGGCGCCACGATATATTGCGCGCCCGCGTCCACCGCCTTTTCCGCGCTGTCCACCGATAGCACAGTCCCGGCGCCCACCAGCATATCCGGATATGCCTTGCGTATTCTGCGGATGGCCGGCAGCCCCTGAGGCGTTCTCAGCGTGATTTCGGCTGTATCGATGCCGCCGTTCAGCAGCGCCTCTGCGGCGGGTATCGCTGAGTCTTCATCCTCTATGACCGCGACCGGTATTAAACCGATAAGCCCCAGCCGGTTAAGAATATCCTCCATACGTTTCTCCTTTTTTATGTGATTTAACTGCAGGAAAATAACGCATGATTAAAACATACGGTCAAACTTAAAAGCTTTTTGATACCACAAGAACGTCATGCTCGCCGCATCATATCACTTTCATACAACAATGTCGGTATTTGGGCACTCTAAGAAAGAAGATGAATGAGATGAGGTCGTTATCTATTCGCTTTGGGCTTTCGCTTTACCCGCTTCCGGATTATCTCTGGTCTGAAGCTTTTCGAAATAGTATGACATATTTTCCTTGCCCCATCGCCACATATCGTTGACGATCGGCAGTATTGTTTTTCCGAGATCCGTCAGATAATACTCCACCTTGGGCGGCACCACGGGGTAGATATGTCGGCATATAATACCGTCCTGCTCAAGCTCCCGCAGCTGCTTTGTTAATATACGGTTACTGATCTCCTTAAATAGTCTGAATAATTCGCCATACCGATGCGGACCTTCGTTACCCAAATGCCAGATGATAACAACCTTGTACTTGCCGCTGATGATCGACATTGTTAATTCTTTTTCGCAGTTAAACTCGTTATTCCTTAAACGACGTTCAATTTCTGCTCTTAATTGAATAGGCAAAAGATCCTCTCCTTATCAAGTATTTTGGCACTCCCGACCATGATTATTATAGTAGATTCATGCCAATTATACAAGGAAAGATATCTGTGAATCACCTTTTCACTGAGCAGGCCTACTTCAAAACTGATTTTAATATATATGCCTTGGGCTGTGTCATTTCCTCAAGCGTATAGGAAACGCCCTCGCGGCCAAGGCCCGTCATTTTTCGCCCTCCGTGCGGCTGATCGATATTTCGGTAATTTCCCGAGCCGTTGATAATGACGCTCCCGCATTCCATTTTGGATGCGACACGAAAGGCCTTCTTCATGTCCTTCGTCATGATGCCCGCGTTAAGCCCAAACGGCGTGTTGTTCGCGATGCTGATTGCCTCCTCCTCCGTATCAAAGCCTATGATCGGAAACACCGGCCCGAATACCTCCATATCCTTGCATATGCTCATGTCGGTTGTAATGTCGAGCAATACCGCGGGCTCAAAATAGGTGGGCTGGCTCAGCGTGCCGCCAAACACACATTTTGCTCCCTGCTTTATCGTTTGCTCAACCTGCTTTTGCACCTCAAGCGCCGCTTTCGGGCTGATCAATGCGCCCAGCTCCGTCTGCTCATCGAGCGGGCTTCCTCTTTTCACGCTTTTGAGCCTTTCTATGAGCTTCCCGACAAAAATATCCTTAATGCTGTTCTGCACCAAAAAGCGTTTGGGCGCACAGCATGTCTGGCCCGCATTCTGGATGCGTCCCGACGCGCATTCATTAACCGCCAGCTCCATATCGGCATCATCAAACACGATAAACGGATCGTTTCCGCCAAGCTCAAGAAAAAGATGCTTGAGCGTTCTCGATGCGTTCTGCGCGATCTGCTGCCCCACCTCGGTGCTGCCCGTAAAGCTCACCGCATCAATATCGGAACTTTCCACCAGCATGCTGCCCACCAGCGACCCCCGGCCGGTGACGATCTGCAGCGCGCTTCCGGGCACGCCCGCTTCCAGCATAAGCTCTGTGATGCGGATAAGTGTCAGCGGGTTTTCCGACGCGGGCTTTAATATCACGCTGTTGCCCACGCTCAGCGCGGATGCCACCTTATGCATGCTGAGCTCCACCGGGTAGTTAAACGGAGCGATACACGCAATCACGCCCAGCGGCTCCCGGCGCGTAAAGATGATGTCCTTATCGCAGCTCGGCTGCGCGTCCGTCATCGTTTTGCCGTAAAAATGCTTGGCCTTTTCCACATAGCCGCGCAATATCTGAACCGCGCAATCCACCTCTCCCCTTGCCTCACGGATGATTTTGCCCATCTCAGTACTCAGCAGCACCGCAAGCTCCTCAGCATGCGCTTCCAGCACATCTGCGCATTTGAGCAATATACGGGCTCTTGCATGTGTGGGCATGGCGGACCAGAGTTTACTGCCCTGCTTAGCGATATTGATTGCCTCATTGACGTCTTCTTCCGTCGCGCTCGGAACCTCATCGATCAGCTCCTGTGTGGCAGAGTTATATATTGCGATCGTTTTGTGATCGCTTGAATCCTTGGCTTTTCCTCCAATGAACATCTTCATATCCTGCACGTCCTTATATTTTATAGTACTAAACAAAGCCTATGCGGTCTCGCCTTTCGAAGGGCTTGCAATAGGGTTCACGGCATAGTATAATTTTTTTCAGAAATATCAGCTAAGGTTGTACTGGCTATAGGGAACGGCCTAACGTCCCTATAGCCAGCCAGTCACTACTTAGAAATCACTGTTCGCGTCATAATACTTGTCAACATTGTCCGCACTGATGACGTCAGGCGCTGTGTTGATAAGCTTCTGAACAGGTTTTCCCTGAACATAATCGAGAATGGTGTTCAGCGTCAATTCGGCAACAGCCGCCGGATTATTAAGACCGGTTGCACCGTATTTGCCTTCCTTGATCAACTCAAGGGCTTCTTTTTGTCCGTCGGCAGCAGCCAGCACGAGAATCTGGTCGGCCTTGCCGGCATTTTCAATCGCCATGAGCGCGCCGAGCGCCATGCTGTCGTTTTCAGCCACGAGACAGTTCATATCGGGAGCCGCCTGAAGCATATCCTCAGCAGCCGCCAAACCGCCTTCCTGCGACCACGAGCCCCAGCCCTGTGTCACGATCTTGAAGTTGGTCTTATTGGACTGGCGCAGCTGTTCTTCGACCACGCCTTTGACAACGCCGATTCTTCTGTCCACACCCAGCATGTTGCCCTGGTTACCGCTCAGAACGCCCATTTTTATTTCTTCAGTGCCCATGTGCTGTGCGAGCCATACGCCGACCATTTCACCATTGTTGAGGTTGTTGGACTGAACCATCGATACATAGGACGCAGAAGGATCAATAGAATTATCCATGATGAAAACCGGCACGCCCGCAGTGGTGGCAGCCTCAGTTGTGGGGATAAGGCCCTTAGGATCCGTCGGATTGATGACCAGGATATCGATATCCTTTGCCAGAAGGTCTTCAATGTCGGACACCTGCTTCGTCATGTCTCCGCCTGCATCGACGGAATAGAAGGTAATGCCTTTCTCATCACAGAGCCTCTGCATCGCGTTGGACTGTGCGACAAAGTAAGGCGCTCCCATTGTCTGCATCGACAAACCGATTGTCAGGTTATTGACATCCAACGGTTCTGACAACACAACTTCAGCCGGGGAGCTTTCGCTTTCCTGCGGCGCCGAAACCTCTGTTACCGGGGATTCCTGTGTGTCGGATTCAGGTGCAGCCGTCTCTGCGCAGCCAGCCAGCATGACGCCCATGAGCAATAACACCAGCAACATGCCCAAAATCTTCTTGCTTTTCATTTTCTCCTCCTATTAATTCTTATTACATGAAAACATAATCGCTATGTTTAAATGCCGCCATTGTTATTTGTCTTTGTTTTCCGCACCCTGCAGCAGCACGGCCACCAGTATGATGACGCCTTTAATGACTTGCTGCGGATAAGCCGCCACATTCATCAGGTTCATTATATTTCCGATCATGCCGAGTATAAATACGCCAAGCAGCGTGTTGAGCATCGTCCCCTTGCCGCCGGTGAGCGCCGCGCCGCCGATGACCACGCTGGCGATCGCGTCGAGCTCCATGCCTTCCCCAACCACCGGAGACCCGACCGCCGCTCTCGATGCGCTGATCACACCGGCCAGTGCACAGACAACGCCCGAAATGACATAGACGATGAACTTATAAACCCGCACATTGACGCCCGAAAGCTTGACGGCTGTTTCATTGCTGCCGATGGCCGTCACCAGCCGGCCGAACACCGTATATTTCAGCAGCAGCACAAACACCACAAACACGATCAGTATCACATAGGCGAGACAGGGCAAACCGAGGAACGTCTCTTTCCCGAAGAATATCAGTTCCTTGTTTGTGATCTGTATGGGCGTCCCCTTGGAGATGATAAACGCCACCCCTCGCGCGATCGTCATGAAGGCGAGCGTCACCACGAACGGCGCCACGTTTCGGACGGACACAAAATATCCGGAACCCGCTCCCACTGCGCCGCAAATCAGCACCGTTAAAAGTACGGCCAGCGGCAGTCCCATCGTTTTCAGGAAATAGCCCGTCAACACGCATCCGAGAGCCACCAATGACCCGACCGACAGATCAATACCGCCGGTGAGTATGACGAACAGCATTCCAAGGCTGATGATCGCAATGCCCGAATTCTGTCTGAGCAGATTCGATATGTTTTTGAATGTGAAGAATGAGCTGGACATTATGCTGGACACAATTATCAGCAATATGAATATGATCAGTGTGTTGTATTTGATCAGCAAATTCAGCGGACTCATGCCCTTGATGGTTAAACCTGACTGATTCGACTTGTTGTTCATGATTATGCTCCCCTCATTATCATCTGCATGATACTTTGTTCACTTAAATCCGGACGGGTGATCTCACCCCTGATTTTTCCTCCATTGAATACATAAACCCGGTCGCACATTCCGATCAGCTCCATCATTTCGGACGATATCATGACAACGCCAAGACCTGCCTTCGCAAACTCATTGACCAGATTGTATATCTCCACCTTTGCGCCCACATCAACGCCCCGCGTGGGCTCATCGAGTATGATCACCTTGCTGTTCGCATTGAACCATTTGGCAAGAACCACCTTTTGCTGGTTACCGCCGCTCAAGTTCTGCACCGCCGTTTCGGCGCTGCTCGTTTTGATGGATAACGCAGCGATCAGATCATTGGAGATCGCCAGCTCCTTATCCTTCTTGATCCATCCGATTTTACCCACGATTTTTTTCAGATTGGCAAAGGTGATATTGATACGGATGGGCATCGAGAGTATCAGCCCGTCCGTCTTCCGGCTTTCGGGCACCAGCCCGATCCCTTTTTTCACAGCCTCTTTCGGAGAACTGATAACCGTCTCTTTCTGCTCCAGATATAATTTGCCGCTTTGCTTCGGATCGGCGCCGAACACCGCACGCGCGACCTCTGTTCGGCCGCTGCCCACCAGCCCTGAGAACCCAACGACTTCGCCCTTGCGGACAGAAAAACAGATCTTGTCGAACCGCCTGGAACAAAAATCCTCCACACGCAAAACCTCTTCGCCGATTTCATTGCCGCGTTTGGGGAACAGTGTGGTGAGCTCTCTCCCGACCATCAGCTCCATCACCTGCTTCATCGACGTTTCGGAGACTTTGAGCGTACCCGTCACCTCACCGTCACGCAGCACGGTAATGTGATTGGCAATCTGGAAAACCTCCTCCAGGCGGTGAGAGATATAAATGATGCTGACTCCCTTATCTCTGAGTTTAAACAGTATGTTGAACAAATTCCCCACGTCCTGCGGCGTCAGAACTGCGGTCGGTTCGTCAAGTATGAGTATCCGCGAATTTTCCGACAGCGCCTTCGCAATCTCGACAACCTGCTGATAAGCGACGCTCAAATCCTTGACAAGGCTTTTCGGGCTGATGTCGATACCGATGCTATCGATGATGTCCTGCGCTTTCTTGTTCATTTTTTTGCGGTTAATAATACCTTTGGCATCGCTCATGCTGTTAAGGAAAATATTTTCCGCTACCGTCAGATCGGGCACGAGCGCGAATTCCTGATAAATAATGCTGACGCCCAGTTCCTTGCCCATACGCGGCGAATTGATTTCCACAGCCTTGCCGTCAATAAGAATTGTCCCGGAATCTTTTTTTACCGCACCGGAAAGTATTTTGACAAGCGTTGATTTGCCCGCGCCGTTTTCGCCAACCAGCGCATGAATCTGCCCTGGAGCCATGCTAAATGAAAAACCCTTAAGCGCGTGAACACCTCCGAAACGCTTGACAATGTTTCGCATTTCCACTCTGTAGTCACCCGGCATTGGAAGACCTCCTCATAAATTTGAAGCACTTATAGAGCTTTGCTTGATATATGAAAATTTAAATTTGAAATATACTCCGATCTCGCGTGTATACAATAACTCACTGCAAATCACATGTAAAGTACGCACTATTTTGTTCGACTATAACATTATTGTTACCACTGTTTCCATCCGATCGACGATCGGGCATACTTTGACCCATGCAAATTATAATTCAACGGTATAATGCTGATCAGTCAACAGACTCATCATGACCCTGTGAAGGAAGCCTTCGATCAGCTTCGAAAATTTGAACCGTTACCGGAGTCCATAAAGAAAAGCGTCGCTTTTCTTTATTTCTGAATGCTTAAACAGCGGCTTTTTCATGTGAAACGGCACTGCAACCGACATAATTTTTGCGCTATGACAATAGGCACCAAATTATTGTTACATTATGGTTTATTTTTTTTTGCTTTTCTGTTATAGTGTTATTAACTTTTTTAACAAAGAATCGGATATCAGCATATATATACAGTAACAGACGGAAAGGCGGAACGAAAAATGAGACAAACGAAACCTTTTATCCGTATTACCGCTATATTTGCGGCGTTTATGACAGTGGCGCTGCTGTGCCTTGCACCTGTCATAGCCAGAGCGGAAGACAATTCCCCGATCGGCGTGGCGGTCTGCATCGCGAAAAAAAGCGTGAATTTGCGCAGCGAACCCTCGGCCAAATCCAGCATTGTTGCCAAGCTTCCGGCACGCGCCTTTGTGAAGGTGTACGCGCAGTCGGACAAATGGTATCAGGTGGAATACAACGGCATGATGGCCTGGGGAGACAATTCCTCTCTGGTCTTTGCGGCAAACCCGGCTGACAGTATGACGGCCGAGGGTACAGACCGAACCTATACCCTGTATTATCAGGGCGATTCAGAGTGGAAATTCTCGCGCTCTGTTGAAAAAAAAGCCTGCCTGATGTCCTCGTACGCGATCGTCATCAACAACATGGGCATTCCGGCTAACCCGCGATTCATCTACGAATCAAACCGCAGAAACACCTCGGTGAAATCTTCGGGGCTGACCACCAATTTCGGCGTCACACCCGTGTGCGCACTCGGCGCCGACTCACCATATCTTAGCCGCTTTGACGGAGAAAAAACCTATATCGCTGATCCGAAAAACAACGGCTTGGCTGCCATCAAACAGGCCATTGACCGGAATCCGGAAGGCGTGATTTGCTATTTCAAAAAGGGCAGCAAAGCCCACGGAATCGTCGCCTGCAAGTATGACGGGGATACCATTTATTTCAGCGATGCGGGCCGTGACAGCGGCGCGCTGCTGACCTTTGGTGACACATGGGTATCCTACAAGCATAGATTGACGTATGCGAATCTGAATTTTGTAGCGGCATTGGATCCCGTCGCGTAAACGACAGAGCAAGAAAATTGCCATTGTAATACGGAAACAAGAGGAGCCGACAGGCTCCTTTTCGTTTGCTGTTATCTCTGCCCTACTGGCTTTGTCATAGTGCCTTCTTTAATATGATATTGTATTTTTCGTTTTTCACAATAGTCAATAACTAGTCTGGCTTGCTCATTATAGAATTCACGATTATTTTTATAAGCACTTATGTCTCTACTGTAGTTCGTTCGTCCAAATATAATCTTATCTGTGAACGAAACCACATCTAGTATCTTACTCAAGCTTTGCTCAATTAAGTTAGGCGTTGGAAATGGTTCTATACTTACCCAAGTTTTATATCCTTTATCATGTAATGTTTCCAAAGATGAAAGGCGTTCTTTGTAAGAAGCAGCTCCTGGTTCAATCTTTTCACGGTACACTTCATCTAAAGAAATCAACGTAATTCCATACTCGTTATCTTTCGAAAACGTTCCCAATTCTAAGGGCAATATACCTTTTGTAAGAATTGTGCACTTTATATTTGCCATATTTAACATTTCTATAGCCGCAAGACTCATATCCTTAATCTCGTTATAACCATACATGAAAGGGTCGGTCGTAAAACAAAGATGTACTGACTGTATTTTAGATTTTAAACGTGGAATCTCTTTGTCCAAAATATCCAATGTATTGCTTACTAAATATGGCTCAATCCATTCCTCATATGAAGCGACCTTTCCAAAACGCTTAGCCATCATGAATGCATAACAAGGATACTTACACCCATGTGAACACCCCAGTATGTGGTTTATTGTATAATCGCCATATTCGACATTTGTTTTGTATAACATTGTTTTTCTTTCAATGTATCCTTTAACGATTTTCACAACAATTTACTCCTTATTGTCACGCGTTGTTTCTTACTTTCTGTAAATGTTCGACTAGGATGATTTCCCTCAGTCAGTTTTGGTTCACGTGTAACTTGTATCTCTCCGCTATCCTCCATGTCCTTCCATATACTTTTAATAACACCCGACTTGCATAATACTCCGTGTTCTGTATAAAAAGAAGCGAGCAGTTTATCAACTGTTAACCCATTAGAAAAATTCATCAAAAAGGCCGTCATCTTCTCACGAATTTCAGGTTTACTTATTATTTCGTTCTCAATATTTTGATCAAACAAGCTTAACTGTCCACATTGTTGAATATCTATGAATAATTCATCAGAACGTGATGCCATGTTATCAGCCATTAAGACACAACCATGTTCGTGATTACTGACGTGTATCATCCGATATTTTGGGCGTTGTCCCGATTTCATTCGAATAGGCATATCAAGTACATATTTATAATTCTGTCTTAGCCGCCGCTTGTACTCTGTTGAAAACCGCTTTTCCGCCTCATATCCATTAATCGCTCCAATCTGATAATCCTTAACAATTGCATGCCAGTAATCACCACCCGCAATTCTATTAAGCAATGCCTCAGATTGACAAGATGCATCAACTTGAGTTGGTTCATATTCAACTATTTCGTCTAAATTTAGCAATGCCTCGTCATGTTGATATTCAACCCGTTTAACCCTGCACGCATCCCTAAAGAAGCCGAACGAGTTCATATTTATTAATATTTCGATGCTATAAAATCCATATGACGCAAACCTATCAAATAACATGGAATCAAGCGCTTTTATTCCGTATGGATCAATATATAGAAAAATATTGGTACCTTTTTTATCTTTTATAAGATGTTCAATTTCATCCTCATACCGACCAGATATTACTTTTGGGTAACCATTGATATTAGAATAACCTGCTATATTTGTTTTTAGATCTTCAGCATAATTGAGGTCAATAAAACACGTATCTATTTTCGCGTTTTGAAAAGTTGTCAATCCCAAACATTTGTCCCGTATTTGAAGGGCAATCTGGGGAGACCCGGGACTACCATCATCGAATTTTCCTTTACCCGCAAAGCAATCTATGTAATATATTGGTCGGCGGGTCATTAAAACCTTTTGAAAATATTGAGGAAGATAGCCGCTAAGAAGTCGATCTTTTATTACTGACCAGTTATTTTTATTTTTAAAAAAAGTACTGTTGTCCTTTGCCATACCTAATCCCTTCCACCTAATATTGCATTACTTCTATTTGATTGCATATATATTATCTATTATATCAAGTTTGGCAGTAATAACAATTTTATTCTTTTTCATTAGAAACTCTGATTAGGTCAAAGCCTTTATTGTTAAATTTATATGTAAGTTAATTCTATTGGCTTCTAACTGACTAAGTTTTGTATATCTAGCTTTCCCTTCTCAGCTTCGCTCTGAAGCTGATGCTCCTTTGTGTCCCGAGCTCGTCAAACTGTATAATGTACGCCGACTTCACCTGATCGATATCCACGATTTCGCCCGCGCCCATCACGCTGTGCACCACGCGGTCGCCAATGCGGAAGGCTTCTCTTTCCGCTGCCGATTCGAGGCTTCTTTCGCTGCTGCCAATGTGCCAGCTTGATTCGGACACGAGGCTCTCGCTCAATTCTTCGGTGTAATCAATAAGGCCCTTGTCCACATTGAATATGAAGCGCGACGGATATCGGAACGAGCCGTCAAGGTTACGCCCTTCGGCGTCCGTGAGAAAGAGCGAAACTTGAGCCCGCGTGAACGCGACAAAAGCGAGCCTCCGCTCCTCCTCCATGCCTTGGGGCGTGGCGGTCTTTTTAGACGGGAACAGACCTTCCGAGAGCCCGCATATAAACACGTGCGGAAACTCAAGGCCCTTGGCCGTGTGCACGGTCATCAGCTTCACCGCGTTTTTGACGGACGCCGCGTCCGTATTGGTCAGCATCGCCACATGCTTCAAGTAATGCTCGAGCGTCACTTCCTCGCCGCATGAGGTCTCATATTCATACACCGACTGCTTGAGCTCCGCGAGGTTGTCGAGCCGTTCCTGACTGCCCTCGGTGCGCAGCAGCTCCTCATAGCCGCTCTGGTCGAGCACGGCGCTCAGCAGCTCGGAAACGGGGCTGTCCTGATAGAGCGACGAAAATTTCTCGATCAACGCCAAAAACCTCTTGGCCTTCGTGTTTTTGAATATCTCGTCGTCCACCGTCCGCTCGAGCGCGCTGTACAGCGAGCACTGATGCTGTGCCGCGTAGTCCTGCAGAAAACGCATACGCCGCTCGCCGATGTTGCGCTTCGGCGCGTTCGCAATGCGGATGAACGACAGATCATCCCTGAACGCGATGAGCCTTAAATACGACAGCGCATCCTTGATCTCCATGCGGGAAAAGAACTGCACGCCGCTGTAAATGGTGTACGGAATCTCCCGCTTTAAAAAAACCTCTTCGAGAGAGCGCGATACAAAGTGTGCGCGGTACAGTATCGTGATGTCACTGAGCTTTACACCGCCATACAAAAGCTCTTCAGTCTTGTCGGCGATCCACGCGGCTTCGGCTTCCGCCGTTTTCGCGTGGTGATAGACCACGGGCGCGCCGTCCGGCAAACACGCAATCAGGTTCTTTTTCACGCGCGTCTTGTTTTTATCGATCAGCGAGTTGGCCGCGGCGAGTATCTGCGGCGTGGAACGGTAGTTTTGCATCATCATGATGGTGCGCACGTCCGGGAACGCCATGTCAAAGTCGAGTATATATTTGACGCTCGCGCCGCGCCACGTGTAGATCGTCTGGTCCGGATCTCCCACGATGAAGAGGTTCTTATGATAATCGCAGAGCACCTTCATCAGCGTATACTGCAGCTCGTCGATATCCTGAAACTCGTCGATCATGATGTATTCGAGCCGCTGCTGCCATTTGAGGCGGATATCCTCGTTGATATTGAAAATGTGCAGCGTGTATTTGATGAGGTCGTTGTAATCAAGCCCGAAGCATTTTTTCTGCTGGTACAGATAGCCCCAGAATATGATATCGTCCGTTTCCGCCGCGTTGAGATATTTTTGATGCAGATCATCGAGCGGCATCGCGATCATATGCGCGTAGTAGTTCGGCTCTTTATCGAGCTTGCGTATCTCGATCATGTCGCGCGCGTCTGAAAACGTCATATGGCGCAACGTGAGACCGCGCTCCTCGTAAATGATCTTAAGCATCGAATCGATATCGGCGTTGTCGAGCACGAGAAAGCTCTTGGGATACTGCACGGCGAAGCTCTCCTCCTGCAGCACCGAGACGCAGAAGCTGTGAAACGTGCTGATATAGCCTGTGTCGTTGTCGCTCGTGAGACGGCGGATGCGCTGACGCATCTCGTTCGCCGATTTGTTCGTGAACGTAACGCAAAGTATGTGGGACGGCATGATGCCGATCTCATTTACAAGATAAGCGAACCGGTGAGACAGCGCGCGTGTTTTGCCGGAGCCTGCGCCCGCGATCACGCGGATGAAGCCTTCGGTCGCCGTCACGGCCTCCCGCTGCTGTTCGTTCAATCCCCCGAGAATGCTGTCCACCTTTGTCACCGCCTTATCTATCGTTTTTCTCATTTTACCATAACGTGTCCTTACACGATACCGCCCCATGGCCACACAGACATTGCCATTGTCAATGTATCAAAAAACGCGTACAAAAAAAGGGACAGCTCTTTTTAGCTATCCCTATTCGTTTCAGTCGTTCCGCCCGGCCTTGCTGAAATGCTTCTGTCCGCCAGAAAGATTGTAGACGTTCTTAAACCCGCTGTTGATCAGTATGTTCTGGGCCGCGTTACCGGTCACGCCCTTGTTGCAGTAGGTCACGGTCACCGTGTCTTTGTCCAATGCGTCGACACTGTCTCTGAGCTCCGCGTGCGGAATATTCCTCGCGGTCTCGATATGGTTCTTTTGGTACTGCATCGCCGCTCTCGCGTCGATCAGCGTCACCTTTTCGCCCGACCGCATCATTTCTTTCAAGCCCTGCGCCGTAATCAGCGGCCTGCCCCTGTGTATCGCGTTGTCGAGTATCATGCCGGTATACATCACAGGGTCTTTTGTCGTCGAAAACGGCGGCGCGTAAGCGAGATCCAGATGAAAAAGGTCTTCCACGTTCGCTTTAAACGAGATCGCCGTCACAAACACATCGATCCTCTTATCCACACCGTCATAGCCCACGATCTGAACGCCGAGCAGCCTTCCCGTGGTCTTATCGGCGATGCCTTTGATCACCATCTCCTTGCCGTGCATGTATTCGGGCCGACTCGGCTTGATGTTGTGGCATACCGCCGTCTCAAACCCGAGTTCATGCGCTTCACGCTCCGAGAGTCCGGTCTGCGCCACCGTCAGCTCGAATATTCTGAAAATGCCGGTACCCAAAATCCCTCTGAACTCAAGATCCCCTCCCGTCACGCTATCTCCCGCGATCCGGCCGGTTTTGTTGGCTGTGGAGCCCAGCGGCCGGTAAACGGGCCGCCCCGTCACCACGTCAAAGTGCTCGATGCAGTCGCCGCAGGCATAGATATCCGGCAGGCTTGTCCGCATTTTCGTATCCACGCGGATGGCGCCCGCGGTTCCAAGCTCAATACCCGCGCGTGCCGCGAGCTGGGAATTCGGCCGGATACCCGCGGACATCAGCACCAATTCCGCGCTGATCTCCCGCCCGTCCGATAGCTGCACGCCGTCCTTTGTGATCTCAGTGACGGTGACTCCGGTCAGGACATCCACCCCATGCTCCTCGATATGCGCTTTGACATAAACGGCCATATCACTGTCGAGCCCGGGCGTCACATGCGGCAGCTTTTCGAGCAGCGTGATGCTGATTCCGAGCTTTTTTAAGTTTTCACACATTTCGAGCCCGATAAAACCCGTACCGATGATGGCGGCGGTTTGGGGATGATGGTCATCGATGAACGCCTTGATCCGGTTCATATCGCCGATGCTGCGCAGCGTGAACACATGAGGCAGCTGCGCGCCTTCAATCGGCGGAACCACGGCGGAGGCGCCGGTTGCAATGACCAGCTTGTCGTAACGGTCAGAAAATGTCTCGCCCGTTTCAAGATTCTTCACATCGATCGTTTTCTCGTCCGGATGGATGGCAAGCACCTCATGCCTGACAAGCACGTCCACATTGTATTTCGCCTTAAAAAACGCGGGATCGCGCGGCGTCAGCTCGTCCGCGCTTTCCACCTCGCCGCCAATGTAATACGGCATGCCGCAGCCGGAATATGAAATCTCGCTGTCTTTTTCATAGACGACGATCTCGGATTCCTCGCTGTTCCGGCGCGCCTTTGCCGCGGCGGACGTGCCCGCCGCCACTGCGCCGATAATCAAGAGCCTCATAATAAACTCCTTTCGCATCAAGCATCCTGATCTGTTCCGGAATCTATAATTCGCCCAAAATGATCTGCTTGATTTCCTTCAGCTTCGGGACCCTGCCCATCACCTTCACCTTGCCGTTCACCATCAACGCCGGCGTACTCATGATGCCCGCCTGCATGATCTCAGCCATATCCGTAACATAGAGGATATCCGCTTCAATACTCATCTCTTTCACGGCATCCCTCACAGTCTCATGCAGCTTCTTGCAGGACGCGCAGCCGCCGCCCAGCACTTTGATTTCCATGTCTTTATCTCCTTTCGCGAATCTGCTTATACCAGTAAAAACCCGACCGCATTGAATACATAGCCGATGATCAGTATGCCCGCCACCACGATACCCGCAAATACCAGCAGCAGCTTCGTCTTCACAACTTTTTTCAGCAGTATCATGGAAGGCAGCGAGAGCGCGGTGACGGCCATCATGAACGACAGCACCGTGCCGATCCCCACGCCTTTCAATACAAGCGCCTCGGCAATGGGCAACGTGCCGAAAATATCCGCGTACATCGGCACGCCGACAACTGTGGCAATCGCGACCGAAAACGGATTTCCGCTGCCCAGCAAGGCAAGTATGATGTCCTGCGGTATCCAGTTATGGATGACCGCGCCGATCCCAACGCCGATCAGTATATACAGCCACACCTTTTTGATGATGAATGTCACCTGATCACGGCCGAATCTGAGCCGATCGCGCCTTGTCATTTCGGGTGCGTCAATCTGAGCCGCCTGATTTTGATAAACAAACGGCTCCACATATTTCTCGAGCTTCATACGGCTGATCAGCGTGCCGCCGGTGACGGCAAGAATGATGCCCACCACCACATACGCGATCGCGATCTTCCAGTTGAATATGCTCGCCAGCAGCAGCAGGGACGCAAGGTCCACCAGCGGTGACGATATCAAAAACGAAAACGTGACGCCGACCGGCAGCCCCGCGCTCGTGAAGCCGATGAACAGCGGAATTGACGAGCACGAACAAAACGGTGTGACGGTGCCTAATAGCGCGCCCAGCGTGTTGGCGCCGATGCCGCGAAAGCGCCCGAGTATTTTGCGCGTGCGCTCGGGCGGAAAATGGCTTTGGATATACGAGATCACGAAGATCAGCACCGACAGCAATATGAATATCTTTATTGTATCATAAAGAAAGAAGTGGAGGCTTCCGCCCGCTCGCTCAGTGACGTCGAGTCCGAACACATCTTGAACGAGCCATTTTATGATATCGCTGAGCCATTGCATTTTTAGCAGCTGGTTATTGAGCCATTCAAACACCGTTATATCCCCCATCAAACGAAAAATAAGATTTTATTGCGCAGCTGGGAACCAATGGCGGGTCCTGTTCGCGATTCTGACCAGGGTCAGCATCACAGGCACCTCTACAAGCACACCCACAATCGTGGCCAGCGCCGCCGGAGACTGCAGCCCAAATACTGAGATCGCCACCGCCACAGCCAGCTCGAAGAAATTGCTCGCTCCGATCATGGCAGCGGGCGACGCGACGTTATGCGGCAGCTTCCATGCCTTTGACCATAAGTAGGCAATGATGAATATCAAAAAAGTCTGAATCGTCAGCGGTATCGCGATCAGTATGATGTCCACAGGCTGCTCGACGATCGTCCGGCCCTGAAAAGAGAAGATGATCACAAGCGTGAGCAGCAAACCGATAACCGTGATATTGTTGAATTTAGGTATGAATACCTCCTCGAGGTACTCCTTGCCCTTGTTTTTGGTCAAGAGGCTTCTTGTCAGCCAGCCCGCTGCCAAAGGGATCACCACAAACAGCCCGACCGACAAGAACAGCGTTGCCCACGGAACGCCGACACCCTGAACGCTGATTCCTCCGAACATGAACAGCAGGCCAACAACCGGGGCAAACACAGGAAGTATAATCAGGTCGTTTGTGGCCACCTGCACCAGCGTATGGGCCGGATTCCCTTTGGTCAAATGGCTCCAAACAAACACCATCGCCGTGCAGGGCGCCGCCCCGAGCAGTATAGCCCCGGCCAGATAAGCCTTTGCCGTTTCTTCGGGAATCACCGCTTTATAGATGACAAAGAAAAACAAATAGGCAAGACCAAACATTGTGAACGGCTTAATCGCCCAGTTCGTGATCCATGTCACCACCAGGCCTTTGGGATTGCGCCCCACGTTTTTGATGCTCGCAAAGTCCACCTTGAGCATCATCGGATAGATCATGAGCCAAATCAATATCGCGACGGGAATGGAGACATTGTAGTATTCAAACTGCCCTAAAAAGCTTGGAACGCCGGGCAGCCACAGCCCAATCACGATGCCAAGACCCATGCAGAGTATCACCCAGAGGCTTAAATATTTTTCAAAAAAACCGATACCTTTGTTCTCGCTCATCATATTTGCTCCTTTTTTTATTCGTTATTGCCGCAGCGCTTGCAAACGCAGTCTTCCTTATCATTCAGCAGACGTGTTAAGAAGCACAGCAGTGCATCTTCCCGCTCTTTGTTTAAGCTGTAATGCATCCACGCGCCGTCGCGCCGTGCGTTTACGATACCGCATTCGGTCAGTATTTTCATATGATACGAAAGCGTTGGCTGCGTGATGCTGAACGACTCAAGTATTTTGCAGGCGCACATCTCCCCGCAGGACAGCATATCCGCAATTTTAAGCCGCGTTTCGTCCGACAGGGCTTTGAGCACCGGCACATATTCCGCATAATCATACGACATATATGGTTTCACTCCTCATATATAGATATCTCTCTATGATATAGACAACTCTCTATATGATTATATGCACGGATCCGCAGATATGTCAAACTTTTTATGGGAAATAGAAGATCTTGAGACGATTAAAGAATTGAGAGTTCGGAGGCTAACCGGCCAGCTCTGCCGTAAATTCAGCGATTTTGTAAAGCGCGTTCGGCCAGTCAAAAAAACTGTATTCCTTTTGTATCTCAGCCGAGCTGGCGAGACGGTTTTTCCGGTATTTGAGCGTTTCAAACGTGATTGTCGGCACGCCGCGCGAGAAGGCGTAGTCGGTCAGCGTGCCCTCTTCCCCTTTTTTGACTTTACGCTCCCTAATTAAATCGTATTTGATATCCTCAAGCAAATACCGGGCGAGAGAAATGCCGATACCGTTGAGCACCTCCGGGTCCTCATGGGTGCTTAAATCCTCGGCCGTATAGCCGCCCTTCTGGCAAATGATCTCGCGGGCGCGCGAATGGATATCGACCGTGAGCGCAAAGTCATACTGATCGAAGAGCGCCATGATCGCCTGTGTTTCGGACTCCGAACCCGCATATGGCCCCGGATAGAAGTTGCCGGGCGTCTTTTTCCGGCTGCCCCAATATTTGCACGGAAAGTTCCGGTTGATATCCACATCGTTGATGTTCGTTTTTTTCCTGCCGTCCCGATTTTCGATGCAATACTCATAGCCGTCCGGGTTGACAAGCGGCACGACGATGAGCGTGACCCGATTTAATATTAGCGCTTTTTGCTCCTCGCCGGTTGCACCGGCATACAGAAAATCAAACAGGCACTGCATGATCAGCGGTGTATTCGCGTTCTCCCTCGCGTGCACGCCCGCCGTGATCAGCACATACACCTGCCCGCGGCCGACCGTCAGCGCGTATATATCCTTACCCTGCACGCTTTTGCCAATGACAAAAGACGTGACAATGCCTTCGTAGCTGGCATTGTTTCCTTTATATCGGTAATGAGCATGTCATAGGTGTAAAGATCATCCGAGTCAAAGCACGGCAGCCGGTAATCGATTGGATTAATTTCCGACGTATTTCGGCTTTCAGAGGTTTCATTCTCAGATGAGTCGATCTGCACCGGTATTTGCGTCGGCTCGGGTGTATCCAGCGATGCGCTTACGTTACGCTTGTCATCTGATTGTACTGAAACAGTCTCCGTGACGGATACCGTTTCCGATATTCCGCATAGCAAAACGAACGCGACAAAAAGCAAAGCCAACACCGTGTATTTCAGCAGACTAATAACATTTCGTTTCTCAGGCTGTGCCTGAAACGGCTTGCCAATAACCATACACACTCCCGGTTAGATAAGTCTGTTGGCTTCTGTCCTTTTGCTATTTTGCTGCAATACATTCTGGCGTCCGCATTAAGGACGACGTACGCTGTTCGGATAAAGGGGTTGGCTTTATAAGATGATTAAGCTACTATCAAAAATTATACAGAAAAACTCAAATTTCTACAAGATAGGCTTGCGATTAAATAATGCGCTTCACCGCTAACCTTTAACACTTTGCCATCACGTTTACACCGTTAAAAAAAGAGATTATAATGGGTTATTCAATTCTGGTTATTGAGGGCCATTATGAGTCAATATCATCTGCGTTTTCAAAATGTCGATCCGAACAAAACAGCCGTCTGTTTTACCTTTGACGATAACTTTTTTCGTCACAGTGAGCTTGTCGCGCCCGCTTTTTTGCAGCGCGGTTTGCGGTGCACATTTTATATAAATCCGGGAACAGAAGACTTTTTATCGCGGCATCAAACAAGGTATTCGAAGCTTTTAAAACAGGGCTTTGAGATCGGCAGCCACGGGTATGTTCACGACAATCTTTCCAAGCTTGAGCCTGCCGATGCAGAGAAAAACCTGCGAGACGCGGCACGGCGCATTGAGAGCTGCTATCACGTCTATCCATCAACATTCGCGTTCCCGTATCACGATGTCACCGATGAGACGCTCGCTATGGCGAGGTCAATGCATATTGAAACGCGAAACATGCTCGCGCATTCAAGGTGGTTCGCCATCAAAACGGCCATCCCTCTCAGCGACATGCTGACCGCGGCCGAGCAGTGCTCTGAGGGAAAACGTCCGCTGGTTTTCTCGGGCCACTCCGTGATACTCACGCCCGAAGAAGCGGACGACGAGCGGCTCAAAAGCGAGACCGGCTATAACCCAATATTGCTCGATGATCTGTGCGCGCTGCTCGATTTCATTCAAGCAAGAAGCGAGAAAATTCAGGTACTCACGTTCGAGCAGGCGTCGCTGCTCGCGTACATCGAAAAAAACGGCGAAATCAACGGGGATTCATTGACCATCTCACAGGAGCATCTGCAAAGACTCGAGGCTTTTGGGATCGGGTTGGAAAGATTCTGTAAATTGATGTAAACTGCACCGCAAGCCCAATCAAAGCCAACGGCTGAACCTGCGCTTTGCATATTCAGGCCGCTTGCTTCTGCATCAGTGGTTCGTTTTTTCGCCGGTATACTCAAACCAGAATATTGTCAAACCGTCCTGACAGTCGACGCCATAGTCCATGCCATGCGCTTTTAAAAATGTACTGACAATCGACAGCCCGATTCCGGTTCCCTGCTGCCGCCCGCCGTGATGCTGGCTGCGCTGATACCTTTCCCAAATTATATCCCTGTCTTCTTTGGGGATCGGTTCGCCCGGATTGACCACAGCAATCCGGATTTTGTTGTCCCTTTCGGCTGCTGCAACCGTAATTTTTTCTCCGGCCGCAGTATGGTTGACCGCGTTATTAAGTAAATTGCGCATCACCTGGCAGATTTTCATCGCGTCTGCGTAAACGGGGATATCGCTGCACGTGCTTTTAAATTCTATCGCAATCCCATATTGCGCAGCGCTTTTCTCGCACAGCGCAATCTCCGACTCTATGATTTCATAAAGATTATACCAGTCTTTTTTCAGCTGGATATACCCGGCCTGGAGCTGAGAGTAATCCATAATGTCGCTGACCATCTCGCTCATCCGGCCGGCCTCCTGAATGATCAGCGTCAGATTTTCATAACGCTTTTCATCATCCTTCCAGTTGATATCCCGCACCATTTCCGCGTAGCCTGCAATAAGAGCCAGAGGTGAACGCAGCTCGTGAGACACATTGGCGATCACCTCCTTGCGCAGAACATCCACACGCTGGAGGGCTTGCCCCAGCGCCTCCACCGAACCCGAGAGCTGACCAAGTTCATCCTTTAAAGACAGTCCCGGCGTTGCCGTCAGTACACCCTGGGCAAGATTGTCGACGGTCCTTTTGATCACATGAATCGGCCTCACAAAATGCCGCGATAACAAAGCCGCCACCACGGCGGCGACAAGGGTGAGGCTGACAGTGAGAATAACAAGCTGGCTTCGGTTCATATGGAGCACGGTCTGCAGCTGATCCAACGTCTGATACAGAATCACCGATGCCCGCTGGTTATTGAACTGCGCCGGCAGGCCGATTTCCATTGTAATCGGATCGGCGCCATTCCGTATGATTTTCGTATAGGTTTTCCCTTGAGACACCTCTTTGTATTCTTTGCTGTACTTTAAGACGTGTCGGACGTGCAAGGACGCCGATCCCCATGACTGCGAATCGAGTTTGTGCCCTGCGCTGTAAAGGGCGACAAGCTTCTCGTCGCTGTCAATCACCATCATCTTTCCGTTGGTCATTTTGCTGAGCGAAAGCATCAGCTGTCCATTACTGGAAAGGTCTTTTGTTTTTAGCCGTTCCATAATCGGTTTCAGCCGCTCCTGCATCTCGAAAACCGAGGCATTCACATAATTCTGCTCAAATAAAAAAATCTGAGCCACCAGCATAAACGCAATGCCAAGCACCACGAGCAGCATCATGATCAGCCATAAGCGAACGACTATCTTGGAGCGAAGGGGAGGCTTTTTACTTCGTGTCTTCATATTCAAATTTATACCCCACTCCCCATACGGTTTGAATGGCCTTCCGGTAATCGCCCAAATGCTCCCGAAGGGATTTTACATGCGTATCGACCGTGCGGGCGTCACCGTAGTAAGCATATCCCCAAACCCTGTTTAAAAGCTGTTCACGGCTGAGCACAAGCCGTTCATTTTGCGCAAGATATAGCAACAGATCAAACTCTTTGGGCGTCAGGCTCAACACCTTTTCACCCGCGGAGACCCTTCTTGCCCCGGGGGTGATACAAAGCTCTCCAAAAACGAGACTCTCGCACGGTTTGCCGCTGCGCTTGAGCACCGCGCGGATGCGGGCCATCAGCTCCTTGGGGCTGAACGGTTTTGGCACATAATCGTCCGCTCCCAAATTAAAGCCCAGAAGTTTGTCGTATTCCTCGCTGCGGGAAGTCAGCATAATCACCGGGACTTGGCTTTCCTTGCGTATTTCCGCAAGCGTCTCAAAACCGTCGAGCCCCGGCATCATGACATCGAGCACCACGATATCAAACGGCGTCTCATTTGCTTTTTCAATAGCTTTCCGGCCGTTTTCAGCCTCTTCGCACTGGAAACCTTCCAGCTCGCCGTAGGCGAGTACCAGCTTGCGAAGATGCGTATCATCATCGACGATCAGCAATTTTGGCATTATGCTCCCTCCCTTCCATAAACAGTATACATCTTATGCAGTTCTCAATCCAGTGCATCATATCATGAGGTCAACCAGTATACCGGATAAAAAGGCAAAGACCAAACTGAACAGAATATAAAGGCCAAACCGCTTAGCCCCCAGCACGATTTTCATTGCCCCAAGATTGGTGATTTTGGTGGCAGGGCCAGTGATCATGAAAGCCGCGGCCGGCCCCATGCTCATGCCGCTCCACAGCCATTCCTGCAGCAACGGAATCGTCCCGCCGCCGCACATATATAAAGGGACGCCGATCGTTGCCGCCATCAGCACCCCAAACCCCCGCTGGTCTCCGAATAGATCTGCAAACCCTTCGGCGGGCACATACCGCTGAAAGATTGCGGAAAGCGCGATGCCCAGCAAAAAATAAGGCCCGGTGGTTTTGACGTTCCGCCATATGTTTTTCAGCAGGCGTATCACAACCTTCGAATCAGTATCATGGTTCACTGATTCGCCGATGCCTGAGAAATTAAAAAAGCGCTTTCCTTTATTGCCATAAAAGAACCAGACACATAAACCCGCGGTCATCCCGCACAGCAGGCATGACGCCACACGGATCACGAGCGCCGTGGTCCCCAACGCCGCGCTGTATATGATCAGTTGCGGGTTCAACAGCACAGAGCTCATCATAAACGCCGCGAGCCAGTCGTCCCTCATGCCCTTTTCAGAAAATGAAGCGGCAATCGGGATGGTGCCGTACATGCAGAGGGGCGAGACAATCCCAATGAAGCTTGCCGGGATCGCCCCCAGCACCCCCAGCTTTTTGTTTTGCAGTTTGGCAAACAAATTGTGTATTCTTTGCTTGCCGAACACCGAGACGACCGACCCGAGAACGATGCCTATCACCCAATATTGAAAAATCTGCTCGAACTGAACGGAAAAATAATACCATAGGTATATACCCTCCCGCCGCAGAACGTCAATCATCAATGCTCACCAGACGGTACGCGCGGCTGCCAAAACCGATTTCCTCAGCATGCTCCAAAATATGCGTCCCATTCCTCGATTCAATACGCCTGATGACAGATTTACTGTCGGGCGCGGCATAAATCAAATCCACGCAGGCCTGATCGAGAGCCACTGGATCAAGTGAGGCCAGTATGCCGATATCATGCATATCCGGTTTGGCGGGATTGGCAGCGCAATCACAGTCTACCGAGATATTATTCATCACGTTGATACAAAGCAGCTTGTTACCGTTGTCAAGGTAGTCATACACCGATTTTGCGGCCTCCGCCATGCATTCGGTAAAGGTATCGGCGGGCGTACCCGGGCTGTAGCCTGTTTTATTGGCCCCGGCACTGTGGATTAAAGATTTTCCTTCTTTTGAGGCGATGCCGATTGACATATTTTTCAGCGCACCGCCGAACCCTCCCATCATATGGCCTTTGAAGTGTGAAAGCACAATGCAAAAGTCGTAATCCAAAAAATGAGAGCCCACCTGGTTTGTGGTCAGCCGCGTGCCGCCGTCTACAGGAATCTCAGTGCCACCGTCGGCATCCATAATATCGACAGGAGCGATGGCTGTATAGCCGCGGTCTTCCGCCACTTGCATATGCATCGCCGTGCTGGCGCGGGAACCGCCATAGGCCGTATTGCACTCAACGATTGTGCCGTCTACCGATTGAACGAGGTCTTTAATTAAATCGGGCTCAAGATTGTAGCTCCGCTCCCCTTCGCCGGTATTCAGCTTGATCGCCACTTTGCCGTCAGCCGTGCGGCCCAAGGCATTATAAACCGCCATCAGACCCTCCGGGCTTAAATCAGTGGTCATATACACGATCGGCGCGTCTTCCGAGTCAGTCTGATGCTCCGGCACGCCCGATGCCTTCGGGCTGTCACTGCTGCCCGCACTGCTGGCTGGGCTTTCTTCTGAAGAATCCAGTGTGGCCGAAGGGCTTACGTCCGCAGCGCTCGGCGACGGGCTTTCAACCGGACCGGCGGATGCGCCGCCGATATTGCCGGCCATTCCGCTGCAGCCGGTCAGCAAGATCATGACAATAACGAGAAGGATTGATAAATAACGTTTCACATGACACCTCCAAAATCTATACATATATTTCATCTTCTTTGAAAATTAATATAAATTTGTGAGAAATTTGTGAGAGAACCGTGAGAAAACAATAAAATCTGGGCACAGGTATAAAGTCTAAGAATTTGAAACTGCTTAAGGCAATAACCGAAGTCCAAAATTCAAAAACATCTGATCAGGCAATCCTGCGTCATATCGATGATATGATAAGGCTTATCCAGAGATATGAACGATATCGCCGACAATTCAATGAAGGACTATGATGACGCCATCAAACCCATGGATGGATGTAAATGAGAAAAGCTGCCATTTTGAAGACAGCTCTTGTTTTTTCTACAGATGCCATATTTCCTGCGCGTACTGCCGCACCGTCCTGTCGGACGAGAACTTACCCGCCGACGCCACGTTATTCAGGCACTTGCGCCCGAAGCTGAGCCTGTCCGCGTAGTCGCGGTTCACCCGAAGCTTGGCCTCAATATACGGCATCAGGTCAAGCAGCAGGAAGTAGTGGTCGGGCCGGTGCCAGCAGGCCCCTTCGAGTATCGCGCCGTAAAGCTCTTTAAAATAGCCAAAGCCATCGTCGCTGAGCGTCCCGTTTATCAGCGTATCGAGCACGCGCTTCACTCTCGGGCTGCTCTCATAGACCGCTTTGGGGTTATAACTTGCGCTTTCGCGCCGGATGTCCTCCACGCGCGCGCCGAATATATAGTTGTTGTCCTCTCCGGCTTCCTCCACAATCTCCACATTCGCGCCGTCGTAAGTGCCAAGCGTCACCGCGCCGCTCAGCATGAGCTTCATGTTGCCCGTGCCGCTCGCCTCGGTGCCTGCGGTCGATATATGCTCGGAAACGTCCGCCGCCGGTATGATCGCCTCGGCATACGAACAGTTGTAGTTCTGCACGAACACCACGCGCAGTCTGTCATTCGTCTGCGTGTCCGCGTTCACGAGCCTTGCGATCTCATTGATCAGCTTGATGATGGCCTTGGCCCGAAAATACCCGGGCGCCGCTTTCGCGCCGAAAATGAACACCGTCGGATGAAAACCCTGAAGGCTGCCGTCTTTGAGGCCGTAGTAGATATCGAGTATCGAAAACGCGTTCAAGAGCTGGCGCTTGTACTCATGCAGCCGCTTCACCTGCACATCGAATATGAATTCGGGCGGTATCTCAACGCCTTCGCGCTCCGCGACCAGTGCAGCCAGCTGCCTTTTCTTCTGCAGCTTTACGTCGTTGAAACGGCGCACAAAATCGTCGTCCATGCTTTCTTTTAGCTTCTCAAGCTGCCCGAGGTCAGTCAAAAAGCCATTGCCGATGCGGCTCTCGATCAAAGACGTGAGCTCCGGGTTGCAGAGCCCGAGCCAGCGCCTTTGCGTCACGCCGTTGGTCTTGTTCTGAAATTTGTCCGGATTCAACTCATACCAGTCTTTAAACAGATCGTGCTTGAGTATCTCCGTGTGCAGCTCCGCCACGCCGTTCACATACGCGGACATAAACACCGCAAGCCGCGCCATATGCACCGTTTCGCAGTCTATGATGCGCATGCCGCACAGCTTTTCGGCGGGCACCCCCGCTTTGCCAAGCGCGCTGCAGAGCTTGCCGTCAATCTGCTTAATGACCGCGCCGATTTCGGGGATCACCTGATCCATCAATGCCACACTCCATGTTTCGAGCGCCTCACCCATCACGGTGTGGTTGGTGTATGAAAACGTCTGCCTTACGGTCTCAAACGCGTCGTCAAAGCTCACTCCCTCATCCGCCAGCAGCCGGATCAATTCGGGCACGCAGATAACCGGGTGCGTGTCGTTGAGCTGAATCGTGCAATGCGCCGCGAAGCCCGATAAATCGCCGCCGTGCGCACGCTTGTACCGAGCGATGATATCCTGCAGCGACGCGCTCGCAAGAAAATACTGTTGCTTGAGGCGCAGCCTTTTGCCCGCATCGTCGCAGTCGTTCGGATACAGCACACGCGAGATATCCTCGGCTTCGTTCTTCTCTCTCACCGCTTCCGCGTAATCCTGGCTGTTGAAAGCGGCAAAGTCCAGCTCCTGCTCCGCTTCGCTCTGCCACAGCCGCAGCGTGCCCACATGACCGCTCATGTATCCGATCACGGGCATGTCATACGGCACCGCACGCACCGTCTGATCCGCGAACCGGACCTCCACAGCCCTGTCGTCCCTGCGGCAGCTCCACGGGTCGCCGCCGGTCTGCCAGTCGTCGGCGGTTTCGCACTGCATGCCGTCCACAAGAAGCTGCTTAAACAGCCCGAACTTGTAGCGGATGCCATAGCCGTCGAGCGGCAGCTCCAATGTGGCCGCGCTGTCCAGAAAGCAGGCCGCCAGCCGTCCAAGGCCGCCGTTGCCGAGCGCCGCGTCCTCAATATCCTCGAGGTCCGTTAAATCAGCGCCGTGCTCGCGCAGCTTTTCGCGCACCTCACCCAGCACACCGAGGCAATACAGGTTGTTGAACACCATTCGCCCGATTAAGAACTCGATAGAAAAATAGTAGGCGCGCCGCGCCTGACTGTGCTTTTGCTTGCTGATGATCCAATCGTCTGCGATCAAAGTCATCACGGCCTTTGAGAGCGCGTCGTGCAGCTGAGCCGCGCTTGCGCTTTTTAAGTCCTTTTGGTATGTGCTTTTTAGATTCTCCTCCGTCATGCGCAATATCTGATGGCTGTCGGTCATGTCGCGGTGTCTCCTGTTCTGTGAAACGCTTTATTTACACTTAAAATATCGTCCCTGAGAGTATCTGTCAACTGTTCGGGCCGTACGCGCCATTTCCAGTTGAGCCCCACCGTGCCCGGCGTGTTCATGCGCGCCTCGCTTCCGAGCCTCAAATGATCCTGCATCGGTATCACAACGGTCTCGGCGGCGCTCGCATAGGCTGCCTTGATCAGCGCCCCGCAGATGTCGGCGTCTTCGTCAATGCCAAGATACTTCATCGCAAACCGCCTTTCGGCATCCGCGGCCTTCCGCCACCAGCCAACGACGGTGTCGTTGTCGTGCGTGCCCGTATACAGCACGGTATTGGGGGCGACATTGTGCGGCATATGCATGTTTTTCTCATCGGAATCGAAAGCAAAAAGCAGCACCTTCATTCCGGGATAGCCGCAGACCTTGCGCAGTCGTTTGACCTTGGGCGTCACGACGCCCAAGTCCTCGGCAACGATACAAAGCGACGGGATCTCATCGCTCAAAACCTCAAAAAGCCCGCGGCCCGGCCCTTTTCTCCATTTGCCGTATTTCGCGGTCGGAGCATCAGCCGGAATCTCATAGTAGTTCGCAAATCCGATAAAATGGTCAATACGCATGATGTCGCAATAGTCGAACATCGCGCGCATACGCCGTATCCACCATTCATAGCCCGTTCTCTCATGCAGCCGCCAATTGTATATCGGGTTGCCCCAAAGCTGGCCGTCCTGTGTGAAATAATCGGGCGGCACGCCCGCCACACACAGCGGCCGCCGCTGCTCATCGAGCAAAAACAGCTGAGGCTCCGCCCATGTATCGGCGGAATCCATCGCGACGTAGATCGGCATGTCGCCGAAGATCGATACGCCGTTTTGATTCGCGTAGGCTTTGAGCCTTGACCACTGTTTGAAAAACAGATACTGCACAAACGAATGAAACGCGATATCCTCACTCAGCTCGCCCGCGTATTTTGCCATCGCTTCGGGCTCACGGAAGCGGATCGCGTCGTCCGGCCATTCGCTCCAGGCCTTGCCGCCGAAACGGTCTTTGAGCGCGGAGAAAAACGCATAGTCAAAAAGCCACGGCGTTTTCGCCGCGAATTCATCGACGCTGCCCTTTAGCTTTTGATAAGCGTTCTTGAATGCAGCGCGGAGCACCGCGTGCCGCGTGAGGTAGAGATACTCGTAATCGATATAATCTTTATCCTTATCGGGATCGAGATGACTATAGTCGGACGCCTGAAGTATGCCGTCTTCCTTAAGCAGATCAAGGTCGATAAAATAGGGATTGCCCGCAAAGGTCGAAAAGCTTTGATACGGCGAATCGCCGTAGCTTGTCGGGCCGATCGGCAGCACCTGCCAGATCTTCGTGCCGGTCTCCTTCAAAAAGTCAACGAATTTGTAAGCCTCCTGCCCGAGCGTCCCAATTCCGTACGGAGAGGGCAGGGAGGATATGTGCATCAATATGCCGCTGCTGCGCTGCATACAAAACCTCCTGTGACTATCCTTTTACCGCGCCAGCGACAACGCCTTTGATGATATACTTCTGACACGACAGGTAAAACACGATGATCGGGATGATCGCCAGTGTCAGCATTGCCATCATCGCGCCCATGTCGATCGATCCGTATCCTCCCTTGAGGTATTGGATCACGATCGGTATGGTTCTGTGGTCGCTGTCCAGCAACAGATACGGAAGCAGGTAATCGTTCCATATCCACATCGTGTTCAGTATCGCAACCGTGATGGCTGTGGGCCGCAGTATCGGGAAGACAACACTAAAATAGGTCCGGATCGGGTTGCAGCCGTCAATCAGTGCCGCTTCTTCGATATCGACGGGTATCGATTTGACAAAACCGCTGAACATAAACGTGGACAGCCCGGCCCCAAACCCCAGGTAGATCACAATGATACCAAACGGATTGTCAAGATGCAACAGATTGGCAAACTTGGACATCGTAAACATCACCATCTGAAACGGAACAATCATTGAAAACACAAGCACGTAATAGATGATTTTTGTGTAAGTCTTTTTCACCCTTGTGATGTACCAACCCGTCATGGACGTAAACAGCACAATCACGATCACCGAAAACACCGTGATAAAAAGCGACCACCCGAAGGCGCTAAAAAAGCCGGTTTTATCAATGCCGCTCGTATAATTATCGAGACCCACGAGCGTGCCCTGCGCGGCCGACGGGAAAGAAAACGGGTCGGAACTGATGAAAAGCTTGCCCTTAAACGAGTTCATCACCACAAAGCCGATCGGCAGCAGAAACACAATCGCAACGACCCCGATCAGCAAAGACGCAATCGAGCGGTTGAATTGTTTCCGTCTTGTGTCAGTCCCCATCATTGCTCAACCTCCTTACGCCGGGTGATCAGCAGCTGTATCAGCGCGAGCAAGCCGACCACAACAAAGAATACGACCGCTTTGGCCTGCCCGACGCCTTCCCAGCCGTTGCGTGTGTAGAACGTATTGAAAATATCAAGCGCCACCATCGCGGTTTGTTTGGACGGCGCTCCCGCCGTAAGCGCAAGGTTCTGGTCAAACAGCTTGAATGAATTCGTGAGCGTTAAAAACGTGCAGATCGTGACCGCAGGCATCACCATGGGGACCGTCACATTTTTGAGAATGCCCCACCTGCCCGCACCGTCGACTCTTGCGGCATCGATCAGTTCGCCCGGTATGTTTTGTATGCCCGCCACATAGATGATCATCATATAGCCGATAAGCTGCCAGTTCATGAGTATCACAAGGCCCCAGAAGCCGTAATCGGGGCTGTATGTCAGCGTGACGCCAAATGCGCCGAGTATACCGTTCAGCAATACCTGCCAGATGTACCCCAGCACAATGCCGCCGATCAGGTTCGGCGTAAAAAACGCGGTCCGAAACGCGTTCGTTCCCTTCAGGCCCCGCGTCAGCAGCAGAGCAAGCGCAAATCCAAGCACGTTGATGGTGACCATGGATACGACCGTAAATTTCACCGTGAACCAAATGGCCTTTATAAACTCATCATTGGCAGTGAACGCTTTGACATAATTGGAGACGCCCACCCATTGCGCGTTCGTAACGGTTGTAAATTTCGCAAAAGACAGATAGACGCCCATGAAAAACGGGATGACAAACGCGATGACAAACGCGATGAGAGTCGGCAATGCAAAGAAAACGAAGTACTTTGAGAGCGCTTTTTGCATATCATGATCCCTTCTTTAATATGCTGCTCCGCTGAAAACAGCGGAGCAGCATAAGCGTTGTATCAATCAATGATAATCAGGAGTTGACATTGGCCCATTCTGAGGCCCAGGAATCCTTCACAATCTGCACCACATCGTCCCATGTTTTTGTTCCGTTCGCATACTCAAGCAGCGCGGCGCCGAATGCGTTTTTGAACTCCTGCGACGGGAACGAAGCAAATGTCCACGGAACCGTCTTTACGCCGTCCTTGGCCATCCATGAGAGCACTTCCTTCGCGAGAGGATCGGAAGGCTTTTCAGCATCGCTGAAGGTATTGAACGGAGCGATGAATCCGAGCGAATCCTTCACAAACGCCTTGCCTTTATCGCTCGAGAACAGCCATACGAGGAAGTCCATCGAAGCCTTTTGCTTATCGGCCGAAACCTGGCTGTTGATGCAGAAGAAGTTTTCCGTACCGATGCAAAGGCCCTGATTTTCTTCACCCGGCATGCCTGTGTAAATCGGCAGGAACTTGATGTCCGCATCGGCGACGGTGTTGCCCTCAACGCCGAGTATCTGCGACGCGCCCCAGTTGCCGTTCTGCACCATCGCGCATTTGCCGAGAGCAAACTCCGCCATCGAGTCGTTCACGGAAATATTGCCGAGAACGCCCTTTTCAGACACAGCGTCATTGAGATACAGATCAAATATATTCTTATAGTTGTCGCTGTATTTGAATTCGATATTCTGCGTCGCAAGTCCTGCGAGGATCGAGTTGTCGTAAGCGGTATTTTCCGAGAGCTCGTAATACATCGGCACATTTGCGAGGTGCGTCTGCCAGCGCCAGTCTTCACCGGACAGCAGCGACGTCGAAGCAAAAACGCCTTCGATGCCAAGGTCGCCTTTTTTCGCCTGCATATCCTCCACCACGGCTTTGAGCTTATCGAAGCTGTTGATCTCATCCATCGACGTGGCAACAGCGCCGTCCAGCGCAAAGTATTTGTTCATGATCGCGTTGTTGTAGATGATGCCATAGCCCTCAACGGCATACGGAATACCGAAAACGCCGTCCGCGCTGGTGACCGCAAGGCTCTTATCCGAAAGCATATTGTAAAGCTCCGAATCGGAAAGATCCATGCAGTAATCCTTCCATGTCTGATAGCCGACGGGGCCGTTGATCTGGAATATTGTCGGCGCATCCGTTTTGGCGATCTCGCTCTTTAACGTGGCTTCATACGTACCAGCCGCGGCGGTCTCCACTTTCACCTTGACGCCGGTTTCCTGTTCGTAAGCCGCCGCAATTTCGGTGTACACCTCGGCGATTTCCGGTTTGAAGTTTAAGAAATAGATTTCTGTTCCTGCGGCGGCGGCAGGAGAGCTATCGGCGGGCGCCTCGGCAGATTCGCTTTGCTCAGGCTGCGCGCTTTGCGAATTATCAGCAGCCGGTTGAGAACATGCTGCAAAAGCTGCGATACACATGAGAATGACGAGAAGGAGCGACAGAGTTTTCTTCATTGATTCCACCTCTTTCAAAGATTTGTTCTCATTGCACGGATATCCGTACAAACTAATTTTTGTTTTAAATTTCACGCACGGAGCTACCCTGCCGGAGCGAGGTGCCGAGTACGACATGGCGGTTCTCTCCGCTGCCTTCAATAAGGCCGATCAAGATATCCGTGCTTTCTTTGGCGATCACATCCGCCGGCTGTTCAAGCGTTGTGAGCGTGGGAATGGTGTAATTCGAAAGCTCAAGGCCGTCGATTGAAATGACCGAGCAGTTCTCAGGAACGCACAAGCCTTTGTCGCTCAGCGCTTTGATCGCGGCCATCGCCATCGCATCCGCAATGGTGAACACAGCCGTAAAGGGAATCCCTCTTTCGATCAGCCGTTTCGTGCCCTCATACGCGTCCGGCATATTAAAGCTGTCAGTACATACCACGAGCGACATATCCAGCTTAAGGCCGCAGTCCTCAAGCGCCTGCCTGTATCCCGAAAAACGCAGCTCGCTGATCGATTTGTCGTCCGTGCGGGCCACAAGCGCCGCAATACGTCTGTGCCCGTTTTTATACAGCCGGACAACGGCATCGTAGGCTTCCTTTTTGTCGTCGATCGCGACCGAAGAATAGGATCTCGGATCAAGGCTCCCAAAGGTATTGGTATAGGTACAGCACACATAAGGTATGCTTAAAAGATTGGTTTCTTCAGGCGAATAATTGAACCGTCCGCCAAGGAACAGAATGCCGCGCAGGCGTTTTTCTTTTGTGATCATGGCCGCCGTTTTGATCTCATCGTCATCGCTGCCGATTTGATGCAGAACCATCGAATAGCCGCTTTGATAGATTTCATGCTCCACACCCTTGATGATGCGCGTAAAAAACGGGTTGGATACGCCGCGGACAATGAGCGCAATGGTGTCGGAGCTTGTGCGGACGAGATTCCTTGCACTGTTGTTGGGAATATAGCCGTTTATCTGAATCACATCCATCACGCGCTTGCGCATTTCATCGCTCACATCCTGGTGGTCGTTGAGAACGCGCGAGACGGTACTCACACTCACATTGCAAAGTCTCGCTATGTCCTTTATTGTTTGCTGCTTCAAATCGACCTCTTCCTTTCGCGGTATATGTAGTTGGGATCGTTTCCGGTAACGTTACTGGAAACGTTTCCAGTTCCGGCATAGCGTTATAATACTACCAGAAAATCCGAATGTCAATATATATCCTCTCACAGCCGCTTTGCCGCTTGTTCTTATAAAACCAAGGATCTCCAGATAAAAAATGCTCCAGATAAAAATATGAAAAAAAATAATGATTTATTTTCATTTTATTGTTATAATATACATCAAAGTACCTAAGAATATTTGATACTCTAAACAAACACCGCTCATTCAGGATCAAAAAAAGCTATTAACAAATCGGGAGTGCAATAAATGCGAATTCTTATTGCCGATGACAGCCAGACGTGCCGCATGATACTTACCGGTGCATTAAAGGAATACGGCTATGACGTTCTCGAAACAGTTGACGGCATGCAGGCGTGGGTGGAGCTCAGCAAGCCCAACGCGCCCTCTATCGCGATACTCGATTGGGTAATGCCGAAGCTCGACGGACTTGAGCTGATTCAAAAAGTCCGTGAAGCGAATTCCGAGAAGCCGCCTTACATCATCATGCTCACCGGAAAAAGCGAAACAAAGGACATAATACTCGGGCTCGACGCGGGCGCCAACGATTATCTGATCAAGCCGTTTGACCGCAATGAGCTTCGCGCGAGAGTCCAGGTGGGCCGGCGCATGATCGAGCTGCAGGACGCGCTGATCAAAACCAATGAAAAGCTCAATTACCAGGCCACCCATGATCCTTTAACCGGCTTATTAAACCGCAGAGCCATTTTTGAAAAACTCGGCGAATTGTTTTCTCAAACGGGCATCGGAGACACCGTGCTGTGCGCGGGCATATTGGATATTGATCATTTTAAACGCATCAACGATACCTACGGCCACCAGACAGGCGATGACATACTGTGCAAGCTGACGAATATTCTCGAAGAGATCACCGGCGACACGGATTACATCGGCCGCATCGGTGGTGAAGAGTTCCTGATCATCACCACAGCGGCCTCCGAGGAAGAAATGAGCGCGCGGTTTGAACGGTACCGCAGACAGATTGCCGATGCACGGTTGATGACGCGGTCCGGCGCACTGTCCATTTCGGTCAGCATCGGGGTCGCCTGCAGCATGTATAAGAGCACCGTGGATGAGCTGCTGGCCGCCGCCGATTCCGCGCTGTATGACGCCAAGAATCAGGGCCGCAACCGCGTGATTACACATAAAATCTGAACTCTTATCTTTACGAACATTTTTACTCTCAAACGCAACACCCTTATCCGGTTTTATAGACTCTTTGTCTTTTCCCATAAGCAGTTTCGCTTTTGTTCATTCCTGTTGAACAAAACGCATCCGAACCGCATAGGCGTGTTTTGTTGTGTGATGATTCTTAAGATCAAGCATAATTTCCTGTGAAATAAAAAAACAGGCCGGAGCTCAGCCCGGCCTGCCCATGGTTTGAGTGTTAAACGGCATCGCCTGTTTTCTTATGCCGTCTCGCCTGAGACACCACGATTACAACGATTGAGCCGGCGAGCACCGCCGCGACAGCGATCCACAGCCACGGGAAGGGCTGCGACCCAGAGTCGTACGTGCCCGGGATATCCTCGTCATCGCTGCTCACATTCTGTTTATACTGGGCCGTTACAGTCAGATCGCTTGTGATCTTGCTGTAGTCCTTATCCCAGCTTGTGAATGTGTAGCCGCTGCGCGCGGGATTTGCGGGTGCAACGGCAGCCGCGCCCCAGTTCACCGACTGGGTGCTCAGCACCTTGCCGTCGAAATCCACGAATTTGACGGTGTACGCGTTGATCTTATACTGCGCGGTCACGGTCAGATCGCTGGCGATCTTGCTGTAGTCCTTATCCCAGCCTGTGAACGCATAGCCTTCTCTTGACGGATTCGCAGGAGCCGTCGCAGGAGAACCGTAGTTGACCGACTGGGTGCTCAGCACCTTGCCGTCAAAATCCACGAACTTGACAGTGTAAACGTTGATCTTATACTGCGCGGTTACAGTCAAATCGCTCACGATCTTGCTGTAATCCTTATCCCAGCCTGTAAACGTATAGCCGGTTACAACCGGAGCAGCGAGTGCTGTTGCAGGATCGCCGTATAGCACAGTCTGCGTCCCGATGACTTTGCCCTGACTGTCAAGGAACGTCACAAGATAAGAGTTCCTGGTGTAGCTGGCCACAGCCTTTAAATTCTCTTTGACGTTGGTGAGACTGTCGGGCTGCGTCGGATCTTCTCCCGTCAGTATCCATTTATCAAAGGTATAGCCAGTCACAGCCGGAGCCGTTTCCAGCGTTGCGGCTGTATTCCAGTTGACAGTTTGCGTCTGGCCGATTTGAGTGGTCCCGTCCTGCTGATAGAAAGATACGCTAAACGTCTTGATCTTCCAGATCGCGTACATTTCCACCACATCATCATCAACACTCGTCAGATTCAGGACGCTCTGCTGGTCTGTATACTGAACAGATGCCCCCTCAGGCGAATCAGTCCAGCCTTCAAACGTGTATCCATCCTTATAAAAACCGTTTTCCGTGAGAGTGGATGCCACGTCATACGTATGGGCGCTGTCAGCCGTCGAACCGCCGTCACCGGTGGTTTTGTCGTATGTGACGGTATAGCTGATTGGCGCCCATGTTGCCGTATACGTTGCCGGACCGGCCGCCCCCACAAGATCAGGTGACCATCCGGTAAAATAATATCCGGTATTCGCGTCATAACCCGGAGCAATAGGAACAGCCTCATACTCAGTTTTGACTATTTTGGGATCCGTTGTGTCGTCCGACCATTCACCATGGGCGCCAATTTCAAATGTGATGTCATAAACGCATCTCTTGAAATATGCGTCAACCTCTTGGTCTGTGCACATTTTGACCTTGTTGCCATTGGTGGTGCCTTCCCATTTGTCAAATTCCCAGCCGGTACCGGCTGTGGGAGTAAGCGTCACCCAATCATCTTTTTCAAAATACTTTTTGTCGCCAATCGTCACACCGGCAGGACTTGTGCTAACCGATCCGCTTCCATGAATGTCGACCGTCAATACCTTACAACTCGGTATCAGCTTGAAGGTTGCCGTTACCGATTGGCATCCGATCTTCAAAACATAGTAACTGAGGCCGACCCATGTTCCATTGCCCTGGAAGCCTTCAAATTGGAATCCATACTTGGCGGTTGGCGTCAGCTTCCAGCAAGGCACGCCAAACGCACTGACTTCTTCGACGGCAACCTCGCCTCCGACTATGTCCAAAGTCTGATTGCCCTTTTTGGTCACAACCGTGACGTTTAAGCTTGGAGACGGTGGCTGAGGTATCGTCTGGGGCTGAAGCTGCACCTGAAGACCAGACTCAGACAGAGGCTGAAGACCAGACTCAGACGGTGGCTGAAGATCAGACTCAGACGGTGGCTGAAGATCAGACTCAGACGGTGGCTGAAGATCAGACTCAGACGGTGGCTGAGGTTCAGACTCAGACGGTGGCTGAGGTTCAGACTCAGACGGTGGCTGAGGTTCAGATGCAGACGTCGTCGTTATTGTGTCCACAGGGGCAGCTGCTTCCAACGCATCATCAGCAAACGCGACCGTCGGTATCAATGTGATAGTCATCATAAAAGCGACAAGCAGTGCTATTAGTTTTTTCTTCATTAAATTGATCCTTTCTTGAGATTGGCAGCAAAATAAAAAGCCGCACCTGGATTTGAGGCGGCCGAACGGTCATAGCGCGTCAGCGCCTTAGACTTCATAGCTTTGCGTCCCCGGCTTTCGCTCAGGTTTGCCTTTCTCATATGTTGATAATACCGTTACCAAGCCATCCTTCGAACGCTCATGGCGGTCTGACCATAATTGCACACTCCTTTGTGTTATTTCCCCAATATCAAGGTCTTTTTTGAACCCTTACGCATTAGATTTACCTGCTCAGAATAATTCTAACATTGGGCATACTAGCGTCAATTTCTATTATTGCTAAAATATGTCGCATCCCATGGGCTTTTTTATCGGAAAACATCATTTAAATAAGATTCACATGTTCTAAAGGCTCCGGCCATATATATATAGGGAGAAAGCGAGGAAATGATGGAGAGCATTAAGCGCGTCATCATGATGCTGAAAAGCGACAACACCCTGCAAGCAGGCCAAAGCAACACAGCCGTGCTTAAGCTTCAATCGGCAAGCAACGCCCTTATGATCGATCTCGCCGTGCCGGTCCAGCCTTTCGAGTCCTGCTCGCTCTATCTTTTCGATAAAAAAGGAGATGACCATTTCGCGGGCGATGTCAGGGAAGGCGGCCTTCACACAGAGCTCGGTACGTTATCGCTTGACGCCGTTGCAGGCGCCGCCGTAACCGACGCGATCACACTTAAGTTTTTGCTCAAATCATCAGGCCCGAATTGGACGGAAATCGCCGGACGTTTTAAGTTCAAGCATGCGCTGCCAAAGCCCGAGAGCAAAAGCCGGGAACCGGAAGAAGCAAAACCGCCGGAGCCCGAGGAACAGCAAAAAACTCCGCCACCGCCGCAGCCCGAACAGCCCCGTTTCTGCGACGCATGCCCGCATGTGATCCGCCAGGACAAAATCAACCCGTTCCCCTCGGCCTTTCCGAGCAGTGAATGGGTCAAGATCTCTTATCCCGGTCCCACAGGCTGGTGGCATTACATATCCGGCAAAATTCGCAGCGGAGATACCGTCATCGTCAAGGTGCTCGGCGTTCCGGGCGAATACGGTATGGCACCGCCCATATGGCTGGAGGGGTTTGGCACTTATCTGCGCAGCGCATCTTCGGATGCCAGCGGCTACTGGCTCATGTTTCAGGACGCAGAGACAGGAGAGGTTCTGGACATGGGTCTATCTCCACATGGTGGGTAAGCACCTCCGAGTACGAAAAGCAGTAGCGTCTCTTGTACCCATGTTCCTTGACAAGAACGGTAAAAACTTCGGGATAAAGCCCTTCGATTATGCCGCCCAGCTCAACACCGCCCCGCCGCCCGTAACGAGTCTTAAGCGTCACACGCACACCCTTGTTGGAGCGCATCTGCCTTTTGATCGAATCCAGCGTGTCGTTCATCGTATTCGTACCGCCATTTCAATAGGATGGTTCTATGTTTCCCAATTATTAATAAGTTATCCTTCGTTTGGATATCATGGCCTGTCCTTATGAATAATTTTATATGCCAATGCATATTATTTCGCTGCGATCTACGGCACGATATCGGCAATTCGTATTGAATACGATTTAAATTGTATAATGGTGTTGTTGGTAATGCATAAATCTATCCCACTTATCCACATGTTTGTCCACATTGCGTGAAAAAAAGAGCATTTTTGATCTTCTGCGAGATCGTCATTCTCCTGCCTGTTTTATAAAATGAATAAAAAAAATAATGTCGATTCTTGTCGGAACAAAATTTGCTTATATTTATTCATTATTGATTTTTCATTGACAAGCCGTCGTGATTCACCGCGCAAACTTTTATTAAAATGTGATATAATGAAGCATCTCAATCCCGCTTGATATGAATTGGTGAAACGATGGAAAACTACGACATTGTGGCGGCAGGACATATTTGTCTTGATTTGTGCCCCGCTTTCGAATCCCATCAGACACAGGAGTTTGGCGCGTTTTTCCGCCCCGGCAAGCTTATCAACATGGATGGCGTCACGATATCCACCGGAGGCGCCGTCTCAAATACCGGCTTTGCCTTATCAAGGATGGGGCTTCGCGTGCTGCCCGCCGTTAAAATCGGCGACGATCCTTTCGGCGTGCTGATCGCCGATATCGCGGAAAAAGAAACGGGCAGCCGCATCGTTTTGCAGCCCGGTGTGCGTTCGGCTTATTCCATCGTGCTCTCTCCCCCCGGTATCGACCGCATCATACTGCACGATCCCGCGGGGAATAACGAATTCGGCGCGGATGACATTGACTTTACTGCGGTCAAAAAGGCGGGGTATTTCCACTACGGATATCCGCCGCTTATGCGAAAGATTTATCAGGACGGCGGCAGCGAGCTCGTCCGCATATTCTCAGCCGCCAAAAAGACAGGCGCCGTCACCTCGCTCGATATGACGCTGCCCGACCCGGCAAGTGAATCGGGCCGTGTCGACTGGCAGTCGGTGCTGGTTAAAACACTGCCGTATGTCGATCTGTTTATGCCGAGTGTGGAGGAAGCGCTCTATATGCTCGACCGTCCCGAATATCAAAGAGTCACCCAAGCGGGCATGCTTGATTTTTCAAGGATACAGGTGCTCGCGGCAAGAATCCTTGGTCTGGGCGCGAGGTTTGCGCTCATCAAATGCGGCATCCACGGTATCTATGTCAAAACGTCATCCCTGATGGACGGCAGCTTTCGGGACAGGGAAATCTTTCAGCCGTCTTATCAGGCGCAGAATTTCAAATCGGCGCTCGGCAGCGGAGATACCGCCATTGCGGGTTTTCTTGCCGCGATGATAAAAGGCTTTGAACTGAATGACTGCGCGCGCATCGCCTGCGCGTCGGGCGCGCTTTGCTGCTCCACACTTGATGCGATCGGCGCCATGCGCCCGATCGGTGAAATAAGCGCTTTGCTTAATCGTCCGCTGAATAAGACGGCGCTGCCTGCCGCACACTTACATTATGATGAAAAGGAACGGTTATTTACAAAATGAAGGAAAAACTGCGTCAGATGCTTGAGCGGATACGCAACCCGGAGCGCGACGAGCACGAAAAAGAATTCATCAGCCACCTGAATTGGACGCGGCTTATCTTTTTTATCCCTTTTCTGATTGCGGCGCTTATATTT
Source organism: Bacillota bacterium (assembly GCA_023461435.1). Classification (GTDB taxonomy): domain Bacteria; phylum Bacillota; class Clostridia; order Christensenellales; family SZUA-584; genus SZUA-584. Next base: position 87,030 of record JAEYLC010000007.1, read on the forward strand.
TTCCTGCTTTCATTAAAATAATAGGCATATGCCCTTTATTTATTTGGGTAAATATGCTATCATAATATCATATTGCATGAAATGGCGGTGCGGTCATGGATGTCAGCGAATCTTTGGAAATGTATCTCGAAGCGATTTTGGAGCTGGAGGCCAAAAACAGCGTGGTGCGCTCGGTTGACATCGCGCGGTTTTTGGGTGTCACAAAACCCAGCGTCAACAGAGCGATGAGCAATCTTAAAAAAGAGGGGTATATCCATCAGGAACCCTACGGAGATGTGACATTTACGGAAAAAGGGCGCATCAAAGCCTCACGCGTCCATGAGCTTCATCATGTGATTACGGATTTTCTGGTCAAGTCTTTAGGGCTCGATATAGCGGTGGCCGAGGCCGACGCCTGCCGCATGGAGCATGTGATCTCCCCCGAGACCGTCAAAGCCATGAAAACGTACTTAAGAAACCAGCCTTAACTATTCGTACATCTCCAGGCTGTTCTGGCAGTCGCTGCAGTAGCCGCTGTTCAGATCATAGCAGTCCTGGCACATATACGCGTTGCAGCCCCTGCAGTGCTGCATTGAGCGCGTTTCCGTCGGTTTCTTGCAGCCTGAGCAGTTCATCTTTGACATCGCAAATCCTTCTTTCATTTTGCTGCTCATAGTATTTGCATCGTTTCGCGCTTTCATACTTTTGTACCGCCGCGAGCAGCCGCACATCAAATTGCAGCGCTGTCATAAATTTGGCGAATCACAGGGGCAAATTTTATGTTGTCAGCGCAAAACAACGATGGTATAATCAAACGATGTAGCGTCTTTCTTGCTCTGCACGTTTTGATGCAGGGCCAACATCCGGCCACAAAAGCGGTTCGCTTTTGTACCGGAGAGTCCATAAGGGAGGTAGAAAATGAATAAGTACGAAAGCATGTATATTTTGAAGCCCGACTTAGCCGAGGAATCGCGCAAAGCGCTGATTGAAAAATTCTCGGGCATTGTCACTGAAAACGGCGGCAAAATAGAAAACGTCGATGAATGGGGTCAAAGAAAACTGGCCTACGAAATCGACTACATCAAAGAAGGTTACTATGTGCTCATGACTTTTGAAGCACCGTCTGAGTTACCTTTAGAGCTTGAACGTAATTACAACATCAGCGACAGTGTACTAAGATTCAATGTGATAAGACTGTAAAGGCAGGTTTGTATTATGAACAGAGCTATTTTAATCGGGAATCTCACGAAGGACCCGGAGCTTCGGACAACACCGCAGGGCATATCGGTTTGCAGCTTCACGATCGCGATCAACAGAGGATTCGGCGACAAGAAAGATGTCGACTATATCCCCATCGTCACGTGGCGCGGGCTTGCGGATAACTGCGGCAAATTCTTGGCGAAGGGCCGCAAGGTGGGTGTATCCGGGCGTATACAGGTCAGAAGCTACGATGCGAACAACGGTGAGAGACGCTATGTAACCGAGATCGTGGCGGATGATGTGGAATTCTTATCGCCCAAGGGCGAAGGGGGCAGCGGCGGCGGCAGCCGTATGCAGGATGTTCCCCCGCCGCCGGACGACGCAGGTCTCTTCGGCGATGAGCCTGACGATTTTGAGCCTCTGGATGACGAACAGATGCCCTTTTGACGAAAAGGAGGAAAAGCCATGATGAACGATGATAAGTCGCAGAAGAAAATGCGGCGCGGAAAGCCCCGGCGTAAAATTTGTGCGTTTTGTGCGGATAAATCGAAGAGCATTGATTATAAAGATGTGATGAAGCTTAAGCGCTTCCTGACGGAGCGCGGCAAGATTCAGCCGAGACGGACATCCGGCGTGTGCGCCAAGCATCAAAGAGATCTCGCGATGGCGGTCAAGCGGGCGCGTATGATGGCGCTGCTGCCGTATTCGCAGGACTGAGACAAACGCATAAAAGAGCGGTTTACCCGCTCTTTTTTATACCCGTTTAAGCTTCTTTTTTTCGATATATTACATTTGAGATTGCAAACGACAGGATGCAGCAAGCCACAACGATTAAAGGCGAGAACAACAATGCCTGTTTGAAAGCCTGTTCGCCGATCTCAGGCAATTTCCCGGTCTGGCTCATCGCCACGCCCGCCGCAACGGGGATCGCCACCACCGCGATGATGATCACGCGCGAGCGCTCCACGCCGAATCTATAGACGAGCGGCAGCAGTATGCTGATAAACAGCAGGCCCACCGCGAACAGCGCATAGGCTGTGATCAGCGTCTCCGTAAAATTGCCGACGTTTTTGACCAATCCATTGATCCACCCCATCAGCACCGCGAGCAGTCCGCCGAACAACGCGAGCAGATACGACAGCAGGTATTTACTCAGCACCACATCCTTTTTGGAAACGGGCAGCGTCTGCACATACACATCCCAGCCGGACTGGTTGTCGTACGCAAAAGAGGTGATCGACGTGATCGCGAACATCAGCACGATCATGCCCGCGAACATGTCGGAATTATCCATCATAAACGTCAGCAGTATATAAAACGCTGAGATCAAAAACACGGTTCTTCCGTACTTTCTTAAGTTGTACAGATCCTTTAGTATCAGTCCCTTCATGACGCGTCACTCCTCACATAAAACAGCATGATGTCTTCAATATGCACGGGATCCACCGTGAGCCCCGGATATTTTCGCCGTATGGCATCCGGGTGTTTCACAAGCACCTCATAGCCGAACTGACCTCTGCGCTGCCCTTCAATGTCGCCGCGGTCAATGCGCTCAAAATCGTGCTGCCCGCACTTCAGTATCCCGTAGCCATATTTCAAGTCGTCCGCGGACTGCGAGAAAACGAGCTCGCCGTCCTTGATCAGCGTCACATAATCGGCCACCTTCTCAAGATCGCTGATGATGTGCGTGGATAAAAATATCGACCGTTCCTCGTCCTGTATGATGTCGAGAAATATATCGAGTATCTCGCTGCGCACCACGGGATCGAGCCCGCTCGTCGCCTCGTCGAGCAGCAGCACGCGCGGCCTGTGCGCGAGCGCCACCGAAAGCGAGAGCTTGGTCTTCATGCCCTTGGACATCTGCTTGATAGAATTCTTATCGGGTACGCCGAAGCGCTTCAAGTAAGATTGATAAAGCGCGTCGTCCCAGTCGGCATAAATGTTCCGCATCACCGAGGATATATCATCCGGGCGCAGATTTTCGTGAAAATGGCAGTTGTCGAGCACCACGCCGAGCTGCTGTTTGATGCGCTGTTCCTGCTGGATATGGTCCATGCCGAGCACGCGCACATTGCCGCCGTCCTTTTTGATCATATTGAGTATGAGCTTGAGCGTGGTGGTTTTGCCCGCCCCGTTCTCGCCGATAAACCCCATAATGCTGCCCTTGGGCAGTTGAAAGCTCACATTTTTGAGCGCAAAGCTTCCGTAATTCTTGCTGAGCCCGCTGACTTCGAGCACATTTTCCAATGCCTTATTCCTCCTTATACAAAAGTGTCAATATGTCGGACAGCTCAGAGAGCGCAATGCCGCTGCTTTTGGCGATATCCACAGCCTTTTGCAGATGCCCCTCCGCAATGCGAAGCTGTTCTTCCCTCAAAAATTCGATATTCCGGCCCGCCACATAGCTGCCCTTGCCCATCACGGTCTCAATAAACCCGTCGCGCTCGAGGTCCTCATAGGCGCGCTTGGTCGTGATCACGCTGATGCGAAGCTCCTTGGCGAGCAGCCGCATGGACGGCAGCAGATCGCCTTCATGAAGCGTGCCGTTTAATATCAGATTTTTGATCTGCGATGTGATCTGTTCATAGATCGGCTTGTCGCTCGCGTTGCTGATGATGATATCCACCGACAATTCCCCCTACCAGCGCTTAATCTACTGTATATATACGTTATATACAGTAAAGCATCCTTTTATGCATTTGTCAAACGAATTTTAAAATCTGTCCCAATTAAGATAACAATATTGATATGTGTCAGGCTGCGTTTGCATATGATTATTAAAATTATAGCCAACATATAAAAATTAAAGCATCTTGACTTGCTGTAGAACCATCATTAGATTATGATATATAGCAAGGTAAAAATTGAATTAAATGTATAATAGGTGGTCTTTGTATGCCTCGTTATATCAAAGTATTGAAAAAGAAAAAAATCATATCAAATGCAGAAGAAATGAAAAAATATTTTAAAGATTTTAATCCAATTATAAAAGTGAAGAATCATAATGTTGAATTGTTTATTGTCAATCCAAAGGCAAAAGACCGAGACATCAAAATCTGTTTTACTAAGCATGAAACCGTATTTTATTTTTCCTATCAACACGCTCATTTTGGCAGCAATGATTTAAAAGATTTAATTGATTATATAGAGTCTTTTTTAACTAACAGAATTGCCGCTGTTGAATTATTTGACGGGGAATGGGATTACTGCGGCGGAAGCAGAGAATATTCAGGTATCCATTGGTCAACTGCAGAATCAATAGCTTCACTGTTTAGCGAAAGTTATTTAGACTTGCTTTTAGAATTTAAGAATAATCAATGGAAATTTTATGTGCAATGTTGGGACCCGTCAATGGATAAGGCTATTTCAATACAATGGGATGGATATCATTATTCTTTAACTGAAATTGGTCAATAAGAAAGTTGTAATTTTTATACTTCTGATGATGAATGAAAACAACAGTGCAACTATTTTTACTTTGAAAAGCAACTTATTTGGTCATTCTGAGTGAGCTTGCGAGCGAAGAATCTGTTTTATAACAGACTCTATACCGTATGAAAGACTCGTTCCGAGATGCAACAAAAAAATCACCAGATTCCCGACGGTCGTCTGTTTCCTGCTATTTTATCTTATCCAATGCGGCACAAATCGCTTCGCCGAGCTTTGCCGCCTCGGCCAGTTCCTTGTCGTCGGGCCTCAGCTTCGCGCTGCAGGTGCCCACCATCTCCGCGCCGAGCGCGCGCAGCCTCTCGCTCATGTATTTGATGGATTCGCCGCTCCACCCGAACGAGCCGAACACCGCGGCCGTCTTACCTTTCACGATCATCACCGAGAGTGACGTCAGCACATCCCATACGGGCTTGATCGCGTCGCGGTTCACCGTCGGAGAGCCAATCGCAAACGCATCCGCGGCGTGAATTTTGGCCGCACAGTGCGCGGCGTCCACAGCGGATATATCCTCGAGCTCCACGTCGTAACCCGCTTCACCCACCACCAGCGCGATGCGCTCCGCGAGCTGGCGCGTAAACCCGTAGCACGACACATAGCCGATATATACCTTCTTCGGGTCGTTGACGGCAAGACCGTCCATAGCCCATTGTTCATAGCGATCCACCGCGGCCCAGGGGTCCTTGCGCAGCACCGGCCCGTGCGACGGCCCGATCACGTCGATATGAAGCGCGCGCGTTTTCTTCACCGCGTCGAGCACGTGCGTTTTAAACGGCCCCATGATCATATCAAAATAATATTTTTGAGTCTCGGCCATCTCGGCAGTGACCGGCGTCAAATCGTCAAACAGGTGTTCCGCGGAATAATGGAAACCGAACATATCGCCCGTTAACAGTATGGCGTCTTCGGTTAAATAGGTGAACATCGAATCCGGCCAGTGAAGGTTCGGCGCGGAAATAAATTTGAGTGTCTTACCGCCGAGCTCGAGCGTGTCGCCGTCTTCCACGATCCTGCACTCGAACTTATCGTTCAATATGTTTCCGAGAAACACGCTGGCGGGCTTTGTGCATACCACTACCGCGTTCGGAGCCATTTTTAGGAGTTTTAAGAGCCCGCCGGAATGGTCGGGCTCTGTGTGGTTACATATGATATAATCGACAGACGCTGCGTCGCACGCACCGGCTATCTTTTCGATATGCTCGTCTGAAAAACCGTCTTTTACCGTATCGACAACGGCGATTTTCTCGCTACCCTTTACAAGGTAACTGTTATAGGATGTGCCCCACCGCGTGTGCATCATCACATCAAACACGCGAAGGCCCGGGTTTAAAGCTCCCACCCAGTAAACACCCTTCGTGATTTCTACAGGCAGCATACCTTTCTCCGGGGGTTAAGATTCTTCAAACATGTCCTTGGAAGCGCCGCAAAGCGGGCAGACCCAATCGTCGGGGATGTCTTCAAACGCCGTACCGGGTGCGATTCCGTTATCCGGGTCGCCGACTTCAGGATCGTAAACATAGCCGCAAACAGTGCATTCGTATTTTTTCATGGGCATCTCCTCACTTTATTTATTTTGAAAATAATCATTCAGATCGGATACGAGTTCGTCCACATCCAGGCCGTGGACAGCGCCGGCTTCCTCGAGGCTTTCTCCTGCGGACGCGGGACAGCCGATGCAGTGCATACCGGCTTCCATCAGCACCTTGGCACATCCGGGGTCAAGCGAGAGCAGCTGAGCGATTGTCATATCTTTTGTAATCTGTGTCATGTTTATACCTCTTATGTGTTTCTGATCATTTTATGCCCGCACTTTGAGCACTTGATGGATACCTTGCCTTTGCCTCTTGGCACCCTGAGCTTTTGTGAGCATTTGGGGCATTTAAAAATTTTGTACAGCTTGCGCTGCTGGCCTTTTGCTTTATTCCTATAATACCACGATTTGATTTTATTAACCACATTCATGAAGAATAAATTCTCTTTTTGCCGCTGCGCAACATTGCGCGAAAACATGCGCAGTATCGCAATGCCTGTGATTAAAAGCGTAATGACAAACATATACGCCCACGGCACAAAACTCAGCAGTAATGAGAGAATGATCAGCGCGAACGACAGCTGATCGGGACCGTTACGCCCGATAAACATCCTGTTAAACATTGAGCACCACCTTCATATCCTTAACCGTCAGGCCTGGCAGGTCACTATAAGTTCCGGCGTCCTGACCTCCTTATAATAATCGATAAATGACGATAAATCCTTCACGCTGCCCGGCAGCATGATGCCGCTTTTGCCGATGTCCTCGCTCATGTGCACATCACCGCCCGCAATCACCATCACGTCGTGCTCGTAAGCGAACTTGAGCGACAGCTTGTTGCGGCTTTTGTTTCTCACTTGGGAGTTTACAATCTCGATGCCGTCATAATACGCCGGATTTTCGGGCGTCAAGCCGAAACGGAACGGATGCGCCTGAAACACGAGAAACCCGTTTTGATGCATGAGGCTGTAGAGCTCCTCTATGGGCATCCGGTAAAAAGGCCCCGCCTCCATCAGAAACGCTTCATCCGGCCCGTAGATCAAAAACTCGTACGGCGAGCCTTCCGGCTGCACCTCAAGCCCCAAAAGCACCTTGAGGCCCACCTGGCTGCCGCGCTTCCGGGCCGCGCGATAACCCGTTAAATAGCGTCCCACCTTCTCGTGCCATGAAAGCCCCTGCATATCCGGCTTCTCGAAAAAACGCGAGTAGAAGTGATCGGTTATGAACGTGCCCGTATATCCCGCCGCCTTGATGCCGTCCACCGCCTGCGCTGCCGTCAAATAACCGCAGGGGCTCGTTTCAGCCGTATGGCAATGCGTTTCAAACTGGTAGAGCTTCATCGTCTTACCTCGATAACTATCATACTAAAAAGATGCGTCTAAAATATAAACAAAACGCCGTTTTCACACAATGTTTACAACTGCTATGATAGCAAGCCCGACCGACCAACGTCAACGGGCAGCTCATTCTCATCCGCCATAAATCGTTGAGAGAAAACGCTTATCAAACGAGTTGATTTTTTCGGCTTTTTTTTCTAAAATTGAATATGGGCTGACATTTTATTAAACCACAAAAGGGGGCATTATGGATTTACTCACATATTTGATCGTTTTTATTCTTTTCTATATCGTATTTTATATCGTCAGCATACCGGTCCATGAGCTTGGGCATCTGGTTTTCGGCCTTATGTCGGGCTGCCGGTTCAGCTCTTTTCGGCTGCTGTCCTACGTCTGGTACAAAGAAAACAGCCGTATCAAGCTCAAGAAGTCGGGCAACGGGTTTATGCTCGGCCAGTGCCTGATGGCGCCTCCCGCGGATGAAGCGAAGTTTCGCTTTGTTTTGTACAACCTTGGCGGCGGGCTTTTTAACCTGCTGACCGTGGCGGTTCTTATCGGCATCGCTGTGCTGGCGGGCGATTTTTCGCCCGTATTGATCGCGGGCATCACATCGAGCGCCGTAACGGGGCTCATGAACCTGATCCCGATAACCGTGCAAATTCCCAACGACGGCATGAATGTTGTTAAAGCGCTCCAGTCGCCGCAGGCGCGGCACGGGCTCTACGTGATGATGCTTGTCAATGATGACATGATAAGCGGCAAAAGATTCCGCGATTACGACGAGCGGTTTTTCACTGTCCCCGATACGGCCGATCTGCGCAATTATTTCGCGGCTTACATACTGCTGTGCGACGCAGCCCGGCTCTACGACTGCGGGCTTTACGAGGCGTGCATCGAAAAATACAACACCCTTCCTTTAAACGAGCTGCCGCCGTACTATAGAAATTCCGTGAATTTGGATTATCTGTATCACTATTGCGTCCACCGGCCCGACCATGACAAAGCGAGAGAGCTGTACGCGCAGCGCGATATGAAAAAGTACTTGAACGCGCCGCTGCCGATGGTCTCCCGAGCGCTCACGGCTTATGAATTTTTCGTCTGCGGCGACCGGGAAAAAGCCGGTGAGTATTTAAAAAAGGCAAAAGCTCAGATCGACAGCTTCCCGAGCAAAGGCTTTCAGATGATGGAGACGGATTACCTCACTCATCTGGAGGGGCTGATGCAAAGCAGTCGGCCATAAAATATATACACCCGGATATTTTTCGGCTGGATACGCATGTATGATTTGATTTTTTATGGTCATCGCCGTTAAAATAAACCATACATATCCGAATGAACAGGAAAGGTTATAAAGACTATCACATGAAAAACAACAAAACAGGTGAGCCGCTTCGGCTCTGTCTCACCGCGGCTATCGCTGTGATGTGTATGGTGACGGCATTTTTGGGCTATGGTTTTCAGTTTGACCATTGGGGAGAATATTGTTTCATCTCAAATATGTCTGTCGGCATATTATTCCTGACCAGCGTCATTTTCCGCGTCAGCAAAGGCGCGTTCCTTTCAGATGTTTTTTACTTTGACGGCATGATCGTTCTCTTGCTCATTTTCGTTGCGACGCTGTCCATTGGACTTAACCTTGAGGGCGCGTTCTGGTTTCTGCATATCATCAACCCTGTGATTGTCATACTCTACTGGTTCTTTTTCTGCCGCCATAAAAGGAACGTGAGCGGCAAAAATGTTTTGACCGCTTTGATATTCCCGCTCGCTTATTATGCGTTCACAATGATACTCTTTGCTCTCACAGGGCAATGCCCCTTTCCGATCAGCATCGTGACCGACCTCGGCGGCATCTACCCGTTTATCTTCCCGCTGATCATGACGCCCGTGCTGCTGGGGCTCGGCTATGGTCTTCACTTTTTGAACCGCCGGATACATTCGGGTACAGAATGATTCGCGTTCAATAAAAACGCCCAGCCACAATAAAGACAAAGCCGCATCCGGAAATCCCGAATACGGCTTTTGTGCTTATTAACCTTGTTAAGCGGTCGCGCCCGTGAACTGGCTGTTGTAAAGGTCGGCGTAGAAGCCGTTTTTATCCATCAGCTGCTTGTGCGTACCCTGCTCGATGATCTTGCCCTCGTTCATCACGAGTATCGTCGACGCGTTGCGTATCGTGGAGAGACGGTGCGCGATCACGAAATTCGTGCGGCCCTTCATCAGCGCGATCATCGCGTTCTGGATATACGCCTCGGTGCGCGTATCCACGTTGCTTGTCGCCTCGTCAAGTATCAGCACCGAAGGATCGGCGAGCAGCGCGCGCGCGATGGTTAAGAGCTGCTTTTGGCCCGACGATATGTTCGACGCCTCCTCATTCAGCACCGTGTCATACCCATCCGGCAGCGTGCGGATAAAGTGGTCCGCGTGTGCCATCTTCGCCGCCTTCATGATCTCCTCTTCGGTCGCGCCCTCACGCCCGTAGGCGATATTGTCGCGGATCGTGCCGCCGAACAGCCAAGTGTCCTGCAGCACCATGCCGAAGCGCTGCCTTAAGGTCTCGCGCGGCATCGCGCTGATGTCCACGCCGTCCACGCTGATATGCCCTTCATCCACCTCGTAAAAGCGCATGAGCAGATTCACAAGCGTGGTTTTGCCCGCGCCCGTGGGGCCGACGATCGCCACGACGTCTCCCGGGTTTACCTTCAGGTTCATATCCTTGATCACTGTTTTGTCCGGGTCGTAGCCGAAGCTCACATGCTCAAAGTCAACAGCGCCGCGCTCTTCGGGCGCCTCGGCGAGCAGCACGTCGGGCGACATTTCGGGCTCGTCGAGCACCTCAAATACGCGCTCCGCCGCCGCGATGGTGGATTGCATCACGTTCGCGATCTGCGCCACCTGCATGATCGGCTGCGTAAACTGGCGCGAATACTGTATGAACGCCTGCACATCGCCGATCGAGATCTGGCCGTTGATCACGAGCACGCCGCCGATCACACAGACAAACACATACGAGATGTTGCTCAAAAAGTTCATCAGCGGCATCATGACGCCCGAGAGAAACTGCGCCCGCCAGCCCACGCCGTACAGACGCTCGTTGATATCGTTAAACTTTTGTTCGCTTTCCTCCTCCTTGCCGAACGCCTTCACGACGGTATGCGCCGCGTACATCTCTTCGACATGGCCGTTGATATGCCCGATTTCCGCCTGCTGCTTTTTAAAGTACTTCTGCGATTTTTTAATGACGGCTCTTGTGACGATAAAGCTCATCGGCAGCACCACGAGCGACACGAGCGTAATGACCCACGATATCGTGAACATCATGACGATGATGCCGAGCAGCGTCGTGACTGCGGATATCACCTGAGTCAACCCCTGCTGCAGCGACGTGGACACCGTGTCGATATCGTTGGTCACGCGCGAGAGTATCTCCCCGTGCGTGCGCCCGTCGAAATATTTGAGCGGCAGCTTGGCGAGCTTTGTATCCACCTCGCGCCGCATGTCGTACACGATCGTCTGCGAGGTTCTCGCCATCACGAACTGCAATATGAAGCTGAACAGCGAGCTTAGCAGATAGAGCCCCAGCACCGTGAGTACGATGCCGCCGACCTTCCCAAAGTCGATTGTGAGCTCAGACGCTGCTTTGAGCTCCTGCGCGGCTTGCTGCACCTGCGCGGCTGCACCCTTGTCGGGCGAGCTCATCGCCGCGCCTATCGCCTGCTCAGGAGTCAGTGTACCGTCTTCGAGCTGCGCTTTCAAGTCGTCCGGAAGCACCTCTTCGAGATGCGCAAAGGCTTCTCCTTGGGCGGACAGCGGTTTAAACAGCTCCGTGGTCGCGTTGCCGAGCACCTTAGGGCCGAATATCGCGAACACCGTTGATAAAATCGACATCACGATCACGATCACAAGCGCCGCTTTGTGCTTTGTGAGGTAGGTCATCAGCCGGCTGAATCCCGCCTTGAAATTCTTGGCCTTTTCCATGGGCATGCCGCCGCCCATCGGACCGCCGCCCATCGGGCCGCGTCCGCGTCCGGGCCCTTTGCCCTGTTTTGCTGTATTCTGATTATCGTTGCTCATGCGAGTTCCTCCACTGAAAGCTGCGATTCCACGATCTCCCGGTATGTGCCGCAGCTCTGCATCAGCTCCCGGTGTGCGCCCTGGCCGACCAGCCGGCCCTCGTCGAGCACAAGTATGTTGTCGGCGTTCATCACGGTGCTCACACGCTGCGCCACAATCAGTACACTCGCTTCCTTCACCTCGGGTGCGAGCGCCTGCCTCAGCTTCGCATCCGTCTTAAAGTCGAGCGCCGAAAAGCTGTCGTCAAAAATATAGACCTCGGGCTTTCTGATCAGCGCACGCGCTATTGACAGCCGCTGTTTTTGTCCGCCCGAAAAATTCATGCCGTCCTGCGATACCGCCGCCTCCACACCGCCCTCGAGTGTGCTGACGAATTCCTCAGCCTGCGCGATGGAGAGCGCTTTGCTCATCTCTTCCTCCGTGGCTTCGGGGCGTCCGAACCTCAGGTTGTCGGCGATCGTGCCGCTCACAAGGCTCGCCTTTTGCGGTACAAAGCCGATCTTTTCACGTAGCGCGGCCTGCGGATAATCGCGCACGTCCACGCCGTCCACGAGCACCTGGCCATCGGTCACGTCATAAAACCGGGGAATCAGCTTGATCAGCGTCGATTTTCCCGAGCCTGTGCCGCCGATGATCGCCGTCACTTGTCCCGGCTTTGACACAAAGCTGATGCCGGTCAGCACCGGATCACTGATGTCTTCATGCGTGTCCGCATAGCTGAAGCTCACATTCTTAAACTCCACCTGACCGCGCAGCGCCGTTTGCGGAGCTGTTGTCTCTTTATCGGTGATAGACGGCTCCATGCTGAGCACTTCGTTGATGCGGTCGGCCGAGGCGGACGCACGCGGCAGCATCACGAACATCATCGTTGCCATGATGACCGCAAACATCACCTGCATCACATACTGCTGAAACGCCAGCAGCTGACCCACCTGAACGTCGCCGCTGTTCACGCGGATGCCGCCGAACCAGATGACCGCGACGGTCGCAAGGTTTAAGACCATCATAATCGCCGGGAACATGGCCGCCATCCAGCGGTATACTTTGATCGACGTGTCTGTCAAATCTTTGTTCGCCTCGTCAAAGCGCTCCTGCTCGTGGCTTGTTTTGTTGAACGCCCGGATCACGCGGATGCCCGTGAGGCCTTCACGCATCACAAGATTCACCCTGTCAACCTTCTTTTGCAGCGATTTGAACAGCGGCAGCGCGTTTCTGGCCACCAAGAGTATCAGCAGCGACATCAGCACGATCGCAGCCACGATAATCCACGACAGGCCGGTACCTTCCCTGACCGCCATGATGATGCCGCCGACGCACATGATGGGCGCCATCAGCAGCATGCTGAGTATCATCACCATCGCGTTCATGATCTGCGTGACGTCGTTGGTCGACCGTGTGATCAGCGACGCCGTGCCGATCTTGTCAAACTCGTTCATCGAGTAATTCGTGACTGTTTTAAAAATATCGGCGCGCAGGTCGCGCGCAAATCCCACCGACACCTGCGAGCTGAAAAGGCGCGCCAAAACGGTGCAGGCGGTGACGACGAGCGAAAATTCGAGCATGATAAGCCCCGTCTCAATGATCAGCCCGATATCCTTGCCCACAACGCCTTTGTCGACGATGTCGGACATCAAGTCCGGCAGATACAGCTGGCTGATCGACTGTCCCGCCGTCAGCAGCACCACAAAAATCGCCGGCCATTTGTACGGCCCGATGTATTTGAATAATTTTCTCATAAATTGTCCTTCCCTGGCTCTGTACTCAAAATTCCGATGACCTGATCGAGCATCCAGTTGAAATACGTGTCGTCATCTACAGACTGCCCAATTGTCATCACTTCTTTCATGATGCTGCCGTTGATATTCGTCATGAAAAACTTTATTGCCGTTTCGGGCGCCACGCTGAGCGCGCCCGAGCTTCTCATCGCGTTGAAATACGCGAGCAGACTTGTCTGCATATGGTGCTCCTTGATTCTCATGTCCTTCTCGGGCACCGAATCTCTGATCTTGTCACGCATGATCATGCGGATCATGGGCGCGTTTTTTCTGAAATTGTCACGTATATCGTAAGCGATATGTTTGAGATCCTGTTTGAGGTCGTATGACACCCCGTTTTTCAGATACTCCTCCACGGTATACGGATGCAGGCAGCTGTGCAGCGTTTCGTTAAACAGCGCCCGCTTGGTCGGGAAATGCCGGAACAATGTGACTTCGCTCACGCCGGCTTGCGCGGCAATGTCCTTGGTGGTCGCCGCGGCAAACCCCCTTCTTTCAAACAGCTCCCGCGCCGCCGCTAAGATATTGCTCCGTGTGTCTTTCATCGGCTACCCTCCTTTTGTTGTAAACTGCAAACTTTTTAAGTAAGTACTTACTTTCGTTTTTTCACTATACGCGCGAAACGTCTGCATGTCAATTCGCCGTTTTCATTGTTCACAGTTAATTCAAACTTTATTTCCTGATAAATGTAAGAGTCCCTCATACGACCGGTTGCGGCAAGCCTTGCAAAACACTATAATAAAAAGCATGAAAAAAAGGATAACTGCCTGTCTATTGCTGACAGTGGCAGTGATGCTGCTCTTTGGCGCATGTGCGCCTGCCATGAAAACGAGCGAAACATTTGCGCTTGATACCATATGCACGCAGCAGGTCACCGGCCGGAGCGCAGACGCCGCCATCAGCGAAGTCAATGAGATGCTCATGCGCATCACGAAAGAACTGTCAACCAACGAAGGCTCCTACATTTATGATATCAACCAAAGCGCGCCGCAGGGGGCCTCGGTCAGCGGGGAAGCGGCGCAGCTCGTTTCGAATGCGCTGCGTTTCGCCGCCGATACGGACGGCGCTTTCGACCCGGCCATCGGCGCGGTGTCCTCGCTTTGGAACATATCGGAAAGCCCGCGCGTCCCGTCCCCGGAGGAAATCGCCGCGGCGCTGCCGCTTGTCGATTATCGCGACGTGACGGTTGACGGCAGCACCGTTACGCTCAAGAAAGCCGGTATCAAGCTGGATCTTGGGGGAATTGGCAAAGGACACGCGGCAGACCTCGCGGTTGAGATTTACAAGCAGCGCGGCATCGACAACGCGATACTCAATCTCGGCGGCAACGTGTATGCTTACGGCGAAAAGAAGGACGGCAGCGACTACCGGGTCGGCCTCAGAGACCCGCTCGGCGCGGAAAACGACTATGCGGCCATCATTCCCGTTCAGAATACGTCGGTGGTCACGTCGGGTGTTTACGAACGGTTTTTTGAAAGCGGCGGCAAAACATATCATCACCTGCTCGATCCCGCCACCGGGTATCCGGCGGATAACGGACTGCTCGCCGTCACGGTGGTCTGTCAAAGCAGCACCGAGGCAGACGCGCTTTCCACCGCGCTTTTTGTGATGGGCCTTGAAGGCGGCCTTGCTTACGCGGAGCAAACCCCGGGCGTTGAAGCCGTATTTTTTACGGATGACCAGAGCATCTACGCCACAAGCGGACTGGAGGACAAAATAGAAATTACCAATGAAGCATATACTCTCAAAAGCTGATATCATATTATTTATCATCATCATCGCGATCGCCGTCACGGGCATCGTGCTGCTGTCCGGGGGCGGCAACGCGAACTCAGCCGTGATCCGATCGGACGGCCAGATCATCAAAGAAGTCAAGCTTGATGTCGACCAGTCTTTCTGGGTGGGCGACGTGCGTTTTGAGGTGAAGGACGGCGCGATCGCGTTTGTCGAATCCGACTGCCCCGGCAAGGAATGTATCCACGCGGGGTGGCTTTCTTCGCCGGGCAGCAGCATGGCCTGCCTTCCGAACAAAATCTCCGTCACGCTCACAGGGGAAAGCGAGGTAGACGCCATTGCGGAATAAGATGACTCCGCGCCGCGTCGCGCTGCTCGGCGCGCTGCTGGCGATCTCTCTCGTGCTTTCCGTGGTGGAAAGCATGCTGGGCGCGCTTGTGCCGCTGCCCATCCCCGGCGTGAAGCTTGGGCTCGCCAACATCATCTCGATGTTTCTGCTCAGTTATTTCTCGCTGTCCACCGCGCTCACGGTCGGCCTGCTGCGTTCGCTGCTCGCGTCGTTTTTCACGGGCGGCTTTGGGATGTTCCTGTACTCGGCGCCGGGCGTGCTTTTGAGCATACTCGCAATGTATGCCGCGATGAAAACGGTGAAGCCGCTCACCATCGTCGGCATATCGATGATCGGCGCGTGCATGCACAACCTGATGCAGGTGTGCGTCGCCGTGCTAATGACGGGCGAAGCGCGATTGTTTTACTACGCGTTCATACTGCTCATCATCGGCGCCGTATCCGGCACAATCACAGGCGTGGTTGCCCATGCCGTGTTTCCGAGAGCCGCCGGCGCATTGAAGCTGCAAACACACAAATAATAATAAAAGTGATACGGAGGTGCCCATTATGTTTCATTTCGCGAATTATTATATGGACTGGACGATACTGCTGATCATTCCCGGCATTATCATCGCGATGTGGGCCCAGTCCAAGGTCAACCGCGCTTACCAGATGTATTCCAAAATGCCGGTGAGAAGCGGCATCACGGGCCGGGAAGCCGCGTCGCGCATACTCGCGGCAAACGGCATCCATAACGTTGAAATCGCCCCGACAAACGGCAGGCTGTCCGACAACTACAACCCGCGCAAGAAAACGCTGAATCTGTCCGAAGCCAACTATTCGGGCAGCTCGGTGGCCTCGGTGGCGGTTGCCGCGCATGAATCCGGACACGCCATACAGCACAGCACAGGCTATTTCGCGCTGAACCTGCGGAGCCTGATCGCGCCCGTTGTAAGCGCCGCGTCGTATTTGCTCTGGCCGATACTGATACTCGGGCTGATGATGGGCTTTAAAGAAACGATCAATATCGCCGTGTATATATTTCTCGCAATTTTCGTGTTCCAGCTGATCACGCTGCCCGTGGAGTTCAACGCGTCCCGCCGCGCGCTTGCCGCGATACAGTCGCAGAACGTGTTGACCGATGAAGAGCAGTACGGCGCGAAAAAAATGCTCGAAGCCGCGGCGTTGACCTATGTGGCCGCTACGCTTGTCGCACTGCTCAATGTGCTGCGCTTTGCGATGCTGTCCCGCCGAAGATAGAAATATTAGCTTATTTGTTATTGTGATTTACCATAATAAACACTATAATAGGTCTGATATGTTCGAAATGAACGAAAATTTTAACGAAACAAACGGTTTAACCGTTTATCATTCTTGAGGAGGACACTATGATCAACGTGGACAAGCTGTCCGTCAACGCCATTCGCATACTGGCTGTTGAGGGCGTACAGAAAGCAAACAGCGGCCATCCGGGCCTGCCCCTTGGCGCCGCACCCATGGCGTATACGCTTTGGGCCAAGCATTTGAAACACAACCCCAAAAACCCGTCCTGGGCGGACAGAGACCGGTTCGTGCTCTCAGCTGGCCATGGCTCAATGCTGCTTTACGCATTGCTGCATACCTTCGGTTACGAAGAAGCCACCATCGACGAACTCAAGAACTTCCGTCAATACGGCGCGAAAACGGCGGGACATCCCGAATACGGCCATATCGCGGGCATCGAAACCACCACAGGCCCGCTCGGTCAGGGCATCGCGAACGCGGTCGGCATGGCGATGGCCGAAGCGCATCTCGCCGCGATGTTCAACAAAGACGGCTACAACGTGGTTGACCACTACACATACGCGCTCTCGGGCGACGGCTGTCTGATGGAAGGCGTCGCTTCCGAAGCCTGCTCGCTTGCGGGCACACTGAAGCTCGGCAAGCTGATACTGCTTTACGACAGAAACAAGATCACCATTGAGGGCGAAACGGACTTCGCTTTTGACGAAGACGTCGCCAAACGCTTCGACGCGTACGGCTGGCAGGTGCTGAACGTGGATAACGGCAACGAAGATATGGACAGCATCGACAAAGCGATCGCGGCGGCGAAGACGGAGACGGCCAAGCCCTCCATCATCATCATCAATACGGCGATCGGCTACGGCTGCCCCGCTGTGCAGGGCAAGGCCTCGTGCCATGGGTCACCGCTCGGCGACGACAACATCGTTTCCCTCAAGGAGACGCTCGGCTGGACATATGAAGAAAGCTTCCATGTACCGGAAGAAGTGAAGGCCGAAGCCGAAAGACGCCAGAAAGCCTACACTGAAGCGGAAGAAAAATGGAACAAGATGTTCTCAGACTACTGCGCAAAGTTCCCCGAAATGACCGAGCTTTGGAGCAAGTGCTTCTCTGCGGTGGACGCAAGCATTTTAAGCGATAAATCGCTCTACGATTTTGACAAGCCGCTGGCCACGCGCCAGTCTTCAGGCATCATGCTGAACCGTCTGGCTGAGAAGCTGCCGGGCCTGTTCGGCGGCAGCGCGGACCTTGGCCCCTCCAACAACTCCGTGCTTAAGGGCAAGCCGTACTTCGCGCCCGACTGCCCCGAGGGCAGCAACATCCATTACGGCATCCGCGAGTTCGCGATGGCGGCGATCGCCAACGGCCTTGCGCTGCACGGCGGCGTGATCCCGTACGTCGCGACATTCTTCGTGTTCACCGACTATTTGAAAAACGCGGTGCGCATGTCCGCGCTGATGGGCCTGCCCGTCATCTACGTGATGACGCACGACAGCATCGGCGTCGGCGAAGACGGCCCGACGCATCAGCCCATCGAGCAGCTGGCCTGCATGCGCGCCACGCCCAACACCTACATGTGGCGCCCGGCTGATTCCAAGGAAACGGCGGCGGCCTATATCTCCGCGTTGACCGCGAGCGGCCCATCCGTGATCGCGCTCTCGCGCCAGACGCTGCCGCTTTACGCGGAGACTGGCGAAGCCGCGCTCAAGGGCGGCTACGTGCTGAAGGACTTCGGCGCAGACCCGTCCGTCATACTGATCGGCACGGGCAGCGAAGTCGAGATCTGTTACAAGGCGGGTCAGATGCTGTTTGATCAGGGCATCAGCGCGCGCGTGGTCTCCATGCCGTGTGTGGATGTGTTCGAGGAACAGGATGAAGCCTACAAGCAAAGCGTGCTGCCCGATGCGCTTGACAAACGCGTGGTCGTGGAAGCGGCGGCCTCTTTCGGATGGCACAAATACGCGGGCAAAGGCACTATCGTCGCGCTCGATCATTTCGGCGCGTCCGGCCCTGCCCCCAAGCTTTATGAAGTCTTCGGCCTCACTGCGGACAACGTGGCGCAGAAAGCCATTGAAGTGCTCGGTAAATAAGCTGATAGAATGCACGAAAGCCTTCGGCGTTTGCCGAAGGCTTTTTTTCATTTGATTCCGTCTTTTGAAAAGAGGTCTAGTCCGCTATTGTCGATCCATTGCTAATCACCAATCTATTATCGTGTCATTCTGACGACCGCAGAATCCCACGTCCATTATCGATAACTGCAGACGTGCTGCTTGTCTCAACCCTCAGTTCATCCCAAAGTAGCGCCATTGGACGCTCTTGCTCATATGCAATGACTCCGTCAATACTCGCGACTATTGCACACAGCTTTCTCGGGCTTTATCCAATTTCATATTCCTGAAATAGAGCAGCATATCAATCGTGATTTCAATAATGTTGAGCACATAAAAAATCCATCCCAAATAGAACAGAAAACTCAAACCCGCCCCCGAAGCGTTGGCATACTGTATAAACTTTCTTGTGATGCCGAACACATAGCCGACCCAGACAAACACTTCAAAAAGCAGGCTCTTGCCCTTCGCCGTGCGCGATTTGTATGACCTGTATATAGAGATCGGCCACGACAAGCCAAAGCAGACAATCATCAAAGCTTCCAAAAGATCAATCATTTTACGTCTCTCCTGTGATGCGTTTTTCATCTGTGATCATACACCTATTGATCGAATAGAAAAAGCTTCTATTCAAACCCCTTGTCAATGAAAGGATGGCGCTGATTGAATGAGGTGAGATGGTTTGGCGAGTTGAGCCGAAGTTATGCAAGAAGCGAAACCGCAGGAATAGCAGCGCTATTTCAAGGTTTCAGCGACACCGCAGAACGTTGGCTCAGCCGTCCAAAGCGCACACCGAATCAATCAGCGCCTGACCAAAAAGAAAAAACGGCGCATGCCGCGCCGCTTCGAGCTTCCCCGTATCCGGGGCGTGGTTAGGAGGTCAATAAAGAAATTATTCATTGCAGGTATACTGAGCACCATAACTGCCAAAGTTTAAGCTGCTTTTCCCGCAGACCCTTCTTCCACCGCTCCACCGTATTTTGCTGCTTTTATTATCTTAAAACTCAAAACAAAAGGCAAATGCTGCCCCGGCACAAAAACACATGAAAAGCGCAGAAAAAAGAAGCACGGGCGATTTGTTACGCTTCTATTACGCATTTTAATATTTTTGTAACATGTCCCAAAACTACAGATTGCGTCTGAATTTAGGCGCGATGCCGATCGCGTCCAGAAAACCTCTGAGCTTTTTTAAGTCCTCGTCGTAAACGGCTTTGAGCGCCCTGTTGTATATGATGCTCGCTGGATGGTAAAGCGGAAACAGCATAAACCGGTGCGACAGCGCGTGCGCCGCCGCCGGAACCGCATGGCAGTCCCCGATCGTCGCGTTGCTGCCGTGCAGCGCTTTTAATGGCACGTTGCCGAGCGTGACCACCACGCGCGGCGCAATGGCTTCGATCTCGCGCAGCAGCAGCGGCGTCATTACGGCAAGCTCCTGCTTTTCGGGCGCGCGGTTCGAGAGCGTTCCCTTCTCGCTTTGCTTGTACGGCCTGAACTTCACTACGTTCGTGATATAGATATCCTGCCGGTGCAGCATCAGCGCGAACAAAAATTCATCGAGGTTCTTGCCCGCCTTGCCCACGAACGGACGCAGCAGCCGCGTTTCCTCGGCACCCGGCGCTTCGCCGACCAGCATCACGGCCGCGCTTTCATCGCCTTCGCCGTAAACCAGATCGCTCTCGGTTTTATTGAAAGCGCTTGCCGCCCTCAGCACGTCGGCATAGATGCTCTCAAGCTTCATTGTTTTCCCCGCCTGTCTCGTCGTATTTTGCCCTGATCGCCAGAAGGTCCTTGTAGGCGTCCTTTTTTAGCAGCTCGTTCCTTAATAGCGCCGCGGGATGATACGTCGGCATGATGAAAAAGCCCTTCACCTCATGCCATTTTCCCCGGTCCCGCGTGATGCGCACATCCGTATTGAGAATGTATTTGGCGGATATGCGCCCGAGGCACACGATGATTTTCGGCTTGATCAGCGCCACCTGCGCGCGCAGATACCCGATGCACGCCGCCGCTTCAGGCGGTTCGGGGTCTCTGTTGCCCGGCGGGCGGCACTTTAAGACATTCGCAATATACACATCGTTGCGCGTCAGCTCAATGCTTTTGAGCATCTTGTCGAGCAGCTGCCCCGCGCGGCCCACAAACGGACGCCCGAGCTCGTCCTCGTCGCGCCCCGGCCCTTCGCCGATAAACATCAGGCGCGTATGAATGTTACCTTCGCCGAAAACCGTGTTTTTGCGGGTTTTGCAAAGGCCGCACTTTTCGCACTGCGCCACATCATTCATGATTTGTGTAAAGCTTGTGTACATATGATGATTATACCAAAACAGCTCATCTTTCTCAAGCCGCAGGAGTTACGGTTCAAATATGTCACCATATGTATTCTCGGCTATATCCCTCCAAAAAACGTAATTTTTTTGGGATTTCTTAGATACGGGTATGCTTTTTTTTTAGAATCGTTTATAATATAAAAAAGTGACATTGACATTTGTACATCCTTTGGTCGTTATTCGTGGTGGAATGATTTTCGAAAGGTGACTCGTATTGGAAAGTATTATCAATGGCATTATCAACAGCCTATCCGATTTTGAAATCGTTGATCTCATTGATATTATTCTTTTGGCTGTCATCATTTATTGGCTTTTAAAGCTGACATCCAAAACGCGTGCCATGCAGGTGCTAAAAGGCCTCGGCATTATTTTGCTTGCTACCTGGGTCACGGATTTTTTAGGGTTCGTGGGCACCACGTGGCTGTTAAACTATGTATTGAACGCTGGCGCTATCGTCATCGTGATCATATTCCATCCTGAAATCCGCCGCGCTCTCGCGCGCATCGGCCGCGGTCATATCGACTTATCGCCGTCGCAGTCCACCAACGCGCAGGAAAACGTGGAAAGCATATTGAAAGCCGTGCTGAATCTCTCCAAAAAGCGCGTGGGCGCGCTCATCGTTTTCGAGCGCAAGACCGGCCTTAAAGATGTGATCGAAAGCGGCACGCGCATCGGCGCCGTGATCTCCACCGAACTGCTCGAAAATCTTTTCTTTACGAATTCGCCGCTGCACGACGGTGCGGTGATCATCCGCGAGGATGTGATCGAAGCGGCGGGCTGCTTTCTGCCGCTCAGCGACAATAAACAGATCGGCCAGGAGCTCGGCACGCGGCACCGTGCGGCGCTCGGCGTTTCGGAGGTATCCGACTGCGTCACGCTGGTCGTGTCGGAGGAAACGGGCGTGATCTCGGTCGCGCAGGACGGCACGCTGATCCGCTATCTCGATTCCAAAGCCATCCGCGACCTGCTCGAAGATATGTATATGATCAATAAACAGCCGCAGAAATTCAGAGGTCTTCGCATCATACGAAAAGGACGTGATAAAGATGAAGACCGTGCTTAAAGCGATATGGGGCGTACTGAAAAGCAACCCGGTGATGAAGATCATGGCTTTGCTTTTTGCCATCATATTATGGAGCTATGTGCTCTCCGTCATCAATCCGGACAGAACGAAATTTGTGCCCGAGGTGAACGCAACCTATTATGGCAACGCCGAACTCAACGACCGTCACCTTGTGGTCACCAATAGCCTCTCGGATGTGCTCGACAAGGTTACTGTCAAGGTCCAAGTCAAGCAGAGCGACATCAAACTGTTAAGCAATAATAGCATCGATGCGTATGTCGACGTGTCCGATATCAACGGGCCCGGCGATTATGTGCGCAAGGTGGAGGCAAAGCTCACTGGTTTGAGCGGTTTGGTTATTGAAACCAACCCGGCAAAAATCAAGGTGCATGTGGATTGGTATAACTCAAAACCCGTTCCCGTCACACTCAACGTGATCGGCAGCGTCCCGAGCGGCTACTACGCGAGCACCCCCGAAATCATGCCCACCACCGTGGAAGTGAAAGGCGCCCAAACCGATGTGCAAAAGGTGGCCAGCGCCGTCTGCAATGTGGACCTGACCGGGCTTACCAAAGGCTTCAGCAAGAACATGGATATCGATCTGCTCGATGCCGACGGCAACATCATCGACAAGAAGCTGCTCCAGATTGAACTGCCGTCTGTGATCGTCACGCTCAAGGTCCAGTCTATGAAAACGGTGCCCATCGACGCCACAGGCTCTATTATCGGCCAGGATGAGGTGGCAAACGGCTATGAGGTATCGGATATCGCATGCGAGCCGCAAAGAGTGGACATTGCGGGAGACGCGCAGACGCTCGCGGGCATCAAAAGCATCAGTCTGGTGCCGTACAGCGTCAGCGGCAAAAGCGCGAGCGAATCCGTCGCGCTCGATTATCAGCCGCCAGAAGGCGTCACCGTGCTGACCCAGCAAAAGGCGCAGGTGAACATCGCGATCCGCGAGGTGACAAATACGAAAACCTACAAGGATGTCGCGATAAAGACCCGGGATCTTGGCGGCGGACTGCACGCCGATATCAGCCCGCCCAAGGTGGATGTCACAGCGATGGCAGGCGTTTCCGCGATGTCGAAATTAAGCCGCGCCGATATCGTGCCATATGTGGATCTGGACGGACTGAAGCCCGGCACATACAGCCGCGATGTGCTGTTTGAAATTCCGAAGGGGTTTTCAGATCAGAACTTTACCGCCAGCACCGTCACCGTGACGGTCACGATATATTAAGCGTTTTGCGTATACTATGAGGGGGCGGACAACCGTCCCCTTTTAAAGTCTTGGAAGGATAAATCATGGCAATTATTCTGTCCGGCGTCAGCGTACCGTTGCAAAGCGAAGAAGACGTCCTGCGTCAAACCGCCGCCGACATGCTGTCCGTACCGGCATTCGAAATATCGACTCTGCGCGTCAAAAGACAGTCTGTCGACGCGCGGCGCACACAACTGCGCCTTGTGCTCACGCTGCTTATTGAGTTGCACGACGGCGAGCGCCAAAAGGCGCTTGAGAGCATTCATGGCTGCGCCGAGAGCTACCGCGAGCCGGACATCGCCTACGGCGAAAAGCATGCCGGGCGCGTTGTGGTGGTGGGCGCGGGGCCTTGCGGTCTGTTTGCGGCGCTGACGCTTGCCCGGCACGGCTACAAGCCGCTGCTGCTCGAGCGCGGGCGCGATGTGACATCGCGCAGTGAGGATGTGCAGCGGCTTCGCGAAAAAGGCATACTAAACCCCGAGAGCAATGTCTGCTTCGGTGCGGGCGGCGCCGGCGCGTTCTCGGACGGCAAGCTCACCACGCGCATCAAGGACCCGCGCAGCGAATACGTGCTGCAAACGCTCGTGGATTGCGGCGCGCCTGCCGAGATACTCACAGATGCCAAGCCGCACACCGGTACCGAGCACATCCGCACGGCGGTATCGGGCATTATTGAACAGATCACGAGCCTCGGCGGTGAGGTCTCATATGAAAGCCGCCTCACCGATATTTTCCTAGACGGTGATGCACTGTCCGGCGTTGCGTATATCAAGAACGGCGCCACGCAGACGGTTCAGACGCGTGCGGCGGCGCTTTGCATCGGCCACAGCGCGCGCGATACTTACCGCATGCTGCTGCAAAAGGGTGTCGCGATCATCCCCAAGCCGTTTGCCGTCGGCGTGCGCATCGAGCACCCGCGCGCGTTCATTGACAAAGCGCAGTACGGCGCAGCACTCGGGCACCCGATGCTCGGCGCGGCGGAATACCGGCTCACGTCGTCGTCCGGCGGACGCGGCGTGTATACCTTTTGCATGTGCCCGGGCGGCGAGGTCATCTGTTCGTCCACCGAGACGGACGGCGTCGCCGTCAACGGCATGAGCTATTATGCGCGCAATATGGAGAACTCGAACAGCGCGGTGGTGGTGGGCGTCTCTACCGCCGATTTCGGAAGCGGCCCTTTGGGCGGCGTGGGTTTCCAGCAGCGGCTCGAACGCGCGGCATTTTCGCTTTCAGGCGGTCAGGGTGCGCCCGCCCAGACGCTGCGTGATTTTTTTAACGGCAGCGCGTCAAAGCAGTTCGGCAGCGTGCAGCCGTCTTACCGCCCTCACGCGGTTCCGGCTGATCTGCACGGCTGCCTGCCCCCCGTCATCACAAACGCGCTCAAAGAAGGGCTTGCCGATTTTGACCGCAAGCTTTCCGGTTTTGCGATGCCGGACGCGGTATTGACGGGCGTGGAGACGCGCACATCGTCGCCCGTGCGTCTGCTGCGCGGCAGCGACTGTCAGGCGCAGGGTGTCTGCGGCCTTTTCCCGGCGGGCGAAGGCGCGGGGTACGCGGGCGGCATCGTGTCCGCCGCGGTTGACGGCATCAAATGCGCGCAGGCGATGATAAGCCTTTACGCGCGGCCCTAACACATAAGGAGAACGTATGAAAAAAATCACCGTGCTTTTCGGCAATTACGGCAGCGGCAAAACCGAGCTGTCCTTGAATTTCGCGCTTACTCTTGCGGCGCAGCACCCGGATGTGATGCTGATCGATCTTGATATCGTGAATCCGTATTTCCGTTCATCGGAGCACACCGCGATGCTCGAGCAAAACGGCATTCGCGTCATCGCGCCTGTGTACGCGAATACCGGCGTGGACCTGCCTTCGCTGCCGCCCGATATCTATGCGGCGTTTCAGGGCAGCCATGCCGTGTTCGACTGCGGGGGCGATCCGGTCGGCGCGGCGGCGCTCGGGACATTGAAAGCCCAGTTCGACGCCCAGCGAAGCAATGTCGAAGCGCTGTTCGTCGTCAATACCAGAAGGCCGTTTCAGACCGACGCGCAGCAGCTCGCCGAGAGCTTTGCGCGCATCCAGCACAGCGCGCGCCTGACCGCCGACGGCCTTGTGCTGAATACCAACCTCGGCAGCGGCACCACCGGAAATGAA
Organism: Bacillota bacterium; assembly: GCA_023461435.1. Lineage (GTDB taxonomy): Bacteria > Bacillota > Clostridia > Christensenellales > SZUA-584 > SZUA-584. Next base: position 112,622 of record JAEYLC010000007.1, read on the forward strand.
CTCAGCGAGGGCCTCGGTGTGGTTCAGGAGCTCAGCGACCTCACAGGAACATCTCTTATGTATATCAGCGGCACCAAGGAAACGCTCGCGCTGTTCGATTCGCAGCACCCGGAGATCACGGCACAGCGCATTGAGCTCAAAATCTATACGCGGCCCGAATGGATGACGGAATAGATCTGACACAGGAACTGCAAGGCCATATAAAATTGGTTTAAAATGACGACGCAAAGTAAACAGACGGCCTGTAACACTTGCATTGCCGCCCATATACACTATAATAAAGAAGGTCTAAAATTCGGGGGAACGGAGATACGCATCATATGAACGTCTACGGAAATATTTTAAACACGATCGGCAACACGCCTCTGGTGAGGATCAATAAATTACTCCAGAAGCCCGGCGTTGAGATTTACGCCAAAAACGAAGGCACCAACCCGACAGGCAGCATCAAAGACCGTATCGCGCTCAAAATGGTGGAGCAAGCCGAAGCCGAAGGCACGCTGCAAGCGGGAAAAACCATCATTGAACCCACCTCAGGCAATACCGGCATCGCGCTCGCGATGATCGGCGCGGTGAAAGGCTACGACGTGGAAATCGTGATGAGCAGCGCGGTATCCGTGGAACGCCAAAAGATGATCACGGCGTTTGGCGGTAAGGTGATACTCACAGCAGCGGAGGAAGGCACCGACGGCGCGATACGCAAGGCGCGCGAGCTCGTGGCGCAAAGCCCCGATAAATATTTCATGCCGGACCAGTTCACCAACCGCTACAATAAAATCGCTCACTATTCGACCACAGCCGAAGAGATGATCCGAGACACCGTGGGACGCATCACGCATTTTGTTTCGGCACTCGGCACATCAGGCACGCTGATGGGCACGGCCAAGCGCTTAAAGGAGCTCAATCCCGATATCCGTATTGTCGAGGCGCATCCGGTGCGCGGCCATTACATACAGGGTCTTAAGAACATGACGGAAGCGATTGTACCGGAAATCTATGACCCCTCGAAGATCGATATCTCCATCATGATCGATTCGGAAGAGGCGTTTGACATGGTGCGCCGCATTGTGAAGGAAGAGGGCATTTTCTGCGGCATGTCGTCCGGCGCGGCGATGCTCGCGGCACTTAAGGTCGCCGAGCAAATCGACAAGGGCGTGATCGTCTGCATATTCCCCGACCGCGGCGAAAAATATTTGAGCACGCCGCTGTTTTGAGAATAATTATATTCGATAGCAAGCAAGAAATATCTTATCGTTGTGCCGAAAAAGAGAGCAACGCAAATCGAAAAATTATCTTGCGTGCTGACGCGATCATAAAAGCGGAAGGGGTTCATACAACTCCTGTCGTTAAGCGCGATTGTATCGCAATGCTCGAAGGTAAGATTTCTGCAGATAAGCTGGTTAGCCGTTATGTTGTCAAACATTCAAGAAAATCCTCATGACAGAACATAGTCAACAAAAGAAGAGCCCAAAAAAGCCACCTGAGTGGCCTTTTTTACAGTATGTCAAATAAGTGACTTCTGTTGATTTCGATCGCCCTATTCGGGAAAATTGAACTCGGCGCTCCAGTCAAACCCCGCGCTGTCCTCAAGATACTGAGGCCAGTGGGCGCACCAATCCGGCACCCTTGCATCGCGCACCCTGTCTTCGCTCGGATGATACGGCTTGATGTCGAGAACGGGCGTGCCGTTTTCCGCATCCGTGTAGGCGACCTCGATCCTATGGGTTTTGCCGTCAACCGCAATGAGCCTGCAAACCGTCACGGCGATCGGATTGGGCCGGATGGGCCCTCTTGACGCGAGCACGCCTATCTTTTCGGGACCTTTTTTATACGGCTTATCCATCACGAAATATTTCCTCGTCTCCTCGCTGTCGTAAAGGTTGAACCACCAGATCAGCTGGATGTGGCTGAACTCTTCCAGCCCCAATACCGCCGCAAAGACCTCCGCATTAAGCTCAATAAAATATCTGCCGCTTTCAATAACCACTTTTCCGATCGGATCAAAACAAACCATCTGTCAAACCTCCTTATTTTTTGGTATATTATACATGACGACATCAATCTCATCTTGATATGTCTTGCCCTGTACAGCCCGAAATTTCGGGCTGCGAGCGGTAAAATTTGATGAATCCTGCTTTACAAGGAGGGCTGTATGAAAACGGAGCTTGTTCACCTTGATGCGCTGCTGCTCGGCGGCGTCAGCTTTTACGGAGATCCGATCAGCTCAAAAGGCAGCTGGGATGCGGAAAACGAGATCGGCAAGACATGCAAACGATTTGGCGACTTCATGGCCGAAAATCCAAACCGCTCCTATTCGCTTGGCAAGCCGCTGTTCTACGAGGTTCATATATACGGCCCTGAAACGATGACCAAAGGGTATTTTGAGGTGTTCGCGGGAGAGGAGGTCAATACCGCGAATCTGCCCGTGGCGCTGAGCGCCAAATACATCCCTGCGTCCGATTATTTAAAGGTTTCTCTAACCGGGAAAGAGATCGTTTCCGACTGGTGGCAAGAGCTCGATACTGTCATTTCGGCTCAAGCAGGCATCACGAGAAACAACAGCTATATCATTCAGGCTTACGACGAACGTTTCAAAGGTGTTGATAAAATCGAAGAATCGGCACTCGACGCCTTTATTCCGATACTGCGTACTCAGCCATGACGATGACCGGCGTAATCAAAAAAAGCATCGATTTTATCGAGGCCAATCTGCACCGCGACATCGGCGTGGCGGATGTCGCTGATTCCGTCTGCTATTCGCAGTTCTATTTTTCGCGGCAGTTCTCACTCTGCACCCATATATCGGTGTATGATTACATACTCAAAAGAAAGCTGTCGGAAGCATACAAAACGCTTTTCTCGAAGACCCCGCGTATCCTCGACCTTGCGCTCCAGTACGGTTTCCAGTCGCACGAGGTCTTTACGCGCGCGTTTCGCAAGATGTTCGGCGAAAACCCGAGCGAAGCCTCGGTTTACAAGCCGCTGCTGGTATACGAGCGCATTGATGATGATTATTTAAGCTTTCTTACGGATTTGAAAATAGACATCGTGGGCAGCACTTATGCGGACAACCGTTTTGAAGTGGAGGCCGAGACAGATTACGAGTCAGAGAACGCCTTTCTGATAATCTTGTCGGAAAATCTGCTGAGCAGCAAAACAGTGCTCTCAGGCCGCCTGAAAACCGAAGACAGCCCTTTGCTCTGTTTCAAACTGGATGGATTAACAACTGAATTACGCATCCATCATACCGATGTGAAACGCTCAATCAGATATTTTATCGATAATTTCTATGATTCCGGCCGAATGGCAAGCAACTACATACTGCTGAACAAGGATAAGAGGCATATCGACATCATCATACCCGAAAATAGCAAATAAAGCTTTGTACCTTCTAAACATATTTCTTCTGTTTTTCGACATCTGCACGATATTTGAGATTGACGTCACGCTAATAATCTTTTAAAATATAACTAAATTATACATTATAAGGGTATATCGCTATGCATCGGCATTTCTATATTGTTGCGATATTGTTTTGACAAACCTCAAATGGCAGTGGGCTGCAAAGCAGTCTTTTGAAATGACATTAAAGGTGATCTGCTCCCGAACTCAGAGTTGAATGTTCCCAATTTCAAATCACAAATACACCCCGGGAATCAAAGCACGAAACATTAATATTGAATATTAAACTGTTTTATCCAAACCAAATAATATTCAAAGGAGTATAAAACAAATGAAGAAAAAGATGATATGCTGGTTGCTGGCTCTGTTGCTTGTGCTCTCCTGCGCGCCGACAGCGCTGGCGGCAGACGATTCTCAAAGACAACAAAGAGGCAATCTGCCAGATGTGACCGACAGTGAAGACCCCAAAGAAGAGGGCAAACTATCAACGCAAAGCGCTGAAGATTGGCAGGATTGGCGTGATGTCACCTATTTGATCGACGGTGACTGGCAATACTATGTGAACGACGACGGTTCCGCCACCATCACGGCTTATTTAGGCAGCGATACCGATGTCATCACCCCTCTCACTGTGGGCGGAAAAAATGTCACCGTCATTGGCACCGGTACTTTCGAAAACTTGTACGACTTAGAATCGGTCACCATATCGGAAGGCATCACACAGCTTGGTGACATTGAATTTGAGGATGGATACGGCGGGACATATATTAATGGCCGAGTATTTACTTTCGCCGGTGTACTCACCATCTCTTTCCCGTCTACGCTTGCTGTGTTAGGTACGCAATCTTTTGCATATTGCTGGGATTTGGAGACCATCACCGTTGCACCGGGCAATCCGAATTTCAGAATTGTTGACGGTGTTTTATACAGCGGCGCGGGTGGCGCCAATAAAGTTTTGGAGTGCTATCCCGCCCAAAAAACCGATATCAGTTATGTTGTGCTATCGGGTGTGGAAAAAATTGCACCCGAAGCTGTCTGCGTCAATGATTATATTAAGCAAATCACCATTCCCAGCTCTGTCGCAGAAACATATGATGGTGTCTATGATTGCTATTATTTGGAAACAGTCAACATTTCTGAGGGTGTCACCAGCATTGGCGGATTTAGTTTCTGCTGGAATTTAAAAAACGTCTCTCTTCCCAGCACGCTCATTGTAGTGGAAGAATCAGCTTTTGGAATTTGTGAAAAATTAACTCACATTACACTTCCCTCAGGCTTAAAAACAATCGGGGCATATGCGTTCAGCGCAAGCGGTCTCACGGATGTCACAATACCGGCTCTGGTAGAAGATATTGGCCCTTCGGCATTTTCAAGCTGCTACGATTTGTCCGCCATCAATGTTGTCCCGTCCAACACGCACTACAAAAGCGTAGACGGTGTTTTGTTTAACAAAGACGGCACATGGCTAATTATGTATCCTGTCGGAAAGGATGGCACCAGTTATACAGTTCCGAGTGGTACGAAGGTAATCACCCAAGATGCATTTTCGGATGCCGGATTAACACAGGTCAGCTTGCCGGATAGTCTGGAGGGGATTTGGGCTGGCGCTTTTTCATATAATAACCTGACAAGCATCGTAATTCCTCAGAGTATGCGTTATATTGGTTGGCGAGCCTTTCAAGACAACCAACTGACAAGCGTCAGCATTCCGAAAAGTGTGGATTTTATCGGTTATGGGGCATTTTCGTATAATCCGGACTTGAGCAATATCATTGTTTACAATGATACCGTTGATTATGACAGCTACGATGATGTATTTTATGGCTCGCCTAAAGTCGTTCTTTTCGGCAACACCGGTTCTACCACACAAACTTATGCACAAATATACGGTCTGCCGTTCAGCCCTATCCCCTCGTCCATATCACTGAATACCGCCTCCGCCACCCTTCTCGTGGGTACAACAGGCAAGCTTAACGCCACCACAACCCCTGCGGGCGCGAAAATGACATGGAGCAGCGATAACACGTCAGTGGTGTCTGTGGATTCCGACGGAAATATAAAGGCAAACGCCGTGGGCACGGCTACTGTGACCGCAACGAGCTTTGACAAATCGGCAAGCTGCACCGTCACTGTGATCAATCTTACACCCGTCGGCATCAGCTGCACAAAAGCGGACGCCACGGTCTACGGCGCCGCTAACGGCTCGGTCACCGTCTCGGCCTCGGGAGGCAACAGCGGCCGCTACGAATATTCAATCAATGGCGGCTCAAGCTGGCAAGGCTCCGGCACCTTCGGCGGCCTCGCCGCAGGCAATTACACAGCTGCCGTGCGTGACGCGGGCTTCCCAAGCAACTCCGTTACCCAAGCCGTGTCGGTGGGTCAGCCTACCTACATGGGCGCTGTCGCCGCGAAGAAAATACCCTCCAAGGTCAACGCAGGCAACGCGCTCACCATTACTCCCCCCGTAGCGCCCAAGGGCTATACGGTGCAGTCCATAACCTACTCTTCCAGCAATCCCGCTGTCGCGACGGTGGACGCGAGCGGTACCGTGACGTTCCTCGCGGGCGGCAAGGTGACGATCATCACCAAGGTCGTGTCTACAACCGTCGATAAGAAGGGCAAGATCAAGACGAAGACCACCACGGTGAAAAAGACGATCACCGTCAAGCAGCCGGTCGCGTCGATATCGCTGAACCTTGGCAATACAACGATTGCACGCACGCAAAAAGTGAAGCTGACACCGTCCATAGCGCCTGCCACCGCGAGCAGCAAAAAGGTGAAGTGGACAACCAGCAATAAAAAGGTGGCGACTGTATCAAGCTCCGGTGTGGTGACCGGCAAAGCGGGCGGCACAGCGGTGATCACCTGCACGGCAGCGGACGGAAGCCGCGTCGTGGCCAGCTGTACTGTGACAGTCACGCCGATTTATCCGACGGGCGTCAAAATGTCCAAGGCCGCGCTCACGGTGAAAACAGGCAAGACAGCTTCGCTGAAAGCCACGGTTGCGCCGAAAAACACCGACTTTAAAACGGTCACATGGGCCAGCAGCAATGCGGCTGTCGCAACCGTCGACGCTAAGGGCAAGATCAAGGGGATTGCGCCGGGCACAGCCGTCATCACGGTAACCACGAGCAGCGGGCAAACCGCCTCATGTACCGTCACGGTGAAATAGGTAACTTCGTAATCATAAAGGCCGCTGAAAAATTCAGCGGCCTTTCACATTCAAAGACTATTGTGTTTATCCCCTCAGCACGATATCGAGCGCACGAACTCAGCGGCTTTTTGAAGCAGCGCATCCATCTGCCCGTCCGTGCCGATCGTGATGCGCAGATAATCATAGATGCGCGGCTTGTTAAAATGCCGCACATAGATGTTGTTTTCCGCCAAATATGCTTTCAGCGCCGCCGCGCTGACACTGGGGTGCGACGCAAAGATAAAGTTCGCCTTCGACGGCAGCACCTTGAAGCCGAGCCCGTCAAGGCGCTCTGCCGTGCGCTCACGCGTCGCAATGATCTTTTCGCTCATCGCCGCGCAATACGGCGTATCGAGCATCGCTGCCGCCGCCGCTTCCTGCGCGATCATATCGAGTGGGTACGAATTGAAGCTGTCCTTGATGCGCGACAGACCCTCGATCAGGTGCGGCTGCCCGAGCGCGAACGCGACACGTAGCCCCGCGAGCGCGTGCGATTTACTCATCGTGGACACGATGAGCAGATTCGGATATTTCGGGATCAGCAACGCCGCGCTGCCCGCGCCGAACGAGGCGTATGCCTCATCCACGATCACCACATGCCCGCTGTTGTTCTGCAGTATACGTTCCACCTCGGCAATACTGAGTGCGATGCCCGTGGGCGCGTTCGGGTTCGCGAGCACCACGCCGCCGCCCGTCAGCTCGTCCGCGGGAACCGTAAAATCACCCTTGAGCGGCACGGTCCTGTAGCTGAGGCCATACAGATCGGCCCATACCGGATAAAAGCTGTATGTGATATCGGGAAACACGATGTCCCCGTCAAAAAACGCCTGAAACGCTAAGCCTAACACCTCGTCCGAGCCGTTGCCGCAGAACACATGATCGTCCGCCAACCCGTAAACCTGCGCGACCGCGCTTTTGAGGCTGCCGCCGTCGGGCCGCGGGTAAAGGCGCAGCCGTTCGCCCGCAAAAGCTTTGAGCACCTCGAGCGCCTTCGGAGACGGCGGATACGGATTTTCGTTGGTATTGAGCTTAATGATGCCGCTGCCCTGCGGCTGCTCGCCTGCCTCATACGGCGTGATCGACGCGGCCTTGCGGCTTAGAAACTCTGTCAAAGCAAACCTCCAAGGTTTTTTTTCATATTAACACAGCCGCACAAAAAGATTAACAGTTTTTTCAGTCTGTGATAAAATCAGCATATGAACAGATGCAGTTGGGCCAGCGGCAGCGACGAGTTGATGCGCGATTACCACGACAACGAATTCGGGCGAAGAAAAAACAGCGACAAAGCGCTGCTTGAGAAGCTGTGCCTTGAATGCTTTCAGGCGGGGCTAAGCTGGCGCACCGTGCTTTACAAGCGCGAGGCGTTCCGCCGCGCGTTTTACGGCTTTGACCCGGGCCGGGTGGCCCTCATGACGCAGGATGACGTGGAAAGGCTTATGCAGGACAGCGGCATCATACGCAACCGTCTTAAAATCGAAGCGACGGTTCACAACGCGCGCCTGCATCTCGTTCAGTTTCCTATTGAGGGTAGCTTTGCCGCCTATGTCTACAGCTTCACGGACGGGGGCGCGCTCTGCCGCGATTTCAAAAAGCGCGGTTATCGCTTTCTCGGGCCCACGATCTGCGAATCGTTCCTCGGCAGCGTGGGCGCCATTGAGGGCCACGAGCCCTGCTGCGATCTTTACAACAGTTAATACGCCTTTTCGATGAAAAACTCGGCCATGTCGCGCGCCATCTGCCTGCGATCGTCCGAGACATCCATATCCTTAAGGCGCTGCGCGAGCTGCTTTGAATGGAACGGCGCGCCGATGAACACGCACGGCAGCGCGTCGATGAAATCCGCGTCGAGCGCGTCCGAATACACGTGCGCGTCCGTCACCTTGCCGTCCTTGAGCGAAAAATAAAAGTCCACACGCCCCCACGGGAACCGCACGCCCGTCTCGATATCAAAGCTCGGCGAACATCCAAGCTTCCACTCCCACGACGCGTTGCGCGCCTCAATCGCCGCCACGGCCTGCGTATCCTTTATCTCCAACGGCTCAAACGGGCCGTAAATCTTTGCAAAGCTCTCGCAAAGCGCCCCCACCATCTTTTGAACGGTGATTTCGGGATTGCGCTCCTTTAAGTTGCAGACGCGCGCGCGCACCGATTCCACGCCCTTTGAGACGATTTTGTCCTGCGACACCGAAAGATACCGCGCGAGCCGCGTCATATCGGCGTCGATCAGTATCGTGCCGTGATGAAACGCGCTCGTCTTCTTATAGCAAAACGCGTTGCCCGAGAATTTCGCGCCTTCCGAAAGTATATCGTTGCGGCCTGAAAACTCGGCATCGATGCCAAGCGACTTCACCGCCTCGAGTATCACGCTGAGCTGGCGGTTCAGATCGTAATCGTTTTTATCCACAATGAATGAAAAATTGAGGTTGCCCATATCGTGAAACACCGCGCCGCCGCCCGATATGCGCCGCGCGAGCTTGCCGCCCTCGCTTTCGAGCAGCGCGTGGCGGCATTCCTTCCAGGCGTTCTGGTTCTTGCCGATCACGACGGTGTTCTGGTTCTGATAGAGATACAGCACGCACGTTTCAGCGGGCAGATTGTTTAAAACATACTCCTCCAGCGCGAGATTGTGCCACGGGCATACCGAATCCGACATATGAAAATAAAAGTGTTTGAGCATCTGTTGTCCTCCCAATATGGATTGATGCCACTATACCACAACGGCTGCCCGCTTGCCATGCCGATTTTTAGTCAGCAAACGGCGGTCGTATAATCGCATTCTATATAATACTAGCCAAGGTACTTTTTATCCCATTTTTGTTTGTTTATTCGGGTACTTTTGATATAATAGAATATATTGTATATATTGCCCGGAAAGGGAAGTGATTATGATGACACAGTCAAGCAAAAGAATAGGGCTCGGCTCGCTTTCTTTGTTGCTTCTCCTGTTCGGTGTTTTGTTTACCATATCGCTCGGAGACCGTTGCTATGGCGACATCATACTGCGCTTTTTCGGGCTTAGGGCATGGTCTAACGGCACAAACGGCTTTCATCTGACGATATTCTATTCACTTATATTTTTCATCCCCTCATTTGCGGTGGGGTATAAGTTCAATGCGAATTTGGGCGCAGCATCCGGCAAAAAGCTGTCGTTCTTTGCATGCGTGTTCATTTTTCTGCTGCTGTTGCTGTTGGTTATCAGCTCATCATTATGAGTGTTTCAAACGGCAAAGCCAGACTTGATGAAAAAACCCTATCTGTCATGCTGAGGAGCGGAGCGACGTGACTACGAAGTGGAGAGCATCCCATATTCACTGCTAGTTGCCATGGGATGCTTCACTCTGCTGGCGCTTCGTTCAGCATGACAGAGAGATGCTTTTATCAAGCTGAGCTTCTAAGAAATTCAAAGTTTCTTATCGCCTGATCCTTTTAATTCTGATTGATCAGCGCTAAAATCCTTGCGTTTTGAGTATGAACTGCACCGTCGCGTCGTTTCTCTCGTCCATAAACGAGCTGTAATCATCGGCCATTTGAGAAAGCCTGTCAAGATACGCTTCCATGCCGTCGATGTTGTCCTTGAGCGGCCGGAGGCCTTCCTCACCGAGGTCTGAGATGCCGCCTTTGAGCCGGGCCATGCCGTCCACCAGCTCATCGAGCGCACTGATCAGCTGCGGCGCCTGGGACGCTGCGTCCGAAGCGCCTGCGGAAAGATCGTCCGCGCCGCCCGCGAGCTTGCCTGCGGCGCCGCTCAGCGCCGCGCAAGCCGACTGCAGCTGATAAGCGCCGTCCAGCAGCTGCAGGCAGGACGCGTACAGCGACGCGCTGCCACTGCGCAGCTGATCGACGCTGCTCGTGAAATCCGTTGAAAAGCCCGTATACAGCTGCTGCATACCGCCGTTGAGCTGCGCGGATGCGGTCTTCAAATCCGCTGCCAAACCCGCAAGCGTATTGATCGCGGACTGCTGGCCGCTGAGCCCGGCGCTGAGCGCATTATAAGCCGGGTTGGCCGGGTCGGCTGCCAGAAGCGACCCCGCAATGCCTGACAACGAAGAATTGCTCGACGAGAGGCCGCCGAGCCCCGCGCCAAGTCCGCCCACGCCGCTGTCCACACCCGCCGCGAGATCGTTGAGATCCGATATATTTTTCGTGATGCCCGCCACTGAAGCCTGAAGCGTGCTGGCTCCCGTGTCAAAAGCCGCGAACGATGCCGCAAAAGCGGACATCCCCGCGTAAAAATCGTCCGCCGCGCTCTTGAGCGCCCTGGCGTTTGAGTGCAATGTATCGGTGCCGTTTTCAAGCGACGACGTGCCCGAGGAAAGGTCGCTCATGCCGCTTTGCATATCCTTCGCGGCGCTCCTCATCTCTTTGAGGCCGCTGAGCAGCGCATCCGCGCCCGACTGCATGTCATCCGCGCCCGCGAGCAGCTCGTCCGCGCCATCCGTCAGACCGTCGATATCGATCACGTCGCCGAAGGTGTCAAGCCCGGGCAGCGCTTTGGGCAGCACGATAATGCTGATGGGCTCCAGACTCATTTGCGTGCCGAACAGCGTGAATGAAAACGTGCTTTCGGGCAGCGGAAATGCCGAATACGTCACCGTGTAATTGGAGCCCGCAAGCACCGCTGAGGCCGTATCGGGGATTTTCAGCACGCTGTACATGCCGCTGCCTAAAGACAGAGACACCTGCACCGCAAACGGCGTCATAATCTCGCGGTCCGTGAGCTCGTCGATCTCGCCCGTTCCTGAATCATTTCTCACTGTCATCTCGATTTTGAGCTCGCCCGCCTTCCCCGCAATGTCTTCCGGCTTCATTTTCTTGCCGTTCAGGGTATAAGCGATGTCAAAGCTCACGGGCAAGGCCTTTTGCGTTTCGCCCTGATAGTAAAAGCCGTCTTCTCCCTCAAGCCCGGCGGGCCAGGTGATCCTGTCGCCGTCGATAATAGGGGCATCCGGGCCTGACAGATTTTTCACCTGTGTATACGCGCCGTAATCCACGATCTCACCGTCAGTAAAAAAGCGGTTGACCACGGTCGCGCCCGAATAGCTGCCGTCGTTACCGAGCACGGCGTATACCGTCTCACTCTTTGGTTTATCGGTATTGGCCTGCGCCGCCGCGGAGCCTGAGAAACCGGCGGCGAATACCGCCGCCGCTGTGACGAGCGCGCCCACCCTCAGCGCCTGATTCTTCGAAAGCATCAAAAGCTTCATATCATCATCCCCTGTTCTTACTTTTACGCAAAGATAATGTCGTGAATCGTAGAGCCTTATCAAACAAAATGAACAGCGCGGGCAGCGCAAACATGATGACCACAAAGCTGATCAGCGCGCCGCGCCCCACCACCGACGCGATTTCGCGCGTCGCCTTGATCGAGCTGACCGTCGTGATGGAAAGCGTCGCGAAATAGAACGTGAGCACGCTCGTGAGCATCGGCTTTGTCGCCGTGGCAATCGCCTGCCTGATGGCCGTCTTCGGGTCGTCGGTCTCGCGCCTGAATTCCACATAGCGCGACGTGAACAGTATCGCGTAGTCCACCGTCGCGCCGAGCTGTATCGAGTTCACGAGCACGGGCGTTAAAAATATCATGTCTTCCCCGAAATAAAAATCCCAGCCCACATTGATATAGATTGCGGCTTTGATGACAGCCACGAGGAACACGGGAATCAGCAGCGAGCGGAAGGCGATCATGATAATCAGGAATATGAACACCATCGAGATGATATCGACGACTAAATTATCGGTGTCCGCGGTGGAGGCCATATCCGTTGCGCTTGCGTATGAACCCGTCACATAGCTGTCTTCACCGAAACACGCCCGCGCTGCGTTGCGCACATCGCCGATCGCCGCAAACAACGTATCGTTGTCCATACCGCGCTGCATCGTCACGGTGAATCGGCGGTAAGTGTCGCCGATGTATGTGTTTTTCAGCGCATCGGGTATAAACGCGTCCGGCACTGCCGCCGCCGCGCTGTCCGAATATGCGGCGACATCACGCACGCTTGGGAGCGCCTTGATCTGCGCGACCGCCGCGGGTTCCTGGCTGGCCAGCGTTTTGCCGTACAGCACATGCACGGTATCGGTGATGCCGAAGGTATCGCTGATCTTTTCGGACGCGATGATGGGCTTGGTGTCCTCCGGCATGAATTTGTCCGAGGTATAATAATACTGCTGGTTTGCGCTGCCGATGATGCCGGGAACCAGCGCGGCCACCACCACCGCAAGCAGCACGAAGCGGTATTTGATCAGCGGGCCCGAAAGCTTTTGAAAAGAGGGCATCAGCACGCGGTGCCTACGCTTGCCAAGCGGGTATGTCGCGAGTATCGCGCACGGCAGGAACGTCATGCTGATGACAAGGCTGAAAATCACGCCCTTGCAAAGCACGATGCCGATATCCGCGCCGATTTGATTTTGCATGAACATCAGCGCCATAAAGCCCGCGCAGTCCGTCAGCGCGCTCGAGGAGATCGCGGTCAGCGTCGCGCGCATCGACGAGACCATCGCTGCGTTCACGTCGCCGCTTAACGTCTTCAAATCTTCCTCAAAGCGGTGAATCAGAAATATCGAAAAGTCCATCGAGATAGCAAGCTGCAGTATGGCCGCGATGGCCACCGTGAGGAACGATATCTGGTCTCTCAATAAAAAGTTGGTGCCGTAATTGAGCACGATCGCGATGCCGATGTTGACGATACACAGCAGCGGCGCAGCATATGAGGAGAGCGAAATCGCGAGTATTAAAATCAGTATGCCCCCCGCAATGGCGAGATAAAGCCCCTGCTCACGCTGCAAGGTTTCCCGCAGCTCGCTTAAAACGACAGGCTGCCCGCCGAAATACTCGCCGTCCTCCATCATAGCGGAAATCTCACCGACCGCGGCCTCGGAAAAGTCGCTTTGATCCTCCCCCTCAAACTGTACGATGAGTATCGTGGCGTCGCCTTTTTTAAACTGCGCGAGCGCATCGCCGGAAAGAAAAGCCTCGGGCATGTAGATATCGAGCACATCGTCCATCCACTGAACGGTTTTGACGCCATTAATGGCTTCAATGCGCCGCTTTAAATCCTTCGCCTGCCAGTTTTCTCTGCCTTCGATAAGAACGTAGCCTTGCGCGGAGGACGAAAACTCCTCGTTTTCTATGGTGCTGCCCGCAATGGAGTTGGCCCCTTTGGGCATGAATGCGGACATTTCAAAGCTGGTTTTCACAAGCGGTATGCCGAAGAGCGAAGCCCCGCAGCATAGGAGTATAAAGATAATGACGATATATTTATGACGTACCAAAAGTTTAAAGAGTCTGTTCATACAGCTACCACCCAACATCTGGCTACCAGAAATTATAACAAATATCATGTATGCACTCAAGCCGCCATTCATCTCAGTTCATCCAAAAACGCTCATTAAAGCATAAATTTCGCCAAAGATAATCCGGGTTATCATATCACGCGAATATACGCAGTTTTGCGCAGTTTCATGATCGATACCCGCAAATTTTTTGCGCAGGGCAGGAACGGTGCATAGACGCACCGAATATAGAATATACTCCCATAATTAGACGATTACCGTCAAGCGAGATTGTAAGGAGGACCGCATGAACCGTATCAACCGACTCTTTGGGATACTCGGCATTTTCGCCGCAGTTGTTTTGGCCGGCGCTTTAACGGCCGCCGTCGTTTGCAACACCGGCGGTTTTTCACCGCTTAACGCTTTTTATAATGAGCTCGGATTGTTTTCGGGCGGGTATTTCGTGCCTTCGTTCGCGCTGCTCCTCAATCTGTCCTTCGTGCTGCTCGGCCTTGTTTTCGGCGCGCTCATGGTGGCGGATGCGCTGAGCAAGGACACAGGCGCAGCAACCGCGTTTGGGTTCTTCGGCGCGCTCACCGGCGTGCTTGCGATGGCGCACGGCATATTCACGCTCAACGTCACCCAATACCATTATATTGCCTCGGCCGCGTTCTATATCTCGGCCGCCGTGTTGTGTGTGCTCTATGTGGTCTTCAAGCTGCTCGGACACGACAAAAAGCCTATGGCCACCATAATAGCTGCCGTGCTCACATGCGCCGCCAGCGGCATATACGCAGGGTACATACTCTCGGGCGGCATGTCGGCCTATCTCGTTGCGAGCGCCTCTCTCACGGGTCGCAGCGGGGCCCAGCCGTTCGCGCTGGTCGGCTGGGGAGCCATCGCACTGTTTCTGGTTTTCACGGTGCTCTATTCGATCGGGTTGCTCGGCGCCAAGCGCAAAAAAATCGACGCGCCCGATATTTTAGAACCTGAAGATGATGACGACGATAAAGAGCTGGATGAGGTTCTGGAAGATATGACGGATGAGCCTTTGGAAGAGAGCCTCGGCGAGGGCTTGCAAAAAAGCTTCGATGAGAGCACGGAGGACGATGACAATATTTATGGCCTCTAAGAGCTTTATGCGTGATTTTCTTATCGATTGAGTGATCTTGTAGGCTTCCCATTCGAGGTTGTCACCAGTGCTTTTTATCGGGATCAAACGTCTTTTCCCTGATATTGATGAGAAGGTCTTCAATCGCGGCATACACCGCCACGGCAATCACGGTCCACCAGACGGCCGGGTCATTGATTAAAAGAGCCAGCGGCAGCGCGAGAAAAATCAGCAGTCCGGTCAATTTGTTGGCCCACGTGTGCAGCATTCCGAAAACTCTGTGTTTTGCATACACCACGATCATCGACGCGATTCTGACAACGCCAATGCCAACGATCCACGGCCATATCAAAGCCATGGCACCCATTTCAAAAAGCTTATAGATGATGACGCCCATCATCACCATGTCCGCGATGGAATCGAGCCGCGCCCCGAGCCGACTCTGCGCTTTCCACCGGCGCGCAATAATGCCGTCCGCCATGTCGGTGATGCCGACCAGCGCGTACAAAACCAAAAAAATCCCTGTGCTCATCGGAAGCAGCAGACAAAGCGAGAGCGGTATTCGAAGCAGCGTGATGATATTGGCGGCGTGCCTTTTCATGTCTGTTCCTTATACATTTTTACCAGTAGTATAGCATATTCACAGCAGTTCCTCTATCTTGAAGGGTATGTTCGGCACCAATACTGGCTATTTGCCTAATTCCGTAATAAAATTACAAAGGAAATATTATGTGGGATATCGAATCTTTATCTTAATCCTGCCAAGAAAAGAGGATGTTGCGATGTATAACCCGCTACCTGATTCTGCGGCTCAGGCCATCACCACATGGATTACAGGTAACGCCGCTAAATCAAACAAATATGAAATTGAGGGTTACAGCGTAACCTTTCGTGCCGCCGCATCCTACGGGATTTTTGGAATTCTCAGCACTGCCGTCGCTATTGGAACCGCCTTTATTCCTGATTTGATTCCTAAACTGATACTCAGCGGAATTTTTGGCATACTGGGTATGCTGATCATACTATATGGCTTTGTGATGCGTCTGACGCTCGATCCTGAGCGGATTGCTTATCGCGGTCCTTTTGGCTTGAAGAAACAAATACTCTGGCGCGATGTGAAGTCTGTCTCTGTTGTATCACCAGAATACGGCGATATTTTGGTGAACGGTCGCAATACGCGAATCCGCATATTTGCCTATTTAGTCGGCTTTCCTGAGATCAAAAAGCTGCTTCTTTGCCGATTCCCATCTTCGTTCGACGCCGAAACCACAATAAACGCGGGGAGCAGCAGTCTACTTCAAAATGAGTTTGGCTCGGATGTCTTTAAACTGAAAAAGCTCAGCGTCATCGTTGGTCTTTTTTGTATTATCTTTGCCTTGTCAGGGGTCTTATATAGCTTGCTTGTTAACCCGCAAACCGATATCGTTTTATTTGCCGGCTTTCCCGCTGTCATCATTGGTGGACTGTTGCTGATGATGTATGGTTTTTTTACTCGCCTGTATGTCAGAAAAGAAAAGCTGATATACAAAACCCTCTTTTTAAGAGAAAAGACAATCCGATGGGAAGACATCACTTCGATTGCATTGCGCGGCGAGCCTCAACATGAACTCCTCGAGGTTTGCTCAAGTAATACGCGCATGAAAATAAGAATTGATTTCAAAGGATATCCTGTCATTAAAGCGCTGATTTTGAAACACTGTCCCGACAGCGCCTCCGTCAATGTGGAGTCCCTCTCGCCGCTCAAACCTCTGTGATGCATTTTTAAATTGCCGGATTTCGTGATATAATCAGCACGAATTGAATTATATTATCGGGAGAACGCTATGAAAGCACAAAAGATGACCATACTGCTGATACTCGCACTCAGCACGTTTCTTATATTGACAGCCTGTACGCCGATTACCTCGGACGAAGCGGATGACACCGCCGCCGCAGGCGATGAATCTGCGCCCCCTGCGCTTGTGATGGCCACCGACGCCACTTTCCCTCCGTATGAGTTTACCGGAAACGAAGGAATGACGGGCATCGATATTGAGATTGCTGGCAAGGTCGCGGGGAAACTCGGGCTTCAGCTCGAAATCAAAAACATGGCGTTCAACGACATTATCGCAGCCGTGCAAAGCAAGCAGGCCGACATCGGCATGGCGGCTTTAACCGCCGACGAAACACGGCTCGCAGCCGTCAATTTCTCCGCCTCATATACCACGAGCAGGCAGGTGATCATCGTAAACAAGGATTCGGATATCACGACACCCGTCGGCCTCGCGGGTAAAAAGATCGGCGTGATTCAAGGGACACCGGCCAGCGTCTACTGCGCTGAAGAATTCGGCGAATCCGCGATATCAAGCTACAGTACGGGAACCGAAGCCGTTCAAACGTTGCTGCAGGGAAATATAGACGCAGTCATAACCGATGGCGACCCCGCCGACTCGTTGGCTCAGATCAATGAAAACCTTGTGATTCTTGACAGCGAATACAAGCACGACAATTTCGCCGTCGCGGTGAATAAAGACAGCATCTCGCTGCTGAAAAAAATCAATTCGGCGCTGGCCGAGCTCAAGGCTTCGGGAGAGATTCAGGCCATCGTCGATAAATATATCATCGCGGAATAAAACAAAGACTTTCATAAAACCCGCATCCATGATGCCTGTGCCCAAGCCTATTTGGTCATGCACGTCTATTGTGCCGGGCTTTATTTTTACAAAGTCAATTGAATATTTGTTGAACAAGCCTCTCAAATATAATATAATAACTTACAAATTAATTTTAAATCGGGGGAACCTATCATGAAATCTTTAAAAACGATTGCCTCTCTGGCTCTTGTATTTTGCATGATGTTCGCGTTTGCGGCTTGCGCGCCGCAGACATCGAGCGAGCCGTCTGCAACGCCGAGCGAAGCCGCTTCTTCAGTGGCGAGCGAAGAACCAAGCGAATCCGCTTCTGTGAGCGAAGAAGCGTCCGCACCTGTGGAAAATGTACTGACAATGGGCACCAACGCCGCTTTTCCGCCGTATGAATACACCGAAGGCGACAACATCGTGGGCATTGATGCCGAAATCGCCGCACTGATCGCCGAGAAGCTCGGCATGACGCTGCAAATCGAGGATATGGAGTTCGATTCGGTTGTTCCTTCTGTGCAAAGCGGCAAGGTCGACATGGGCATGGCAGGTTTAACAATCACTGACGAGCGCAAAGAAGCTGTTGACTTCACCACCTCTTACGCAACAGGCAAGCAGGTCATCATTGTTCCCGAAGATTCAGAAATTGCTTCGGCGGAAGACCTGGAAGGCAAGACCATCGGCGTGCAGCTCTCCACCACGGGCGACCTTTACATCACATGGGATCTCGTTGACACAGAGAAAGCCCAGATCGAGCGTTACAACAAGGGTGCCGACGCGGTGCAGGCGCTGGTACAGGGCAAGATCGACGCGGTCGTCATCGACAACGAGCCCGCCAAGGTGTTCGTAGAGCAGAACGAGGGCCTCAAGATACTCGAAACCGAATACATCACCGAAAATTACGCCATCTGCGTTTCGAAGGACAACACGGAACTGCGTGACAAGATCAATACCGCGCTTGAAGAGCTTATCGCTTCGGGTGATGTCCAGACAATTCTTGACAAATATATCAAGGCCGATTAAGCTTGACAAAGCCATTTTCCGCTGTTACCTTTGAAAGGGCAGAACGGATACATTAACAACAAGGCTGCCTGATAACCGGGCAGCCTTTTTCAATCAAAATTTCCCGCAAAAGGAGGGTATCCATATGGCTGAGTGGTGGCAGCAATTTGTCAAAATGTTTACGCTCGCTTTCATTGATCATAACCGCTGGAAGTCCCTGTTGGAGGGCCTTGGCAACACACTGATCATCACGTTTTTTGCCGTGATCATCGGTATTGTGATCGGCTTCATCGTCTCGATCATCCGCACCACGCACGACAAAACCGGCAAGCTCAAAATCAGCAACGCGATCTGCCAGGTCTATCTGACCGTGATTCGCGGCACGCCGGTGATGGTGCAAATCATGATTATGTATTTCGTGATATTCGCCGCCGCGCCTCCCAGCTTAAAAATACCGATCGCCATATTGTCATTCGGCATCAATTCGGGCGCCTATGTGGCGGAGATATTCCGCAGTGGCATCAACGCGATTGATTCGGGACAGTTTGAAGCGGGACGAAGCCTTGGCTTCAACTATACGCAAACCATGTGGCATATCGTGATGCCGCAGGCTTTTAAAAACGTCATCCCGGCGCTCGCCAACGAGTTCATCGTGCTGCTGAAGGAAACGTCGGTCGCGGGCTATATCGCCGTGGAAGACCTGACACGCAGCGGCTTTACGATCGGCGGAGCGATCTACAACTATACGCTGCCGCTGATTGCAATCGCTCTTATCTATCTGCTGCTCGTCATCCTGCTCTCATGGGGTGTACGCAAGCTTGAAAGGAGGTTGAGACGCAGTGATCGATAGCGATGTATTGATCCGCACGCAGGGTCTGGAAAAGCATTACGGTGCCATTAAAGCGCTCGACGGCATCGATTCAGAAATCCATAAAGGCGACGTCGCAGTGGTCATCGGGCCGTCCGGCTCGGGCAAATCCACTTTTCTGCGCTGCTTGAATCTGCTGGAGGACCCCACAGGCGGCCGTGTCTTCTTTGAAGATGTGGACATCACCGACCCTAAGGTGGATATCAACGTCCACCGTCAGAAGATGGGCATGGTGTTTCAGCAGTTCAACCTGTTTCCGCACATGAAGGTACTCAAAAATATGACGCTTGCACCCGTCAAGCTGTTAAAGCTCTCTCAGCAGGAAGCCGACGAGCGCGCCATGACTCTTTTGAAGCGCGTGGGGCTCGCGGACCGCGCGGGCGCCTATCCGGCGCAGCTTTCGGGCGGCCAGAAGCAGCGTATCGCGATCGTGCGCGCGCTGTGCATGAACCCCGACGTGATGCTGTTTGACGAACCCACCTCCGCGCTCGACCCCGAGATGGTCGGCGAGGTGCTCGACGTGATGAAGTCGCTCGCGCAGGGCGGCATGACCATGGTCGTCGTCACGCATGAAATGGGCTTTGCGCGCGAAGTTGGCACGCGCGCGATATTCATGGATGAAGGCAAAATCGTGGAGGAAAACAAGCCAAAGGACCTGTTCGAGAATCCGAAAAGTGAACGGCTCCGAAGCTTTCTCGCCAAGGTTTTATAAGTTTTCGCGCAAAACGGCAGGCTCCGGCCCGCCGTTTTTTTGTGGCTGAGAATGAGTCGCGCTGCCCGAACAGACAGCATATTGGCTGAATTGTTGAAATTGCCTGCTTACGGGATTATAATGGCTCAAAGTCTGTGAAAAGGAACCTCTTTCATGAAAGCCTGTGCCTACAAAAAGATCGACGCGTTCACGTCGGGCCGGTCCCTTGGAAACCCGGCCGCCTGCCTGTTTCTTGGCGACGGCGAAACGCTCAGCGATGCTGAGATGCAGTTCATCGCGACGCAGCACAAGGGCTTCGTCTCCGAGGTGGTATATTGCTTTGAGTCGCATGAGGGCATCACGCTTTATTATTATTCCTCCGAATGCGAGGTCAATTTTTGCGGGCACGGCACCATCGCCTGCATGCACAGCCTTGTTAAGCAATCGCCGCGCTTGCTGTCTCAAAGCGCGCTCACGGTGATAACGCACAAAAAGGGGGCGTTGACGGTTTATAACCGCATCCTCGAAGAAGACGCCGTCTATATTGGCGCGCCCGAGCCGGTTTTCATCGGCACGGCGCTGACGAGAAAGGACGCCGCGCAGGCGCTCGGCTTTGCCGAAGACCGTCTGGATGGACACCCTCTCGATGTGATCGACGCGGGACTCAAAACGCTGCTCGTGCCGGTTCGCAGCCTCGCGGGCGAGATCAGCGTGTATCCCGATGAAGCCCGTTTAAAGGTGTTCTGCGAACAAGCCGGTATCGATATCGTGCTCATTTTTTGTATGCAGACTCAAAACGCCGGCTTTCACGCGCATACGCGCGTTTTCGCTCCGCGCTTCGGATATCTGGAAGACCCCGCCACCGGCTCAGGCAACTGCGCATTCGGGCATTATATGTTAAAAAACGGGCTCTGGGACGGCGGCGCCGTGAGTATTGAGCAGGGCGGCGACAACCGCGTTTTCAACACCGTGAAGCTGCAGATGAATAAAGGCCGTCTGCTGTTCGGCGGCAGCGCCACACTCCGTATCGACGGACGATATTACTTATAGCGATTGATTCTGCTTGGTCGTCAATATCCAGTAAAAGCACAGTGCAAGCTGTGTTTTTTGATATACCCGTGTTTTTTTAAGTTTTCGGGCCTCAAAACGCAATATTGGTAAAAAAAGTACTGTTTATTGTAAGAATAATGCGTTTTCTATCGAAACGTGGATGGTATTATTGTTTTATAACAATGCTTAAAGTGCAAAACATCGGCGTGCAGGTTATAAATGCTATAGACCCAGTCGTTCGGCGGCCGATCAAATACCCATGTATTATGTGGCGCCAGGCGCGCATTATGTGGACATCGGCAATGCCGCAGATGCGATCGCGTTTTTGAATCCGGATGGAAACCTCGCCGTTAAGCTGCAGTACCGGGGCGCATAGCCAAGAACCGTCACCGTCAGCGTGACCAGCCAGGCTTTGAGCGTCGATCTGCCCCCCAATGTTGTGGATACACTGTTTGTACCAGGTAATTAGGAAACCCTGATTCATCTTTTTCTCTTCACTCACTTTACTTTATATCCTTTTCGATTTCTGTTGTTGGTCAATAACAGAAATTTTTTATTGACAAGCGTAACAATGTTATGTTACGCTCAAATCGCAATAGGAGGAACGACATATGGAAGAAGAACTGATATCCAAAAAAGATCTGCTGGAGCGCGCGGATATTTCGTATGGCCAGCTGTACCGTTGGAAGCGCAAAGGACTGATCCCCGAAGACTGGTTTATCCGCAAGTCCACCTATACCGGGCAGGAAACCTTTTTCCCGCGGGCCAAAGTGCTCGCGCGCATTGAAAAAATCAAAAACCTCAAGGAAGACGCGTCACTCGACGACATCGCGGATGTGTTCTCGCCTGCCAAAGCAAACGCGGCGCTATCGCGTGATGAACTCATATCAAAAGGGCTTGTTTCGGCGGATGTTCTCGATATTTATATCGCGGACAACGGCGGCGGCACCGGCTTTGATTTCGGTGAAATAAGGCTGATTTACCTATTTAACAGCCTGCTCGTTTCTGGCAGCGTCAGCCTCGACGAAGGGCGGCTCGTGCTGGACCTGCTGCGCACAGGAGCTCTGCGTTTTGAAAACGCCGCCTTCGACGTGATTCTCACGCGCAAGCTCGGCAGCTTTTGCTGCTTCGCGGTCCCTGCGGGGTGCAACGTCTGTCTGGATAAAGACATGCGTCTGCTAAGCCGGATCAGCGTTCCAGCCGTGACGGAAGAATTAAAATTGAAAATGTTTGAGGAGGAAAATAGATGAACCAAAATGAAGGCCTTGCGGATCTTCAGATCAGCGGATACGGCAGCGTGCCGGGCGGAAAGTTTAAATCCGTGAAAATACTCGGGCGCGGCAAAATCACGGGAGACCTCGACTGTGAAGATTTTGTGATCAGCGGTTCGGGCGATGTGATCGGCGCGCTGTCCTGCAAGCAGATGTTTGTGAACGGCTCGGGCGATATGACGGGCGAAGTGACTGCCAAAGTGCTCAAGGTCCGCGGCTCGGCCAGCTTCAGCGCCAAAGTCAAGGCGGACGACACATCGATATCCGGCTCGGCCACAGTGAAAAGCGGCCTTGAAGCGCAAACCGTGAAAGTCAGCGGCGCTATGAAGATCAAGGGAGATGTGAGCGCGGAAAATTTCAGCTCCACAGGCAGGTTTGAGGTAGACGGCCTGCTGAACGCCGAGAATATCGACATTCACCTCGATTGGAGCACGAGCAGAGCCAAAGAAATCGGCGGCGAATCCATCACCGTGATGAACGGCACGAAGGGCTTCAGCTTCATCTCCATTGTGACGCTCGGCACGCACAGCCCGCGCCTCGAGGCCGATCTGATAGAGGGCGAACGGATCATACTCGAAAACACCACGGCCAAAGCCGTGCGCGGCACGCATATCACGATCGGGGACGGCTGCGACATCGGGGTCGTGGAATACAAGGGGTCTTTTCACAAATCGGGCAGCGCCAGAGTGGGTGAAGAGAAGAAGGTTTGACGTTGTATTATCCCAGCCTTCCTCTTTTAATGGGAAGGCGGCGTGAAGCTAAACCCCTCTATTTGTCATGCTGAACGGAACGCGAGTGAAGTGAAGCATCCCATGGCAAATCGCTTTCAACTTGAGATTCCAGTCCGCTGCGTAATCAATCGCTTACGCTATTCGGAATGACATTTGCGGCTTTGTCAGCAGCCTTGAGCTTCTGCTCCGGGAGTAGCCTTTTTATCCGTGTCTTGATCAAAACAGAGCCTGCGGCTTTTGACCGCAGACTTTTTATTTACTTGCAGCAGTACGCGCTGTAATCCATCTGCTTTTGTATTTTTTCGCGCACCTCTTTGCCCGCGATCTTCTCGCAGAGGTAAAGCCCCAAATCAATCGCGGACGTGACGCCTCTCGCCGTGATTACGCCGCCCTCATCCACGATGCGGTCCTCGCATGAATGCTCCGTAAAGCGAGAAAGGTATTGCATGAGCGCCGGATGCGTGGTGGCCCGCTTGTCCTTTAGGAACCCCGCCGCGCCGAGCACGAGCGTCCCTCCGCACACGGCCGTCATCACGGTATGCGAAGCGGCGCTTTTGATCCAGCGCATGAACGCCATGTCCGCAATCAGCGCGGAAACGCCGTTTCCGCCCGGTATGAAGATATAATCGTAGCCGCCCAGACGGCCCTCCACCTGATCCGCAGTGATCTGCAGCCCTTCGATCGAGCGCACCGTCGGCTTCATTGCGCATACGCTGTAATCAAGCTTTTCAACAAATCCCATCGTCTTGAGCCGCGTGACCGGATCGTAGACGCCCGCAAAATCCAGCAGCGTGAGCCCGTCGTACACAATAAATGCAACCTTCAAGCTTATCCCCTCTTTCAGCGAAGAATATCCTACAGCAGGGCGATGATGCGCGACAGCTCGTCCATCCATCCGCGCATGATGCGCGAATTTTCTTCGAGCCGGGCCGCGTTTTTCTCGTACCCCTGAAGCATGTCATACTGATGCTGGTAATAGTCCTTCAAACGGACAAAAAGCTCCTTTTGCTGCCGCAGCCGCCCCATCCCCTCCGGGCTGAGCAGCTGCGCCGTGCCTTCCAGCGCAAACTTGAATTCGTCGGCCGCTTGCTTGACCACCTTTTTAAAATCGCGCAGCACCCACTGGCGCTCAAACACGTTGCGTCCGAGCCAGCCCTGATACTGCTCGCTGAAAGTGCAAACCACGCTTTTCACCAGCGTCTCAAGCGCCGCGGTATCCGCGCCGCTCAAGGCTTCCGGCTCGGCGGCATCTTCGCCATCGATCATTCCGGCTGCGAGCAGCACCTGTATCGAGCTGACCTCCTGCCCGACGTAGTCCTTCGCCTTCGCGGCCGCAAGCGCGAACCCCATCCCCGCGGATTCAACATCGAGAATATGCTTGGCATTCATCTCATAAAACGCCTCAATGCTGACGTTCATCTGGCCCGCTATCTTCTCGATGGCGCTCTGTGCGGTATCCGTTTTCACAAGCCCCGGGCCAATGCTGAAAACACAGATACCCGTGCTTTCAAGCTCGGCGCTCAGCGTATTGGATACCTCCACCTGCGCTGTCTTGAACGTTTCGTAGGCTCCCATATAAGGCGCGGCGCCCGAAGACGGCACGAATATGATCGCGCCATCGTTGCGCTGTTTCATATCGGGCAGGAATTTCTGAACGAGCATGACCGGCCCGCGCAGATTGACCGCGTAGCTTGCGTCCCAGTCCGCGATGCCGACCTCGTCCACAGCGCCGAGCGGCGTGATGGTGGCATTGTTAAAAACCACATCCACAAACCCGTAGCGTTCCTTGAGGCAGGCGTAAAGCGCGTCCACCTGCTTTTCATCCGCGATATCGACAGGATAGGCAAAAGCTTTTTCTTCCCCGGCCTCGCCGTTGATGCGCTGCGCCGCAGACTGCGCCTTTTGCTTATTGATCTCGGCGATCACCACATTCGCGCCCATCCATACCAGCACGCGCGCCGCTTCATAGCCGATTCCGCCGCCGGCGCCCGTGATCAGCACCGTTTTGCCGTTTAAACAGCCTTTAAACCTCTGCGCCTTTTGAATCAGCATGCTTTATTTCTCCAATCAAGCTCATAATATGGTATTATACCATACATGTGCCATACCACAACACGGCTCTTTTGTGTTTCGAAAGCTCCGAAATGTCTGCTTGTTTTAGCCCGCGTTTTCGTTCTCCCGCACATCCGGCTCCGTCTTTTTCAGTATCAGCGGCAGCTTGACCGTGCTCTCATTTTTCGCCGACTTGGTATAAACCATGCCGCAGATAAGCGCCGTCAGCGGCGACACCAGCACGAGTCCGATGCATCCCACAAATGTATGCAACACCTCCGCCACGATCATCTTGGAGTTGAATATGTTCATCATGGGCGTGCCCTGAGCCATATACACCATCATCACGGATATATAGCTGCCCATATAGGCCAGCAGCAGCGTCGTCGTCTGGCTTCCCACCACTGACTTGCCTATCGTGAGGCCCGATTTAATAAGCTGCTTTCGCGTCACGCAAGGGTTGTTGACCACGATTTCGTCGAGCGCCGAAGAAATATCCACCGCAAGGTCAAGTATGGCGCCCGAGCAGGCCAGATAAATACCCGCCTGAAAAATCGCCGTGAGGTTGAGATTCTCATAGCCCGCGTACAGCAGAGACTCCGACCACTGCATCACCGCACCGTGTATCTTGAAAATGCCTCCCCATATAACCGCGAGCAAACAGGTGATGAACGAGCAGACCACCGCACCCGCAATGGCCGTGTATGCTTTCTTCGTAAAACCGGCCACAAGCAGCAGCGTCGCCACCGTGATCACGTTGCCGATCAGCAACGCCACCACGACGGGATTCACGCCGTGAAGCATCGCGGGAACGAGCACCTTCCAGATGCAGATCAGCGCAAACGCGAACGAAAGCAGCGTTCTTAGGCCGGTAAAGCCCGAGAAGCAGATGATGCACACCGCAAAAAGCGCAATCAGTATGATCTCCCAGTCAATGCGGTAATGCTCAATCATGTTCGCAAAAATGATGCTGTTATCGTGATCGCGTTCCAGCAGTACCCACGCCGAATCACCCGGCTCGAACGACTTGTCAAACTCCAGCTTGCCCGAGTAAAGATTCGTCGCTTTCACCACTTCATCCCTGTGCTCTCCCGTTTCGATCCTGATCATGCAGTCCTGCGCACCCTGTGTGATGAGCCCCGTGTTGTAAACGCCCGCATTATCCACCGAAAGGACCGTAGCGCGAACGCCCTCTGAGTTTAAATATATCTGCTTTTCAAACCCGGTCGGTATCAGGCACAGCGCGGCCAGCAGACAGATGAATACCGCCACGAATATGGCTTCTTTTTTATTCGGTTTTTTTAACTTTATCACGATGTTCCCCCTTAGCAACAACAGACCGGATAGTGAAATATCCGATCTGTTACCGCTTTTGTTATTTATCCGCTTCTCAGAGACCGCAAATGCTCACAAGCTTTTTAAATACATCCGTGTTGTCGTAGGATCCGCCGAAGTTTTCAGCGCCGACGCCGTAAGCGTAAACGGGGACGGGCGTGCCTGTGTGCGCATAGGATGTCCATCCGACACCGGCTTTGTTATTGATAATGTGTGTGAGCGACACCGACAGCGGATCGTAGCCGCCGTAAAGCAGCATGGCTTCGTCGGTCGCAAACTGCTCTTCCTCGGGTTTCATGGATTCCTCAAAACCGGCTTTGAGCTTTTCATACTCGAATTCGGTAAGCACATACGGCGCATTGGCTTCCACCGCCGCATCCGCATCATCGGGCGCGATAAGCCCAAAGTTCTCTTTGATCACCGGCATCACATCTTCGAGCGTCAACTCGGGATTGGCTTCCTTCATTCCGGCTATCATCTCGTCAAACGCCACATACGACATCTTCTGCTTGTCCAATATGGAGAACGCCGTATCATACCCCGTTGCCGCATAGCCGATCGTCATGCCGCCCGTTTCATGGTCGCCCGTCACGAGAATCAGCGTTTCATCGGGATGCTGCGCAGCAAAATCGATCGCGACCTGTATCGCATTCGAAAACGCAATCGTATCGGTGATGGTGCTCAGCGCGTCGTTCGCGTGACAGGCCCAGTCGATCTTGCCTGATTCGCACATCATGAAAAAGCCGTTTTCATTATCCAACACATCAATACCCTTGGTCACGAAATCAGGCAGTGCCAAATCGCCTTCCTTCGTGTCCATTGCATACGGCATCGCACCGGAATCCTGAAGCACCGGGCTCAGAGCGTACACCTTACCGGATTCGCCGTTTAAGGCCATGATCTCTTCTTTGGTATCCGCGATCGTGTAGCCGTCTTTTTCAAGAATACCGTAAGCGTCTTCCTTGTCTTCTTCGTTGCCGGTGGGTTTGCTGATGGAACCGCCGCCGAAGTAGTCAAACCCACTCTCCGCCATCTGCAGCGCGATTTCATAGTAATCGTTTCTCGATTCGATGTGCGCGTAAAACGCCGCGGGCGTGGCGTGGTTGATCGTCACCGAGGAGACGATACCGATTTTCTTGCCGTCGGCCTTGAGCATTTCCGTGATGCTTTCGGGTTTTGTCGTCTTATCCACCGCAAGGCCGATCACGCCGCTGTGCGTTTTCACGCCGCAGGAGAGCGCCGTGGCTGTGGATGCCGAGTCGGGACAGAAGGATGTGGAGTCATACGTTGTGACAACGCCCGAGACGGGGAACTGTGTGAAGTTCAGGCTGCCGATCTCAACTTCGCCTTCTTCATTGTTGCCTTCATAAACCTGCGCCGCGTTCACCTGTACGTGCGACATGCCGTCACCGACGAACAAGAACACATATTTGGGTACCGCCGGTGCTTCAGCCGACGGCTCTGCGCTCACTTCGGTGACTGCGCCGACATCGGCGGATGCATCCGCGTCGGTTGCCGCGGGCGCCGCGCATCCCGCCAAAAGCGACATGGTCAGCACAAAGCAGACCATCACCAAAAGAACCGCTTTGATCTTCCTGTAAACCATTATTATCCTCCTTGAAATGTTGTTGGAAAATATCCGTTTGCCGTTATCATACACAACACTTGTAAGGTGGAAATTATGTCCTTGTTAATGAAAGGTTAATGGTTGTAAAAAGAATGTAAAACGACGATGTAGCGGGTTTTATACATTAGTAATTCGCTATATCTCTCTGCAGCTATTATTATCTACATTTCTCGTCATTTTTTACGCTTTATCGCAACGATAAAGCACTTAACGTCTGTTTTATATACCGCCGCGCGCATCACAGCCCGCAGAGCTTCACGAGCCTTTTAAATATATCCGTGTTGTCGTAAGACCCGCTGAATTCTTCCGCGCCTGTGCCGTAAGCGTAAACCGGCACAAGGCCGCCCGTATGCACGTACGACGTCCACCCGAGGCCCGCCTTGTTATTGAGTATATGCGTGAGCGTCACGGTCAGCGGTTCATAACCGCCGTACAGCAGCTGCGCTTCCGCGGTATCCGGCGGCCCGTCCAGCGACGCCGACAGCGCTTCCGCGAGCCTTTCGTACTCGTCCGCGGTCAGCACACGCCCCGCATTTTCCTTAACCGCCGCGTCCGCGTCATCGGGCGCGAGGAGTCCGAAGCTTTCCTTGATCACAGGCAGCACGTCGCTCATCAGCAGCGAGGAATCGCCTTTTTTCATATCCTCGAGAATGGCGTCGAACGCCGAATAAGAGACCGTCTGTCCCGAGAGCAGCGAGAAATTCGTGTTGTAGCCGGTTGCCGCATAGCCGATTGACATACCGCCCGTTTCATGGTCTCCCGTCACAAGTATCAGCGTCTCGTCCGGATGCTCTTTTGCGAAATCGACCGCCGCCGACACCGCATCCTCGAGCACCAATGTCTCGGAAATCGCCGTCGCCGCGTCGTTGGCGTGGCAGGCCCAGTCGATCATGCCGGATTCGCAGATCATAAAGAAACCGTCTTCATTGTCAAGCACGCTGATGCCCGTGCGTACAAAATCCGCAAGCGTCAGATCGTCTTTGTCCGCATCAAGAGCAAACGGCATTGACGCCTTGGTTTGCAGCAGCGCGGGGCTCACCGCGTACGCCTTGCCAGAGCCGCTGCCAAGCGCCGCAATCTCCTCTTTGGTGTCGGCAATCGTATAACCGCTTTGCACAAGCGCCTCAAACGCGTCGGGTTGGTCGCCCTTTGCGCCCGCCGGGTTCACAAGCGAACCGCCGCCGAAATAATCCACACCGCTGGATGCCATCTGCATCGCGATGTCGTAGTAATCCCCTCGGGAGGGCACGTGCGCATAGAATCCCGCCGGCGTCGCGTTATTAAGAGACACCGTGGAGAGGACACCGATTTTTTTGCCGCCGTCTTTAAGCATTTCGGTGATGCTCTTGGGCGCCGTTTCTTTATCGCCCGTCATACCAATAACGCCGCTCTTCGTTTTGATACCGCAGGCCAGCGCCGTCGCCGTCGAAGCCGAATCAGGACAGACGGATGTCTCGTCATAGGTGGTGACCGCGCCTGTCACCGGGAATTCCGCGAAGCTTAAGCTGCCGATCGTCTGTCCGTCGCCGCAGCCTTTAAAAATCTGCGCCGCGTTCACCTGCGCAAACGCCATGCCGTCTCCGATGAACAAAAACACATATTTGGGCACATTCGGCTCTTTCATATGCGCGGGCAGACCGATCTCCTGCACGCCGGGCTCTTCGGCGCTTGGCATGGCCGCCGATTCGGACGGCTGCGGCGCCGACGGTGCCGCACACGCAGCGAGGAAAATAAGAAGCAGACAGAATAAAACGGCGACCGCCGACTTGAGTCTGAGTCTCATGACGCCCTCCTTTTGGCTTATATTGCTATCATATATTCAAATCATGGGATTTGCAAACGGCGGTATAAAAAAACGGCCCCTGCCGCCTGTTTTGGGAGATGGCAGGCCATACAAAACGGGTAATGGGGATTGCTCTGCATGGCCTGCACAGGAAAATAGCATATTCGCATTTATGTCGATGAGGCTCTCGCCGTATCTTTTGGGAGATGGCGGGCCGCATATCATGGGGGAATGCGGCCCGCACAGGGTATAAGCTTTCGGAATCGTCTTGCACGCTTTTTGCATGCTCCTATATAAGACGCTTTTTAAATGCAAAAGTGCTATCAAAAAAACAAAAAAATTTAAAATTTTTTATCCATTTCGACATACTTGCCGGAAAGCCATTATAGCGGAGCGGCCTTTTGAGTTTCCTCCCGCCCGCATCGCCCTTGAATATCATATGTATACAATCTGTGAAAGGCATGCGAAGGCATGAAGTGAAGAGCCTTTGCGTATGATGTGTACGGGCAGCCTTATCAAGACTGGGTTATGAGGAGGAAATGACAATGAAATGTGCCCGATGCGGAGCGGCGATGAAAGCCGGCGATATTTTCTGCACCGTCTGCGGTGACAAAGCCGATGAAACGGGATCACCCGACGATCCGCCGGTGAGCCCCTGTACGCTCTGCGGCGGGCAGATTCCGCGGGAAGCCGCATTCTGCCTGTACTGCGGCGCACCGCGCCGTTTTTCGGCGAACTTCTATCCCGCCCTTTTTGCGCCCAAGCGCGGTTTGACATACGGCACGGCTTCGCGTCCGCACAGGCTCCGCATTGCCGCCGCCGTCATTGCCGCCGTCCTCTTTGTCGGCGCCATACTGCTCTCCGCGGTGCTCGAGCGCAAGGCGGCCCCGGTTGTTTATTGCAAGCAGGATGCGCTTCTGACCGCCGATCTAGATACGATGAAAATATCCGGGCTCGCGCGCGGCCTGTCATATTCAGAAGACGCCTTTAAGCTCGATTTCTATACGTTCTGCAGCCCCGACGGGCGATATCTGTATTACCCCGAACCGGACGGCGATTCAGCCACCGTCTGCCGCCGTGATCTGACCGCCGATCCCGGAGATCCGCACGCGACGGTTAAAATCGACAGCGGTATCGGCTACCCGTTTGAGGTGACGCCGGAAGGCAGAGAGGTCTATTTAACGCAGCCGGGCGGCAGCCTTTATGTGAACGACGGGAATAGCAGGCAAAGGATCGCGCTCGGCGTCAGCTATTTTGAGCTGAGCGCAGACGGTTCAAAGCTCGTTTATACGGGCTTGAACGGTGATATTCGCTTCATGGATATGCGGCGGCTGTCCGAGGAAAAAATCGTTTCTAACGCCACGATGTTTTTGGTCAGCGATGATTTTTCCACCGTGTATTACGACCGGAACGGCGGCCTCTACGCGCACAAGATCAGCGGCGGGAAGCACAAAATCGCGACGGACATCTCCGGTTTCATCGCGCGCATGGACGACGGCACCGTCTATTACACCAAGCCGCAAACGCTGACCGTGCGGCTTGCGGATATTTTGAACGACGATATGAAGGATAAGGACGCCGCGCTTTTTGCGCCCGATATCGCCGATTACCAAACCCAGCAGCCCGCGGCCGTTGACAGCGGCACGCTGTATGAGGTCGTGACGGATGAGGAGGCCTACAACGCCGCGTTAAACGCCTATGCCCAAAAACTCCGGCGCGACGAGATCCGCGCGCAAGCCGACACTTTTTCTGTGGACTTTTGTCTCGATACACTCTACGCCTATAAAGACGGCAAGGAAACGGCGGTGACGGGCGATTTTGCGTACAGCTTGGCCGCCTCGGGCGATGGCCTGCTCGTTTACAAAAAAACCGTCTTGACAGTGCCGGAGATGATCAATATTTCAGAAATACGGGATATCGACGCGCTTGACGTGCTGTTTGGCGGCTTTCTAAGCGAAAGCGGCAATGTATACGCGGCCCGGGGCGGCGCGGAAACACGGCTCGTCGAAGTGGAAGCCCCCTCGCTCGCGATCGACAACTCGTTTGTTTACGCGCGCGAAAATGACAGGCTCTATTATCTTGATGGCTTCGATTCCGCCAAAGCGTGCGGCACGCTGAAATTCTTCACAGTGACCGGCGGCGGTTTTTCGGCTCCGCAGACGGTGGATACGGATGTCTGCACATTCGCGCTGGACACACGCACAAATGCGGTGTTCTACATGAAGGCCATGCAAAACGGCAGCGGCATTCTTTACCGTGACGGCGTGAAAATCGACAGCGGCGTGAGCACCTCGGGGTTGCTGCTCAGCGACAACGGCCATACGCTCTATTACCTCAGGGACTTAGGACAGCACGGCGGCACACTGATGAGGTATACCGGGGGAAGCAAAAAACGGATTGCGGGCGGCGTCAGTGAGGCATTGCTTGTTGACGGCCGGCTCGTTTACCTGGCGGATTTTTTAGATCAGCGCGGTGATCTGTACCTTTATACGGGCGGTGAATCGCGGCTGATCGACGACGGCGTCTCAGGCCTGATCGACACTCAAAAGTATCGGCAGCCGCCCGGTCTCACATTCTTAAGCCCCGGCCTGCTCGATACCGAATGAGCGCTCCAAGTTGACTTTTGCTCCGCTCAAACTTATTATGTAAGTACATGATTTCTATGACAGCCCATAAAAGGCAATACAAAGGATAACCAAAACTGATGAAGCATTTTAAGCTGATAGCCATACTCGCGGCGGTTTTGCTGCTGCTCGGCGCATGCGGACAAGCCGCGGACACCTCCGCGTCGGCCACGCTGTCACCGTCGCCCACAGAGGCCGCGACAGCCACGCCCGCCGTCACGCCGTCGCCCATACCCACAACGCCGCCCGATGTGACGGAGTCGGCGACCCAGCCCTCACCTACGCCCACCGCAGAGCCGACGGCGACGCCAAAGCCCTCGGCCACGCCGAAGCCATCCGACGCGCCGACGAAAGACGCGGAGCCACCCGCTCCGCCCGTCGAAAACGCGACAGGCACGCCGCTCTCGGGACTCGTAATCGGCATTGACCCGGGTCATCAGGCGCACGCGAATTCGGACCCGGAGCCCGCCGCACCCGGCTCGAGCGAGACGAAAAAGAAGGTCTCGTCGGGCACGCAAGGCCGTTTCACGGGCGTCGCCGAATATAAGGTGAACCTGCAGGTGGGTCTCAAGCTCAAAAAGCTGTTGACCGACCTCGGCGCAACCGTGGTGATGTCGCGCGAGTCGCACGATGTGGATATCTCCAACAAGGAGCGCGCGGAGATGATGAACGCCGCAAACGCCGCGCTCGTGATCCGCATTCACTGCAACGGCAACAACGACAAATCCGTTCATGGCGCGTTTGTGCTGGTTCCCTCCAACGACTGCACAGCGTCTATCAACGACGCGAGCAAAAAGGCGGGCAAGTCTATCATCGACGCGTTCTGCGCCTCGACGGGCGCGAAGAATTTGGGACTTCAGGCGCGCAGCGACCAGACCGGCTTCAACTGGAGCACGGTGCCCGTCTGCAATATTGAGATGGGATATATGACCAACGAGGAAGAAGACAATCTGCTCGTGAGCGACGACTACCAGAACCTTTGCGCGCAGGGCATCGCGAACGGCATCGCGGATTATTTCAGCTAAGAAGGATTTCTTGCAGCAAAAAGCCGCCAGTCTTCCGGCGGCTTAATTTGATTGCAAAGCATTGAAAGTATCTATTATCCCGAAAAATTCAATATCTTTATTCACCTTATATTATTTCCAAGCGTCTGTTATCAATCAGATAAGGGCTACCCCTCTAATCTCCATCCATTATCCCCGTGGTAGATCATCTGGCGCATCATGCCGCCGTCCACCACAATGTTCTGGCCGTCAATAAAGCCCGCCTCGCCGCCGCAAAGATACAGCACCATCGACGCGATGTCCGACGGCTTCCCGACACGGCCCGCAGGATGCTGGGCTTCATCCGCTTGCGAATATTCCGGCTCATAGCCGTCTTCATGCTGGTATGCCTCCGTATCGATCCACCCGGGGCTCACCGCGTTCACGCGCACCCGGCCCGAAAGACTGACGGCAAGCGCGTGTGTGAGCGCGCTGATGCCGCCCTTGGCCGCCGTGTAGCTCTCGGTATCCGGCTGCGACATTCCCTGCCGCGTGGATGAAATGTTGACGATTGACGCACCCGGCGCGAAATGCTCTGCAAACAGCAGCGCGAGGTAATACGGCGCGGTCACGCCGATGCGCAGCACCTCGTTGAAATCCTCATACGAACAGCGCGAAAGCAGCCCTTTTTTGCTGATGCACGCATTGTTCACAAGACAATCCACATGCCCGTACGCATCAAGCACGGCTTTCGCGAACCGCTCGAGCGTTTCCTTATCGGCGATATCTCCCTGCACGAACAGCAGCCTGTTCCCATATGCGCGAGCCATTCTTTCGCCCGACGCCGTGTCGGTATCGATCACGGCCACGCGTGCGCCCTCATCTATGAACGCCTGTGTGACACAGCGCCCGATACCGTTCGCGCCGCCCGTCACCACACAGATTTTATCCTTGAATTTCATGCCGCCATCCTCCTTTGCCACAGCCATTTTATCATTTATTGCAAACAAAATCACCGCCTGCTCCGCATTGTTCCCTTATTACTAAAAAACCTCTTGACATATTTCTTATTATTGCTTATTATTACTTTATAGGTCACATTAAGGAGCAGCTATGTTATGAATGAAACATACTATACGGCCGAGCAGATCGCCGAAATGCTGCACATGCACGTGAAGACGGTGCAGCGTTATATCCGCGAGGGCAAGCTGCGCGCCGTCAAGCTCGGCAAGAGCTGGCGCGTATCGGGCCACGATTTGAGCGTGTTCACCGAAGGGGCAAATCTGCCCGCCAAGCCCGAAGCCGCCTCGGAGCGGCGCGTCACAGCGTCTGCCGTGATCGATATCGATGTGACGAACCGCGATGAAGCCATCCGCATTGTCAATACGCTCACGGCATTGATGAACTCAAAGCCGCCCGAATACGGGCAGTCTTCGATGCAGGCGCAGTTTATCGAGCCCGAACACAAGGTGCGCATCACGCTGTGGAGCAGCGTCAAGTTTATGGCGGCAATACTGGGCGCCATCGAAGCGCTCATAGCCCAAAACGAGGAGGATTTCCTATGACCAGCGTTTTTAAATCGGAACAGGGGCGTGACAAGGTGCGCGCGTATTACAATCAGATACTGAGCCACTTCCCCTTTGCGCAGCGGTACGCGCAGACGGCTTATGGCAAAACGTTTTATCTCGAAGCGGGCAGCGCGCAAGCTCCCGCCGTGGTACTGCTGCATGGTTCATGCAGCAACGGCGCGATATGGCTTGGTGACATCCCCGCGCTCGCGCAGCGGTTTCATGTTTTCGCGGCGGATCTCCCCGGCGAAGCGGGCAACAGCGAGGACACCCGCCCCGGCCTCAGCGACTACCCCAAATGGCTGAATGAACTGCTGAACGTTTTGCAGCTCGACAAAGCCGTCATCATCGGGCACTCGCTCGGCGGCTGGCTCGCGCTGCATTTCGCGGCCGCTTATCCAACGCGCGCAGACCGTCTGGTGCTGTTTGCCCCCTCGGGCATTGTCGAACCGAATCCATCGTTTCTCGAGGAGTCGATAGAGTCTATCAACGGCGGTGAGTCGAACGTGCTCGGCGACAAGGTGATGGGCGACGTCCCGAAGCCGGTCAGAGATTTCCTCAATCTGATCATGGAGAATTTCAGCCCGATCACTGGTGCGCTGCCCGTGCTGACGGATGAGCAGATGCGCGCGCTCACCATGCCCGTGCTGATGCTGGCGGGGGAAAAGGATGTCACGATGAATCCCGTTCAGGCGACGGAGCGCCTGCGGCATTTTGCACCGCAGGCTAAAATAGAAATCATCAAAAACGGCGCTCACGTGATCACCGGCGCAATGGATACCGTGATCCCGTTTTTACTGGAGAAGGATTAACCATGGAATTCATCACAAGAAACGGCCGGACCGTGGCCATGATCGATAAGTCTTTTAAAATAGATGCCGCACAAACAGCGCTCGACCTGATGGCTGAGGCGAGATATGCGGGTGATTACAATTGCGGGGCCATGGTGGTCTATAAGGAAAGTCTCACAGAAGCCTTCTTCGATCTGAAAACGCGCTTCGCGGGCGACGTGCTGCAAAAGTTTTCGAACTACCGCTTCAAGCTCGCCATCGTGGGCGATTTCAGCGCTTACGGCAGCAAAGCGCTGCGTGATTTCATCTACGAATGCAACAAGGGCAATCTTGTATTCTTTAAAAGCAGCCTCGAGGAGGCTTTGGACGCTCTCACTTGCGTTCGCTGAGGGCTAATCCTCAAATAATATGCGCAGCATACGCTCCGGCGCTTCAAGAAAGCGGCGCGTGATCTGGTAGTGCTCCGTCTGCTGGTAGTCAACCGGCCTGATGCCGCCGTCCAGCAGCAGTATCTGTGCGTCCGGATACGCCATCAGCATCGGCGAATGCGTCGCGATGATGAACTGCGACCCGCCCTTCACGAGGCTGTGCATGCGCGCGAGCAGCGTCATCTGTCGCGACGGCGACAGCGCGGCCTCGGGCTCATCGAGCAGATAAAGGCCGCTGCCGCGAAAGCGGTTGAGCATCAGCGAGAGAAAGCTCTCGCCGTGAGATTGCGCATGCAGCGATTTGCCGCCGTAAGAATTCAAAAACGGATCGGTCGGGTCATCGGAGAGCCGGTCCACCTCGGAGGCGACGTTGTAAAAGCTCTCGGCGCGCAGAAAAAAACCGTCTTTCGGGCGCGGTACACCCTTATTAAGGCGCAGCAGCGAATACAGCCCCGAATGCGTTTCCACAGAATGAAAGTTAAAATCACGCGAGCCGCCCTCCGGGTTGAAGCCGAAATTGACGGCGATGGCCTCAAGCAGCGTGGATTTTCCCGAACCGTTCTCGCCCACCAGAAACGTGACGGGTTTTTTCAGCGCCAGCGTATCAAGCGCCGCAATGGTCGGAATGCCGTTTAAATACTGATCCTGCTCGGCAAGAGACTCTTGCGTTTTGGCAATGGAATTGATATACATAAGGGCATTTTATACCCGGCGGTGCCATTGTGCAATCATTTACCGCGCGACGGCCTGCCGGCATGAATACGCGCTGACCAGCGCGTACGGTTCCCAGAGCCCCATGAGGCCGACCCACTTTTTCACGAGGTCCTGCCCGCTGACGCGCCAGTCCTTCTCGATGGCCGCGTGACATGCTTGCCCCTGCCCCTCGCGTTCGTGATGGCAGAACAGGCATTCGAGCGGCGAATGACCGCTGCCGAACAGCTCGCAAAGGCCCTCATGTAAAAACGTGCAGCCGCACCCCCAGTACAGCTGCCGCGCAAAGCCGCCCTCGCACCCCCTGAAGCCCGGCGACAGCACACCGAATGTGAGATCGGGCGCCATCTCGAGCATCATGCGCGGCCCCAGCCCCGCGGCAAACGCCGCTTCCGCTTCGCAGACCGTCCACCAGCCGGGGCGCATGCAATACGCCACGCACGTTTCGCAGCTGCACGGCGCTGACGGCCGGTACCGTTCTTCAAGCCTGAGCCTTTGCTTCACGCCCGCTATCCTCACTTTCTTATGTTTTCATCAGTTCACAAAAAAAGTTGGACGCTTCCACCATCGAGACGATCACGCTGTGTTTATCCGCAAACCCGTTTTCCGCCATAAAATATTCCTTGGTCAGCGCAATATAGCTGTAATTGTATTGCTCGGCGAAGCGCCGCGCATTCACTTTTTTAACGAGCCCTCTGTCAATCATTTTATTGATCAGCTTTTCATAATAGTCCACCGAATCGGCCACCACATAGCGGTAATACATGTCCGCGGCCTTCGCGTTCTTGTACTTTTCGTTTGTAATGACCATTGCCGCATGGGTGAACAGCGGGCTCACATGGCTGCCAAAGTAGATCAGCAGGTTCTTGAATATCTCCTCCGGCCCCATAATATCGAGCATGGCGTCAAGCTCCTTCTCAGCCGGACGCGAAGTGCTTTTGTCCCTCGCAAAAACATCGAACAGCGCGTCAAGTATCGCGGCCTTGCCCGAAAAGTGGTTATACAGCGAGCTCTCCTTGATGCCCACGGCTCTTGCGATCTCGCTCATCGGCACGGCGTCGTACCCCTTGTGCGCGAAAAGCTCAGCCGCCGCCTCGAGTATCTTTCCCGTTGTTTCAATGCCTTTTTTACGCTTTTCTCTTGCTGAATTATCCATGGCGCCACTCCTTTATTGGCACATTATACTTTTTATCAATCGTTTTGTAAATAGTCAAGCTATCTATTACTAGTTTTTATAGGTTCGAATCAATAACAGCCTGAAATGCGCTTAGGCAAATCAGGCTGTTGAGCGGCTATGTGATATAGAATTTTATTTTAATATCCCAAATCTCTGTTGATCGCGCTGCCGTCAATGGCGTTGATGGTCACGATCGCTCTGTAACCGCTGTCAGAAGACTCAGTCGCCTGCAAATTTTCTTCGTGTTCTTTGTTGAAGGCGTTAACTTGATCTTCATTAAAATAGTAAACTGAGGTACCGTAAAAGTCCCAGACCGGAACGATCTGATATCCACCGGAATCCTTCACGCGAATACGGGCAAACCCAAGCTTTGCCCTGTTAATGCTGTGCTCAATCCTCTCCATATGGATTCCTTCGCCGTCTGCACCTTGGTCTGTCAGGAATGCGGATTGCACTTTTATCTGATCCATAGCACGTGAAGCGATATCCTCGAACGGCAGGAGCTGTACATTTTCATTGACACAGGTACCAACCTGAAGGTTTCCGTTCCAGAAAACATTGGCGATACCGTCATCGTCAATGTTGATCATGATGCGCTCATAGCTCCACATTTCAGCATCCATTCTGCCGTCCGCATCTTTTTCCGACATGCTGACGCTGTCAATAGGCGTATAGGTCAGCGGTATGCCGTCCACCGTACGCGTAAACACCACGGAGTAGGCCATTGTGTTCTGATACTCCTCGGAAGAAATTTCGAATTCACTGCCCAGCCGTGTCGTTTTGCCCACAGCGTCCAGCTGGAAACCGTCCGCACCCATATTGGCCACCAGTTGTGTCGCCATGGCAACAGCCTGCTCTTTTGTGGTTTTCAGCGGCAAATCTTCCGCGGGCTCCCAGAATCCGTTGTATATATACTCGGTGCCGTTGATAAACTGCACATAAGAGAAAGACTGCCCGTTTTTTGTGATTTTCAGTGTCGCAGGTTTTGGCTTTCCCAGATCTACAAAAGCCGACAGCATACCGGCGCTTGTATATTCCTCCGCCGTGACGCTGCGCTCATCCTTTGTCTCCGGCGCATCCGCAATCCAGCCCTCAATATTGTCTACGTTGTCCTGCAGCTGATCAACCGTTATATTTCCGCGTTCATCAGAATACGTTTTGCCGTTCTTTGCATCCGATAGCTCCTTCTTTGCGGGCAAAAGAAACTGATCGGTGATTTCCTGCTTGGTTTGCCTGTCGTCGTAATATTTGAGCGGCTTGTCCTGCGTCAGTGCCGAAACGATGCGGTTAACCTGATCTTGAGTCAGATCCGCATCCTGCACGGTGTAAACAGGATAAGCGCTGACATCCGGCGTCTCGACCTGCATATCAAAAGAAACCGACAGCATGCCGTCATAAAAGCTCTGCGCTTCCTGCTTGTATTGAGCGGGCGCTTGATATGGTTCCCTTGGGGCCGGTGTGGCACTGATTTCATTTGCCAATGTGTCATCACCCTTGTTAACCACAATCGCTTTCTCGGGCGTGGGCTGACAGGCTGTGGTGAGGCACACGAGAGCCAGTACAAGAGCTGCTGCTATTACCGGTATTTTGACGACAGCCTTCGTTCTGCTTCTCAGAAACATGCCCCTGATGCGGCTCTTCATTTTCATACTCCCGTCATTCATCCACAGCGCGGGCACCAAGCGCTTCCCATTGCTGTTTCCTCCGAATTCAATCACCGTTTCAATATATCCCTGCCGCTTTTCGAGTCCCAAGTGAGTCAGCACCGTCGCGTCGCATGCCGTCTCCATATCCCGGTTGATCAGCCTGACGACCAGCCATACCAGAGGGTTGAACCAGTAGAGCGCATTCAGCATGTTCAGCAGATTCGTGACGATAATATCGCCGCGCTTGTAATGGGACAGCTCATGGAAAAAGATGTGGCGGAGCCTCTGCTCATCCCGCTCATCCGACAGACTTGCGGGCAGAAACAGCACGGGGCTTCTCACGCCTGTAATGGCCGGCACCGGCAGGTACTCCTGAAGCACCAAATGGATTTCCCTTTGAATGTGCATCTGCTTGCGGCAGCTTTCAAACAATGCCTGTATTCGTGCGGAAGGCTCAGTGCCCTGTGCTTTTTCCAGCTTCTTTAGCCGGACAGCGCCAATAACCAGCCAGCCACCCACGCCAAATGCACCGCCCGCCCAGACGATCAGCGCAATCACCGTCCAATCCAGAGCGACGCTTTTGACGGTTCCGGCAGAATTCCCGCTGCTTTCTGCTATGCCGGCCGCTGACGGCGAGCTGTTCGTTTTAGGCAGCGTAACATTCCCGGGAGAAGGAATCGCGGCAGACGGCAGCTCTTGCTCCGGCTGGTCCTGCTCCGCCATCTGCGCCGCCGCAGGCGTATCGGCTTGCGAAAGCAAATTCAACGGGCTTAAATCGCTCGGCAGCCCCACGGGGATCAGCAGCTTGAGCATCACCACGCCCCAAAGAAGGTAGTGCATCGCGGCGGAAAGCTGCTTTGAAAATATCCGCTTGATGAGCCAGACGCCCGCAAACAGCAGCGCGAACAGCATCAGATTCTCTATGAAAAATGAAAGCACCGTATTCATAATCCTAATCCTCGCTTTTCTCTTCCAGTTCACGGGCCAAGGCCAGCAGCTCCTGCTTATCGTCGGCGGAAAGCTGGCCATTCTGCCCCAGCGTTTTCACCAGCCGCCCGACAGAACCGAAGCGGGCGCTGCGGCGCAGCAATTCCTGCCCCTCGGCGTCCAGCGCGTTGTCCCTTGTGGCCAACGCATAATAAAGCTTATCCCGCAGATTCTTGGCATCGCCCGCAATCAGGCCGCGCTGAAGCATCCGTCTCAAATGCGTGTGGTATGTTTTATAGTCCCACTCGATATCCGGCCGATTCTGCCGAATGGTCTGTATGATCTGTCCAAGCGTCTGCGGCCTCTTATCCCATAGCGCCTCCATAATGATCCATTCCGCGTCCAAAAGCGGCTTATTCATTCTGTTCCCCCCCGTTTATCTTCATATGTGAAGAACTTTTGTCTTCACTATAGAAGATATATATCCGTTTGTCAACCTTTGCTTGCATTTATTTTCCTATATTTACTGAAATAAAAAAAGACACCGGACGAAGCGGTGCCTGACATGTGTTAATTCATCTTTGCAGCTTTCTTTCCCGCCGCCCTGATGGCGAGCACGCTCGTGACAAGGCCGCATATGGCCGCCGTGATACCCAGAGTTCTGTGAAATGCAATCCCTTCCGCATCCGTGCCGTTGGCGCCGATCCACATGCCACATATCAGCAGACTGAGCAGCAGTATGATGGTCAAAACAGCCATCGTCTTCGTCAACCCTCTCATAGACCCGCCTCCTTACGCCACCGCGATGATCGCGAGCACCGATGTGACAAGCCCCGTCAGCACATTCCATATGCCGAGCCTCGCGTGGAATTTCTTTCCCGCTTCGTCCGTTCCCTTCGCCTTGATCCAAAGCCCGCACAGCAGCTGGCAAAGCAGCAGCAGTATCGTCAGCGACGCAGTAATAATCGTTGCAATGATCATTTTTTATCTCCTTAAAATTTTATAAATATTTATTTACAATAATATCGATAACCTGGTCGCGCTGCGCTTTATCCCTGACGTCGAGCCCTGTCAGCCTGAAAAACACATCGTTTCGAAACAGCGCGAGGTCGATGGCGGCGATGATCTCAAACGCCATCACACGCAGTGCGGTTTCGTCCTTCGGGTGCATCTCCCGAAGCAGCGGCAGCAGGTAATTGACCGCGCCCATGTCGCCCTGCAGCAGATCATACTGCACGCCGATGCGCATCTGTTTTTCATACCGAATGCCGACGTCGCAGAGCGCTTTGAGCATTTCTTTCAGGTCGTCGGCGGGCGACGACGTTTTGGGGACTCCCTGCATCGCCTCGATCATTCTCACCATGTCATCACCGATCGCCGTGTAAAGAAGCTTTTCTCTCGTTTGAAAATGGTAATTGATGAGCCCCACACCCACTCCGGCGCGCGCTGCAATCTCTCGTATGGTGATCTTGTCGCTGTCCTGCGTTTCCTCCAGCAGCGCCATCGTCGCTTTTAATATCCTCTGCTTTGCGTCGCCGTCCGGCATAGGTCCGCCTCCCACTGTCTTCGCCCTGAACATAGTTTGAACACGTTCAATATAGACGATATGGGCCTGGTTGTCAACATTTTTTCATCATTTTCCTGTTGTTTTTTTCGAAGCAACTGAATATAATAAACACGAACATATGTTCGAGTCTCTAGAGGGAAGAGACGCGCATCATTTGCCATCATCAGGGTGGTTCAGGCACTCAATTCTAAGAACAGCAAAAGATAAATTATGGAGAATTGTACAAAACAACTGTTAGAAAGGGTAGCGTCAATGGTAAAAGATGATCGGGTTATCTATCATATTGACTGCAACTCGTTTTATGCCAGTGTCGAAGAGTTGCTTTATCCTGAATACAAAAAGGTGCCTATGGCCGTATGCGGCAATCCCGAGGCGAGAAGGGGTATCATACTGGCCAAAAATGAGCTGGCCAAAAGCTATGGCGTCAAGACAGCAGAAACAGTTTGGCAGGCCCGGCGCAAATGTCCAAATCTCATACTGCGCCCGCCCCGCCACCACCTATATCGGGAGTATTGCGAGAAAATCAACGCCATCTATGAGCAGTACACCAGCCAAGTGCAGCGCTTCGGTATTGACGAAAGTTATCTCGATGTGACGGGCAGCCTGCATCTTTTCGGCGGCGACGCCATAGCGCTGGCTCATGATATCCGGCAGCGGATTACCCGAGAAACCGGCCTGACCGTCTCGGTTGGCGTCAGTTGGTGCAAGGTTTTTGCCAAGCTGGGCAGCGACCTGAAAAAGCCCGATGCGGTCAGCGTCATCAGCCGGGCAAACTACCATCAGATCGTCTGGCCTATGCCGGTGGGCAGTCTGCTCTTTGTAGGAGGCAAGACCAATGAGAGCCTTGGACAGTTGGGCATTCGTACCATTGGTGAGCTGGCACACATGAATCCCGCGCTGCTACACAGGCGCTTTGGCAAGCTGGGCGATCAGCTTCACGCCTATGCCAATGGACTGGATGACAGCCCGGTGCTTGAGGCCGGGCAGGAGGATGATATTCAGTCGGTGGGCAATGGCATGACTTTCAGCCGCAACCTGATCAGCCGAGGAGACATTCTGACATCGGTGACTGCGCTCAGCGACAGTGTGGCTACCCGGATGCGCAGATATGGCCTCAAAGGGGCTGCCGTTCAAGTGACCATCAAAGACCAATATCTCAGAATCATCACCCGGCAAAAGCCATTGCCCAAGCCCTCTTATCTGGCAGCCGATCTGACCCGGGCAGTCATGGAGCTCGTTGAGACCTCCTGGAAGATCGGGACTCCCATCCGGATGCTGACCGTAACCGCCCTCAAGTTGGTCCCCCAGGACA
This sequence comes from Bacillota bacterium, assembly GCA_023461435.1. Lineage (GTDB taxonomy): Bacteria > Bacillota > Clostridia > Christensenellales > SZUA-584 > SZUA-584. Next base: position 156,356 of record JAEYLC010000007.1, read on the forward strand.
TGGCGGTTGAGCAGATTGCTCTGTTCAAGGATACCGGGCCCAGCCGGGAAAAGCTGGAACGGCTGGAAAAAGCTCTGGACGGCATCCGGGAAAAGTTCGATCATGGCAGTATTCTGCCTGGCAGTGTACTGGGTAACGATCTGGGTATTGATGACAAAGACGGATAGGCAGATAGGAGAAGAAATATATTGGTTATAGCCAATGTATTTCTGCCCCCGCCATTTATGGCGTTCTGCTCCCTTGGGCTTTTTTAAGGATAGTATGGTAAAATAACAATAGGGCAGTATGAAATTATCTTTTTTTGAGTAAGACCGCTGGTTCATGGAGCGGAAAACCGCATAAGCAGGCTTATATCCAAATGAAATGAGGAGGCACAATACCCGTGGATAACAATCAACTCGAGGTAATTAAAAAATTTTATATCGACCAGGGCATTGTCACAAGAAATGATCATCCGAATTTGGATAGTCGACCTTTTTCAAGAGAATTAAAGCAGTCAATGCGGGATATAGGGTTTAAAGATGCAGCGTATATCGAACACTTTATAAAAAATTATCAGGATTACTCATATGCAATATATGATCCCTGCGTGTACACTGATGAGGAAGCAAGAGCATACATGGAGAAATATGTTCTGCATGTATAATGAACTATAATTGATCTTGGCTTATGAAACGAAAGGGGGGCATAAACGATGTGCGGACGCTACCTCGCGATCATGGAGGGCGAAATCATTGAATACCGCGAGATCATCAATGAAATAAACGAGCGCTACCAGAACGCGCCCGAGCTGGGCGCCGTGGCGATGGGCGAAGTGTTCCCGACCAACATCTCCCCCGTGCTCGTGCCCGAGCCGGGTCGGGCGGCACCGCTGCTCATGAAGTGGGGCTTTCCCAAATATCAGGGCGACGGCGTCATCATCAACTCGCGCAGCGAGACGGTGCTCGATAAAAAGATGTTCCGCGTTCCGCTCATGAAACGCCGCTGCGTGATTCCCTCCGCGGGCTTTTACGAATGGCGGCAAGAAACGGACAAGAAACAAAAATACCTTTTCCGCCTGCCGGATACCAAGGTGCTCTATATGGCTGGCCTGTTCGATACGTTCGGCGCCGATACCGCCTATGTGATCATCACGACGCAGGCCAACAGCACGATGGCGCCGTATCACGACCGCATGCCGCTTTTGCTGCCGCCGGACAGCATTGACAAATGGCTGTACGACCTGCCTTTCGCGCTCGATTTTCTGCACGCACCGTGCGAGGCGCGGCTGACCGCGGTGAGTGTATAAAACTTCGTCTATTGAAAAATATTGTGTGATGGTGGAATAATCAATAGATACGGATACGAGGCTGACAATTTATGAACATATTCGGCGATATCAATATCATCACCGCCGTGATCGCGGTGATATTCGTGATTCCTATACTGATAGGTATCGTTCGGCCGCTGACAAATGAGCGCATCCACCGCTCCTTCGCGTCGCTGCTGAACAACCTGATTTTGCTCGCCTCCATTCTGCTGTCAATCTATTTAACGAGAATCATACTTTCCGACGCCGACAACATCGTTTTGACAACGGTGTATAAGATTTTCCCCGCGCTTGAATCAGCCGCCAACGCGCAGATTTGGGTCTCTGTGATATTAACCGTCGTTCTCGCGCTGCTGATCGACGGTCTGCTCTATCTCATCACACTGCCGGTTCGCCTGTACGCCGTGCCGCCGCTGTCAAAGGGCATCTCCTCGGCCGTTAAGTCCATGGGCGGCTTTTTTAGGCGAGTCATCGGCGGGCTCTGGCAGCTCCCCCGGTCGGTCTGGCTCGTGCTGCTCTTCTCGATACTGCTGAATTTTTACACGGGCCTTTTTAACAGTCCCGTGATCACGCAATACGCAAATACCTCCGCGCCGTATCAGTTCGTGCAGGAAAGCGTGATTCAGCCGCTGCAGGGCAGCAGCGTCGTGAAAAACGTTCAGGTCATATTTAACGATTCGTTCAAGTTCGCGGAAAACCAAATCACCGGCGAGTCCGATACTCAGCTCATCAAGTATTTTAACGGTGTGAAGCTTGAGGACGCGATACAGTCGAACGCCGACATCGACGCGCAGGCGCAAGCCATTGTGGGCACTGAGACGGATGAGAAGCAAAAAGCATATCTGCTTTACCTGTGGATATGCCAAAACGTCACGTACGACAACGGCAAAGCCGAAAAGCTCGGGAACGGCACCGCGGGCGTGTCCTCGGGTGCGGTCATCGCGTACACCACACGGTCCGGCGTATGCTTTGACTATGCGTGCCTTTATATCGCGATGTGCCGCGCCGTGGATGTGAAGGTGAGATTTTTAACCGGCCTTGGATATACCGGCTCGGACTGGGGTGACCATGCGTGGAATCAGGTGGATACGCAAAACGGCTGGATCAATGTGGACACGACGTTTGGCAGCTCGGGCATCAACTATTTCGACAGGCCGCATTTTTACCTCGATCATAAGGACGCCGTGGTGCAGGGCGAATGGTAAAGCATAAATAAAATGGTGTATAGGGATGAGCGGCAATATTTTGAACGCGCCTCAACAACCGGCTTGAAATCCGTTTAACCCTTTCTCTTTATTTCTCCTGTTCAATTTTTCATACCGCTTCCACGATAAAACAACAGGCAAAAATGAAGCAAAGCGTTTCAGCTTGATGAAAAATTCCAACCTGTCATGCTGAACGGAACGTGAGTGCAGTGAAGCATCCCGTGGTAAAGCGCTTTAAGCATGGGATGTCAGTCCATTGCGCAGTTAATCGCTTACACCCAATCGGGATGATAATTGAAGCTTTGTCAGTAACCTGGACCGCACAAAACGGTTGACTGCCTGTTGACTCGTTTATATTACCTTATAAGCAAAAGGGGGATGTTATATGAAAACCAAAATTTTATGTATATTCATTGTGGTTTTGATGCTGCTCGCCGCGGCATGCGGAACTGCGCCCGCGGCGGTCACAGACAGCGGGCAAAGCCCAGGGCCGTCAGAAACGCCCGAGCCTTCCGACTCAGCCGCACCAAGCACGGGCGGCGACACATGGTCTGTATTCCTTTACATGTGCGGCACCGATCTTGAATCCGAGAGTGGGGCGGCAACAAAGAACTTGCAGGAGATCCTATCCGTCAGCCAGTCGGACAAGGTTCAATTCATTATCGAAACGGGCGGCACAGCCCAGTGGCAGACGGAAGGTATCGGTTCAGATTCTTTGCAGCGCTGGGAGCTCAGCGACGGGAGCCTCTCGCTTGTGGACGAGCAGCCGCTTGCAAGCATGGGTGACGCGCAGACGCTCGGCCATTTTCTGTCCTGGGGCGTGCAGAGTTATCCGGCGGACAAATATATGGTCGTGTTATGGAATCACGGCGGCGGCAGCGCAACAGGCGTCGAGTTTGACGAGCTGTTTGACAACGACAGCCTTTCTTTGAACGAGCTGTCACAGGGCCTCGGTGCTGCGGGTGCGCCGTTTGAAATCGTCGGATTCGATACGTGCCTGATGGCCTCGCTCGAAAACGCGGCGGCTGTCGCGCCATACGGCCGCTATATGGTGGCCTCGGAGGAAACCGAACCGGGCGGCGGATGGGACTATGCGGCCTGGCTGCAGTATCTGTGCGACCACCCCGAGCAAAGCGGGCTCGACATCGGCAAAATCATCTGCGACAGCTACATGGCCAAATGCGCGGCCAGCGATGAGGACGCGATGGCGACGCTTTCCGTCACCGATCTGACCGCCGTTTCGGATCTGACACAAAAGTTTGACGCGATGGCGGGCGAGATGACCGGCGTCACGGAGGACATTTCATATTATCAGTCGTTCATACAGGGCATCCGGCGCACGGAAAACTACGGCGGCAACAACGACGACGAGGGCTACACCAACATGGTGGACCTTGGCGACCTCACGATCAACACCGAAAGCGTGCTGAGCCACACGGCGCAGGCCCTGCTCGATTCGCTTTCTAATGCGGTCAAATACAACGTCAAGGGAGAAAGCCGGTCCGAAGCGAACGGCCTGTCCGTCTACTTCCCGCTCGCGATCAATAACGACGAGCTCACCGTCTACGCAAACACCGCCGCCACGAGCGACAGTTACCTTCGGTTCATCGAGGCCGTGACGGACTGGCAGGTGCCAAAGGGAGAAGCCGCGGCTGTTCCCGAGGTCTCCGCGCCTGTGCAGCAAGACGATTACAGCGTGCAGCTCAAAACACAGATTACCGACGACGGCGACTTCACCCTCGATGTGACGAGCGGCATGGAATCCGTCGCGTCCGTCATGTTCAGCATCTATTACATGGACTACGACTACAACGAGTATATGCTGCTCGGCGTTGACAACGATATCGACGGCGATTGGGACAGCGGCAGCTTTGCGGACAACTTCCGCGGTGTCTGGCCGACGATCAACGGCAATTACTGCGCCCCGACGCTGCTCGCCGAGACGGATACCTACAACCTCTATACCATCCCGATACTGCTCAACGGAGAAAAGACGAACCTGCGCGCGGCCTATATCTGGGACACCGGGGAAGACGGGCATTTTGAAGTCTACGGCGCATGGAACGGCATCGATTCGGATACGGGGATGAGCGCCAAAGACATCATACAGCTCAAGGACGGCGATCAAGTCACGCTGCTTTTCGACGCGGTCAATTGGGACACGGGCGAAACCACCACCTATGAGATGGGCAGCTTCACCGTGAGCGGCACTCCCGTGATGGAAGAAAGCGATCTGTTCGACGGCGAATACCTCTATCAGTACATTGTGACCGACGTATTCGGCCGCGTAACGTATTCCGATCAGGCCATCATGGAATGCAAAAACGGGGACATCTTCGTATCGGAAGCCGAATAAAGAATCTATCAAAAAGCTCCTTGCCGTCGGCAAGGAGCTTTTGATCGTTAATTGCTTGTTTACCGCGTCGGATCAGTTGAAGTTGACTTTTATCTCGTTGTCCTCTGTTTCATAATTGACACGCCAGTATTTGAGCCATCCGCCCTTGGGCGCCGCGATAGAGCATATGCCGCAGAGCGATTGAATATCCGTTTTGACCTGAATGTTCGCGGCCTTAAGCGCATCTGTTGAATCAATCGAATCCAGTCTGTTCACATTGGCCACCGTATTGTTGTACAACGCCCAAATATCGTCACCGAACTTCCTGTACTCGCCTTCCAGCCCCACCGTCGTGACAATGCTGCCTTTGTTGATCGTCGCAAATGCCATCATCGGCAATACTGTTCCATCCGGCGTTGCAGTCGGCGTCACAGTCGGCGTTGGTGTCGGTGTCGAAGCCGGTGTCATGGTCGGTGTCGTTTCCGGCGTCGGCGTCGGTGTCATAGTCGGGGTCTCGGTCGGCGCCACTGTCGATGTTTCCGGCGGCGCTGTCGATGTTTCCGGCGGTGCCTCAGGAGTCGGCGTCGGCACAGGCGGCAGCGCCGCGTCGGCATCAAGCACCGCCTTTATCTGCGCAAGCAGCGGCTTTGCCTTTTTCTGAATGTCTTCGGCCTGCATATTTTCCCACAGCGCATTCGCCGCTTTCGAAGCGTATTTTGAGTTCTGTTTGGCATCGATGCCGTAAATCTTCTTGATCAGCTCGACTCTCGCTTTCTGATCCGTCAGCACAAAATTCCAATTAAATATATTTTGATAGTGCCCGCCCATCGAATACATCTGTATTTTCTCGCTGGGCACCTGGTAAGCAAAAGCCGCGAGCGCCGCCGTCTGCGCGAATGACGTGTTCGTGAAATAGTTGCCGTCGAAAGCGGCCAGCAGATCAGGAATGCTCGCAAGCAGATCCTGCTCCTTGATTTTTTCATATATCGCGACCAGCATCTTCTTCTGACGGTTGATGCGGTTCAAATCGCCCTCTTCCCCTTTACCGAGGTTCTTTCTCACGCGCAGGTAATCGAGCACGCCCTGGCCATTCAGGTGCTGCATGCCCTTCGTATAGGAACGTCCTTGTATTTTGAAATCGATATCCACATCGAAGTCCACACCATCAATCGCATCCACAAGGCCCTTCACCGCGTTCATATCCACCGCGTAATAATAGTCGATCGGAATATCGCCGCCGAGCATCCATTCGGCCGCTTCGCAAACCTTTTGGAAACCACTCTCGGTCGGCCATTCGCCGCCGCAGTCGATCGACGCGTTGAGCTTGTATATGCCGTCCACGCCGGGGATTTCGGCATAGGTGTCACGCGGCAGCGAAACCATGCTGACGTCATGCGTTTCGGTATTGATCGACAGCACGATCATCACGTCCGAATGGAAGGCTTTCTTGCCGCTCCACGTATCTCGCTCCACCGCATGATCCACACCGATCAGCATGATGTTGACGATGTGATCAAGAAAGCCCATGTCCGCCTTTTTGACAAGCTCGTCATATGGGTTTACCGTGGGTGTCGCCGGATTTTCAGGGTCTGCCACCGTCGATTCAGAAGACGAGGGCGGCGGCGTAATTTGCTGCAGCGCCGTCTGGAACTGGCTCATCGGATTGCTCCATATCGTATATACATAAACGCCCGCGCTTAAAATGGCAACCAGAACAACAGCCACAACCGACAATATGACTTTCTTTCTGGTGCTCCAGGGCTTTCTCGCTTTTTTCTGCTTGCCGCCGGACCCATCATCAGCAATCTGGTCCGCTTCAATCATGCCTGCGGTTGCCGACTCAGGCGCTTCATCCAATTCATCGTCTTGCCCTATATCGCCGTCTTCATCAAAGCCCTGCGCCTTTTTCTTGCCCCAGGGCCGCTTATGGGTCTTTTTGATTTTTTCTTTCCGAACATCAGCGTCCGCCACCACACCATTTTCGCTGTCATTGAAGTTTTTGCCGTCATTCAAGCCATCCTGCGTCTGGCCTTCGTCAGGCAGGTTGCCCCTTTGCTCGCTGACGGAATCGCTTCCTTTGTTCTTTTTGCTCATCTCTTGGTCACTCCTAATATATCCACGCCCTCAAAGAAGCGTTCGAAATCCGTTCATTACAGTTATTATCGGTCAAAATCGGGGCAAAAAAACCGCTACTACAGGTGTCATTATATCCTTAAACCACACAGCTATCAACCCCAAACATAATTATTTACAAATTCGCCCATAATTTTTGGGCCTGTACATTTTGCTTTATATATAACGTTTTTGCGCATAAAAAAGTTCCCCAAAATCCTTTGGGACCCGTTATAAATACGATAAATATCGACTATTGTGTATTTACATCGATACAAAGACGCGTAAAAGCAATGAACATAAAGCTCATTGCTCTTACGGCAGGAATAAGGGTTAATATGGTAGGGTGTTGTTATCCATTGATTAATATGCTTTGGGCGGCAGCGGCTGTGATCATCCTCCTTTGATGCACCCGTATATTGATAACAAAAAAAGCCTTACCGAATCCGATAAGACTTCCGCGTCATCGTTTTTTATTGCTGTCATTATATCATGGCCCTTTTGTTTTGTCACTGTGCGAACGCACAAAACGAGGGGAAGCACCGCTTCCCGGTTTTCTGTTGATAATCCCGGTTGTGAACACATCCGTATTGTTATATAATTTTGTCAAAAGCCGCCGCACCATAATAATGGCGTGACCTGATCCATACACATATAAGTGTGAATACTTAAAACAACGGAGGCGCTTATGAAGTGTAAAAACTGCGGATATCAGAACAACGACAGCTTTCAATTCTGCACAAGGTGCGGCCATCCCCTCAGCACAAGCCGCGTCCCCGGCGTGTTTAAAACGCCCGTGCACTTCAAGCGCAAAAATGCATTCGCGATTTTTATCGCCGTCTGCATCGCCTTGGCAGCCTGCGTCATGCTGTTTGTGCTGCTCACCGCCAACCCCATCGCGGGCCGGTGGTACAGCCAAAGCGGCACGGAGCTGATCATGCTGCAAAACGGCAAGGGCATGACGGTATCGCCCGAAGGCTCCGGCGAAACGCAAAGAGTGCATTTCATGTACGCGGTAGAGTACCGGGAAGCCGGGTACATTGAAGGCGAGATCTACGAGAAGGACAGCGGAAAAAGCACGTGGTTCTATCTTTACGACGGCGCGCTCGAGCTCGGCAGCGAATATTTTTATCGTCAAAAGCCGGCTGTACCGATGAAGTGAGCCGACGGCGCCGACGCCATCGCATAGAAATACACACGGAGTCCTCTTTTTGGCAATGTCAATAACTTAAGAGCAGGGAGCAGTTTACAGAGGGGAAGAAAAAACACTTGACAAATGGGGAAGGCCCCCATAATGGCGAAAAAAAGGACTTATTCGCCATTATGAACATGTATGAGGGT
>JAEYLC010000008.1 GCA_023461435.1 Bacillota bacterium
ACCTTCATCATTTTAACATCGGAGGTTTTTTTCTTAAAGCTAAAGCTTACTCCCTCCACCGGCAGAGACCGGTGGTTTATTTGGTTTTGTCCGCCTTCGCTCCCAAAACCACACTAAAGTGTTCAACGAAAAAGACCTCACCGGCAGCAAAGCCGAGTGAGGTCTTTTGTTTTTGAATCTATCCGATCGTGAGGAAGAAGAAATGGCCGCTTCTTGACCCCACCACGATGGTATTGCCAAACACTGCGGGCGTCGCTTCAAAGCTGTTGGGTTCTTCCGTTCCCTTCTGCGTGCTCACGTTCAGCGTATCCGCCACGCTTCCGGCCGTCGCATCCGCCTTGATCAGCTTGATGTCGCCTTTGTACATGCACTGCACGATATAGCACTGTCCGTCCGCCGTATACACGGGCACCGGCGACGAAGGCGTCCAGCCGGAATTCTGCAGATCCACCGTCCAAACAGTATTGCCGGTCTCTTTATCGAGCGCGACGAGCAGCGCCGTTTTGGTGCCGTCTTCGAGTATCGCGTTGGAAACCGTGTAGATGATCAGCCCGTCGATGGATGTGCCGGGTTTGCCGAGTATCGGAGAGGCAAGTATGCCGCCGTCTACGCTGCCGTCCACGGCTGTATAAACGTCGAAGTCGGCCGTCCATAGCACTTCGCCCGTCAGCCCGTCGATCTTACGCGCATGGCACGGCCCTTTCGTGTCTTTCGCATTCACAACGGTATCGTCGAATTCGCAGCCCGTATACAGATAGAACTCCTGCTTGTCGATATTCTCTTCGAGCACCATCGAAACGTCGCTGTCGTTTTCCAGATCGTTCGCGTAAACGAGCTTCATCGTATTCAAATCCACACACTGCAGCATGCCGATATTGTCCGTGAAGAACACATAGTTGCGCCATGCCGCCGCCGAGTTCTCCATGCCGTATATGCTCGAGCTCTCGTTGCGGGTCGAATTGTACGCATACTTCACCATGGGGCCGGGGTTCATCGACAGCGTGCCCGCCGCCTCATCGTAGGCCGTATTGAGCTTCAATGTGTAAAGCACGCCATTCTCGCCCGGTTCGATCAGCGTATCCGTCGCCGCGTCGATGAGCGGGCTTGCGTCGTAGGCCTGCCAGTTGCGGTAAGCCGCAGGATCTTTATCCGCCGCGCCGAACTTATACAGCTCCTGACCGTCGATCAGGTTGTATATCCGGAAATACATGTCGTTGCATTCCGTGGTGCTGCCCGCCGGGTTGAGCCCCTGCCCGACATAGAGTATCGGGTAGCCGCGCGGGTCAAGGCTCGCCGTTCCCTTTGTGGGCGCGCCGATGCTGATCGGATCACGGGTTTTTGCGCCTGTTGAGAGCTCCATGAAGTAAATGTTGCCGTCCACCGACGGGATGATCACTTCAGTAAAGCCCGCTTTTTGACGGAACTCATCATAGAGCGTCGCCATAATCTGCCTTGTCGCATCCGGCCATGTCACGATCAGAGGCTGCCCGGTACACGCCGAGCCGCTCCATCTTCCGGCCGAGCTCGTCGTCTTGTCGATATCAAGCAGCGTCAGCTTGCCGTTTGCGATGTCGGCCGTACCCCAGCTCGACTGGTCGCGGTAGTTGTTGCCGCGATACGTGGTAATGCCCTGAAGCGCGGTATATTCGGCGCCGGTCGGGAACAAAACGGATGCGTCACGGTTGTAATCGGCCGTTTCCGTGCCGTCGCTAAAAATCTTTGTTGTAAATCCGAACTTTGCGGGATCGGTGTTTTCCGTCGCGTGCGGCACCAGCTCCGCCGCCATGGTCGGCTCCGGTGTGGGCGACGGCGTGGCCTCAGGTGTCGCTTCAGGCAGCGTGACGCCCGAGTCGGGCGTTTGCATCGCCATCGACTCCCTTGGGGACAGCGGATTGCCCGGCTCATTATTAAGCGCAGTCACGATCAAATATATGCCGCCCGCAAGCGCAACGACCAGCACACCGAGTATGATAAAAAACCTCGGACTCGTTCTTCTTCTGCTGCGTCTTCTTGCGTAGTATCTGCTCTTCATACTTCCAGCCTTTCCTCTCATCATTTGCACCACTTGTCAAACACCACTGTTTTTAGATTATAGTACAAAAGCCATAAAAAAAACAACGAATTTTCATATTTCGTTGTTTTTAAGCGTGTAAACGAATTGTGAACAGCCAAAACAAGCGGAGCCCGCTGCGGCAAGGCCGCCCGTAAACACCGCTTGTTTATCGATGTCACCCGATCGTCAGATAGAAGAAGTGGCCGCTCCTTGACCCCACAACGATGGTATTGCCGAACACCGCGGGCGTCGCCTCAAAGCTGTTGGGCTCCTCCGAGCTTTTCGCTTCACTGACGTTAATCGAATCAGCCACGGTTCCCGCCGCCGTGTCCGCCTTGATCAGCTTGATGCCGCCCTTGAAAAGGCACTGCACGATATAGCATTGGCCGTCCGCCGTGTAAACGGGCACCGGTGATGACGGCGTCCAGCCGGCGTTGTCATAATCATCGGCATACAGGTCAACCTGCCAGACAACCTCGCCTGTCATCTTATCAAGCGCCACCATGAGGGCTGTTTTGGTGCCGTCTTCGAGCAGCACGTTGGAAACCGTATAGATGATAAGCCCGTCGATGGCGGTCCCTGTCCTTCCAAGTATCGGCGAGGCGAGTATGCCGCCGTCGACGCTGCCGCCGATCTCCGTATAAATGCTGAAATCCTTCGTCCACAGGATTTCCCCCGTCAGCCCGTCGATCTTGCGCGCGTAACAGCTGCCCTTCGCGTTTTCGGCCTTGACAACGGTATCGTCGTACTCACAGCCCGTGTACAGATAAAAATCCTGCTTGCCGATATCCTCTTCAAGCACCATCGAGACGTCGCTGTCGTTTTGAAGGTCGTTCGCGTAGACGGGTTTCATCGTGTTTAAATCCACACACTGCAGCATGCCGATATTGTCCGTGAAGAAAAGGTAATTGCGCCACGCCGTCGCCGAGTTCTCCATGCCGTATATGCCCGAGCTCGCGTTGCGCATCGAGTCGTATGTGTATTTCACCATCGGCCCCGGCGCCATTGAGAGCGTACCCGCCGCTTCGTCATACACCGTATTGAGCTTGACCGTATAGAGCACGCCATTTTCGCCCGGCTCGATCAGCGTATCCGTCGCCGCGTCGATCAGCGGGCTGGCGTCGTAAGCCTGCCAGTTTTTCCGGTACGCCACCGGGTCTCTTTGCGGCGCACCGAAATTATACAGCTCCTCGCCGTCGATGAGGTTGTAGACTCGAAAATACATATCGTTATATTCGTCGTGCGGGCTCCCCTGTTCATTGAGCCCCTGGCCGACATAGAGAATCGGATAGCCGCGCGGGTCGAGGCTCGGTGTTCCTTTCGTGGGCAGACCGATATTGATGGGATCGCGCGTTTTCGTACCCGTTGACAGCTCCATGAAGTAAATATTGCCGTCCGCCGACGCGATGATCACCTCGGTAAACCCCGCTTTATGGCGGAACTCATCGTAGATCGTCGCCATATTCTCCCGCGTCTTATCCGGCCACGTCACGATCAGCGGCTGCCCGGTGCAGGCCGAGCCTCTCCAGTTTCCGATGGCGCTCGTCGTCTTGTCGATATCGAGCAGCGTCAGCTTGCCTGCTGCGATATCTGCCGTGCCCCAGCTCGATTGATCGCGGTAGTTGTTGCCGCGGTATGTGGTGATGCCCGCAAGCGCGGTGTATTCGGCGCCTGCGGGGAATGCCACAGATGCATCGCGGTGATAATCAGCCGTTTCCGTGCCGTCAACATACACCTTCGTGGTAAAAGCGAATTTTGCGGGATCGGTGTTTTCCGTCGCGAGCGGCACCAGCTCCGCCGCCATGGTCGGCTCGGGCGTGGGCGATGGCGTGACCCCAGGTGATTCCTCAGGCAGCGTAACGTTCGCATCGGGCGCCGGCATCTCGGCAAGCTCGCCCGGATGCTCAGGGTTCCCCTGCTGATGATTGAGCGTCGTCACGATCAAATAAATACCCACCGCAAACGCGGCAATCAGCACACCCGCAATCGCATAAAATCTCGGTTTGATTCTTCTTCTGCTGCGTCTTCTCGCGTAGTATTTGTTTTTCATAATTATGCCTCTCCGAATACAAATTACACCACCCAAGAACACCAATTTTTCGGATTGCCGTCAACAAAAAATTCCCGGCCGGGCCGGGGATCTGATAAACTCAACTGATTGTGATAAAGAATATATGCTTGTTTCTTGAAGCCACAACGATCGTATTGCCGTAAACCGCAGGGGTCGCCTCGATGCTTTCGCCGTCGCCCACATTGAGCTTGGCCGCTTCGGTTCCCGTCGCGCCGTCAATCAGCGCCACGTCGCCCGCGCGGTCGCACTGCACGATATACCCCTTGCCGTCGGATGTATACACCGACACGGGCGACGACGGCGACCATCCGTCGGTCTGCATATCGTAAGACCATGCCTCGCTGCCGTCATCCTGATTGAGCGCGACGACACGGCTGGTGATGGCTCCATCCTTAGCCTCCATCGTCACGCTGTAGATCACGAGCCCTTCCATCGAGGTGCCCTCTTTGCCGACCACCGGAGACCCCGCGATGCCGCCGTTTGCTTCGGCAGTTGACTGCACGGTATACGGCGCTTCCCAGACCACCTCGCCCGTCAGACCGTTGATTTTGCGCGCGTAGGCCATGCCCGTGAAATTCGGGCCGGGCTGTGCGGCGTCAGGGCGCACAAGCTTGTTGTACGCACAGCCCGTATAAAGGTAAACCGTCTGGTCGGCTGGCGCTTCCTCAAGCACCATCGACGCATTGCTCTCGTCCGTGAGATTATTCGCATACACGGGCGACATGGTGTTTAAGTCCACGCACTGCAGAATGCCGACCGTATCCGTAAAAAACATATAGTTTTTCCACGCCACAGGCGAATCCTCAATGCCCCACCGTCCGCCGCTCGCGGCGTCCGCCGCCTGATTCTGCGGCGTGGTGTAGCGGTATTTCACCTTTTTGGGGTCCATATCCATCGTGAGCTCGCCCGTCTGCGCGTTGACATTCGTATTGAGGTCACACATATAAACAATGCCATTTCCGCCCGGATAGATCAGCGTATCCGTGCCGCCGTCAATCAGCGGGCTGGCGTTGTACGCCTGCCCGTCGGCGTACGCAAACGGGTCTTTATCCGCCGCGCCCACCTCCATCAGCTTTTCGCCGGTGATCAGGCTATACGCTTTGAAATAGACGTTTCTGGCCGGCTGGTCGCCGCCGCTTGACTGCAGCCCCTGTCCCACGTAAAGTACCGGATACCCCCTTGGGTCAAGGCTCGGCGTTCCCGAAACCGGGCCGCCCACATTGAACGGATTGCGCGTCTTTTCACCCGTCTCAAGGTCCATAAAATAAACATATCCGTTCAGCGACGCGTAAATGACCTCCACGAACCCTTCTTTATTGCGATACTGCTCCGCGAGCGTCGTCATTTTCGCGCGCACTTCGTCGGGCCATTTGACGATCAGCGGCTGGCCTGTCCATCCCATGCCGCCCTTGCTGCCTTCATCGCCCGTCACCTTGGTGTTGAGCAGCGTGAGCGCTTCATCGGTGATCTGTGCGCCTCCCCAGCTCGCCGCGTCGCGGTAGTTGTTGCCCCGGAAGGTGGTCACACCCTCCAGTTCTGTATAGTCGCCGCCCGGGCCGAATGAGATCGGCTCGGTGCGCTGATAACTCTGCGTCTCGGCACCGTCCGCCATGAGCCCTGTTGTCAAAGAGATGTCCGCCGGATTTGTACCCTGCACGGGCGCCGGCGCAAGATCGGCCGCGAGCTCGGTTAACGGTTCGGGTGTGGGCGCCTCAGTCGGGCTTTGAGTCGTTTGGACGATCGCGTCGGACGGCCCGGCATTTTCCGCCATGTTGCCGAGCGACGTAATGAGAAAATAAGCCCCTGTCCCCGCCACGATGACAGACAGGCACACGACCAGAATCACACGCCGTCTTGTTCTTCTTTTATCCCTGCGCGTTCTCAGGTAGTAACTCTTCTTTCCCATAATCCGTGCCTTCCGTTTTCGTTTTACGTCAAATAAATTATACTACAATGTGCCGCAAAATGGAAATTGCGATACAGGGCTTAAGCTGCGTCATCGGCCGCTTCTTTTTGCCTGTAAATCGCTTTTTCTGTGGTATACGGTTCGTATGAGTTCAGATAAGCTGTCATATTCGAATATAGATCGTACCGCTGCGGGTAATTGCTGATGTGTTCATCCGGCAGAAACAGCGCATAGCCGCCGATGCTTTCCTGGCAGCCCGCCGCGCCGCTCTCTTTGAGCGCCGCGATCATCGTCTTGACCGCATCCTTTTTCTCCGGCGAGTCCGCCGCAAACACACGCGTCGGCGACGTGATCACAGCGGGAAAATCCCTGTCGCCGTTCAGATAGTGGATCGCATACTCCATGGCTGCCATGCCGGTTTGCGACGCTGTTTCGATGGTTTGAGCGATTTGTCCGTAATAGACGCCGGTCAGCCCTTCCACCGTTGCGCCTGTGCTCCATATCCTGCCCGCCACGTCGTTTCTGTCGTAATCGAGCGCCGCCTGCAGCACCGTCAGCGCCGCGCTGTCGTCCGGCACCACAATACCGTCAAGCTCGCCCTCGCGGTAGGCTTTGAATATGTTCTCGGCGGCTTTGTAGATCGTGTCCTTATCGCCGTTCCCCGCGACGCTGCACACCACATTGAGCCGGTCATATACGAGCAGCGCCTGCCTTAAGCCGCCCGACCGGAGTATCGACGCTTTATCGCTCACCACGCCCGTAATCTCGGCGATGTTGCCGAAGGGCTCGCCGTACTGCACCGTCATCGTTTCGATGATGCATTGACCCGTGAGTATACCGCACAGAAAATCATCGGGCTCGATAGTGCAGACGTAGCCGCCCTCACCGGGCGTGGCCTGCGTCCGCCGCCCGATCGTGATATAGGGCACGCCGTTTTGCATGCATAGTGTATCCGTTTCACCAAGCGGTTCATTCCCACCCGGTGCGAAAATCAATAAGTCAATGCCGCTGCTAAGCATCTGCTTAACGCAGTCAACCTGCGCCACATCATCCGTCTGCTCGATCGTCACGGTCATATCAAACGCGTCCGCGTAGGCTTCCCCCAGCTCTTTAAACGCCTCCGCGTTTGCCGCGTACGGGGACGACGCGCTGATCACAATGCCAATATGATAGCCTTGCGCCGGAATCACGCCCGCGGCACCGAGCCCCGGCAGAAACGCCGCCGGATAATCCGCCGGTGTTACCGGCTCGCTGGGCGTTTCGATGGGCACAGGCGTTCCGGCTGATTGCGACACGACCGGCAACGTATCCGCAGCGGTGCAGGCCGTCAAGGTGAATGTGAATAATATCAACAGTATGGCAACCAGTCTTATCTTCATGAAAGCCTCCGGATTCGGTTTGTTATAGAATAACATGGTTAGTTAAATAAAACCATATCGATTTTGCCGCGGCGGCAGCGGTAAATACGCGAATTTAAACTGTCTGCAAATAGGCGGCTATGGTATAATACTCTTCAGGTTATCGACAATAAACGGAGAAGGAAATATGATCGCGGAAATCATTTGCATCGGAACGGAAATACTGCTCGGCGACATCGTCAATACCAACGGCGCGTTTCTCTCAAAGGAGCTCGCTTCGCTCGGTATCGACATGTACCATCAATCGGTCGTGGGCGACAACGCGGGGCGTCTTAAAGAGAGCCTTGAGCTTGCGCTGTCCCGCAGCGACGTGGTGCTCACCACGGGCGGCCTCGGCCCCACCTACGACGACCTCACAAAAAAAACAATCGCGGATTATTTCGGCGTAGAGCTCGTGCTGCACGAGCCCAGCGTCAAGAAGATGGAAGAGATGTTTAAACGGCGGGAATGGCCCATGACGCCGAACAACATGCTTCAGGCGCTTGTGCCGGAAGGCTGCACCGTCTTTTTCAACGACAATGGGCTTGCCCCCGGCGTGGCGGTGGAGAAAAACGGAAAAACGGTGATCATGATGCCGGGGCCGCCGTCCGAAATGCGCCCGATGTTTTTGGAACGCATTTCCCCGTTTCTTCAGCAAGGAACCGGCGGCGTGATCCGCTCCAAAACGCTTTATATTTTCGGCATGGGCGAATCATCGGTGGAGGATACGCTGCGCGAGCTGATGACCACCTCGATGAACCCCACCGTCGCGCCGTACGCGAAACAGGGCGAGGTGGAGGTGCGCGTGAGCGCCAAAGCCGCGAGCGAGCAAGAGGCGCAGGCGCTGATCGATCCCGTCGTGTCAAAGATCAGGCAAACACTCGGCAATGTGGTGTACGGCGTGGATGTGGGCAGCATGCAAAACGCGCTCGTTCAGGCGCTCAAGGAAAAGAAACTCGTCGCAGCCACAGCGGAAAGCTGTACGGGCGGCCTTGTGTCCGCCGCGATCACAAGCATACCGGGCGCGTCCGGCGTTTTTGCGGGCGGCGTGTGCACCTATACAAACGAGCTCAAAATGAAGCTGCTCGGCGTCAGCGAACAGACGCTCAAAGACAAGGGCGCGGTATCGCCCGAAACGGCGCAGCAGATGGCGGATGGCGTCCGCAAGCTGACCGGCGCGGACGTCGGCGTGGGGATTACGGGTATCGCGGGGCCGGACGGCGGCTCGGCGGAAAAGCCTGTCGGACTCGTCTATGTTGCGGTCTCCAGCAGCGCGCACAGCGAGGTCAAAAAGCTGATGCTCTCGCGCGGGCACAAGGATGAGAGAAATTCCATCCGCAGCCACGCGGCGCTCAACGCGCTCTCCATGATGCTGGACGCGGCCCGAAAAGCATAGATTTACGGCGAGAAAGCGGGCTTAATGACAATCCCCTTGTCATGCTGAACGAAGCGCCGGCAAAGTGAAGCATCCCATGTCAAATCGCTTTAAACATGGGATTTCAGTCCACTGTATAGTCAATCGCTTTCGCTCAGTCGGGATGACAATTGACACTTTGTCAACAACCTGACCGTTTCTTCAAAGAGAAGAGCCTTTATACTTTAGTTTGTGCAAACCAAAAAGAGCAGACGATTTCGCCTGCTCTCATTATTGATATCGCTTGAGCCGTATTTACCCTTGCTTGGCTCCGCACTTGCCGCAGAATACCGCATCGACAGGAAGCTCGGCGCCGCAATTCACACACTGCTTGACTGCTGGAGCGGATTGGCTGGCCGATTCGGCCGGAGGCGCGGGCGGCGCGTACTGCGGGGGTGGCTGTGGCACATACTGAGGCGGCGCATATTGCGGGGGCGCATACTGAGGCGCGGGAGCGCCGCAGGCCGGGCAGAACCCCGAACCGAAGGGCACAATGTTGCCGCATCTGCCGCAGGGAATTCCCTGCGGCCTAGCCGCCGCGGCAGCAGCCCGCATCGACCTGAACTTATCCGCCATCACAAACACAACGATCGAGATGGCGCCGAATATCAGGAAAAAGAAGAAGGGCGTAAAGGCGAAATATCCGCCCATACCAAATGCACCGCCCGCAAGCTTCACGATCCATGCGACGAGGCTGCCCAGAGAAATCACGCCGCTCGATATCGCGATCGTCAGCACGTCTTCCTTAAAGATCGAGAGCAGCAGGCCTGCCCAGATCAGTATGCTGCCGAGGCAGACAAACGCTTCATAAACACCGGCTATAAACAGACCGAGCAGATAGAAAAGCCCGCCTGCCGCAAAAATGAATATGGAGGCGGCGAGCAGAAACTTTAGAAACGCGACGCTTTGAAAATAATTCTTCGTTGCGGCAATAAAGCTTTTGTACGGAGACATAGGATACACCCCTCTCGAATAATTTTATTGTGATACCAATACAAATATATTACATCATCTGCTTTGTTATTCGCAAGTTTATTTAACCAATTTCATTTAATATACGTATATTATTCACATTATATCTAAGTGCTGTCCACGGTATACAGGTACCGGCTGGCGCGTCCCTGCTCATATAGCTCCGCTCCGAATTTGTATTCTGCGAACCGGCGCTCAAATATATCATTTATTCCTTGTACGGCAAAATGCATTTCGTATTTTGCCAGCAGCTTTAAGCCGCGTTCATATAAAAGATACTCGCACTCGCTGTAGTCCGCCGCCTTGTATGCAAGGCCAAGACGGCTTAAAACCTGCGCAAGCGGCGTCTGATCCGCCCGCAGCAAGGCCTTATCGTCCGTTTCTTCGAACAGGTATGTCGAGTAATACATGTATGCTTTCATTGTGCTGTCTTTCAAGCGGCTGAGCAGCCTGCCACAATCCCTGCTGAAATACAGGCTGTCCACAAAAAGCACCGCAGACGCATCAAAATCAAGCATCTCGTCCATATCCGCCTGCCGGTAACCGATAGCGGGACTGAGCCTGCTCACAATGCTGGCGCTCAGGCGGTCGACACCGGTCCCTTTGCAGCCAAATTTCTCAACGATCCGGTTTAAAAGGCTCCCTGTTCCGCAGCCCATATCGAGCACCGTATCCTTTGAGTATAGCCGCAAGCCCGCAAACAGCTCGTCAAGCTGGCGCTTGTCCATCATGTTAAACAGATAGAGCCGGTATCCGTACAGCTCTTCGCAAAAATCAAGATACGCGCTGCTTTGGGTGCACCGGTCGATCAAATGGTCGAATTCTTCCCGCACTTTTTTGTCCCGGATGCGCTCCGCTTCGAGTTTTCCCTTTTGCGTCAGCGTTAAACAATCCCGCCCGGCATAAGCCACATAACCGCTTGCCACAAGACGGTCGATAGCGCTGGCGTAATCGATACCGGCAGCCGCCCACGCCATGCTGCTTTTTATTGCCTGCACGGTCACGGCCTGCGCCTGATTCTTAAGGCTGCTGATGATGTGCAGCACCGTTTCACTGTGCCGATCCATTCTTCTCCCGCTTCCCGCCGTATTCGGCCCTATCAAGCTGATGTTGAATATGTTTCTTCACAGGCTCCCTATTCTCCTTTTTTTGCGCTGCATGTATGAAACGCCCACCCCCAAGCATAATAGTAAACAAAACTTCAGGAGGCGCAGGATGAACGAAGAAGAAAATCCGATTTCAAAAGAACAGCAGCTTGAGTCCATACTCAGCGATCTTGAGCACATCCGGGATATGCTGACCGAGGTCAACGTTCAGCTTGGCTGCCTTCAGCGTTACCGCGACATGAGGGATGAAATCACAGAGCTTGGGTGGGGCGGCATACTTAATAAATACCACCCCGATATCAATGTGGACGACCCCGCCGCGCCTGAGCTTTTTGCGCTGTACCGGTTTGTATATGATGAGATGCAGCGGGAGTAATGTTTTATTCAGTCCTCAAGCTCCATAAACTCTGCCGGATTGTTTCGGATGCATGAGACAATCCGTTTTAATGTTGAGGGGATTTGCTGCTTTTACAATTCATCAATCTCAGCCAATACGGCACTGTATCAAGCTGATTCCTTCACTCACTGGAAAACTAAAAACACCGGACCACATATCAAAAGATACTGCAGCCCGGCGATTATTAACTATTGCAAAGACATAAAGTGGCTCAGCAAAAACAAAGTACTAAAGATATACCATTTTGTTATGCCCTGACGGCCTTATGCAGCTTGGCGCCGCCTATAATATACAGTATCGCCAGGACGATGATGCCCAGACCCAAAGAAGCGCCGCCGCCATACCCAAGGAACAGCACATACAAGGGGATAAATAGGCTGCCCACCACAATAAAATACACAGCAGCAGATGCCCGTTTGCAAAGCATCAGGCCGATAACTCCGCACACGACAGCGCCTCCGTCCACAAAAACGAGCAAAAGAATTCCGGCGGTTGTAAATGTACCGTGTAACGAAGCCGCCGTTGCCAGCGAAACGATAATTGACAGCGCCCCTATGATTATAAAGAGAATGCTGCATACTTTGAGCATTTTTGAGCCTGATATTGCAGCAGCCGAGGGCTGCATCGGCCCCTGATATACCGGCGGCGATTGATACTGAACCGGCTGCTGCATTTGAGGCGCGCTTTCCAGGCGCTGGCCGCAAATCATACAAAAAGCGTTCCCCTCATTCACCGTACCGCCGCATTGCGGACAAATCATTTTTCTTTTCCTCCTTATCCTTCTGACAATCGAGAATTTTACCAAAACATATATCCATGATATGTATCAGCCATAAGAAATTATGTTTACAAAATACGACAAAGTTTTATAGAGTTTCTGCGGACTTATTGATTTCTGACTTAATGATTCTTGAGTGCTCTTTAATAGCAGTCACATGTTTATATAGCCCATACGGTAATATAAATATGCCGAAAAGGAATCCAATTAAAACAGCACCCTTACCCTTTCGCCAATTTTTTATCCAATACCAAATGCCCCACGGAAATCCAATCAGCCAAACAAACGTGAGAACTGTTTCAAAATTCACTTTATTTTTTGCTATACCGTCAATCAGGCCAAAAATAAAAACAGCCAGAAATAATACTGTAACAGATATCAGTATAATGAATGTTGAAATAAGCTTACGGTATTCCGCAACATATTCTGAAGACATGGATATACCTCCGAAATGACTCATATAGAGATATACAGTTGCAAAAATCAAAGTATTCTTGCATTCAAAAAGTTTTCTCAAGCGGTTACATTATAATGTCATGCTAACCATTTTACAATATTCCCGCATTAATTTTCTAACATTGGGTACAATAAAAAAAGCCGGAGCATTCAATCAAAAATCGTGAACTCCGGCATTGATTATTCTAGCGACACTGAAGAATAAAGTTTGACACAAATCCTATTTTAAAAATGTCCTGAACATTATGGATAACACAAAATTGCTTACGCAGTGGTTGACCGTCATTACATAGATGGTTTTTTCTGCACCGCTGCAAACTTATAGCGGTTTTCTTTTTTCTCGTACAAGCTTCTGATATATTTCATAATACCATTAGTGCTGAAATATATAAAGGAGCTTTTTTATATCCGATATACGCCTATTTCTTCATTGCGATGACACGCTTTGCGGCGGCTGCAATATCTTCACCGACAAGACCAAATGCTTTCATTAATATATCAGGATCTCCCGACTCACCAAAACGATCCTGTACTCCAACCATCTTTGTTGGTACAGGATAAGTTTGGGTTAAGAACTCAAGCACCGCGCTTCCCATACCTCCTGCTGTCTGATGTTCTTCCGCAGTGACAATAGCACCGGCTGTTTTTGCCGCCTCGAGAATTGTCGCCTCATCAATTGGCTTAATGGTGTGATTGTTGATCACCATAGCACTTATGCCTTCCTTTTCCAATTGTTCGGCCGCGACAAGGCTCTGGTATACCATAACGCCACAGGCAATTATCGCAACATCCGTACCTTTGCGAACACAATACGCTTTACCAAATTCATATGGCGTTTGATCGTTCGTAATACACGGCACTTTTTCCCGCCCGAACCGGATGTATACCGGGCCATCAATTTTTGATGCTTCAAGTGTCGCCTTCCTCGTTTCCGCATAATCAGCGGGAACAACGACTTTCATATTGGGCAAGCACCGCATGATGGATATCTCCTCCAGAGCCTGGTGTGTGGCTCCATCCGCACCAACAGATATTCCGCCATGTGCACCCCCGAGCTTGACATTAAGGTTTGAATAACATACTGTTGTGCGTATTTGATCCCAGGCTCTACCAGAAAGGAATACCCCGTAATTTGTTACAAAGGGTATTTTCCCTGCAAGGCTCAATCCAGCGGCGACTCCCATTTGATTTTGTTCTGCGATACCCAAACTGATAAACCGATCCGGAAATCTGTCGCGAAACCAGTCTACGTGAACAGAAGCCGTAATATCCGCACCTAATGCAACGACGTTGGTATTTTGTTCTCCCGCTTCTACGAGTCCTTCTCCATACCCGTCTCTGGTGGGTTTCTTCTCTACATTATTTAGATCAAGCTTCAAATCAACATAATCCATCGTCTCAATCCTCCTGCGCTTTCAGTTCACCTATAGCACACTCACGCTGCTCATTATTGGGTGCCATACCGTGCCATTCCGCAGTATTCTCCATAAATGACACACCCTTACCTTTTACGGTATTTGCAATAATAACAGTAGGCTTTCCCTTAATTTGTTTCGCTTGCTGCAGTGCGTTTTCAATACATGCAATATCGTGTCCATCGACGACCATAACATGCCAGTTAAATGCACTCCACTTGTCAGCAATCGGCTCAATGTCCATCACTTCTTTTACCGGCCCATCAATCTGATAACGGTTATTGTCTACGATACAGCATAGGTTGTCGAGCTTATGAAAGCCTGCTGACATAGCCGCCTCCCAGATCTGGCCTTCCTGACTCTCGCCATCCCCAACCATGCAATATGTCCGATAATCTTTCTTATCCATCTTTGCCGCCAGTGCCATCCCGACTGCAATTGACAGCCCCTGCCCAAGCGATCCGGCGGATACTTCGAGTCCGGGGGTTTTTTGCATACACGGATGGCCCTGCAGCATGCTTCCATATGCACGCAGTGTATCCAATTCACACTTACTGAAATAACCGCAATCTGCCAATACCGCATACAACGCCGGCACGCAATGGCTTTTGGATAGCACAAAACGATCCCGTTCCTCCCACTGAGGTCTTTGGGGGTCGTACCGCATCACCTTATAGAATAATACAGCGATTGTATCGATAGCTGATAAAGAACCGCCCGGATGCCCGGAACCGGCTTTACTCACCATATAGATGATTGCCATACGCAATTGCCTTATCTTCTCCTGCATTTGTAATTCATTCATTTTAGCGATCTTTCCTCCTTAGCATCTAAGATTGGCAATCAGTTAGCATAAAGGTTCAATAAATAATCTTTACACCCCTTTTGCTTTTGGTTATAAGATCTCCTTGGTAGATATTCCGAATATTTTTCTCTGGATGATAAAAGTTTAGGATTAACGCTTGTTTATTTTGCTCCATCCATACCAAATCTTTTGCCAATTATTATCGTACGCATAATAGATTCTGCAGTGCGTTCAAGTAGTTCTTCTATGCGCTCTTGTGATTCTTCCAGTGAAATTGGTCCATCAGCGACTGAAAAGATCGCATCGATTCCCTTGGACAATAAAACCTCAGCGCCTTTTTGCACGCTTCCTGCAATGGCTATAACGGGTATGTTGCCCACTAACTTTGCATGCTTCGCCACACCCATTGGCACTTTCCCATAAACCGTCTGTTCATCGATTCGCCCTTCGCCTGTAAAAACAATATCGACGTCTTCCAGCTGGTTATCAAAATTAACAATATCCAATACAGCCTCAATCCCTGATTTGATTTCAGCGTTACAGAAAGCCAAAATACCCGCAACGATCCCCCCGGCGGCTCCGGAACCGGGTACGCTCATCACATCAATACCAACTTGTTCCCTAATCACGGCAGCATAATGCGCAAGCGCTTGATCGAGCTCTTTAACCATTTCAGGCGATGCACCTTTCTGGGGTCCGTACATATACGAAGCTCCGTTAGGGCCGCACAGAAGATTTGTAACATCACTCGCGATAATGATTTTACAGCCTTTTAAGCGCTTATCAATTTTACTGGTATCGATTTCATACAAATCACTTAGTTTTCCTCCGCCGACGCCAAGCTCGTTTCCGTCCTTATCACGAAAAGAGACTCCCAGCGCCTGCGCCATACCCGCTCCGCCATCATTGGTTGCCGAACCGCCTACTCCCAGCAATATCGTGGTATGACCTTCATCCAACGCAGCCTTTATAAGTTCGCCAGTTCCGTATGTGGTGGTGACCATCGGATTCCGCTTGTCTCCGGGTACAAGAAGCAACCCTGATGCCGCGCTCATTTCAATGACGGCTATTCCCGAAGGGAGTACACAGTATCTGGCCTTTACTTCATTTCCTATGGGGTCCGTTACCTTGCAGATCCGCTCTTTTCCATTCATCGATGCCATAACCGCTTCAATGGTGCCTTCTCCTCCATCAGCAACGGGAACATTGATGACATCTGCATCGGGAAGAATATTCTTTATACCATTACATACAGCCTTGCCGGCTGTGTACGATGTACAACTGCCCTTAAACGAATCCATAGCGGCCAGAATCTTCAAGATATGCTCTCCTTTTTTGCAATCCTTATCACAATAAGCTTTGGTAAATAAGCCGATATCACTTCCTTGAAATAATCTCACAAGCCTTTTCAGCAATGGCTTGCGCATCCAACTTATATTTCTTTTGAAGATCGGAATACGGTCCGCATTCTGCATGAACATCCTGCATCCCGACAAACCCGACGGGCACCTGTGTGCCTGCCTCGCATAGCACCTCAGATACCGCGCTGCCTAAACCACCAATTATATTATGTTCTTCAGCAGTTACGATCGCGCCCATTTCCTTCGCACATTTTACAACCAATTCTTTATCCAACGGCTTAATGCAGAACATATCGATCACAGAAGCCTCTATCCCTTTTTTAGAAAGAATATCCGCCGCTGCCATCGCATTTCCTACCATAAGCCCGCATGAGATAATCGCAATGTCCTTCCCGCAGCGTATCATCTTGCCTTTACCCTCTTCAAAGATATCATGTTCATTATATATATTCGGAAACACGTCTCTGGATAAACGTAAATACATAGGTGATCTGTCTTCAATTGCGTTCTTTACCAGCCATTCTGTCTGAACCGGGTCACTCGCTACAAACACCTTAAAATTTGGAAGCGACCGCATGATCGCGATATCTTCTAAGGAATGGTGGCTGGGGCCGTCAAATGCATCAGACAGCCCACCGTACGCACCGGCGAATTTTACCGGCAGACGCGCATAAGAACCAAGCGTGCGTGCTGCCAGCAAGCCTGCCGATGACAGGAACACCGCGAAGGAATTAACAAACGGAATTTTGCCTGAAGCAGCCATACCCCCCGCCATTGCTGTCATGTTCGCTTCCGCAATGCCTACATTAAAGAACCTTTCCGGGCACGCTTCTTGAAAAGCACATGATCTGGTTGATCCTGATACATCCGCATCAAAAACGACAATGTCTTTATTTTTCTTTCCGTATTTAACCAATGCTTCGCCATATGCCTGACGAATCGTCATTATCATTGTCTAGTACCCCCAAGCTCCGCCATTGCTTTTTTAAAGTCGCTGTCGCTTATCGCTTTTCCATGCCATGCGCTCTTACCTTCCATAAAGGACACCCCTTTGCCTTTCACGGTATGCGCTAAAACTATAGATGGTTTTCCTTTGACCGTTACTGCTTCATCGTAAGCGGCACAAAGTTCCTGCACATTATGACCATCACATTCTATACAATGCCAGCCGAAGCATTCGAACCTTCCTCTAATGCTGTTCATCGGCATTATTTCCTGCGTGGTTCCATCCAACTGCACACCATTCCAGTCAAGTATTGCGCAGAGATTATCCACACGAAATTTTGCCGCAGACATTGCTGCCTCCCATACAGTGCCTTCGTTGATCTCTCCGTCTCCAAGAACCGCATATACTCGCGTGGGCTTATCATCAAGCTTTGCAGCGATTGCCATTCCAATAGCCGCAGAAAGACCAAGCCCAAGAGGTCCAGTCGAAAGGTCTACTCCCGGAG
Source organism: Bacillota bacterium (assembly GCA_023461435.1). Taxonomy (GTDB): domain Bacteria; phylum Bacillota; class Clostridia; order Christensenellales; family SZUA-584; genus SZUA-584. Next base: position 17,583 of record JAEYLC010000008.1, read on the forward strand.
TAGCCAAGCTACAAGGATGCCCCTGTAGTCGCGTCTCGAAATCGCGCAGCGTATTCATCTCATCAACATGAAAAAATCCCTTTTCCGCCAATACACGATAAAGCATTGGGGCGGCATGCCCTTTTGATAGGACCAATCTGTCCCTATCTGGATTATGAGGATTGGAAGGGTCAACCTTCATTTGAGTATAATACAAAGTCGTCAGTATCTCGCATACGGAAAGAGAGCCTCCCGGATGACCGGTTTGCTTTGAGTGCAGCACTTCTAGCACACTGATCCTAAAGCGTCTACACAATCCTTCTAATAATTCTTTCTTTTCATTTGTTATTGGCATATGAAAGACTCCTAATTGTTAACAACATTTTTCGGATAACCAAGAATAAAGGCCTTTACGTTTTCTACCGCGATATCCATTATCCTCTGACGGCTCTCTTTAGGCGCCCATGAAATATGCGGCGTTATAATGCAGTTCCTTGCTTTGAGCAGCGGATTGTCTCCTTTTATTGGCTCGGAGGATACCACATCAAGACCGGCAGCATAAACCTTGCCAGTATTAAGCGCATCCGCAAGATCTTGCTCAACGATCAACGGCCCACGTGAATTGTTCAGTATAATGACACCGTCTTTCATCTTTGCAATGGTGTTCTTGTTTATGATGCCTTCTGTTTCCGAGAACAGCGGGCAGTGTAGTGCGATGACATCAGCTTCCGAGAGAAGTGTATCAAAACCAACATAGGTTCCAATCGCTTTGCCTTCTTCATTCTCAAATTTATCGTATGCTAATACGTTCATGCCCATCGCTTTTGCTATTTTGCCAGTAGCCTGACCAATTCGGCCAAAACCAATTATACCTAGTGTTTTACCTGCAAGCTCAATAAGAGGATAATCCCAAAAACACCAGTCATCATTGTTTTCCCAGCGCCCCTCATGCACTGCGATAGAATGGTGTGCCACATGATGGCAGACCTCAAGCAGCAGTGCTATCGCAAATTGAGCGACTGAAGCCGTTCCATATGCCGGAACATTGGATACAGGTATACCCTTTTCTTTTGCATATTCAACATCGACCACGTTGTACCCGGTTGCAAGTATACTGATAAATTTCATTGTCGGACATGCGTCGATTATTCTCTTTGTAATGGGTGTTTTGTTAGTAAAAACAACTTCAGCGTCACCTATTCTTTTTATGGCTTCGTTTTCATCAGTGAGTGACGTACGGTCATATACTGTCAGTTCGCCGAGCTTACCAAGCTCTTCCCAGCTGAGGTCGCCGGGATTTTCGGTATATCCGTCAAGAACCACGATTTTCATAATATATTTTTTTCCTCTCTTTATCCCGTTGTCGCCTTCTTTAATCCTCCAACAGAGCCCATGCACGATTAATCACACGTTTGGTATTGGCCAGTATCAAATCTTCCTCTTCATCGCCCCAAGGCTTTACTTCAAAAGAAAGCACATAGGGATCCTTGGCATTGAAGAAACCTTCCTCTTTAATAACTTTAAAAAAGTCCAAAAGCTGCTCAACATCATTTGCACTGCTGGGGAACCCGAAACGGGGATGCTGGTCTCCATATGCCTCGCACCCTTTCTCTACAACCGCATTTCCGATATGAAAGTGTGTGATATACGGTCTGAGCGTCCTCACTACGAATTGTGTGGTCTCGTATGTGGTCGGGAAATGACTGAGGTCAACCATAAGCCCGAAATTGTTGTTGGTCGTGCGCATATCGGCTGCAAATTTTTCCGCGTAAGGTGCCGGTCCGATAAGCACCGCCTTGTCCATATCAAAATCGAAAACTTCAAGCTCAACCATCATTCTTTTTTTGGCCGCATAGTCACACACCGCGCGAGTCGTTTTAAGCAGCTGATCGTATGCCAGCTTCTTTGTTTCCTGCTGCCATTTTCCCGCTAAAAATGCTATTCCCTTTGCTCCAAGATACTCTGCTTCGTCGACCGCCTCAATAAGCGTAGCTTCTGCTTTCTTTCGGCCTTCCTCATCGATATCGTTGGGATTGAGCTTGGGCCCTAGCAAACGCGGTTGGGCTCCGTAACAGACTTTAAGATGTGATTGATCTAGTATTCTTTTCGCTTCTGCGCGGGTATCATCATCATTAAACCGACACACTTCCAATGCATCAAAAAAATCGTCCTTTGCAATGGCTCTGATGGAATCTAAAACATTTCGCTTCGGATGGCTCATCCATTGTATGGTTCCTACTTGAAAATACTTGTGGATTGAATCTTTCATATTTTACACACTTTCTCTCAGAATTTGTATTTGTTCCATTCTCCCTATCTTTTCGGCAATATCTAAGGATGCGCTAAGCTAAACAGCTTTCAAGTTCCACTGTGTTTAATCATGGGCTAAAATAGTCTATACCAACGGCATCTCAGTCATTTTGCCGTCACATTTTGAGAAATTTCTGAATATGAGCAAACCTTTATGCCGATATACAGTCAAGCTCGATATGACAATATATAAATCAAAATACTCATTGTTATAATCTTTGCAATCTATTCCTTGACATTTATTCTGATATTTACTTATAATACTTTACGTGTGAGAGTGATAAGAAATCGGCTCCACGATTCTTACCACTCTCCACACCTCTATTTTCTTTTGCTTGTTTTTAAAGATAACTCATGCTTAAACATGGCTTAGTGCCACTGAAGGAAGCTCTCGGCGTTTTCTGCTGTTACCATTTCACAATCTGTGTTGATGACCGGCTCTATCTTTTCGCCATTCATGTACTTGATGATGTATTCAACCGCTGTCTTACCCATCAATCTAGGCTGCTGCGCCACTGAAGCGTCCATCACGCCGTCAATAATCGCCTGTGCTCCATCCGGAGAACCATCGAAACCGCACACGAAGATTGAGTCACTCTTATCTTGAGCCTGAACAGCCTGTCCTGCGCCCTGTGCCATCTGATCATCACAGCAGAACATAGCAACCAAATCAGGGTACGCTGTCAAGAAATTCTCTGCAACAGTCATTGAGGTGCCCATATCGCCGTTGCCATAATCTGATGTTACGACCTCAATGTCCGGATAATCTTTGATCGTGTCCGTAAAACCTTTGAAACGAGCTGTCGTCGCAGCATTTCCTGCAGCGCCATCAATAATTGCAACCTGGCCCTTAATATTCTCGCCGAACCATTTTGCTGCCAGGCAGCCACCCGCATAGTTATCAGTGCCAATATACGAAATGTAGTTTGATTCGTCAGCGCCGGAGTCTACGAGAAATACCGGAATGTTCTTTTCGGCAGCGCTGTTGATAACACCAACAAGAGCAGTGGCATCATTGGGGATAATGACCAGGTAATCCACACCTTCAGCAATAAACGCTTCGCAAATACCAACCTGCTTGTCCACTTCAATGGACGAATCCGGAGCATTACATTTGAATTCGAACCCATTGGCCGTAGCCATTTCTTCAATAGCATCCTTTACCGCAACGAAATACGGGTTGCCGAGCTGCTTTGGAACAAATGCAATGGTCTTTCCTGCACCAACATCTGTCGACGCAGACGACTCGACTGCCGCAGACTCAGAAGGCTCAACCCCTGTCGATTCGGATACCGCAGCCGCTGATTGTTCTTCAGCGCTCTTTGTAGCAGCTGAATTTGATGAACACGCAACCAGGCCGAACACCATAATCACTGCTAACGCCAGTAGAAAAACTTTTTTCATTTTTTCTCTCCTTTTTTTTTTATGTTACAGAAGTGCTTCTGTCCCATACTTTATAAACAATTACTTATTAACCGCGATTCTTTGTCTGGTGACGTCAAGTGTGACCGCCAGCACAATAATGAGTCCCACCACGATTTTAGTGAAATAACTGCCAACCCCAATCAGCACCAGGCCATTACCAATAATAGCAAGTATTACAGCGCCAATTAAAGAACCAAGTATGCCACCTTCACCACCTGTCATACTGGTACCTCCCACAACAGCTGCGGCGATTGCTTGCAACTCATATCCGTCACCGGCGGTTGGCTGTGCCGCCGTTAGTCTCGCCAGATATACTACGCTCGCAAGAGCAACACATACAGAAGAAAGAGTATATGCAATTATCAAAGTCTTCTCCACCTTAACGCCAGACAGCCGAGCGGATACAACGTTTGATCCAACCGCAAATATGTGACGCCCTGTCGAGGTATATGTCATAAATAGTGATGCCAAAATTCCAATGAAAATGAATACATATACCGGAAACGGTATGCCAAACAAAGAACCTTGCCCAATGAATATAAATGAGTCAGCCCCTTTTATATTGACCTGTGTCGAGTTCGTGATGAAAAGTGTAAAGCCTCTTACCATATAAAGAGAACCCAACGTCATAATGAACGCTGGCAAATGAACATAAGCAATCATCACACCATTGACAACGCCTATGACCGCACCGGCGGCCATCGCGGCTAGAATCCCCAACCACATGTTTCCCGTTGCGTTGATCACCAGAGAACAGATAACGCAGCACATCGCCAGCACAGCTCCTTGACCAAGGTCTATTCCACCGGTTAATATGACAATCGTCATGCCTATTGCCATAATCGCGTACACAGATGCCTGCCTGAGAATATTCATGAGATTGTCGGTCTGTAAAAACTTTCCTGATAACAAAGTAAAGAAAACAAATACTACGGCCAATGGGAGAAGTGCGCTAACCCCCTGAATCTTTGATATTTTCTTGATATAAAGAGATAATTTCCCCTTTTCATCAGTCTTTTGCATTATCTTGTCCTCCAATCGCATAGTACATAATTTTTTCCTGGGTAGCGTCTTTTCGATCCAAGGTAATAATCATTTTGCCTTCATGAAAAACTGAAATACGATCACAAACACCTAAAATTTCAGGCAGTTCCGATGATATAACGATAACCGCATTTCCCATCTCCGCTAAATTGTTGATTATCCCGTAAATTTCACTCTTTGCTCCAACGTCAATACCTCTGGTCGGCTCGTCAAAAATATAAACTTTTGAACCAGCATTTAGCCACTTTGCAAAAACAACCTTTTGTTGGTTTCCGCCGGATAGGTATTTTACCTCTCTATAAACGTTTGGAAGCTTTATATTCAATGCCTTAACGTATCTATCAACAAGCACCTTTTCTTTTTTAAAATTTAGGAAGCCATTTTTCTTTATTTTCTCAATAGAAGCAGAAACCGTATTCCATGCAACAGACTTTGATAAAAATAGCCCTTCCTCTTTTCTGTTTTCAGTCAATAATCCGATTCCATGTTTTATTGCGTCATAGGGGCAATTAATTTTTATCTCCTGACCGTCTTTAAATATCTGACCGGAAGATTTTTTTAATTCTCCGAATATTGCTTTTGCAGTCTCGGTTCTTCTTGAACCAACAAGACCGGAAAAACCAAGCACCTCACCACTACGAACCTGCAAGCTGACATCATGCACAAGCTTGGGAACCGAAAGACCCTTTACTTCAAGCATAACATCGCCGATCTTCGCGTTTCTCTTAGGATATATTTTATCTAGCGGTCTGCCCACGATGTAAGAAATTATTTCGTCTATGCCAACATGCTTGACATCCTCTATATCGATAACAAACCTACCATCACGCAGCACAGTGCCTCCATTACCAATTTCTTTAATCTCTTCCATACGATGCGATATGTATATAAAAGTAACGCCTTTTTTCTGCATCGTCTTCACGATATCAAAGAGCTTTGCTATCTCATTATCAGACAGCGAGGAAGTTGGTTCATCAAGGATTACAATTTGTGGATTTTGAGAGAACATCTTTACAATCTCCACAATTTGCTGTTCGGCAACCGATAGATTTTTAACCATTGCTTTTGGATCGAGGTCAATCCCTAATTCTTTTCCCCTGCGGATAGTTTCATTCTCCATTGCTTTGAAGTCAATAATCCCGCTTTTCTTTCTTATCTCTCTTGTTAAAAACACGTTCTCAGCAACCGAAAGATGCTGAACTAAACTGTTCTCTTGAAAAACGGTTCCAATCCCCGCTTCCCTCGCCTGTCTGATATCTGTAATATGAACTCTTTGCCCATTAATAAGTATCTCTCCAGCATCTTCTTTGACAACACCCGTCAGTATTTTGATCAGCGTAGATTTCCCTGCTCCATTCTCTCCCAATAGACAGTGAACTTCTCCTCGTTTCACCTTAAATGAAACGTCATCCAACGCCTTAATACCAGAGAAGGCTTTTGTTATGTGCTTAAACTCGACTATCGGCACATCATTAGCTAGTGGTTCCAAGAAAACTACCCCCTTTCTTTCAGGACGCTATTTTTTAAACCAAACTCTATCAGCCGTTTTACCCATCAAGTTCTCAACTTCATCATCAGTAAGAAAATCACAATAATTCACGATGCAATCAATGTGTTGCTTATATGTACATGCAACCAAAACTGTGGGCACATCGGTCCCCCACATAACATGGTCGATTGCCCCCATTTCTTTTGCCACTTTTAGTGCTCCAGTCACCTCAGGCCACGGATACTCTTGTCCAGCCCGAGTGGCCAACATAGGAATACCGGAACAATCAAAATAGACATTCTCATTTAAGTCAAGAATGGAAAGCGTTTTCTTGAGGCAATTAAAACTCTTTGCTTCCTCGGGATCCCACAATCTGCTAACACCCATATGTGGCAAAATAATCTTCAAGGTAGGGTAGCGTTTTGCTATTTGAAGAAGATCATTTATGGGGTAATCATTTGGACCGTCATCCCACCCTAAATCCAACATGAAATAAGCATTATACTTAATAATCTCTTCAAATACGAATTGATTCTCTTCAGCCAACATATCAAACGGAATGTCAGGAGATTCAAACTTCAGGCCCTTATACTTATATTGACCAAGGCACAATTTTGCGGTCTCCAAATATGACATCTTATCCTGAGGATTTGGAATACCCACAGTCACATATCTATCCGGTTCTTTTTCAATAATACTGTTAATATATTCATATTGTTCCCCATAACAGGGTGTCTGAAGCAACACGACTTTATCAAAACCAAAAATCATTTCATATGTCTTCATTACTTCGATTGGAAAGATATCATCTCTAATCTCAGGAGGCAAAAATTGTTTTTCTTTGTCTCCTATCTTAACTCTGCCGTTACCGATGGGTATAAGGCTCTCGGTATCGAAGCGGCGTCCGTGCAGCTTCTTCCATACATGCCCGTGGGCCTCAATAAATAACATGTCTTTCCCTCTAAGATGAATCATACTCCAATAAGCTCCTTTATCATTTATATTTAAAATCCTTCATCGGATTGTTCTCGTCGATTCGCGGGCGATGTATTCAAACGGAAGCAATATGCCTGATTTTTCAATCTCTTCGTTTCTAATAATTTTGCCGAGTAACTTCATTGCAGCTTCACCCATCTCGAACTTTGGTTGTCGAATTGTTGTCAGCGCAGGATTGATGATGTTGGCAAGATATATATCGTCAAAACCGGCAATGCTTAACTCTCCGGGAACATCGATTTTCAAAGTTGACGCTGACTTTATACATTCGATCGCATCCATGTCTCCACCCGGAGTAAATATGGCGGTAGCTCTTTTTGTCGAATTCCACATGGCTTCTACGTTTTGATATACACTTCCAAACTCACTGTTATCAATTCTATAAAATAAGCTTTGCAGGCCATAATTCTCCATAGCAATTTGATAGCCCCTGCATCGCTCTGCCACAATAAATACAGGTTCCTTTGGGGAAAAACAGGCAATATTTCTATGACCAGCCTGAATGAGTTTTTCCGTTATGCAGTATCCCGCAAGATAATTATCAATACCGACGTATGGACATATTTCACTGAAGTCATAGCGGTCAAAACGAATGACGGGAATGCCCACCGAGTTTAATCGTTTTACTAAATCGACTTCTCTCTCATCAGTGGAATAAACACCACATAATGCAACCCCCGCCACCTTCATGCCGATCAGAGTTTCCGTAAAAAATTGTTCCTGGATAATATCATTATTTGAATTGAGCAATATCACATTATAACCCATACGATTCGCCTGATTCGTAAATCCACAGGTCACCTCAGGGTAATAATGGTTCATTAAATCCGGTATAATCAAGCCTATTACCGATAGATTCTTACCTTTCATCTGCCGAGCGTACGTTGCAGGCTGGTATTGTAATTCACTGGCAGCTTCCAACACCCTTTTTACAGTATCTTCCGAAAAGCGATTGTTGCTCGGCTCGTTTAAAATGACAGAAACCGCAGCAGTTGAAACTCCTGCCAGTTTCGCTACGTCTGTAAGCTTTGCAACCCGTTTTCTCTTGTTTTCTGTCATTGGAAGCTCCTTTAGTTAAACGTTTTACTAATGGATTGATTATATCATGGTTTGAGTAAATGTCAATATTTTTTTAATTATTTGTGCTGTAATTAAACTATTGACCCTGAAGAATAAAGTTTAACACAAATCCTATTCTTCAATGTTCTTTATCTCAAAATTGTTCCTAAACATTAAATGGATCATCTTGAATATATGTATATAAATAATTAAAATTTTCGTATATAAAAATATGAAAAAACCATTCATATCATCCAGGAAGAGTTCAGTTGAGAACCGGAGGATATTCCAAATAAAAGCGCCTGATCAATACGACCAGGCACTCTCGAATGTATTTTTGGGTAGCAATCTTACATTTTTATTCCCTGTATTATAACGCAACTTTTGCTATAAAAACCTCGATTCTGATGCTTACATCATCATCTTTAAAAGCTTCATAAAGGTCGTTCTGTTTAAGCTCCTGCGGCAAGAATGATTTTTACATACTCCATCACTTCGAATAAGTATATGGAGCAAACAGATCTATCGGCTCTTACGGCTTTCTAAGCTCAGTTTTAAAATAAACCACTGCTTAAACAGCCGCCACAAATTTCTCTTTTACGAACATGTCCACATGAATCTTATCAAATCTTCAAATGTCCGCAATTCATAATCGGCTGCACTGGTATCCTGAACAATCACCGAACTTTTCAGCGCCATCACAAGCATACCTGCATTTTTTCCGGCTTCAATGCCTAACGGACTATCTTCAACGATAACGCATTCTTCCGGCTGCGCGCATAGCATCTTTGCTGCAAGCAAATAGCCTTCCGGCGAAGGTTTTGTCTTTTTGACATGATCACCGCATAATACGATATTGAAGTATTTCAGCAGATCAAAACGGTTCAATGCCGACAATACACCATGGCTTTCAGTCGAAGATACTACAGCCATGTGTATTCCTTTGAGCTTGAGCTTATTAAGACATTCGTACACGCCGTCCATAGGTTTTAGCTCAGGAAAGTCCGAATAAAAACTCCCCCTCAGCGCTTCGTGATCTTTGAGAAGCTCGGCAGGGCTCTGAGGCATCCTATATTGTGTAATGATTTCTTTCGCAATCGTCATACTGCTTTTGCCGATATACTTTTTGAAATCGCCCTCAGGTAATTCAATCCCTTTTGTTTTTAATGTCTTCGCCAAACTTTGAAATACCGCCAACTCACTGTCCAGCAAAACCCCATCCATGTCAAATAAAACAAATTTCTTTGCAACACCTTGTTTCATGCCAATATCCTTCAATGAGAAATTCGAAACGCCTTAACCTTATTCATAAAGCTTTTCACACGTGCTTGATCAACAGTGTTTTCAAATTTACCATCAAACTTAAATGTGGTTCCAACCACAGCCCCGTCTGCTACTGATAACTGAGCGTCAATATTGTCTTCGCGGCAGCCCGTATTGCAAAATACTGCTGTATCCGGTACAGCTTTTTTTACTTTAATAAGAGTTTGAGTATCCGTTTCAGTTCCTGCAGTTAAACCAGAAACGCATAGAACGTCAGGGCGATTATTAAAAACGGTTGATTTTGCGATGCTTTCAATATCTCTGTCGGCAAGATACCGAGCAGCTTCAGGAACGATATTGAACAACAATTTTAAGTCATTAACCGACATTGTACTCTTGTGACGCACGGTTTCTCCAACATTTGTATCCCATAGGCCAAAATCGCTTGCGTATACCCCCGTCATGATCTCACGAATAAACGATGCTCCCACAGCCGCTGCCAAATCAATCGACGCAATTGGATCCCATAACACATTGACTCCATAGGGTATCTTTATCTCATTCCTTAATTCACCAATAACACGCGCCATCGCAGCCGTCGTTCCAGTCGGCACTTTTGTCAGGTAAGGCAAGCTGAACTCATTGGAGAACATAACCGCATCAACGCCGCCATCTTGCAATGCATGTAAATCCTTTCTTGCCATTTCTACAACCCAATCCATACCGTCATTTTTATTGTAATACGGATCACCCGGCATAGCCTGCAGATGACACATCGCTATAATGGGTTTGTATGTTCCAAAAGTCTTTTTAATCCACGTCATTTTTCTTCTCCTTATGATAAAATATCTAGATTAATGTTGATGCATTAATTCTTTTGTCTGTTCATAAAGCTGAATATATTGGTCAATCTTGCTTTGATAGAACTTTGTATTATTTAGATTTGGTTTAATATTGCCTCTAAACTCAACTCGGCCTTCAAGTTCATCGATCGATTTTATATCTCCTATTGCATATGCGGCGAGCAAAGCGTCGCCGAATGCAGCACCGTATACGCCGCCCAACAGCAGTTCTTTACCCGTCGCATCAGCCACGATCTTCATCCAGTTTTCCGATTTCGTGCCGCCACCCACTGCAATAATTCGTTTTGTCTGCATGCCAATTTCACCGAAGCCTTTTAAGTGCTGTGCAATTCCATAAGCAATACTTTCTAAACAGGCTTTATATATGTGCTCTCTCGTATGTTTCAATGACATACCAAAGAACACGCCCTTCGCAAATGGATCATTTATCGGCGTCCGTTCGCCGCTGAAATAGGGCAGAACAATAAGACCATCCGAGCCGACAGGTATGTTCTCAATGGATTTGGACAGAAGATCATATGCATTCCCCTCTCCTTTGAGCTGCTTATCCAGCATATCGGACGCCAGTTGATCACGAAACCACTTTGTTAAAGTCCCTGCGGTAGACATACCGGAAGCCACCATGTAAGTTCCTTTAAACAAATACGGCCCAGCCCAATAGCGCCTATCCGTTATTAAATTTGGAACCACATGAATCATAAATAGGGAAGACCCAAACATCGCCAGCATGTCTCCCGGATTGAACACACCAACACCAACCGCATCAGCCGAAGCGTCAGCAGTGCCCACAGTCACAGGTGTCCCCACGCAGAGACCTGTGTTTTTAGCTGCCTCAGGGGTAACTTCACCCGCAATTTCATCCGTCCACATGCACTCGGCCAATTGATCAGCAGAACAAAACTCGCCTATGTCCTCATAGTCCCAGTCGCATTTTTCAATGCTGTACATGGGTGTAAAATATGCGGCTGTGTAGTGATCTATCACAAACCTGTTTGTCAATTTTGCAACCAGATATGTGGATGCGGTGATAAACTTCGCTGCTGCCTTATAGATATCTGGCTCATTTTCTTTTATCCAAAGTATTTTTGGGCCAATTGACTGAGACGTTATCGGGTTTCCATATTTCCCGAGTACGTAATCAACTCCCAATTTTTCGTTGAGATACTTTATTTGTTTGCTAGCCCGTACATCGACGCCATACAGAATCGCTTTCCGCAAAGGCCGATTCTCACTATCAACCGGCAAGCAACAAGGGCCTATTGCACTGCAGCCTACGCCTTTAATATCCGAGACATTAACAGCAGATTTTTTGATCAGTTCCTTTGATATATAGCAGAAATCTCCCCACCATGTTTGTTCAGCATCATGTTCCGCATATCCCGGCATCGGTATTTCCATTTCATGTGCTTTACTCGCAATAGCAACTGTTGTTCCGCTCCAGTCTATTAAGATGCCCTTACTTTCATAGCTGCCGATGTCAATACCCATATAGTAGTTCACCTGATAGCTCCTTTCCGCCAACATCCATTTGATCTAAGCGAAAGTTTGGTTTTTTGTATACCCGGGTTATCTTTTTCCATATAAAAGAGATCAAGAAATACACATATGCTGTCATGCAGATAACCACGGCTCGACCGTATGTACTTACACACCGCAGATATCAAGCACTATTTCAGCACTTTTTTGTTTTCCAAGCTATAATATCAGTTGCCTAAAGCTTAATAATTTTTTTGCTCTCCGCTGATTCACGAATGGCACATACCGCTTTCATAACTTCCAAATTCTCGTGATGCGGAACACGCTCCGGCTGTTTGCCTGTCTTCACACATGAAATGAAGTATTCCAGCTGTTTTTCATACGCATCATACATCGAAGGCTTTTTGATAATCGGCTTCTTCCCTGCCTGATATATGGCAATCTGCGAATCAATGGAATCTCTTTCGCCAATGCTGAATCCTGCCCGATAGTAGAACTCTACCGTTGCCTTTGTTCCCGCCACTTTAAGCGACATTGTGAAAGGATATCCTTCCTGCATGGTAAAAGCAGCCTCAGCCACGGCCTTCTCACCGTTTTTAAACGCCATTGAGGACATAGCATGATTCCAACATCCCGTATAATCTTTATTGGCCAGACAATATACACTATCGATTTCTCCACACAAATATCTTAAGAAGTCCACGTCATGCACATGCATGTCCTGAATCGCTCCGGCACCCTTCTCCGGGTCAACCAGCCAAGTATTGCCCCAGGTCTGCATAACTGAACAACGGCTGGCATACGCCATATAGATATCACCGAGCTCGCCTGCGTCTTTCATGGCCTTGATTTCTGTGTATCCCGTCCAAAATCTGACGACCTGCGCGACCATAAAGATAACGTCCGCTTCTTTTACAGCCTTTAGAATCCTTTCCGTTGCTTCAACTGTCATTTCAACCGGTTTCTCGCATAATATTGCCACTTTGTGTTGAGCACACTTTTTCACATACTCTTCATGAAGGAAGGTGGGAAGACAAATGATTACAGCATCCACCTCTTCTTGGCGGAACATATCTTCAAGTTCTGTATAAGCGTTGCAGCTATTTTCCTCCGCAAGACTTTTAGCGGCCTTTTCGTTGATATCGACAACAGCGGACAGAGCTGCATTGTCCAAAGCCTTTATGGCTGCTGCATGGCTTCTCGATATCATCCCTGCTCCCAAGATTGCAAATCTAATCATAATAGTACCTTTTATCCTTTCCAGACTTTTATCTTCTTCCTGTTTGACGATGTTTAAGCTGCATTAGCTTGGTATTTTTTATTGCTGAGACTATCAAAGGTTATAGCCAATATCAATACCATGCCCTTTATCACCATCTGATAATACTCACTGACATTCATAATAATAAGGCCGTTACTTAGAACACCAATGATGAGCGCACCTATCACGGCTCCGGATAGTTTTCCTTCACCGCCATTAACACTGACACCACCAAGCACTGCTGCGGTAAGAACGTCCATTTCAAAACCTCTGCCTACAATAGGACTGCCTGAATTTACACGTGCCATCATGATAATTCCGGCGATACCTGTAAACAGCCCGCAGAGTCCAAATGAAATCGTCTTTACCATTTTAACCTTTATACCGGATAATCTCGAAACCTCCGCATTGCTCCCTATAGCGTAAAAGTATCTCCCGGTATAGGTCTTGTTCAGTATAAACATGCCAACGATAGTGAGAACAATCGCGATAATAACCGGAATCGGTAAGAAGCTCAAATATCCCTGGCCTATAAATTTAATCGAATCAGGCAATCCGTATATGTTTTTTCCCGAAGATATAATGTAACCCAATCCCTGTAAGACCTGCATCATACCCAATGTGGCAATCAGTGGAGGGACAAGTGTAAAAGCAATAAACATTCCGTTTAAAACACCAACAAGTGTTGAAAGTCCAATCCCGATAACACATGCCAATCCTGGATTAACACCGTTTGATAACAATGTCGCGGTAACGACACCAACAATGGATATCTGTGAACCAACTGATAAATCGATACCCCCGGCAATCAGCACAAACGTCATACCCACGCAAACGATAACCAACATGGAAACCTGTCTGATAATATTCATGAGATTGCTTCCGGTGAAAAATGCACTGTTGCCAAACGAGAATATAACGACAAGAGTAATTAGCACAAAAACAATCCACGATTTCCTCAATATTTCTTTTGCCTTCATATTTTTTCTCCTTTTACTTGTTTCCTGATGCATAATTGAGAATACTTTGTTTATCGAACTCGTTCCTATTTATTTCAGCAGTGATTTCCCCTTCTGCGAGAACAATCAAGCGATGAGACAATCCGATCATTTCATCCATCTCGGAAGAAATCAAAATAATTCCAATGCCTTCTGATGCCAAATTATTTATAAGCTTATATATTTCTTTTTTTGCACCAACGTCAACGCCTCTGGTAGGTTCGTCGAGAATAATAAGTTTGGGATTGCACGACAACCATTTGCTAAGTACAAGCTTTTGTTGGTTTCCACCGCTTAATGCCGATACTTTTTGTTCTTCATTCTCCATCTTTATGCTTAAAGCAGCTTTAAACTGGTTCGTTGTCTCTTTCTCTTTCTTGACGTTCACAACCAAAAACTTGGAGAATTTCTTAACCATCGTTAATGTCATGTTCCACCTGATGGAAAGACTCGGTATAATTCCTTGGTTTTTTCTGTCCTCTGGAATCAGCGCAATTCCCAAATCTATTGCTTGTTTGGGGGATTTTATTGCAACCTTTTTCCCATTCATCAATATTTCACCCGAATGCAGTTTGTCCGCTCCAAAAATCGTCCTTACAATCTCTGTTCTTTTGGCACCTACCAAACCGGCGATCCCGAGCACTTCACCCTGATGAACACAAAAGGATATATTTTTGAAATCTTTACTGCATAAATCTTTGACCTCAAGCAGCACGTCACCATGCTTAATTTCGGTCTCCGGGAATTCCTCGCCGATTTCAGAATTAATCATATGTGTAATTAGTTCTTTGCGGTTCGTTTCAGAGGTGATTAAGCTCACAATCTTTTTACCGTCTCTTAATACGGTGACCCGATCACTGATTTCAAAAATTTCTTCTAATCTGTGCGAAATATATATTATTGACACGCCTTGTTTTTGAAGAGAGCGGATGATATTGAATAGGATTTTCACTTCCTTCTCTGTTAAAGGCGCCGTGGGCTCATCAAGTATTAAAAGCTTTATGTTATGGCTTAAGGCTTTGGCAATCTCAACAATTTGCATATATGCAATAGATAATCCTTTGACAAGCTCAGACGGATCTATGTCCACATCAAACATATCCAGGATTTCGTTTGCTTTCTTATTCAGTACTTTAAAATCAATTAATTTTCGATTGTCAACTTTTTTTCCTAAAAAAAGATTTTCCGCTACAGACAATGACGGTATCAAGTTGAATTCCTGATATATGACTTCAATCCCTAAGCTGTCCGACAATTGAGGTGTCATGCACTTGTGATCTTCATCTTCAAAGCAAATCGTCCCGCTATCCGGAGAAATCGCGCCGGATATGGTTTTAATCAAAGTCGATTTTCCTGCACCATTCGCCCCAACCAGTGCATGAACCTCTCCTCTTTTTATTTCAATAGATACATTATCAAGCACAGTCACACCAGAATATGACTTTGTGATATCTCTTATTGATAACAAAATGTCATTCATAAGCTATCCCTTCGTTTATTTGGTGAGAAGGCAGCTTAACTGCCTTCTCACGCAACCATGTCATGAATTATGATATATCTGCTGTTAATTACTTCAAGAAATCGCCCACATTGTTTATGTCAACTGTTGTAAGCGGGAAGTAGAAAACCTTCTCAACTTCTTTACCCTGAGCCAAATCATTCGCAAACTGCACCATTTTTCTGCCGCTGTTGTTCAAGTCGGCATTGATCGTTGAACGGAAAATGGTGTCGTTTTTAATGAGTTCAAGGGCTTCAGGAAGGGCATCTATGCCAAACATGCCGAAATCATCTGCTTGTTTGCCAGCAGCAACGACAGATTCATAGAAGCCGAGAAGACCTGCATCGTCGATACCGACAACCACTTTCATGTTGGGATGAGCCTGCATGAAGTTTTCACCGACCTCAATACCTTCCTGAACATATCCAGCCTGGGCACTTGCCACCACTTTCGCATTCGGTGCATATTCCTCAAGACCGGCAAGTATACCCTGTTCGCGATCCAGACACACTTGATTCAAAGGATAGTTGCAGACACCTACCTCAACTTCATTGTCACCAAACTTGTCTTTAATGAACACTGAAGCGTTCTTAGCAATCATTTTGCCAACTTCAAAGTTATCAAGGCCGAAATACGAATCAGCAAGCTCTACATATGTGTCATAAGCTATGATCTTGATGCCCGCTTCTTTTGCTCTTTGCAGAACGTCAACAGCCGATTCAGCGTCAAAACAATGAACGATAAGCACATCATATCCAGCCTCAATAAAGTTTTCCAGAGCGGCAATCTGCTTATTCGGATCCGCTTGCGCATCGCTCAAAGTGATTGTAGCGCCCAGTGTTTTCGCTTCATCCTGCATATGTTCCCACATGTTGGCCCAAACCGGATTCGAGATATCCTGTATTGAAAAACCAATTTTAATCTCGTCGTTAGCTGCAGCCGTTTCCTCAGCTCCCGTATCCGAAGGAGCAGCCTGATCTTCGCTCTCAACAACAGGCTGATCTGTTGCTTGATCGGCAGGCTGTGAACACCCAGCAAACATGGACGCCATAAGCATCACTGCGATCATCAAGATAAATACACTCTTCTTCATTTTTTTCCTCCTATTTTTAATATTAATCGTCCTAATTTTTTAATTTGGATCGATTAAATAATAAATTACTTTTGGCTTAGAATTCTGTCCATGGCAGCAGATGCATTGTATATATTTTGATCTGCATACAGCTTGTACGGCGGACACATTTCTGCGTTAACCCATCCATCGTATTCGATATGGGCCAAGGCTTTCGCAACTTCGTCCCATTGAACATCCCCGGTAAGCAGATCCACAAAACCTGAAAGTTGACTCGTTCCTCTGCGGAAATCTTTGAAGTGAATTTTCTTTATTCTCTGACCCAATATCTTTATCCAATGCTGCGGATACCCGAACAGCATCATATTCCCGACGTCCAGATAAGCCTGAACATAAGGTGATTTGATTTCATCAATAAACGTCCGCATCTCAAGCGGTGATAACAAAAACTTGTTCCAGATATTTTCGACTCCCATTATCACATTGTGCTTTTCGGCGAAAGGAACAAGTTCTTTTAAAGCTTCTTGGGCTCTTTGGTAGGCAATTTCATAATCGATAATTTCGGATCCAACATAATATTCAATGTTGGTCACATCAGGGACAACTTCGTCTGGATTAAAGTCAACGCCAACAGCCCCAGGGCATACCAGAACACATTCAATCCCAAGCAAGGCTCCAATTTCAATCAGTTTTTTTATGAGCTCCTTTGCTTTATTTCGGATATGTTCCAAATCGCTTGTCATTGAATACTGCCAAAACAACCCTGTCGCCAGACCCGAAATCTTTATGCCAACTTCCTGAGCATGATTTTTAATTTGAATGATTTGCTCTTCTGTGCTGTCCAAAGATAATTCGCCTTGTTGAGACAGTGCCAGCTCTATCCCCTCGAAACCGGCTGCCAAGGCTAATTTCATACAATCTTTAATGCACATTTCATTGGGGAATGACCAGATATTAATGCCCTTTTTAATACGTTTGCTCATATTAGCCTCCAGCTTATATCTCGGACTGTGTTGCTATTGTGAAATTTGATCGATTGCTTGTGTTATTAATTTTAATGATTTTTAATGGACATGTCAAGAGCATTTATGATTATTCGTGAACTTTTGTTTTCTTTTTGGTGATTAATGTGATATTTTCTAGATCATTTTTGCATTTTTCTTATATATTTCCAATTATTATTATATATTTGAATCATTAATAATCATTAGGAGATCTTGATAGACTCGAACTCTATAGTTTGTTGGTATTTAATTGTTAATTCTATTATATTCCTGGCTGTTTGTATCGTTTTAGCAACCAGAACAATCACATATGGAATATAAATAATCACAAATGCTCTTGACGAAAAACGCCGTCAAGTTATAATAATATATAGCAACACTGGTGCATCGTTGCTAATTGCACTACTTAAATAGTAATTTTTGAGGTAATTATATGTTTCAAATTGAACGTCAAGACAAGCTGCTGCAATATATCAACAAAAAGAAGAAAGCAACAATAGATCAGCTGGCCGATGAGCTTGGGGTTTCCAAAGTCACGGTAAGACGAGATATTAGCGCGATAAGCGAAAAGGGACTGATCATCAAAACGCATGGCGGAGTCATGGCGCTTGATAGCAGCTTATCTCACGAAATACCGTTTGCGAATAAATCCGTCATTAACATTGAAGAAAAGAAAAGAATTGGGCGACTGGCTGCCAGTCTGATTGAGGATAAAGATATTATCATCCTTGATTCTGGTTCAACCACGCTGGAGGTCGCCAAAAGTGTGGAAGCTAAAGAAGTGACGGCATTGACTCATGATATCAATATTGCAACGGAATCCATTCATAAAAACAATATTAATCTAATCGTATCGGGGGGCGTCCTTGACAAATCTGTCTATACACTGACAGGAAATCAAACGGTAGATTTCTACAGAAAGGTTCATGTGAACAAAACCTTTCTTGGCTGTGATGCGATCGATTTTGAGTTTGGAATCTCAAACAGAACCATGGAGGAAGTGGGCATCAAAAGAGCGATTATGGATTCAGCCGACGAAATAATCGTTGTGACAGATAGCAGCAAGTTTAGCAGACGCGTATTCTTCTTTCTTTGTGATGTCTCTTCAATCAACAAATTGGTTATCGACAAAATCAAAGAAATTGACAAGAACCGGCTTGAAGACAGAGGCGTTGAAGTTTTAATTGCAGATTGATTTTTTAAGGGATTAGGATATATGGGTCGCATTGTTTTTGTGACAGATGTAGACGGTACGCTTGATTATAGGTGCACCGGGATTGCAAACAAAGTGATTGAAAGCGCGCGGGACTTTGTTTCCCGCGGGGGAAAGCTTGCGTTGGCAACAGGCCGCGCGATTGTTTCCTCAAAAGACATTGCAAAGGATTTGCATGTAAATGCGCCGAGCATACTTTACGGCGGCACAATGATATACGATTTTAATAAAGAGCAGCAGTTATGGACTTGTCCCCTTTCGCACGGCATCTTAGAAATTGCAAAAGAAATCGTTATCACTTTTCCTGATATATCTCTGCTTGCTTTTTCTGATATGGGTATATATATTCTGAACGAAAACGAAATGCTATGGAAAAAAGGCATTCCCCAGGAGTGTGATCACCGCTTCTGTAGTAAAGAAATCAGCGGAAACCTATTAAAGCTGAATTTTTGCGGCGAACACGAAAGAATTGAGCA
The DNA here is from genome assembly GCA_023461435.1 of Bacillota bacterium. Taxonomy (GTDB): domain Bacteria; phylum Bacillota; class Clostridia; order Christensenellales; family SZUA-584; genus SZUA-584. Next base: position 37,009 of record JAEYLC010000008.1, read on the forward strand.
ATTAAGAGACACCTATTTTACTAATGAAATCTATAATTTTTCTTTTTCAAGCCATCATTTTGCCGAAGTTGTTTCCAGCAAAGCAGGGAAAGGCATCGCAATCCGAGTCCTTTCACGCTTGCTTAATATCCCTCTGCAAAACTTTGTTGCAATGGGAGACGCTCAGAACGACATGGAAATGCTTCAGTTGGCCGGCACTTCTTTTGCAGTTGGAAATGCAACCGAGCCTCTAAAATCGGTTGCAGATTACATATTGCCTCACTGCAGTGAAGAAGGAGCCGCCGAAGGATTTGCATACGCAAAAAGGCTCTTATATCCCCCAAAAAACATGGTAAATATGCTCTAAGAAATTTTACTGTAAATCTCAAAAAACACCTAGAGGATCCATAATATTCGTCTCTCTTTTTAACTCAATTGATGATAACAGGGGGAATCGGGTGGTGATGATACGAACTAAAAAACTGAAGTTAGCCATTGAACTCAGCTAACTTCAGTAATACAAAATAATTCTCTTGATATGGTCCTACGCTATCAAATTGCCGCCAACACCGCATCATAAATATTTTGGGCCGTCAATCCATACATCTTGAATAGATCCGAAGATTTGCCCGATTTGCCCATAATATCTTTTACACCCAAACGAACAGCCTTCCCAAAACCGCTTTCGGCAATAATCTCACACACAGCGCCTCCAAGGCCTCCGATAATGCTGTGATCCTCAACCGTAACAATACATTTCGTTTCCTTTGCAGCGCGAAGCACAGCTTCTTTATCAATCGGTTTGATGCTGTACATATCAACGACGCGTGCATTGACACCGCGGGTTTTAAGTGCTTCAGCCCCCGCCATTGCAAAATGTACCATTGTACCCGCAGCCATGATTGTCACATCCGAGCCTTCTATCAATGTTTTGCTGCCGCCTATCGGGAACTCACATTGATCATATAGTTCATCCATCGAATCCCTGCCGAGCCTCAGATATACCGGACCGCTGCAATAAGCCGATTCTTCTGTTAGCTTTTTTGTCATGTAAGGCGTTGACGGGACCAACACGGTCATTCCCGGCAAGGCACGCATAATCGCAATATCCTCTATCGCCTGATGCGTCGCGCCGTCCGGGCCTGTTTCCAAACCGGCATGAGAGCCCACAACAACAGCTTTGAAACGATTATAGCACAGTGAATTACGCACTTGATCCAGCGCCCTCATGCTCGCAAATACCGCAAAACTTGCCACAAACGGAATAAAGCCGCATGTTGACAATCCCGCCGCCACACCAACCATGTCCTGCTCCGCTATACCGCAGTCAAAGTGCCTATCCGGAAACGCCTCGATGAACGGACCGAAATTCACCGATCCGGACATGTCAGCTTCAACTATCACAATTCTTTCATCCTTTTTTGCCAATTCCAGAACAGTCTCTCCCATGGCAATACGATTCGCCTTACTCATTTGAACCACCTCCCAATTCCTTCATCGCAGCCGCATACTGTTCATCTGTCGGCACAGCGCCATGCCATTTGTGTGTATCTTCCATGAAAGAAACACCCTTCCCCTTTACAGTATTGGCAATGATCATTGTGGGGAGGCCCTCCGGATTGTCATCTATTTCATTCAAGGCATCAACGATCCGGTGCATATTATGTCCATCAATATTTATGACTTTCCAGCCAAAAGCAGTGAGTTTTGCCGAGATATCTCCAAGCGGCATCACGCAATCATTTGTTCCGCACATTTGAATATGATTATTGTCAAGTATCCCAATAAGATTCCCAAGCCTATATTTTGCCGCCGTCATGAGAGCTTCCCATATCTGGCCTTCCTGCATTTCACCGTCGCCAACCATGCAGTATGTTTTAAATTGCTTTTTTTGCAGTCGGCCACCAAGAGCCATACCCACAGCCACAGACATACCTTGGCCCAAAGGTCCGGCAGACATATCGACGCCCTCCAGTTTTATAGAAGGCGCACCTTCAAGATAGTCTTTTACAGAGCGGAAATTCACAAGCCGGTCAGCACTAAAAAATCCCTTCCTGGCCAACGCAGAATAATAAGCGGGGCTGGCATGTCCTTTGCTTAAAATGAATCTATCTCGATCCTCCCATTGTGGCATCTCCGGCTTAACATTAAGCTTATAAAAGTAAAGCGCCGCCAACAAGTCAGCAGCAGATAAGCTACCGCCAGGATGTCCTGATTTTGCTTGATATACCTGATCAATGGTGTCAATTCTGATTTGATTGGCCATCTTTTTCAAGTCATCAATTTTTGCTAATGTCATATCATTCTCCTTTTCCAAAATAATTTCTGCCAAGTACTGCTGCATAAACACCAGCTGCTTCCAACATAGCTACAGCTTTTTCATCAAGACCACCGTCAGCAATGACAGGAAGCAGCCCACCCCTTGCAAAATCCATCGCTTTTTGTAGAGCCGGCTGATATAAGGAACATCCTTTATCATCAGGCTCGGCGGTCATAAGAAGCACATAATCTAAATCTTTAATGATATTTTGTATATGTTCGAGCGGTGTTGTGATGTTCAGCGCCAATCCCGCCTTCATCCATAACGCTTTTGCTCTATTAATAAACTGTAGTGGATATGGTAAGGCTTCAATATGGGCACAAACAGCGTATACACCCAGCTCTGCCAAATCCTCAAGATAATCCATAGGATTTGTAACAAGAAGATGAACATCTATTTCTTTACCGGCCGCGGCTGCGCATATGGCTTTTACCGTTTTCATACCAAATGTGATATTGGGTACAAAATGGCCGTCTTCTATATCTATATGGACGGCATCTCGGGTGAGCATAAGAGCATTGCTGAGCTCCAGCATATTTGCCGATGCAATCGATGGCAGTATTCGTATGCTCATTGATTAAAAACCGAAAGCTTATCGAAAATATTGATCAATGCATAATATGCATCATCAAATATCACCTTTAAGCTCTTATATATTTTTTCTTCCTCAGTATCAGGTTTCATAATTTTGTCTGTATCCATGAATACATCTATTGCTGAAAAATCACGAAATACGCCCGCGCCCACACCGGCGATAACAGCCGCGCCCATTGAAGCGACCTCGTCCATATTTTTTAATCGTCTTATGGGCAGCCCCATGACACTTGCCATAATGCCGCATACAATATCACCCTTTGCCATTCCTCCGATGATACCCAGTTCGTCGATGGTTATCTCTTTTTTGAGTGTGCCTAATATAATATCAAGGTTCATAGCGATACCTTCTATTATGCTTCTGAAGATGTCACCGCTTGTATGAGTCAGTTTGAGCCCAATAAAGGAACCCTTTGCTTTTGGATTCCATCTTGGCGCACGCTCTCCCATTAAATATGGGAGGAATATCAACCCATTCGCTCCAGCAGAAGCATTTTTTATCAGGGTGTCAATAACCGCGTAAGGATTCAGACCGTATTGTTCCGAACTGTATCGCTCCCGTTGAAACAAATTTTCCTTTGCCCATTGCAGCGCAGACCCTGCAGTCTGCATTGTCCCGCTCGGACAAACCATCCCCGGTACCACATGTGCAAAATTTGTAATCGTCATGGCATCATCAAACACAGCCTTCTGGGACGATACTGACACCCATGCCGAAGTGCCTGCCGATATATAAGCCTTACCTTCACTCACAGAGCCTGCGCCGACTGATGCGCATTGCCCATCACCTCCGCCGACCACAACTGGTGTTCCTTTGGCCAAACCCGTCTCTTCCGCAATTCTGTCATTAACTTCTCCTGCCACCGTGACTGCTACCGTCAGCTCAGGAAAAAGGTCACCGTCTATATCCGCCGCCTTTAATATTTCATTGGACCATTTGAATTCGTTTATATCCATGGCATTTGTTGCACTCGCATTTGAATAGTCCATATAGAATCTGCCCGTCATGCGATAAACAATATAATCCTTAGCAGAAAGTATTTTATATGTGTTCCTGTAAACTTCCGGCTCGTGTGATTTTATCCACATGAGCTTTTCCAAGGTGTAAGAGCTATTAAGCGGGTGGCCTGTTGTGATATAAAGCCGGCGAGCCGAAATACGGTCTGCAAGTTGGTTCGCTTCCAAAGATGCACGAACATCAGCCCAAATTATAAAAGGTCGTAAAGGCCGCCCCTGCTTATCCACGCATAAAAGCCCTTGCATCTGTCCGCTAAAAGATACAGCCTTAACATCTTTCGGGTCAATTTGCGCGGTCAGCAATTTGGTTGATTGGCAAACAGCATACCACCAGTCTTCAGGATTCTGTTCAGCACAGACATCGTTAAAGTAGTGGGTCTTATAAGGCTCGGAGACGCTTTTGATCATATTGCCTTCTATGTCGAAAAGAGTTGCCTTGTCAGCCGTTGTTCCAATATCATGAGCGATTAAATATTTCATTTTCTCACCTTTCCTGTTCAAATATATCCTTAACCAATCTACAAGAACTAAACTCTTAAACGAAAACATGAGCACAGCGACTTGATTTCTCTTCAGGATGGGTCAATTATATTCATTTTCGTTCACATTGTCAACGTTATTTCGCGGATCAAACAACTATTCATCACTATTGTTCATTTTTGTCCATTTTTATTCGTTTTATTATTGACTTCTATGTAATCAAATATTATAATTATTTTACGCAGTTTGACATCATGATGGCGAAATAAGCAGGGAGAATAAGATATTATGAAAGACACGCTCAGAGAATTTATGCTTTTGCATGCACCCTCAGGATATGAATCCGAAATGGCTTATGCATTAAAAAACAAATTTGAGAAATATACAAACGATGTGAAGATCAGCCGCATGGGCAACGTGATTGCACATTTTAAAGGAACAAACAGTCAGGCACCGCGGGTTATGGTTTTTGCTCATATGGACCAGCTAGGTTTCATAGTCAGGAAAATTGAAAACGATGGTTTTATTCAAGTAGACAGGATGGGCGGTGTTCCAGAAAAAGTACTGCCGGGTTTAAATGTATCAACCAGAACCGAAAATGGAGATTGGATTGACGGAGTCATTGGACCAAAAGCTCATCATGCGACATCGGCTGACGAAAAGTATAAGGTTGACCTTATTACTTCATTATTTATAGACATAGGCGCGAAAAGCCGGTCAGAAGTCGAGGCGTTGGGCATCTTTGTTGGCTGCCCAGCAATTTATCGCCCTTCTTTTACAGAATTGAAAAACGGCAACGTCTGTGGGACCGCAATCGATAACCGCGGTTCCTGCGCCTGTCTTGTTGAAATAGCAAAATCCCTTGGCCAAAAAGCGCCTGAAGCGGATACATTCCTTGTCGGCACAGTATGGGAAGAGTTTAATATACGCGGAGCCGTGTTCGCCGCACGCGAAATAAAACCTGATATAGCGTTCGCTTTGGATGTCACTTTATCCGGAGATACCCATGATTTGGCCCAGCGCTACGAAACTAAACTTGGCGACGGCCCCGTAGCAAACCTTTATAGTTTTCATGGCAGAGGTACTCTAAATGGTACTCTTGCACATGAACCATTGTATCGGCTTATAAAAGAAACCGCAGAGATTCACAACATCCCCCTTCAGCGTTTTGCGGGAATTGGTCTTTTGACCGATTTATCCTATGTGCAGATGGAATGCCAAGGCGTTGCCGCACTTGATGTTGGTTTTCCCGCTAGATATACACATACACCAGTAGAAATGGCTTGCCTTAATGATCTTTTGTCTCTTGCGGACTTGGTGAGCTCTACAATCTACAGGATAGATAAGGATTTTAAGGTGAACAGATTTTGATGCCTGCAAGACGACAAGAATTAATTTTATCTTTGGTAAATGAGCGAGGGATTGTGGACATGAGTGATCTCATGTCCACAACAGGAGCTTCTCGTTCAACAATTCGCCGCGATATTGAACAGATGGATCGAGACGGCTTATTGATCCGCACCCATGGCGGTGCAAAAAAAATCGAACACGCGAGAGCAGATGATATTCCACTCATCGTCCGGCAAAAAATGCATTCGAATGAAAAGCAGCAAATCGCGAAAGCCGCACTAGAACTTATTGAGCCTGGAGATACCATCTTTCTTAATGCTGGAACCACTACATTAGAGTTAGCCTCTATGCTTGATAAGTTTGACGATCTTACCATCATCACATATGATTTACTGATAGCGTTGAAAATTGCTCCCACGCAGAATAGATTAATTGTCGCAGGCGGAGAATTACGCAAAGGTTCCGTAACGCTTGCAGATACTCATACTATCGCGCTTTTAAATCAATATTTCGTAAAAAAAGCCTTTGTTAGTGCCGATGCCATTGATATCGATAGGGGGTATATGGATTACAACCCTTACGAAATTTCTATAAAGAGAAAAATGATAGAAAATGCACAGACATCTGTCATGCTCTTGGATCACACGAAATTTGAAGCCCGCGCGTTTGCCCATATTTGTGCAATCGATGCTGTCACTTCCATACTAACAGATAGTAGTCTGCCCGTTGAAACCCTTGATAAATATACAAAGCGGGGAATATCGATCACACTCTCAGACGGGAGGTGATGCACTCTTCCCGTCAATATATACCCTTTATTCGAGCTTTTCGGCTTGAAGCTCCCGTTAATTCCCGGGCTAATACGCATAAAAGAAAAACCCTTGCACATACAATATCAAGGGTCATCTTAACACATGTTTCTACTAAATATGCGATTATTGACAATAATAGTCTGTATCATACTTTATTTAATATATATAGTCACTATTCTATCTGTGATTCTACTCAACCGTCACCGATTTTGCCAAATTCCTCGGCTTATCCACGTCGAAGCCCTTCTCCACCGTCATATAATAGGCGAATAGCTGCATCGGCGTCACCGCGAGCATCGGCGCGAAAATATCATCCGCCTCAGGCAGATACAACACCTCGTCCGCAATATCCTCCGGCATGTCGCTGCCCTCAAAGCACACCGCAAGCACATGCGCGCCGCGCGCCTTCACTTCCTTAATGTTGCTCACCGTCTTATCAAACAGCTTGCGCTGCATCGCGATCGCCACCACCAGCGTGCCGTCTTCAATCAGCGCGATGGTGCCGTGCTTGAGCTCGCCCGCCGCATACGCCTCGGAATGGATATACGATATCTCCTTGAGCTTAAGTGACGCTTCCATCGAGAGCACATAATCGAGCCCGCGGCCGATATAAAACACGCTGCTCTGGCTGAACTGGCGCGACGCGAACCGCGCAAGCTGATCCTTCGTTTGCAGCACGGCGTTCATCGTTTCGGGGATGTTTTTGAGCCCTTCCACATAGCGCGTGTACTCTTCCGTTTTGAGCTTGCCGGACAGCCGCCCGAGCTCCAACGCGATCATATAGATCGCGACAAGCTGCGTGTTATACGCCTTGGTGGAAGCCACCGCGATCTCCGGCCCCGCGTGCGTATACAGCACGGCGTCCGCCTCGCGTGATATCGTGCTGCCCACCACGTTGACGATCGCCGCGATTTTCGCGCCGCGTTTCTTGGCCTCGCGCATCGCGGCCAGCGTGTCCGCCGTTTCTCCCGACTGGCTGATGATAATCACAAGCTGACCGGGGACGATCAGCGGGTCGCGGTAACGGAACTCGGAGGCGATCTCCGTTTCCACCGGTATGCGCGCTAGCCTCTCAATGATATACTTGCCCACCATGCCCGCGTGGTATGCCGTGCCGCACGCGATAATGCCCACCTTGGTGATGCCGCTCACAAGTTTCTCGTCGATGCCGATGTCACTTAGGTCGATCAAGCCGTCCTTATAGCGCGACATCAGCGTATCGGCCATCACGCGCGGCTCCTCGTGGATCTCCTTGATCATGAAATGCTCAAAGCCGCCCTTTTCGGCCTGCGCCGCGTCCCAGTCCACATGGTAAACGTCGCGGCTCACGGCCTTGCCGTATTCGTCAAATATGCTGACGCCGCCGCGCTCCAGCACCGCGATCTCCTTGTCTTCAAGGAAAATCACGTCGCGCGTGTATTCGAGCAGCGCCGGAATATCCGACGCAATCATGTTCTCATCAGTGCCGATGCCCACCACGAGCGGGCTGTCCTTCCGCGCCGCAATGATCCTGTCGGGATGATTCTGCGAGACCACGCCGAGCGCGTAAGAGCCCTCCAGATGCGCGATCGCAGCCTGCACGGCGGCGAGCAGATCGCCGTCATAAAAATGGTTGATCAGGTGCGCGACAACCTCGGTGTCCGTCTCGGAAACGAACACGGCGCCTTCCTCCTGCAGCCATTTTTTAAGCTTGACATAGTTTTCGATAATGCCGTTATGCACGACCGCGATATCGCCCGCGCAGTTGGTATGCGGATGTGAATTTTCAAATGAGGGTTCGCCGTGGGTCGCCCAGCGCGTATGCCCGATGCCCACCGCGTCCATCGCTTTGCAGCCTTTCATCAGGCTGCGCAGCGCGCTGAGCCGCCCTTTTGTTTTGTGCACTTTCAAAGCGCCGCCCGACACGATCGCCACACCGGCGCTGTCATAACCTCTGTACTCGAGTTTGCTGAGTCCATTAAGCAGCATGGGGACAACGTCTTTGCCGCCCACATACCCCACGATTCCGCACATAGTAAAGCCTCCTGATGCTTACCTCAATGACGTAAGCGTCATTGAGGCGTATTACGCGAGGCGGCTTTCTATGAGCTTCACCATATCCACCGCCTGGCGTTCGATTTCTTTTTTATCAAGTCCTTCTATCATCACGCGGACGAGCGGCTCGGTGCCCGAAGGACGAATCAGCACGCGGCCGTTTCCCTCAAAAAGCTTTTCGAGCGCGTCGATACGCTTTTTGACCTGCTCATCTTCCATGATATGCTCTTTATATTCGTCCTTCACAGACGCGTTCACAAGCACCTGCGGCAGTATGGTCACCGTGTCCGCGAGCTTGGAGAGCGTCTTGCCGCTGCGCATGACGATGGACGCGAGCTGTATTCCCGTCAGTATCCCGTCGCCCGTCGAATTGTGGTCGAGGAATATGATATGGCCGGACTGCTCGCCGCCGAGCGCATAGCTGCTTTTCTGCATCTCTTCGAGCACGTACCTGTCGCCCACGCGCGTCTTGACCGTTTTGATGCCCGCTTTTTTCATCGCGATATCGAGCCCTAAGTTGCTCATCACGGTGCAGACCAGCGTATCGGCTTTCAGCAGGCCGCGCTGCTTCAGATCAATCGCGCAGACCGCCATGATCTGGTCGCCGTCCACAATGACGCCATGTTCATCCACCGCGATCAGCCTGTCGGCGTCGCCGTCAAACGCAAGCCCCATATCAGCCCCGAGCTCCGCCACGAGCTGCGTGAGCTTGCCCGGGTGCGTCGAGCCGCAGTTGTCGTTGATGTTGATGCCGTCCGGCGTATTGTAATACGGCACCACATTGGCGCCGAGCTCGCTGAACGCCCGCGGCGCCACGGCAGACGCCGCGCCGTGCGCGCAGTCGAGCACGATCTTGAGCCCGCGCAGATTTGTCTCCGTCGTCGAGAGCAAAAATTCCTTATACTCCGTGACGGCGTTCACCGCCTTCACGCGGCGGCCCACGTCAATGCCCGTTTTGAGCGGTATCTCTTCGCTGCCGTTCAGTATGATATCCTCAATGCGGTCTTCCACCTCGTCGGGCAGCTTTTTGCCCTGCGAATCGAAGAACTTGATGCCGTTGTATTCAGCCGAGTTGTGAGAGGCCGATATCACAATGCCCGCATCCGCGTCGTAGTTGCGCGTGAGAAACGCCACGCCCGAAGTCGGGATCACACCCGCCACGAGCGCTTCCGCGCCCACCGAGCAGATGCCCGCCACGAGCGCCGCCTCAAGCATTTCGCCCGAGATCCGCGTGTCGCGGCCGATCAATATACGCGCCTTGTGCACCTCGCTCGTCAGCACAGATGCTCCGGCCTGCCCGAGCTTGAATGCGAGCTCGCATGTGAGCTTTTCATTCGCGATGCCTCTAACTCCGTCCGTTCCAAACAGTCTTGCCATATGTCCTCCGTGTTCCGGACCTTTTGTATTATAGTCCGGGTTATACCAATGTGCAAATTGGTATAGTCCTATTTATGTTCTCTTAAGTAACTGAGCGCCGAATAAATCGCGACAGCGCCGTCCGCCGCCGCCGTCACCACCTGGCGAAGCGGCTTTGCCACAATATCTCCGGCCGCAAAAACGCCGGACAGACTCGTGTGCATCGCCTCGTCCGTGACAATATATCCAAAATCATCCGTTTTGACAAGTTCTCTCACATCGTCGCTGTGCGGCACGATGCCGATCGCGACAAACACGCCGGATACGGCGAGCGTCCGAAGCTCCTGCGTTTTGTTGTTGCGCACGCGCACACCCGTCACAAACGCGTCGCCCTCAATCGCGTCCACCTCGTTGTTCCAGACGAACTCGATCCTCTCGTTTTGCAGCGCGGCGCGCTGCAGCACCTTTTGCGCGCGCAGCTCATCGCGGCGGTGCACCACGTACACATGGCTCGCAAAATTCGCAAGATAAAGCGCATCTTCAATTGCGGTATCGCCGCCGCCGATCACAGCCACCTGCTTCTGCTTGAAAAAAGCGCCGTCGCATGTTGCGCAGTACGACACGCCCGAGCCTGAAAGCCGCCGTTCGCTTTGCAGCCCCAGCGTCTTATATGAAGCGCCCATCGCGAGTATCACCGATTTCGCGCTGAATATTCTGTCCGCCGTGATGACCTTTTTCTCTTCGCCCTCAAGGTCGTAGCCCGTCACCTCGGCCGTTTCGATCACCGCGCCGTGGCGCTCGGCCTGCTCCTTGAATTTAAAGCTTAAATCAAGGCCTTCTATGCCATCGGGAAATCCCGGATAGTTCTCCACCATCAGCGTCCGCGTGATCTGTCCGCCGGCAAAAACCCTTTCGAGAATCAGCGCCGACAAGCCCGCGCGTCCGGCGTAGAGGCCAGCTGTCAGCCCGGCAGGGCCCGCGCCGACGATAATCACATCATACATGCTATTCCTCCCGCAAGGAAACGTGCATTTCCTGCTGTCTAAACCGCCAAAACAAGCCGGACCTCTTGGGCTCCGGCCTGCTTTGTATCAGCTTTATTATTTTATCAGCGAACGAGCCGCAACACAAGGAAATCTTGTCAACACCTGACGGTGTACTGTCAACACCTCACGGTGTGCTCTCTTCGCCGATCAGCGCAGCCAGATCTTTAAGGCCCTCCTGAAGCTGCGTATCCTCGGTGGCGTCCGCCTTGAGCTCCACATAATCGTCCGGATACACGCCGTTGCCGTCAATGCTGCGTCCCTTGGGCGTGAAGTACTCGGATGACGTGATCTTCAGCCCGCCGCCCGTCGATTCAATCGGTATCACGATCTGCACAACGCCTTTGCCGTATGTGCGCGTCCCGACCACTTCGCCCCAGTCATAGTCCTGAATCGCGCCCGCAAAAATCTCGGAAGCCGACGCCGTATTTTGATTAACCAGCAGCACCATCGGAATCGACATGGAATCCGCGTCGCTCGTTTTGACATCGCGGTTGCCGTATTTATCCTCGGTGTACACGATCGTTCCCTCGGGCAGAAGCCTGTCGAGCATGCTCACCACCGTCGATAAATAACCGCCCGGGTTGTTGCGCAAATCAAACACGATGCCTTTCGCGCCCTGTTCCACAAAATAATCCATACCCTCATTAAACAGCGCCTCGCAGTTGCCGCTGAACTGCTTTATCTGCATATAGCCGATGCCGTCGTCGAGCATTTTATACGCGACCATATCAAGCTCGACGGACTTTCTGTTCATCGTGAACTCAAGCACGTCTTCGCCGCGCTTCACGCCGATCGTGATCGGCGTGCCGTCGTCGCCGATGCATTTGACGCGTATCTCCTGCAGCGTATTCTTCGTCACGTCTTCCCCATTGATCGAGACGATCAGATCGCCGACTTCGATGCCCGCTTCCTTGGCGGCTGAGTCTTCCAAAAAGTACGAGACCACGGCGAGTCCGGTCACATCGTCGATACCGATGCCCATGCCGACGCCGTAGTATTCACCCGACGAATTCTGCTGGAACGATTTGAATTCCTCGGGCGTATAGTAAACGCTGTACGGGTCCCCAAGAGCCGCCACCATCGCCTTGAGGCCCGCATACTGCACATTCTTCATATCAAAATCGCGCAGGTATTTATCCTGAATCTCCTGTTCGACGCGAAGAAACTCCGTCAACGGCAGTTCTCCCTCTTTGCCTTTTTCATATCTCGCTGTGACAATAAAAAAGGTTGTCAGAACTGAAACGATGCACACCACGAGAGCCAGCAGCAAGGCTTGCGTCTTTCTCATAATCATCCTCCAAAAAAGCACTACTCATGTAAACAATCAGCGTTTACTTATATAAATATGTCGGCATCAGCGACTATTATTCGGCTCAAAACAATATAAACAAAAAGCCTTCCTTGGCGCCTGCGCGCAAAAGAAGGCCGTTTCTTCAGCGTTTAATGCGCTTTGTCGTACGCATACTGGACACAATACTGATGCCTCGGGCACTCCTTGCCGGTCTCATGCACCTTGGAATCCTTGAAGTGGATGCAAAAATGCCCGTCAAAATCGTTATCGGGAACCGGGTTCACCATGTGCGGCATGCCGTGCTGGGACGCGGCGTAAGTCACGCTGCCGATCGTCACCCATATCGGATGCCTGTCCCACGACCACTTGCCGCCGTAGCATTCCTTCATGATGGCGGTATCCTTCGCGGAGACCGGCTCGCAGTCCGCATGCCACCAGCCGCCGAAACGGGTTACCCAGAACTGCCGGCCGGATTTGACATCAGTGACCAGCGCCTTGGTCCCTTTCTTGAACACCTTGGCGATATCGTCCCATGTGGAGAGCTTGACCTCGCCCGTGATGCCGAATAGCTCGGATGTCGTGGTGGTGATGTCGTTATCACCGAAAAGCAGCTCATACGTTTCCGCGCCGATAATCCCGTCCGCATCGAGCCCCGCCTTGCGCTGAAACGCCTTGACCGCGCCCTCCGTCACATCGCCGAAATACCCCGTCGCGGGAGCGATCATGAAATTGCGCTTGCGCAGCTGCTGCTGCACGTTCCTGACCTCGGCGCCTTCCATTCCGAGCTTGATCATATTGCTGGCCGTTTTCGATTTGCTGAGCTTCACAAAATCCTTATGGACGAAGCCCGTTTGAACGCTTGTCCCGTCCTCGCCCGGCACCTCCACGAAATACCAGTCTCCCGAGATGTTCTTGATCGTGACACCCGTTCCCTCATCGAGCTCCGCCACCGCGTTGCTGTAGGTCCCGGGGTTCTGCCGCAGCTTCAGGCCCCCTTCCAGCACATGCGCCACCATATAGTCGGTGGACGGTAAAAACACGTATTCAGCGCTGATGTAGCCACGGTAGTTGCCGTAGATGATGCGATACCAGCCCTCTGTCTCTTCGCAGAAAACACCGATGCGCGCGCCCTGCTCGAGCTTCATCACGACGGGAGATTCTGTGGAGGGCCGCATGCGCATATTGACCTCGTCGCCGATCACCGTGGCGTCCTCAAAATACGGCATGGCATTCGCCTGCGTCACAGGAAGAAAAAGCACGGTACAGATTATAAAAACCAGAAATGTGACGACTGATTTTTTCATCAAAAACCTCTCAAGCGGCTTTTTTTGTATTATACACCTGCGCCTTTTCGATGTCAAAATCCACCGTTTTCTTGCGGGTTTGCAGATTTAAGCACTTGGTGACAGCGGGCTGATGTGATAAAATGAGTCAAGACGTTTGAAAGGAAAATCAGCCTATGAAAATCGTGCGGGCACAAAAAAACGGTGAGGTTTTCTACGCGGCGCAGGACGGCGGCGCATTAAGACGCCTGTCAGGCGCGCCTTATGAGTATTTCTCTTTCACGGGAGAAACCATTTCGCCGAACGAAGTCAGCTTGCTCGTTCCCTGCGAACCCACAAAGATCGTGGCCGTGGGGCTCAATTACGCGAGGCACGCGCTGGAGCTCCATGATAAGCTCGCGGAGAATCCCGTGCTTTTCTTAAAACCGTTGACCGCGTTGATTGCGCACGGGGATGCCATTGAATACCCCGCAATCTCTGAGCGCGTGGACTATGAGGCGGAGCTTGCCGTGGTCATCGGCAAAAAGTGCAAAAACGTGACGCCGCTTGAGGCGAAAGACTGTATTTTCGGTTATACCGCGCTCAACGATGTGACGGCGCGCGATCTGCAGAAGCTGGACGGACAGTGGACACGCGCCAAATCGTTCGATACGTTCTGCCCCGTCGGCCCCGGCATCGATACCGAATTTATACCTGCGGGCAAACGCATACAAAGCGTGCTCAACGGAAAAGTGTGTCAGGACAGCACGCTTGACAATATGCTTTTTGATATCCCGACGCTGATCAGTTTCATCAGCGCATGCATGACGCTGCTGCCCGGCGATATTATCGCCACCGGCACACCCGAGGGCATCGGCCCCATGCGGCGCGGCGATACCATCGAGGTGCGTATTGAAGGGCTCGATACGCTGAGGAATTCTGTAAAGTAAATTTTGGAGGGACGGTTATGTACCAATCCAATCTCAGATCCGACGATATGGACAGGCTGTTTGCCGCGGTGCTCACACTCAAAACCCCCGAGGAATGCTACATGTTCTTCGAGGATCTTGGTACGATATCCGAGCTCACATCCATGGCGCAGCGCTTTAAAGTGGCGGAGCTGCTCAGCGATAAGCATACCTGCCACGACATTTCCGAAACAACAGGCGCGAGCACGGCCACGATCAGCCGCGTGAACCGTTGCCTTAATTACGGCACGGGCGGCTACCGGCTCGCGATTAAAAGGCTTAAAGCAATTAAGGAGGATTGATGGATTTTACCAGCTTGAACGAACCGCAGCGCGAAGCCGTGATCACCACGGAGGGCGCGGTGCTTGTGCTTGCGGGCGCCGGCAGCGGCAAAACCCGCGTGCTGACCACGCGTGCGGCTTACCTGATTGAGCAGGGCGTATCGCCCTTTCATATTCTCGCGCTCACATTCACCAACAAAGCCGCGGCGGAGATGAAATCGCGCATCGCGGCGCTCGTCCCCGACTCAGGCGACATGTGGGTGATGACGTTTCACGCGCTTTGCGCAAGGTTGCTGCGCATCGAAGGCGAGGTTCTCGGGTATTCGAGCAGCTTCACAATCTACGACGCGGGCGACGCGATGACCGTGGTCAAGGAGATTTTAAAGAACCTTGACGTCAGCAAGGAGGCCGTCGAGCCGCGCACCGTGAGGTACATGATCAGCCGCGCGAAAAACGCGGGCGTGAGCCCTGCGCGTTTCAAGGAGGTCTACGGCGAAGGCGATGCCGTAAAATATTCGGGATGGGTCTACGCGCGCTATGAGGACAGGCTCCGCGCCGACAACGCGATGGATTTTGATGACCTGCTGTTAAAAACGTTGCATCTGTTCGAGGAATATCCGGACGTGCTGGAAAAATACCGCCGCCGGTTCCGCTATATCATGGTGGATGAGTATCAGGACACCAACTCGGTGCAGTACAGCATCGTTCAGCTGCTCGCGAAGGGCACCGGCAACATATTCGTGGTAGGCGACGACGACCAATCGATTTACGGCTGGCGCGGCGCGGACATCAGCAACATACTCGGCTTCGATAAGGACTTTCCGGGCGCTCACGTGATTCGGCTCGAGCAGAACTACCGCTCGCACCAGAGCATACTCGACGCCGCCAACGGCGTGATCCGTCACAACAGCGGCCGCATGGGCAAGGAGCTTTGGTCTAGCAACAAAACGGGCCAGAAGCCGCTCGAATTCGAAGCGGAGAGCGACCTTGAGGAAGCACAGTTTGTGGCCGAAAAAACAGCGAGCCTGCTGCGCGAGGGCAAATACACCGCAAGCGATATCGCCGTGCTTTACCGCGTGAACAGCCAGTCACGCGTGCTGGAGAACAAGCTCAAGGAGCGCGGCGTGCCATATGTGATATACGGCGGCCAAAGCTTTTACGAGCGCAAGGAGATCAAGGATCTGCTCGCCTATTTAAATTTGCTCTGCAACCCCGATGCCGACCTTTGCTTTATGCGCGCGATCGGCGTGCCCAAGCGCGGTATCGGCGATGTGTCTCTGGGCAAACTATATGCGGCGGCTCAGGCGCAGCACCGTTCACTCTGCGATATTTGCACCGAGCCCGAGGGCATGTCCAAAAAGGCCGCCGAATCGCTGACCGACTTCTGCGGCATGCTGCAGGATATCCGTCTTGAGGTGGACTCTTCAGGTGTGCTTCAGATTGTGGAGCGCGTGTTCGAGGACTCGGGTCTGCGCACGATGATGCTCAATGATACGACGCCCGAAGGCCGCATGCGGCTGCTCAACGTCGAGGAATTTTTCAAGAGCGTATCGGATTTTGAGCGCGATATGCCGGCGCCGCACACGCTGGCCGCATTTCTGGAGCGCAGTGCGCTCATTTCGGACGTGGACGCCGTGGGCGACGAGGACGACAAGATCACGCTGATGACGCTGCACAGCGCCAAGGGCCTCGAATTTCCCGTCGTGTTCATCGTGGGCCTGCAGGAGGGGCTGCTGCCACACCAGATGAGCCTGATGGACGGCGATGTGGAGGAGGAGCGGCGGCTTTGCTATGTGGGCATGACGCGCGCGAAAAAGCGGCTATACCTCACATGGAGCACCACGCGCTATGTGCGCATGGGCGCGAACTTTGAACGGGTCCCGTGCAAACGCTCGCGATTTTTAGAGGAGATTCCCGAGGGGTGCATGGAGCCCGCGGGCGTGAAAAGGCAGCCCCCGCCGTATTTCTCCCACGAACCGGTCAGCCAGAGCCCGTATTCGTTCGCGGCTCAGGGGCGCGTCAGCATGCCGTCCGCCGTGCCCGATTTGAATAAGAAAGCGGCGCATGTGCCGTCGGCTTTTTCGGCGGGCACCGTCGTCTCGCACCCGAAGTTCGGCCGCGGTCAGATCATCTCGACCAACGGCGAGGGCGAGGAAAAGATCGCCGTGGTGCGCTTTGAAACCGCGGGCGAAAAGAAAATGTTTGTGGCGTTCGCGCCTTTAGAAATACTGTAAGGAACGAAAAATGGACGAAGCAAGCAAGCGGATCGACGCATTGACCGAAAAGCTCAACGAACACATTTACCGATACTACACGCTAGACAACCCGTCTGTCAGCGATGCCGAATACGACGCGCTATATGACGAGCTCGAACGGCTTGAGAAACAGACGGGCTATGTGCGTCCTGATTCACCGACCAGGCGCATCGGCGGCGATGTGCTGCCCGGCTTTGAAAAACAGGCGCACCTTAAGCTGCTCTACAGCCTTGACAAGGTGCGCAGCGAAGATGAGCTCGCCGCATGGGAAGCGCGCGCGCGCAAGTTCTCGGCTGAGCCGTTCGTCTATATGGTCGAATACAAATTCGACGGACTCACCGTGAATCTGCGTTATGAAAACGGGCTGCTCGTTTCCGCCGCCACGCGCGGCGACGGCAGCGTGGGCGAGATCATCACCAAACAGGTAATGACGATCAAATCGGTGCCGCTGTCCATACCGTATAAAGGAAGGCTGGAGGTGCAGGGTGAGGGCATCATGCGCCTGTCAGTGCTCAAAAAATACAACGAGACCGCCGATGAGCCGCTTAAAAACGCGCGCAACGCGGCAGCGGGCGCGCTTCGCAACCTCGATCCCGCCGAAACCGCAAGGAGATCCTTAAGCCTGATCTGCTACAGCGTCGGGTATATTGAGGACGCGCCGTTTGAAACGCATTCGCAGATGCTTGAGTTTCTGCGCGAGAATCATTTCCCGGTCAGCAGCTTCACGCAAAGGGCAAACAGCATTGCCGAGGTTGTTACAATAGTGAACAAAGCTGAACAATCCCGCTCATCTCTTGACTATCTGATCGACGGCGCGGTGATCAAGATCGACAGCTTCGCGGTGCGCGAGCAGCTCGGCTTCACGCAGAAGTTCCCGCGCTGGGCGGTCGCTTACAAGTTCGCGGCCGACGAAAAGACGACCATGCTGCTCGATGTGATCTGGCAGGTCGGGCGTACCGGCAAAATCACGCCGGGCGCCGTGCTCGAGCCGGTGGACATCGGCGGCGTGTCGGTCTCACGCGCAACGCTCAACAACGTCGGCGATATTTTAAGGAAGAAGCTTAAGAAGAACGCGCGCGTATTCATCCGGCGCTCGGGCGATGTGATCCCCGAGATACTCGGCGTCGCGGAATACACGGAGACTTCGGAAGATATCGCCATACCGGACGTCTGCCCCGCCTGCGGCCACCCGCTCGTGGAAAAGGGCGCGCATCTGTTCTGCGAAAATCCGCTCGTCTGCCGCCCGCAGCTCACGCGCGCCGTGGCGCATTTCGCCTCGCGCGACGCGATGAACATCGAAACCTTCTCAGACAAAACGGCAGAAGCTTTATACGACCATTTGGGGCTGACCGACGTGTCAGACCTCTATTATCTTGACTATGAGCAGATCAAAGAGCTGCCCGGCTTCGGCCAAAAGAAAGCGGATAATCTGAATGCCGCCATCGAAAAGAGCAAGCTAAGGCCGCTCGGCAGCTTCATATACGCGCTCGGTATACCGGGCATCGGCGCCAAAACGGGCAAGGACCTGGCCGTCAAATTTAAGAGCATGGATGAGCTGATGCTGGCCGATATGGAGAGCCTTGTCGCCATCGACGGCATCGGCGAAACGCTCGCGCAGAACATCGTGGATTTCTTCGCGGACAGCCGCGCGCGCGGCATTGTCGCGCGCATGCTCGAGGCGGGCGTCGCTCCCGTGTTCGAGCAGGTCAAAGCCGCCGATTCCGCGTTATCCGGCAAAAAAATCGTGCTGACGGGCACGCTCTCAAAATACACGCGCAAGGAAGCCTCAAACATCATCGAATCGCTCGGCGGCGAGGTCGTCTCCTCGGTCAGCAAAAACACCGATTTCGTGCTCGCGGGAGAAAGCGCGGGCAGCAAGCTCGATAAAGCACAGGCGCTCGGCATCACGGTGATCGACGAAGACCAGTTTGAGATGCTGATAAAATAGGCATTTTCATTTCCCGTGTATAATCATTTGGCTTTTGTGGGGTGGAACCCTGACTGCGCTCACATGGGGACTGGTCAGCCGCTTCACCAAAGGCGATTTGTTGATCGGCCTGATCGCCTGCTTTGGCGCCCCACTGTACGACATCGCCTGTCTTGCTGTCAAAAGGAACGTCTATATCGCTTATCCGCTCATTTTGTTCATGCTTATCGTGTGACCAAGAACGCTTCGCTGAGTCAGACTGCTCTGCTCTCGTCCGTCTTATGAATAAATATTAATTTCGAGGTGGCCTATGACTATAAGACAATATTCCGCGCAGGATGAAGCCAACCTGCATGAGCTGTTGCTGGACGAAGGCGACGACTGGTCATGTTATTCACAGCCGGATGCTTTCGAAAGGTATAAATGTGCGATAAACAGCTCGCTCGTTTATGTCGCTTATGAAGGCGATACGCTGTGCGGATATGTGCGGTGCCGTGATGATAACGGCTTCGGCATATACGTCTATGATCTGCTCGTTAACAAATCCTTCCGAGGCCGTTCATTCGGCAGGCTGCTGATGGAGCGGGTTTGCGCGGATTTTCCTGCCGACACGGTTTATGTGATGAGCGGCGTCGATGACTATTATGAGAAGCTGGGATATCCCCGTGAAGGGTCTGTTTTTACAGTACAAGTCAAAGACTAATGGGCGCATCGCCATACAATATTCGTTTTTTTCGCTGGGCAGACAATCGCAGACCAGCGGTATTAACAAAGAAAGGCCGGACATCTGAACGGCCCCTTTTGCGCCCTCGTGCAATGTCCGCGTTTAAAAGCGGCAAACGAATGTCTGCGTGGATTGCGCTGCTCAACCCGAATCCAAGCCGGGCCAGCGGCGCTGCAACAGTTTTTGTCTTGTTTTGTCGCCTTTTGTTTCCTTTTGTCAGGTACATTTCACTATAATGCTCCGTTTTTGATGAGGATTTTCATATGAAAAGCATAACAAAAGGCCTCCGGTTAACCGAAAGCCTTGATTTTTGATAGCACAATCTTTGTTTTTACAGCGCAGCAGCCCCTAATACTGATTGCTTATGCCGTTTTGGTGATGCAACCGCTGTTTTTTCGTAGAAATGTTCTAGTATGTTATATTTTATTCTTTATTGTTACGCATTTCGGACTTTTTACAGCAGTTTTTTCGTCTCTCTGTCCACGCTGCCGGATCCGAGTGTCACCACGATGTCACCGGCAGCCGCGTTTTCATCAAGGTAAGCGCTGATCTCTTCAAACGTCGCAATATACTTGCACGCCGCATTGGGGCTGATCGCCGCCACGAGGTCGCGCGCATGGATCTCGCCGCGGTCAATATCGCGGCCCGGATAGATATCCGGCACGAGCACCATGTCCGCGTCGCCAAAGCTCACGGCGTATTTGTCTTTGAGCGTTTTGGCGCGTGTATAAGAGTTGCACTGGAACACGACCCAGAGCTTTTGATGCGGATACTTGGAGGCCGCGTTGAGACACGCCATGATTTCGCTCGGATGGTGCGCATAGTCGTGAATCACTTTGACGCCGTTTTTTTCGCCCACGAGTTCAAACCGGCGTCCCGCCAGATGATACTTTGTGAGCGCGTTCGCCGCGTCCTCAAGATCAATGCCAAACACCTCGCTGCAAACCGTCATCGCGGCAAGCGCGTTCGCCATGTTGTGGCGCCCCACCACATTAAGCTTCACGCGGGCTTTGCCCTTGGGCGACACCACGTCAAACGCAGGGCATCCCATATCGTCATATTCGGCGTTCTGCGCCACATAATCCGCGTTTTCAAAGCCGTATGTCACCACGCCGCGCCCGCAAGCTTTCGCCACATCCATCACAAGCGGATCGTGCACGTTGGCAAACAGCACGCCGCTTGGCGGCAGCAGGCTCACAAACCTCGCGAACGTTTCGGCAATTTCATCGATGCTCTTATAATAATCAAGATGATCGTCATCAATATTGTTGATCAGTGTGTGTGTGGGCGAGAGCTTTAAGAAGCTGCCCACGTATTCACAGGCCTCGGTCAGGAAAGCGGGATAATCGCCGATCGCGACGCCGCCGCCCAGAAAATCGACCATGCCGCCCACATGCACGGTCAGGTTCACCGCGCACTCGCGCAATATCAGCGCGCACATCGATGTGATCGTGGTTTTGCCGTGGCACCCCGCAATACCGATCACCGTCTCAAACTGACGGCTGATCTGCCCCAAAAGCTCGGCGCGCTCCAGCATGGGCAGCCCTAAAGCCTTGGCTCCGTCGTATTCAACATTGCCGGGCTTGATCGCGGCGGAATAAATCACGAGCGACGCGTCTCCCAAATTTTTCGCATCGTGCCCGATGACAAACGGAACATTTTCACTTTCAAGCTTTTTCGTAAACGCCGATTCGGTAATATCGGAGCCCTGAGACTTATACCCAAGGTTCTTTAAAATGATCGCGAGACCGCTCATGCTGCAGCCGCCGATACCGATAAAATGAACAGCTTTCCCTTTATAATTCTGCAAAGAAATCATAGACACCTCGTTATGTCATATGCTATTTAACCGCATATCACTGCATTATACTCCAAACATCGCGCGAATATCAATAAAAAAAGCTTCGGCTATTTAAAAATTGATTCACAGGTTCTATAATGAAAAATAAAGTTTGTCAAAGGAGACCGTTTTATGGATAAGGCCGACAGGAAAACGCGCCTCGCGGTGGTGGCTGCGATACTCACGCGTGAACCCGGCAAAACGTATTCTCTCAAAGTGTTTTGCGATATGTTCGGAGCCGCCAAATCCACGATGAGCGAAGATATTGCGATTTTGAAAAGCATGTTCAAAACATACGGTCAGGGCGATATTGAGGTGACGCTCGGCGCGGGCGGCGGCGTGCGTTTTATTCCTGTGATGCCCGTGGCTTCGCGTGAAGCCGTTCTTTATGATATCGCCGAAAAGCTTTCGGACCCTACACGCATATTGCCCGGCGGCTACATTTACACCGTCGATATTTTTTCCAATCCCAAATATGTCTCTCCCATGGCTGATATCCTTGCGGGCATGTTCATTAAAACGAACCCCGACTTTGTCGCGACAGTGGAAACGAAGGGCGTCGCCCTTGCGCTGTTTGTGGCGCGTGCTCTGTCAAAGCCGCTCGTCATCGCGCGGCGCGATCTCAGGATCACCGAAGGCTCCGTGGTCACGATCAACTACTTGACCGGTTCTTCGCGGCGCATGATGACAATGTCTCTCTCAAAGCGCGCGGTAGCGCCGGGCCAAAAGGCGCTGCTGATCGACGACTTTATTGCGGGCGGCGGCACGGTTCACGCACTGTTTGAAATGATGAAGGAATTCTCAATCACCGTTGTCGGGTGCGGCGCAGGCATCGTCACCCGCACTCCCGAAAAAAAGCAGATCGACAACTTCAAAGCCCTGCTTATGCTCGAAAGTGTCGATCCATCAGCTGAAAAAATCGTCATCAAGCCCATATAAAACCCGAACATTCCTACATATGTACATTGACTATTTTTGTCGAAAAAGTCAAAAGTCGTGCCGAAAAGTGTATAATCAGCATAAAACCGCATCGCAACCGGAGGTGCTGTATGGGGGATGGGGAATTGTCTGTTTTGGGGCAGATTCTTTTTACTGTAAAGAAAACAAAAAAACACCTGATTTTTGAGAAAATCGGTCCGACATCTGTTGACGAATCTCAAGCGGATTTTTTAAGTACTTTCACCGAGCAGGCTAAAAACGAAATTTTATCAATATGCACCCAAGCGGTTTCTGAAAGGAATAACGCCGAGTGTTTTCATACAAACCTTTATGGGCGTCCTTATAACATCACACTGATCACCCAATTTGAACATGCATTTGTTTTTTTGGCAGCGGAAGATCCGAACGGCAAAGCCGATTGTGCGCCTGAAAATTCAGCTTTTTATAAATTATGCAGTGTCACTCAAAGCGGCGTGTTTTTCTGGCGCGTGAAAAACAATGAGTTCTACCTCTCATATGCGAATGCATCTTATTTTCTTCAAACAGGTTTGCCGGACAGGGCTATACGCAAAAAGCCTGATGATATCTATAGTCCCAAAAAAGCTTCTCTCATTCGATCGCATCTTGAAAATTGCGTTCAATTAATGAGTTCCGTCTCATTTCATAACAAATTAAACAAAAAGACATTTGCAGTGACGTTTTACCCCGAGATCAAAGACGGGCTTGTTGTTCGCGTTATGGGCGTCAGTACGGATATAACGGAACAAGCCGGCAAAATCGATCAGCTTGAACAAAGCAAAATGCAGGCATACCAGTATGAAACTATGCTTCAGGAGCATATCCGGTTTGAAGAAGTTCTGTCACGGTCCGCAAGGGAGTTCTTGGATTCAGGGCTGTCCGGTTTTAATGATTGCCTTCAAAGAATGGTCCTAAGCCTTGGTCCGCTGTTTGAAGCGGATTGGGCATTCGCCTGCAAAAGCAATACCGCCCTTTGCGGCGTCAGCAGCCAATGGCTGGCGCGCGCCGAATCGGGCTGCGAACGGCTTCGCGGCATCGCGGAAGGCACCGGCTTTTGCGCATGGGCTTCACAGCTCCGAGCCGGGCGCATCCTCGTTGTCAACGATATTCATAAGGAACTGCCTTCTCTTTATACTGCGCTTAAGAATGCGGGCAGCCCTGAGGTTTGCTCATTCATTGCTGTTCCTGTGCTTCGCTCTGATGAATTTTGGGGTGTGCTCTGCGTCGCGTCTTTTTACCAGAAACGCATCTGGACAACCAGGGAGATCAGCGGGCTTAAAACCGCGGCGGATATCGTTATGAGCGCTTACCTTCGCACCAAGACGGAAAAGCAGCTCAGTGAATCCAACAGGGTGCTGGTGGAGTACGACGAATGCCTTCAGGATATGCTGTCTGTGCAGGAATCGCTTAGTACCGTGACAAGACAATTTTTAAGCGCCGATCCCCAGAGCTTCGGCCATTGCGTCAGCGATATGCTGATGACGCTAAGCGATCTTGCGGATATTGATCAGGCCTGCATCACCATTTTAAACGAAGCTTCTCCCAAATGTTATTCCTGGCACAAAAAAGGTCTGTGTTTTCAGGCCTACGATCACGAAAAAGTCAATCTGATCTTTTCAGGATGGAATGGCTTTTTGAACAATTCCGAATATGTCGCGATTGAAGATATCTCACAGGAGATCAATACGCTTCCGACATCCATGCAAGATTACATAATGAACACGGGCTTGAAATCTCTGCTGATAATTCCCATTCGCATTGGAGATTCGCTCACGGCTGTCATGTTTCTTGTCAAGGTATTGGGCAGCTGCCACTGGGAGAATCCGATCATCCATACAGCCAAGCAATTTGCGGAGCTTTTTCAGGATGCATATTCAAGGATGTGCAAACAGCGGCGGCTTCTGCTCGAGATCAAATCCGATTCTGACACAGCCAGAGAAACACTGGCTCAAGCTGAGATAATCAAAAGGGTCGCGGAATGTGCACAGCAGCTGATTGACGCAACCGCCGAAAATCTGTCGTCTATATACTGCGCGGTCTGCAGAGCCATAGCTGAGCATCTGCCTGTCGACTCGATCAATCTGACTCAATACAGCCAGGATTACACGAAAACATTCATCGTCTTTAATTGGCGCGCGTCGGGCGCGCTTTCCAAAAGTGCAAACAGCCGGCACACGGGTCACGACAGTGTGGTCTTAAGCATCCCTGTATTTTATCGCGACATTGTCTGGGGCTGTCTTCTTGTCAATTTAATCTGCCAATCGCCGGCGGATGGGTTCATGAAGGCGCTGGAGATGGTCGCAGAGTGCTTTGTCCGCGCCTACATGCGCATCCATCCGGACAAAAATGATTTTTTAGAGAGTCCCAAACACATAGCTGTTTCCCTCTCACCGCGTCCCTTTGCGATCTAAAGTTCGCTTGCGTTGCAGTCTTAAACCGGTCATGCTATAATTTTATGTATGAATCAGGAAAAATGGGCTTTGATAACCGGCGCCTCCTCGGGTATCGGCATGGCGCTTGCCCTTCGGTTTGCAAAAGAAGGATGGCAGCTGGTTCTTGTGGCGAGAGACGCCGCAAGGCTGTCGGCATTGGCTGAAATCATCGAGGATGATTTTAAGGTCCGCACCTTCGTCATCCCAAAAGACCTCACATCACACGATGCCCCCAAAGAGATATTTGACAAGCTCGACATCAGCGGCATCCGTATTGATGCCCTGATTAATAACGCCGGAGCCGGAGCCTGCGGCCTTTTTCATGACATCCCCGGCGATAAGGATGTGCAGATGATCGATCTGAATATCCGTGCCGTGACCTCGCTTTCAAAGCTTGCGATTCTTCATATGCGCAAGGCCGGCGGCGGGAAAATACTCAACGTGGCGTCTACCGGCTCCTATCAGCCTGGGCCATACATCGCTGTTTACTACGCCACCAAAGCGTACGTGCTGTCTCTTTCGCAGGCAATGCGCAAAGAGCTTAAAAAAACCGGCATCGTCGTGAGTACGCTGTGCCCCGGTTCCACCGCAACGGATTTCTCGAGGCGCGCGGGCAAGGCCGATATCGGGGGCGCAATGGTGCCCGGGAAAGTGGCGGACTGCGCCTATAAAGGACTGATCAAAGGCAAAGCCGTGATCATCCCCGGCGCGAGGAATAAATTTTTCATTGCGGTCTCCAAGCTGCTGCCCGGAGGCTTGAGCGCCGCGATCGTCGAGCGCATACAGCGCCGTCTGACCGAGACGTTTTGACCAAGGCCATGCCGCGCGTTAGTTACAAAGCACCAATATCTGCTTAATCCGCCAGCGCATCGCTCTTATTTGTAACTGTTACGTAACATTTCCGTAATAAATTCTTGCAATTTGCTGCTGTTTCGTTTAAAATAGAGAAAAAAAGAGAGGTTCATTATGAATAGACGGCGATCCAGACGAATCTCAAAAATGAGAAAAACGTTTAACCGTATTCTCGATATATTTTTTCGTTTAAGCAAGCGAGCGCGCATTATTTTCGTAAGCGGCGTTTGCTTGCTGCTGGCCGCCGTCATACTTGTCTTGTCTATACCGTATGATGCCGCCGCGCTCTCGACTCAAAACGACAGCGCGCTGGCTGCTGCCGGAAACGTGGATATGATCCCAAGCGAGACGCCGCAGCCTGAGCCCACCGCCACGGCAACTCCCGTTCCCACGCCGACACCTGATCCGACTCTGCAGCGCGGAGACGAAAACGAACGGGTCCAGGAGCTTCAGGAGCGGCTCATGGAACTCAACTTTCTTGATATTGACGAAACCACCCAGCTTTACGGTCCTGCGACGCAATATGCCGTACAGCTTTTCCAGCGCCAGCATGGCCTTCAGCAGGACGGCATCGCCGGCCCGGAAACGCTCGACAAGATCTATGCGCCTGACGCTCAAACCTATATGCTTCTTGAAGGCACCCAGGGCGACGACGTGGACAGCCTTCAAAGACAGCTTATTGACCTTGGATACTTAAAGAAGGATACCGGCTTCTATGGATCGGAGACGGTGGACGCCGTAAAAGAATTTCAGTCGCGCAACGGCCTTGCCGCGGACGGAAAAACCGGGCCCAAAACGCTGGACGTGATCTACTCCCCGGATGCCAAGCCCAGCAAAGATAAGGTTCAGTCCGAGAAACGGCGCGCGAACATAGTGGAGATGATCGATGTCGCCAAAGAGCAGCTCGGCGAGCCATACCGTATCGGCCATGAAGGCCCCGATTCGTTCGACTGCTCCGGACTTGTGTATTACTGCCTTAAGAAGGCGGGTTCCTCGCGCGGCCGCTATAACGCCGCCGGTTACTCGCAGGTGTCCGACTGGGAAAAGATATCGTCGATGAATGATCTCGAAAAGGGCGATCTGCTGTTTTTCTGGAATAATGCGAAGTCAAAAGTGGGACATGTCGGCATCTATATCGGCAGCGGCATGATGGTCGACGCGTCTTCGTCCAACGGCAAGGTTGTCAAACGCGCGAGCAATACGGCTTATTGGAAGAAGATGTTCGTCTGCGCCAGACGCCCGTGGTAAATTCTCATCCGTAAATCACAAAAGCCGCCTTGGTTTCACATAGCGGCTTTTTTTCTCGGCCAATTAAGCTTACAGCGCTTCGCAATAGCTGATAAGCTCCGCAATCGACGATTCGTCCGTAAAATCCACCGTCTGTCCATAAGTGTCCAGCATCTGCTTCATTTCGTCGTCGCGGTCTTTCTCATCAATTCTGCCGACCTTTTTCACAAGCAGCGACATCATCGCCTTGTGTTTGAGATTGATGCTCTTATAATCGATCGCGCCGCGTAAATGGAATATCCGAACGGACTGCCTGATATCCGGCGGAAAATTTTTCTCAATAATATCGCTGTAATCGGTGAGCTTTGGATTCGCAAGCCCGACGGTAAATACGACAAGATTCTTTTCCTTCAGAGAGCCGTAATTTTTCGTGATCAAATCCGAACCGAGTATGCCGCTCGCATACAGGCCGCCCCCGAGTATAATCGTGCGATACTCCTTGAGATCCTGCACGCGAACATCCGCCGCATCGAATAAATCGGCATTCAGCGCCTTAGAAACCCATTCGGCATATTTTCTTGTGGAACCGTATTTTGTTTTATAGACCACCACGGTACTTACCATATTGTTTCCCCCGTCAATTCTTTCACATTCATAATATCAAAGCGCAAGGACATTTAAAACAGTAAATATACCGTGGCACGGCACATACTGTATAAAATTCGCCCATATATGAGAGGTTTAAAGGATATACTTGAGTATCCTGAAACGATACACGCTAAATGGAATCAGAGAATATCATTTATTAAGGGTTCGCTTGCTTGGCTTTTGTCCATGCCTGCATCCGTGCCAACTCCACACAGTCACATCTCATTTTTTAATTCATAGAATATAATTTAGTATGAAAGAATATATACGATCATTTTACTTAAATATGATTTCGTGATTTCTGCCGACACATGGCAGATATCTTTGCTATGTCAATTTATAAAGAGAAGGTGTGTAAAATGGGCGAATCCAAAAATCAATACAAGGTTGCAGTTTATAGTGATGAACTGTATGCAGGTGATATTTTATGGGGATTTATCGCGGCAGGTTGTGAAGCGCAAATAATAACGCCAGCTTCTGTACAAGATTTTGATAGATTAATGGGACAAATAAATCCCGATTTATTAATCCTATCCTCCCATATGGGCTATTTTAAACATCCTATGCTTTGTCATATCGGCGCCAGAATTTCACCAAATTATAAGTGTGTGTGTTGGGATACCGAGGGGGTCGGTCAGTTTGTATTACAGATGACAGGTCTTGAATTATTTAAGCCCGATATGGTATTTTCGATCTGTCCTGAAATGCTCGAAGTGCTTAAAAGCAAAAGCATCCCCTGCGCGAGACTCGATTTTGCTTATAATCCCACAATCCATTATCCAAAACCGACATCTGATGATGGAAATAATACGATCAGCCTGGTCGGAAATGCATGGTTATGGTATGCGGACCACTTTCCCGAGCATTACAGATACAGCAAGTCCATTCCCGTTTTATTAAAACCTTTGATTGAAAATAATTATAGAATAGATTTTTATGGGTCCACAGAATATAAGCCTGTAATAAAAAAGTTCCTTGATCTTGATGTTCCTATCGAATGGTTTAAAGGCGCAATTTCTTACGAAAAAACCTGTGATATATATAATCGTTCCTTTATAAATTTAATCACACAAAATCATGAGCTCACAATAACAAGGCGCACGTTTGAAATATTAGGCTCGGGGGGCTTCGGGCTTTCCTGTTATAATTCGGCCGTAAAAGATATGTTCGGCACGAGCGGCGCATTAGCTATTGCCGATTCCTCCGATGAGACTCTTGAACTGTTGGAATATTATAAAAGAAACAAGGATGATTATATGAAGGTTCGTAAAAATGCTGTGATCAGCGTGCAAAACCACACTTATAAAGAAAGAGCCGAAGAAATAATCAGTAAGATATTTTAACAGATGATTAAATAACTATCATTATATAGGGCTTTCCTTTCGCAAGCTTGCATGAATACAGGCAGAATAACAATCCGTCGATTCAAGTCCACGGATTGTTATTGGTGTTTTTATAGGTTCATCACCGCAACATCGCAAATTTATTATTGATATGAAAAATTAGGGGTTGACAATATTCCGGATGTAGCATATATATATCATATAAAACAAATATGATTAGTCAACAATAAGCCTCCAGGCAGATAATCCTTTTGCAATCCTCTACGTTGCGTGAAGGTTTTTTTACGGGGTTTAAACATATTAAATATATGTGAATTATATACTTCATCAAACAAGGAGGACTCATAATGGCCCGCATTCAGCCTGTGGAATATGAAGATGCGAGCGTGGAAGCAAAGAGAGAATTTGAAGACCAGCTACAAAAAAACGGCCGCATCACCAACATGAAAAGGACTCTGCTGCATTCGCTGCCCGCTTTTCATGCCCTGATGGAGTGGTATCCTCTTCGAGATGAATTATTGACGTTTATCGGCGAAAGGGAATTCAATTTATTCTCGCATGCCATATCGGCGGAAAATCACTGCCTAGTGTGCTCCACGTTTTTCAGGAAGATACTGGCCGACAGCGGTGACAACCCGGATGACCCGGAGATATCCGATAAAGAACAGGTGCTCATTGATTTTGGCCGCCAGTGCGTGGTTGAGCCGAACGGCGTGGATGACGCGCTCTATCGTCGTCTGAAAAGCTTTTTCACCGATGTTCAGATCGTGGCGCTTACAGCCTTCGCCGGACTCATGATCGCGACGAACCTTATCAACAGCGCATTAAAAGTTGATCTCGATGAGTATCTTATCAATTACACGAAGAGGTGAAAACAAATGAGTGAATTTTCGCATAAAACCGTTTTTATAACGGGTGCGGCCAAAGGACAGGGAAAGGCGGTCGCTTTGTTCTTTGCGCGGGAAGGCGCGAACATCATTGGCTTCGATTTGGGAAAGCCGATCACCTATCCCGCATACAACAACAGTTCCTCGGGCGACCTTGCGCGATTAAAAGAAGAAGTGGAAGCGCTGGGCGGGAAAGCTGCTGTTTTCAGCGGGGACATCCGCAATGCGGAGGATGTGGAAAGGGCGGTGGTTGGCGGCATTGGCGCATTCGGTACTATTGATGTGCTCTTCAATAATGCCGGTATCTGTGCGTACGGTATGGCGCACGAGCTTTCGGAAGGCGAATGGGATGCGATGCTGGACATCAATCTCAAAGGCGCCTGGCTGACGGCAAAGTCCGTGATACCGTATATGATCAAACAAAAAGACGGCGTCATTATCAACAATTCCTCCATAGCGGGCCTGCGGGGTATGAACCGGCTCTCTCACTATGCGGCGTCCAAATGGGGTCTGGTTGGGCTCACAAAATCGTGGGCATTGGAATTGGCGCCGCATGGCATACGTGTTTTAAGCATCCATCCGACAGGCGTGAACACGCCTATGAATGATGGGCTTGCCGCACTCGAGGGCACAACCGTGGAGGAAATCGCGGAACGGTCGGCGGGCAATTTGCTGCCTGTGCCCTGGATAGAGCCGGAGGACGTCGCCGAGGCCGTCCTGTTCCTAGCCAGCAAGCGTTCGCGCTATGCGACCGGCAGCCAGTATGTGCTGGACGCCGGGCTACTTACCCGTTAAAAATAACAAAAAGATAAAAGGAGATCTATTATGAAAAAGTTTTACCTGGTCACGCTGATTATTATGGTGCTGGCGGCCGCTTTCGCTGGCTGCGCGGCCCCGGCTGCGGCGCCGTCCGAATCGGCTGCGGCGCCCTCGGAGAGCGTTGCCGAACCCGAGGAAGCTTCCTCGGAAGCATCTGAAGCGCCATCTGAAGAGGTTCTCAACATCAAAGTCGGTACCATGGGTACATACGAGCCGTTCTCGTACGCGGATGCGGACGGGAACCTGACGGGCTACGACATCGAAGTGCTGCGCCTGTTGGAAAAAGCGGACCCCACGCTGAAGTTCGAGTTTGTCACAGGGCCCTGGGATTCTCTTTTTCCCGGACTGGACGCGGATAAGTTTCAGGTCCTTGCCAACCAGATCGTCAGCAACCCGGACAGAGAGGCCAAATACAACCTGACCGATAACACCTATGCGCTTTGCGTCAGCCAGCTGATCGTGAAAAAAGGCCGCACGGACATCCAGTCCTTAAGCGACCTGGAGGGCAAAAAGATCGGCACAACGGTCGGCGACTCTTTCACGCGCCTGTTGGAAGACTGGAACGCTGCAAACGGGAATATACTCGATATCGTCTACTATGAGGAAGACATCACGACGGTGCTGCAGGATATCGTAAACGGACGTATCGACGCCACGCTGAACGATCCGATCATGGCGGTCGCGAAGGCAAAGGCGCAGAATCTGGAGGTGGAGCCGATCGGAGAACGTGTCGCGGAAGACCCCACGCATTTTATATCCAAAAAGGACGAAACGGGCACTAAGATTAAAGAGAAGCTGGATGCAGCGCTGTCCAAAATCCGGGAGGACGGCTCTCTCTCACAGCTCTCCATCGATTGGTTCGGTGTGGATTACTCAAAATAATTCAATAACAACAACGAGGTAAATAGAATGCAGGAAAATGGATTGCTCGACTTCGACTATATGTTTGAATCAATACCAAAAGTAGCGGCGGGGATACCCATTTCCCTTTCTATTGCCTGCGTCGCGTTCCTGTTCGGCATACTCATCGGTTTTGTGATCGCGCTGATCAAAATCAATAGAGTTCCCGTTTTAAGACAGATCGCGGCGGTGTATGTCTCGTTTATGCGGGGCACGCCGCTTTTGGTGCAGATATTTCTCGCCTATTACGGCATTCCGCTGGTGCTTCGGTATTTAAACGACGTTTACGGATGGCACACGGATATTTCCGCAATACCCGCGATCGTATTCATGTATGTGTCCTTTTCGCTAAACGTGGGCGCATATCTTTCGGAGAGCATCCGGGCGGCCATGCTTTCGGTAGGCCGTGGACAGATTGAGGCGGCGCAGTCCATCGGTATGACGACGGGCCAGACCTTAAGACGGATCATCATCCCGCAGGCGGCTGTGGTGGCTGTACCCAATCTGGGGAACACGCTCATCGCATTGCTCAAGGATACATCCCTAGCCTTTGCGGCGTCCGTACCCGAGATCATAGGTCAGGCGAAGATCAGCGCGGCGCGCACATCAAAATTTTTCGAGGCATATATCGTGGCTGCGCTGATGTACTGGACGATATGCCTCATTCTTGAGCAGGCGCTGCGCTACAGTGAAAAGCGGCTCCGCAAGCATGAGAGAGGGCTGCAGCATGATTGAACTTCGAAATTTGCACAAAGCATTCGGCAAAAACAAGGTGCTGCAGGGTATCGATCTCGACGTGAAGCCCGGCAGCGTTGTGGTGATTATCGGGCCGAGCGGTTCAGGGAAATCCACGCTCCTGCGCTGTATCAACCTGCTGGAGATACCGCAACAGGGCACGCTCAAATTAGGCGATCTGAAGGTGGACTGCCATTTGGCGCACAAGAAAGATATATTGGAAATACGCAAAAATACCGCCATGGTCTTTCAGGGGTACAATCTTTTTCTGCACAAAACGGCGCTGCAAAACGTTTGCGAAGGGTTGATCGTTGTGCGGCATATGAACAAAGCTAATGCCGTTGAGGTTGCCCGAAGCTACCTTGACAAAGTCGGCCTGCTGGAAAAAGCAGACCACTACCCTTCCCAGCTGTCCGGCGGACAGCAGCAGCGCATCGCAATCGCGAGAGCGCTGGCTATGAATCCGAAGGTGATACTCTTCGACGAACCGACCAGCGCACTGGACCCCGAGCTGGTGCAGGAGGTGCTGGGTGTGATGCGCAATCTGGCCAAAGAGGGGATCACCATGGTGGTGGTCACGCATGAGATGGGCTTTGCCAGAGATGTCGGCACAGAGGTGGTATTTCTGGACCAGGGAAAGGTTCTGGAGCAGGCGGCGGCGCGCCAGTTTTTCCTGAACCCCCAAGAGGAGCGTACGCGCCAGTTCCTGCGTCAAATCACGCCGGAATATTCCTACAATATATAGAATGGCTGCCGCGCCGCCAGACACGCAGGAGACTGATATGACACAAAATGATCTGTATTTGGGATTTTCCACGAGGTGCGTCCACACGGGAAATGATATTGACAAGGAAACCGGCGCTATCAGAAGGCCGATCACAATGGCGAACAGCTACGCCCTGCCCTATGACGCCTCCACGATACACTGGGGTGACCCTAACAATATCGTCTATACGCGTACAAGCGGCGCGAACCAGGTCTATCTGCAGGAGAAGCTGTCCGCGCTCGAGGACGGCGAGGATAGCGTCGTGCTGGGAAGCGGCGTGGCCGCGCTGTCGGGGATGTTCTTCGCCCTCTTAAAATCCGGGGACCATGTGATATGTTCGGATGTCTCGTATATCGCGGTGTACAGGCTGCTGAAGGAATATCTGCCGGAAAAATACAACATCGCCGCGACACTGGTGGACACCTCCGATTTGGATGCGGTCAGACGCGCGATACGCCCGGAAACGAAGCTCATCCACGTGGAAACGCCGGGCAATCCCACCATACGGGTGAGCGATATACAGGCGATTTCCAAGCTGGCGAAGCAAGTCGGCGTGCTTCTTTCGGTGGACAGCACATTCGCGTCCCCTTTCCATCAGATGCCGTTGAAGCTGGGCGCCGATCTTTGCGTTCACAGCCTGACGAAATATATCAACGGACATGGCGATGCGATGGGCGGCGCGGTTATCGGCAAAAAAGACCTGATCGATAAGATCAAGACAGAAGCCATGGTGAATTTGGGCGGCGCCATCAGCCCCTTCAACGCATGGCTCATCATGCGCGGCGCCGTCACGCTTCCGCTTCGGATGCGGCAGCACAGCGAGAACGCCCTGAAGGTCGCAGAGTATCTGGAAACTGTGCCGCAAGTCCGTTTTGTGAGCTACCCGGGCCTTAAAAGCCATCCGCAGCATAAGACGGCGAAAAAGCAGATGAAAAACGGATTTTCCGGCATGCTTGCTTTCGGGCTGGACGCCAATGCGGACACGCATAACCGGTTTGTCAGCCATCTTAAAATCATCACCTCAGCGGTATCGCTGGGGCACGATGAGAGCCTTATCGTTTTTTTGGGGCCCGACGATGAAAGGCAGTATCTCTATCCGCCTGAATTCCACAGGGGCTTCTTCCGCTTCAGCGTGGGGATCGAGGATGCACAGGATATCATAGCGGATATCCGGACGGCGCTGGAGAAAACCTTCGCGCTGAAACGCTGAGGTAAGCGAATATGAAATACCATTTTGAATTCCTATACCGATAGATTTGGCCCGGTGACACAGCCGGGATCAATCCTTATATAATGCTTAAGATATACACGATTTTTCAATTGGACCGCATGCCTGCCCAAACAATGGATAGCTAAAAACGCCGGAGCACATATCAAATGATGTATGCAACCCGACGTTTTTAGCAGGCCGAAGCCTTTCTGTATGTAACATGCTGGTTATGTGTATTGCTTAAAGAGTCTCCTTACAGCGCTCCGTCCCATGTGCTCACGGTCTTCTGTTTCTTTGCTTCCTCGTCGAACCAGCGCACCGTCACGGTCTTCGATTCGGTGTAGAAGCGCAGGCCGTCCTTTCCCAGCGCATGCAGATCACCGAAGAAGGAGTGCTTATGGCCGCAGAACGGAAACACGCCGGAGGGAACCGGTATGCCAACGTTCACCCCAACCATGCCGCCGTGCGTACGCTTCGTAAATTCACGCGCATAGTATCCGCTCTGCGTGAATATGACCGAACCGTTGGCAAACTCGTTCTTATTCATAAGCTGAATGCCTTCTTCAAAGTTCTTAACGCGTTTAACGCACAGCACCGGCCCGAATATTTCGTTCTGCCCGATGGTCATTTCCGGCGTGACGTGATCAAATATCGTGTGGCCGATAAAATAACCGTTCTCATACCCCGGCACAACAACATCACGTCCGTCCAGCACCAGCTGGGCGCCTTCCTCAATGCCTTTGTTTATCCAGTCAATAACCGATTGCTTGTGCTCCTCGGATATCACCGGACCAAGCTCTGTGGTCTTATCGTAAGCGGGGCCGATCTTCTTCGTTTTAATCTGTCTGCATAATTCTGCAACCAGCTCATCGGCGATGCTTTCCTGAGCCACCACGACCGGCAAAGCCATGCAGCGT
The DNA here is from genome assembly GCA_023461435.1 of Bacillota bacterium. Taxonomy (GTDB): domain Bacteria; phylum Bacillota; class Clostridia; order Christensenellales; family SZUA-584; genus SZUA-584. The sequence goes on from JAEYLC010000008.1 coordinate 72,238, forward strand.
TCTCCGGCGCAGCCGAAGGATGAATTGATGATGCCCGCCACTGTGCGCTCTATCGGCGCATCCTCGAGCACCAGCGCATGGTTTTTCGCTTCCCCGAGGCACTGAACGCGTTTCCCGTTCGCGGCCGCGGTGCTGTAGATATGCCTGCTTATCGCCGTAGACCCGACCAGCGTCACCCCGACAATATCAGGATGCGTCAGGAAAAGCTCCGCCTCCTTGCGGGAGCATGTCACTATATTGACGACGCCGTCCGGCAGGCCTGCTTCCACCAGCAATTCGGCCAAGCGCATCGATGTCATCGGCGTCCGGCTTGACGCTTTTATGACAAGCGTATTCCCCGTTGCGATGCACATCGGCATCATCCAGCCCATTGGAATCATGGCGGGGAAATTAAAAGGCGCGATACCCGCAAAAACGCCGAGAGATTCTCTGTATAACGTGGAATCAAAGCCTTTTGTGACGTTCATCATCGACTCGCCCATCATCAGGGAAGGAGCGCCGCACGCGACTTCAACCGGCTCCTTGACCTTCAATATATCACCTTTTGCTTCGTCCCAATTCTTTCCGTTCTCGCGGCACAGAATATGCGTCAATTCATCCATGTGCTCGATGATCAGATCACGGAAATTGTACAGCACCTGTACTCTGTTTGCGCAGGGTGTGTTTGACCATGACGGAAACGCCGACTTGGCAGCCTCGATTGCCATTTCAACTTCGCTTACCGTACAGCATGGCGTTAAGGCGATAAGCTCCCCCGTGCTCGGGTCGTTGATGTCCATGTATTTTTCCGTCTTGGATTCAATCCATTTCCCACCTGCAAAAAATTTAAGCTTGTTTATCTGACTCATTTTCTTTCTCCTAATCTGTTTTTTCCCTATCGGCCTGGTTTCCACACTGCACCAAACTATAAGCACTGCCATTCTTGTCTGTCGCCTTGGGAAGTCAAACAGCCGGAGTCAGGAACTGCCGCTTGAAGGGCAGCCCTGACCCGCAAATATCATTCAGTTTTTTGTCTGCACACGTTATCCTTTGTTTTGCATTATCTGTTCTGAATCAAAGCTTTCTTACCATTCTTCAATGGCTTTTCCATTTTTGTCATAGAATTTTCCATCTTCACCCAAAACGAGATCAGCCTTGGTGACCGGGGGGCCTTTCACTTCAATGACATTTCCCTTAAGATTCGGGTCCTCAACGGGCAGTCCATCGCAAAGGCGCACTGCCTGTTCCATTGCGATCTGGCCTGTCGAATACGGAACTCTCGACACCGACGATTCCTGTTTGCCGTCCCAGATGTTCTGCGGGGCATCGCCGACGAAGGTGGAACCGAAAAGCTTAATGTCTTTTCCGGGGACTTTTCCGACGCTCTCAATGGCCTGCATCGCACCCGATGCCATCTGATCGTTGAAGCATATGAAGGCCTCCACATCGGGATGTGCCGTCAGCAGGGCGCCCGCGACTTCAAAAGCCTTGTTGCGGTTCCAATCCGCTGCCTGATAGTCCAAACGCTCCATTGTATCCGGTGCCGCCGCGACGGCTTCTTCGAGGCCCTTCATCATGTCGATATGCGTCGAAGCGCCTTCGTATCCGCCCAGAATGATGTACTTGCATTTTCCGTCAAACGCTTTGACACAAGAATCAAACAGGTCTTTACCCATCTGGACGTTGTCCGTACCGACGAACACGTCGAATTTCGCACCGGCTGCGTCAAGCTCCGCCTGGTCGACCATCGTATCCAGATCGATGAATGCGATGCCCTTTTCGTTGCACTGTTTCACAACATCGGCAAAGGAGTTCGAACTCGCAGGTGTAATAACGAGCGCATCGAGATCCTGCGTCAGAAGCGTGTCGCAAAGCGTGAGCATCTGCTCGATATCGGATTCGTTTGCCGTTGTCTGCGATTCGTAGACAACCTTCTCGTATCCGGCTTCTTCGTTTATCTCCGCGACCTTTGCTTTCATACCTTCGTCCATCAGTATGAACAGCGGATTAGAAAGCGACTTGGCAACATAGACAATCTTGTAGGGGTCCGGGTTCGATGCAGCCGGGCTTTCTGATGCATCATTGGACGCCGAAGTTGACGGCTCGGCACTGGTCGTCGCGCTGGGGGATGACGTATCCTGTGCGGGAGCAGATGAGCATCCTGCAACCGACAGCGCCAGCAGAAGACTTATAACTACGCAAACAATCTTCTTCATCTTTCTATTTTCCTCCTATTTATTTCTTGTGGTGCACCACAAATCATTCTGTTGTTTTGTTTTCGTCGCCGCGAACACACATTCAGGCAATATCGCCTTCGATAAACTCAAGATTCGTCCCGTCCGGATCCTTAAAGTATATCCACTTCCATCCGGCGAGCGGACCTTCATCGATCACACAGCACTGCGGGCCTCCGACAAATTCCACGCCAAGCTCCTGCATCTTTTTGATCTGGGCGTCGATATTGTCCACCTTGAATGCAATATGCGCAGTCCCTATGGTGTTAATGGGCAACATGCTGAATTCAGGGGAGACGGGGTGCTTGTACTGTATCAGCTCAATTGAATACCCGTTTCCGTATTCCATGACGGCAATCTGTATGATCGCGCCCGGCACTCCCAGCTTTTCGCCGCGAGATGCTCTTTCGGGTTCAACCTTTAGCAGACGCATCCCCAGTATGTCGCGGTAAAATTCGATGCTTCTGTCAAGATCGGAAACGGTGATACCTGTATGGACTTGGCCTTTAATCATTCTGCCCTCCTTATATTGCTGAATTTTATTTTAGCATCGACAGCTGTTGCTTTGCAGACTCAGCTATCTCCTGCACATTGATTCCATAACGGCCAAAGAGCACCTCATCGTCGCCGCTTTCCAAGAATACGTCCTGGAAGCCCAACCGTCTGACAGGACATCCTCCGTGCTCCGCAACGACCTCACAGATAGCGCTTCCAAGGCCGCCTATCACAGAGTGGTTCTCAACGGTCACGATTGATTTCGCCGTTTTTGCCGCCTCGATGACCGCGTCTTTGTCAAGCGGCTTAATGCTCGGCATATGCAGCAGCGCCGCGTTGATACCCTGTGCCGAGAGAAGCTTAACCGCTTCCAAAGCTTTGGGCGTCATCATGCCTGTTGATATGATCGTGATATCGTTTCCCTCTTTGAGCCTCACCGCTTTTCCGAGCTGCACCCTATGGCTGCCGTCGAACATCACGGGGACCTCGCAGCGCACCGTGCGCAGGTATACCGGCCCTTCCGTTTCCAGCGCGAGACGCGTGCAAAGCAGGGTTTCCATCGGATCGGCCGGCTCCAAAATTACCATATCGGGCAGACAGCGCATGCACGCGACATCCTCAAAAGCCGAATGAGTCGCTCCCGCCCGGCCGGTAGGCAGTCCGCCGTATGAACCGTTGAGCTTGACGTTGGCTCTCGGATGGGCAATGCTGTTCCTGATCTGGTCGCCCGCCCGCTGGGTCAGGAAAACCGCAAAAGCCGATACAAAGGGTATATATCCCATCGTCGAAAGCCCCGCAGCAATGCCGACGGTATTTTGTTCGGCGATGCCCGTTTCAAAGAAACGGTCGGGATACGCTTGTCCAAACAGATGCGTCTGGGTCGAAGGCGCGACATCCGGGTCGAGCACAACGAGATCGGGGAACTCGGGCGCGAGTTCGACAAGCGCTTTCCCAAAGACCTCTCTTTGTGTGTAACGTTCTCCAATCTGCATGTTCATTTCTCAGCACCCCCAAGTTCAGATATCGCTTCAGCCAGCTGTTTTTCGTTCGGGGCCTTACCGTGCCACTGATAGCTGTATTCCATAAAGCTGACACCCTTGCCCTTTACCGTGTTTGCGACCACGGCGACCGGCCCCTGTTTTGCTTTTTCCTTCGCTTCACCGAATGTTTTGAGAAGCGCCGCCATATCGTGCCCGTCCACCTCAAGCACATCCCATTTAAAGCTTTTCAGCTTGTCGGCGAGAGGTGCGACGTCAACATTGTCGCATGTTTTGCACGAAAGCTGAACCTTATTGTAGTCGAAAATCGCGATCAGGTTTTTTACGTTTTTGCTCCCCGCATACATCAGCGCTTCCCAGACCTGGCCTTCCTGGCTCTCTCCGTCGCCGATCAACACATAGGTCGCAAAATCCTTGCCCCTCAAAGCGGCGCCCTCGGCGATGCCGACGCCGATCGACAGCCCTTGTCCCAAAGAACCCGTGCTGAAATCAATGCCGGGGCATTTATGCATATCGGGATGAGCCTGAAGGCGGGTATCCGTGCCGTCAAAGGTTAAGAGCTCTTTTTCATCGATATAGCCTCTGCCCGCAAGTACCGTGTATAATCCTAAGCTCGCATGGCCCTTTGAGAGTATAAAACGGTCGCGATCCGGCCATTGCGGGTTTTTGGGGTCAATTCGCATGACATCAAAGTACAGAGCCGTCAGTATATCCGTTTCCGACAGGCTGCCGCCGGTATGCCCCGCGCCCGCGTGATTCGCAGCTTTCAGTATATTCACACGAAAGCGCCTTGCCTTTTCCGTCAATATTTCACTCGTTAGCATACTGCTCTCCTTCTTCATTTTTGTGGTTTGAGAACAACCTTTATGGAATTATCGAGCCTGCCGTTAAAAATCCGGAAGGCTTCCCTGTATTCTGACATAGGGAACCTGTGCGTAATGAGACGGCGTATCTTATCCTGATGCTTCTGCGCGATCGAAATGGCCTTGTGAAGCGTATTCGGATTCGCGCGGTTGCCCGCAATCGTCACCTCGCTGAGCACCAGGCTTCTCAGAGGCACCGTCACGTCCTCTTTGGGCAGGCTGATCACGGATATGCATCCGCCCGCGCCCACGGCCTCGCATGCGTTTCGGAAACCCGTTGCGGTGCCCGTGCACTCGATGACCCGTTTTGTCCCGAGGCCTCCCGTCAGTTTTTGAACGGCCTGCACGACGTCTTCCTTTTTGTAATCAACCGGGTAAACCGCTGTCAGTTCCTTTGCGGCCTCAAGCCTGCTGCCGCTGCCGCTTATCAGGATCCGGCCGGCGCCCATGCTTTGCGCGCACAGCACCGCCATCAAGCCCTGAGAGCCCGCTCCGTTGATCAGCACGGTATCGCCAGGCTGGATGCCGCTGCGCATCACTGCGTGAAGCGCAATGCTCAGCGGATCCATGCAGCTGGCCGTATCATAATCCATCTCCCCCGGTATTCTGGCAACAGACTTAATCGATGTGCATATATATTGCGCATAGGCGCCCGCGGTGTAATGTCCGTACTGCCGGTGTCCGAGCCGGCTTTCCCCGAAATTGAGGCAGAGATTGTACCGGCCTTCCAAGCACATCGCGCACTGTCCGCAGCCGCAATGGCTGATTCCGCACACCCTGTCTCCAATTTTCCACCCGAAACCGGCTGACCTCTCGCCAAGCTCAACGACTGTGCCCGACCACTCATGACCCGGGACAAGCGGAAATTCCTTGGGCCAGAAGCCCGGATACTCTCCCGCTATGATGTGCGGGTCGGTCCCGCAGATCGAGACGGACTCAACCTTGCATACGACCTCGTTTTGTTCGGGGTTCGGCAGGGGTATGTCACAGAGTTCCAAATCGTTCGGCGCATTCAGCCGGAGAACCTTCATCATTTCCTGTCTCCCTTTCGAGCAGGCTTTTTACCTGACCATGTCGTTCCAGTGCACCATGGGCAGGCCTGGTACAGGCGCCCGGAAGAACGGTATTTTCGTGCCCCTCAGAGAACCGATATAGACCGTTCCAAGATCAGGGCCTCCGAACGTCACGCTTGCCATCCACGGGGCGATGCCTCTGCCTGTTTTGAAGAGTATCTCGTTCGTGACGCGCTTTTCATAGAACGCTTTATCCAGCTCTCCGACGAGCTCCTTGTCGCCTTCATCCAGCAGAATCACAAGCTCACCGTCCGGGGTAATCACAAACAGCTTGTCCGAATAGACCATTGTGCCCCACAGGTTACCGTAGCTGTCGAAAGCGATGCCGTCCGGGTAAGCGCCGGCGCCCATATGCGTCGGGCCGTATATCTCTCTGTTATGCAGCTCTCCCTCGTCGTCAACCTTAAATCTCAATACGCGGCCGCCTGTGGTCTCCACAACGTAGAGATATTCCTCGTTTGCATCCATTCTCACTTCATTTGTAAAATGGAGGCCGTCCGCCACAACGTGCAGGCCGCGGTGATCATACCGCGCAATGTATCCGTCATCCAGATCGGGGACAAGCGCGTCAAGCCAGCTCTTTTTTCGCGTCGTGACCGTGATCCAAACGCGGTCCTTGCTGTCCCGCAGCACGAAGTTGACTTTTCCGATCTCCTTGCCGTCAATGCTGTCCACCAGCACCCTCGTTTCGCCGGTGCGTTTCATGAGCTCCAGGCAGTCGGTGCCGAAATTGGATATCAGCAGATCCCCATTCTTAGCAAAAGCCAGACCGTTCGGAAGCGTTCCCTCAAAGAAGCGCATTACATCGCCGCCGCTCTGATTGACTCCCGCCGCGTGCTTTTGCGTGATGACCTGCTGGGTGCCGTCCGTCTTTAAATGGACCACGCCGCCGCGCGAATCCGCAGCCCATAAGCTGCCGTCTTTCTCCGCAAGAATACACTCCGGCCGTTGCAGATCGACGCCTATGTAACCGAGCGACTCCTTATCGATTGAAAATCCGCGAATCGGATTGTCCGCTTTCATAGTTCTACCCCCTCGTCAAAATTCACTTCATTATGAAAAACATATTCGTCCAGACTCGTGCGCGGTGCAAAAAAACAAACAACCTTCATCTCTTCACTGCCGCTGTTTCGTACCATATGGATGCTGCCTTTTTCGAATAAAACGGCACTGCCTTCCCGTACGGAACAGATCTCGCCGTCGACGTAGACCTTCCCGGTTCCCTTGACAAAGTACAAAAGTTCCTCCCCATCGGGATGTGAATGCGCCGGTTGCACCGTTTCCCCCGGCATGACCCTCATGACGCAGCACGACATAAACTCGGGGTCGAGACCCACACCTTTGCCCGCAACCCATCTTAAAAAACGGCCGGGTACAGCTTTTTCTTCGATTTCCGTCTCATGTAAGAATTTCAAAATGGCCTCCAGATCATTGTTATCTCAATCGTAATATTTTCCATTTAATCGATAATCGATTATGTGTTGTTAAAAAATAACGGCTGGATCTCCAATCAGGCATGAAACGTCCGTTTCTCCCCGTTATTCTTTAAGAAAACTGGCCTTGACGAGATCCAAGCAAATCGTAAAATGATTCTCGATCTCTTTCTGAGCGCCCTGATAATCTCCATTAGAGAGACAATCGCATATGGGCTTATGCAATTCAGTAAAAAATTCGATCGGCTTATGCGCTGTTTCAATCGTTAATGCGGTCCATTGAGCAACGCTCGCCATGCGCCACATCCTCTCGAGCAGCGGATTTTTGGCAGACTTTACGATGATCTCATGGAATTCCACATCGTATACTCCAAACAGATCCTTGTCATTCGCTTTTTGCGCATATTCCATCTGCTTGATTTTGTCGCCGAGCATTTTGAGCTCCGGCTCTCTGATATTGCCCACATGCGAAACAGCGAAAGACTCCAGAAGCGAACGAAGATGATAGGCTTGATAAAGTTCTTTTTGGGTTATTGACTTGACAAAACAACCAAGGTAAGGCTTTATTTCCACAAGCCCCATTGTTTCCAGTTCTCTTAACGCCTCGCGAACCGGTGTCTGAGAAATCCCCAGCTGTTTGGCTATCTTTGTTTCGACGATACGTTCACCGCTTTTGAGCTCATTGTTAATTATCATGTTCTGAATATACTTGCTGACCTGATAACTGATTTTTCTTTTTTCGATGATATCGCCGAACTCCTGGGTTCTCTCGGTAACTTCTTTACTCATTTGTATAACCTCTATACATAATCGATTATTGATTATACTTGATTATAGTTTTGGTCAATCATATTGTCAATACATTTCAATATATAAAATATATATGTCAATAACCCAATCATATCAAGCTATTCGCCAAGCACTTCAGCGATTGCGAACCATCTTGGCACGTCTCCCATGCCCGTGAGCATTCTCAACGTTTTCGTCTGTCCGAACTCCTTCACCGTCTCAATCGCGTGCTCACGGCCATAGCCGCTCGCTTTGCATCCGCCGAACGGCGTTGCGCCGCTATGGAACTGGCGGCTGTAATTGTTCGCGAATACGAGGCCGCACTGAAGCTCGCGGCTTGCCCGCCAGCACGTCTCGAAGCTGCGTGAAAACACGCCCGCAACCAAACCGAATTCCGTTCCGTTTGCGATATCGATCGCTTCTTCATATGTGTCGAACGGGATCACCGCCGTGACCGGCCCGAATATCTCTTCCTGAGCGATGCGCATCTGCGGCGTGACGTTGACAAATACAGTCGGCGGCGCCCAGCAGCCGTTCGCATATTCGGGTTCTGTCGGTATTGGCGCCTGCGCCGCTATCACCGCGCCTTCATTCAGGCCGATCTCCAGATAATCAAGCACGCGCTTTTGCTGCGCCGGCGTGACCAGCGGCCCCACGTGCGTTCCCTTGTCCAGAGGGTCCCCCACCTTAAGCTTGGGCACGGCCTCTTTCAGGCGGCGCACAAGCTCGTCCTGCAGCGAGGAATGTACGAGTATACGCGACGCGGCCGTACACGCTTCGCCCTGATTGAAGAAGGCGCCGTCAATAACCCAGCGGATCGTTTCATCCATATCCGCGTCTTCAAATATGATCAGCGGATTCTTTCCGCCCAATTCCATGATGCTCGGCGTAAAGTTATCGGCAAGCGATTTTAATATGATCTTGCCTGTATTCGGCGAGCCTGTGAACGAAACCATGCGGACGAGCGGATTCGTCGAAATCGCGGCGCCCACCGGCCCGAAACCGCAAACGACGTTGACAAGGTTTTTCGGCAGCACCGTGTTGATGATCTCCACGATCCTGACGATGGAGGACGGCGCCTGTTCCGGCGGCTTGATCACGATGCTGTTTCCCACAGCCAGTGACGGCGCGATCTTCGCGCCCGAGTGTATCGGCGGCCAGTTGAACGGTACGATGCCTCCTATGACGCCAAACGGTTCGAGTACGCTGATATTCAGCGTCGCGCCTTCGTCCTTGACGCTGTTGGGCAGATTATAGGCAAATGCGCTGAACATTTTAAAGCTGTTGATGCAGGCTTTGACGTCGAACTGAGCCTGAGTGAAAGGCTTTCCGACTTCCAGCGCTTCCAATTCGGCGATCTCATCCGCATGAGGTTCCAGCGCCCGGGCACATTCCTGTAAAAGCGCGGCGCGTTCCACAAACGGACGCCAGCGCCAATCATTTTTATACACCTCATGCGCAGCTTCAATCGCTCTCGCCACGTCTTCGGGAGACGACCCCTTCACCTTGGCCGTCGGCTTCGATGTCGCGGGGTTTTCGACAATAAACTCATGCTCCGGCAAGGAAGAAGACCACGGTGTCACCACCTCGCGAACCTTTTTCGTGTCTACTATACTCATGCGTTCCTCTCTTTCTACAGACTTAAGTTTTTGATAAGTCTGGCTATGTTCTTACACAAAATATCGTCCTTTTCGCCGCGTGTAACGCCCGGCAGATCCAGCACTGTCTCCGCCGGCCTCACATCAGCCATATCGAACGGATAGTCGCTGCCCAGCATAATATGGTCCGCACCATGAGATGAAATCAGGAAGCTGAACGCGTCGTCACTGTGGGTAATCGTATCAAAATACAGGCTGTCGATGTATTCGGCTAAAGGCGCATCGCCCAAGGTTACTTTCGGTTCCTGGCGCACCTTGAACCCGTGCTCCAGGCGTCCTCTCTGGTATGGCAGAAAACCGCCCCCATGCGCAAACAGGCATTTGCATCCGGGATATTTCGTCAACGCGCCGCCCAGCACGAGCCTTGTCGCAGATACGGTCGTATCCACCGGATTTCCAAGAATGTTGGTCAGATAATACGGCCCCAGGCCGTAGCTGGTATTGTTGTGCTGCGGATGAAAGAAAATGATAACATCCAGCCGCTCACAGACTTCAAACAGCGGCAGATACTGAGGCTCATCATAGTAGTGGCCGTTAACGGACGTGTTGACAAGCACGATATGCATACCGTGCTCCTTAACCAGCCGTTCCACCTCCGCGCACGCTGCCGGAACGTCCTGCATGGGCAGCGTGCCGCCCGGAATAAGCCTGTCCGGCGCTTGCTTGCACAGCGCGGCAATGCCGTCATTAACCCTTCGAACAAAAGGAAGCGATTCCTCGATCGGCAAGTCGTAGAACACCGTGTTTGGAGCCGGCGTGACGATTTCCATATCCACATTTCTGGCGTCCAGATCTTTGACCCTTGTTTCGGCATCATAGAACCCTGCATATACCGGAAATGAAAATCCACTCGGAGCGACAAGGCGCTTTGTCCCGTCATTATCCTCTTGCAAGCTCAGCCCGTACTTGAACGGTTCGTTCTGAAAACCCTCCAGCGCTTCCTTTGGTATCGCATGGCTATGTACGTCAATTATCACGATTGTATCCTTTCTTCACAGCAAAAACCTGTTTCATCACAGTCCTTTGACTTCAGCACTTTTCACATTGATGCAGCACCATAGGCTTTCACTCTCGCGGGTTTTTAATTTCTGCGGTTTCTGCTTAAAATATCGATCATCACAACGGCGATGATAATAACGCCTATGGATATCTTCTGCGGATATGTACCCAAACCCATCTGGACCATCCCGTTCTTGATGACCGCCATGAGCAGCGCTCCGAGGAAGGTGCCGGTCATCTTGCCTTCTCCGCCCCTCATACTCGTTCCGCCGATAATGGCCGCCGCGATCGCATCCAGTTCCGTGCCCTGTCCGGCAATGGCTTCCGCGCTGTTCAGGCGTGAAGACATAATCACTGCCGCGACCGCCGCGAGCAGCCCGCTCAAGGCGAACGGAATGGCTGTATAGAATTTCAGATTGATACCTGAGAATCGCGCCGCTTCGGCGTTACCGCCAATTGTATACATATACCGGCCGAGCCGCGTGTATTGCAGTATAAAGAAGCAGATGGCGAAACAGAAAAGCATGATCAGAAACTGCAGCGGGAGCGGGCCGAGCCTCATGGTTCCTATAAACCGAAGATCGGTAATCACGCCGGTTATGGGACGTCCGTCCGTGATTGTCAGCGCGATGCCGGCCGCCACACTCTGCATGCCCAGCGTCGCGATAAAGGCCGGCAGTCTGAATACCGAAACCATGATACCGGTGACCGTTCCGCATATCGTCCCTGTTCCAAGCGAGATAAGTATGGAAATCAAAGGATTTATGCCCGCCTGCAGGGAGACTGCAAGCATGATGCCGGACAACGACAGGACCGAACCCACCGAAAGATCGATGCCCCCAACCAGTATACAGAACGTCAGCCCTATAGCCAGCACACCGTTAATCGTCATGGTCTGCAGTATCACAGGGAAATTGTCCGCTGACGCGAAGTATTTTGTTCCGAGCGACAGACCGATAATAATCAGGATTATAATGACTACAAGAACAAACGTATTGCTGCTTAACGTCTTTCTGATTCTTGATTTTGAAGCTGCCATATTTAATTAACCTCCATCATAGCGTGCAATAATTCTTCCTGGGCAACGGGCACCATGAATTCGCCGCGAACCTCACCGTCTTTGACGGCGATAATACGGTCACACATCCCTAGCAATTCCAGCATGTCGGATGAGATCATAATGACGACTTTCCCGCTTTTGACCAATTCGTTCATGATCGTATACACTTCAGTTTTCGCTCCAACGTCAATACCGCGCGTCGGCTCGTCTAGTATGATGATATCGGGTGCGGCGCTCAGCCATTTTGCAATGACGACTTTTTGCTGGTTGCCGCCGGAGAGGCTGCCCGCATTATCATGCGGGTTCTGGACCACTATGCGCAGGTCCTTGATAAATTGATTCGCTTCTTTCAGTTCCTTTTGTTTCTTAATGATTCCCAAAAGGCCGGTCAGCTTTTTGAGCTTCACCATACTGATGTTCTCAGATACCGCGCGGATCAGGTTGAGCCCTTGGCCCTTTCTGTCTTCCGTGAGCAGCGCGACACCGTTGCGTATCGCCCTTTTGATATTGCCCGTCCGCACTTTTTTCTCGTTGATGTAGCAGGCTCCGCCCGACAATTTATCAACACCGAATATGGCTCTCGCAATCTCCGTCCGCCCGGCGCCGACCAAACCGGCGAATCCCAATATCTCTCCTGTCCGGGCTTCAAAAGAAACATTTTTAAGCTTATCGGGCGTGCAAATATTCTCGACGCGCAGAACAACCCTTTTCTCTATATTTGAAAAATCCTCGCGCGGGTATTGCTCGGTGATCTCCCGGCCAACCATGAGTTTAATGAGATTGCTTGTGTCGGTATTTTTGACGTCAATTTCGGTGATCTTTTTTCCGTCGCGGAACACGGTGATATAATCACCGATCATGAACAGTTCTTCCAAGCGGTGGGATATGTAAATGATGGCCACACCGCGTTTTTTCAGCTTTTCGATGAGTTCGAATAATTTTGTGATCTCTTTTTCGGTAAGAACAGCCGTGGGCTCGTCCAGTATCAGCACCTTGGAATCACGGCGCATGACGCGGACGATTTCGATCATCTGCTGATGGGCAATGCCCATCTGCTTAACCTTTATACGCGGGTCGATCTCATCCATCTCAAGGACTTCGACCATGATTCTTTTCGCTTCGGCATAAAGCTTCTTCCAGTTCACAACGCCCATTTTATTCGTAATGAGATCCGAGCCGAGAAAAATATTCTCCGCCACACTCAGCTCGGGAACTAAAGACAGCTCCTGATAGACTGTGGAGATCCCATAGCCGTTTGCATCAGAGATTCCGTCGATATTGATAGGTTCGCCGCTCATGTAAAGCTGTCCGCGGGTTAATTTATGCGCGCCGGAAAATATCTTGATAAGCGTTGATTTTCCCGCTCCATTCTCACCGATAAGAACGTTGACTTTTCCGGGATACGCATTAAAATCAACATTTTCCAGAGCAAAAAAACCCGAACCGCCATAGGACTTGTATATACCTTCAGCTCTCAATATGGGTTCCAACTGCCATCACCTCATCTTGAATGTATTTTAGATTCCTGTGCCCGATTTCCGTATATATCTGGTTCGATCTTATCTGTTTAAAGGTCTAATTCCGAGAGGTCACATTTCAGGATTTTTATTACACAATTTAAAATATAGTATGCATAATCGATTATATTTAATATTATAGATTGTTTTTTCTCTTTGTCAATAATGAATTATATTTTATTTGAAAATCCGCGTCGGGACAGTGCTACTGCACGATTGTCCAGTGTTCTTTAAATACGCCCTTAATATCCTGCACCTTCATATGCCCGTTCACAGACAGAAGACTTTTACTACATCCTTATTTTTCAGTAGCGAATGTGCACAAACCGTACCTCAAAAGAATTAACTATGAGAGACACCGTCTTGAAAAAGCGAATATGCAAAAAAGGTTTGCCAACCAAAAATACGATAGATATAAAAAAACCGCCTTTTCAAGCGGTCTTCGTGGTCGGGGTGACGGATTTGAACCTGCGACCTTTTAGTCCCGAAATCGTAATTTCATTTATTTTCCAGTCTCATCTAGTGGTATTGAGTAGGTTTTATTTCGGTTTTAAGGGTCTTTCCGTAGTATCAGTTTTTGTTTATTATCATCTGCGTTATAAGGGCGGTATAAGGAATTATATACCTAATACATTTTCATAATCCAATTTCGCTCTTTCCATTCAGGGTAATATGGATTGTTATAAGCTCATAGGAGTCCTTATCAGTGTTTTGGATAAGGGGAATGGCATGCTCGATGCATGTAACAGAAGTTCTTCAAAGCTTTGTATCATTCCCTATCTTTTTTTCTCTCTTTTTTAAACACAACCTTCTTTTGCAGCAAGTAATTGCATACAAACAGAAAGCTGTCCACCAGTACTTTTGCGAGCACCTTGTCAAGCCCAATCTGGGCCAGATAACCGACGCTCAGGCTACCTGCTACCAAGACACACAGCGCCAACAGAAAATAGCCAACTGCACTGCGAATGGAGCCTTTTGCGCGGAACACAACACACCGATTAAACTGATAATTGGCTATTGAACTGACAATGCGTGCCAATATATAAGCATATACTGTAGGAAACCACAAAAGGAACAGAGCATACAGTCCAAAATCAAGAGCAGCACAAGTGACAGAGGATACACAATATTTTAAAACACGAGAGAATACGCGGATACCGTCACGTAGCGCATGAAAGTGTGTGCGTTCGTTCTCATCAATATAAATCGTTTCAATAGGAATTTCCGCAAAAGGCACGCCCCACTTCCCCAGCGAAAGCAGCATGTTCATCTCATATTCATACCGATTCCCCTGCACACTCAGCAGCCGCTCAAAGAGTAAATATGGCAAGCCGCGCAAACCGGTTTGCGTATCTGATATATCCAGCTTGGTGACCAACCGAAAAAAGAACCGCGTAATGGAATTCCCCAGACAGGAACGCAACGGCATCTTTTTTATATCGCGCACGCCTAGCACCAGCGTTTCAGGAGAAGCCTTCATCATTTCCGCTACACGCAGAATATCTTTTGGGCTGTGCTGTCCATCAGCATCGGCAGTAACAAGGCTTGTCCCCGGTTCATGCTCGCCGACATACCGGATACCCGTTTTCAGCGCAGCGCCTTTGCCGCAGTTATTTTCATGATGCAATACTGTTGCGCCAAGCTGCTGTGCTTTTTGAAATAGAGAAGCATATTCCGGCCCGCTGCCATCATTTACAATCAGTATTCCTCCGAAGGGAATTAACTGTTCAGTAAGGATTAGTAAATTTTCATCGGGCTTATAGGCTGGTATCAACAGCTTTACGCACATCAAAACGAGGTTCCCTTCCACGATATCATTGTTTATTGTATACCTGTAAAATGAGAATCCCATGAGATATAGATGAAACGAAGATTATTTTAAAAATGTAGCCGTTATGTGCGTTCCTTTTCCTTTTTCGCTATCCGCATGGAGCTTCCCGCTATGAACGTCTACAATGGCTTTAACAATTGAGAGCCCAAGCCCCATACCACCGGTCGTTCGTGAGCGCGCCCGGTCAACACGGTAAAACCGCTCAAACACATGTGTCAGGTGTTCCTGCTCCATGCCAATGCCTGTGTCAGCCACTGCAATGGAAATACTGTCTTTCTGCTCCTCACAGGAAAGAGTAATATCCCCGCCCGCAGGAGTGTACTTAACGCTATTGTCTGTCAGCGCGTGAAGAAGCTGCTTGATCATGCTGCGGTCTTCCAGCAGCATGACGCCTGCAGGAGCGTTGACGTGGTAACGGTGAGTTTCATCGATAGATGATTGTTCCTCCACCATTTCATACAGGAGCAAACCAATATCAAACGCCTCTTTTTTTAAATGCCGCATGCCGCTGTCCCCGCGTGCAAGAAACAGAAGGTTATCGACCAGCTTATTCATATACGACGTTTGCTTTTGGATCGATGTGATGCTTTCTTCCAGCACAGCAGGGTCATTACGCCCCCAACGTTCCAGCATGTCGGCGTTTCCCTGCAATATCGAAAGCGGTGTGCGCAGCTCGTGTGAAGCATCGGCGGCAAAGCGTCCTTGCAGGCGAAAAGCTTCTTCCATGCGGTCCAGCATACTGTTGATCGTTATAGATAACTTTTGCAGCTCATCCTCAGTTTCGGGAACATCAAGACGGCGATTCAATCGTTGGCTGTTGATCGTGTTGGCGTTAGAAATCATGTTATCAATCGGGGCGAGCATTTTCCGGCTTGTTTTCCAACCAATAAAGATAGCAGCCAACACACCAGCAGCATTAGCCCCAACAAGCAGGGAGGCCAGCATCTTTAAAAATTCCAGTTCTGTTTGCATGTTGAGTATGAAATACAGGGAGCCATAGGTGCTATTGTCATCATTGACAACATGCTCATAGCAAAGTATCAATTGGTTACTGTTCGGCAGCTTAAGCTGCGGACTTTCTTTGGCCGGCAGGAGCGTTGCCTCATCAATATTAAAATTGCGCACGCGATTGACCACATTTCCTTCTGTATCAAATAGCAGCATATTCAGGTTCCAATTGATATTGAATTCTGTCAATATACTCTCGCCATCAAGGGTTTCTCCTTCATAGATTTCCTCGACTATCTGATCAGAAACGAGCTCGATTGTGTTAACAATATATTGTTTTTGGCGATTGATGAGGACGCCCGATAGAGAGAAAAATATTGCGATACTTAATACAAATAGTATAGCGGCAAAGAACAAAGCATATGTTCGGGCTAATCGTTTAGATAATGTACCTTTTTTTGTTCTATGTTTTTTCCCGTATGACATACCCCACCCCCCGGACCGTTTCGATTATTCTTTCACCATTCGTATCACCAATTTTAGTACGAACGTATCGAATATATACATCCACGACATTGCTGTCGCCAAGGTAATCATAGCCCCATACTTTATTTAATATCTGCTCCCGCGTTAATACCACGTTCCGGTTACGTATTAAATATTCCAAAAGATCATATTGCGTCTTTGTCAGCGTAATGGTTTGGCCGTCGTGTTTGGCAAGCCTTTGCGCTGTATCCAGTACCAAGCCACCGATTTTAATAACTTCTGAATCCGTTTCTTCATATGCGTTTACCCGCATAATGGCACGAATACGTGCAAGCAGTTCTTCTATGTGAAAAGGCTTGGTCATGTAATCGTTTGCTCCGGTATCAAGCCCTGTCACTTTATCCATTATTGTATCGCGAGCTGTGAGCATAATCACCGGCGTGTGTTTTTCCCGACGAAGTCGGCGGAGCACCTCAATGCCATTGAGTTCAGGGAGCATGACATCGAGCAGTATTAAATCAAAACTTTCGCTGAGCGCAAGCTCCAGGGCAGTTCTCCCGTCAGAGGCGGATGCAATCTCGTAGCCCTCATGCTCCAATTCCAGCTTTATGAAACGAACAATCTCCGCCTCATCTTCAACAATCAGTATCCGCATTGAGATCACCGCCTTTCTTAAATTCTACCTGAACGATGCCGCTATATCTAGACCATACCGTTTTTTATAATCAAATTCTAATGCAGCCATACAGCTTCTATCATCTCCATTGTCTAAAATAGCATGCAAGGCCGTTATGGAGGTCAATAATGAGAAAAAGGCAACGAAAACCTCAGTGGAAAATCAAACTTATGGTCATTCCAATAGCTTCCATAATAGTCTGTATTGTTCTTGCCTTATTTGCTTTGTGCTATTTTGTGCTTCAGGATAGCGGAAACTTCAAGCCGAACATTGCTGAAGTTCGAACCCCAGATGTGATAGCTGAGCCAATGCCGCATTCGGACATGCCTACGCAAGGCATGAGCACGGACAATCCTCAGAATATGATATGGCTCTCCGAACCTGGCGATTTCTCTGCCGCATTCCCCAGTGAGGATACGGGTGCAGGAGCGCTGTACAGCTACCAAAGTGATTCGCTCCGTATCGCAATCAACAAGGTGCAGGAGAATGAGATCACCTATTACGTGGCGGATATATGGATTAAAAGCATCAATGCCTTCCAGACTGCATTTGCTTATGGCCAATACGGGCAGGGTATTGATGAAAAGCCCGTTACAATGGCAGTAAATAGCAACGCCATCCTTGCCGTAACAGGCGATTATTATGGCGCGCGTGCCGAGGGTATTGTCATCCGCAACAGCAAAATTTATCGGGATACGTTATGGAACGATGTTGCCGTGCTATTTGATGATGGCACGATGGAAACTTATACAAAGGATGAATTCAGCATAGATACCACGATAGAACGGCACGCATATCAAGCATGGTCCTATGGTCCGGAGCTTCTTAAAAACGGGCAGCCGGTTGAAGAATTCACCACAAAAGCCGCCAATCCCCGTTGCGCAATTGGTTATTATGAACCGGGGCATTATTGCTTGGTCGTGGTGGACGGCCGACAGCCCGGCTATTCCGTTGGAATGACATTAGTCGAGCTTTCCAAAGTCTTTTATGATTTGGGCTGTAAGGCAGCTTATAACCTGGACGGCGGACAAACGGCAATGATGATATTCGAGGGGAAGCCGGTCAATCAGGCTTACCATGGGGGTCGTCAGTGCAGTGATATTATTTACTTCGCTGAAAAATAAACCAATTTGACTTTATAATTTCTCTCAGATGAAAGGACTTTGATGATGCAGGAATGGATAATTAACTTCATGAATCAGTTTGGATACTTCGGTATTGCGTTGCTTATTGCAATTGAGAATATATTTCCCCCAATACCGTCCGAGTTGATCTTGACCTTCGGCGGCTTTATGACCACGTATACCCAGATGAATATCTGGATGGTTGTATTATTTGCAACCATAGGTTCGGTGGCCGGAGCAATTATACTTTATGGGGTAGGACGGTTGCTGTCGACAGACAAAGCGGAAAGAATTATATGGAAATTAGGACGCATCTTGCACTTGAAAAAAGAAAATATAAAGCGGGCGGAAGGCTGGTTTGCCCGGCGTGGTACGTCAACGGTTTTTTTCTGCCGTTTCATTCCTGTTGTCAGAAGCCTTATTTCTATTCCCGCAGGAATGGCGCAAATGCACCTAGGCCCCTTTTTGCTATTCACGACTCTTGGCACTGCAATTTGGAATATGGTCTTAGTATACCTTGGGTCTGTTGCCGGAGCCGAATGGGAACATATCACGCAATACATGGATATTTATACATACGCAGCACTCGCTGTTATAGCAGTTGTCGGAATTGGGCTTGTGATTTGGATCAAGAAAAAGAGAAAAAACCGGCGTGAAGATTCAAAAATGGAATAAGGACTGAATAATAGCGGCAGATAAATCTAGCGGGTTGTCTGCCACTGTTTTGAATGAATGAACCTTATCTCAGCCATAATCAGCTCTTCTGTCGCTCGCGTGCTTTTAACGAATGCACCATCCTGAAATACAGCAATATGGCAACCACTTCTGCAGCACATGTAAAAGCAATTATTATTCCCGATTGATTCAGGTCATACAGCCAACCCATCGATGCTGACCCGATCAATAAGGCCAGACCGTAAGCCGCGTTGAAAACGCCGTAACTGGTTCCGCGTTTATGAAAAGGCGTAATATCCGCAATGGCCGAACGCATAATGGTTTCATGGGTCCCCAAGACAATCCCGAAAATAATCATACCGATGACAATCAGCGTTATTGAACTGCTTATTGTCATAAACGGCAGCAACAGTGTAATAAAAGGAATAGCCGCCAGAACGGCGAGACCGCCTGCTTTCATTTCTTTTTTCCTTTTCATACGATCATATGCCTTGCCGACAAGCAGTGCAGCCACGGCGTCAACCGCCATAGCCCCCGAATACAGCAGCGTGATATTTCCATCCGTCATCAGATTATTTGCCTTCAAATGATAGCCTATGACACTAAAATTGACGAACCCCAAGGTGCAAAAAAAGGTGAAGACAGTATATATCCAGAAGATTGGTTCGAGCCGGTCCGAACAGGACTCCTTCTTCTTTATGTCGGTGATCAAATTATTTTTTTTGATGCTGCGGTAGGCATGGACCACAAAGAGCATCAAAAAGACAAACGGTATGAAAAGCAGTTTGTAGCTAAACTGATATTCCGCAATTCCGTTTTTACCTGTCAGGAAGAAAACCAATGTAAAAATCAGAGGCCCGGAAAGGGCTCCGATCTGATCCAAAGCTTCCTGAAGGCCAAAGGCAAACCCGATGCCAACCTGGTTCTCGGCAATCGCGGACAATACCGTATCCTTTGCGGGATTGCGAAGGGATTTCCCGATTCTCTCCATCAGAATGAGAGTGACGAGAATATTCCAGTTCATCGTAAAGCCCATAAACGGCACAACGATCAACATACCGTATCCAATAAAAATGAAAATCCAGTGTTTGCCGCTCTTGTCTGACAGGACGCCGGCCAGCAGCCTTAAAAAGTAACCAAGAAACTCTCCGATGCCAAATACGAGACCCACTTGGGCTGCGGTGATACTCAGCAAGTTGAAATACTGGCTGTTAGCACCACGAGCACTTTCATAAACCATGTCTCCGAGCAGGCTGATAACCCCGAATAAAATAACGACTTTTACGGCAGATGTAAGTCTCCGTCCATTTTTGATTTTCATTTACAGCGCTCCCTCTCAATCTCAATAAGGGATACATTATTCAAATATTATAATAAACACATTGCCGCATATTTGTTTTGATTACTAAATAATAAATGAACTCTTTGCAGTATGCAATCATTTATCAGCAATATACAGTATGTCGCTGACAGCCCGTCCGCCATGGTACGGCTGGTTCATAAATTCACCCATGAAGGCCATCTCTGGAGTTTGCCCGCCGTCGAGATTGAAAGCTACCTTGCATCCAAGATCATAAAAGAGCTGTGACAGGTCTGCAAAGGTCATTCCTTTGGAGTAGTCTCCCTGCCTTCCATCCACCACAATGAAACAATAATGTCCGGGCTCAAAGTATCCCACTGCTGTTCTCGGGTTCAGCTTACCCAATGAAGAATTGAACTCAGTCATCGGCTGTCCGCCATCAAGGAGCATAGGCCCAAACGTCCAGATCTGGTAAGCGCCCTTGCTCTGCACTGCTTCCATGTCAAATTGATCCTTCGTATAAGACTCCATCGTCCCATCATTATACATCACCAAAGCGTCGCGATAGTTTTGATCCCGGTATAAAACCCCGTTGCGCAGCACCGGGCCCTTATTATAAGAGCAATAATCCCCGTTTATCGCAATGATCGCGTTGTTATTCTTTGCGATTTCAGGGGTGGTTTCAGAGCCGCTGTCAAACTCATCATTCGCAAACGCCGTCTTAAAATACTTTAGGTCCGTCATATAAATATCCGCCAGATAATATGTTGCGCCGTTTTCGTACACCTTGTTCACTGCTACGTTGATGTTGGCGCTTTTGTATGTGTTGTCAGTCTTAATAACCTCGCCGTCTGTAAATTTGCCGGAAAATTTCGAGCCCCATGCGGTGGGGTCTTCTGTGGGCTGTGGTGTCACAACAGGTGTTGGGCTTGGCGCCGCTGTTGACGGTGAAGCCATGGCTGTGGGTGCTGCCCCAATAGTGGCTGTAGGCAAAGCGGCTGTCTGGCTACCAGCATCTTCTTGGAATACTGTCATAAATACAAACACAACAACTGCCAGCAAGGCAATGGCGGCGGTTACAACACCCCATGCAATCCATCTCTGCCTTCTGGCTCCGTTTGCTTTCATGCCCAGCGTACTTAAGCCCGGCCCGCCTTTCTTTATTGAGTCGCGGGTATAAGCGTTTCGTCTGTCCATATCCGATATGCCTCAATCCCTTTTGTTATGTGCAATAATGACCGACGAAAAAACAATGGTCGCGATACCATAAATCAGCAACACCACATGGAAAAAGGGTTTACCGAAAAATGTCGGGTTAAATTGGTCCAGCACCAGGAAGGTCAGTGTGACCAGCGAAAGAATGATGCATATATGCGGAAGAAGTTTTTTTATCATTGCGCTCTCCTTTATTTATCAGCAATATACAGTATGTCGGTCGTGCTTCTCCCACCGTTATACGGCTGGCTGACCACATTACCCATAAAAACTATCTCTGATGACTGTCCTCCATCCAGATTGAATGCGGCTTTGCAACCAAGGTCATAGAAAAGCTGCGACATATCCGTGAATGTCATGCCATCCGAATATCCCGGCTGCCTTCCGTCCACCACCAGAAAGCAGTAATGACCGGGTTCATAATACCCGACCGCCGTTCTTGGGTTCGCCTTGCCCAAGGTACTGTTAAATTCCGTCATGGGCTGCCCGTCCTTGAGCAGCATCGGACCGAACGTCCATACCTGCCATGCGCCATCGGCTTTAACGGCATCCATGTTGAGCTGATCGGCCGAGTAGGTCTGCATGCTGCCATCGTAATTCATCACCAGCGCGTCCGCATAAGTCTCGTCACGGTAAAGCTTCCCATTGCGCACCACAGGCCCGCTGTTATCCACGCAATGGTCTCCGTTGATAGCAAGTATCGCATCATTTTCCTTGGAAACGACATCCGTGAATTCACGGGCGCCCATCACATCCGGTTGTTTTGCAAACGCGGTCTTAAAATATTGAATATCGGCGACATAGATATCCGCCAGATAATATGTCACGCTATCTTTTTGCACCTTATTAATGCTCACATTTATATTGGCACTCTTATATGAGCTATCAGTCTTTTGCACATCGCCGCTGGTAAACTTGTCCGCAAATTTGACACGCAGTGTTTCTGCGCCGGTAGCTACGGCAGGCTGCTCGGGTTCCTGAGGCGTTGGTGAGGAACTGCTTGCTGCATCATTTACAGTTGCGACAGGCGTTTCAACGCTTGCGTGTCTGGACGGAGTCGGCAACATGTCCCCGGTTAATTCGGGCTGCACAACATAATTGGTTATATAAAACACGAGCATAATCAGGGCCGCAATTAGTATGTCAAGTACAATAAGCCAGCCGATTCTGCTGTGATTCCTTTTTGACGGGTGTTTGGGTCTCCCCATAGATCGGCTGCCGCCTTCTTTTGTATTTCTTTGATAGCCCTGAGCCCGTCTGGGATAAGATTTCGAGTGCACACTCCCTATACTGTTACCGCCCCTGTCATTAAAATGATCCGCCACATGTCGATGATTTTCCATAGTCACTTTATCCGTTTCTTAGTTATACCTCACCACACCCGGCCATTGTCAGCCCCACTGAGATCGCTAACAATCCCTCATATTGTGTCAGTATCAGACTCGGAGATTAAATGAATAAAAGATACAGATTAGAATTCGATTAGAAGTTGAATTACTTCTGTTTTTTCACAATTCTCATACAGATATGTCTTTTCGGATGAATAGTTCTCTCTCTGTACGCTATTAAAAAAGAGCCGACTCTCCGCTTCCTCCACCTTGCTGTATTAAATCCTCTGTCAAGTCTTTACTCTCACTAGGAATATCTATATTGGCATAATAGAAGAACAAACGCCCGATAATAGTATCAGGCGCTTGCCAATTTCTATAAAATTCATTTCTACAGCTTACGGCACTGTCACCATACACGAGGTGCTGATGCCGTTGTTCGTCGTTGCGGTGATCGTCACAGTGCCCTGCGATAGCCCCTTTACTTTGCCCTTCGTATCGACCGTTGCAACCGCCGGATTACTGCTTGTCCAAGCGACGGTTTTATAGTCTGTGGTTTTCGGCAGTACCGTTGCTTTCAGCGAAACGGTTTTCCCAATTTTCACAGTCAGCGCCGCTCTGCTCATTTTTATACCTGTCGGGTAAATTGGTGTCACTGTCACCTCACAGCTCGCTGAAACACCGCTGCCATCTGTCGCCGCGCATGTAATCACCGCCGTGCCGCCCGCTTTCCCTGTGACAACACCCGCGCCGGAAACCGTTGCGACCTTTTTATTGCTGGTTGTCCATTTGAGCTTTTTGCTGCTTGCGGTAGCCGGAGCGATTGAAGGCGTCAGCTTCACCTTACTCTTGCGCGCTATTGTGACGCTGCCCATGTTCAGCGAAACCGACGCGACAGGCTGCTTGACGGTCACCGTCTTTTTGACGGTAGTGGTTTTGGTTTTGATTCTGCCTTTTTTATCTACCGTCTGCGAAACGACCTTTGTGGTGATCGTCGCTTTGCCGCCCGCGAGGAACGTCACATTGCCATTAGCGTCCACTGAAGCAACAGACGGGTGAGATGAGGAATAGATGACGCCCGTTGTTGTATAGCCCTTTGGCGCTGCAGGAGGAATGATGGTCAGCGCAAGCCCCGCCAGCGGTTTTGAAGGCAGCTTCTTCGCAAGCACATTTCCCATGTATGAGGGTTGTCCGACGGTGACGCCGCAAGTTGCGATATTGTCATTGTTCCCCGCATCGCGGACAGCCGCCGTATAGGTACCTGCGGCTACATTGCCGAAGATCCCCGAGCTCTGCCAGTTTCCGTTTATTGAATACTCATATGTACCGCTGTTTCCACCCGATGCCGAAACGGTAATGCTGCCATTGGCGGTGCCATATAAAGTCACATCTGTTTGGGTACAGCTGATACTCACAGGGAGGATATCAGGCGCCATTAAGGCATCTTTTTCAAACACAGCCACAAGCGTTCTGTCTCCCGTTACGGTAAAGCTGTAATCTGCGCTTGTAGACACTTCGCTTCCGTTCTCCGTCCATCGAACGAAATGATATCCGGCATTGGGTGCCGCATGAAGTGTCGCCGTGTCATCGGGCTTATAAGCACCACCGCCCGATACGCTGCCATATATCGCGTTGTTTGCCGAAGCCGATACATTATACAAGCTGGATACCGCAGCCTCATAGACTGCATGTCTGCCATCCAGTATATACTGCACTGTGTTCGTTCCTGCTTTCAACGCGGTAAATGTGTTGCCGTCACGCGTAAAACAATCGTTGTTAAAATCCCATGTACCGCCCGAGACTGTCGGCGTGAGTGTCAGCTTGTCACCGACATATATTTTGCCGCTTGCCACAGAGGATTGAAGCGCAAGGAAGTTTGCCGTCAATTGGTAAGCCCCGCCGTGTGCCAGGCTATAATTTGTGGCCGTGGAGGCCTCCGATTTATCCGCATTCGTCCAATTGAGCAACGCGGCTCCGGTTATGGGTTTTGCTGTAACGGTGATCGTATCGTTATTTACATTGCCATCCACATCCGCGTCTAGGTAAAGTTCAAGATATCCACCGTATCCCGCGTTCAGTTGTATTTTTGCGTCGGAAAAGTTTGCTTTGATATCGGTCAGTGGATTGCTTGCGCATGTAAAATACCAAATTTCGGGATTATTCGTCACATCTATAGCGGAGAGCCGGTTATTATCGAGGGTGATATTGTTCAGTTTTGTGTTTTTGCGGATATCCAGGGCACTCAATTGATTGTTGCTGCAATCAAAATCCCACAACTCGGTGCAATTGTTTATATCCAGCGCGGCCAGTTGATTGCCTGCACAGTACAGCGTTTCCAATTTGATATTCTTTGTTATATCCAGTGATGTCAGCTGATTGACGCTGCAATCCAGGTAAGTCAGCTCTGTATTTTTTGTTACATCCAGTGATGTCAGCTGATTGGTGTTGCATATCAGGTAAGCCAGCTCTGTATTTTTTGTTACATCCAGTGATGCCAGCTGATTGGTGTTGCAATCAAGGTAAATCAGATTTGTATTCCTTGTTATATCCAGTGTTCCAAGCTTGTTACTATAAGTTTGTAAAGCCCTCAGGCTGGTGAGGCTGCCAAGGTCCAGCGTGCTTAAACCATTCTTCTCACAATCTAAAGTCTCTAATCCGGAGCACCCGCTTACATTCAGCGCAGTAAAGCCGTCTCCGTTTTCTGCGCACTCTACCCTACTGCCCGCGGCCATTCCGTTGCTCACGTCTAAAGACGTGAGATTGTTTTGATCTACATAAAGAAGATACAAATGGGTGCAGCCGGATAGGTCCAAAGCGCCGCCAATGCCTTTACTGTTCCAATCGATCCGATACGCGTAGTTCTCGCCCCCGTCCAAGGTCCACTTGACGCCCCAGGTGTCCGGGTTGTCTTTGCTGTAGTCAATTTCGTTGATACGATCGCCATTCTTGACGCCATTGTACTCCGTCTCAAGAAACGCTTGTATCTTGTTGTAATCATTGTCGTTATATCCATCTGCCGCGAGTGCTGCTGTGGGAAGCAGCGTCAGTATAAGCGCGGCGCAAAGCACCCATGATAAAACTATTCTTTTCATTTGTTCTCTCCTTCAACTATGTATATATATCTTTTATGATATATGGTTTTATTTTTTTCGGTATTGGCCGAGGTACAGGCAAAAGGACAAATTATTTAAAAATAACAAAACCCCTGCCCGAAAATGGCAGAAGCGAGTATTGCCGTTGATATTCAGTATATTATTTTGTGATGCCCAGCAGCCTTGCTTTTATAACCGCCTCATGCCGGTTCTTAACGCCGAGCTTATCAAAGATGTTGGAATTGTGCTGTTTGACCGTACTGATAGAGACCGAAAGTGCATCCGCAATGGAGGCGTTCGATTTATTCTGCACCAACAGCTCTAATATTTGTGACTCGCGTGTACTCAGCAGATTTGATGACAAAACGCCCGACGCAATAACTCTGTAATCTTGATGAACGGCGGATTGCATGATATGTTTATGTTCGTTAACAAGTCGTAACAGTTTTTTTGCATAGAGCGCATGTTTGAATGCTTCATCGCTGCGGCTAATAATCTGATACCGTAAAAGCAGCTCTGCCATGGGTTCCATTTCATCAACAAAGGTTCTTATATACCCTTCTTGCGCGGAGATGGCCAGTGCCAATTCAAGAGTATGCATAGATTCGCCGAAATTTCCAATAAGGCTATAGGCAATTGCGCCCAAGCACAATATTTCTATACGGCTGCTGATACGGTTCTCTTTCTTTGCAAAATCCTCTAAACGAATGAGAAGAATCAAGGCCTCACCAAAACGATTAGTATGCATTAAATATCGCGCATAGACAATGTATTCGCTTTCCCTGTTTGCAGATAAGGCGTCGTATGGCCCGAGTTTTTCCTTGTTAATCAGCTTCAGCGCGTTCTGTAAATCTCCCGTCTGTAAATATAGCTTTTCCACGAAGATGTTAAGATAGTATTGCCATACATCTCCTGACTTTTTTCCAAGAAGCTTTTTTGCATCCTCAACGGCTTCAAAAGCTCCTTCAATATCTCCCCGTGCAATTTTCCCTTTGGCAAAAACGATAAAGCACGGGACGATGACACCGGGAAAATTAATCCCGATAATCCGCGCCATATGTTTTGTCAACACAGCGTCCATTTCAATCAACCTATTGCGTTCGTAATAGAATTCCGCAGCAATGACGGCAAAATAAGCGGAATAATTGCCGAGCAGAGAAATCAGAACATCCACAGCAGGCAGGCATTTTTCAATCATGCTCAGTTTACCACGAAAACCGTATGGCGTTTTGAGAAGGCTTGGCTCATCCCAGTTCATTTCGCCGAGTGCGACCGGTCTGCTTAACTTCATTTGGCTCAAAAAAAACATACGGTCGAGCACTTTTTCCACATTCATATGATAAAACGCCGTGTTTGCCTCAGCAAACAGAACATGTGCCTCAAGATAATCCCTTTCTTCTTTCTCAAGCCTTGTTTTGTTGCGCTCAAAGCAGGCTCTGGCTTTGTCTGCCCAGATTTCCGCTTCTTCCACTTTGTTTTCCATAGAGAGTATCCAAGAATATGCCGTGTATGTCGTGTTGTTGTTATAATAAACAGCCTCCGGCAGCGCATCAATCCACTGTTTCCATAGCAAAAATTCGCTATCGCGTGTCATGTCAAACCATCTGTCCATAATAAGAGGCAGCACCCTGTCATATTCTCCGGCCTTGATCAGCCAGTTAATGCCGTCTTTAACCTCTTCATGGGTAAGGCACCATTCACCAGCGCGCTTATAACACAATCGCTTGACATCATCGTTTTCCCAAATAAAACGATCAAATAAAAATTTACGGAATAAATGATGATAACGAAAGCAGTTGTAATCTGAATCAAGCGGCAGCGTAAAGCTGTTGCTTTCCGCCAATTGCTTCAGGAGCAATGCGCTGTTTTCATCACAGGTAACGGCTGAACAAATGGAACTGTTTAAACGCTCTAAAAAAGATGTGCGAACAAGAAATCTCTGAATATCCTCCGGCCAGCGGCGAAACACCTCGTATTCTAAAATGGCGCTCACATCCCTGTTTCGTCCGGAGAATGATTGAATGGCCACATCCCTGTCATTACCCTTTTGAATAGAAAAAGACGCAGCTACAAGACCTGCGACCCATCCTTCTGTATAATCGTTAATAATTTTCAGTTCTTTCTCTGAAAGGCAGAGCCCTTTTTGCGAGAAAAATTCCGCGGTTTCTTCAGAAGAAAAGGAGATATCTTCAATTTCAATGTGTAAAGCGGCACCACGCGAGCATTGCGCGGCTATCATATTCTCCGGTTCTCTTCTGCTTAATATTATCAGCTTTATATTTTGAGGCAAATATTTAATAAAATATTCTACACTTTCAAGCACCGTATTATTTTTAATCAAATGATAATCATCTAAAACAATTACAAAGCACTCGTGTATTTTCTCCAGTATACTAATCAGCAGTTCTGCTGAAAGATTGGATGCCACCAATCTGGCGTCGATAGAAAGGCTGCCGATATCGCTGTTCTCAACACATCGGGATATCGCTGAGGCAAGATACCTCCAAAACGTCACAGGGTCGTTATCCGATTCGTCGATGGATAACCATGCATGTTTTATATTTTCTCTTATCAGATAGTGTGCAACCGCCGTTGTTTTTCCATAGCCGGCTGGTGCTGAAAGATAGGCAAATTTATATTCCGGTAATAACCGAAGTTTACTTTCCACCTTTTTCCGAATGATAATTTGGCTACCCACACACGGCATGCACAATTTAGCCTGAAACAAAAAACCAACCCCTAAACAATTGAGATAGAACCATTTATAGCAGAGGGTTGAGTTGACGCCAACCATGACGTAACTGCTCCGTTCTATTATTCAGCGAATTCTCCAATGCAATATGCATGAGATATAGCCTTCTGTGATGGTATTGATTGTTTTCGCATATCATCATTTAATATATCAGATATGCATATCGATCTCAATATTTTTCCTCCTAATTAATGCCTAGAGCTCACAACGTTCACACATTATTAGAAAAATATTATTTGATCACCGTATTTTTCAGACAAACTATGAGTTTACAGTAATCCTTTTCGTCCCTGTCGTCAATAAATATAACATCTTATATATTTTAATATTTTTACAAAAAGCTTAAGGCTATAGGAGAAAGTATATGGATAACTGAGAGTTGTTTCTAATCAACGAGATTGGTCATTGTGCTCCTACTATTCAGCCTCGTAACTTTCTATAGCAACGTAAGATGGGGACTCTCACAACATTTTTCATTTGAATATTTGCTATATTTAGTTCGATTTCTAAATCAATAATGCTGAGAAAATGCCGATTTATTCTGTTTTTCTACAATTGAACAAAACAAAAAACCCGGTCAGATTTTCATCCAACCGAGCTTCACTCGTGGTCGGGGTGACAGGATTTGAACCTGCGACCTTTTAGTCCCGAACCAAACGCGCTACCAAACTGCGCTACACCCCGAATATGGAGCCAATGAGCGGGATCGAACCGCTGACCTGCTCATTACGAATGAGCCGCTCTGCCTGCTGAGCTACATTGGCAAAATCGCTTCCTAATCTGCCGACAGTATGTGATTATACCATAAGAGTTTCGGTGTGCCAATATATTTTTAAAAAAATATTCGCAAGCGCCGGATACCATATGATTATGTTTTTTCACGCCCGCAAATCATAAATAATGCGATAAAATAAAAGGCCTTCCGCTGTGCGGAAGGCCCCTTGCATTTCCCTTACAGCTTATCTTCGTATTTCTCGATTTTAGACGTGTTTGTCCACTCGTCAACAATTGTCTGCCAGGCATCATCCTGCTTTGAGGCCGTCAGCGAGTCGGTGATCTCCTGTTTCACATTGTCGTACGCAATAGCGCCCGCAGGCACGTCGCTCACGTACTGTATGATGTGGTACCCGTAATCAGTCGGGACAAGCTCGCTCACATCGCCAATCGCCTTGAGGCCCATCGCCGCCGTCGTGAACGGTTCAACAAACGTTGTGCCGCCCGCTACCACAGAATAACCGGTCTCCGGCATGCCCGTATCGTCGTTGTAGGTTGTGATGGCGTCCGCAAACGTGATGCTGCCGGATTTGATCTTGCCAAGCACATCGTCGGCTTCGCCCTTGATATCCGCCTGCGCCTTTTCAAGCAGATAGTCGGCCTGCGTGTCGTTGCCCGCATCCCTCAAGGTCTTGATCGCGCTCGACCAGTCGTCATCGATTTTGATAAGCACCTGAAGCACCTGCCGCACACCGGCTGGGACATAGTAAACCGGAACACCGCTTGTGACATTGCTTTCATAGGCTGACGGATCCGCGTCCATCGTCTCCTGATCTTTGGCGACATTTTCGTCGTACTGCGCCTGAACTTCATCTTCCGTCGGCACAATATCGCCCACAAGGGCTTTCTTGGCCGCATCTTGAGCGATCGTCACCTTATAGAAATCGACGAAATCCTGCTTTGTATTGTAGCCCATTGCGGTAAGAATCTGCTGTTCATAGGGAGCCTTGGCTTCCTGATACTGTTCGTCGGTATAGCCTTCTCCAAGGTCTGCCTTAATCTGCTCCCCATAATAGCTGTCGATGTTTGAATCAAGATAACCCTGGGCTTCCTTTTCCGCTTCGGCATTCTGTTCATCCGTCAAATTCATATAGCCATTTTCCGTCAGCTTTTGAGTCATGATTTTCTCATTGATCAGTGATTCTATGATCATGCTCTTCAAATAGGTGCCGTTGGTCTCATCATCTTCGGATATGCCATACGACGCACAGGCGTTGGCATATATCGAATAATATTGATCGTAATATATCGGTTCTCCGTTCACTTCAGCCACGATGACCTGCTCAGACGCTGTCGCTTCGGGTGATGCGCTCGCTGTCGCTGTTTCTTCGGATTCTTTGACCGCGCAGGCGCTCATCAGCATCATCGCTGCAATCAAAACGCCAAGCAAAGCCGCAATTCTCTTGTTCAATGGTTTACCCTCCAGTTGGTTATTCGTCTTATTGTTTCATAATCTTTTGACAATAACAATACATCGATATGAACAAATTGTAAATATGCGATTTCCCGCTCCTTTTTTGGCACTTCTCGGCCATACCCGGTTGGTTATTCGCACCATTTTCTGATATAATGAATAAGAAAAATAGTATGAAAGGTTTTTCCGAATTGGAGTCTTTTTTTTCAAAAATCATCAAAAGCATCACGGATTTCTTCAATAATATTGGTGATTACGCTGACGACGCACTGGTCGGTGCACTGAAGATTATCGGCATTATTGTGATTGCGCGCATCACAGTTTCGCTGACAAGGCGGATCACCCGCCGCGTCGTCAAAAGCCGCATCAGCCGCAAGCCTCATTCCACGTTGGCCAAAAAAGGAGAAACCATACAAACCGTCACGGATTCCATCGTCAAATACGCGATTTATTTCATTGCCTTTATGGGTATACTGGGTGTACTGGGGCTCGACGGCGCAGTCGGTTCGATGCTGGCCGCAGCCGGCATCGGCGGAATCGTGATCGCTCTCGGCGCGCAAAGCCTCGTTAAGGACATCATGTCGGGCATGTTCATGCTGTTTGAGAATCAGCTTGCGGTCGGAGAATATATCAAGATCGGAGAGCACGAAGGCACGGTGGACGCCGTGACGCTGCGCACCACCACAATCATCAAGTTTACGGGGGAAGCGGTCACCATCCCCAACGGCAGCATCGAAACCGTTACCAACTATTCACGCGGCGGGCATCTCGCAATCATCGATATGCCTGTCACATATGATACGGATATCGAAAAAGCGGGCGAAATAATGCGAAGCGCCGGGCTTGATTATAAGAACGCTCATGATAATATACTTGAAGAGCCACGCGTTCTCGGTATAATAGAATTTGGTGAGTCTCAGATGGTGCTGCGCATGGTGATGCGCGTCAAGCCGCTTACGCATTGGGAAACGGAGCGCGATCTGCGCAAGGCAATAAAAGAGTCTTTTGACAAAAGCGGTGTGCCCATCCCTTATCCGCACCGTGTTGTCATAAACGGCTGACGGAGGGCTCTGGTGCAATTTAAGCTGTCTGATGTGGTACAAATGAAAAAGCCACATCCCTGCGGTGAAAACAAATGGCGCGTCATCCGTGTGGGAATGGATGTGAAAATTAAATGCCTCGGATGCGGGCACATCGTCATGCTTCCTCACGAGGTGTTCGTTAAACGATTGAAAAGGATATTGCCGGATGAGAAATGACAACAAAAAGGACGAGCCTGTCAGTTCGCGCATGAAGCGTAAAGCGGATACAAAAAAGAATGAAACCAGAGGCTGGATTATTTCTCTCATCATCGCATTTTCCATCGCGCTGCTGTTAAGGCTATTTGTCTTCGAATTTATCAGTGTTTCGGGCCCGTCCATGCAGCCGACGCTCTACTCCAACGAATATGTGTTTATGGAGAAGGTGACTTATTGGTTCGGAACACCCAAATACGGCGATGTGGTCATCTGCAAATTTCCTGACAGCACCTCAACATATGTCAAGCGCGTGATCGGCGTGGGCGGCGATGTGCTTGAGGTCAAAGACGGTACGCTTTATATCAACGGCACGGCGGACACCACGTATTACTCGGGCTATATTGAAGACGCACTGCCCCCGACAGTGGTGCCGGAGGGTTGTGTTTTCGTGATGGGTGACAACCGCAACCAGTCGATGGACTCCCGCTTCGACAGCGTGGGGCCGCTCAAGCTCGATATGGTGCTTGGCAAGGCGTTGTTTATCATCTGGCCTCCCGATCAGATACGGGGTTTATAGCGGCAATTAAATGGTGGTGGAATTTGATCTTTTTTTGAGGGGTTATTGATTTGATGAGAAATTATAGTTTTACAGACGACGATCATGCCGCCACACGTACGGAGCTCAAAGCCGAAGCCAAGCGCAATGAGAAGCGCGGCTGGGTCATATCCATGGCCATCGCCGTCACCATCGCGGTGCTGCTGCGGCTTTTTGTGTTTGAGTTCGTCTGCATCAGCCAGTCGTCTATGGAACCCACGCTTTATTCAAACAATTACGTATTTATGGAACGCGTGACATATTGGTTTAATCAGCCGCGCTTTGGGGATGTGGTCATCTGCCAGTTTCCGGACAGCAGCGCCGCATATGTCAAGCGCGTGATCGGTGTGGCGGGCGATACGATTGAAATTAAAGACGGCGTCCTGTATATCAACGGGGCGGCCGACAGAACCTATTTCTCGAACGATACACAAAAAACGTTCCCGAAAACCGTGGTGCCCGAAGGTTGCGTCTTCGTAATGGGCGACAATCGCAACGTATCTGTGGATTCGCGCGAAGTCGGCCCGCTCAAGCTTTCAATGATACTCGGCAAGGCGATATTCGTCATCTGGCCGCCTGATAAGATACACGGGCTGTAGGCGCTACCGCTCTTTCTCTCCGAGAAGCTTTAATGGCTCGCTTTTTAAATTGCCCCGGATATTCAGGAGCGCGATGATGAACGCCACGGGGATGACCTCTAAACCGGCCCAGATTCTCTCAAAGCCGTTATCCATGCTGATCGTGAACTCCTCTGCGTCGGTGCTGTCACTGTTCACCCAATCGCTGTACGTGGTATCGTATGCCTGCTCATTGTGCGTCGCTGTCATCCTTTCCGTAGCGAGCCCGGTCAGCCAGAAGCTTATTGCGCTGCCGATCACGCAGGCGGGGATGACGATCACGAGTATACCCGTCAACAGCGACGCCACGCACTTACCTTTGCTCAATCCGAGCGAGCGTTCTATGGCCGTTCGCTTGCGCTGCTTTGCAATAAACAAGTGACAGAACAGGATTAGTATAAGCAGTGTGATCACCCCACCGGCCATTAGCAAAACACTCGCTGTGTTCATCATATCATCGAGTCCGGCTTTGATTTTGGTATATCCCTTGTCATAGAAATTGATCTCCAGCGCGGGAATGTTCTGCTTCTCCCATGCCGCCGTAAACTCATCGATTTTACCGTTGGGTATCTGAAAAGAGGTGGTGTAACCCTTCATGGGGCCCATTGCGGTGATATTGTTCTCATCGCTGATTTTGGCGGACGCGGACGGAATGACCACCGCGTTCACCGGCATGTCATAATCCGATATCTCAGAAAACGATGCCGTCAATGTGTCATATATGCCGACGATCGTATACGCGTTGTCCTCAAAAACCGGATATATCTCGCCCTTGGCGTTTAATAAGGTGCCGTCCTTGACATATCGCGACGGCAAAGAATAATTCGCAATATACAGCGGCAGCTGCAAGCTGCCGCCCAGGTTCAGGTGGTTATTCGTCGCAAAGCCTCTCCCAACGAGACACACCTTATCGCCGCTTTCATATTCCTCGCGGCTGATATCACGCCCCTCAACTATCCACGCATCACCGTTAAAGAACGGCATGAGCAGCTTTGTGCCTTGAGTCGGCAGCACCGGAACCGTGTATTTTCTCCATTCCACGCTGTCTATCAGGTCCATCCAGGCTTTTCCTTTGGGCGCGTCGTAAAAGCCATCGGTAACCTCATCCCACGCATTATCTCCCGAATCCTGTGCCGTCATCGGGTCTGTGACCGGCTCCCCGTTGACATCCCTCTGTGATGTCATAATACCGGGGCCCAGCATATATAAATATCCTTCGTCAAAAGGCGAAATATCTTCCATCAAAGACATGATGTAGGTTTTATCCGCATAAAGCTGTGACGATTTTTCTTCCCAGCCGCCATTGAACCAAACCTCGTCGATATAATATTTCAAATCACCGTAGAGCACCCTTTTCACCTTCATGCGGACAGGCTCGCTGGTCTCGCAGTCTTCCACCGGCTGTAATTCGGCAATCAGAAAATAATTATCATAATTCACTTCCCAAAAAGGATCCGTGCTCATTACAAAGCCCGGCATATACGCGCCGTAGCATGGCCGTTTTTCTGGCTTAATGATATAATTAGCACTCTCAAAGTCCAGCGCGGATACGGGGATCATTCCATCGTAATCTGCCACTGAATGGTAGGTGTATCTCTTTGTGTACCCATCCCAGCTTTTCATTGTCCGCACACTGCTGGCTTTTTGCTCGACCGTGCCGATCGTCGTGTAGGCCGTGTCGATCCGCTCAATATTGTCCCTCGCGCCCGTCCAGAGCTGAAAGCCCAGCATAAAGAAGGTGACAGCGAGTATCAGCAGCACCAGAAAGGCCAGCGTTTTCACCGGTGTGCGCCTAAGCTGTCTCAGGCTGTTTTGAATAACCAAAAGCGCCACTCCTTTCAGCTGCGCGTTACCGCTCCTTTTCTCCGAGAAGCTTCAGCGGCTCGCTCTTTAAGTTGCCTCGTATATTAACAAGCGCAATCACCAGCGCAACGGGGATAACGCCCAAACCGGCCCATACTTTATCAAGGCCGTTATCCATGCTGACTGAAAACTCTTCCGTTCCGGTGTCGGCATTTACCCAGTCGCTGTACATCGTATCAAAGGCCTGCTCGTTGTGCGTCGCCGCCATGCTTTCCGCGGCGTATCCGGTCAGCCAGAAGCTGAGTGCGCTGCCGATCACGCAAGCCGGTATCACGATCACGAGTATGCCTGTGAGCAGCGATGCAATGCACCCCTTTTTGCTCATGCCGAGCGAGCGTTCAATGGCCGTTCGCTTGCGCTGTTTTGTGATGAACAGATGACAGAACAGTATCAATATAAGCAGCGTGATGATTGCTCCGGCAGTCAGCAGCACGCTTGCCGTGTTCATCATATCGTCAAGCCCGGCCTTGATTTTGGTATAGCCCCTGTCGTAGAAATTGATTTCGAGCGCGGGTATGCCCTGCTTCTCCCACGCCGCCATAAACTCATCAATTTTGCCGTTGGGTATCTGAAAAGAGGTCGTGCAGCCTCTCATGGGGCCGACACCGATAATATTATTCTCGTCACTGTTTTTCACGGACGCAGCCGGTATGACCACCTCATTTTCTGCCATATCATATTCTGATATCTCCGAAAACGAAGCCGTCAATTTCTCATAGATGCCGACGATTTTATACGCACCGGCCTCAAAAGCCGGATATATCTCGCCCTTGGCGTTTAGTAAGCCGCCGCCGAAGCTATTCGGAGGTGCCCAATAATCCGCAATATAGAGCGGCAGCTGCAAGCTGCCGCCCACAGTCAGGTTGTTATTTGCCGCAAAATTCTTTTCGACCAGACACACCTTCTCGCCGCTTTCATATTCCTCGCGGCTGATGTCACGCCCGTCAACTATCCATGCGTCACCCTTATAAAAGGGCATAAGCAGCTTGGTGCATTGGGTTGGGACCACCGGGATTGTGTACTTTTGCCATTCCATGCTTTCAATCAGGTTCAACCAGGCTTTTCCACGTAGTGTGTCGTAAAAGCCTTCGGTCACCTCATCCCAGTCATCCTCATGAGACTCCCACATTGTGACCGGGTCTGTGATCGGATTTCCGTTTTTATCCACCTGTGATGTACAAACACCAACCTCCGGCATAAACAAATATCCTTCCTCGAATGGCGTGTTATCCTGCACTAAAGACATGATATAGGTTTTATCAGCAAAGAACTTTATCGGCGTTTCATTCCAGCGGTCGCTGAACCAAATCTCATCAACATAATCCTTCCAGTCACCGGCGAGCTTCTTTTTTACCTTCATGCAGAAAGGCTCGCCCGTTACGCTGTCTTCGCGCGGTTGCAGCTCGGCAATCAGATAAAAGGTATCATAATTTGATTGCCAATGCGGATCCGTGCTCATCACGAAACCCGGCACATACGCACCGTAGCAGGGCCTTTTTTCGGGCGGCATGATATAATCGGCACTCTCAAAACCCAGCACGGATACGGGAATCATGCCATCATAGTCCTGAACCGAATAATAGGTATAGCTTTTTTTATCCGCATCCCAGCTTGGCACTGTCACCACATTCGTTCCCTTTTGCTCCACCGTGCCGATGGTCATGTACGCCTTGTCGATTCTGTCGATGTTGTCCCTCGCGCCCGTCCACAGCTGAAAGCCCAACATAAAGAAGGTGACGGCGAGTATCAGCAGCACCAAAAAGGCCAGCGTTTTCACCGGCGTGCGCCTGAGCTGTCTCAGGCTGTTTTGGATGACCAAACCGTGCCCTCCTTTCAGCTGCGCGTTACCGTTCTTTCTCTCCGAGCAGCCTTAGCGGTTCACTCTTTAAATTGCCGCGGATATTCACCAGCGCAATGATTAGCGCTACGGGGATAACGCCCAAACCCGCCCATGCTTTATCTAGGCTGTTATCCAAGCTGACCGAGAATTCCTCCTCGTCGGTGCTGTCGCCGTGCACCCAGTCGCTGTACATCGTGTCAAAGGCCTGCTCATTATGCGCCGCCGTCATTTGTTCCGCGGCGTACCCGGTCAGCCAATAGCTGATTGCGCTGCCGATCAGGCAAGCCGGGATCACGATCACGAGTATGCCTGTCAGCAGCGACGCGATGCACTTATTTTTGCTCATGCCGAGCGAGCGCTCTATGGCCGTTCGCTTGCGCTGCTTTGTGATGAACAGATGGCAGAACAGAACCAATATGAGCAGTGTGATAACTGCCCCGGCGGCCAATAAAACGCTTGCCGTGTTCATCATGTCGTCAAGCCCGGCCTTGATTTTGGTATAGCCGCGATCATAAAAATTGATTTCGAGATTAGGAATGCCCTGCTTCTCCCATGCCGCCGTAAACTCGTCGATTTTGCCGTTGGGTATTTCGAAAGAGGTGGTATAGCCCTTCATGGGCCCCATCCCAACGATATTGTTCTCGTCGCTGTTTTTGACGGACGCAGACGGAATCACCACTGTGTTCTGTGCAATATCGTAATACGATGTTGCCACGTCTGAGATCGTCAACGTTTGAAAAATACCGGCGATCGTATACGCACTGTCCTCAAAAACCGGATACATCTCGCCCTTGGCATTTATATTTTCCCATCCGCCTACGTACCAAGCAGGGGTCTGATAATCCGCGATATACAGCGGCAGCCGCAGGCTGCCGCCCACGGTCAGGTTGTTGTTAACCGCGAAATTTTTCTCGACCAGACACACCTTATCACCGTTTTCATACTCCTCCTGGCTGATATCTCGCCCTTCAGCGATCCATGCGTCACCGTCAAAGAAAGGCATGAGCAGCTTTGTTTTTTGTGTCGCAATCACCGGCACCGTGTATTTGCTCCATTCAACGCTGTGAATCAGATTCAGCCACGCCTTTCCCCGCGGTGTGTCGTAAAAGCCTTCGGTGACCTCGTCCCACACATTCCCCCACTCATTCTGTGTCGTCATCGGGTCTGTGATTTTTTCTCCGTTTTTACCCCGCTGTGATGAAAAGAGCCCGCCGCCCGGCCCATACAAATATCTGTCTTCGAGATCCGAAACATCCTGCAAAAACATGATGTAGGTTCTGTCCGCATAAAGCTGGAATGGCGTTTCAAACCAGTTCCCATCGAACCAAATCTCGTCAATGTAATGTTTCAGCCCCCCGCAGAGCACCCGTTTGACTTTCAAGCAAACAGGCTGATCTGTCACACAGTCCTCAAGCGGCTGAAGCTCGGCAATACAAAATCCTTTATCATGAACCACGTCCCAATACGGCATCGAGCTCATCACAAAGCCCGGCTTGTGTGCGCCGTAGCAAGGCCTCTTTTCGGGCTTGACAATATAATCGGCGCCTTCAAAATCCAGCACAGCTTCGGGCATCATGCCGCCATAGTCCGGAATCGAATAACCGGTATAGCTCCTTGTATACCCGTCCCAAACCTTCTCAGTCCGCACGCTGCTTGCCTTTTGCTCCACCGTACCGATGGTCATGTACGCTTTGTCGATCCTCTCGATGTTGTCCCGCGCGCCCGTCCACAGCTGAAAGCCCAGCATGAAGAAGGTGACGGCAAGTATCAGCAGCACCAAAAAGGCCAGCGTTTTCACCGGCGTACGCCCAAGCTGCCTCAGGCTGTTTTGAATGACCAAACCATGACCTCCTTTCAGCTGCGCGTTACCGCTCCTTCTCGCCAAGCAGCCTCAGCGGCTCGCTTTTTAAGTTGCTGCGGATATTGACGAGCGCAATCACCAGCGCAACGGGAATGACGCCCAAACCGACCCATGATTTTTCCAGGCTGTTATCCATGCTGACTGAAAACTCCTCCGTTCCGGTGTCGGCATTTACCCAGTCGCTGTACATCGTATCAAAAGCCTGCTCGTTGTGCGCCGCCGTCATTCTTTCTGCGGCGTACCCGGTCAGCCAAAAGCTAACGGCGCTGCCGATCACGCAGGCCGGGATCACGATCACGAGTATGCCTGTCAGCAGCGACGCAATGCACCTCTTTTTGCTCATCCCGAGCGAGCGTTCAATGGCCGTTCGCTTGCGCTGCTTTGCGATAAACAAGTGACAGAACAATATCAGTATCAGTAGCGTAATTACACCGCCTGATATCAGCAGCACACCCGCCGTGTTCATCATGTCGTCAAGCCCGGCCTTGATTTTGGTATATCCCTTGTCATAGAAATTGATCTCCAATGTGGGAATGCCCTGCTTTTCCCATGCCGCCGTAAACTCGCCAATCCGGCCGTTGGGTATCTGAAAAGAGGTGGTGTAACCCTCCATTTGCCCCATCCCGGCAATATTGTTCTCGTCGCTGTTTTTCACGGACGCGGACGGAATGATCACGGTATTCTCTGCCAAATCATAATCCGATGTCTCCGTAAACGAAGCCGTCAACGCCTCATAAATGCCGACGATCGTATACGTGCTGTCCTCAAAAACCGGGTAAATCTCGCCCTTTGCGTTTAATATTTCTTCTGAAGTGATATACCATGGCGGAGCCCAATAATCTGCAAAATACAGCGGCAGCTGCAAGCTCCCGCCCGCAGTCAGGTTATTATTGGCCGCAAAGTTTCTTTCCACCAGACACACCTTATCGCCGTTTTCATACTCCTCGCGGCTGATGTCACGCCCCTCAACCATCCATGCGTCGCCGTCGTAAAAAGGCATCAGCAGCTTGGTGTCTTGCGTCGGCATCACCGGAATTGTGTATTTTCTCCATTCGACGCTCTCAACCAGATTCAGCCAGGCCTTTCCTCGCGGCGTGTCGTAAAAGCCTTCAGTGACTTCATCCCACAAATCCTCCCATGATTCCTGCTTCGTGACCGGGTCTGTAATCTTCTTTCCGTTTATATCCCGCTGGTTTGTGCTGATACCGGTCCCAGGCATATAAAGCAAATATCCCTCATCGAAATCCGGGTGATAATCCTGAAACAAAGATACGATATAGGTTTTATCCGCGAAGAGCTTTATGGGCGTATCGTTCCAGTGGTCACAGAACCATATCTCATCGACATAGTCTTTTAAAGTCCCACGCAGCATTCTTTTTAATTTCATGCGGACAGGCTTGTCGGTCACGCAGTCTTCGTATGGCTGCAATTCCGCAATCAGATACAGGTCCTCATAGCGATATTCCCAGTCGGGATCCGTGCTCAACACAAAGCCCGGCATATACGCGCCATAAATAGGCCTTTTTTCGGGCTTTAAAATATAATCGGCACCCTCAAAATCCAACACGGATTCGGGAACGATACCGTCGTAGCCCGGGGAATTAAAATATGTATAGCTCTTAGTTTCAGCGTCCCACATTCTTGCAGTCTCAACGGTCGTTGCCTTTTGTACGACCGTGCCGATGGTCATGTACGCCTTATCGATCCGGTCGATGTTGTCCCGCGCGCCCGTCCACAGCTGAAATCCCAGCATAAAAAAGGTGACCGCGAGTATCAGCAGCACCAAGAAGGCCAGCGTTTTCATCGGCGTACGCCC
This sequence comes from Bacillota bacterium, assembly GCA_023461435.1. Lineage (GTDB taxonomy): Bacteria > Bacillota > Clostridia > Christensenellales > SZUA-584 > SZUA-584. Next base: position 112,781 of record JAEYLC010000008.1, read on the forward strand.
AAGCTGCCTCAGGCTATTGATCACAACCACCTTGTGTCTCCTTCTCTTTCAATTCGCCGTCATTCATCTCGTATATTTTATCGGCTTGAGATGCCACATAATCGTTATGTGTCACCACAATGGCCGTGTAGCCGTGCGTGTGGGCGAGCGTTTGAATCAGCTCCACCACCATGCGTTCATTCGCGGTATCAAGGTTGCCGGTCGGTTCGTCGGCCAGCAGTATTTTGCCGCCCGCGGCCAGCGCGCGCGCAATCGCGATGCGCTGCTGCTCGCCGCCGCTCATCATCTGCGGAAACTTCTTGTATGCGCCTTCCTCCAGCCCCACTTCTTCAAACAGCTTCTTTGCCGTCTTCATCGCTTCATGTCGGCTTTTGCCCTGCATCTGAATCGGGTACATCACGTTTTCGAGCGTCGTGAGCAGCGGAAACAGATTGTACGACTGATAAATGACCGAGGCCATGTCGCGCCGGTAGCGGTTTCTGTCTATGGACTTAAGCGATTTTCCGTCGTAATAGATCTGCCCGTCCGTGGGCACATCGAGCCCCGCGAGCAGCGACAGCAGCGTGCTCTTGCCGCTGCCCGAGCGGCCGACGATCGCGTACATCTTGCCCGGCTCAAACGAACAGGAGACGTTCTTCACAGCCTCCACCCGCTGGTATTTGCTTATATATGTGTAACTGACCTTCTCTGCGTTTAAAATCGCGTTCATCATTTCATTCCTCCGTTTTACTTAGACCCGTCATCAGATTGACACCGCTTAACTGCACGGACGCCACCGCAATGCCGATTAAAAGGCTCACGAAGAACAGCATCGCAAGCAGCGGCGTGCCGGTGCTCGCAAAGCCGATCAGCAGCGCGGATACCTCGAGCCCCAGCAACGACCCCGCGAGGCTCAGCGCGGCAAATTCGATCAGCATGATCACAATGCAGGCCATGCGTCCGAACCCTAAGGACCGCATGAGCACAATATCCCGTCGTCTGCTTTGCATGAGCAGATACGATATCGCGTAGCCTGCCAGCGCAACCACGGCGAATATGATGGGCAAAAACGTATACAAACCCGACAGATTGTTTTTGAGATTTTCGGCGGTTTTGATAAACGTCTCGTCCCTCACACGCACCGACTCACCCTTGGGCGATTCTTTCGCCGTCGGTATCGCGGACATCCACCCGATCTTATCCATTTCCTCTTTAAACGCATTAAGATTCAGCGGATCTGCCACCGTAAACGCCGCCGAGTCGTAATGCATATCCCGGCTGGTCTTCACATGCAAATCACGCGCCCAGCCCAGCGGGCAGATCAGTGCGGAATCCATCGTGCTGTATACCTCCGACGTGATGCGCCCGACAATGCGAACGCTGCTCGTCCCCAGCGGCTCAGGATGAAACGCCGTGCTGTAAGAGTCGTAGACGCGCGTATACAGCGCAAGCTCAATCGTATCGCCGATTTCGAGACTGTTTTGCAGCAGAAAATCTTCGGTTGCGAGGCACACCGCCTCATTCCTCGTCAACAGGCTCTCGTCCGCTCCGTCCATGAACTCCAGCTTCTTATCCTTGATATTTGAGATCGCCCGCGCTTCGCTCACCGCAGCGATCTCAATTTCCTTATACGCCTCCTTCTCGTCAGGCATAGACGCGAAGTTCGCAACAATTCTTGCCGTATACAGCATATCCTTCACATAGGCGGAGTCTCTCGTTTTCAGCAGCCACCCTTCGTTGATCTCGAGCCCAACGATTTTAGACCCGATGAGATCGCTGATGTTGGCTGTGACCGGTATCGCGTTTGGCAGCTCTGCCAGCTGCTTTTCGCTTGTTTCGATGTTGTTGACATAAACGCACACGAAAAACACGATCAGTATGCAAATCGCGACGATCAATATGCTTTTTCGTTTGTGGCGTTTAATGTTTAAAAATGCATTTCTCCAACAAAACATGTTTCTTTGCCTTTCCGCGCCCGGCGGCGCTTGGTTTTGAAACGCAAAAGATGATGAAAAAACAGGTCTTATATCCAATGTTAGGCTTATTATAGCATTCGTCCCCGTTAACGACAATAGCACTAATTTATACAACAATAGGAATAAGTTATGACGGCAATCAAAAAAACCCTCCGCAAACGCGAAGAGTCGAAAACTTTTTGTTTACAATGGAATAGAATAGACAGTATCATCTTTTGTCGTGATCTCAAGGCTTTTCACAAACGGCGCCAAGGCTTCGATTTGCGCCTTCGTCAGGCCGTCGCTTTTGAACGATATTTTGCCCTCAACGATGATATTATCCGCATCACACATGAATTTCGGTTCGTCCTGAGCTGTCACACGGTCGCTTATTTTATCTTCCACCGTCACCCGCATGCTTTTAATCTGCGGCGTTAAGCTTTCATCGGCGGTAAGGTAAACCGTATAAGAATAATCGCTCTCAGACAGATCATCGTTGCCGCCCAAACCCGAATCCATACCTGCTTTCTCAAAAGCAGGCTTGCTAACCTCGGCGGGTGGTGCCGAGCAGCCGTATAACAGCATGCAGATAAATATAAAGAGCAATATCAGCAATAATTTTCTCATATGTCTCCGAAATAAAACGCTTATTATTCCTGCTCGGTGAGCAGCTTTGTCTTCTCCGCGATGGCGAGCGCGTCGATCATCTCATCCATATCACCGTCGAGAAACTGCTCAAGCTTGTAAAGCGTCAGTGAGATGCGGTGGTCCGTCACACGCCCCTGCGGGAAGTTGTAGGTGCGGATGCGCTCGCTTCTGTCGCCCGAGCCGATCTGGCTTTTGCGGTTTTGAGAAAGCTCCTTCTCCTGCGCCTGCTTGGCGATATCATAAAGACGCGCTTTTAGCACCTTCATCGCCTTTTCCTTGTTCTTGAGCTGCGATTTTTCGTCCTGACACGTCACCACGAGGCCCGTGGGCTCGTGCGTGATGCGTACGGCGGAGTCCGTCGTGTTGACGCTCTGGCCGCCATTGCCCGACGAGCGGTATACATCCACACGCAGGTCATTCGGGTTGATCTCGATATCCACATCTTCCGCCTCGGGCAGCACCGCCACCGTCGCCGCCGACGTATGGATACGCCCGCCCGATTCGGTTTCGGGCACACGCTGCACACGGTGCACGCCGCTTTCGTATTTCAGCCGCGAATACGCGCCCTTGCCGGATATCAGCAGCGTGAGTTCCTTGACGCCGCCCAGTTCGGTGATGTTCGACCCGAGCCGTTCAATGCTGTAGCCTTCGCGCTCCGCGAACCGCGTGTACATGCGCCACAGATCGCTGCCGAACAGCGCGGCTTCGTCTCCGCCCGTCCCCGCTCTGATTTCGAGCACCACGTTTTTGTCGTCGTTGGGATCCTTGGGCACCAGCAGCAGCTTTAGCTCCTCGGTCATTTTTCTTTCGTTTTGCTGGCGCTCCGCAAGCTCTTCCTTGGCCATCGCCGCGATGTCCTCGTCCTTGTCGAGCGCCATCAGCTTCAAGTCCTCAATCTGCGCGCGGTTATCCATGTATTCATCGTATTTATGAACCAATTCCGAAAGCGACGAATGCTCCCTCACGAGCTTCGTGTAAAGCTCCTGATTCAAAATCACATCGCCGTTCGCGAGCTCGCCCTCGAGCTCCGTATATCTTTTTTTGCTAGCTTCGAGCTTGTCAAACATCCTGCACCTATCTTCGGGCCGTCACGATTCTGTCGCGCCCTGCATAATCTTTTTCACATGTCACACTTTTGTAGCCGCCCGATTCGAGCAGCTTTGTCACGTCCGCACCCTGCTCCGCGCCGATTTCGAGCACGAGCGCGCCGCCGTCATTTAAATACCGCCTAGCTTCGTTTGCGATACCGCGGTAAAATTCAAGGCCGTCCCCCGCAGTGAGCGCCATGCGCGGTTCATAACACCGCACACCCTCGTCCAGAGCCTCGTATTCGGTTTCGCTCACATAAGGCGGATTGCTCACAATAATATCATATGTATCCGTCACCCGGCTGAACATATCGCTCAAAAAAAAGCGCACTTCGGCGTTGTTTTTTTTGGCGTTCCGCTCAGCGATGAGCAGCGCTTTTTCACTTATGTCGCACGCGTGCGTTTCTATGCCCGTTTCGGTCTGCACCGAAACCACGATGCAGCCGCTGCCCGTGCACAGATCGAGCGCCTTTATGTATCCGTTTTCGCGGATGAGGCCGATGGCCCGCTCCGTCACCAGTTCTGTTTCCTGCCGCGGTATCAGCACGTCGGGCGATACCGATAAAACGATATGCCGGAAATACGCAAACCCCGTCACATACTCCACGGGCTCACCCGCCGCGCACCTTTCAGCCAATTCGCCGATGCGCTTGGCAACCGCCCCATCGACGCCGCTATGCAAAAACACATCTCCAAGCGAGACCCCGAGCACCTCGGCCACGATCACGCGCGCCTTCGCGTCCGGTTCAGAGATTCCCGCCGCTCGCAGCCGTTCCCTGACTGATGCATATGCGTCACTCGCCGATGTCATGCGCTATTCCTGCACCTCGGCCGCCGTTTCGAGCGGCGCCTTGGTGTCTTCCTCTTTCTTGGGCACGGGACGGTAATAGCTCTTGGCAAGCTCTTCGAGCTCTTCGTCGGTCACTTCGTCCTGCGCCGCCTTAAACGCGACCACCGCCACTTCCACCATGCTGTCGTCCGGCGGAGCTGTGGTGAGCTTCTGCAGCATCATGCCCGGCCAGCGAATCGCGCGGAAAAACAGCGAATCGCCCTTAGCCGCGAACTTTAAGAATTCATACGATACGCCCGCCACGATGGGCAGCATCAGCAGCCGCAGGCCGATGCGCGCGAACCACGACGGGCTCCATCCGAGCAGCGAAAACAGCAATATCGAAATCACCATCACGAGCAGCAGATAGCTTGTCCCGCAGCGCGGATGCAGCGTTCTGTATTTTTGTATGTTCTCCACGGTCAGCGGCTCTTCGTGCTCATAGCAGTTGATCGTTTTGTGCTCGGCACCGTGGTATTTAAACACACGCTTGATCTCTTTCACAAGCGACACGAGCATCACATAGCCGAAGAACAGCAGCAGGCGGATACCGCCCTCTATCAGGTTCATCAGCACATGCGACGCAATAAGAGGCCGGAGCAGATTGGCAAGCACGGTCGGCAGTATGAAAAATATGCCCACGGCCAGCCCGATGGAGAGTATCACGGCGAACACCATCGCCACATCCATCGCGTCCTTGCCTGTTTTCTTAGCCACGAATTTTTCAAACTTGGAGGGCTCAATCTCCTCGGTGGTTTCGTCAAACATCTTGGCCGATTTGGTGATCGTCTTGACGCCGAACACCATCATATCAAAAAACGAGACAACGCCGCGAACGATGGGCAGCCCGTAAAACTTGTTCTTTTTGGTTATCGATTCCACGTTCTCACGGTCGTAGACGATCTCGCCCGTCGCCTTCCTCACCGCGAGCCCGCACTTTGACGGCGAACGCATCATGACGCCTTCAAGCACGCCCTGCCCGCCGATATTGCACTTTTTCATTTTGCCCCTCATTTCTTATTCAAGGTGCCACAAGTATACACTATTTTGGGCGGAAAGTAAAACAGACCGTGAACGCGGTCTGCTTGATAACAATTCTTCTTATTTGATGCCGTATCTTTTGTTGAAACGGTCAACGCGGCCGCCCGTATCCACCAGCTTCTGTTTGCCTGTGAAGAACGGATGGCATTCCGAACAGATTTCGATTTTCAGATCCTTCTTCACCGAGCCGGTTTTGAATGTCGCGCCGCATGCGCAGGTCACCGTACATTCATGATACTCGGGATGTATGCCTTGTTTCATTTGCACTCACCTCTATTCTTAAA
>JAEYLC010000009.1 GCA_023461435.1 Bacillota bacterium
AGGGAAGCGAAAATGAATCTGTCACGTAAAGTCACAATCAGATCGCTGGTGCGCGCATGGTAGGTATGCTTGAGCTGCTTATCTTTTTGGCGCTCAGCAACCGCTTCGTCCGCCTCCTTTTGGAAGATCGCCGCATAGATTATCAATACCATTGAAGCCCAGAAATCCTGCCGGATACTGTTCGGTGTTTTGCCGGAGAACTTTTCCACACAGATGATTCGCTTCAGTTCATGGTAGAGCGTCTCTACACCCCAACGCATGGCGTAAAGGGTGGGAAATTCGTCCTCGGGTACGTCGAACAGATTTGTCACAAGCGTTTCGATTTCACCGGAATCAAGCAGGAATTTAATCACTCGCACGGTTTGAACGTTTTTCAGCGTCACAACGCTACTGCCCATCGGTGCTTTCATGGCTTCTCGGAAGGACTGTGTGCTGCAACGCATGACATACTTAAGTCCATATTCCTGCGCCTTTTCCAACAGGTCGTGGGAGGGATACCCTCGGTCGGCTAACAGCAGCGTGCGAGCCGCCACTTGCGGCAATTCACTTTTCAGAAATTCCATATGCCGTTCAAGCGATTTGCGCTCGTTTCGGTCTGTTCGGTCAATTTCTGCATCTATTACCCAACCATGCAATACATCGTACAGAACAGATACACCCGCGCCGGGACGGTTTCCCGCGCCGCGCACACCAAACTCCTCGGCCAATTCCGGTGTTGTCGGAAGCTGCAAGTAAGACCCGTCCACCGCGAGAACCGTATATCCGTGCCAAAGAGGCGTTTCATATTGCCCCGAATACTCCTTTTTTACAAGCTCTCGCACCATAATTTCAAATGGCTTGTGGCTAAACTGCGAGCGCAGCTTTGTGAACGCAGGCTGACTGATAGGATCACCCCCTTTTATTTGTCTGAAAAACTGATTCAATCGCGTTTGCAGCGTCGTTTTGCGCATATCCAGCAAAAAGCATACCGCTTTTTCAAACCCCATTTTTCGTTCGCGGGTAAACGCTGTTGCTTTTAAGCGCGAGTTCATCAATAACTCTGGATTCCCTATGACTTCCAATAACAGCCGGAGACCCTCATACATGTTCATAATGGCGAATAAGTCCTTTTTTTCGCCATTATGGGGGCCTTCCCCATTTGTCAAGTGTTTTTTCTTCCCCTCTGTAAACTGCTCCCTGCTCTTAAGTTATTGACATTGTCCCGCCGGGGGAAGGCTTTTAACATCTGCTATTTTAAATAATCAATATCCGAAATCACCATCGATGATGACCACATGCATCTCTTTGCCGCGCGTGGGGCGCTGAAGCCGTACCGTCACGTTGCACATGCGCTGCGGCGTATCACAGTCGGTGCAGCGGCCTTCAACCGCGCACGGCGTGGAAAGGCCCAGACGCTTTGCGTTCAGCGGGCACGCCACCTTCTTGATCCGCGCGACCGCCGTATGCGGATTGGCCGTCAGCTTGTTTCTGCCCGCCACGAATATCACCTTTTGGGGGCCGTAGAACATCGCCGCCACGCGGTTGCCGATGCCGTCAATGTTGATGAGGTCGCCTTCAAGCGTCAGCGCGTTGGTGGATGTCATGTACACATCGGCTGTGAGGCCAAGACGCTTGGGTTCGGCGGTGTCTTTTCTGGCGCGTGCAGCGAGCTCGCTCGAATAGATCGTGTTGCCGCGGCTCAAAAGCGCGTCCGCGATACCCGTTTCAAAAAGCGTCTGGCTGCCGCCGAAGCCGACAGTATCTTTTCTGCCGGTTTGAGACAGCACATAGTCGATTGCTGCCTGCGCGTCTTTGGCATAAACGGCTTTAAAACCCTTTTTGCTGAGAGCCTCTATCGTTTTTTCAATATCGTTCATTTTGCCTGCTCCTTATTGTACTTTCACTATCATAACACGACGTTTATTTCCAGCCAATATTGTGGATTGCTTTTCTTTGCACTTTTATATAATATAGTTGCGAGATAATTACGGAGGATAAGGCTTTTATATGGCATCTGAAAATTTCAGAAATTTTTGCATCATCGCTCACATAGACCACGGAAAATCAACGCTGGCCGACAGGCTGATTGAGGCGACCAATACGATATCGAAAAGAGACATGCACGCGCAGGTGCTGGACACGATGGAGCTCGAGCAGGAGCGCGGCATCACGATCAAGGCGCAGGCAGTGCGTATGTTCTACGAGCATGAAGGCATGGAATATACGCTGAACCTCATCGATACGCCCGGACACGTGGACTTTACCTATGAGGTGTCGCGCAGCATGGCGGCCTGCGAAGGGGCCATACTCGTGGTGGACGCGAGCCAGGGCATCGAGGCGCAAACGCTCGCCAACGTGTATCTTGCTCTGGATAACGGGCTTGAGATACTGCCCGTGATCAACAAGATCGATCTGCCGTCGGCGCGCGTCGATGAGGTGTGCAAGGAGATCGAGGATGTGATCGGGCTCGATACATCATACGCGCCGCGCATCAGCGCCAAGGAAGGGGTCGGCATCGACGATGTGTTAAAAGCGATCATTCAATATCTGCCCGCGCCCAAGGGCGACGCGAACGCGCCGCTGCAGGCGCTGATATTCGATTCTTATTACGACAACTACAAGGGCGCCATCAGCTATGTGCGTGTGAAGCAGGGCCGCGTGGCCGAGGGCGACAAGATACTGTTCATGGCGGCCGGCAAGCGCTTTGATGTGACGGAGACGGGTGTGTTCCTGCCGAATCCGCTCAAAACCGCGTCGCTGTCCGCGGGTGAGGTCGGTTATATCGCGGCGAGCGTGAAGAACGTGTCGGACACGCGCGTGGGCGATACGATCACAAACGCGAAGGACGGCGCGGCTGAGCCGCTGTCCGGCTACAAGGAAGTGACGCCGATGGTGTTCTGCGGCATCTATCCCGCGGACGGTGCGGACTATGAGGATTTAAAGGACGCGCTCGCAAGGCTCGCGCTCAACGACGCGTCGCTGATCTACGAGCCGGAGACCTCCATAGCTCTCGGCTTTGGCTTTCGCTGCGGTTTTCTCGGGCTGCTGCATATGGAGATCATACAGGAACGCTTGGAGCGCGAATTCGACCTCGATCTCGTGACGACCGCGCCGAGCGTGAGTTACCACGTCATGACGGTGAAGGGCGAGCTGCTCGTGGTGGATAACCCGACAAACCTGCCGCCGACGACATCGATCGACTATATGGAAGAGCCGATCACAGACTGCACGATCATGACGCCCGACGAATACGTGGGCGCGGTGATGGACATCTGTCAGGAAAAGCGTGGTGTGTTCAAAAACATGGAATATATTGAAGAAACGCGCGTGATGATCCATTATGAGATGCCGCTTAATGAAATCATCTACGATTTCTTTGATATTTTGAAGTCGCGCACGCGCGGTTATGCCTCGCTTGATTATGAGCTCAAAGGCTACAAAAAGAGCGATCTCGTGCGCCTTGATATGCTGCTCAACGGCGACATGTGCGACGCGCTGTCCATCATCGTCCACCGCGACAGGGCATACGTGCGCGGACGCAGCATTGCCGAAAAGCTCAAGGACGCGATACCGCGCCAAATGTTTGAGATACCGATACAGGCCGCGATCGGCGGCAAGGTCATCGCACGCGAAACGGTGAAGGCGATGCGCAAGGACGTGCTGGCCAAGTGCTACGGCGGCGACATCACGCGCAAAAAGAAGCTGCTCGAAAAGCAGAAGGAAGGCAAGAAGCGCATGCGTCAGGTGGGCAGCGTGGAGGTGCCGTCCGAAGCGTTCATGTCCGTGCTCAAGATGGACTGATGAACACGCTCGGACTTTATATCCACATCCCGTTCTGCCTGCGCAAATGCGCCTACTGCAGCTTCGTATCATATCCGGACAGGCTTGTCGATATTGACCGGTATTTAGACGCGCTGGTCGGAGAGGCGCGGTTGTATACCGATGTGCTGTACAATAGGACTGTCGATACGGTGTTTATCGGAGGCGGCACGCCGTCACTGCTGACACCGGCGCAGATGAAAAAGCTGATAGATGGATTGCGCTCGGTCAGCGATTGGGAGTGCACGGAGATCACGGCGGAAGCCAATCCCGAAACGCTCGATGAAGATAAGCTCGCGGCGTATGCGGCGCTCGGCGTCAACCGGCTCAGCATCGGCTTGCAGACGCACGAGGACAGTGTGCTGCGCGATATCGGGCGCGGGCATACATGGCATACATTCGAAAAAGCCTTTGAAACAGCTGCGCGTTTTTTTGATAATATCAATGCCGACATCATTTTCGGCTTGCCCGGGCAGACGGTGAAAGGCTTCGACGAAACGCTGACCCGTTTGACGGGCTTAGCGCCGCAGCATATTTCCGCCTATGCGCTCAAGCTCGAAGCGGGCACGCCGCTTGCGGCGCGCTTTGAGGGGGTTGACGAAGACACCGACAGGACAATGTATCATATCGCAGCCGAACGGCTTTGGGAAGCCGGTTACGTGCATTATGAGACGTCCAACTTTTCAATGCCCGGTTATGAATGCCGCCACAATTTGAAATACTGGACGGGCGAGGAGTACCTCGGGCTCGGCCCCGCCGCCTATTCATATTTGAATGAAAACGGCTACCGCCGTTTCGGCAACGTGACGGATTTGGATGAATATCTCTCAAGCATTGAAGAAGGAACACGGCCGGTTGCCGAAGAAGAGGCATTAAGCGAAACCGACAGTATCGTCGAATACATCATGCTGCGCCTGCGGCTGCGGGAAGGCATCCGTTTTGAGGATTACCGAAAACGCTTCGGCTGCGATTTTATTAGCAGCTATAAGGACGCCGTTGAAAAGACGCAAAAAGCTGGCTTGATCACTGTGAATGCTGACGGGATCTGCCCCACAATCAAGGGCTTTGACCTGCAAAATGCGCTGATCGGGGAATATATAAAAAAACTGTGAACATGAATTCGGGCACTTGACTTTGCAGACAATAAGTGCTATTTTTATACCATGATGTTAGCACTCGACCTAAATGAGTGCTAACAAAATAAAGAATGAACAGGAGGGAGACCGATGGATTTAAGCGAACGGAAAATTGGCATACTCAAGGCTGTCATCGACGATTACATCATGACCGGTCTTCCGATCGGTTCGAGAACGATATCCAAAAAAAACGGGTTTGAACTGAGCTCCGCGACGATCAGAAATGAGATGGCGGACCTTGAGGAGCTCGGGTTTTTGGAGCAGCCGCACACCTCGGCCGGGCGTATACCGTCGCAGCAGGCATACCGGTATTATGTGGACCGGCTCATGAAGGTTGTGAAATTAAACTCGGCGGAAGCCGAGCGCATAAAGGGCTATTTTCAGGACAGGATGAGCGAGGTCGGTCAGGTCATGGAAAAGGCGGCCAAGGTGCTGTCGGATACGACGCACCATATCTCGATGGTGTTAAGGCCGCAGCTTAAAAAGTCCGTCATCAAACGGATACAGATCGTCAAGATCACGGAGAAAAAAGCCATACTGCTCGTTGTGACGGACGCGGGGCTCGTCACCGACACGGTGATCGTGGTGCCCGAAGGCATTACGCCCGATTATCTCGAGATGATTTCGAGCATGCTGACCGAGAAGATGGAATCCAAAACGCTTGAGGAAGCCGAGAAAGACTTGCGCGGATTCATGTGTGAAAGCGTCAAGAGCGGCAGCGAGTTTGTGACGGACGTGATATCGGCGATTGAGACCAGCGTGGAGCCGATCGGTGAAAAGGGCATCGTGCTCGGCGGGACGCAGAACATCATCGATTATCCCGATTATATGAGCATTGAAAAGGCGAAGAACTTTATATCCGTTCTTGAAACCAAGGATATGCTTTACGACATGATGAAGAAGGCGACACAGCTCGAGTTTTCCGTGACGATCGGACAGGAGAACGAAGTTAAAGAGCTTCACGACATGAGCGTGGTGACGGCGACATATAAAATCGGGGGTCGGTCTCTGGGGTCCTTCGGGGTCATCGGGCCGACGCGTATGGACTACGCAAAGGTGATATCCATTCTTGGGTATGTGAGCAACAGCTTAAACAGCATACTTTCAAGTTTTATAGAATCGGATGACTAAAGGGGGGGAGCAATACGGATGAGCGAAATGGAAAAGAACGAAACAGTTGAAAACGAAGGAACACAGACTGAGAAAGCCGAAGCGGCAGACAATAAAGGCTTTGAAGACGCTTTGAATGAGGCAATAGAGAAAGAGTCTCATGACCATAAAAAAGGCGCGAAGGCCGATAAAAAGCTGGCCGAGGCGCTGGCGGAACGCGACGATTTCAGAGACAAATATCAGCGTACGTTCAGCGAGTTCAACAACTACAAAAAGCGCATGGCATCCACGAGAGCCGAAGCCTTCAAGGACGGACAGTGCGACGCCATCACCAAGATACTGCCGGTGCTCGACAATTTTGAAAGAGCGCTTGAGCATATCGAAGGCGGAGAAGACAGCGCGCTGGCTCAGGGGTTCAAAATGGTTTACAAGCAACTGGCGATCGCCGTTGAGCAGTTGGGCGTCACCGAGATGGGGGCACCGGGCGATATGTTCGACCCGAATCTTCATCAGGCCATACAAATGGTGGATGCGCCCGAGGGCGAAAAATCAGGCACTGTGGCCGGGGTGGCGCAAAAGGGCTATAAGATGGACGACAGGGTCATCCGGCACTGCATGGTCATGGTAAACAAATAATATATATTTTTTATACAAGGAGGGAATCAGGATATGGGTAAAATCATTGGTATCGACTTAGGAACGACAAACTCTTGCGTGGCGGTGATGGAAGGCGGCGAGCCGACAGTTATCGTGAACGCGGAAGGAAGCAGAACAACACCGTCTGTCGTGGCGTTTTCGAATACGGGTGAAAGACTGGTCGGCAAGGTGGCCAAGAACCAGGCGATCACCAATCCTGACAGAACCATCAGCTCGATAAAGAGAGACATGGGAACGGACAGAAAGGTCAGCATAGACGGCAAAAACTATTCGCCGCAGGAAATCAGCGCGATGATACTGCAAAAGCTCAAGAGCGACGCGGAAGCGTATCTCGGCGAAACGGTATCGGATGCCGTCATCACGGTGCCCGCATACTTTACGGACAGCCAGCGTCAGGCGACAAAGGACGCAGGCAAGATCGCGGGGCTCAACGTGCAGCGCATCATCAACGAGCCGACGGCCGCATCGCTGGCTTACGGCGTTGACAAAGAGGAAGAGCAGAAGATTCTCGTGTTTGACCTTGGCGGCGGCACATTCGACGTATCGATACTCGAGATCGGCGACGGCGTGTTTGAAGTGCTCGCGACCAACGGCAACAACCGCTTGGGCGGCGACGACTTTGACCAGAAGGTCATGGATTATATCGTAGCCGAATTTAAAAAGACGCAGGGCATTGATGTATCCAAGGACAAAATGGCGATGCAGCGCATCAAGGAAGCCGCCGAAAAGGCCAAGATCGAGCTTTCGGGTGTGCTTCAGACCAGCATCAATCTGCCGTTCATCACGGCGGACGCGTCCGGCCCCAAGCACCTTGATATGTCGCTGACGCGCGCTAAGTTCAACGAACTCACAGCCGATCTTGTGGAGCAGACGGCGGTTCCCACGCGCAAGGCGCTGCAGGATGCAGGCATTGCTTCGTCGGCGCTCTCAAAGGTTATACTCGTCGGCGGCTCCACGCGTATTCCGGCGGTGCAGGATAAGGTCAAAGAAATCACGGGCAAGGACCCTTACAAAGGCATCAACCCCGATGAGTGTGTCGCGGTCGGCGCGGCGATTCAGGCGGGCGTCATCGGCGGCGAGGTCAACGACATCGTGCTGCTCGACGTCACACCGCTCTCGCTCGGTATCGAGACGCTCGGCGGCGTATCGACCCGGCTGATCGACAGAAACACGACGATTCCGACAAAGAAGAGCCAGGTGTTCTCCACAGCGGCAGACGGCCAGACCAGCGTGGAAATCCACGTGCTGCAGGGCGAAAGAGAGATGGCCGCGCACAACAAGACGCTCGGACGCTTCAACCTGACGGGTATTCCGCCGGCTCCGAGAGGCGTGCCGCAGATCGAGGTCACATTCGATATCGACGCAAACGGCATCGTGCATGTGTCCGCGAAGGATCTCGGAACGGGCAACGAGCAGAAGGTGACGATCACCGCGTCCACGAATATGTCCAAGGATGACATCGACAAAGCGGTGAAGGACGCCGAACAGTTCGCCGAAGCCGATAAGAAGGAAAAAGAAAAGGTCGAGATCAGAAACAACGCCGACAGCCTCGTATTCCAGACGGAAAAGACGATCAAGGATCTCGGCGACAAGGTGAACAGCGAAGACAAGGCCAAGATCGAAGCCGAGATTTCGAGCGTCAAGAGCGCGCTGGCGGACACCGATACAGACGCGATCAAAGCGGCAACGGAGAAGCTTTCGCAGGTCAGCTACGATGTGTTCGGAAAAATCTATCAGCAGGCCAACGCACAGGCCAACGCAGCGGGCGCGGCAGGTGCTGGCGGCTATGAACAAAGCGCTCAGCAGGCACCGCCGGACGACAATGTGGTCGACGCCGATTACGAAGTCGTTGACGACGAGAAGAAAGACAAATAAAATCATATACATATGATATAGCCAGTAAAGCCAGAGCGCCCAGCGCTTTGGCTTTTCGGGTGTCTTATACTTTAATTCTAGGCGGTGCTTAATTTGGCGGATAAAAGAGATTACTACGAGGTGCTGGGCGTTGAAAAAAATGCGTCCGGCGATGAAATAAAGAAGGCTTACAGGAAACTGGCCAAGCAATATCATCCCGATGTCAACGAGGACAAGGATGGTTCTTCTGAGAAATTCAAAGAAGCCAGCGAAGCTTACAGTGTGCTGAGCGACGATCAAAAGCGCAGGCAGTACGATTCCTTCGGGCATGCGGCGTTCGACCAGACGGCGGGCGGCAGAGGCGGCTTCGGCGGCTTTGACGATTTTATGGGCGGTTTTGGGGATATATTCGAATCGTTTTTCGGCGGCGGGCGTTCCGCAAGACGCAACGGCCCGGTGCGCGGATCAGACCTTAGAATGGAGCTTCGCATCACGTTTGAAGAGGCTGCGTTCGGCGTGAACAGAGAAGTGAGGCTCAACAAAGACGAAGCTTGTGAAGCCTGCGGCGGCACAGGTGCAAAACGCGGTTCATCGCCGCAAACCTGCATGGCCTGCGGAGGCTCAGGGCAAATACGCCAACAGCGCAATACGGCTTTCGGCAGCTTTGTGAACGTGGTGGACTGCCCCGAATGCGGCGGGCGCGGCAGCGTCATCAAGGAGCCCTGCCCGGAGTGCGGCGGGCGCGGCATATTGACCAGGCTTAAAACCATCAGCGTCGATATCCCTGCGGGCATCGACAACGGACAGATTTTAACGATGCGCGGCATGGGCGCGGCCGGACAGCGCGGCGGCCCTCCGGGCGATCTCCAGATTTATATCTATGTGCAGCCGCATGAGCTGTTCACGCGCGAAGGGTACGACCTGTATCTTGATATTCCCGTATCGTTTGTGGACGCGGCGCTCGGCGCGGAGCTCACGATCCCCACGCTCGAAGGCAAGGCCAAGCTCAAGATGGGGGAAGGCACGCAGACGGGCACGGTTTTCCGGCTTAAGGATAAGGGCGTCACGCATCTGCATTCGTCGAGAAAAGGCAGTTTGTATGTGAAGGTCAACATTGAAGTGCCGAAGAAACTGAATGACAAACAAAAATCGCTGCTCAGAGAATTCGATAAGCTGGGGACGAAAAACAAAAGTTTTTTTGAAAGAGTCAGGGGAGAATGAACTGGAAACAAATTTGCATACAGACCAATGAAGACGCATCCGATCTCGTTTCGTCGGTGCTGATGGATGCCGGAGCGACCGGTGTGGAAATGGAAGGCGGCAGCGTGCCGTCCGCTCACCGCGATGAGTATCTCGCACCGACGATAAACGACGATACCGCTGTGACCGTCAAAGCCTACTATGGCGAAGACGGTTTTTCGGATACGCTCGAATACGTTCAAAAACGCCTCGAAGAATTGAAGAACGAGCCGGGTACGGGCCCGTTGACCGTTTCGGTCAACACGGTGGCCGATACCGACTGGAACGAAAATTTCAAAAAGCATTTCACAACGTTTCGCGCGGCCGGATGCTTTGTGGTCAAGCCGACATGGGAGGATTATAAGGCGGATCCCGGCGACATCGTGATTGAGATTGACCCCGGCATGGCATTCGGTTCCGGGACTCACGAGACCACGCGCATGTGCCTTGAGCTGCTGCAAAAATACATGCCGCCCAAGGCCAGAGTGCTCGATGTCGGCTGCGGCTCCGGCATACTCGGCATCGGCGCCGCGAAGCTCGGGGCGCAGAGTGTGCTTGCGCTCGATTACGACGGCGTCAGCGTCACGGTGGCAGGCGAGAACGCGCAAGCGAACGGTGCAAACGTGATGGCAGTGCGACGCTCCGATCTGCTGCAAAACGCGCCCGAAGAAAAATACGACATCATACTCGCGAACATCATCGCCGATATCGTGATACGCCTCAACGAAAGCGCGGGGAACTATCTTGACGAAAACGGCGTCTATATCATGTCGGGCATCATCGACGAGCGCGAAGACGATGTGAAAGCTTCGCTTGAGAAAAACGGCTTCACCGTGGTCGAAACGATACAGATGGCGGACTGGCGCGCGCTCGCCGCGAGGAAACGCTGATGCACCGTTTTTATACGCAGCCCGAAAACGTTCATGAAAACAGCCTGATTATTGAGGGCGATGAAGCCAAGCATATCAAAAATGTGCTGCGCATGCAAACCGGAGATGAGTTCATCGTTTTTGACGGGACCGGCTACGATTACGGCTGCCGTATTAAGAGCGTCGGCGCGCAAATTGAAGCGCAGGTGCTCTCTAAAGAGCTTAATAAGACGGAGCCGGGCATCAAGCTGACACTGTATCAGGCGTACCCGAAGTCAGCCAAAATGGAGGACATCGTCCAAAAGGCCATTGAACTCGGCGTTTTTCGCATTGTGCCTTTCATTGCGCATCGCTGCGTGAAGCGGCCTGAGGATTCATCAAGGCTGCGCCGTGTGGCGCTCGCGGCTGTCAAGCAATGCGGCAGGAGCTTGCTGCCCTCTGTGGAAGACGTGTTGCGTTTCGATGACGCGCTGGAGCTCATGAAAACGCATGACAAACTGATCGTTTGCTGGGAAGAGGAGCGCGGCACAACGCTCAAGCAAGCGCTTGCGGGCGACGCGAAGGATATCGGCGTGGTGATAGGGCCGGAGGGCGGCCTCGAGGAGTCAGAAGTCAGGCGTATGCGCGACGCCGGAGGCGTTTCGGCCACATTGGGCCCGCGCATCATGCGGACGGAGACGGCGGGCATCGCGGTGCTGGCGGCTATTTTTTACGACAAGGGGCAAATGCAGCTGTGAAAAAGGTCTCTTTCTATACGCTCGGCTGCAAGGTCAACGCGTATGATTCCGCCTATATGCAGTCGCTTTTCGAACAGAACGGCTTTGAAACGGTGGCATTTGAACAGCCCGTCGATATCGTCGTGGTCAACACATGCACGGTCACGGCGGTGGCGGATAAAAAGTCGCGCGCGGCCATACGCCGCGCGGCGAGAACGGGGCATGTGATCGTCGTCGGGTGTCTCGCACAGCGTGCGTCGGAAGAGCTGCTTGCCATAGAGGGCGTCAGCGCCGTGGTGGGCACCGACGACCGCGGGCGAGTCGTGGAGGTGGCGCAAAAGCTGCTGGGCGGTGAAACGGCGATCGATCTGACGCACGATCTGAAGGGCTGCGGCTATGAGCCGATGAACGTCGGTACCTCTGGCGACAGGACGCGCGGCGTGCTGAAAATTCAGGAGGGCTGCGATTGCTTTTGCAGCTACTGCATCATTCCGTATGTGCGCGGGCGGTCGCGCAGCCGCGGCTTTGACGAAATCCTGACGGAAGCGCATGCGATGGCGCAAAGCGGCGTGAAGGAAATCGTACTGACCGGCATCCATATCGCGTCTTTCAGGGACGGGGAACGCGGCCTCGGAGAGCTGATACAGGCGCTCGATGGCTGCGGCGTGCGGCTGCGCCTCGGGTCTATCGAGCCGGGCGTGCTCGGCGAAGATTTTATAGAGAAAGCCGCGGCCGCAAAAAATTTATGCCCGCACTTTCATCTGTCCCTGCAGAGCGGTTCCGCGACGGTTTTGCAGCGCATGAACAGGCCGTATACGCCCGACGAGTATATGCGCTTTGTGACGCTTTTGAGAAAAAGATTCGACAACCCGGCCATCACGACGGACGTGATCACCGGGTTTCCGGCGGAGACGGACGACGAGCATAAGGAGACGATGGCCTTTGTGAAAAAAGCGGCGTTTGCGCGCATTCATGTCTTCCCGTATTCCGCACGCGAGGGGACGCGCGCGTTTGCCATGAAGCCCCGCGTTGCGAAAATCGTCTCAAGAGAACGTGCTGCGGAGTTAATCAAGCTCGGCGACGCGCTTGAAGAAGGATATATCAATAGCATGATAGGCAAAAATGCGCAGGTGCTTTTTGAAGAGCCGTCAGAAACGTTTGAAGGCTGCATGGAAGGGTATTCCGAACGCTATGTGCGCGTGGCGGCAAAAGCTGAAAGAAACGATCTCAAAACAGTGACGCTCGCTGAGAAGCATGGCAAAACTGTTTTGGCGAAATAAGGAGGTTTCAATGAAAGACTGTTTGTTCTGTAAAATCGTCTCGGGTGAGATTCCAAGCAACAAGGTGTATGAGGACGATAAGGTGATGGCGTTTCACGACATTGACAAAAAAGCGCCCGTACATATACTGATCATCCCCAAAAAACACGTTGAATCCGTGGCGGCTCTCGAGGCGGCGGATTATGACACGATTGCGCATATCTATCGCGTGGCGCAGCAGCTGGCCGATGAATTCGGCCTGAAGGATGGATTTCGGATTGTGACCAATACGGGGAAGGACGGCGGGCAGACGGTGAATCACCTGCATTTCCATCTGCTTGGCGGACGCGCGATGGGTTGGCCGCCGGGCTGAAGCCACCCATCATGCAAACGGCACGTGCATACCGCTTTTTTCCATCCCTCGTTCGGGCAAACGACGGGTGCAGGCAAGAGACGGTATGATTGTTCACAGAATGGTAATGACCATATCTACAATATATAGTATAATAGAGCTGTTTAATTGGAGGATGCTGAATGAAGATCAAGAAAGCAGTGATTCCGGCTGCCGGCCTTGGCACGCGTTTTCTGCCGGCCACAAAGGCGCAGCCCAAGGAAATGCTGCCCATCGTCGACAAGCCGACGATCCAATATATCGTTGAAGAGGCGATACAAGCCGACATTGAGAGTATACTCATTATCACGGGGCGCGGAAAGCGCAATATAGAAGACCATTTTGATAAATCCTACGAGCTTGAATCTGAACTGAAAAGAAAAGGCAACACATCGATGCTGAACATGATTGAAGACATCTCTCAGCTTGTCAATGTGTTTTATGTGAGACAGAAGGAAGCCAAGGGCCTCGGGCACGCCATCGGCTGCGCCCGGGATTTTGTGGGCAACGAACCGTTTGCGGTGCTGCTCGGAGACGACGTGGTGGTGTCGAAAAAGCCCGCGATCGGGCAGCTTATGGAGGTCTATGAGCAGCGCGGCGCGTCGGTGCTCGGTGTCCAGCGCGTGGACAGCGCCGTCGTGGACAAATACGGCATCATCGATCCGACGAACGGTATCGGCGGCGGTCGGCTTCACGGCATGAAGGATCTCGTGGAAAAACCGCATATCGATGAATCGCCGTCGAATCTCGCGATACTCGGCAGGTATATCATCACGCCGGAGATATTCGATATTCTTAAGGTTCAGCAGCCGGGCAAGGGCGGAGAGATACAGCTCACCGACGCGCTCAAAACGCTGATGGGCACACAGGATATGTATGCTTATGAGTTCGAAGGCAAACGTTATGATGTGGGGGATAAGCTGGGCTTTTTAAAGGCGACTGTGGAGTTCGCGCTGAACCGCGATGATTTAAGCAAGCAGTTTGGCGAATACCTTAAAAATATCGTAAAGGAAATATGAAATGAGCGAAATCAAAGATATTAAACTCGCCCCCTCAGGGGAGATGAAGATCGCATGGGTGAAGGATCATATGCCCGTGCTGTCATATCTTGAAAAGATTTTCGCAGAAGAAAAACCGTTCGCGGAGGTCAAGGTGTCGCTCAGTGTGCATCTTGAAGCCAAAACCGCTTATCTTTGCCGCGTGCTCAAATGCGGCGGCGCGGTGATGTCGGTAACGGGCTCGAATCCGCTCTCCACACAGGACGACGTGGCGGCGGCGCTGGTCAGCGGCGGCATCGATGTTTTTGCGTGGCATGCGGCAACTTCAGGCGAGTACGAGAAGCATATTTCCATGGCGCTTGATCAATGCCCGGACGCCGTGATCGACGACGGGGCAGACCTTTCCGAAGCGCTGCATACACGGGATATCAAAAAAGCCGTGAACGTCATCGGCGCGTGCGAGGAGACCACGACGGGGCTGCTGCGCTACCGCGCGAGAGAGCGAGACGGGTCGCTTAAGTTCCCTGTGGTGGCTGTCAACGATGCGGACTGCAAGCATCTTTTCGACAACCGGTACGGCACCGGCCAGTCCGTCTGGGACGGCATCATGCGCACCACGAACCTTGTGGTGGCGGGAAAAGCCGTTGTGGTGGCGGGCTACGGATGGTGCGGCAAGGGCATCGCGATGCGCGCCAAGGGCCTCGGCGCGCGTGTGATCGTCACGGAGATCGACCCGATCCGCGCGATGGAAGCGGCAATGGACGGCTTTGACGTGATGCCGATGGACGCCGCGGCGGGCCTGGGGGACATTTTTGTCACGGTGACGGGTTGCAGCGACGTGATACGCAAAGAGCATTTTAATAAAATGAAGGACGGCGCGATACTCTCGAACGCGGGGCACTTCAACGTGGAGATCAATATCCCCGAGCTGGAGTCTCTTTCAAAGTCGTCTTACGAAGCGCGGCGCAATATCATGGCGTACGAACTCGGCGGCAAAACGCTGTATCTGCTTGCGGAGGGGCGTCTGGTCAATCTCGCAGCCGGGGATGGCCATCCCGCGGAGATCATGGACTTGAGCTTCGCGATACAGGCGCTGTCACTCAAATATTTGATTCAGAATAAAGGAAAGCTGACAAACGGCGTTTTCAGCGTGCCGCGCGAAATCGACGTTCAGGTCGCGGGATTGAAGCTCAAAGCGATGAATTTGTCGATTGATTCACTCAGCGAGGCGCAGCGCGCCTATATGTATGGGGAGTAAGCCATGAGCATTCGCATCAGCAACGGTTATATCATCACAGCCGACGCACAGGACACATGTACTGAAGGCTGTGTTATCGTCGAAAATGACGTTATTCTTTATGCGGGGCCCGAAGCGCTTGCGCCGGAGGTTAGTGTTGACAGAATCATCGATGCGCAGGGCGGTATCATCGCTCCCGGATTTGTGAATACGCATACGCACGTTGCAATGAATCTGCTGCGCGGCTATGCCGACGACATGGCGCTGATGGACTGGCTGCAAAACAGCATCTGGCCCGCGGAAGACAAGCTTGATGAGGACGCCGTATACTGGGGCACCATGCTGGCTATCGCAGAGATGGCGGCCGGCGGCGTGACATGTTTTTCAGATATGTACAATTTCACAAAGCAGATCGCGCAGGCGGCCAACGACTCAGGGATACGCGCATTGATCGCGACGGCTGTGCTCGATATTGACGGCCAGGGCGACAAGCGGCTTAATAGCGCGACGGAGCTTTTTGACGTGGTCAAGGATTATAAACTGGTGAACGCGGCGATAGGGCCGCACGCCGAATATACCGTGAGTCCCGCCATGTTCAGAAAGGTGGGCGAATTCGCCGCCAAGCACCATTCGCGCATTCATGTGCACGTATCGGAAACGAAAGGCGAGCACGAGGACTGCATAGGCCGTCACGGCAAAACGCCGATCGGACTGCTGGACAGCCTGGGGCTGCTGGAGCTGCCTTTAATGGCGGCCCACTGCGTGTGGATCAGCGACGAGGATATGGCCGTCATGGCGGAAAAAGGCGCGAACGTCATGTCGTGCCCGGGCAGCAATTTAAAGCTCGGGAGCGGTATTGCGCGCGTGGCGAAAATGATCGAAACGGGCGTGAACGTGAGCTGCGCCACGGACGGCGCGGCCAGCAACAACAACCTTTCGATGATGGAAGAAATGACGCTTGTCTCGCTGCTGCAAAAAGGCGTAAACCGGCAGCCCACGATGATACCCGCCAAAACCGCTGTCCGCATCGCAACGATCAACGGCGCGAGGGCGCTTGGGATGGATCAACTGACAGGCAGCATCGAAGCGGGCAAGCAGGCGGATATTGTGGTGATCGACACCTCGGGTCTGCGGTATTGCCCAAAAACGAACCTGCTGCATCACATGGTTTACAGCGGCAGCGATGCCGATGTGGCGCTGACAATGGTGGGCGGCCGGATACTGTATGAAAACGGACAGATCGCATTCGGGGATATCGAAGAAATAAAAGCCAAGGCATCGGAGCATGCCGCAAAGCTGTTTGCATGATAAAGGGGGTATACGTTGAAACGTCTTTGCTTTTTCGTCATTTTTCTTATATTGATGGTCAGCCTGTTTTCGGGCTGCGCGCCTCTAAAGCAGCAGGGCGGAACGCCGCAGACCGCGCAGGGCGGCGTGGCGACCGATGCGAAAAATATCAATATAAAGGACATTGACGTCGCGGAGCAGGGCGATGATACCGTGGTGACCTTTTCTTTGCTCAGCGGCAGCCGCAAAGCCGGTTATGCCGAATCGAAGCTGACGCAGCTTCCAAAATATCAGATCAAAATGCTTGGTCAGCCGCAGCGTCTCATGATATCTTTTGACAATATCAGCTTTTGGGATTATGAACCGAAGGATTCCTGGGCAACATCAGATTTAATACAGGGGCTATTCCGCGAGGTGCCGGCAAACGACAGCTCGCTGACGATTTTCATTCAGCTTTCAAGGCTGGCTTCCTTTGACGTGAAAGAGGACGAAGGCAATCTGATTTTAACATTGAGCCCCGGAAAAGAGAACGAAGACACGAAATACTATTGCGCGTCCAATGCGTTTTACGAGCATCAGGAGGGCAGATGGCCGGAAGCGGTCGATATGCTGCCTGTGCTTTGCAGCGACCTGCAGAACAAGCTGCTGATATCGCAGCCGTTTGACACAAAAGAGGAAGCGCAAAGCTATATGCAGAGCATCGAGGAGCCTGTCAAAAAGGCTTTGCCGGATGCCGTGCTGTCGGTGATCGGTATCGGAAAAAATGCTCTTCCCGATTTTTCTTCGGACATCGACTATTCGGTGGTGGAAAGCCGGGACGTTTTGATGAAAAGCGGCGGTGCGGTGGGAACCTCCGTGCTGCTGGAAAACGGGAGATATCTCGATACGGCGCCGGACGGACGCATTGTTTTCTCACGCGCGTACAAGCCGGACGAGCCCTCAATGCAGCAGGACAATTACTTGATGTCCGAGAGACTTTGGATTCTGGATACTGACGGCAGTTTGCAGAGCATCGACATATCAGAGTTCTTTCTGATTGCCAAAGCAAAGTTTTCGGCTGACGGAAGGTATCTCGCGATACTCGATTCTTCCATTGAAAACAGCGTGCTCTACGTCTACGATTTTACGAACGCAACGCTGATCAACCTCGGAGAAGAGGGCTTTGGCAGCCAGACGGCGGATTTTGCGTGGTCGGACATGGATGGTACACTTTACGCGATGACGGGCAGCAGCGAAACCAAGCAGATGCGTTCCTGCACGTTTGCCGAAGACGGCACTTTTCAGATACAGGCGGTGGAAGAGCTGGAGGGCGCGGAAGGCAGCGTTGCCGTTTGGAAGGGACGCGTTTTTTTCGCGGATAAGACCGCCGGGCGCGTTTATGAGATCGGTGACACGCGCCGTGATTTAGCGAACGGCGTGGATATATGCGCCGAACCCGATTCAAACAAGCTGCTTGTGCTCGAAACGCAGCCGTCGTCCGACGAGCAGGTGCCGACGAGCCTGAAGCTTTACGACATCGATACGGGAGAAACGGTATACATTACGCAGGGCACCGATATCGTAGATTTCGGGTTCGCACCGGGCGGCAAGGTTTATTATCTGGACGCGAAAATCGACAATGCCGCCGAAGGGTACGCCTACGGCCTCTTCGTTTATGATATTGCAGGCGGATCTTCGCAGGAAATTGCGCTGAGCGGTACAGATGAGTTTGCCACATCCGATTCGGGTGTGTTATACTTTATCGATTATCTGGGTGAAGTGGAAAACGGCTTTTATGCGACGTTTACATACAATTTGAATTCGTAATAATTTTGAGGAGGACGGCATGCAGGTTCCAATTTCCGAAGTGGAAAAAATAGCGGTGCTTTCACGCTTAAGCTTCAGCGAAGACGAGAAAAAGCAATACCAGCATCATCTTGAAGCCATACTTAAGTCGGCGCAGCGCCTTGACGAGCTCGACACGAAAAACGTAAAACCCACGGCGCACATACAAGGCGTGGAAAATGTGCTGAGACCGGATACGGTGGAGAAGAGCATGGATAACGATAAACTGACGGCCAACGCGCCCGAGCGTGAAAACGGGTGTTTCATTGTGCCCAAGGTTGTTGAATGAGGTGACGTTTTGAAAGCATACGAACTGAACATGAAGCAGGCCATGGAGAAGCTGGAGGCGAAGGAAATCAGCGCCTCGGAGCTTGTGAAGGGCCTGCTTGAAAGAATAAAGGATAAGGAACCGCGGGTACGCGCCTTGAACTGCGTTTGCGAAGAGCAAGCGCTGGAGGAAGCGAAGAAAGCGGATGAGCGGCGCGCAAAGGGCTCTCAGAAAAGCGCTTTCGACGGCATCCCCGCGATCATCAAAGATAATATCTGCACGGAAGGCATCGCCACCACGTGCTCTTCGAAGATGCTCAAAGACTTTGTGCCGCCGTACGACGCGCACGTGATCGAGCGTTTTAAGTCGCTCGGCATCATTACGCTCGCCAAATCGAATCTCGATGAATTCGCGATGGGCTCGTCCACCGAGAACAGCGCTTTTAAAACCTCGGCAAATCCATGGGATTTGCGGCGCGTTCCGGGCGGATCGTCGGGCGGCAGCGCGGCGGCCGTATCGGCGGGCTTTGCGCCGCTCGCGCTCGGTTCGGATACGGGCGGCAGCATCCGGCAGCCCGCGTCATACTGCGGCGTGGTGGGCTTAAAGCCCACATACGGCGTCGTATCGCGCTACGGGCTCGTCGCTTTTGCGTCCTCGCTCGATCAGATCGGCCCATTCACGCGCACGATCGAAGACGCGGCACTCGCGCTCAATGCGCTTTGCAGCTACGACAAACGCGACTCCACATCGATCGACATGGACTACCCCGATTATACAAAAGGCCTCGCAGAGGGCGTGAAGGGCATGAAAATCGGCGTGCCGAAGGAATATTTTGCGGAGGGCCTCGGGCCGGACGCGAAGGATGCTTTATTAAAGGCCATGAAGACGTATGAAGCGCTGGGTGCGATCGTCGAAGAAACCACGCTGCCCACGTTTGATTACGCGCTCAGCATTTATTATATCATCTCGTCCGCGGAAGCCACGTCGAACCTGTCGCGCTACGACGGCGTGAAATACGGACACCGGGCGCAAAAATACGACGGCATAGTGGACATGTATGTGCAGTCGCGCAACGAAGGCTTCGGGCCCGAAGTCAAGCGCCGGATGATGCTCGGGAACTATGTGCTGAGCTCGGGTTACTACGACGCGTATTACTTAAAAGCGCTCAAGGTCAGAACGCTGGTCAAGCAGGATTTTGATAAATTATTCGAAAAATACGATTGCATTCTGTCGCCGACAGCGCCGACGCCCGCGTTTATCGCGGGCGAAAAGAGCGATCCGCTGCAGATGTACATGACGGATATCTACACGGTGCCCGTCAATATCGCGGGGCTCACGGCGGTGTCCATGCCGTGTGTGTTAAACAAGGAGGGGCTGCCCATCGGCGTCCAGCTCATCGCGAAGCCGCTCGGCGAACCCGTGATGCTGCGCACGGTCTACGCGCTCGAGCAGGCGCTTGAGTCCATCGGAAGCCCATCATTCAAGGGAGGTGAGCAGTGATGAAATTTGAAACCGTCATCGGTCTTGAGGTCCATGTGGAGCTTGCGACCAATACGAAGATATTTTGCGGCTGCGAGAACAAATTCGGCGGCGAGCCCAATACGCATTGCTGCCCCGTCTGCATCGGCATGCCGGGCGTGTTGCCCGTGCTCAATGAAAAGGTGGTTGAATTCGCGGCGCGCGCCGGTCTTGCGACCAACTGCACAATCGCGAACTTTTCCAAGATGGACCGTAAGGGCTACTACTATCCCGACCTGCCAAAAGCATATCAGATCTCGCAGTTTGATCTGCCCATCTGCAAGGAAGGCTATGTGGACATCACCGTGAACGGACAAGAGAAGCGCATCCGCATCACGCGCATCCATATGGAGGAAGACGCGGGCAAGCTGCTGCACGAAGCCTGCGCGGGCACAGCGGTCGATTACAACCGCTGCGGCGTGCCGCTCGTCGAGATCGTGACCGAGCCGGATCTGCGCAGCGCCGAGGAAGCCAAGGCGTTTTTAGAGACGCTCAAGAGCATCATGCAGTATACGGGCGTGTCCGACTGCAAGATGCAGGAGGGATCACTGCGCTGCGACGTGAATGTGTCGGTGCGTGAGGAAGGCAGCAGCGTATTCGGGACGCGCACAGAGATGAAGAATCTCAACAGCTTCTCGGCTGTTTACCGCGCAATCGAAGCCGAGAGCGCGCGCCAGATTGCTCTTATTGAGGAAGGCGGCACCGTTCAGCAGGAGACGCGCCGTTTTGACGACGCCAAGGGCAAAAGCTACGCGATGCGCGGCAAGGAAGAGGCGCACGATTACCGGTATTTCCCGGATCCCGATCTGGTGCCGATCACACTGACTGACGAGCGCATCCGGCAGCTTAAAGACAGCCTGCCGGAGCTGCCCGAAGCCAAAAAGCTGCGTTATATCGACGAACTGGGGCTCTCGGAATACGACGCGGGCGTGCTGACCGCCGACCGTGACATCGCGATGTTCTTTGATGCGTGTCTCGCCGAATACAATGAACCCAAGAAGGTTTGCAACCTTGTGATGATCGACCTGCTGCGCCTGTTTAAGGAAGACGGCGTGCTGCCCGAAAACAATCCGATGAAACCCGCGCATCTTGCCGAGACGCTTCGGCTCATCGACAAAGGGCAGGTCAACATCACGGTAGCCAAAGCCGTGTTTGAGGAGTGCTTCCGCACGGGCGAATCGCCTGCGGCCATCGTGGAAAAGAAGGGCCTCGCGCAGATCAGCGATACGGACGAGATCCGCTCGATGATCCGCGACATCATCGCGAAGAATCCGGGACCTGTGGCCGACTATAAGGGCGGCAAGGGCAAGGCGCTCACGTTCTTTGTGGGCCAGGTGATGAAGCTGACAAAGGGCCAGGCCAATCCGCAGGTCGTCAACGAAATCGCGCTTGAGGAGCTTGACAAAGCATCATTGTGAGCCGATAAAAAGAAACAGCGTGGAACCGGTGCCCAAATGAGCAGCCGCGCTGTCTTTTTATCCACTTATATGATAAAAGCACGAAAAAGACTATAATATTAAGCAAAATGAAGAAAACGCTTATTATTTTCCATACAATGTGCTATAATCATATGTCAATAGATTGAATAAGGGGCGGAGTAATATTTTGAGGAGCATGACGGGCTTCGGACGCGCCGAAGTGGAAGAAGAAGGACGGAAGCTGACGGTTGAGCTGAAAACGGTGAACCACCGCTTTTTAGATATCAATATCCGTATGCCAAGAACGCTTGGGTTCACCGAGGAGCTTGTCAGAAAAACCATCAAAGACAGGCTCTCGCGCGGACGCGTTGACGTGTTTATCAACTACAGCGCGCTGGCCGGAGACGCCAAAACCGTGACGGCGGATATAGGGCTCATGCGCTCTTATCTCAAGGCCGCACGCAATGCCGCCGAGGAAGCGGGCGTTTTCGATAATCTGCAGCTTTCGGACATGATCCGTATTCCCGATATCATTGTGATAGGGGAAGAAAACGAAGACGAGGACCGCCTGTCGCGCCTTGTGGAAACCGCGTCCATCAAGGCCCTCGAAGCGCTCGAGGGCATGCGGCTGCGCGAAGGCGAATCGCTCAAAATCAATATACTCGAGTGCCTTAATGCGCTCGAAGCGGTGCGGCAGCGTATCGACCGGAAAAAGGACGAGGTCGTAGCCGAATACGCGATAAAATTGAAACAGCGTATTGCCGAGCTGATTGCAAATACGGAGATCGATGAAGCAAGGTTCAACACGGAAGTGGCGCTCATGGCCGATAGGGCCGATGTGACGGAGGAGATCGTGAGGCTTGGTACGCACATCAGCGAATTTGCAAAAGCCGCATGCGAAGCCGACGCTGTCGGACGCAAGCTTGATTTCATGGTGCAGGAGATGAACCGCGAAATGAACACCATCGGTTCCAAATCGCAGGATTACGATATCACGTCCGCGGTGATCGAAGGCAAAAGCATTATTGAAAAAATACGTGAACAGGTTCAAAATATTGAGTAAAATTTGGAGGGCAGCTAATGGCTATTAAGCTTATCAACATCGGTTTTGGTAACATCGTATCCGCCAACAGGCTGATCGCGATTGTCAGCCCCGAATCCGCGCCGATCAAGCGCATCATTCAGGAAGCGCGGCAAAAGGGCAACCTCATAGACGCTACATACGGAAGACGTACGCGCGCCGTGATCATCACGGACAGCGATCATGTCATTCTTTCGGCTGTCCAGCCTGAAACGGTCGCACACCGTCTGACCGATAAAGACGACGACGCCGAGGAATGACGCATGGAGAAAGGGTTGCTGCTCGTCCTCTCCGGCCCGTCAGGCACCGGAAAAGGGACGGTTTGTAAGGTGCTGCTCAATAAACGCAGGGATATTTTTTTGTCGATTTCATGCACCACGCGCGCGCCGCGTCCGGGCGAGATCGACGGGAAAAGTTATTTTTTCAAAACACATGAGGAATTCGAGCGCCTCATTGAGCAAAACGCTTTTTTGGAATATGCGGATGTGTTTTCGAATTTCTACGGAACGCCCCGTAGCTTCGTGGACGCCGCTATTGAGCAGGGCAAGGATGTGCTGCTCGAAATCGACGTACAGGGCGCGCTCAAGGTGAAAAAGGCATATCCGCACGGCGTGTTTATGTTTTTGGTTCCGCCCACAATGGAGGAGCTCGAAAACCGCATACGCAGCCGCGGAACCGAAACGGCGGCACAAATTGAAGCGCGGCTTGGCAAGGCAAGCGCCGAGATGAAGCTGATGCATGAATACGATTACAGGATCGTCAACGATCAGGTGGATGATGTGGTGTGCCGGATAGAGGCCATCATGACGGCGGAAAGGCTCAGGGTTTTCCGCTATCAAGAACAAACGAAGGAGTGAACAAATATGATGTACCCCGGAGTCAGTGAACTCAAAGAAAAGGTGGACTGCCGCTATACGCTCGTGGTGGAGTCGGCCAAACGTGCGAGACAGCTTGTGGACGGCGCGGAGCCGCTGACCACGGCACCGGAGGCGAACCCCGTTTCTCAGGCTGCCAAAGAAATCTTCAGCGACAAGATCACGTATATCACGCCGGAAGAGGCTTAGGCAATGCCTTTAACGGTTGTTGTCGGCGTATCGGGCGGCATTGCCGCCTACAAGTCGGCTTATCTCGTCAGCGCTCTCAAAAAGAAGGGCTTTGATGTCCATGTGCTGATGACGCAAAACGCGCTCAAATTTGTCGGCGCGGTCACGTTCGAGACGCTCTCGAATAACGCCGTTCTGACCGACACATTTGAACGGACAGACGAATTCGATGTGAAGCATGTCTCGCTCGCGAAAAAGGCAGACATGCTTATTATTGCGCCCGCAACCGCCGATATCATCGCCAAGGCGGCAGCAGGTATCGCAGACGACATGCTAACGACCACGCTGCTGGCCTGCGAGTGCCCTGTTGTCTTCGCGCCCGCGATGAACGACGTGATGTATAAGGACGCGGCCACGCAGAACAACATCTCGCTGCTCAAGAAACGCGGCTACTTCGTGATGGACACAGGAGAAGGGCTGCTCGCCTGCGGCGATGTGGGGCCGGGACGCATGCGGGAGCCCGACGAGATTGTCCGGTTTGCGATGGACGTGCTCGTGTCGCGGTACGATCTGCTGGGTGTGCGCGTGCTGATATCCGCCGGACCGACGCGCGAGATGATCGACCCCGTGAGATACCTCTCGAACCGGTCTTCGGGGAAAATGGGCTATGCGATCGCGCAGGCCGCGGTGAACAGAGGCGCAAATGTGACGCTGGTGTCAGGACCCGTCGCGCTCGCTGCGCCGCTCAAGGTAAAAACGGTCAATGTCGTTTCCGCCGCCGAAATGGCCCGAAAGATGCTTGAACTGGGCGCTGAAGCCGACATCATCGTGATGGCGGCCGCCGTCGCGGACTATACGCCAAAAAACGTCAGCGATCAAAAGATCAAAAAAAGCGGCGACATGGCGATAGAGCTCGTCCGGACACAGGACATTCTGTTGTCTCTCGGCGAAGTTAAAAAACAAACACAGCTGCTGATGGGCTTTGCGGCCGAGACACAGGATTTTGAAGAGAACGCGACGGGCAAGATGAAAAGAAAGAATCTTGACGTGATCGCGCTCAACGATGTGTCCCGCAGCGGCGAAGGGTTTGAATCGGACAGCAACAATATTGTTTTATATTTCAAAGACGGCACATCAAAAAACCTCGGAAGCGACAGCAAAAAGGCGCTGTCCTCGCGCATCATGGATGTGCTGGCGGCGCATTATCAAAGGATAATCACGAGGTAATCTCATGTACGCTAAGGTGATCATCGACATCATCCATTCGGAAGTGGACAGGGTGTTTGAGTACCTTGTTCCCGGTGATTTAACACTCGATATCGGATTTCGCGTGCATGTGCCTTTCGGGCGCGCCAACACGCTGCGGGAAGGCTATGTGATCGGTCTTTCTGAAACCAGCGAATTTCAGGGCGAAGGTATCAAAAGCATAAAGAGCGTTCTTTCGGATTTTGCGGCGCTGACGCCGGGGCAGATCAGCCTCGCCGGTATCATGCGCCGTTATTATCATACGACGCTCGCGGTGGCGCTCCGGCTGATGTTCCCCGCCGAGATGCGCGGCGGACGCGTGGGCGACAAGCTCGAACGCGAGATTGTCTTTTCTTTGAGCGATGAGCAATTTAACGAAGCTGTCCGCTCCTTAATGAGCGCTGACGGCAAGATAAAGGCGCCCAAGCAATTGGATGTGCTGAATACCGTGCGCACCTACGGTGTGCTCAAAACGGCGGCGATCGAGGAACTGGTGCCCGGCAGCGCGTCCGCGAGGGACGCGCTTGTTAAAAAGGGCTTGCTCGGATTACGCACCGTGGAGACGCTGCGCAATCCGCGAAAAACAGCCGAGCGCGAGGAAGATTTCGATCTGACGGAAGACCAGCTCGGCGCGGCGAACACGATACTCGCCGAAGCGGGCAAGTACCTGCTGCATGGCGTGACGGGCAGCGGCAAAACCGAAGTTTATATTCATATCGTGAGAGACTGCTTAAGACGCGGCAAAAGCGCGATCGTGCTGGTGCCCGAAATATCTTTAACGCCGCAGCTTGTTGCGATGTTCGAACGGCGGATCGGGCAGGAAATTGCGGTGTACCATTCCACGCTGACCGCCGGTGAACGCTATGACGAATGGAAGCGCATGGCGACGGGACGGGCAAAGGTGGTCATCGGCGCGCGCTCGGCGGTTTTCGCGCCGCTCAAGGATATCGGCGTCATCATCATCGACGAAGAGCACGAATCGAGCTACAAATCGGATATGCATCCCAAATATACCGCGCACGAGGTCGCGCGCATGCGCGCCAACATCGAGGGCGCGACGCTCGTGCTCGCTTCGGCGACGCCTTCCGTGGAAAGCTACATCAAAGCGAAGAACGGCATATATAAGCTTGTGAGCATGCCCAACCGCCTGTTCGGTTTGAGGCTCCCGGCGGTGGAGATCGTCGATATGCGCGAGGAAGTGATGCGCGGCAACAAGACGCTTTTTTCGGGGCTGCTGCACCGTGAGATCAGCGAGGCATTGAATAATAAAAGACAGATCATGCTGTTTATCAACCGGCGCGGCTACTCGACGTTTGTGATGTGCCGCGGCTGCGGCTATGTGGAATACTGCGACCGGTGCGAGGTGACGATGACGTACCACGCGAGCCGCGGTGCGCTTGTCTGCCACTACTGCGGGAGGACGCGCAGGCTTAAGGATGTGTGCCCCGAGTGCGGCAAGCCGTATTTGAAGCACTACGGCATCGGCACGCAGCAGGTGGAAGAGCAGACAAAAGCGCATTTTCCCGAAGCGCGCGTGCTTCGCATGGACCTTGACACCACACGCGGCAAGGACGCGCACCTGAATATCTACGAGCAGTTTAAGCGCGGCGAGGCCGATATACTGATCGGCACGCAGATGATCGCCAAAGGGCTTGATTTTGAGCGCGTGACGCTTGTGGGCGTGGTCGCGGCGGACAATTCGCTCTATATTCCCGATTTCCGCAGCCCCGAGAAAACGTTTGAGCTCTTGGAGCAGGTGGCCGGGCGTGCGGGAAGAAAAGACCCCGGCAAGGTGGTCGTTCAGACATATTCGCCGGACCATTACGCGATCGACTATGCGCGCCGGCACGACTATGAAGGTTTTTTTGACGAAGAGATGAACGTGCGTCGCGCCGCGCTGCTGCCGCCTTATTCGGTGTTCTTCCGCTTCGTGTTTACCGGAAAAAAAGAAGACGCCGTCAGGGACGCGTGCATGGATTTCGTCAAGGACTTTAAAGACACGTTCTCGGATGTGTATGATAATCTGCTGTTGTTTGACAGCGGCGAAGCCCCGATCAAAAAGATACAGGGGCAGACGCGCTGGCAGGTACTTATCAAGGTGCTCAACGACGCGAGTCTTGCGCAGTTTCGAAAAAGATTATATATTTATACGGACACGAAGCATTACAAGGACTGCGCGTACGGCATGGAAATCAATCCGCAGAGTATGATATAGGGGAGGACGGTATGGCGATCAGGGATATTGTGACGGGGACGGATAACCCTGCGCTGCGAAAAAAATCGCGCGAAGTGACTGGCATCAACAATCATATCTTAACTCTGCTGGACGACATGAAGGAGACGCTCAAGGTGGAGGACGGCGTCGGGCTCGCCGCGCCGCAGTTGGGCGTGCTGCGCCGCAGTGCCATTGTGGACTATGATGACAAGCTTTATGAGCTGATCAACCCGAGGATTTTGAGCGTATCCGGGGAAGCGATCGAAGAGGAAGGCTGCCTTTCCGTGGTTGGTCAACGAGGGAAAGTCAAACGGCCGGATAAAATCACGGTTACCTATATCGACAGAAACGGAAAAAGGCAAAAGCAGGAGATCACGGGCATCACGGCGAGAATCTTCTGTCATGAGATCGACCATCTGGACGGCATACTCTTCGTGGACAAAATGATAAAAGAGACTGAGCAGGACAAAAAAGGAGAATAATTTGGCTATCAGAGATGTGGTAAAGGGCGAGGACAATGAGGACCTGAGAAAGATTTCACGCGAGGTGAAGACCATCACCCCGCATATTTTAACGCTGCTCGACGATATGAAGGAAACGCTGCAAATCGAGGACGGCGGCGGCTTGGCCGCGCCGCAGGTCGGCGTGCTGCGCCGCATTGCGGTTATTTCCTATGAGGACAAGTACTATGAACTGATCAACCCAACGATACTCGAGGAATCGGGAGAGATCGTCGGAGAAGAGGGCTGCCTGTCCATTCCCGAGGTTTGGGGGCTTGTGGCGCGTCCGTCGGACATCAAAGTGTCATACACAAATAGAGACGACGAAAAGCAGGAGATAGAAGCTTCGGGTATGCTCGCGCGGGTTTTCTGTCACGAGATTGACCATCTGGACGGCATACTGTTTGTGGATAAAATGATTGAGGAGATCGAATGAAGCTTGTCTTTATGGGCACGCCGCAGTTCGCGGTGCCGAGCCTTGAAAAGCTGATCAGCAGCGGCTATAACATCGCCGCCGTGGTGACTCAGCCGGACCGCAAAAGCGGGCGCGGACATAAAACGGTGCCGCCGCCCGTTAAACCGCTGGCCGAGGCGCACGGCATCCCCGTGCTTCAGTTCGAGAAGATCAAATCGCCGGAAGGCGTGGCCGCGCTGAAAGCGCTCGCACCCGATATGATTGTGACCGCGGCCTTCGGACAGATTCTTTCCAAGGAAATACTCGGCATCCCGCCGCTTGGATGTCTTAACGTGCATGCGTCGCTGCTTCCCAAATACCGCGGCGCCGCGCCCATACAGTGGGCCATCATCAACGGCGAGCAACAAACCGGCGTGACCATCATGACTATGAACGAGGGGCTCGATACGGGCGACATCATCACGTCAGTCTCTGCAGAAATCGGCAGCGGTATGACGGGCGGAGAACTGTATGAGACGCTCGCCGTGTTGGGCGCGAGTTTATTAATTAACACCATAAAGAGCATTCAGGACGGCACAGCCGTGCGCACCGCGCAGGATGAGGCGCAGTCGAGCTATTATCCGCCGCTTTCCAAGGAGCTCGCCGAAATCGACTGGACGAGGCCCGCAAAGGATATTCATAATCTTGTGAGGGCGCTCAATCCCATAATGGGCGCCGCCGCGCATATGGGCGAAGACGTCTATAAGATCTGGCGCACATCCGTCGAGACGGGCAGCGCGGAACCGGGTTCGCTCGTCGCGTGTGACGCCAAAAACGGGCTGCTCGTCGGTACGGGAGACGGACTGCTGCGCATTGGAGAGATGCAGGCGCCGTGCTGCAAACGCATGAATCCGTGCGAGTTTTTGAGAGGCAAGTGCCTGTCGGGCGATCGTTTTGATCACATTAACGCCGAGGCCCGCCAATGAATGCCAGACAGGCCGCATACGACGCTTTGAACGCCGTGCTTAAAGACGGCGCTTACACATCGCTCGCGCTCAAAAAGCATATCCCCGCTTCCTTTTCCGCGCAAGACAGGCATTTCGCTTCGCTGCTGCTCCGAACAACGCTGGAGAACCTGATGCGCATCGATTACGCGTTGCAGGGATTTATCACCTCGCCGCGCGTACACGGCAGCGTACGCAACATATTAAGGCTCGGCGCGTGCCAGCTTCTTTTTATGGACACTCAAGGGTACGCCGCCGTCAGTGAAAGCGTCGCGCTCGCCAAACGCATCAAGCCGCAGACAGCCGGTTTTGTGAACGCGGTGCTGCGCGCGCTGGAAAAAGGGAGAGACGGTATCAGTTACCCTGTTATCAATGACGCGAAAACACTCAGCATCATGGCGAGCTATCCCGAGTGGGTCTGTGAAAAGTACATTCGGGATTTCGGATGGGATTTTACAAAGGAACTGCTGCTCTTTAAGGCCCCCGTCTCCACATCCGTGCGCATGAATCCGCTGAAAACGGATAAGCAGATTTTTGAAGCTGAGCTTGATGCGCTCGGCGTGCAATGGCAAGAAGACGGCGTTCCGGATGCCTTCGCGGTCAGCGGCCTTCACGATATTGAGAATCTCGAGGTATTCAAGAACGGGCATATGGCTGTGCAGTCCGAGAGCGCGATGCGGGCCGTGTTGGCGCTTGATATCAAGAAGGATGATAAACTGTTAGACTGCTGCGCCGCGCCGGGCGGCAAGAGCGCTTACGCGGCGGCTCTGACGCAAAACGGCATTGGTATCACGGCATGGGACATACACGAGCATCGCATCGATATGACGCGCAGGAACTATGAAAGGCTCGGCGTTAAAAACGCCAAGGCAGCGGTTCATGACGCGAGGCAGTTTCTGCCGCAATATGAGGCGCGCTTTGACGTGGTGCTCATCGATGCCCCGTGCAGCGCCATGGGGCTGATGGCGCAACAGCCGGATATACGCTACGCGAGAAAGCCCGAGGATATCACAGGTTTAAGCCATATTCAGATGGACATACTTTCGGTATGCTCGCGGTATGTCAAAAAGGGCGGCACGCTCGCGTATTTCACCTGCTCGATCAACAGGGAAGAGAACGAAGCCGTCACAGACGCGTTTCTAAGTCTCAATAGCGGCTTTGCGTACAGGAAGCCGCCTCAAACGCTGTATCCGCATCTTTGTGGGTCTGACGGCTTTTACATTGCCGTCATGGAGAAACAATGAACGGTCTGCTATCGCTGAATATTTCGCAGCTTGAAAACATCATCACCGAGCTCGGCGAGAAAAATTTCGCGGCCAAGCAGCTTCGGTTCTGGCTGTGCAGGGGCGCTGCTTTTGATGATATGACGAATCTCTCCAAAACGCTGCGCGAAAAGCTCAAAGAACGTTACACAGAAGGGTATGCGCGTATTGAAAGAAAGCTCACCTCCAAAGACGGCACGGTCAAATATCTGCTTGAGCTGACGGACGGCAATTTGATCGAGTGTGTGGTGATGGACTACCACCACGGCCGGACGCTCTGTGTGTCCACACAGGTGGGGTGCCGGATGGGCTGCGCTTTCTGCGCATCCGGTTTGGAGGGGCTGGTCCGCCAGCTGACGGCGGGAGAAATGCTCTCGGAGCTCATCGCGGCGCGTGAATCGGGGGAGATATCCAACATCGTGCTGATGGGCAGCGGCGAGCCGCTCGACAATTATGACAACGTCATTGAATTTCTGCGTGCGCTGCAGTCGGAATTCGGCATCGGGCAGCGCCATATTTCGCTTTCCACATGCGGCCTCGTGCCCGGCATATTGAAGCTTGCGGAAGAACAGCTGTCGGTAACGCTGTGCATATCGCTTCACGCGGCGATCGATGAAAAGAGAAAGAAGCTGATGCCCGTCGCAAAAGCCTATTCGGTCGGCGAAATCATGGAAGCCGCAAAAGCCTACTTTAAAAAAACGGGCAGGCGCATTATAATAGAATACACATTGATACGCGGGTTCAATGACTCTCAGGAGGACATAGAGGCGCTGAGGCGCGTTCTGGACGGACTGAACTGCCATATCAATGTGATCCCCATCAACCACGCGGCCGGCGAATTTGCGCCGCCGACCAAAACGGAAAGCCACGCGTTTGCGGCGGCGCTGGAACGCGGCGGCCTTGGGGCCACTGTCCGGCGGGCGCTCGGAAGCGATATCGAAGGGGCCTGCGGCCAACTCAAGCGAAGAGCGGGAGAAAGATGATTTATTACGCGAAAACACATAAAGGCAACGTCAGAAAACTCAACGAAGACGCCGTTTACATCCCCGAAAACAATGACGGCTTTTTTGCCGTACTTGCCGACGGCATGGGCGGGCACAGCGCGGGCGATGTGGCCAGCAGTCTGATTGTGAGTTCCATCGTTTCATATTTTTGCGATGTGGACCCGTCATCAATGACAGCAAAACTTGTGAAAGACGCGCTGAGCCATGCCAATACGCTTGTTTTTAATGAATCGCGCGCCAACTCAAACAGAAAAGGCATGGGCTCAACGGCAACGATAGCCGTGTTCGTTTCCGGCAGGGCTTATATCGGCCAGGTGGGGGATTCCCGCGCCTATCTCTACCGCCAAGGGACGCTTTCGCAGATCACAACGGATCATTCTTATGTGCAGATGCTGCTTGACAAAGGGCTCATCAGCAGGGAAGAAGCGGCTAACCACCCGCAGAAAAACATCATCACGCGCGCTGTGGGCACGGATAAGGATGTGGAAGCGGATGTGTTTACCATTGAACTGCTTAAGGGCGATGTGATACTGCTTTGCTCTGACGGATTATCCAACGCGGTTTGCGATGACGAGATGGCGGGCATTCTTTCTCATAATCTGCAAGCAGCCGCTGAGCGGCTGATTCAGGCTGCTCTTGATAACGGCGGAACGGATAACGTGAGCGCCGTTATTGCCGTTTATACCGGAGGTGCGCTATGATCGGACGTATCCTCGGCGGC
The DNA here is from genome assembly GCA_023461435.1 of Bacillota bacterium. Taxonomy (GTDB): domain Bacteria; phylum Bacillota; class Clostridia; order Christensenellales; family SZUA-584; genus SZUA-584. The sequence continues at coordinate 32,049 of JAEYLC010000009.1, forward strand.
AGATACGAAATACTCGAAGCCATCGATTCCGGCGGCATGGCTGTGGTCTATAAAGCGTTATGCCACAAGACAAACAACGCCGTGGCCGTAAAGGTATTAAAGGACAAATTTTCAAGCAACCCCGACTATATCAAAAGATTTAAAAAAGAAGCACAGGCCGCATTTTCACTCGAACATGAAAACATCATTCATGTCAGCGATATCGGCTGTGATGACGGCACCTACTATATGGTCATGGAGTATATCGACGGTTCCACATTAAAAGCGCAGATCGAAAAAAACGGCCTTATACCCGAAAGAGATGCGATACTCATCGCGATTCAGATATGCGGCGCTTTATCGACCGCTCACAAGCGCGGCATCATTCACAGGGATATCAAGCCTCAGAATATTCTTTTGGATGCCGAGCAGACGGCGAAAGTCACCGATTTCGGCATTGCGAAAAGCCTCTCCGCAAACGATGAGGAAGAAAAAGAGGTCATCGGGTCTGTTTATTATGTGTCTCCCGAGCAGGCCCGCGGCGATAATGTGGACGCGCGCACGGATATCTATTCAATGGGCATCATGCTCTATGAAATGCTGACGGGAGAGCTGCCGTACAAAGGGGATCAAACCGTTTCGGTGGCGCTCAAGCATATCAACGAAAAGATCACGGCACCCGAGAAAATCAATCCCGCAATCAGCAAATCCTTAAACAATATTGTGCTCAAGGCCACAAGCAAAAATAAAAAAGACAGATACAGATCGATGGACGCTTTCAAAGAAGATCTCGTCCGCGCGATCGTGGATAAAAGCGGCGAATATATCGATCTGCCGTATGAAGCTCAGACAGTCGAAGCGCCCGTCATTAAGAGATTCAAACTGTGGAGGATTGTCATATTATTTGCGATTATCGCGTTTCTGGCCGCATCCGTGCTGACAGTGCTCACGATTGTCAACAACACAAATGCTCAAACGATCACGATCCCTGATTTTACGGGACAAGCCGTTTCCGACGCGACAAAAACACTGACAAATCTTCAAATGGGTGTGCAGCTCGAATTTGAGCAAAGCGAGACGATTGCTGTGGGGAAGGTCATATCCCAGACGCCGGAGCCCGGCAGCGCCGCGCTGAAGGGCGGTATTGTCACTCTGACAATTGCCAACGGCCCGGCGGGACTTTTGATGCCGAACGTCACCGGCATGACGCTCGAAGAAGCGCGGGATCTGATAAAAAGCATGGGCTTGACAATCGAAAATATATCCTACGAATACAGCGGCGATTTGCCTGCCAATACGATTATTTCTCAGGCTCCGGAAGTTGACAGCAAAGTGAACGAAGACAATCCCATCAACCTTGTGGCATCGACGGATGTTGAAGAGATGGATGTGCCGATGCCGCTGGTCAACGGTTCGATGTTGGATCAGGCGGCTGTACAGCTCGGCGATGCGGGCTTTACCAACTGTTTTGTCTTCGAATCGGCAAGTGAACTGCCTGAAGGCACGGTCATAAATCAGGACCCGCCGGAAGGAATAACGACCGCCTACGATCATGAGATCGATTTATGGGTCAGCGAGTTCAAGCAGAAGGATTATCACGCACAATTGTCCACCCTGGTCGATGTGGCTGACAAGGATTCAAAGATTAAGATTGTGTTGCAGACGGAATATAACAATGTCCCCATCAATCTTGTCGTATGGACGGATCAGGCGCCCAGCAACGGCAGAATCTCGATCGACTATGATATCCCAAGCGTCAGCGGGGGAAGGAAGTCTGTCAAAATATTAGTGAACAATACGGAAGCGTATTCGCTCAATCTGGAGTTTTTTAAACGTGTCACAGAATAAGACGGGAACGATCATCAAAGGGATCGGCGGATTCTACTATGTCCGCGATGATGAAGGAAGCATCCACGAATGCAAGGCGAAGGGGAGCTTTCGAAATGACAATACGGTTCCGCTCCCGGGCGACCGCGTCCGCTGCACTTTAAGCGAAGGAAACACCGCTTTTATCGAAGAGATATTCGAGCGCAGAAACGAGCTTGTGAGGCCGCGTGTCACGAATATTGATCAGGTGGCTATCGTTGTCTCCGTTCACAAGCCCAAAGCCGATCTTTTGCTTTGCGATAAGCTGATCGTTCACAGCAAGCAGGCCGGGATTTTCCCGCTGCTGGTTTTCAATAAATGCGATGCGGCTGACGAAAACGCGATTCAGACGCTTATCGGCGAATATAAAAACGCATGCGCCTATTTATGTGTGTCGGCAGCGACAGGCGACGGCCTTGACCGATTAAGAGCACAGCTGCAGGGCAAAATCACATGTCTTGCGGGGCAGTCCGCGGTGGGGAAATCGTCGATACTCAATGCGCTGTTTCCGGGGCTTTCGCTCGAAACGGGCGGGCTATCCAAAAAGACGGACAGGGGCCGCCATACCACGCGACATACAGAGCTGCTTGTGATGGAGGATATTGCGGGCATGGCTGTGGATACGCCGGGCTTTTCCTTTCTGGAGAACGCGAACCTCGCGCCGGAGCAGCTGAGCCTTTATTACGACGATATGCGCCCGTTTATTAAGGAGTGCCGCTTCACATCCTGCCTGCATGACAAGGAGCCGCAGTGCGGCGTTAAAGACGCCGTAGCAAGCGGAGACATCAGCGAAGGACGATATCAAAGATATCTGACTATTTTAAAAGAATTACAGGAAAAGAGGTTACGCGAATATGATTAAAGTAGCGCCGTCAATACTGTCGGCGGATTTCACGAGGATTTATGATGCTGTCAAAATGCTCGAAAGCGCGGGGGCGGATTATGTTCACTGCGACGTGATGGACGGTGTTTTTGTGCCCAATATCACCTTCGGGCAGAAAATGGTGCGCGACCTTAAGGCGCATACGACGCTTCCGCTTGATGTGCATCTGATGATCACGCAGCCGGACCGGTATGTGGAGGAATTCGCCGATGCGGGTGCGGATATCATCACCGTGCATGCCGAAGCCACGATGCATCTGGACAGAACCATACAGCTCGTGAGAAACACAGGAAAGAAATGCGGCGTGTCGCTGAATCCGCATACACCTCTGAACGTACTGGATTATGTGCTGGACAAGCTGGATATGGTGCTGCTGATGTCCGTAAACCCGGGTTTCGGCGCGCAGAGCTTTCTTCCGTATTCTGTCCGCAAAGCGCAGGAGCTGAAAAGCATGATCGATGTGCGCGGGCTTAATATCGATATTGAAATGGACGGCGGCATCGACGCGAGCAATGTGCGGACGATCGTGGAAGTCGGCGTCAATGTGATCGTATCGGGCAACACGATTTTTAAGGCGGAGGACCCCAAGGATATGATCAGCCGATTAAAGCTGGAAAAATGAAATGCGTGATCGTGTCCGGCGGAGACGCGCCGCGCAAAAGCGATTTAAATAAGTATCTCAAGGACGCGCCCCTATTGATTGCGGTGGACGGCGCTGCCGATCTTTTTAACCGTTGGGGCGTCATACCGCATTATGTCATCGGAGACATGGACACGGCGGCTTCAGGCAGCCTTTCGCGCCTTGTGGACGGCGGCGCCAATGCGATAACGCTTCAAAGGGAAAAAAACGAGACGGATACCGAGGCCGCCATCAAATTCGCGCTCGAAGCAGGCGCTGACGATATCGTGATGCTGGGCGCGACGGGCGGCCGGTTCGACCATACGATGGGCAACGTGGCCATGCTGGTGCGCGCGGCGCGCGCGGGCGCGCGCTGCCGCATCATCGACAAAAAGAACGAGATGTGGGCGGCCACGGGAGAGCATGATGTCTGTGGCTGCACCGGGCAAACCGTCTCGATTATTCCGCTCACGGGAGATTTGACTGTGACGGCCACAAATCTTGAATATCCGCTGCAGGAGCTTAAGCTCGGCGTAGATGCCTCAAGGGGCATCAGCAATGTCATTATGAAAAGCCCTGCTCATCTGTCTATTTCGGGCGGCTTCGCACTAATTGTGAAGATACGGGGCTGAACGTCACACTTTTTGACACACAACCGTATGATATAGCAGGAAGCAAAGCTGTATCGTTACGGAGGTGGTCATTTGTTGTGCGCTAACTGTCTTTTGCGAAGAATCATTGCGGCCTTTATTATCTGTATTGGCATCATATTGCTCATTTGCTTCATGCCATATTGGATGTGGCTTGCGCTGCTGGGCGTGACCCTTATCGTTGTGGGGTGCTTTGTCATTGCCAGAAAGCTCTGGTGAAACCAACTGGAGGTGGAAGTGTTGAGGATCTACTGTTTCAAAGCGCCGCGTATATTTCGCGGACTCTTACGAAGGCTTTTTAAGTAAAGCATACATAAGGATTGTCTCAAAATAAGCGAAAGCCGGTTGCGGTGAAGCTTATTTTGAGACAGACCCAAAGCAAAAGAGCCGCCTTATGGCAGCTCTTGATTGGTTTATGAAGATTATCCGCGGGTCACCTTGCCGGAACGCAGGCATCTTGTGCAGACATACATTCTTCTGGGAGAACCGTCCACAATAGCGCGGACACGCTGAACGTTGGGCGACCACGTCCTTCTGGACTTTCTGTTGGAATGGCTCACAGTGTTTCCCGACACGATGCCTTTATTGCAAACCTCGCAGTACTTTGCCATAGTTTTACACCTCTCTTCTTCTTAACCCGAAAATAGCACGAAAAATATTTTATCATTGAAGGTACGGTTTGGCAAGTCGAATTCTTAAATTTTCATTTCAATTTTTTGAAACGACTTGACGCATTTTAAAAAACGCGATAGATTTAACTCACCGGTTTTTAACGGTAATGACTGCAAGGAGGCTTTTCGATGGCTGTAATACAGCAAAAATCGCTGGGTAAGATCGTATATTCCGACGAATTTATTTCAAATCTTGCGGGTCTTGCGTCAATGGATTGCTATGGAATCGTAGGAATGGCCTCTCAAAAGGCGATGGATGGCATAGTCGAACTGCTTAAAGGCGAGAATTTGAACAAAGGTGTTAAAATTACGACAGAAAACGATGCTATTCGTATACAACTCTTCGTCATCGTGGAATACGGCGTTTCGATATCCGCCGTCGCATCAAATGTCATTGATACTGTCAAATACAAGGTCGAGTCCATCACGGGCTTGAACGTGGAAAAAGTCGATGTGACAGTCAATGGCATAAGGGTTTAGGGGGATAAGTTATGCAAGAGAGGTTGACCGGTGAGCTGTTTAAGGAAATGGTGCTATCAGCCGCCGCACTGCTTGACAAAAACAAAAAAGGGCTGAATGCGCTGAATGTGTTTCCCGTGCCGGACGGTGATACGGGAACGAACATGTCTCTGACGCTGATGTCGGCCGTCAAGGAAGTCCGCAACGCCGATACGTCAAAGATCTGCACCGTGGGCGACGCGCTGTCGCTCGGCGCACTCAAGGGCGCGAGAGGCAATTCGGGCGTGATACTGTCGCAGCTGTTCCGCGGCCTTTCCAAGAGCCTTGCGGGGCTCGAAACGGCGGGCCCGGCTGATTTCGCGAAAGCGATGCAGGAGGGCGTTGACGCGGCCTACAAAGCCGTGATGAAGCCCAAAGAGGGCACGATACTGACCGTCGCGAAAGAAATGGCCAAAGCCGCGCTGCGCAGCTCGGGCAAAGGCGAGAACATTTATAAAATGATCGACACGGTCATTGAGCAGGGCACCGACACGCTGCGCAAAACGCCGGAAATGCTGCCCGTTCTTAAAGAAGCGGGTGTCGTGGACGCGGGCGGCAAGGGCCTGATCGTCATCTACCGCGGCTTCAAAATGGCGCTTGACGGCGAGACCATCACGGACACGCTGGAAATTGAACCGGAAACGACGGTCGATTTTGCGAACGCTCCCGGTTCGGAAGAAATCGAATTTGGCTATTGTACTGAATTTTTTATAAAAAACATCCACGAATCCGTGACTCAGGACGATATCGACCGTTACCGCGAAAAGCTCATGAAGATCGGCGACTGTGTGCTCGTGGTGGGCGATCTGCAGCTTGTGAAAACACACGTACATACCAACGTTCCCGGCAAAGCGCTGCAGTTCGCGCTTCGTTTCGGCGAATTGTCCCGTATTAAAATCGACAACATGAGAGAGCAGCATACGGAGCTGTTTGAGCACGATGCCGAACCCGAGCCGACAAAGCAGACAAAAGAAATGGCTGTGGTCACGGTGGCTGCCGGTTCCGGAATCGTCAACATTTTCAAGGAATTCATGGTGGATGAAATTGTGGAGGGCGGCCAGACGATGAACCCGTCCACCGAGACGATTTCCAAGGCGATTGAAAAAGCGCCTTCCAACAACGTATTCGTTTTTCCGAACAACAAAAACATCATACTTGCCGCCGAGCAGGCCGCGCAGTTTTCGACCAAAAACGTACATGTGATACCGTCGTACTCGTTTCCGCAGGGCATCACGGGCGTGCTTGCGTTCAATCCCGACCTCGATTTTGAAGAGAATACGGAGCGCATGAAAAAGGCCATCACCACGGTGAAAACGGGGCAGGTCACCAGCGCGGTCCGCGAATCGAAAATCAACGGACAGACGATCAAAAAGGGCGAGCTGATCGGCATACTCGACGGAGACATCGTCTGCCACACGGGAGATATGTTTGATACCTGCCGCGCGCTGCTGAAAGATATGGTGACGGACGAAGACAGCGTGATCACGATATTCTACGGCGAAGGCGTGTCGGAGGATATGGCAAAGCAGATCACAGATATGGTGACCGACGAATACGACGATTTTGATGTGGAGCTGCAGTTCGGCGGACAGCCGGTCTATCCGTTTGTGTTTGCGGTGGAATAATGACGCTTCATGATCCCGCGGCAAAGGTGAAGGGCATCGGCGAAAAAAAGGCCAAGCTGTTTGAAAAGCTCGGCATTTCGAGCATAGCCGACCTGATATACTATATGCCGCGCGGCTATGAGTCGCAGGGACAAAGCGTTTCAATCAGCGGATTAAAAGACGGTGAAGTCTTTAACCTTACAGCCGTGATCAGGGGCGAGCCGTCTTTTCGAAGGGTCAAAAGCGGTCTTAATCTAGCTAAATTTTCGTTGCACGACGAAACCGGCTGGGTTGAGGCTGTTTTTTTCAATCAGCCGTATATACGAAAATTATATCAGGACGGCGACCGCGTTTATCTCTCGGGCCGTGTCAAGCGGGTCGGCAAGCGCTTTTCTTTCACCAATCCGCATATGGAAAAGCAGGGCGGAGAGCATCTCGGGATCAACCCCGTTTATCCGTTGACGGCGGGGCTCACGCAAAAGGTGATGCGCCTTGCCGTAAAAGCTGCCATCGATGCGATCCGCGGCCAGCTGACAGACATTTTCACAAACGAATTCAGGGCTGAGCACAAGCTTTGCGAGCTCAATTATGCGATCGCGAACATTCATTTTCCCGAAACCGAAGAAGCGCTTGCGCTTGCCAAACGACGGCTCATTTTTGAAGAGCTGCTGCTTTTTAATATTGCGTTGTCACAACGCGAAACTGCCGCGCTTTCCGGCGCTAAAACAATGTCAGCCAACGAAAAAGAAAATGCTGTTTTCTTTGGCCGTTTGGGATATCGTCCGACCAACGCGCAGCTGCGCGTGATGAACGAGATCGAGAACGATTTGAAAAGCGAGAAGCCGATGAACAGGCTGCTGCAGGGAGATGTGGGAAGCGGCAAAACCACGCCCGCGTTTTACGCGATGCACATCTGTGTGAAAAGCGGCTGCCAGTGCGTGCTGATGGCGCCCACAGAGGTGCTTGCGGCTCAGCATTTTGCAAACGCGCAGAGAATTTTCTGTGATGTGGGCCTCAACATGGAGCTGCTGACGGGCAGCACACCGGCCGCGCAGCGCCGTGCGGTTTATGAGAACATTGCGGGCGGCCAGACGGATATCGTGATCGGCACGCACGCGGTGCTTTACGACAATGTGCAGTTCGCGAATCTGGGGCTCGTCATCACGGACGAACAGCACCGTTTCGGCGTCGGGCAGCGCGCGATGCTCGAAACAAAGGGGCGTGCGCCGCACACGCTGATCATGTCGGCCACACCGATTCCGCGTACGCTCGCGTTGATACTCTACGGGAAAACGGACATTTCGATACTCGACGAGCTGCCGCCGGGCCGCCGTCCGATAAAAACCTTCTGCGTCTCGGAAGCCAAACGGCACGATATGTACGGCTTTATCGAAAAAGAGATCACAAAAGGCTCACAAGTTTATGTGGTCTGCCCGCTCGTGGAGGACAGCGACGCGCTCAATGTGCGCTCCTCCGAGCAGGTTTTTGAGGAGATACAGCAGCGGTTTTCATGCGCCGCGCTGCTGCACGGGAGGCTCAAGCCCCAAGAAAAGAACGAAATTATGGCACGCTTCAAGGCCAAGGAGTTTTCGATACTCGTTTCCACCACCGTGATCGAGGTGGGCGTTGACGTACCCGAAGCCACGGTCATGGTGATTGAAAACGCGGAGAGGTTCGGCCTCGCGCAGCTGCATCAGCTCCGCGGCCGCGTGGGACGCGGGCAAAAAACGTCGTATTGCTTTTTGATGTCAGAGCAGGCTGATAACGAGCGCCTCGGCATACTCAGCAAAACAAACGACGGCTTCAAAATCGCCGAGGAGGATCTGCGGCTTCGCGGGCCCGGGCAATTCCTCGGCGTCAGGCAAAGCGGCATGTCCGATCTGTATATGGCCAACCTCATCAAGGATATGGCGCTGCTCACACAAACAAGAGAGCTTGCGAACCGCATAAAGTTGGAAAACCATGAGCTTTACGTGCAGTGGCTCAATGCCGCAATCGCGCGATTTTCACAAAAATTAGAAAAAACCGTGATCAATTAAATGAATGTCGCTTAATTTATTGCCAGCGTACTTTATTTTTTTTTGGGCAAATTAAATATACAAAGCAATAAAGGAGGTGAAAAGCGATGGCAAGAAACAGAACGCTGGTGCCGGAAGCAAAAAGCGCCCTTAACAAAATGAAGTATGAAGTGGCCAATGACCTTGGCGTCAATTTGAAAGAGGGTTATAACGGCGATCTCACATCCAAACAGAACGGCTCGGTGGGCGGAGAGATGGTCAAACGGATGATCAAACAGGCTGAAAAAACAAAGTAACCTATTCACAAAAAGAATTTGACGGAAATGGAGGACGGCATTTATGTCGAATAGGAACAGGCAGAATCAAAATCTTGACAGCATGAAGTATGAAATCGCGAATGAATTGGGAGTCAACTTAAAGCAGGGATATAACGGAGACCTGACCGCCAAGGAAGCGGGCTACGTCGGCGGCTACATGGTGAAAAGAATGATCGAACAGGTCGAGCGCCAGATGGCTGGCAAGTAAAGGGAAATTCAAAGCGCCGGAGGTTCCGGCGCTTTTTTCGTACGGAGTTTTTTCGGGTCATCCACCGTCGTGTCAAGAAGACCGCTGTCGGAATTTTTGCTCACAGCGAATGTATTTGCTGTCTAAGTTAATTGATAAATTTAGTCTGCAAACCGAATAAAGCAACCGAAGAGAATTATAAAAAAGCATGTGTCAATTTAATCTATCTAACAGGTGGTTTTAATTATTTGCATGTTTCTCTTGAAAAAGATGGGTTGACATATATATAAAGTTCTTGTATATTATTTATTATATTAGCGTTTTAGCATAGTAAATTATTAAATCTATCGAGGCGAGAATGGAAAAGTATAAAAAACATGTGCCCGACGGTGTGGAAGATTGCCTGCCCGCGGAATGCTATATCAAAAAGACTATCGAAGGCGCGCTGAGGCAGGTGTTCATTCTCTCGGGCTTTGACGAAATCGAAACGCCGACCTATGAGCATATCGACGTGTTTCAAAGCGGCGTCGGGTCGTATATACAGGAAAGCATGATCAAGTTCGTGGATTCCAACGGTCGCATACTCGTGCTGCGCCCCGACTTGACCGTGCCGATCGCGCGCGTCGCGGCGACAAAGTTTGACGGGAAAGCGCAGCGGCTGTTTTATATTCAGAATTCTTTTGCGGCGGCGGAGCCTGCCATCGGCAAAGCGGGAGAATTCACGCAGGCGGGCATCGAGCTGATCGGTGACGGCAGCGATTTTGCGGACGCGGAAGTGATCGCACTCGCTGTGAAATCGCTCAAAACCGCGGGCCTTAACAGCTTCACCGTGGACATCGGCCAGGTTTCGTTCTTCAAGGCGCTGATCGGTGAAGCGAAGCTCAAAGACAGTGAGATCGATTTACTCAGGCACGCCGTGGATGCCAAGGACAAAATGGCGATCGAAGCGCTCTCCAAGCAATTCGGTCTCAGCGAGACGCTCACAGAGCAGCTCACAGCTCTGACCGATCTGTTTGGCGGCAGCGAGGTGTTTGAAAAGGCGCTTAAGGTCTCTCAAAGCAAAGAGTGTGTGGACGCCGTGGAGAACTTAAGAAAGGCCTATACGCTGCTCAACGATTTCGGGCTCAGTGAATACATCACAATAGACCTTGGAATGCTGCACGATATCGATTATTATTCGGGCATCATATTCAGGGGCCTCGCCACGGGCATCGGTTTTCCGGTGGTGTCGGGCGGGCGCTATGATGGGCTGCTCGGCAAATTCGGCAAGGCCGCTCCCGCGACGGGCTTTGCTCTCGGTATCAAGCGTGTGATGATCGCGATGGAACGGCAGGGGCTGCTCGGCGGCTATTACGAGACGGACGCCGTCATTTCGTGCGACACAAGCATGAGCGGAAAGGCGTATGCCTTTGCGGAAGCGATGAGAAAGCAGGGCAAGCGGACGCTCTATATTCCGGGGCTGGGCATCGGCAGTCTGCTCAGCGAAAAGGAAAGTATCAACGCCAGGGAAGCCGTTTATTTTGACGCGAGCGGCTGCCTGCAGACACTGTAAGGAGACGATATGCAGATCACGATTGCGCTCGCGAAAGGCCGCCTCGCCGAAAAAGCGATGGTCATACTCGAAAAATGCGGCATTGACTGCAGCGAGCTCAAAGAAGACTCCCGCAAGCTGATATTCTGCGACAAGAAAAACGATGTGCGCTTCATACTGGTGAAGCCCACAGATGTGCCGACCTATGTGGATCACGGTGTCGCGGACATGGGCGTCGTCGGCAAGGACACGCTGCTCGAGGCGAACCTGCCGCTCTATGAGATGGTCGATATGAAATTCGGCAAATGCCGGCTCGCCGTCGCGGGATATCCCGCACGGCAGGACAACTCGCTGACCTCATCCGTGCTGCGCGTTGCGACAAAATATCCCGAAACCGCCAAGCGGTTTTACGCGTCCAAGGGCGTGTCTGTCGAATGCATCAAGCTGCACGGCAGCGTGGAACTCGGGCCGATACTCGGGCTGTCCGACGTGATACTCGACATCGTGGAGAGCGGGCGGACGCTCGTTGAGAACGGGCTCGTGATCATTGAGGATGTCAGCGACGTGTCCGCGCGGCTCGCCGTGAACCGCGCGAGCCTCAAAATCAAAGCGTCCGTGTTAAAGCCTTTGATCGAGAAGATCGAAAAGGCGGTGGAGGAAGTCTGATGCGCATCTATGAATCCGGTGAAATCGAATCGGCATTAAGCCGCTTAAGCCGCAAGGCCGAGACGGACGAGCGCGTCATCAGCACCGTGCGCGGTATTGTCTCCGATTTGGAAAGGCGCGGCGACGCGGCGCTGTTTGAATACACAAAAAAGTTTGACGGCTTTGCGCTCAGCGCCGATAATATTCGTGTCACACGGGAGGAAATCGACAGAGCTTACGCGGACGTACCGGCTGAGCTGCTGGAAACGATCAAAAAAAGCGCCGAAAATATCGCGGCGTTCCACAAGCTGCAAAAGCGCGACGGCTACGAGAAGCGCGACGGCGGCACTGTGACAGGGCGGATTGTGCTGCCCATGCAGCGCGCGGGCGTTTATGTGCCCGGAGGCAAAGCGGCGTATCCTTCGAGCGTGCTGATGAATATCATACCCGCCAAAATCGCAGGCGTCGGGCAGATCATCATGGTCACGCCGCCCGGAAAAGCGGGGGAGATCGAGCCGCTCACATTGGTCGCAGCCGATCTTGCCGGTGCGGATTTAATTCTTAGAATCGGCGGCGCTCAGGCGGTGGCGGCGCTCGCTTACGGCACACAGAGCGTGCCCAAGGTCAATCTGATCACAGGGCCCGGCAACGCGTACGTATCGGCTGCCAAGCGCGAGGTGTACGGCGTGGTCGGCATCGACATGATCGCGGGCCCGTCCGAGGTGCTGATCATTGCGGATGACGGCGCGAACCCGGCCTATGCGGCCGCGGATTTTCTTTCGCAGGCTGAGCATGACGAAAAGGCGGCCAGCATATTATTAACGCCGAGCAGATCGCTCGCCGAGCAGGCGGCCGCCGAGATCGAGCGCCAGCTTGCGCTGCTGCCAAGGCGTGAAATCGCGGCAAGGTCGGTTGCCGACTACGGCACGATCGTCGTGACAGCGTCGCTCGACGAAGCGTTTGACATCGCGAACAGCATCGCGCCCGAGCATCTTGAGATACTCACGGAATGCCCGAGAGACGGACTTGCAAAGGTTAAGAACGCGGGCGCCGTGTTCCTCGGCGAATATTCTCCGGAGCCGCTCGGAGACTATTTCGCGGGGCCCAATCATGTGCTGCCCACATCGGGCAACGCGCGGTTCTCGTCGCCGCTGTCGGTGGATGCGTTTACAAAAACGATGAACTATATCGAATACGACAGGCAAAGCCTGAAGTCATGTTACAAAGAAATTGATCGCTTTGCGCGCGCCGAAGGGCTGACAGCCCACGCGAGAAGCGCAGCGATACGGTTTGAAAGGGAGGAAACGCGATGAGAAGCGCGGAAATTCAGAGAAATACGAGTGAGACGAACATCGGCCTGTCGCTGGAGATCGACGGTGACGGATCGCGCCGCATCAGCTCAGGGCTAGGCTTTTTCGACCACATGCTCGACCTGTTTGCGAAGCACGGCTTATTTGATATCGACCTCAATGTGAGCGGCGATCTGCACGTGGATGAACACCACACCGTGGAGGATGTGGGCATCGTGCTCGGCGAGGCGTTTGCGCAGGCTGTGGGCGACAAAGCGGGCATCTGCCGGTATTCCACGCAATTTGTGCCGATGGATGAAGCGCTCGCGTTTGTGAGCGTGGATTTTTCGGGGCGCGCCTATCTGCAGTACAGCGTGGATTGCCCCGACAGAACCGTCGGCGGAATCAGCAGCCAGATATTTGAGGAGTTCTTCCGCGCGTTTGCGACTGCCGCGAAAATGACGCTGCACATCGGCGTGCTTTATGGCAGCAACACGCATCATATGATTGAAGCGGTGTTCAAAGCCGTTGCGCGCGCGATACGGTTTGCGCTTGAGGACGACCCAAGAAACAGCGGCGTGCCATCCACCAAAGGAGTTTTATAGGACATGATAGCCATCATCGATTACGGCATGGGCAATCTGCGAAGCGTTCAGAAGGCACTTGAGTATCTCGGCTTCGACGCGCGCATTACCGACAACAAAAATGATCTGAAGGACGCGTCGCACATCGTGCTGCCCGGCGTCGGCGCTTTTGCGGATGCGGCGGACTGCCTTGAGAAATCCGGCATGCAGCAGACGATGCTTGAGGAGATCAAAAAAGGCAAGCCTTTTATCGGCATCTGCCTTGGCATGCAGCTGCTTTTTGATATCAGCTACGAAAACGGCGAGTATAAGGGCCTCGGGCTCGTTTCCGGCGAGGTGGTGCCTTTTAAGGTGAACAACCTTAAAGTGCCGCATATGGGCTGGAACAGCCTTATACCGCGTGAAAACCCGTTATTTGACGGCGGCGAAAAGTACGTTTATTTTGTGCATTCCTACCACGCGTCAGGCGTTCCGGAGTCCTGCGTCATTGCCGAAGCCGATTACGGTTATCGGTTCACGGCGGCTGTGCAGAAGGACAACATATTCGGGCTGCAGTTCCATCCCGAGAAGAGCGGCGATACGGGCCTTGACATGCTGCGCCGCTTCGGAGGGCTCAAATGATCATCTATCCGGCAATCGATTTGAAAAACGGCGTCTGTGTGCGCCTGAAAATGGGCGATATGGAGCAGGCGACGGAATACGGCGATCCCGCCGAAGTCGCGCTCAAATGGCAGCAGCTCGGCGCGCCGTACCTGCATGTGGTGGACCTCGACGCGGCGTTCGCGGGTGTGTTCTCCAATCGCGACACCGTTGCGAGAATCCTGAGCGCCGTGTCCATCCCCGTCCAGCTCGGCGGCGGTATACGAAGCATGAAAGACATCGACGAGAGACTCGGCACACTGAATATCCGGCGGGTCATCATCGGCACGGCGGCGATCGAGAACCCTGAGCTGGTGCAGCAGGCCGCGGCCAAATACCCGGGACGCATCGTCGTGGGTATCGACGCGAAAAACGGGCGTGTGGCCACGCGCGGCTGGGCGTCCGACACGGGCGAAGACCCCGTGATGCTTGCTCTTGAGATGAAGAAGCGCGGCGTCAATACGATTATCTATACGGATATCGCGCGGGACGGCATGCTGACCGGCCCGAATGCGGAAGCCGTGAAAGCCATGGCGCAAAAGACGGGCATGGAGATCATCGCGTCGGGCGGCATGAGCGTGCCCGGCGATGTGAAGGCCGTCAAAGAAGCAGGCGCTCAGGGCGTCATCATCGGCAAGGCACTGTATACGGGCGGCATCACGATCGGCGAAGCGATCAGACTGGGGGCTTAAAATATGCTGACAAAACGGATCATACCCTGTCTCGACGTGGACGCGGGACGCGTCGTCAAGGGCATCAACTTCGTGGATATACGCGACGCGGGGGATCCCGTCGAGATGGCGAAGATGTTTAACAAGCAGGGCGCGGACGAGCTCGTGTTCCTCGATATCACGGCGTCGTCGGACGACCGCGCGATTATGGGAGATGTGGTGGCGCGCACGGCCGAGCAGGTTTTCATACCGCTGACCGTGGGCGGCGGCATCCGTACGGTCGCGGATTTCAGGGAAATGCTGCGGCGCGGCGCGGATAAGATTTCCGTCAACTCGGCGGCGCTCAAAAACCCGGCGCTGATCAGCGAAGCTGCCGAGAAATTCGGCAGCCAGTGCGTGGTCTGCGCGATCGACGCAAAAAAAAGAACGAGCGGCGAAGGCTGGGAGGTCTACCTCAACGGCGGGCGCGTGAGCACAGGCCGCGACGCGGTGGAATGGGCGTTGGAAGCCGAAAAACTCGGCGCGGGCGAGATATTGCTGACGAGCATGGACGCCGACGGCACAAAGGACGGCTATGACATACCGCTCACGAAAGCGATTTCCGAGGCTGTGAGAATCCCCGTGATCGCTTCGGGCGGCGCGGGCAGCTTAGCGCACTTTCGGGACGCGATCACGCAGGCCAGTGCCGACGCGGTGCTTGTCGCGTCGCTGTTCCACTACGGCGTGTATACGGTGGGCGACGTCAAGGAATATCTGAAAAGCGAAAACATACCGGTGAGATTATAAACGGAGGAAGCATCATGACAACAGACAACGTGAAATTCGATGAAAAAGGCCTCGTACCCGTGGTGGTGCAGGACTATAAAACCAACAGCGTGCTGATGCTCGCTTATATGAACGAGGAAGCCTTGAAGCTCACGCTCGAGACGGGCAACATGACGTATTACTCGCGCAGCCGGCAAAAGCTGTGGCGCAAGGGGGAGACGTCAGGACATTATCAGACGCTCAAGGAAATGAAGCTCGATTGTGACGGGGATACACTGCTTGCCGTGGTGGCTCAGGAGGGCCCAGCGTGTCATACGGGCGCGTATTCGTGCTTCTTCGAGTCTATGTATGGCAAGGGCGATTATTCGGGCGGATACGCCATTATAGACGAGCTGTTCGCGGTCATCGAAGACCGGCGTGACAACCCCAAGGAAGGCTCGTACACGAACTATCTATTCGACAAAGGCATCGATAAGATATGCAAAAAAATCGGAGAGGAAGCGGCTGAGATCATCATCGCGGCCAAGAACGCCGCGCCCGATGAAATACGCTATGAAAGCGCAGATTTCCTCTATCATCTGCTCGTGCTGCTCTGCGAACGCGGCCTTAACCCGGGTGAGGTTTTTGCCGAGCTGGAGAAGCGAAGATAGCAATAATGCCCGTAATTCGATGAAAAAGCGATCAATCGCAAGCTAAGTTTAAGAATTTTCGTTTAATCACGAAATTCACATTTTGACACGCGACGATGACTATTATACACTATCACAGCGTTCTTCGTTGAGCGCAGGGCTCTTTTAAGAGGGTTCCAAGGGTATCTTGGATTGCCGCATGGGGGAGCATAGCTCAGCTGGGAGAGCATCTGCCTTACAAGCAGAGGGTCGTTGGTTCGAGCCCAACTGTTCCCACCATATGGCCCGGTAGTTCAGATGGTTAGAACGCTAGCCTGTCACGCTA
>JAEYLC010000010.1 GCA_023461435.1 Bacillota bacterium
TAATATCACTATTAGACCACTTCAACAAAGTACACTTAGTTACGAATTGAACCGCCGTATACGGAAAACCGTACGTACGGTGGTGTGAGAGGGGCGAAACCTGATACGGTTAGCCCCTACTCGATTATTTGGAGGCTGCGGCCCGGTATTTTATGGGGCTGATAACAATGTCTGGCATAACACATCAATTAACTGACAGAATAAAAGATCACACTGAAAACAGATGCCAATAGTGACAGTATATACAATTTGAATAAATATATTACTCGTGTTAGGATTGGCAAGTAGTCAATAATAATTCTTATTAAGGTGTGATGAGCTTGAGAAAATGGATGAGCAAAACGATGATCGTGCTGACGCTCTTGCTTGTAATGGCAGGGTCTTTAACCGCCGGCACGCTCGCGATATATACCACGTCGATCGATGATCTCGCGCAGGGCAGCGTGTCCGCCAAGGAGTTCGTGTTCTTAGGCGAGGGGACGGACAGCTTCTCTCAAGGCATAAAGATTGCGCCGACGGAAACGGTCAATTGGCAGTTCAGCGTCAAGAACTATGACGGCGCGCAGATCACCGAAACGGATCTTTATTATAAGCTTAAATTCAGCGTACAGGCCACAGCGGGCAAAAAGGCGATCGATCCGCTCGTGGTGAGCGTGCTCGACAGCACAGGCCATGTGATCAAGAGCATTAAAGGAACGGGCACGTTTGATGTGACAGGCGCGTTCCCCGTCTCTGCTGCCGGGCAGTCCCAAGGCTATACGGTGAAGATCGACTGGCCGAGCGATAATAGCGTGGATATCAAATACGCGGGAGGCAATTACGGCTCGACGGTCAATGTAAGCGCTCTCGCGTCTCAGGTGCCTTTTGAAGGAAACGAGCCGCCGCAAAGCGATGTGAGCGTGCTTTATGAAACCTCGCCCGCGTGGTCGAACGGCCAGAGCGGCAGCTATCAGTATGAGTACAAGGTGACGGTCACGAACAATTCGGATAAGCCGATCGAGGACTGGTTCGTGACGTTCGATCTTGCGGGAGACCAGCTGACGCGCGCCTACAGCAACGCGGTGATGACACAGGGCGGTGGCAGCTATAAGTTTGTGAATCCGGCCTATAACAACACGGCCACCGACGACATTGCGCCGGGGCAGAGCGTGTCGTTCCGGGGCCCGGCGGTGGGGCAGGGCTCGCAGCCCATCGGCAATGTAACGGTGGGCGGCAGCAATGTGAGCGCGCAGCCTGCGACATCGGCGAGCCGCTTTGGTGTGACGCTGAATTAAGGAGGAAGCATGAAACTGAAAGCCTTGGTGGTGCTCGTTCTTTTAGGCGCGGTGCTGGTGTCCGCAAGCGTGGGCACGCTTTCGGGGTACAATGCATCGTCGTCGTTCTCGGCGGCAATCACAGTTGATACGGAGAAGATAAAAAACAGCGGCCATAAAGACGGCTTGAGCGTGCAGACGGCGGGCGAGGATAATACGGCACCAGCCGCTGCGGACGGGCCGGAGGCTGCGGAGCCTGAACTGATAAGTGAATAATGTGCGTTTTGCACAACAAAATTACAGGAGGAAACATGAAGAAGATTTTACTGACAATTGCTTTGGTTCTTGTGGTGTCAACATCGCTGATCGCGGGCACACTCGCCATGTATACAACAAGTATTGATAATCTGGCAGAGGGCAGCGTGGTGGCGAAAGAGTTCGTGCTGACGGAAGGCGGCACGGACAGCTTTGTGAAGGATATTAAGATCGCGCCGGGCGAAACGGTCAACTGGCAGTTCAGTGTCAAAAACTACGACAGCTCGGTGGTCAGCGAAACGGCCATGGCGCTCGATTTTGACATCAATGCCCAGCCGACGGACGGCAAGAGCCTTGTGGAACCGCTGACCTTCACGGTGAAGGATAGCAGCGGTGCGGTGGTCGGTACGGCCACATCGAGCGGCCTCATCAGTTTCTCCGATGAGTTCGCGCTGGCGACGGACGGACAGGAGAAGACCTATACGGTTTCCGTCAACTGGCCGAGCGATAACAGCGTCGATATCAACTATGCGGGTGCGGGCTACGGCACATCCGTCGCGGTAGCTGTGACAGGCACACAAAAATAGTTTATAAAGTTTATTTGATATAGATATGATTTGAGCGTTGCTGAAAAGCAGCGCTTTTTCTTTTACATAAAAAAGGAAGCCGCTTTTCAGCAGCTTCCTTTGACAATTGGGAGATTGTCAATTGTTGTTTGTGGGTATAAACGGTATGATCCGTGCGGCGAAGCCCGGCAGCGTCATCGTCTGCAGCCACACCTTGCCGGGGCCCGTGAGCCGCGTATTCAGCAGCCCTTCGCCGCCGAACAGTATGTTCTTGAAGCCCTTTATCATCATGACCTCGTAACCGACATTCGCTTCATAAGCCGCAATGTTGCCCGTATCCACGATCAGCGATTCGCCGGGCGCGAGCGTCTTTTCGCAAACGGCGCCGTCGATCTCGATAAACGCGAGCCCTTTGCCGCTGAGCTTTTGCAGTATAAAGCCTTCGCCGCCGAACAGCCCCGCGCCAAGCCCCTTCACCACGTGCGCGCTGAGCACCACATCAGGCTGCGCGCAGAGAAACGCGCTCTTTTGTACGACGATGTCGCCGCCGGCTATATCGAGCGGTACGATGGCGCCAGGGAACGTGGACGCGATCGTGATCTCCTGATTCGGCGCGACAGCCGAATAGGTCGCGAGAAACAGAGAATCGCCGCTCAGCATGCGGCCAAGACCCTTTAGCAGACCGCCCTTCATATTGGTCTCCATCTGTACGCCGGACGTCATCCACGACATGCCGCCGGACTGCGTGTAAACCGCTTCGCCTTGATTGAGCTTGATCGTCACGGCGGGCAGATTGCCGTCGAAAATCTCATATTGCATAATACGCCTCCGATTATTAATTTCGAATTTCCGTCAATGCTCACAGTGAGTGGAACGGCACGCTCAGCATCATCACGACGCCGAAAACCAATGCGGCCAGCGATACGCCCGTGACGACGAATTTTGTCTTCATGTTATTGAATGTGCTCACAATGCCGAGCATGAACAGCACCACAGCGAGTACGACCGTGACGAGCCCCTGCTTGTCGTCCAGCTGATTGGCAGCCGTGCCTTCTTCAATTTTCGCCTGTCCTTCCTCATACGTGGCATTGCCTGCCTCATAATAGCTTTCGACGAAGCCTTCCATCTCAAAAGGAGACGCGTATTCTTCCTGAGCGTCAGCCCATTCGATGGCCGCGCCCAGCTCATCCGTGACGTTCTCATACATGAGCTGGTCAAGCTTGTACTGGAGCCTCTCCACGCCGTCCGTGTTTCCGGATGATTCCGCAAACGCGAGATCGACTCTTAAGCTGTTGATCTCATTCCATGTGGCTGAATCCTCGGCGATCGACTGAGAGGCTTCGTTGTAAAGCTGGTTGGCGTTGGCGATGATCGCATTGCCCTGCGTGTAGCACTCCGCCTGATCGCCGCTGTACAGAGCGCTCTGCCACGACGCGTACGCCGTCAGCACCGCGGTGACACCGAGAACGATCGCGATGAACAGCTCAAAACGGCGCGAAAACTTCTCTGAATTGATGTCTGTTTTCATAATCTGCTCCTTAAATATATTCATTTGAATTGATATGTATTTGTATCCCCCAAGGAGATTTAAGCATAGAGGAATCAACCGATAATCAACCAAACAAAACAAAAGCGCCTTGTCCGACGCTTTTTCGCTCAATTTTGATGTGAAATTTACAATAGCTTTTTCAGAGAGGCGGGAGGTTCTTCGCCAAACTCGGTTAAATAGTGGTTCCGAAAATTCTGGTAGACCTGATAGGCTTCCCGGGGCTGACCGTCGGCACGGTAAAGTGACATCAGACGAGCGCACGCACGCTCGCTTGTTTCATTGTAATGAAGCATTCTGCGCAGCACATCCGCGGCCTTTGTCAGGTGCCCTGCTTTTTCGTATTCAACGCACAGGCTGATAGATAAATCCTCAAAGAGGCGCTCGTAATAGGCTTGATGCTCCACAAGCCAGACGTAGTCCCTGCCTTCCATAAAAACGCCGTCATATACCTGAAGCGCGCGTTCCAGCGTCTGCACACGCTCTTTTGTGTCATTCGGCAAATGAAGCGCCGCGCAGAACACATCAAGGTCGCTCGTGACGCGGTCGGAATTGATGCGGTAGCTGTCAAGATTGCGCAGCAGTATATCGGTGATGCCGGTTTCGCAGAACCGATTTCGAATGTTATAGGCGGTGGTATGGAAATTGCGCACGGCCCGCTCCTCGGTCATATCGGGCCACAGCAGCGCGCAGATATAGTCCCTCGAAACGGGCTTGCCGCGCTGGCTTAACAGCAGAGCCAGCAGCTCTTCCGTTTTCTCCGTTCTGAACGCCGCGACTTCGTTCGGCTGAATGAAAAGGTAGAACTGGCCGAAGACTTTAAAATGTGGCGCGGCGGCTTGCCGCTCGCGCACGATACGCTTGTATCGCGACACGCGCTCGATATGCCGCCGGACATCATCGAACTGGACGGGCTTTAGCAGATAACCGATCGCGTTCAGCTGATAGGCCTGAAGCGCGTATTTTTCATGCGCCGTCACAAAAATGACCTCGAGATTCGGGTTTTTCTCCACAAGCAGCTCGCTGAGCGCCAGCCCGTCTAATTCGGGCATTTCGACGTCGAGAAAGGCCACATCCGCCTCGAGGACGGCGTCATGCGCTGCCGCTTCGCTTGGGTTCTGATAAGCCTCAAGAAACCTGACGCCCGGGATTTCTCTCAAGATTCGCTCTATCCGCATGAGCGAGAGCTTTTCATCGTCCACTGCTATTGCGCGTATCATCGTCGTTTCCTTTCGGTATTTTGAATGAGACGGTTGTGCCCACGTCCGCACTGCTTTCTACGCTAAGGCCGCTGCCGTACAGGTGGAGCAGCCGGTGATGGATGTTTGTCATGCCGACGCTCTTGCCCGTGTTGTCCAAAAGTGAGCTGAGCTTTTCGGGAACGATGCCCGCGCCGTTATCGCTGACAGATACCGCGATATCGTCACCGTCCTGCCGTATCCAGAGCACAACCTCGCCGCTGCCGGCCTTTTTGCGGACGCCGTGGCGTATCGCGTTCTCAATGAGCGGCTGTATGGTCAGCGGTGGCAGCTGAAACGAAAGATTGTAATCGATCCGGCTTTGCACCGACAGGTTGTCGAAACGGGCCAGCTCCAGATCAACATAATACTTCACGAGCGCGAGCTCGCGCTCAATCGGCACACAGCTTTCAAGATTCTCAAAATCAAAGCTTCGTCGCAGATACTGCGCGAGCGAATTGATCAGGCGGCTCGCTTCCTCCGGGTTGATTTTGAAGGTCTCATCGATCGCGGACAGTGAGTTGAAAAGAAAATGCGGCTTGATCTGCGACTGAAGAAAGGCCATCTCCGTCTGATGGATGCGGTCCTTGAGCTTGTCGTTTTCCAGCAGCTGCATTGAGAGGCTGATGCTGTGGCGATAGCTGTCCGCGTTATCCCGCGCGATCGCGAACGATTCCATGAGCAGCAAGGAGAAGAACCCGAACGCCGATATTTCGCCTATCGGATTTTCGAGCATGCCGTTTTGATACAGCGCGTCAAATACGGTGAGTATCAGCAGCAGCAGCACCGAAAAGAACATCGGGAGCGCGTTTTTGCGCGACCGCAGCACGGCGCGGCCCAGCGCGAAGAGCGTGTAGAGTATCGTCAAAAGCAGGTGGATTTCGAAAACGATCACAAACTGCGTAAATAGGCTGACCGGCGCGGCGATCACAAAAAGCGAGAATGCTGTGCCCAAGCCGAAGAAAATGAGTGTCAGCCGCCGCGAAATCTCATCCGGAAACCGCCGTTTCATCAGGAAGAGCATGATCGGGTAAAAGAGCAGTATCGCGAGGTAATCGAACTTGACGATCAGCTCGAACGGAAAGCCCTCGAAAAGACGCGTCACGGCGCGGTCCCCGTTGGCAACCATGCGCATCGTCGCGCCGACGCAGAGCAGCACGAAAAGCAGGCTCTGCCTGTCTTTGCGCAGCACATAGATGGCGACATAATACACGGCCAGCGTCACGAACGCGCCGATCATAAACAGATCTTTATAAATCACGGCCCTGTTCAAGCTTTCGATTTGGCCGGGGGCGCCGAAATAGATCGCGTGCCACATGCCGTTGCGCGCATAGATGAAATTCGACGAATGGACAATGATATCGGCTTCGCTGCTCCTGGCTGTGAAATAGCCGGTCTGCGGCAGAAACGAGGGTTTAAAACCGTCTGCGCTGTCGGCAACGGTGCCGTTTTTCGCGATCAGCTCATCATCCGCGTATACGTCGTATGACACGGACAGCAGAGGGATATACAGCGCGTATTTTTGGCCGGGAGTGAGCCCTGATACCGTCATGCGGTAAGTGCCGAAGCCGAAGCCCGGCAGCTTTTTGCCGCCTATTTCAATGTTGTTCCATACGCCCGGTATGGAGGCGCCGACGGCGGTCTCTTCATTTCCGATAAAATCCCCGTCGTAAAGCAGCTTATCCCAATAAAACTGCCAGTCGCCGGACAGTCTGACGACCTTGCCGTCTGAAGCTTCAATATTGTATTGGCTGTGATGTACATTGGGAGAATCGGCGCTGAGCATCAAGCTCAGCAGGGAATAAGAAAAAAAGCCGATCAGCAAGACCGCAAAAACAAAAATGATGGTTTTTCCATGCTTTTTAAGCAAACATGACATTCACTCAATCATCCGAGGTTTATTTCATTTGTTGCAATATGATTGTATATGAAATCACGGTGAAAGACAAATTGATTTTTGGTTTTCAAGGCGCTTATGCGTTGTTTTGCTCTTGGCGCAGATAATAAAAGCAGAAGAACTCATGGAGGCTTATGTTGCGGCAGGATAAACGAACGACCGATGCGCAGATTGAACAAATGCGGCTTTTGATCGCCCGTGAAAAACAAAAAGAAATGGGCGTGCGCGTGCCGCTGACGAAAAAGCAGCGTGTGAGAAAAATTCTGAACATTGCGGCACAGGCTGTATTTTCACTCATCGTGGCGGTGCTGGTCTTTTCGCTCGTGTCGGTTTACATCGCGAAGTCGAAGGGAGAGGTGCCGACGGTTCTCGGCGCGTACTCGTTGTTCGTTGTGGAATCGGGCAGCATGGAACCGACGCTGACGGTGGGCTCGGTGATACTGAGCAAAGCGCCCGATGATGCCGGGCAGCTCAAATCCGGCGACATCGTGACATTCCGCACGGAAACGGGCTATGTGGTGACGCACCGCATCATCGAGGTCATCGGCGGCGATACCGTGATGTACCGAACCAAAGGCGATAACCCGATCAATTCGCCGGATGAGGAACTGCTTGTGCCCGAGCGCGTGATCGGGGTGCTTGTGCTGAAAATCCCGTTGACTTAAATTGCAGCGATGATGAAACAAAAAGATGAAAACACATTGGTACGTATGGAAAACCTGAGTGCCGCCGAATATCTGATGACGGACGGGAACGCGCCGCGCCGCGCGCTCAGCGGTATTTGGCTGCGCATCAGGAAAGGGCAGGCATGGGGCATATACGCGCCCGCGCATTACGAAGCCGGTTTGTTGCTTCAAATCATGGCCAACGTGCGCCCTTATGAGGACGGGCGCTGTGTGCTCGCGGAGCGCGGCATGATGCGCAAAAAACGTGTGATTTTGCCGCATGTGTTTTATATCGGCAGCACGGATATGCTGTATGAGTCGATGAATGTGCTCGAATACCTGATGTTTGCGACGGCAAAGCAGAAAACAAAGCCCGCGGC
The DNA here is from genome assembly GCA_023461435.1 of Bacillota bacterium. Lineage (GTDB taxonomy): Bacteria > Bacillota > Clostridia > Christensenellales > SZUA-584 > SZUA-584. The sequence continues at coordinate 7,801 of JAEYLC010000010.1, forward strand.
GAGGCAGGAACGGCTGCTTGAATGGCTCATCGAATGCGGCCTTGGCGATCTGTCGCTGACTGAGGTGCGCTGGCTTGACGCGCAGGAAAAGGCCGTCGTGATACTCATGGCCGCGGCCTGTTCGCAGAGCGGCATTGTGATATTCAATCTGCCGCAAATGGAATTCGGCGAAAACCTTAGGCGCGCGTTTGCGCGCATCAGCAGCTTGATGAGGACGGAGGGCAAGGCTTTGATATTAAGCGGAGATGCTGATCTGATTCAGGGCGCGTGCACGCACACCGCGTTTTTGGCTAATGGCCGTATCATATTTCAGGGAACGGTGGATTATCTGCGCGAGCATTTCGACGTCTATACCGTGAAGATCGAAGCCGACGCAGCGTCCGAAACCAGGCTGCGTGCGGCGTTCAAAGACTGCCGGATCACAAGAAAGGACGACGGCCTTTACATGAGCGGACGGCAAGGGCAGACACCGCAGCAAATTTTCCGTGAAATTCTGGACGCGGGCGTTTTGCCGGCCGGTATGGAGGTTCACACAAAGACGGTCAGGAACGCACTGGAGGAGCTAACTTGCAGGTATGATCTATCGTGACAGCTTTTTGAAAAAAGAAATGCGCCACGCGCAAAGCAATACGGGTTTCCGGCGCAGGCTCGCTGTGGGCTTGTTTCTCGGGCTGTTTTCCTTTGCCGTGTACTTTGCGTTGCAAACGCTGCAGGAAAGCGTGGTGTCCGAGGCTGCGCCGCAGATCATGCAGAAAAGCTTCTTTTCAACGATCACGATCTATCTTTATGTCTCGTTTGCGTTTTTGACAGGCTATTTAATGGTCTGGTTTGATAGGCTGTTTTTTTCCGAGATACGCCGCAACGCGTGGTATCTGCTCATCAAAATGGGCTACCGGCCCTATTTGATGATATTCTCCAAGCTCACGGCCCAGGGCGTTACGGTCCTGATGATGTACATCTGGGGCTTTGCGGCGATATCGGTGCTGACCGTATTCATCAAAGCGCCGTTTGTCTATGCGTACATGCCGTCGCTCTTTGCGGCGGGTCTTGTGGATCTCATGCTGATCACGGTCTTTTGCATGGTTGCCTCTCTGTTCGTCAAGCATGCGGATAACGCGCGGTATCTGATTATACTCATGGCTGTTTTGATACTGATACTGAAATGGGCTTTGGGCATGAGCGAGGTGATATCCGACCGCGCGGTGATGCAGTCGCTACGAAGCTTTTTGCGGGGCTCCGCCTATTTGCCCGCAGCCGCGGGCTTCATATTGCTCGGCCTCACCGTCTGTGTGATTCGCGCGCGGAATCTTTCCAAGTATGTGAATACGGATTCTGACAAAAAGGTGCAGACCGACGGCGTTTCGCTCGGATACGCCGATGAAAAAACGGGGCAGCTCAGGCCCGTTAAAGCGCGGGAAGCGCGTCGGCGCCGCCCGGTTGATATTATTGTGACGTCGTTGCTGATACTGTTTATCGGCGGGGCGCTGATGCTCAACGTATTTATCATATTGATCGGCACGGCGACTCCCGGCAGTGAGGTGACCATACGCGGCGTGATTCCCTATATATTCAGATCCGATACGATGGAGCCGTCGCTGATGCTCAACGACCTCGTTTATTTCAAACGCATCGATAAGGCTTATCTGCTGAAGGAGAATGATATTGTGCTTTTTAAATTTCAGGACGCGGTTTATGTGGAACGCATCACGGATATGGCAGGGGATGAGCTGACCGTTGATATCGACGCCTATCCGGCGGGCTCAGAGCCGGGCGCGATGGTCAAGACCGTCAGCAGGGAAACCGTTTACGGCGTTTGTTCGGGCAGGAACCGCTGGCTCGGCGCGCTTATACTGTTTGCCAATACCATAATCGGGAGAATCATCTTTTTGCTGGTTCCCGCCGTGTTGCTTTTCTTTCGCAGGCATATCTCAAAGGCGGCAAAAACCGCAAAACAGAACGGCTAAGATTCCTTGCTCATGGACAGCTCGACCACCTTTTCAACGGTGATATCGGCGGTTGGTACATTGCAGACAAAGGTATGGTCGGCCAGCACCGCGACACGGTCGCATATGCCCAAAATCTCTTCGATATCTGACGAGATGAAAATCACGCTGGCCTTCTTTTTGATCAGATCGTTCACCGAATTATAAATATCCACTTTGCTTGCGATATCGAGTCCGCGCGTCGGTTCATCCAGAATGAAGATTTTGGCGCGGCTCATGATCCATTTGGCAAACACCGCTTTTTGCTGATTGCCGCCGCTGTATTCGAGTATATTGCTGTGCAGGTTCTGCTGCGGAATATTGAGCTTTTGCACGTAATCCGATACAACCTGCTCCAAAACGGAATTGTTGATCAAAAAGTAGTTTGCAAAGCGCTTGAGCGAGGATACAGCCACATTGTTGTTGACATCGAGATAGCCGAAAATGGAGTCGGTCAAACGGTTTTCGGGAATCAGCGCGATGCCGTTGCTGATGGCATTGTAGGGGTTGTCTATTTTCGCGGGTGCGCCGTTTAAAAACATATCACCTTTCACATTGGGAACGGCGCCGAACAGGCAGTGCGCAAGCAGCGTTCGTCCGGAGCCCGCAAGGCCGGTAATGCCGAGTATCTCGCCCTGATGCAGCTCAAAATTGATATTGTAAAGCTTATCTCCGAAACCGAGATCTTTAACGGCGAGCGTCTGCTTACCTTTTCTTATTTTAATTTTGGGATACCGCTGGCTCAAGTTCTGTACGCTCAGCATGCGGATAATGTCTTCCTGCGTGCATTCGGATACGGTTTTCGTGCCCACAATCTGCCCCTTTTTGATAACCGTGATCCTGTCGCCGAGGTTGATGACATCCTCGATGCAGTGCGTGATATAAAACACGCCGGCGCCGCGCTCCTTGATTTTGTTCACGATGCTATACAAAAGATTCCGCTCGCTTTGTGCCAGCGCCGAAGAGGGTTCGTCCAATATCACGATTTTTGCGTCCGATACGTAGGCACGGCAAAATTCGATGATTTGTCTTTGTGCAAAGCCCAAATTGGAAACCTTATCAAAGGTACTTACAGGCAAATCAAATTCATCGATGAGGCGCTGGCAAAGATAATTCAGCCTGTTATAATCGATCATCGGCAGAAATTTATATTTACGCGGCAAGTTGTTAAAAAACAGATTTTCCGCAACGGAGAGCTGAGAGAGCATAGTGGCATCCTGACGGATATAGATCACGTCTTTAAAGAGACTATAAGAAAACGTCTTGTTTTTCACAAGCGTGTTGTTAATGAGTATTTTCCCTGAATCGGGAGACACCACACCGCTGGCCACCTGCATAAGCAGGCTCTTGCCCGCGCCGTTTTCACCCATTATGACATGTATCTCTTTTTCATAAAGGTCAAGATTGATATTTGTCAGTGAAAAATTTTCCAAAGCCAAATTCACATCCTGCAGCTTTATCAGGGGATCTTTCAAATCCATACGCCTCCGTTTATTAAATAAGACGAGACTAGTCGGCCTCATAGATATCCACAGAAGTATATAATTGAATATTTAAATCAAATAGGAAGTCTTTGTAAGTGTCTTTCAGTGACGAATCGGTAATGATCTTGTCGGCAAGGCTGAAGTCGCCGACGCGGTAAAACGATTTTTCACCGAAATGCGATGCGGGGCAGACGATCGAAACGGTACTGGCTGTTTTGCAAGCCTGCTGAATCAGCGACGCCTTGTTGATGCTTGAGACCGTGATACCGAAATTCTTACTGATGCCGTCGACTTCCACGATCAAATGATTCAACGAGAAGTTTTGCATATTGTTGATGGCGAGCTGGCCGTAGACCGCGTATTCCTCCAGATCACCGCCAAGCAAAATCATATGATTGCCGGGGGAGGAAGAAAACTCAAGAGCGATCAGAAGATCGTTGGTCAGCACGGTCAGGTTGTTTTTCTGCGTCAGTCTTTTTGCAATAAACCGATTGGTCCGGCCGTCCGTCAGCATAATGATATCGTTGTCGGAAACGAGATGGAAAACGGTATCGGCGATTTCCTGAAGCTGAGACAGATCCGGATCGCCCAAAGGCAGCTGTTCGAGCGGTATGAACGATTCGCTGTCGATATCCTCATTGATCACGGCGCCGCCGTGTGTCCGTTTCAAGTAACCTTCATGCTCCAATTTTTCAAGGTCCCTGCGAATGGTGACTTCGGTGACATTGAGTATACTGGAAAGCATGGCAACGGAAACATGCTTGTCTCTTTCAAGATAATTTTTAATTATGCTGACACGTTCAATTGCAAACATATTATATGCACCTGAAAATTGATCAAAATAGTATAAGCTAAAATTTATCATACAATATATGTATTGTTTTTTCAACCCAAAAACAAAAGAAAGAAAAATAAAAACGATACGAAAAAAATGATAAAAAAACGAACATAATTTAATTGACATATGCATAACTAAGTGATAGAATTCGTAAAAGAAAGAAAACATAAAAAAACGATCTAATACGAACATATTATCCGCTGAAAATTTAACCGTTTACCCGGGTGATACAACACCTGAGTAAAAATAACATAATCAAGGAGAGAGAAATGAAAAAGGTATTACTGAGTCTCTTGGTTTTTGCGATGGTTTTTTCGCTCGTGGCTTGCGGCGGAACACCGACGCCTTCGGCGAGCGCTGAGTCTTCAGCCCCCGCTGAATCTGAATCTGCGGCTCCTGCTGAATCTGAATCTGCGGTTGCAAACGCTGGTGACTACTACGTAGGTATCTCAATGCCGACACAGTCGAGCGAACGCTGGATCAAAGACGGCAACACGATGAAAGACATACTCGAAGAAAAGGGATACAAAGTTGAACTGCAGTATGCGGAAGACGATATTCCGACACAGAAGTCTCAGATCGAGAATATGATCACTTTGGGCGCTGATGTCCTCATCATCGCGGCTGTTGATGGTTCCACACTGTCCGGGACGCTTGACCAGGCCGGTAAAGACGGCGTGAAGATCATCTCTTACGACCGCTTGCTGGTTGATACCGATGCTGTGTCCTACTATGCGACATTCGACAACAGAGGCGTTGGTAAACTGCAGGCTCAGTCGCTGGTTGACGGCCTGAAGGCTAAGAAGGGCGACGGCCCGTACAACATCGAGCTGTTCGCAGGGTCTCCTGACGATACCAACTCCTTCTACTTCTACTCCGGCGCGATGGATGTTCTCCAGCCGCTGATCGACGACGGCACAGTCGTGATCCCCTCGGGGCAGACAAAACAGGAAGACATCGGAACACTCCGTTGGGACGGCGCTGTGGCTCAGGCCCGTATGGATGCGATTCTTGCAGCGAACTATACATCCGGCAAACAGCTTGACGGCGTTCTGTCTCCGTATGACGGCCTTTCCAGAGGCATCATCTCGGCTCTGACTTCCTTCGGTTATGAGCCCGGCACAGACAATTGGCCGGTTGTGACAGGTCAGGATGCTGAAGCGGCCTCCATCAAGCTCATCATCTCGGGCGAGCAATACAGCACGATCCTCAAAGACACAAGAGACCTCGCAGCTGTGGCGGCAGGCATGGTTGACGCGGTGCTGACGGGTTCTGAACCGGAAATCAACGACACCGAAACATATGACAACAATGTCAAGATCGTTCCGTCTTATCTGCTTGTGCCCTACACGGTCACGGTTGATAACTATCAGGAACTGGTTATGGATTCCGGTTACCTGAAGCCTGAAGACATCCAATAATTCCGGTTTACAATAGGAATTGAGATTTTGATCGGCTGGTGCGAAAAGCACCAGCCGATTAAAACTATTACGGTGGTTGCTATGCTTAATATCGCGGCAGATATAAAGGAGTGAGACGATGGAAAACTACATTTTAGAGATGAGGAATATTACCAAGACATTTCCGGGTGTCAAAGCTCTTGACAATGTGAATTTAAGGGTAAAGCCTAAACATATACACGCTTTGGTGGGGGAGAACGGCGCCGGCAAATCAACGCTGATGAATGTGTTGAGCGGTGTATATCCGTATGGAACATACGAAGGCGATATCATCGTTGAAGGTGAAGTCTGCACATTTAAATTCATCAATGACAGTGAAGCAAAGGGCATTGCCATTATCCATCAAGAGCTTGCATTGATACCAACCTTGTCGATTGCAGAAAACGTTTTTTTGGGAAATGAGCAAACTGACAGAGGGGTTATTATCAACTGGAACAAAACACACAGCAAAACGATTGAAATGCTGAAAAAAGTCGGGCTTAACGAAAATATCGAAACAAAAGTCAAGGATATCGGCCTTGGCAAGCAGCAGCTGGTGGAGATCGTCAAAGCTTTGGCCAAGGACGTTAAAATTCTGATACTGGATGAACCGACCGCTGCGCTTAACGATGAAGATTCGAGTCATCTTCTTGATCTCCTCGTCGATTTGAAAGAACATGGGATCACTAGCATCATCATTTCACATAAACTCAACGAAGTGACGAAGGTGGCGGATGAGATCACGATCATTCGTGACGGCGCCGTAATTGAAGATCTTGTTAAGGACGAAGATGACATCAACGAGGCGCGCATCATCAAAGCGATGGTGGGACGCGAACTCACCGACCGTTTCCCCAAAAGAAAACATGTGATCGGTGACGTTCGTTTTGAGGTCAGCAATTGGAATGTCTATAATCCGCTTGATCCGGAAAAGCAGGTGCTTTTTGACATCAATATGAATGTGAGAAAAGGCGAGGTCGTGGGTATTTCAGGCTTGATGGGTGCGGGGCGTACGGAATTCGCAATGAGTGTTTTCGGGAAAGCTTACGGCAAAAAGATTTCGGGAAAGATCGTTAAAGACGGTAAAGAAGTCATCATGCATGATGTGAGCGATGCGATCAAGAACGGCATAGCTTATGCGACGGAAGACCGCAAAACAGCGGGACTCATTCTGATCGACGACATCAAGAGAAATATTTCGCTGGCGGCGTTAAGATCGTTGAAAAAGGGTGCCGTTATCGACGATAACCTGGAGATAAAAATTGGGGAAGAATACAGAGAGAAGCTGAACATAAAGTCCTCCAGCATTTTGCAGAAAACCGGTAATCTCTCGGGCGGCAACCAACAGAAAGTGGTGTTCAGCAAATGGATCTTTGCGGATCCTGATGTGCTGCTGCTCGATGAACCCACGAGAGGCATCGACGTAGGCGCAAAATACGAAATTTACAATATTATTAACGAGCTTGCTGAGAAGGGCAAATCAATTATAATGATATCATCGGAGTTGCCTGAAATTCTTGGCATGTGTGATAGGGTTTACATCATGAACAGAGGAGCGATTGTTGGCGAACTGAGCGCGCAAGAGGCTTCTCAGGAGAGAATTATGCACTGCATAATGCAAAGCAACAAGGAGGTAACGAAATGAAGAAAAATATATCGAGCCTCATACTGGGCTCATTAAAGCAAAACGCGATGATTTTTGCACTCGTCGTTGTCATGCTGCTGTTTCTTGTATTGACGGAGGGCGTATTACTTCAGCCCTTAAACATTTCCAATATCATTCAGCAAAACGCATATGTGTTGATCCTTGCGATCGGTATGCTGCTTTGCATATTGATCAGCGGCAATATCGACCTTTCGGTTGGATCGGTTGCCGGCTTTGTCGGCGCCATATCCGCAGTCTTTATTTTAAAGATGCATATCCCGGTGCTTCCGGCCATTTTGATGTCGTTGGCTGTCGGTGTGATCATCGGTATTTGGCATGGTTTTTGGATTGCGTATGTCGGTGTGCCTGCGTTTATTGCGACCCTGGCCGGTTTGCTGATTTTCAGAGGATTGACAATGACTGTGCTGGCAGGCACAAGCTTGGCGCCGCTTCCTGAGGGTTACACCTTTGTGGCAGCCGGGTTTGTTCCCGATATTGCGAACATAGAGGGGATCAATCTGCTTGCTATTCTCGCCGGTGTAGTCGCATCCTTGCTTTTTATATTTGCTGAAATCGACAAGCGCAGAAATAAGAAGCGGTATAATTTTGCCGTGAACTCTCTTTGGGCATTTTGGACAAGGATCATTCTGATTGTGGCCATACTCAACTTCTTTACAATCCAGCTGGCGAGTTACCGCGGGCTTCCGATGGTGCTTGTCGTCGTCGTTGTGCTGGTGCTTATCTACTCGTTCATCACAAACAAAACGATACCCGGCCGTCACATTTATGCTTTTGGCGGCAACCCCAAAGCGGCTGTTCTTTCGGGTATTAAAACAAAACAGATACTTTTCTGGGTTTATGTCAACATGGGTTTCTTGGCGGCTCTGGCAGGCATCATTTTTACCGGGCGTCTAAACTCCGCCACGCCAAAGTCCGGTAACGGCTTCGAACTCGACGCGATCGCTTCGTGCTTCATCGGCGGCGCATCGACGACGGGCGGTATCGGTACCGTGGTTGGCGCCATCGTCGGCGGTCTGCTGATGGGTGTTCTGAACAACGGTATGTCCATCATGGGCGTCAGTATTGACTTGCAGCAGACAATAAAAGGCGTTGTTCTGATCGCGGCCGTCGGATTCGATGTGTGGACAAAATCAAGGGCGAAGGCGTGATATAAACCGCGGCGGTTTCGCCGCGAAACGGTGAGACATCAGGGGCTTCTACCTCCTTATGCTGCGGCTTTTAGCGGCAGACTTATATTCTTTACCCCTCTTCGGCGCTTGAAGGAGAGGGGTTGTTTATTTCATAGAGGTAAGATTTTGTAGGGCGCGATTTCCTAAGCGCGCCTTATTGAAGCCGATTTCGGGTGGCACGGAGACTCGTTCTTCCATTTGAAAAGCGCTAGAACTGAGGGGATGGTCTTGACCGTTTCATTCAGTTTTTATTCGTATATCACACGGAGAGGTACAGGGACTGCGGCTACAATTAATGGCGTTCCACGGCCGCTTGGGAAATCGGCCCGTGGAACTACAATTTTCGGCATTTGTATAGATGACAGCATACGAGCAGGCAGCAGCTAATGTCACCCTGAAGCGTGAGCGAAGGCTCCCATGTCAAAGCGCGTTAAGCCGTGAGATACCAGTCCGCTGGCGGCGAGAAGCGAAGCGACGACTGCGAAGTGGAATAGGATTAGAATAGTTTTTCAACCGCTACGAAGTTATCCGCGTTGCAGATTTACGACGATAGTAGAATGAATGGCGCTTTGATAGTTGCTTTCGTTTAATTGTCATGCTGATGCGCATGGCTCAGAGGGAGAAGCCGTCGCCGTCAGGTGACTGATGAAGTGATTTAAAATAACGAACCGATACACACCACATCCGGCGCTTCGCACCGCCTTCTCCTTTGAGGAGAAGGCTTTTTCAGCGGTTATCCGGATTATAAAAAAACAGGTCCTTTTTCAGGAGCCTGTGATTTATTTTAAAAGCGGCAAAGCCGATGCATTAATTGTATGTCGCGCCGCCCATGTCGCGCAGCATAGCTTTCATGCCTGATGTCGTCATGATTTCGTTGTCTGGCATCACCCACAAGGCTTCCACGCCGTCCAGATTTTCCGCGTACTGAAGGCTTTGATCGGGCGGCATCAGAAAGAGCGCGGTGGACAGCAGATCGGCCATCCCGCTGTCCTCAAAAACAACGGTGACCGCCTTATAGTAATTGGCGGGCATCAGCGTCTCAGGATCGATCAGGTGATGGTAATTGACGCCGTCCACAGTGTAAAACCGCTCGTAAACGCCGCTGGAGACAACGGAAAGGTTCGTGACAAACGCGACGTCCAGCAGGTTGGAATCATCGGTGGAACCCGCCAGCGGGCTGTCAGGGTCTTTGATGCCCACGCTCCATTTGCTGCGTACGCCGTCTTTGGGCGTGCCGATGGCCCGGATGTTGCCGCCCGCGCTTAAAAGCACGGAGTCATAGCCTTTTTCAATGAGCTTGTCTGCCGCAACCTCGGTCGCGTAGCCCTTTGCGACAGCGCCCACATCCAGGCGCATGCGGCTGTCGTTTAAATAAACGGTCGAGGCTTGCTCGTCGATCACCACGCCGTTGATATCCGTATACAATGCCGCATCCTGCAGTTGATCCATGGGGGGGAGTTCGGCGGTCGCGGGATCGTATTCTCCGGCCTCACGGTAATCGTGCCAGATGCTGAGCACGCTGCCCATGGCCACATTGACGATGCCGTTTGTTTTACCGTACCAGTCCTTTGCCAGCTTGAGCATGTCGATCACGACGGGGTCAACCTTCACGGGAGCGACGCCCGCGTTGTCGTTAATCGTCTTTATGTTGTTGATGCCATCGTAATCGTGATAGATATCAAACTGCTTGTGAAGATTGATAAACGTATCGTAGACGGTATTATAAATATCATCGAATTCTTCCTCAGATTTCGCGTAAGCCATCACGATGACGGACGTATCAAAGGTATCCAGAAACTCGTCGCTGTATTTTTCGTATTCGGGCGTCGGCGCACATCCGAAGAGCGGCAGAGCCGCGAGTATGCACATAATCAACAGAAGGATTTTTTTCATCAGACCTCTTATACAGCAAAATAATCCTTCCGGCACAAGGCCGGAGGGATTATTCGCGTATTTCTTTAAATTTTATACGAATCAGTCAGCGGATGCAATCGCTTTTTCCACGGCTGCAATGTAATCCTGCACGGAAATGGTCACGCTGGATGTGAGGTCGGCCTCAGCGGGAACAGCCGGGTGCTCCTCATCCTTCGGAGCCGTTTTCATTGCCTTGACTTCGTCGATGGTCTTGCCGATCATCCACTGGCCAAGAGCCGCAATCTGCTCATACCATTCTTTACCGATCGAAGACGCTTTCTTCATGCCGTATTCGTCGCCGAGCTCCACTTTTGTCTTGGGCTTGGAAGCGGCATCGGTAATCAGCGTGCCTTTGGCGTCAAAATTGACCTTTACCTGACCGTTGTCGATCTGCACGCCGACGATCTTGTTGTCCTGATCCACGGTGACAGCCGCCATAACGATATCGGCCTGTGCCAGAGCGTCAGCATCGGCTGTTGCGCTCGCGGATTTTGCGATGGACGTCACATTGCCGACACCTGTTTTGGTTGCGCCCGAAACCGTTGCGCCAAAGTCCTGCGCGTTGGCAACAGCTTTCTGGACAGCAGCCAGATAGGCGGACACATGGACTGTCACGCTCGATGTCAGGTCGGCATCCGCCGGGGTGCCTTCTTCGCTGAGCTTCATGCCCATCACTTCGTCGATGGTTTTGCCGGTCATCCAATCTTCGAGCGCCGCGATCTGCTCAAACCATTCCTTACCGATGCCGGATGCTGATTTCATGCCATAGGCATCGCCCAGCTCCACCTTCGTCTTGATTTCCTGAGCGGGATCGGATTTAAGCTGGCCCTGCGCGTCAAAGTTCACCATTGGCTGAACCATGTCGATCTTGACGTTGATGATTTTTCCGTCTTTGTCAAGTGTGACGGCTGCCATAACGGTATCCATCTCCGCAAGCGCGTCCGCATCAGCGGATACGCTGGCCGACTTCGAAATGGAGATGTCGCTGCCAAGGCCGGTCCGCACTGCCGCCGATTCATTCGCTGCCGATTCGCTCGGGGCTGCCGATTCGCTGGCTGATTCCGCGGGCGACACAGTTGCTGACGGTGATGGAGACGCGTTGTTATTGCCGCATCCGGCAAAAGCTGAAACAACCATTGCCAAAACCAAAACCAATAATAGTACCTTTTTCATCTGTCTTCCTCCTCTTTATCACTTACCAATTATCATAACCAATCCTTATTTTTTCTTTCGCTGACAGGACAGATAATTGGATAAATGTCCTTGCATGGCTCGGTTTTTTGTTAAATAAACATAAACATTACCAAAATACTTTGTTAAGTTTATCACAAGGCGAATTAAAAATGAAGTGGTATTAATAACCATTACGATTTGTTGTTTCATTGGTAAAAAAGGCGTTTAGCAATATAAAGATTTGTAATAATTAACATTAGAAATTGAAAAAAAAGTTTGATAATATTATGACAATTGCAGGGGTGACCGGTGAAAAAACTGATGAAGGGTTTTTGGCAGGTAGCCGATCCGAAAATATGGGTGGCTTCCACCATACCGATGCTGACAGGCGCGGCCATCGCCTGGGCTTTCGGCACCCGGACAAAGCCGCTGAGCGTGCTGTGGTTTCTGCTGGCTATGCTCGGCGTTTATCTCGTTGAAATTGCAAAAAACGCGCTCAACGAGGTCATCGATTTTCAATCGGGCGTGGACCCCGGAATCGAAGAGAAAAACAGAACGCCTTTTTCGGGCGGCAAAAAGACCATCGTGCAGGGGAAGCTTGATATCACCCAATGCATGGCTATTGCCACCATCTGTTTTCTCACAGCCGCCGTTATCGGGTGCGCATTGGCATTGTTCGTGGAACCGGGCATATTCTGGCCGGGGTTCATCGGCTTTATTCTGGCCGTGATATACAGCATGCCGCCTTTCAAGCTTTGTTACAGAGGCTTTGGTGAAATCGCGGTGGGGCTTGCGTTTGGCCCCGCGATCGTGATGGGCATGTATGTGCTGATTGAAGGGCGTTTTGATTGGCTGCCTTTGCTCGTATCGCTGCCCATCGCTTTCATGATCACCAATGTGCTGTGGATCAACCAGTATCCCGACTATGAGGTGGATAAAGCACATCATAAAAAGAACGGTGTGGTGCGTTTGGGCAAGCAGAAAGCCGTATACGTTTATGCGGCGCTTTTTGTGCTCAGCTATCTCGCAGCCGCCGCGGTGGCGCTGTACGCGCGAAACCCGGTTTGGCTGCTGCCGCTGCTGACGGCGCCTATGGCGGTGAAAGCCGTGGTGAATTGCCGCCGCTTTTCGGACCAAATCGACAAGCTGATCGCGTCGAACGCGGCCACGGTTCAAATTTACCAGCTGTTTGGTTTATCTTTTGTTGTCTGTGCCGTATTGGACGGCTTAGTCTTTTAATTCATGGGAGGAAAAGATGTCAAAAAAAATTGTGATTGTGGGCGCCGGGTATGCGGGTATCGAAGCGGCCATCAAACTCAACAAAAAAGGGAAAAGAGACGACCTTGATATCACCATCATCGACCGAAACCCTTACCATACACTGTTAACGGAAATTCACGAAGTTGCGGGAAACCGTGTCGGTGAAGATGCGGTGAAAATACCGCTCAAAGAGATTTTCAAAACCACCAATGTGAATCTTGTGATCGACAATATCGACCAGTATGATTTTGATTCCCGCAAAGTCAAATCACAGTCGAATGAATACCCGTATGATTATCTGATCATGTCGGTCGGCTCAACGCCAAACTATTTCGGCATACCGGGGCTCGAGCAGCACGGCTTCCCGCTCTGGTCGGTTGACAACGCGATCCGCATCAGGGAGCACATTGAACGCTGCTTCTACGAGGCGGAAACCGAAAAGGATGCGCAGCGCCGCAAGCGTCTGCTCACGTTTGTGGTGGGCGGAGCCGGTTTTACGGGCGTCGAAATGATCGGCGAGCTTGGGCAGTGGGTCAAAAAGCTGTGCCGGGTGCATCATATTGACCGCAAAGAGATCCGCCTCGTCATCGTGGATATGCTGGACTGCGTGCTGAGCAACCTGTGCGACAAAAACAGCAAAAAAGCCCACGACTATATGCACGGAAAAATGAACATCGAGATCATACTCAGCACCGCGATCAAGCAGGTGACGCCCGAGTATGTGGATATCGGGGAGAGAAAGATTGAGACCAGCACGCTGATTTGGGCGGCCGGTGTACGCTCGTCGCTCGATGTGGAAAAAATGGAGCTCGACAAAGGGCCGGGACGGCGCCTGACGGTTGACGAGTTCTGCCGGACCAAGCACAAAAACGTCTATGCGGTCGGTGATGTGGGCGCGCTGCTCGATGAGAAGGGCAAAGCGTTCCCGGCGATGGTGGAAACCGCGCTGCAGACCGGCGACGGTGCGGCGATGAACATTTTGAATGAGATCAGAGGCAAGAGCCCCGAGAAGGTTAAGGTCAAGCTGCACGGCGTGATGGTCAGCATCGGCAACTATTTTGCCGTGGCCGACCTGATGGGCGTGAAGCCCGGCCGCTGGATCTCGCTGATCACAAAATATATTGTCAACATGCACTATCTCTATGGTATCATGGGATTAAAGGGTATCTGGGATTATCTGCGTGACGAGGTTTATCACAGACGCCAATACAAGCGCTTTTTGCAGCGCAACTACACGAGGACGGTTCAGGCTTGGTGGCTTGTGCCCTTAAGGCTGTTCCTTGGCTGGTCGTGGTTCTATGAAGGATTGCAGAAGGTTCAGGAGGGCTGGTTCACAAAGCCGATGCTCGCAAGCTTTTTAGGATACGCTTCGGGCGCGGATGCGGCGTCGACCGCAACGGGAGCCGAAGCCATCTCAAGCGCGTCTCAGGCTGTGACCGGAGCGGCTCCAGCTGTGGTCGAGAAGCTCATGAACATCGACCTCGGGTTCTTGGGGTTCTTCCTTGAGAGGGCCGGAGAAGGACAGCCGCTCGTGTTCCGCATTCACTTCTTCCTTGTGGACTGGATATTGAACGGCTGGGTGCTTGCGACGCCGGGCTGGTCAATGTTCTTCCAAGTGGCGATCGTGATACTCGAGCTCCTGGTCGGCCTTGCGATATTCTCGGGCACGTTTACGTTCCTCTCGTCGGTCGTCTCGCTTGGCCTGATCGCGATGTTCCTGACATCCACGGGCATGTACGACTCCACATGGTGGATGCTGTTTGCGGGTATCGCGATGGCAGCCGGTGCGGGCCGCGCGTTCGGTCTTGACCACTGGTTGCTGCCGTATCTCGGAAGAGTTTGGGACGGCACAAAGAAGAACGGCCGCTTAACGCTTACCTGGGGAAAAAACAAAAAGCTGAAATAAGGGGTAATAAATAAAAGTGTGGGAGAAGCTGCCCGCTTTAAAAACAGAGCTCGATCTGTTTGAAGTGCTGCTTAATGAGCAATTTGGCTCAAAAAAGAATATCAATTCATTCATCGATCGTTTATCGCTCGATATCATCAAAAGCGGGGGGAAACGGCTGCGGCCTGCGATGACGATCGCGGCCGCGAAGCTGGGGGATTACCGGCGCGACAAGGTTTTCGGCACGGCAATGAGCGTCGAGATGCTGCATACGGCCACACTGATCCACGATGACATCATCGACAATTCGCTGGTGAGGAGAAACGCGCCGACGCTGTTTGCCACTCAGGGCGTCAGCACAGCCGTGTTTGCGGGAGACTACATCTATGTGAAGTCGATGCAGGCGCTGGCGGAGGCCGAGTTGCCGACGCAGTACTTAAAGGAGCTGTCAAAGGCGGTCGAGGCGATTTGCGTGGGCGAGGTGGAGCAGTTCCGCGGTCGCGGCAAGCTGCCGGGGTTTAAGACGTATCTCTCGAGAATCAGCCGCAAGACGGCGGTGCTGTTTGCGGCCTGCTGCGCGGTCGGCAGCCATACGGCGGGGCTATCTGAGGAAGCCGTCAGGCATGCGGCGCGCTTCGGCGTGTATTATGGCATCGCGTTTCAGATCAAGGATGATTTGCTCGATTTAACCGAGCATCCGAGCCGCATCGGCAAGCCGGTCGGCAACGATTTGAAGGAAGGCGTGGTCACGCTGCCCGTGCTGCTCGCAGCCTCGCAGGATGATGGGCTTCGCGCGCAGGTCGAAGGCTTTTTAAGCGGACTCAAACAAAAAAAGCCCGCGCAGAAGGATATCAGGCGCATCATCAAAATGGTGGCTGATGCGGAGGGTATACAAAAGTCGCAGGCGATACTTGACCGGTACATCGCGAAGGCGGAGAAGCAGCTTGAGAGGCTCCCCGAATCGGAGGGCAGACAGCTGCTCAAGGGTATACTCGAAGTGACATTTCAATAAGTATTGAATCATAAGCGCTCCGATTGGCCGGAAATCATCCGGCGTTCGGGGCGTTTTTTGTTGTCCTGCATTTTCAATGTGAGCGCAACAGGAAAAGCCTTCTTCTTTGAGGAGGAGGTGGCGCAAAGTGCCGGATGAGGTGTATGATCCATGCTGAGATTTAATTTGTTCACCTCATCAGTTGCCTGGCGGCGACAGCTTCCCTTCGAAGAGGAGGCCAATCCATAATTTACAATGTAAAAGGATACATAACGCGTGCATGCCGGCGGATGATCACAATCAGACGCTGCTTATGATTTTGCCGGAGCCTCCCTGTATCATCGTCGCCGCGCGGCGCACCGCGTCTGTGATCTCCTGATAGCTCGTGCAACGGCACAGGTTAGACTGCAGCCACGATTCGATCGTATAATCATCAGGATTGGGATGATGTATCAGCAGCGAATGGCACGCCATAATGAATCCCGGCGTGCAAAAGCCGCACTGAAAAGCCTGCAGCTCGGCGAAAGCCTGCTGAACCGGCGTATCGCTGAGCCCTTCAATGGTGGTGATGCTGTGGCCGATGGCCTCCACGGCCAGCATCAAACACGATTTGACCGGCCAGCCGTCCATAAGCACGGTGCACGCGCCGCAGTCACCGTTTTCACAGCCGATTTTTGTGCCCGTGAGCCCCAGTTGCCGCCGCAACACTTCCGCGAGAATATCCGCGGGACGAACGGCCACATCGCAAACGCGGCCGTTGACGGTCAGGGAGATCAGGCTTTTGCCGGACAGTTTAAGCATTCCTGTTTCCTCGGTTTCTTTGAAATTCGGCAATGATCTTCTCCGCGGTTTTTTGGAATATGAACAAACGATAGGCCGCCGAGCCTTCCAAATCATCCAGCACGGGCGCGGGAATCTCACTCACCAGCTGCGCCGCGATATCCGCGGCGACAAACCCGTCCTTCACCTTGATGTCCGCGAAACGGAACGGATAGGCGCACAGCCCGCTTGCCGCAAGCCGAAGAGCGTCGCCCGCAGACAGCGCGCAAACGGTCACAAGCGGGTAGCCGATCTTTTCACTCTTGGATTTCTTGATATGATAGCATGGCAGCACTGCGGCTGCTTCATCAACGACGGCCCGCACGATCAGCTCTCCGCTTTCCGGCCGTTTGCCGCCCGCCAGCGCCAGCGCCGCGGGGGCCATCTTCGTCCCGCCGGAAAAGGCGATTTCAATCTGTGCGTCCGCAAGCAGCAGCGGCATCAGCGTTTCACGGTAAACGATCATTCCGCTAAGGTTGCCTCCGAGAGTCAGCCTGCACTGTATCGTATGGTCAGCAATGCGGCCCGCAGTAAGGCTCAGCAGAGGGAAGAGCTCTGTGCGCCTGATGTCGCTGAGCGTGGCTGCCGCGCCGAAACTCAGCTTCGTGCCGTCCGTGCCGATACCGCGGCATTCGGGTATGCTTTTGATGTCGATCACGGCGTCGGGCTTCAAATTGGACACGCGGCTCATGCTGATGATCTCCGTGCCGCCGCCGTAGTAAAACGGGTGTTTCCCCTGCTCGCTGACATCATCGTAAATCTGCACAGCTCCCTGCAATGTGTCGGGCAGGTAATAATCAAAATCGTAGGCGAGCATCAGCTTGTCCCTCCGCCCTGCACGAGCCCCCAGAGGCTTTCGAACGTGACGGGCAGCGTATCAAGCTGCACATTCGCGGCTTTGCTGAGCGCGTTCGCCAACGCGGGCGGCATCCCGAGAACGCTGTGCTCCGCGATGCCGCGCGCGCCGAGCGGCCCGCTCAAATTCGGCGTCTCGATGAATTCGGCGATATAGACCGGGTTTTCCTTGAAATGCATGAGCTTGTATGTGCGAAAGCTCGTATCCTTAAGCTCGCCCGAGGCGTCATAGTGATAGCTTTCGCGTGTGGCCAGCCCGAGCCCCGTGTTCATGCCGCCGAGCACCTGACCCGATGCGCACACGGGTTCGATCACCTTGCCCGCGTCGATCACCGTGACCGCCTTAATCAGCCGGTAGGTATGCTCATTGCGGTCGTATTCGATTTCGACCGCCTGCGCGCCCACCGTCCAGTACGGCCCGGGCTGCCCCTTGCCGGTTTCCCTGTCGAGCTTTGATAGATTCTTCATGATGAAATGCCCACGGCCGATCACGGGGCCGCCCATTGCGTTGCCTTCCTTGGTTTTGACGCCAAAAACGATATCCTTAAATGGCAGAGAGACGGATTTATCCTCCCGAAGGTGCGCCGATTCATTCTCAAGAACGATGTCTTCCGGTATGCAGCGCAGCGCGAGCGCCGCGTTGGCCTTGAGCTGGCGGATCGCGTCGTCAGCCGCCGCAATGATCGCGTTGCCCGCCATATAGGTGGACATGCTCGCGACGGTTTTCCAATGCTCGGGGTGCGAATGCGTATTCACATCCATATTCATGACGATTTTATCAAGATTGAGGCCAAGCCGCTCGGAGAGTATCCGCGGCAGCGCGGTGGTCATGCCCGGTCCGCATTCGATGACGCTGCAGCTTAAATTCACGCTGCCGTCCGAGCAGAACTGCACAATGGCAGACGATGAGGCGTCGGAGGGGGAGCTCGAGGTTTTGGAGAAGCACGCCATGCCTTTGGCGCGTATCTGATTTGCCTGCGCTCCGGCGGAAGTGCCGTTTTCCCAGACGATGAGCTGCCGGACCCTGTCGATGCACGCTTCAAGATTGCCCGTGTTGCTGAGCGTCACCTTAACCTGCGTGGGCGTATAATCGCCTTCGCGCACCGCGTTGATGCGCCGCAATTCGGCGGAGTCCATGCCGAGCTTGCTCGCGAGCTTTTCCATCGTGCGTTCAATCGCGAAATGGGAGACCTCGTGCCCGAACCCTCGAAACGATGTGGTATACACATGGTTGGTATAGACGCAGACGGAATCGCACTCCACGCACGGTATGTTATATGCGCCGGTGCAGCTTGCGGCGGCGGCGCGCGTCATAGAGGGCGTGGTATCGGCATAAGCGCCCGAATCGATAAAAAAATCCGCTTTGAGCGCCTGCAGGTGGCCATGCTTATCCGCGCCGAGCTTTAAATGTGCTTTCATGCCGATTTTGCATCCGCTCGAATAAAAGCTTTCTTCACGCGTCAAAGCGATGCGCACTTCCTGCCCGCCTGCCGCGCGGGAGGCGATAAACGCCATGAGCTCCGGATGCGGATTGACCTTGCCGCCGTATCCGCCGCCCACAAAAGGCGTCTCGACGACGATGCTGCTTTCGGGCAGCATAAAATATTTCGCGATCAGCGCTCTGACCGCGTGAACGCCCTGCGATGCGGTGTGAATACGGATATGCCCGTTCGGGAGTATCTGAGCCCGCGCGTTTCGCGTTTCCATATAGGCATGGCTCGCTTGCGGCATATGGTATTCGCCTTCCGCGACGACGTCGCAGCAGACCCAGCCATAGTTCATGTTGCCTTTGCGTATTTTTGTGCGGTTGGAGATGTTCGAATTCATTTCGGGATAGACTTCTTCAACGGTGTGCGTATACTGCATCAGTGCGGGGTGAACGAGCGTCGGGGCGGCAAGCAATGCGTCTTCAACGGAGTTGACGACGGCCAGCGGCTCATACTGCACCTGAATCAGCTTGGCCCCCTGGGCGGCCTGCCATTCCTCATCAGCCACCACAATGGCCACCGGCTCGCCAAAGTAGCGCACTTTGTCAATGGCCAAAATCGGCATGTCCTGTAATACGGAGCCGGTGAGCTGCGGGCAATCCTGGCCGGTGACGACCGCGCGTACACCGGGCACATGAAACGCCCCTGATATATCGATGGAAAGAATGCGCGCGTGGGCGAACACGCTGGTTAAAAGCCTTGCCTGAAGGCATGGAGGAGCAACGTCATCGTCATTGTATTTGGCTTTGCCGCTGACCTTTAACCATGCGTCGTTTCTGATCACGATTTTATCTCCAAAAATATTTATTAAATTATTATTGCCAAAATACGAGGGTTGATATCCGCCATTCAGACGTGAATTTTTATCCACTTGTCGGGATTGCATAAATTGATATGTATTAAGAGAAAATAAATAAAAAAAGGAGGAACTGTCATGGGCATAATTTCTTGGATCATTCTGGGTGCACTCGCAGGCTGGGTGGCCAGCATTATCATGAAGAACAACCCGAGGATGGGAGCATTTGCGAACATCGCCGTGGGTATCATCGGCGCTTTTATCGGCGGTTTCATTATGAATCTGATCGGAGCAAACGCGGATGTCACGGGCTTTACGCTGGAGAGCTTTCTTGTGGCGCTGCTCGGGTCGGTGATACTGCTTGCGATCATCAATCTGGTGAGAAAAGGTTCGGTCACGGATAAGTAAAATAAAATGACAGAAGCATGACGGAAGCATTCTTATGCTTCTGTTTCATTTTTAACGGCTCGTCGCACAGCCGGGCAAAGGAGGCGGTTTTCTGGACAAGGGAATACTCAGCGCGGAATACATCGTACTGATCATCACCGGCATCGTGATGGGGACGATAGCGAGGGTGATCACGCTGGTGATCGACTACAGGCAAAACCCTTCCTATCCGAACGGGCAGTTTATCAATATCGTGACCGGGTTTGTGGCGGCCGCTCTCGGGTCCGTCGCGATTCCGGCCATCGTGGAGAAGGACTTCACGGCAATCACGTTTTTGGCCGTTGGGATTCAGCATTTCAGGGATATCCGCAAGATCGAGGGTGAAAGCCTCGGCAAGCTCGAGCATACGGAATATGCGAAGCGCGGGGAAGCGTATATCGACGGCATCGCCAAAACGTACGAAGCCAGAAACTATATATCGCTGCTCACATCGCTGATCACTGTCTTTGCCATGAAGGTTTCCGGGCTTTCGGATGCCTTTCTGCTTGTCCTTTTGGGCCTTGCCGTGGGGCTTGCGAGTGTATTCATCATGAAATCGCTCACGAAAGGAAAAACCGTGGGAGATATCTGCACGGTGAAGCCGGGCAAGATCACGGTGGACGGCTCCGAGCTTCATGTGGACGGCATGTATGTAAGCAGCATTTTGGGGACCGACAGAAGCAGAGAGCTGCTGCTCAATGAGGGGCTGGCCGTGGTGGTTGAGCCCAAAAAGCCGGTTTTTAGGATCACGCTTGAAAACTACGGGCAGCGGCAGGCGATGCTGTTTGAGGCGGTCAGGGCACTCGGCGTCAAACGGTACAAATTTACGAGAAGGAATTTCACTCAGGGCAAAATCGCGATCGCTTTTGTTCCCATCATCAGCGATATGGATATTTTTATTGCCGCGGTCAGGAACACGCCCATACTTGAAAACAGCCGCAAGGTCCGCCGGATCATAAAATCAAGGAGCGAAAATGAAAGACAAGCCTGAAATCATAGCTTATATTACAAATAACAAGGACAGAATCATCACCGGTAATGCGCTGTGCCTTTACATCACGGATGAGACGGAGAGAAAACAAACCATTTTGGAAATCGGCCGGGCTTTACGGGCCAATATCATACAGCTCAAGAACGGCGATTATATGATCATTTCCGACACGTAAATATTTTTTTTATCAATAATATGGTATAATTAATTCCATTTGGTAGATTATTATGGTAGCGGAGAGTATCATGTCAATCTATGACGAAAACGTGTGCCTTGACGACCTGTTAAGCATTAAATGGATGTTTGAGCAGCAGCAAAAAATCGCCCATTTCGGGACATGGGAATGGGACATTCAAAAAAACATATCAAGATGGTCGGAAGAATCCTATAAAATTTACGGTATCGAACAGGGTACCTCTTTGAATTATGAGACTGTCGCGGATTTCAGGCACCCGGACGACCGGGAATTGGCAGAAAGGACTTTAAAAAAAGCGATAGAAGAAGGATCGCAATATGATCTGGAATACCGGATCATTCGAAAAACCGGGGAAGTGCGTTTTATACGCGGGTATGGAAAAGTCTATGCGGATAGTGACGGCAAGCCGCAAAAAATATTCGGGACGGTGCAGGACGTCACCGAAAAAAAGCAGGTGGAGTGGGACCGAGCTTTAAAGGCGAATCTGCTGTTTGCCGTCAACGAAGCGATTATCGCAGCGGATGCGAACGGCGTTCTGAAATTTATCAGCAGGAGTGCCGAAAAAGCCTTTGGTATCAGTGCTGGCGAGTTTATCGGCTTCGATTATAAAGAATTTCTAAAAAGATTCAGAATCGAATGCCCGGTTCAGGAGGTAAGAGATCAGCTCACCGCGGAAGGAAGCTCGGTATTTGAAATTTCTTTTGATACGGATGAAGGCCAAAAATGGCATGAGATCCGCAGCAGCGTGGTCAGAGACGATCACGGCGTCATTATCGGGGTGGTTTGCGCCGCACGGGACGTGACACAGCGCAAGGTATCACAAGCCGCCATTAACCGCCAGAATACGATACTTAAGCAGACCAATTTGATATATAAGCATGCGCTGTCCTGCGAAACGGCCCAAAGCTTAGCCGATATGTGTCTGGACGTCATCAGGTCGGTGACGGGCAGTCCTATCGGTTTTATCGGAGAAATAGACAAAGAAGGAAGCCGTCAAACCCTTGCGGGCCAAGCGCTCAATTGGGATATCATGAAGGGTATCGAAACGCAGTGCGGCCGCGGACTCCATGAAGACGCAGTCGTCATTAATGACGTGCAGCCATACGAGCCGTCAGCAGGGCCGTTGAAAATCCACACATTTCTCAGCATACCATATCAACGCGGCGGCCGTATTGCAGGGTTATTGGTTGCCGCAAACCGTAAAGGCGGTTATACATGGGAGCAAAAGGAGATGCTCGAAGCGCTGGCGCCGGCGATCATTGAAGCGCTGGCCACAAAGCGTGCGACAGAGCTTTTAAGAGACAATGAGCTGCTGCTCCGGACAATCATGGAAAGCGCTTCGGATTTTATGTTTTTGAAGGACAAAAGCAGCCGCGTCGTGATGGTCAATCAGGCTTACGGAAGGGTCTTCAACGTCGATATCAAGGACGTGGTTGGAAAGGATGATTATGAGCTGTACCCCGATTTCGATATGGCCTCACAGGTCATTGAGAATGACCGGCAGGTAATGGAGAGCGGAAAGATGCAGATCTGTCAGGAATCGGCGATGACGGCGGACGGCTATAAAACATTTTCGTTATCCAAGGTGCCGTGGCGCGATATCAACGGCGACATCATCGGCGTGCTCGGCGTTGCGCATGATGTCACCGAGCTGAACGAAACCAAAGACTCGCTTCAGAACACGGTGACCTCGTTAAAACACAGCAAGCAATACATAGAGCTGCTGTATGAGATAACCGGGAAGATTTTGACCAGCACGACGCCGCGCAGGGACATTGACTATATTTGCGATAAGGTCATGCGTTTTTTGGATTGTGACGCCTATTTTAATTATCTATATTTTGAGGACGAGGCCTATCTGCGTCTTAACGCCTGCAAGGGAATATCGCCGGACGCGATGAAGGAAGTCGAGCTGCTGCCGGTCGGCGCGGCGGTGTGCGGCTTTGCGCTGCAGCAAAGATGCCGAATCGTAGCCGAGCATATTCAGCAGGCTGAGGACCAAAGAACCGATTTCTTAAAATCGATCGGCGTTCGCGCTTACGCCTGCCATCCCTTAATGGCCGGTAACGAGATTTTTGGGACACTCGCCTTCGGAACACGTAAAAAGGACTCCTTCAAAGAGGATGAGCTTATGCTGATGAAAGCCGTCGCGGAAAGCGCCGCCGTTTCATTAAGAAGAAAGCGGACGGAAGAGAAGCTCTGTGAGCAGGCCAAAGAGCTCGAACAAAAAAACAGGCTGATCACCGACTTTTTCATCAATGTGTCTCATGAGTTTAAAACGCCGCTGACCATAATCAAGCTGGCCGCCGAACTGCTGGAATACAATATGAAGAATGAAAAGCCTGAAAAGATCAGCAGCTATCTTGGTATGATACGGTCGAATTCCAACAGGCTGACAAAGCTGGTGGGAAATTTGCTTGATATCACGAAAGTCGATGCCGGATTCATGTCTCCCAAGCGGTCATTGGTGGATATCGTCGGGCTGCTCGAAAATATCGTTCAGTCCATCCGGCTTTACGCGTCAAAACGCGCGCTGGCAGTTGATTTTTTATCGAACCTGCCGAGCCGGCTGATCTTTACGGACAGCGGTTTTATTGAGAGGATCGCGCTGAACCTGCTCTCCAACGCCATCAAGCATACGCACAAGGGCGGAAGCATCGGCATTGAGCTCCATACCCGCGGAAACAAGATGCTGCTCGCTGTGAAAGACAACGGTGAAGGGATACCCGATGACAAGAAGGACATCATATTTGACAGGTTCCGTCAGGTCAACACGTCACTGGCGAGATCGAATGAAGGCTGCGGCATCGGCCTTGCGTTATCAAAGTCGCTTACGGAATTGCTTGGGGGCCGCATCTGGCTGAAAAGCGAGTATGGCAAAGGGAGCAGCTTTTTTGTGGAGCTGCCTTATGATCATACGAATTCCGATCAAACGGTTGTCACAAGCCCGGAGAATATTGAAAGCACCGTGGCCATCGAATTTTCGGATATCAGCTTTTATTAAAGCGGTTATTGACTTGTCAGGTCGGATACCGAACGATTTTTCTCAGCGTAGCCATGAGCTTATCACAATCGACCGGCTTATTGAAACAGCACGCTGCGCCCAGGGCCAGCGCTTTTTGGATAATGACATCTGTTCCAAGGGCGGAAACGACAATCACAACCGGTTTTGGTTTCGCCGTTTTGATGCGCTGCAGCAGTTCTAAACCGTTCATTTCCGGCATCACGATATCAAGCAGCAGGAAGTCGGCTCTTTCTTTTTTAAGCAGATCCATCGTCTGGTTTCCGTTATAAGCGATGCCCACAATTTTGATGCCCGGATAGAGCTCTAGTCTGGATTTGAATAATTCGGTAAATTCAACGCAGTTGTCGGTGATGATGATGCGAATCTCTTTTTTCATGCGCATGTCCTCGTCATTCCATGAAGGTGTCATATCAGAAAGGTATGCGATTATATTAACAATAATAGGCAAAAAATACAAGGGGATAGCCGTCCTTTTATGAGCCAAAGCGTCGGCAAGACAAGATACGGTGCTTAATGCGCATGTTCTGTGTTATAATGAAACAAAAACAACAAGGAAATATCGTTTGAGGAAACAGAAAAAGCCCCGTAAAATCACATCCGTTTTAAGATCCGGTTTGTTGCTCATATTGACCGCTCTTCTCATGCTGTCCGGCGGGTGCGGTATACAAAGCGAAAGCCCGGCGCCTTCTCAGGCTGAAGAAACGCCAGCGGCAGCGCCCGCGCCGACACCGATGCCCACCGCGGTACCCACCACACCGCCGGACCAGACGCCGCAGCCCGCACCGACGCCGTCACCGGTTCAAACACCCGCGTACATCGGGCAGGCTGTCTGTACGGCCAAAGATTCTGTCAATATCCGCGAGAGCCCCGATAAAAACAGCGCGGTGCTCGGTTCGCTGCCCGCAGGGGAGGCCGCGGATGTGATTGCCTATGAGGACGGATGGGCACGGATTCATTATAAGGACGCTGAGGGTTATGTCAGCCGGGATTATCTGATTGGCAGGCATACGCCGGACGGCGGGGTCCCCGCGGGAGACTGGGCGGCCGTGCTCGTTAATCCGTCGCGCCCGCTGTCCGATGGCTTTGGGGTTGAGCTTGCGGATTTTGAGGGCGGGCAGGTGGACAAACGCATTTTCGATATCTGCCGGGAGATTTTTGACGATGCGGCGGAGGACGGTGTGAAATTCCAGCTTGTGGACGCTTACCGGAGCTTCGACCGCCAGAATGAGCTGTATCAGCAGAAGGTGGACGCCCACGTTGCCAAGGGGTACAGCCGTGCGGATGCCGAGGTGCAGGCCGCGACGATTACGGCGCGTCCCAATACGAGCGAGCATCAGACGGGGCTCGCGCTCGACATTGTGACGCCGTCTTACACGAAGCGCGACAAGGGCTATGCGAAAACCGACGCGTTTAAGTGGCTCAATGCCAACGCGCAGGATTACGGGTTCACGCTCAGATATAAGCAGGACAAGCAGGAGTATACCCAGGTGATCTATGAGCCGTGGCACTGGCGTTTTGTCGGCGTGGAGGCCGCAAGGGCCATGAAGCAAAGCGGCGAGTGCCTCGAAGAATATTTCGGAGCGGTTGAATGACCGGCGGCTTCGCCGGTGACGATATAAAATATATTTAAGGAGACTATAAACATGGCTATTGAAAGAACATACGCGATGCTCAAGCCCGACTGCATCAAAAGAGGACTCATCGGCGAGGTGATTGCGCGGATCGAAAGCAAGGGCTACCGCATCGCGGACGCGAAGATGATGAACCTTGACGAGGCGATACTGCGCGAGCATTACGCGCATCTCACCGACAAACCCTTTTTCCCGAGCATCGTGTCGTATATGATGTCCGGCCCGGTGCTTGGCATGATCGTCGAGGGCGAGAACGCGGTGCTCGGCCTGCGCATACTGATGGGCGCGACCAAGTTTGAGGAGGCCGCGGCGGGGACGATTCGCGGAGACTATGCGTCGAGCACGAGCGAAAACATCATTCACGGCAGCGATTCCCCGGAGAACGCCGAGATCGAGATCAACAGGTTTTTTAAGTAAAGCTGCTGACAAAGTGCCAGATGTCATTTCGAGTGAGCGATAGCGAAGCGGCTACGGAGTGGACTGGACGACCGAAATTAGTAACTTTCCATAGCAATGACATAAAGGACTTTTTTGACACCCTGAGCTGCCGCCAAAACAAGCGGCAGTTTCTTCTTGACAATAAGGGTTTATAAGTATAAACTCTTACCGGGGTTTATTATTATAAACCCGCCGGAGGCGGTATGGACACATTGGATATATGGGACAGCGATTACAGGTTTATGACAATCGTATGGAACAACGCGCCCATCGGGTCGGGTGAGCTTGTCAGGCTCTGCGAGGCGGGGCTGGGCTGGAAAAAATCGACCACATACAACGCGATACGGCGCATGTGCGAAAAAGGGCTCATTCGCAATGACAACGCCGTGGTCAGCGTGGTTGTTCCCAAAGAAAAGGTGCAAATGACGCAAAGCGATTCGTTTCTGGCGCGGACGTTTGACGGATCTCTGCCGCAGTTTCTGGCCGCATTCTTAAGCGGCAAGGCGATATCCAGAGAAGAAGCGGAGGAGATCAAACGGCTCATTGACGCGCATAAGGAGAAGCCATAATGGAATTTCTCGAAACGGCGTTTATAAAAATACTCGATATGGGCGTAACCGCTTCATATGTGATTGCGGCCATATGGGTTGTGCGTCTGCTGCTGAAAAAAGCGCCTAAAGCTTTTTCGTACGCGCTCTGGAGCATAGCGGCTTTCCGCTTGGTGTGCCCCGTGTCATTCACGTCAAAATTCAGCATCTTCAATGTTTCCGCGCTGTTTACGCCGCAAAACGCTGTCAATATGCCGGTTTCGTCACCGACAGGCGCAAATTTTCCGGCAACGACGCAGATGCCGGTGCCGTCTGCGCTTCTGCCATCCGCCGCCGCTCCATCAGGCGCACAATGGACAGCGGGTACAGATGCTGTACAAATCGTGACGGCCGCTGCCGCTTGCGTTTGGTGCGCCGGGATACTGGCGATGCTCGTGTACAGCGTCATCTCCTATTTAAAGGTCAGGCAGGCCGTGCGCAGGGCCGTTCGGTTCGAAGGGAACGTCTTTGAGTGCGAGGGCGCCGCATCGCCTTTTGTACTGGGTATGATAAGGCCCAAGATTTATATCCCGTTTCGTATGAGCGAAACGGAGAAGATATGCATTCTCTGCCACGAGCGGCACCATATACGCCGTCTGGATCATGTGGTCAAGCCGCTCGCGTTTATAATTCTGTCGGTTTACTGGTTCCACCCGCTGGTGTGGCTTGCATACCTGTGTATGATAAGGGATATGGAAATGAGCTGCGATGAGAGGGCGGTATCGCTGATCGGTTCGAAGCGCGATTACAGCCTGTCTTTGCTGTCGGTCGGCGCACACCTGCGTTTTTCCGCGGCAGGACCGCTGTTCTTCGGCGAATCGGCTGTGAAGGTGAGGGTTAAGAACGTGCTGGGATATAAAAAACCGAAAGCATGGCTGCTCGCTCTTGCGCTGTTATTATGCGTGGCTGCGGCTGTGGCCTGCAGCGCGGACAAACCGGCAGCGCAGAGCGCGGCGACGGAAGGAACAGTGACGCCAAAGCCGCAAATCAGCGCCCATGTGGTTGAGCCCCCGCCCGAAGACGAGAGTATCGAAGGCATCTACGAGTTTGGGGATAACGTCTATGTCAATCCGCTCGGTTCGTTTATTGCGGCCAAAGGCTATATGCCGTATTTTGAAATCACGGCTGACAAGCTGCGTATCATCGATCCGCAAAATGATACTGTTGAGGAGATCGGGGGAAAAGCCGCGCTGTTGGACGTCAGTCAGGAGGATTTCAATGCGCTGTTTGAGAAAGAGATTGTGCTTGACGGTTTTTCCGTGCCGGATATTGCGGCGTATTCTGTATGCAGCCAGTATGCCGTTTATAAGGATACATACGCCGAATACCGCGTATATTTGATGGATGCTGAGGTCTGGCTCGCAAAGCTCTCCAACGGGCATATGTGGAGCATATACCGGCTTTTGAAAACGCGCGGTATGAGCGTGGGTATCATCGGGGGAGCGGACGGGCCCGCCGATGTGTATGTCACGCGGTCCGCCGCCACATTGGACATGTGTCAAAACGGCCGCACCGCTGGGCGTGTGTACATCGAAGACAGTCAATCTTTAAGCGTTGTTCAGGATATCATTGCGTATTACGAGTCGGCAAAAGAATACAGGCCCGGCGCGGATATGGCGGCGCAACGGGAGTATGTCTGCCTGACCGGTTTGGACGGAAAGATCTATTATGTGTTTGACGACGGCACAGAGCCGTGCATGCAAACGATGACATACGGCGATTCGCTGATCTCCCTGCCGCAGCAGTATGACGAGGCTGTTCAAACGCTGTGGGAGAGTCATAAGGATACCGCGGGGTGAGAACGCGGTATCTTGAATCAAAGCTGGCGGAGGGAATACACGACGGGCACGCTGACGGCGGAAAGCCATGCGCAAAGGAGCGGAAATGACGAAGCCTCTTTCTGAAATGACCAATGAGGAGCTGTGGCAGCTGTTTCCGGTCATACTTGAAAACCACCGGGAAGAATGGAAGCTTTGGTATGAGGAAGAACGGGCAACGCTCTTAAGCCTGATCGGCGATGAAAACATCGAGAGGATCAGCCATATCGGGAGCACATCCGTGCCGGGACTCATCGCGAAGCCTACGATCGATATTCTGCTGGAAATCACGCCCGGATGCGATACGCAAATGCTCGTCGAGACGCTTAAGCAGAGCGGGTATATATACAGCCGCCAGCCGGGTAAGCCGCCGCCGCATATGACGTTTATGAAAGGCTACACGCCCAAGGGGGTTGCCGAAAGGGTTTTTCATATCCATGTGAGGTACACGGGCGACTGGGATGAACTGCATTTCTGCGACTATCTGCGCCGGCATGCTGACGCTGCCGCTCAATACGGCGAATTGAAGGTTAAGCTCAAACAAAAGTATGAGCACGACCGCGACGCGTACACGGAGGCGAAGACGGAATTTGTGACGTGCATAACCAATCTTGCCCGGGAAGAACAGACTATGATGGGGGAAGCGGATGACGATGCGTGTTCGGTGGGTATCATCGGAAGTGCGGACGGCCCTACGACGGTATTTGTATCAAACGGTCGGCATAGCAAGGCAAAAGAGAAAAAAATCAACAGGCTGCTCGAAGCCTGCAGAAAAGCTGCCGTGCCTGCGAAACGCATAAAAAACTGCGACGAATTAAAAGAGTATTTAATAGGAACGTTCGGCGCAATCGAAACCGAACCCATGCCCTATCAGCTGCAAACGCTAAAGCATAACGCGCTGATGAGGCACCATCGCGAGGTGCTGCTTGGCCCGGATATGCCGAAAGACAATGCGCCGAAGGAAGAATGGCTAGAGTGGGCGAGAAAAACACATCTGAGCTATCGTGAAGCGGTAAATCGGTTGCCGGATGACGTATTTGGTTTTCGTTATGCGTTTTTGCGCCTGCCGAATAACGCCGCAACGGCGGTATATTACCGCGCTCGGCAAAAGGAAAACCGGAGGCCCTTTTTCGTATGGATGAAACAACGCTTTCGCAGAGTGAGCGACGACAACGAAATGACGATGGATTTTGAGCTTTCCACGGGCAGCATAGCGATGGGAAACGGCAGCGCGCGGCTGATGAATGAACTCGTGCTTTGGCGCGGCATTACCCAGCGAGATATGGATGAGGAAACGCCTGAGTTCATGGCGTATGCCGTCGCGATGAGAGACACGGGCAGGATGAAAAAGCGAAAGCCGCTGTGATTTCAAGCGACTTCTTGTGATATCGGTGTTTTCCCCGGCGATCCGAGCGATCTGAATGATATTTTAGTGTCGGCAGCATGAGAAAAAACGCAAGCTGTCATCCCATTTCCTGCGCAATCTGCGCCGCGCCCAGCGCGCCCGTATACCGGCCCAACGGTGACGCGGCCACACGCGTTTTCAGGCGAGATTCCAGCTGCTTAATAAAATACGCGCTTTCGCAAAAGCCCCCCGTCAGCACGGCCTGCCCTTCAATCTTCTGTCTGCCGCAAAGCAGAGAGACCTTGGAGACCACAGAATCGATAATGCCCGCCGCCAGATCTTCTCTCGGGCGCCCCTCGCCGATGTAATTGATGAGCTCAGATTCGGCAAACACGGTGCAGAGAGAACTCAGAGCGAGTATCCGGCCTCCGGCCGCGAGCTCAAAAAGCTCATCGATGGTCACGCCCAGCCGGTTCGCCATGATCTCGACGAATTTACCGGTTCCGGCGGAACACTTGTCATTCATGATAAAGCCGGTGACATCGCCATTCTTTACGCCGATGACTTTGGTATCCTGACCGCCGACATCGATGATTGTGCAGTCCTGTTTTACGAGCCCATAGCCGCCGCGCGCGTGGCAAGTGATTTCCGTCATGGCCTTGTCGGCGAAATCCACGCTGACCCGCCCGTAGCCCGTTGCGACCACGCGAACGTTCCGATCGTATACATCAATGCCCAGCTCCGCCAGCCGTTCTCTGATCGACTGCGCCGTCTGCTTGCAGTTCCATCCCGTGGGCAATACAAATTGCGCGCACGACGCGCCGCGCACGACGACCTTTGCGGCTGTGGAGCCGATGTCGATTCCTACGTAATACATGTTTTGTGCCGCTTTCTGAAAATTAAAGCCGGGCGGCTGGCCCGCCCGGCTAAAAAACCGTTAATGACTCTGGAGCATTTCTAAAAACGCACCGATGCGTGTGCCGAGCTGCTGCGTGTCCTGATCCGTATAGTCCGTTTCGATGCCAAGCACGGGTATGCCTTCGCTTTTCAGCGCGCGCTCCACATTGTAGCCTTCGATGTCGTACAGACTGCAGAACTTCAGGCTCACGTCGATGACGCCATCCGCCCTGTATTCTTTGGCTAAGCGAATGATATCGTCGATCCGGTTCGTATTGGGGGTAAAACAGGCGCAGTTGATGCCCATATACCGCTCCGCAAGCGACGTAATCTGCTCGTCGAGCGTTTGCCTGCTTTCATCGACCAGATTCTCAAAGTACCGCGTCCCCGTGCACATTTCTTCGGCGACAACCGCGCCGCCGCCTGTTTCGATAATGTGGTGAACCTTCCAGTTGGGTATGGCCAGCGGTGTGCCGGTGAGCATAATGCGCTTTGTACCGCCGGGGAAAGGGCCTTCGCCTTTGGCAATGCGCGCCTCAAGCTCGTCGCAAAGCTTGTTTGTCATCTGTGTAAAACGGACCGGATCGTCATAAAACGCGATCTGTGAAACCAACAGGGCGTCTTTGCCGCTGATGGGAACGATGTCTGATTTTCGTGTTTCATACAAACGCGCAAGCGCCCTGCGCTTATCGTTAACCAGCCTGATGGCTGCCGCAAGCGTTTCTGCTGTGACCGTGTTTCCGGTGAGCTGCTCCACCTTGCCTATAAAAATGCGGATCTCTTGCGCCCACGCCTCAATATCCTGCGGACGTTTCATCTGCGGCAGATTCATCACATGCACAGGAACCTCTTCTCCGAGTATTTCCCATGCCTTCTTTTTCCCGTCGCATGTTGTTTCACCCACATACATATCCGCGATGCGGAAAAAGGGGCAGGTCTTATCCACACGCGCGCCGACTGAGGCTTTAATCAGAGGGCATGTGTTTGCGGGCAGCACTTTTTCGCCGCCGGGGACCCAAAACTGCGAACCCCCGCAAAGCCCGGTGGCGATTGCTCCCGCTGCGAAAACAACCTCATCCGGCACGTAAACACAGAATGTGCCGAGGACCTTGCCGCCCTGCTGCTGATGCGCGAGCAGTTCGGTGGGGCGTACACCGTGGATTTCCGAGACAACGAAGTTGTAATAATCCATTGATTCGGGACGGTTTTGCTGTGACATGTACACACTGCCGAAAAAACCCGGCAGTATGTCGAGCAGTTGAGCGTGCTTTTCCACATCCATGCCAAGGCTTTCCCACATCTCTTTATAATCAGCCATTTTCTTCCGATCCTTTCGATTTTAATTAAATGTATTAAAAATTATTGCCATTGTATCATATAACCGATCAAAATGGCTACAACTCAATATGATATATATGATAAATATAAATACAACGCTGAGCCTTGATGGAATTTCATTATAACCGGGGACATTTTACAAAAGCCGCTGCGGTTTCAGCGGTTTCAGAGTATAAAAAGTCCGTTTTGTCATTCTGAATGAGCGAAGCGAATGAAGAATCTGTAGCCGTTATGCGCCAATTTTCAGATTCTTCGCTCACGCTCAGAATGACGGGTTTTCGGTTTATCGACAGACTGAAGCCTCTGTGATTCAGCGGCTTTTCTTGCTCTTTTTCGTTTTTTTCATTTTTGATTCGATAAACCCGGCAAGCGCCTGCGGGCTGCCCTTGGTAAAGCCGCTTTTTAAAACGCGCAGCACAAAATCGCTGCCGAGCCAAAGATATAAGTACTGATTGTCCTCTGATAAATGCGTGGCCTGTGAATACTTGTATTCGGCCTGAGTGCGAAAGTCCGACATCTTGATCACATCGGTAAACGTCAGCGTTCTTATCCACGGATGGCTGTCGTTTTCGGCTATCGCTTTTTTATATTGATTTTTCGCCGCTGTATTCGGATACAGGAAAACCAAATAGAGCATCGCGCCCGAAAAAGCAATACCGATAAACATGGCGGCGTTATCCGGAATGGATATGCCGAGCACGATCAGAAAGGCGGAAATGAGCAAGCCCGCCATTTTCCAGACAAGCCTTTTCATTCTGTTCCGCCTCGCTTTTTTGCCGAGGGGATGCCTGACCCAATCAAGATACACGCCGTATGTGATTTCAAATTCGCTGATGAATTCAGGAGCCATGTTATAACCTCACTCTTATATGTTTGCGGCTTGTCATCCGATCTCCGAGATCGCCACGCGCCGCTGCTCGGAGCTTGATTTTTTCATGGCCTCAACGATGCGCAGTATCTGCACGCCGTCATGAAAATCCGGCTTGATCGCTTCCTTGCCGTCTACGGCCATCAGAAAATCGCGAAACGCGTTCACGAACGTGTGCTCATAGCCGATGATGTGCCCGGCCGGCCACCACGCGCTCAGGTACGGATGCTGCCTTTCCGTGACGAGTATGCGGCGGAAGCCCTGTTCCGAGGCGGGCTGCGAGGCGTCCATAAACTCAAGCTCGTTCATGCTTTCGAGATTGAATTTGATCGATCCTTTGCTGCCGTAAATCTCGAATGTGTTGACATTCTTACAGCCTGTCGCAAGCCGCGTGGTTTCCACGCTGCCGAGCGCGCCGCATTCAAACTCCACGACGGTGAACGACGCGTCATCCACGGTTACGAGCCCTGTTTTGCTCAAATCAATGCCGCTGCCTGCCGAGAATGTCGCGGCACCTTCGCCGGGCAATGGGCGCTCGGTGATAAACGTTTTGTTGACCGTGCTCACGGCGCTCGGCTCGCCGATCAGATAGCGCGCGAGATCCATCGCATGCGTCGAAAGGTCAATGAGCGGCCCGCCGCCCGCCAGCTCCGCGCGAAGGTGCCATGTGAGCGGGAAGTGCGGATCGGTGACCCAATCCTGCAGATACGCGCCGCGCCAGTGGTAAACGCGGCCGATGCGGCCTTCGTTGATAAGCTGTTTTGCGAAAGCCACAGCCGGTACACGCCGGTAGTTGTGATTGAGGTAGTGAACCACGCCCGCCTTCTCAGCCGCCTCAAGCATTTCTTTGGCATCCGCATACGAGAGCGAGAAAGGCTTTTCACAGATGATGTGCTTGCCCGCTTTGGCCGCTTCGATCACCATCTCCTTGTGAAGATACGGGGGAGACCCGATGTCCACCACGTCGATATCATCGCGCTCCAGAATGCTGCGCCAGTCGTAGGTCACCTCTTCATAGCCCCATGTCGCGGCAAAATCTTCAAGCTTCGTTTTGCTGCCCGCAATCACCTTCAGTACCGGCTGAAACGGCACATCAAAAAACTCCGCGACGCGCAGCCACGCGTTGCTGTGGGCTTTGCCCATAAAACCGCCGCCGATCATCGCGATATTGATCATTTTTTTTGTCACGTTAGCTCTCTCCTCATAAAATGAATTTTCGGCTATCTGCCGCTAGAATTTTAAGAAAAACCGGTTGCCGTTCCAAAAAGCGTCCCAAAGCAGGGGCATTTCCTTTGTTAAATCGGCGTCTTTGTTTTGCAGCCGCCAGTCAAGAATTCCCTGTATGAATATTTCGTACGAGAAAACGAATCCTGCAATCTGCGTTTCTTCAATTGTCATCTGTTTCGTGGATAAAAATGCATTGACGAGGCATTTAAGATGAAGATTGTTATCTCTGATAATTTTCTGTACCGGTTTTTTAAAATCGTCCTCGATATCGCTGACGGCCAGCAAATGTGCCTTCTTCCAGAACAGTATCGCTTCAAAGCTTGAATTCGTCACGATGGTTTGCGTGGCGAGAAACAGCCAGACATCAAGCGGCTCTTCCTTGTGGGTGTTAAAAATCTGTTCAAGCGCGACTCTGAGCTGCTGCAGATGCTCGCTGATGATGAGAAGATAGAGTTCTTTTTTGCCCTTTGTATAAAAGTATAGTGAAGCCTTGTTAAGGCCGACCGCATCGGCAATTTCCTGCATGGAAGTGGCTGCATACCCTTTCACCGCAAACAGCGTGAGCGCGGCGCTTTTGATTTCATCCAGCTTGTTCATTGAAACACCTCAACCGTATTGCTTTAATTATAAGCGATTTCAAAGCGTTTCACAACTAAACGGAAACTGTGTTTTATTGGGTTGTTTTGCAGAGTTAGATTGATCGGCAGGCCAGTTGCGCGGCGCTTATGTCTGGAAACCATGGGGCTCAGGCTGCTGACATCATATCAGATTCGGATGCGATAAATCAGACGGCGTTTACGAATCCACAATCACTCCGCCGTTGACGTGCAGCACCTGGCCCGATACATAGCCGGAGCTTTGGGACGCGAGGTACACATACGTGGGCGCCAGCTGTGCGGGCTGTGCGGCGTACTGCACGGGCACATCCGATCCAAACTCGGAGACCTTCTGCGGAGAGAAGCTCGATGGGATCAGCGGCGTCCAGACGGGTCCCGGCGCGACGGCGTTGACGCGAATACCGTTTTTAAGCAGCGAGATCGAGAGCGAACGCGTGAACGACACGATCGCCCCCTTGGTGGACGAGTAGTCGATCAGGTCGGCGCTGCCCTTGTAAGCGGTGATAGACGCGGTGTTGATGACGGCGCTGCCCGCCTTGAGGTGGGGGAGCGCGGCTTTGGTCATATAAAAATACGAGAATATATTGGTGCGGAACGTGTCCTCCAGCTGCTCTGCGGATATATCCGCGATGCTGTTTTGCGGCACCTGCACGGCGATGTTGTTGACGAGTACGTCGATTTTATTGAAAGCCGCCAGCGTTTCGTTGACCACCTGCTGCGCGGATGGCTCCTGCCGCAAATCGGCGCAGACGGTGACGCATCTTCGCCCATAGCTCTCGACGGCCTGCTTGGTTTCCTCGGCGTCCTTGTTGGCCTTTAAGTAGGCAATCACCACATCCGCGCCTTCCTTGGCGAACGCCACCGCGACGGCGCGGCCGATTCCGCTGTCGCCGCCCGTGATGACTGCGGTTTTATTAAGCAGCTGTCCGCTGCCCTTTATTTCGGGATCGTCGTAAACGGGCTTTGGGTTCATTTCCCACTCCTTGCCGGGCGGAGCCTGATGCTGTTCGGGGAAGTTCTTTTTTGTCATGGATGATCTCCTTTAATCTGATATCGGTATTTTTTCTGGATGTGTAAAAAATATGCTGTTTTTAGATATAAAATTGTATTGCTCAAATAACAAATTATAGATATATGTAGTGTTAAATGGGATGTATTGTGAACGTGCATGTGAGGTGTGTGATGAAGATATCGTTCAAAGCAGTTGTATTTATCGCAGTGCTCACGCTGATTGTTCTGTCAACAGCTGCCGCCTGCCAGACGACGCCCGAAGAACCGATCATCGTGGGAAAGGACCAGCAGGCCATGCTCGACGCGGCCGCTCAAACCGTTGATCCGGCATTGACTTTAAGTGAACAGGTGGATGCGCCCGCAATGTATCAAGCCGAGCTCGTGGTGAGCGGCAGTTTTAAGCTGGCAGCCGATGCCGCGGTCACAGTCCCCGAGGTGGACGGCATGCCGATTATCCGCGTGAAGGCGGCAGATTTTTCGCAGCAGCAGGTGAATGGCATGATCAAAGCGCTTTTCAAGGGGCAGAAGATATACGAAACATCTGAGGAAATGTCGAAGGACGAAATCAACGATATGATCGTCAATTTCAATCGGAGGAAGGACATGGCGGAATTTGCCGGTCAGGAAGAGGCGATAGATGAAAGCATCGCGCAGCTTGAGGCGATTTATGACAGCGCCCCGGAAAAACGGGTTTACACGGAGTCAAACGGACAGCTTGGGAAAAAGGAGATTTTCAGTCTTGGCGAGAACCCGTTTGTGCACGGAGAACATGTTGCTTATTATATGGGGCTAAATGTCCGCACAAACCCCAATGACAGCACTGCGCCGTTTTCTTATATGAACGTTAGCAATAATAACGACTTGACGCAGCCCAATGCGGACGAAACGGGCGGTTATTTTGTTAACCGTATGGCATTGATGATGTACAGCTATGTCGATCCGCAAGATAAAACGGAAGGCTTCGGCAGCGGACTGTCTATCCCTATTGAAGAAAATACGGTGATCAGTGATCCGGTGGTGCTTGGGCGGCTCAAGCTGACCCCCGTAAAGGCCATACAGCAGGTGGAAGATATGCTGAAAAGCGCCGACATCACCGATATGCAAATCTGCGGAATATATCTCGCGGAGGACGGTGATACCGGCATGTATGGCAATGAAAAGAGGGAAGCGCAAAAAAACGCTTACTTCGTCCGTCTGTGCCGGATGGTGGACGGTGTGCCGTGCGGCTATTCGCGGTCGTATACCGATGCGGAAGATACCGCTGGGGCTAACATCGGCAGCTGGTTCTATGAGAGCCTTGATGTCACGGTTGATGACAACGGCATCATCGATTTGTCATGGATGTCGCCGCTCGAAATCGGCGAAAAAGTGGTGAAGCGTGCGGCTCTTCTGCCGTTTGACAAAATCGCCGAGAGATTTGAGCAGCAGATAAAGAATTCGTATGCGTATCAGGAAGGCGGTGGAAATACTGAAGTGAACGTGACCAGAGTATCGCTCGAGCTGATGCGCATTACCGGGCAGAATTCGGTGGAAAAGGGGCTGCTGGTGCCGGTTTGGAACTTTTACGGGACAAAATCAAAAGAGGTGGAAGATTGGACGGAGACAACCGGCTTTGACTGCCCGTGGGCGGTACTGTCAATCAACGCCGTGGACGGCAGCGTGATCAGCGCTGTATCGGGGTATTGATCGGTCGGCATGAATATGAAAGAATCACTTCGGTGGTTCTTTTTTTAAGTATTCACACCTAGGGAAGGCGGCGCAAAGAGACACCTTATCAGCCAACTTACGGCAGTCGCCAATTTGGCTCCCTCTGGAGGGAGCTGTCGCCGTAGGCGACTGAGGGAGGAGCACTGCCCGGATGTTATGCTACAGCAAAATGAGGAGGAGACTTGCATGACTGAATAAACCTTCTTCGTTGTCGGCGAGGGGACAGCCCGTTTCCGACGGTCATTTCGGCGCGTTGAAATATATGGTATAATACCATTGATCATCTATCATACGGAGGCAGCTATGGAAAAATTGCTGATTGAATCGCACTGCGTCTTTCCTGTGCCGGATATCAAAAAAACAGCGCAGTATTATGCGGACGTGCTCGGCTTCCGGGCCGTGGAGTATTTAGGCGTTAAAGAACCGCACATCTGCCTTTATCGCGACGGCACGGAGATCATACTCACGCAAGCCAGCACCGACAGGGTGTATCCGAACCGCGAGCTTTACGGCTACGGCGAGGACGCGTATTTCATCACGATGCATCAGGAAGCGCTGCAG
This sequence comes from Bacillota bacterium, assembly GCA_023461435.1. Lineage (GTDB taxonomy): Bacteria > Bacillota > Clostridia > Christensenellales > SZUA-584 > SZUA-584. The sequence continues at coordinate 46,241 of JAEYLC010000010.1, forward strand.
AGCGAGCTTAAGGAAAAAGGCGCGAAGATCGTGAGGCCGCTCGCGCTGACGGATTACAACAACAAGGAGTTCGTCATCGAGGATATCGACGGGCGATGGATCGCGTTTGGCATCAAACAGGGGTGAAGAAGATATGACGGAGAATGCAATCGCGTGGCTGCTGGACGGCGACATCTCCATACAATACATGACGCATCTTTATCTGCTTGGTTCCGGGCAGGATGTTTTGCAGCCATTGCAGGGCAGGATATCCAGCGAGGGCTTCGGCAGCCGGTTTCTGTCCTGCCGAAACGAAAGCGGCCATTGGGGGCGGCATTATTACCAGCCGAAGTGGACGAGCACGCACTACACACTGCTTGATCTATATGAGCTGTACATCGCGCAGGATTGCCCGGCATGCCGGGGCATGGTGCTGCGCGCGTTTGACGAATGCATGGATGAAGACGGCAGCGTCAACTTTGCCAAAACGAAGCTTCCGCCGGATATCTGCATCAACGGGATGGTGCTGTGTTACGCGGCGTATTTTTGTGCGGATGAGCCGCGCCTTACACGGCTCGTCGATTTTCTGCTGTCCGTACGCCTGCCGGACGGCGGGTACACATGGGACTGGGAATCTCAAGCCGGGGATGCGCATACGACCATATGCGTATTGGAGGGCTTTGCTGAGTATTTGAAGGCTTCTATGGCGCATCGGCGCGATGAGGTGCAATCCGCTATCAGCGAGGGCATCGAATTTCTTTTCCGCAATGGGCTTTTCATGGCAGACGCTGATGTGCGGTATAAAAAGCTGTCGTACCCGTACCGCTATCGGTATGATGTGCTCCGCGCGCTCGATTTCTTTGCAAAAGCGAACATCCTGTATGACGACAGAATGGCGCCCGCTTTGCAATGGCTTAAGAGCAAGCGAAAGGCTGACGGCTTATGGTATCTGGAGAACATGCACAGAGGCAATGTGCATTTTGATATGGAGGAAGTCCGCAAGCCGAGCCGTTTTTTAACGCTTAAAGCGCTGAACGTATTACGGCAATATGAACGGTAAGGCTGCCGCTTGTATCAGGCTGAATCAAGGATATGGCTTCTTTTCTTGTCCGCCTAAAAATGGTATCATAGGACAAGATATCACCAAAGGAAAAGGCGAATGGATCAAAAAGTACTGAATAAACTCGAATTCGATAAAATACTGAAACGGCTCGCTGAGGCGGCGCTCTCAGACAGCGGCAAGGAGGCGGCGCTGAATTTGCAGCCGCAGACCACCGCCGCCGCGACGCGAAAGCTGCTCAATGAAACGCTCGAGGCGGAAAGCGTGCTGATGCGCGCGGCATCCTCACCGATGAGCGGCTTTGCGGATATCTCTCTGGAACTCGCGCGGCTCAAAGCCGAGGCGGACCTTGGGTGCCGCGAACTGCTTAAGGTGCTCGGCGTGTTCAAGGCCGCGCGGCGTGCGCGAAACGGCCTTAAGGAAACGGACGCGGAGCGGCTTTGGGACATGGCGCAGCAGCTTGACTACGATGAAAAGCTGATACGCGAGCTTGACGGCGCGATCGAAAGCGAAACGACGCTCTCCGACAGCGCGTCGGCTGAGCTCGCGTCGATACGGCGGCGCATGCTGCGCGAAAACGAGGGCATTCGCGAAAAGCTCAGCGCGATCACGCGCTCGGCCAAATACAAGGATTACCTGCAGGACGCGATTGTGACCACACGGGGCGGTCGCTATGTGGTGCCCGTCAAACAGGAGCACAAGCGGCACATCAGCGGCCTCGTGCACGACCAGTCTGCGAGCGGACAGACGCTGTTCATCGAGCCGATGGAGGTGGTGGAGGCGAACAACCGCCTGCGCGAGCTTGAGCTGGCCGAAGTCGCTGAGATCGAGCGCATACTGCATGTGTTCAGCGAACGGCTGCGCGGCTATACCGACGCGCTCAAAATTGATTTTGAGATACTGACAGCGCTGGACCTGATATTCGCGAAGGCGCATATCGCCTCTTCGATGAAGGCATCGCCGCCGAACATCAGCGAGGACGGCACGCTGATCATCAAAAACGGCCGGCATCCACTGATCGACCCCAAAAAGGTGGTGCCCGTTTCGCTCGCGATCGATAACGGTTACCGGGGCCTCATTATCACAGGCCCCAACACGGGCGGCAAAACGGTGACGCTCAAGCTCACGGGGCTGCTCTGCCTGATGGCGCAGTGCGGCATGTTCGTGCCCGCGGACGGCGGCACGGTGCTGCCCGTTTACCGCGAGGTGTTTGCGGACATCGGCGACGAGCAGAGCATCGAGCAGAGCCTCAGTACGTTCAGCTCGCACATGGCGAACATCACGCGCATCGTGAACAAGGCGGGCAGGGAGTCGCTCGTGCTGCTCGATGAGCTCGGCGCGGGCACAGACCCCGCCGAAGGCGCGGCGCTTGCGATGGCGATACTCGAAGCGCTCGAAAGCAAGCGCGGCACGGTGCTTGCCACCACACACTACAGCGAAATCAAGGCGTTCGCCACGGCGAGCGCATATTACCAGAACGCGTGCATGGCGTTCAGCTTAAAAACCTTGAGCCCCACGTACCAGCTCATCATGGGCGTGCCCGGCGTATCGAACGCGTTTGAGATATCGAAGAAGCTCGGCCTCGATAATAGCGTCATCGAGCGCGCGAGAGAGCATATGTCCGAAGAGACCATCAAATTCGAGCAGCTCATCGGCGAGGCGGCCCGGCAGAAGGAGCTTGCCGAACGCAAGGAGCAGCAGGCCGAGCAGAACCGGCGCACGGCGCAGTCGATACGCGACAAGAGCGACATTGAACTCAAAAAAGCGCAGGACAAAGCGCAAAAGCTCGTGGACAAGGCGCATGAACAGGCGATGGAGATACTCAAAGACGCGCGCAACGAAGCGGAGCGCGTGATCGCGGAACTCAAGGCGGCCAAGGCCGCGCGCCAGGAGGACATCAACGCGTCGCGCAAAGCGCTGTCCGACAAGATCGGCGAAGCGGCGTCGCATCTGCTTACGAAGCCCGAGGCCAAAAGCGATACGCGCCCCGAGGATGTAAACGTGGGGGACACGGTGCAGCTTTTGAGCCACAACGTCTCAGCGACGGTGCTCAAAGCACCCAAGGACGGCAGCGTCTATGTGCAGGCGGGCGCGCTCAAGCTGACCGTGCCATTAAGCGACGTGGCGCCCGCGAAGCCCGAGAAAAAGTTAAAATCGATCGGCGGCTTCAAACGCAGCGGCGAAACGCCCGGCATGTCGGTAGACCTTCGGGGCATGACGCTCGACGAAGCGGTCATGGAGGCGGATATGTATCTTGACGAAGCGTTTCTCGCGGGGCAGACCGAGGTGCTGCTGATCCACGGCAAGGGCACCGGCGTGCTGCGCAGCGGCTTGAGGCAGTATTTGAAGGGGCACGCGCATGTTCAGAGCTACCGGGCCGGTCAGTACGGAGAAGGGGAGGACGGCGTCACGGTGGTGACGCTTAAGTGATAGATGGATATTGCCAGCGCATGTCTTGCGGGAATCAAATGCCGGTATGACGGCGAGGCCCGCGAGGATGAGACCATAAAAAAGATGTATGAGCAGGGGCTTGTGAAGGCCGTGTGCCCCGAGATGCTCGCAAAGCTGCCCGCGCCGCGCTGTCCGTCCGAGATCGTGGATGGGGATGGGGGAGACGTGCTCGCGGGCCGCGCAAGGGTGATGGCGCAGGACGGCGGCGACAGAACCGCCGAGTTTTTGATGGGTGCTCAAAAAACGCTGGAGCTCGCGGAAAAGTGCGGCGCAGCGCGCGCGTATTTAAAATCCAAGAGCCCGTCGTGCGGCTGCGGCCGGATCTATGACGGCACGTTTTCGGGCAGACTGCGCGGGGGAGACGGCGTCACAGCCGCGCTGCTTAAAAAACACGGCATAGAAGTAACCGAGGTATGAAGCTTTTATGAATAATCGGTGAAATATGAGGCGGCTGACTTGGTGAGCCGTCTGCCGATGGATTATAATAGGGATAACATGATACGTTGTGTCAGAGTGATTTTGACGAATGAGGTAAAAAAAGATGTCAAAGGATATACTGGTCGTTGACGATGATAAGAACATCTGCGAGGTCATCAAGCTCTACCTGCAAAAGGAAGACTTTAAAGTCACGCTGGCTTATGACGGGCAGGCGGGTATCGACGCGTTCGAGCGCAGCACGCCCGCGCTCGTGGTGCTCGATATCATGATGCCGCGCAAGGACGGCTGGGAAGTGCTGAAGGCGATCCGCAAATCAAGCTCTGTGCCGGTGATTATGCTCACCGCCAAGGGGGAGACGTTCGATAAGGTGCTGGGCCTTGAGCTCGGGGCGGACGATTATATCGTGAAGCCCTTCGATCCCAAGGAGTTCATCGCGCGCGTTAAGGCGGTCACGCGCCGTGCGGGCATGCAGGAGGAAGAAAACAAGCAGATCACATACGAAGAGCTTGTGATCGACATATCCAATTACACTGTCACGTATAAGGGCGAGGTGGTGGAGATGCCTCCCAAGGAGATCGAGCTGCTGTTTTTTCTCGCGTCTCACCCGAACAAGGTGTACACGCGCGAGCAGCTGCTGCAGCAGGTATGGGACTTCGAATTCTTCGGCGATTCGCGCACGGTGGACGTGCATATCAAACGTCTGCGCAAAAAGCTCTATGATCAGGGCGAAAATTGGGAAATCAAGACGGTCTGGGGCGTCGGTTATAAGTTTGAGGTCCGGTAATGGCCAAATCTTTATTTGCCCGCATGCTTGTCGTGTATCTGCTTATCATATTTATCGCGTTTGCGCTGCTTGGGGGCATATTCTTTGAAACGCTGAAAAGCCAGTTTTTAAACTCTCAGATGGATGCCATGGAGATCAACGCGCAGATTATCAACGACTGGAGCACGAAAAATTATTACGGCGAACTGTCCAACGAGGATTTACAGAGTCTGCTGCTTGAAAAAGCAGCCAGTGACCATACAGTGATATGGCTGCTCGACCCGTTCGGCGGATTCTATTTTGTTGCCGATCCGGAAGGGCAGAGCACTCTTGGCGAATCAAATTCCGAAACATATAATTTTTCGGCTAACGCGATGAAAGATATAATTGTCCAAAATATTTCCAATGTCAACAGCTCGTTTAAAGATACGGTGATGTCGGTGGAGATACCGCTGAAGATAAAGGATGCCATTCGGGGAGACGACACCATTATGGGAGCCATCGTTGTCCATAAAGCGGTGAAAGACGTGAATGTCGGCATCAATGCGATATTCCGTCAGGTGTTTATACCGCTGCTGATTTCCGTGGCTGTCGCGGCGGTGCTCGTGTCCATTTTGTCAAGATATATCGTCCGGCCCATCAGGGATATTTCCTACGCGGCGGGAGAGCTTTCGCGCGGCAATTTCGACTGGCGCGTGAAGCCCAAAACGCAGGATGAAATCGGCGAGCTGGCTGAATCGTTCAACAAGATGGCCGAGGATTTAAAGCTGCAGGACGGTTTGCGCAACACGTTTATCGCGAATGTGTCGCACGAGCTGCGCACGCCGCTCGCTTCGGTTCAGGGCTTTGTTCAGGGCATGCTCGACCGCGCGATCGAGGAAGAGGACCGCGACAAATACCTGCAGATCGTGCTGGGTGAAACAAAACGCATGAACACGCTGATCACCGATCTTCTTAACCTTGCCAAGATCGAGTCGGGCAAGTTCCCGATCGAATACAGCGAGTTCGATATCAACGAGCTGATCCGCCGCAGCATACTGACGTTTGAACAGCGCATCGAGGAAAAGCAGCTTGAGGTCAACATCCGGCTCAGCGACAGCAAGCTTTTTGTCTGGGCGGATGAGGACCGCATTTCGCAGGTGATCACCAATCTTATCGATAACGCCGTCAAATTCACACCGCCCGGCGGGGAGCTCAAGGTGTGGACGCAAACCGCCGATAACAAGGTGTATGTGAGCGTTGCGGACACGGGTGAAGGCATACCGGTGGAAGACCAGCCTTATGTGTTTGAGCGTTTCTTCAAGGTGGATAAATCGCACAGCCAGAGCAAGCCCGGAACGGGGATCGGCCTTTCCATCGTGAAGCGTATCATATCCCAGCATGGGGAAAAGATCACGCTGCAGTCGGTGCCGGGCAAGGGGACGGCGTTTACGTTTTCGCTGACCCGAACGTTTGAAGGTCAGGGAACAAAGTAACGTTTTGTTCACCACTTGTTTCCACTTTGTTAAAAAGCGGCGTATATAATAACACTCATACAGCAATAATGTTCCTAGGAGGTTATACACATGAACGATGAATCGAAACCCCAAGGCGAAGAAAACAAACCGCAAGGGTGGGATGACGAGAAGCGCGGATATGAGCAGCCGCCCGCGGCGGGCGGATACGGATTTTACGGACAGCAAAATCAAAACTGGGGTCAGGGATGGCAGCAGCCTGTTTACACGGGGACCCCTGCGAGCAGGCCAAGCAAGCCAAAGAAGTCAAGGGGCGGGCTGATTGCGCTGCTGATCGTGCTATGCCTGTTCGGAGGCGCCGCCGCGGGAACATTCCTCGTGGCGCCGAATATCGGCAATATCAACGGCGGACAGTCGGGTGACCTTACGATGCTTCCGCAGGATAACGCCGCATCGCCTTCAGACAACAACGCGCAGACAACCGATGTGCCGGAAATCGGCGGAGCCAATCCGGATATCGATGCCGCGGCGGAGAGCCCGATCGTGCAGATTGCCAAGGAAGTGGGGCCGTCCATCGTGGGCGTTGCGGTCAGCGTCAATCAGCCGATGCTCGGAGAGCAGGGAGTCACTCAGGAGGAGAGCGGATACGGCACAGGCATTATCGTCACACAGGACGGCTACATTGCCACCAACAACCATGTGGTGCAGGGCGCCGATACCGTGAAGATCAAGCTTTATGACGGCACGGAGTACCCGGCAACCGTCGTGGGTACCGATAAGACGACGGACCTCGCGGTGATCAAGATCGATGCGACAGGGCTGACCCCGGCGGCGCTCGGAGATTCGGATGTCCTTCAGGTTGGTGAGACAGTGGTCGCCATCGGCAATCCTTTGGGTGAGGAACTCGCGGGCAGCGTCACATCGGGCATTGTGAGCGCGCTCAAACGCGATATTCCGACGAACGGGTTCAGTCAGGAATACATTCAGACAGACGCGGCGATCAACCCCGGCAACAGCGGCGGTGCGCTGGTCAACTTAAATGGCCAGGTCATCGGCATCAACACGCTCAAAACCTACATGGCCGGGTATGACAATTACGGCGTGCCGATCGGCACGGAGGGCATTGGATTCGCGATACCGATCAACCACGCGAAGCCGATCATTGAACAGCTGATCGCCACTGGCAGCGTTCAGCGGCCCGGTATCGGAATCTCCTGCTTTGTGGATGAAACGCATCAGGTCAATCCCGAAGGTGCGCCCGCGGGTGTCACGCTGGCGGATGTGACGGAGAACGGCCCGGCTGCCAAGGCAGGGCTTCAGATCGGTGATATCATCACCGCGATCGACGGAACGGCGGTGGATACGGTGGATGCGCTGACCGCCATTTTGCAGAGCCACGCGATAGGGGAACAGGTTGAACTCACGGTATGGCGCAGCGGACAGGAGTACAAGGCTGTCGTGACCGTCGGCGATCTCAACCAAATGGGATAAATAGCATGAAATGAAAGAAGCAGCGGCGGGAGCAATCTCGCTGGCTGCTTCTTTTTTGGTTACGGATTCCCCAGGGAGCACGAAGCTTCCGAGGGCATAACAAAAAAATTCTGCGTCTTTAGAGTTCGGTGTCCTTGTTTTTGTCGTTTTCCACGGGCTTGACCGACTTGTTTTCACAATTCATCATGTCGTTTGAGTATTGCGTGGATTTCATTTTACGCGCTTTTCTTGTTTTCATTACCGTCACCTCCGCCAATATTCTGCCCTGATTCAAGACATGCTATCACATAAACCGTGAAGAGCTCAAAACCGCGCCATCGCTGCTGTTCGCGAAATGAATCATCAAAGTTTCTTTAAAAAAGCCATTTTTTTATGAAATATAATATGTTATGATGTTTGAAATCCACATTAACAAAAGAGCTTTTTTTAGCGGGTGAAAAAGATGCACGATTTTTTGAGTTTCGGGCTGGTCGGGGAAGACATTTCGCATTCTTATTCCCCGCATATATACAATACGATTTTTGATGAAATCAAATGGAATGCCGTGTATTTTCCGTTTCCCGTGCCGAACAAAGAAAGGTTTTTAGCCGCGCTGCCCATACTGCGCATGGAGTTTGCGGGCTTCAATACCACCGCGCCTTACAGGCGGGATATTATGCCGCATCTTGATAATTTTGATTTATCGGCGAAAAAAGCGGGGACAGCCAACACGATCGTGGTGAAGGACGAAAAGCTGATCGGCTACAACACGGAAATCGACGGGTTTACGCGCAGCCTGATCGGCTTTGCGGGCGATCTGCATGACAAGGACGTGCTGCTTATCGGAGCGGGCGGCGTCGCGCGCGCGGTGGCCAGCGTTCTGCTCGATAAGGGCGCTTTTTTAACGCTGCTGTCGCGTAATGAGGCGCACGCGGCGGAGCTCATGGAAAGCCTGCAAAAAAGATATCACAAAAACAGAATCAAGACCATAAAAGGCTTGTCGGACAACGATGAGTTTTATGCCGCTTTCAACACCGCCAAGGTGGATATCGGCGGCAAAGCCTCCGAGGTCTTCATCCATCCGCACACCTATGAAAGCTTTAAGCTCGCTTACGACACGTCGTATGTGCCCACCGAATTCCTGAAAAAAGCGCAAAGCTTCGGCGCAAAAACAAAGAACGGCCTTGATATGCTTTTCTTTCAGGCCGTGATGTCGGTCAATATCTGGCTTGGGCAGGATATGGAGCGAAGCACGATTGAAAACGCCCACCGCAGAGTGATGGAGAGTTTAAAGTAAACGAGCGCGCGCCGTTTGGCTCAATCGCCGAGCACGGTTTTAAGCGTATGCCCGTCCGTCACAAACAGCACATCGCCCGAAACGTCGGTGCGCAGCGTGTCGATATCGTATTTATCAAGAAGGTCGAGCGTTTCCTGATGCGGATGGCCGTAGTCGTTGCCTTTGCCGCAGCTGATCACCGCAAAATCGGGCGAAACGGCTTTCAAGAAGGCTTCGGATGTGCTCGTGTAAGAGCCGTGGTGGCCCACTTTGAGCACATCGGCGTCAATACCGTATCCCGCGCTTAAAACCTCCGATTCCGCCCACGCTTCCGCGTCTCCGGTCAACAAAAATTCGGTATCCAAATAGTCCACCATCAGCATCACGCTTTCGTTGTTCGCGTCTTTATCGGCATCCTTATCGGGTGATACGATTGTACAGCTGGCATCTCCAAGATGAAACGTTTCTCCCGCATAAGCGACGGTTATTGGAATGCCGTGCTTTTCGATGGTATCCATCAGCTTTTGATAGGTTTTGGAATCGCTGCGCATGTCGGGCATGTAAACGCGGCCGATCTCGCAACTGCCGATAATTTCGGCCATGCCGCCGATATGGTCGGCATGCGGATGCGTGGCGACGAGCACGTCGATCTGCGATATGCCGCGTTCATCAAGCTCTTCTTTGATGGCGGCCGCGTCTTTTTGCTCGCCCGCGTCAATCAGCATGACATCATCTGAACCGAAAGCAACAAGAATGCTGTCGCCCTGTCCGACGTCAATGACCATCACACCGAGGTCATTTCCCGCGGCCGGGCTTGAGGAAACCGGCGGTTCCGGAGCTAAGGGCGCGCAGCCGGTCAGGCACAGCACGGCGGCAAGGGAGAGGGCCGCTGCGGTCCGCTTCAGTTTGTTTATGCGTTTTTTTAAGCCTGTACGGTTACCTCTCAAAATCTGACCTCGATTCGTCGATATGTTAAAATTCTAGCGGCGGTGAAAAGCATATGTCAATACCTCTGCATGTATATTCTTTCACGAAAACGCGCTGGGAAAGAATAGATAAGGCAAGGTTCATGCATAATTGATGTTGTGCTTAAATTTCAAATGCGGTATAATTTTCTGGCTGGAAATTTGACAGGGCTATTTAAGCCTTATAAAAAGTTGAAGGAGAAGTGTAAATGTCAAAAAAGTATGTGTATCTTTTTAGCGAAGGCAACGCCTCAATGAAGAATCTCCTGGGCGGCAAGGGTGCGAACCTGGCGGAGATGACGGGGCTCGGTCTGCCTGTTCCCCAAGGGTTCACTGTGTCGACGGAAGCGTGCACGCGCTACTACGAAGACTGCAAAACAGTCGCCGACGACATCGTCGAACAGATCAATGAAGGCATGGTCAAAATGGAGGAGATCAACCAGAAGAAATTCGGTGATCCCGTCAACCCGCTGCTCGTTTCCGTTCGCTCGGGCGCAAGAGCTTCAATGCCGGGCATGATGGACACGATATTAAACCTCGGTCTTAACGACGTGGCGGTGGAAGGCCTTGCAAAGCTCACGCAGAACGAGCGTTTTGCGTACGACAGCTACAGACGCTTCATTCAGATGTTCTCGGATGTTGTGATGTGCATCCCCAAAGCAAAATTCGAAGAGATTCTCGACGATGTGAAAGAAGAAAACGGCGCCAAGCACGATACGGACTTGACGGCTGAAAATTTAAAGACAGTTGTTCAAAGATACAAAGCGCTCTACCTTGTGGAAATGGGCAATGAATTCCCGCAGGAGCCCAAGGTTCAGCTGATGGAATCCATCAAAGCGGTGTTTCGCTCGTGGGACAACCCCCGCGCCATCGTATACCGCCGCATGAACGACATCCCGGGCGACTGGGGCACAGCCGTCAACGTGCAGGCGATGGTGTTTGGCAACATGGGCAACGATTCAGGCACAGGCGTGGCATTCACACGCAATCCTTCAACGGGTGAGAAGAAGCTGTACGGCGAATTCCTGATGAACGCTCAGGGCGAAGACGTGGTGGCCGGTATCCGCACACCCCGGGCAATTTCCGAGCTTAACGATACGATGCCCGATGTGTATACGCAATTCACAAAGATCGCGCAGACGCTCGAGGATCATTACCGCGACATGCAGGACATGGAGTTCACCATCGAAAAGGGCAAGCTCTACATGCTTCAGACAAGAAACGGCAAGCGTACCGCCGCCGCGGCGCTGAAAATCGCTGTGGATCTCGTGGCGGAAGGCAAGCTCTCCAAACAGGAAGCGCTGCTCAAGGTGGAGCCCAAGCAGCTTGACGCATTGCTGCATCCCACATTCGATCCCAAGGCCATCAAGAGCGCCACGTCGATCGCGAAGGGCCTTGCGGCGTCTCCGGGCGCTGCCTGCGGCAAAATCTATTTCACCGCAGAAGAAGCCAAGGAAGCCGCGGAAGCGGGCAACGACGTTGTGCTGGTCCGCCTTGAGACATCGCCGGAGGATATCGAAGGCATGTATGCGTCCAAGGGCATACTGACAGCCAGAGGCGGCATGACCTCTCACGCGGCTGTGGTCGCGAGAGGCATGGGCACCTGCTGCGTATCGGGCTGCGGCGAGATCATGATCTCCGAAAGCGCAAAGACGATGACAGTGGGCGGCAAGGTCTACAATGAAGGCGATTACATTTCTCTCGACGGTTCCACGGGCATGGTGTACGGCGAGAAGGTCGCGACGCTCGAAGCCGAGCTGACCGGCGATTTCGGCACCATCATGGAATGGGCCGATGAGGTGAGGACGCTCAAGGTGAGAACCAACGCGGACACACCGAATGACGCAATACAGGCCATCCGGTTCGGCGCGGAAGGCATCGGCCTTTGCCGCACGGAGCATATGTTCTTTAATGAGGACAGAATTCCCGGAATGCGTGAAATGATCGTCTCCAAGACGGTGGATCAGCGCGTGCGTGCGCTTGCCAAGCTGCTGCCGATGCAGAAGGAAGACTTCAAGGGCATTTATGAGGCGATGGGCGAGCTGCCTGTCACCATCCGCCTGCTCGATCCGCCGCTGCACGAATTCCTGCCCACAGAGGAAGATGATATCAAGAAACTCGCCAAAGAAATGATCATTCCCGTGGAAGAGCTCTTGCTCACGATCTCAAGCCTGCACGAGTTCAACCCGATGCTCGGGCACAGAGGCTGCCGTCTGGCTGTCACGTATCCGGAAATCGCCGAGATGCAGGCGCGCGCCATCATGGAAGCGGCTATCGAAGTGGCTCAGGAGAAGGGCACCAAGATCAAGCCCGAAATCATGATTCCGCTGGTCGGCGAAATCAAAGAGCTCAAGTTTGTCAAGGACGTTGTGGTGAAAACCTGCGAAGAGGTCATCTGCGAAAAAGGCGTGAAGATTGAATACATGGTCGGCACGATGATCGAGGTACCGCGTGCGGCGCTCACAGCCGACGAAATCGCGGAGGAAGCCGAGTTCTTCTCGTTCGGCACGAACGATTTAACCCAGATGACGTTCGGGTTCTCGCGTGACGATGCGGGCAAGTTCCTCGACGATTACTACAACAGGAAGATATACGAGTCTGATCCGTTTGCGAAGGTGGATCAGAAGGGCGTCGGCAAGCTCATGAAGATGGCGGCCGAGCTCGGAAGAAAGACGCGCCCGAACATCAAGCTCGGTATCTGCGGCGAGCACGGCGGTGAGCCCAGCTCGGTCAAGTTCTGCCATGATATCGGTCTGCAGTATGTGTCCTGCTCACCGTTCCGTGTGCCGATCGCAAGGCTTGCGGCGGCGCATGCGGCGATACTTGAGAAACAGGCGTAATTAAGGCACACGCAAAGGACAGAGCTTCGGCTCTGTCCTTTTTGCATCTCTCCAATTGGTGAAATACAGGAAGGCTCAAACTATCGTGAGAGCTAGATACTCAATCATGAAATGCAAGAAGGAATAAAAAGCCGAAGCTTACCGCGAAAAACGCAGAAACTACTTTTATGCTGAAATATCAATTCCTCGTCCATATCATCACATCCTTTTTTTCGAATCATAAAAGCACCCTTGCTAGAGTGCTTTTAAAACGTTTTGCTTTACTCAAATTCAATCCAATTAAGCTGATCCTCTAGAACTTCGACAGAATCACCATCAACGAAGTGATACTTTGCAAAAGCTATTTTTACAGTTTTCGCAGTGTTTATACCATATAATGTCCATGTCGTTGATGATGTATGTTTGCCAGCTTCTATAGGTGTATCCTGGTATGTACAACTTACCATGTCGTAAACGTCATACTGTTTTGAAATTTCTCCGTAGGCGTCGTAGCTAATTATATAAAAATCAAAAGCATCAACAGCAAATTCACTGTTGTTCTGAATTTTTAAGGATATTTCCGGTGTTCCAATTGAATCAGTACCCAATTTATATTCGATAATTTCTAATGGCACATAAACTGGCGTTGGTTCCGGCGTCGGTTCGGGCGTCGGCTCCGGCGTCGGCTCCGGCGTCGGTTCGGGTGTTGGCTCTAAAGTCGGTTCTACACTTGCAGATACCGTTTGAGGATTGATTTCTGAACAGCCAATAAGCCCCACAAGAATTACAACAGTTAAAAAAAACAAGAATATACGCTTCATTTTGCCCTCCAATAACTTAATTTGCATCATTATACCATACGAATCCTATTGTTGTCACCAATCCCCAGAACTGATCTAGATTACGTTATCTTCTTTTTACGATGCCGGAAACGGTACTTTTCAAGACCGGGAAGGATCTTTTGGTATCGATTGTTCGGGGAAGGTTGGAGCCCATGTGTCAACGTTCTGCTGATTTGCACCCAGTTTCTCAGACGTAAAAAACATAGCGCAATATAAGAAGATAACAGTACAAAAATGGAGGCATGATTCAGTTATTGCTTGTTTATGAGGTTTTTATGAACATATCGAAAATTTGTACGCCTCGTGCAGGACTTTTTCATTCCGTGTTTAAATATTATGTATGGATATGAACGAGGCCAATTTCCGCGAAATCAGTGAGAAAAACGAGCTGGAGCGGCTGTCGCCGTATGCGGCCAAAGCGGCGCAATCCAAAGGACGCGAGCGCCCCATTGAGTCGTGCCCGTTGCGCACGGTTTTTCAGCGTGACCGCGACCGGATCATCCACTGCAAATCGTTCCGGCGCTTAAAGCACAAAACGCAGGTGTTTCTCTCTCCCGAGGGCGACCATTACCGCACGCGCCTCACGCACACACTCGAGGTTTCGCAGATCGCGCGGACGATCGCGCGCTGTTTGAACCTCAACGAGGATTTAACGGAGGCCATCGCGCTCGGGCACGACCTTGGGCACACGCCTTTCGGGCACGCGGGGGAGCGCGTGCTGCAAAAGCTGACCGGCCATTTTGAGCACAGCGAGCAGAGCCTGCGCGTGGTGGAGCTGCTCGAAAACGGCACGGGGCTCAATTTGACATATGAGGTGCGCGATGGTATACTCAACCACCGCAAATCGGGCAAGCCCCAGACGCTTGAAGGCATGGTCGTCAATCTCTCGGACAGGATCGCCTATATCAACCACGATATCGACGACGCGCTGCGCGCGGGCATCATCAGCGGCATCCCGAAGGAATGCGCCGAGGGGCTCGGGCAGACGCACGGCGAGCGCATCAACACGATGATCACGGATGTCGTGAGAAGCAGCGCGGGCAGGCCGCAGGTTGCCATGTCGGGCGGCGTGGCGGCGCTGACCGAAGCGCTGCGGCAGTTCATGTTCGACGAGGTGTATCTTGGGTCCGCGGCCAAGACGGAGGAGATCAAGGCCGAAGCCATGCTTGAAATGCTGTTTGGGCTTTTCATGGCGCAGCCGCAAAAAATGGGCGAAGACGCTCTTCGCCGCGTTGAGGTGTACGGGCTCAAAACCGCGGTGACCGACTATATTGCGGGCATGACCGACCGGTACGCGGTGGCGCTGTTCCGGGAAATCTATATTCCGAAAGGCTGGTATAAGTATTAGTGGCAAGGTTCAGCGACGGCTGGCTGTCTGAGCTGTACGGCAAAAGTGACATCGTCGATGTCATTTCCGATTATACATCGCTGACCGAGCGCGGCGGCAGGTACTGGGGGCTGTGCCCGTTCCACCATGAAAAGACGCCGTCTTTTTCCGTGGACCGTGAAAAGCAGCTCTATTACTGCTTCGGCTGCAAGCAGGGCGGCAACGTCGCGAACTTCATCATGAAGAAGGAAAATCTCACGTTCGGCGAATCCGTGGAGCTGCTCGCGCGGCGCTGCAGTTTGCCCATGCCACAGATGATCGACGACAAGCAGTACCGTGAGGTTAAGGAAAAAAAGAAGCTGATCGCCGAGATGCACAAGGCCGCCGCAAGGTTTTATCACGATACGCTGATGTCGCCCGCGGGAGCCGAGGCGCTCGCTTACTTAAAGCGGCGCGGCATCGGTGAGGATGTGGTGAAGCGCTTTGGCCTTGGGTACGCGCCGGACAAATGGGACAGCGTGGCGTCGCTGCTGGCCGAGAAGGGCTATGCGGCGCCGATGATCAATGAGAGCGGCCTCGTGACGGTGAAGAACGACAAGGTGTTCGATACGTTCCGCAACCGCGTGATGTACCCGATCATCAATGTGTTCGGTGAGGTCATCGCGTTCGGCGGGCGCGTGCTCGATAATTCGACGCCCAAGTATTTGAACACGCGGGACACCGCGCTTTTCAACAAACGCCGCAACCTTTACGGTATCGACCTGCTGCGGCGGCAGAAAAGTATCAAGAGCGTCGTGATCGTCGAAGGGTATATGGATGTGGTCTCGATGTACGCGGGCGGCGTGAAGTCGGTGGTGGCGTCTCTCGGGACCGCGCTGACCAAGGAGCAGGCGGTGCTCTTAAAGCGCTACACCGGCGATGTGTTCATCGCGTACGACGGCGATGAGGCGGGAGAGATCGCGACGCAGAAGGCGATGGGCATACTCGAAGCCGAAGGCTTCAGCGTGCGCGTGATTCGCTTTGACGAGGGGACGGACCCGGACGACTTTATCCGCCAATACGGGCTCAACGGTTTTGCCAAAAAGGTCAAAACAGCGCCGTCGGCCATTGGATACAGGCTCGAAATGAAGAAACGCGAGTTTATGCTCGACACCGAGGACGGGCGTGAAGGGTACGCGATCGAAGCGTCGAAGATCATCGCGGGAATTGAGAGCCCGATACGGCGCGAGCGCTATGCCGAAATGGTGGCGGAGCAGACGGGGTACAGTGCGGCGTCGATTTTGGGCCAAATGCATAAGAAGGCCGCAAGTGAGAATACTAATGCCAATTATAGGTATAATAAGACTGAAAAAGCCGCGGACAGCCCGCAAAGCGCGTTTTTGGCGTGTGCGATGGCTGACATCAGATATTTTGCGGATGTCGCGGATGAAATCGGTGCGGATGAGTTCTCGCTTAAATCGCATAAAAATATTTTTTCTGCATTATATGACAGCGTAAAAAGAGGAATTCAGCCAACATATGCCGAAGTATTATCGCAGCTTGATGACGAAGAGGACCGTAGCGAGGCGGCACGGCTTATGGGAGTGATGACAGCCGCTGACGACCCCCTTGTTTTTCTGAAAGACTGCGTGCTTAGAATCCGCATTCATAAGCTGGAAAGCAAAAGGGACGCGCTCATGGAAGCGCTTCGCAGCGCATCGGCGGAGGAGCGGAGAAAACTGCTCGCCGAAATCGGCGAGATAGATAAAGAATTGAACCTGAAAAAGGTTTAAGTGAATAGGGTGATTGCATTTTGAACAAAAAACCGGCGATGCCGCCGAAGACGACGAATAAGCCCGCCGTGAAGGACGTATCTGCAGAGCAAAAGCAGTTTAAGCAGACGGCTCAAGCGGAAGCGAGACAAAAATCGAAGGATACGCCTGAGCAGGCTGATGCCGATATGACGCTGTCCAAGGAGAACCTCGCCAGACTGCAGGCGCTGAGCGTCGTCTCCCAGTCGGATAAAGAGGAAAAACTCAAAGACATTATCGAGTCGGGCAAAAAGAAGGGCGTTTTAACCTACAAGGAAATCAACGATGCGCTCGACGGCGCGGAAATCGACGCCGAGAATCTCGATAAGCTTTTGGGCGCGCTCGAGGAGATGAAAATCGACGTCATCGACGGCGAGCTTGAAAAGGATATAAGCGACGACGAAGAGGATGTCGATGCGGATATCGATCTGTCTATGCCCGAGGGCGTCAGTATCGACGATCCCGTCAGAATGTACTTAAAGGAGATCGGCAAGGTCAATCTTCTGTCCGCGGACGAAGAGGTGGAGCTTGCCAAGCTGATGGCCGAAGGAGACGACGAAGCCAAGCGCAGGCTGGCCGAAGCGAACTTAAGGCTCGTGGTGAGCATCGCCAAGCGCTATGTGGGGCGCGGCATGCTGTTCCTTGACCTGATTCAGGAAGGGAACCTGGGGCTCATCAAGGCCGTGGAAAAATTCGATTATACCAAAGGCTATAAGTTCTCGACCTACGCCACATGGTGGATCCGTCAGGCGATCACGCGTGCGATCGCCGATCAGGCGCGCACGATCCGCATTCCCGTGCACATGGTGGAGACGATCAACAAGCTGATCCGCGTGTCGCGGCAGCTGCTCCAGCAATACGGGCGCGATCCGTTGCCCGAAGAGGTGGCGCGCGAGATGGACATCAGCGAAGATAAGGTCAGAGAGATCATCAAGATCGCTCAGGAACCCGTATCGCTCGAAACGCCGATCGGCGAAGAGGAAGACAGCCACCTTGGCGACTTTATTCCCGACGACGACGCGCCCGCGCCGGCCGAAGCCGCGGCGTTCACGCTCTTAAAAGAGCAGCTCATGGACGTGCTTGATACGCTGACGCCGCGTGAAGAAAAGGTACTGCGCCTGCGTTTCGGGCTTGACGACGGACGCGCGCGCACGCTCGAAGAGGTCGGCAAGGAGTTCATGGTCACCCGGGAGCGCATCCGCCAGATTGAGGCCAAGGCGCTGCGAAAGCTCCGCCATCCGAGCCGCAGCAAAAAGCTCAGAGACTTTCTGGATTAGAGCCGATTCACATAGTGATCAAACTGAGAGGCAGCTTAAAAGCTGCTTCTGTTATGCAAAGGGGGAACGGCATGCTGTCTTACAGGCTCA
Source organism: Bacillota bacterium (assembly GCA_023461435.1). Classification (GTDB taxonomy): domain Bacteria; phylum Bacillota; class Clostridia; order Christensenellales; family SZUA-584; genus SZUA-584. The sequence goes on from JAEYLC010000010.1 coordinate 64,242, forward strand.
AGGCCATTGTCACAATGGTACCCGAATCGGAAACGGTGGCGGATATCGGCTGCGATCACGGAAAGGTGGCGGTATGGCTGCTTAAAAACGGCCGCGCCAAATACGCGGTTTGCGGAGATATCAGCGGCCGGTCGCTCGATAAGGCGCGCAGGCTTGTAATCGCGAAAGGGCTCCAGACTGCCGTGTCGCTGCGAGAGGGCAGCGGATTCGGCGTGGTGGAACAGGGCGAGGCGGATACCGCCGTGCTGGCCGGCATGGGCGGCGAGCTCATCACCTCGATACTCGAAAACGGCAGGGATAAGCTGCCTGACAGGCTCGTGCTCTCCTGCAACAAAGGCTCGGGGGTGCTGCGCAAATGGCTCACCGAGAATGGCTACGTGATTGAAGCCGAAGACCTCGTGCTCGAGAACAGGCACTATTATCCGGTGATGCGCGCGGTCAGAGGACAGAGTAGGCCGCTTAATGACATTGAACTGGAGTTTGGCCCCGTGCTGCTGGAGCAAAAGCCGAAGCTGCTCAAATATTATGTGGATCACCGTATCGATCAGACCAAGTCGATTCGCGGCAAGCTTGTAAAAACCAAAGCGGCCAGAAAAGAGGAACTGCTAAGCGAGATCGACGAGCGGCTCAGAACCTACAAAGAGGTCAAAAAATGCCTGTAACCATTGAGGCGTTTGTCCGCATCGTCGAGACGGTTGCGCCGAAAGAGCTTGCGTATGATTGGGACAATTCGGGGCTGCTGCTGTGCTGCGGGAATACGGTGAGCCGCGCGCTGATCGCGCTTGACGCGACGATGGCCGTGGCGAAAGAGGCGCAGGAAAAGGGCTGCGACATGCTGCTCGTGCATCATCCGCTGATCTTTTCGCCGCTGAAGTCCATCAGCGATGCGTCGGGTTCGGGCGCAGTGCTCATGACGCTGATACGCGCCGGTATCTCGCTCTATGCCGCGCATACCACGTTTGACCGCGCGGCGGGCGGCATCAACGACGCGCTCGCGCAAAAGCTTGGCCTGACGGGCGTCCGGACTGTTGACGGTGAGGGAGAATCGCTGATGCGCGTGGGCGAGCTAAAGCAGCCGCTCGACAAAAAAACGATGGCCGCGCATGTGAAAGCCGCGCTCGGGGTGGGTGCGGTCAGATTATCGGAGACGGATTGCGGCGGCATATCGCGCGTGGCCGTGGTCGGCGGCAGCGGCGGCGAGTTTGTATCGGCGGCCGCAGCTGAGGGCGCGCAGGCGCTTGTGACGGGTGAAGCGAAGCATCACCATTTCATCGAGGCGACGGCGGCGGGGCTGCTGCTCATCGAAGCGGGGCACTATCATACGGAATGTGCGTTCGCCGACCGGATAGATATGAGTTTACAATCATACGTAAATGAGGTACAATTAGATTTAGGTCTCATGAAGGCTGAAAATGATAAGGCACCATACGCATTCGGATGAACCGGTGCGTTGAGCAGGGAGGATCGATTATTTGGATAAGCTGGCTTTACTGTATGAGTACCAGCAGGCAGACGCTGAGCTCGAGGCTTATGAGAAAAAACTGAAGAATACGCCGACACGCAAACAGCTCATCAAGCTGCAGAATTATTTAAAGAAGCAGCAGGCTGTGCTTCGTGATATGGAAAATAAGGCTCTGGTCGAGCAGAACGCGCTTTTGGAGATCGATTCTCAGTACGACCGCATGATAGAACTGCTTAACAAAAAGCACAAAAATATCGGCGAATATGAGAAGATGGATCCGGAAGAACTCGATTATAACGTTGTCCGCGATCTCGTTCATGAGTACGAGACAACTTATGATAATATTATCAAGCAGAAAAGCAGGGCCGTGGCCGTCCAGAAGAAGGCGGAAGAGACAGAAGCACGGCTCAAAGAGATACTCGTGAACGTGAGCAAGGCGCAAAAGGACTTTGCGGCGCTCAAAAAGCAGCACGAAGACGAGCTCCGCGCCGGTTCCGATACGCTCGAAAAGCTGCGCAAGGCGGCCGAACTCGCGGCTTCCAAGGTGGAGCCCGCGCTGCTGGATCGCTATAACCGCATCAAGCAAAACAGGCCGCAGCCGGTCACGATGCTCAAGGACGGCCGCTGCATGGGCTGCAATATGGAGCTTCCGTCAAGGGATTTGGCGAAGCTCAGGAAAGACGGCGTGATTGTCGAATGTGAGAATTGCGGCCGCATACTTTATCTGATATAATTGAATATGAGCAAGCCGAACGGTCGCCCGTCATTTTGATGGGAGGAAAGTCCGAGCTCCGCAGGGCAGGACGCCGGGTAACTCCCGGTGGAGGCGACTCTAAGGAAAGTGCAACAGAGATATACCGCCAGAAGCTTTTCTGGCAAGGGTGGAAAGGTGAGGTAAGAGCTCACCAGAGCCTTGGCGACTTGGCTGCTATGTAAACCCCGTCCGGTGCAAGATTGATAGTGGGCATTTAAGCGGTAGCCCGCCGCGCCCCATGTAATCGCTGGAGCCTGCTGGCAACCGCAGGCGTAGATAGATGACCGTTCTCGACAGAACTCGGCTTACAGGCTTGTCTCAACAACTTGATTTAAAAAGAAGCTTATCAATAGGCTTCTTTTTTTACCTATCCTTTAGATGAAAAGCCCCAACCTGTCATGCTGAACGAAACGTGAGTAAAGTGAAGCATCCCATGGCAAAACGCTTTATACATGGGATTCCTCTTCCGCTTACGCTTCATCGGAATGACACAAGTCATTTTTCTTTTCTTCGTCAATTGCGGTGAAGCACCGGATGAGGTGGCTAAAAGATGAAAAGCCCCAACCTGTCATGCTGAACGGAACGTGAGTGAAGTGAAGCATCTCATGGCAAAATGCTTTATACATGGGATTCCAGCCTACTGCATAGTCAATCGCTTGCATTCAATTGAAATGACATAAGTCACTTTTCTTTTATTACCGATCGCCTATCACCGGTTTCACACGATTTGTGCGCGCGGCGTTATCACCGCACCATCACCTGTGCACCAAGCTGTAAAATGAAGGGGCGCGGTCATTCCTCCGAATATAAAATATCCTTTATGATTAATACCATCATAAAAATCAATGGCCTTTTGCGAGTTGATGTCTGACATCGCGGTGCCATAGGACAGATGCCATGAGTCTGCATTGTCAAAAGTATCGTTGCCCCAGGTTGGGTCGGCAAAGTGCCATCCGCCATCCGCATAAAACTCCACCCAGGCATGGGCATCACCCGGATGTCCCCAGTCTTCCGGCGTTCTCAAATTATTCATGGCATTGCCGGCTACGTCTCTCGCGGGTATCCCCGCTGCGCGCAGCAACGCGGTCATCAGGTGCGCATAGTCGGCGCAGACCCCTTTGCGTGCGTCCAGCACCTCGGATGCTTTCATCGTCATTTGATTGACTGAATCGCCTGTTCTGAATTTTACAGTAGCGGTTACAAACTGATGTATTTTCTGCGCCGTTTCATATTCGTTGCCATTAACGATCAGCGGTTTGGCGGCTGCTTGTATAGCGGCATTGTCTGAATCCACAAAATCGACGGGCAGTAAATATTCTTCACGATCCGGCATCTGCCAGCTCTCGGTGTCGCCGAGCAACGTCACCGTATAACTGATGCTGACAAGCTGCTCGCTGCCGGTTCCCTTTATTGTGCACAGCATTGTCTGATAATCGTCGTATTTTGTTACATTTGAGCTGTCGGAGCCCTCTGTCTGCAGATTGTCAATCTGTTGATAGCCGTAGCTGATGGGAAGGTCTACCTGCAGCCAAGCCGTTTGCCCCGACGGTATCGTCATTTTGTAGCTCTCCACAATATTAAAAGTGGCTTTGCCATTTGAGCAGCCGGACAGCGCGAGCGTCATTACGACCGCTACCATCAATAGTATTGCGCGTACAGATTTTCTCTTTAAATAGCTCATGGTTTGTGAAGGTATCCGTTTCTTAAAAATTTGTAATATATGCCATCAATTTTAATTGCTGACGTATATATTGTCAATCTGCATGATACGGCAGTCACCAAGCATTTGTGCGAAGCAACATATGCAGATCGAAATTGGTTTATTCCCCGTGCATTTTGAATCGCTTTAATCCCGTTGCGTCTCCATATCAAAAAAATAGCTTATTTGCAAGCTTCTTTTCAGGCCGTTCTTTTTGATGCGTCAAAGTGAATTGATCCAACGCTGCAAGACAATAATAGATTTAAGAATCACATGCAACGGAGGGTCTATGCAGGGCAAATACGGCAATCACATCCTTGACGATTTCACGCTCTCTCGGCAGGAACTTCTCAAAGTTGCCGCAGACTTATCGCTCAAAGATAAGGTCTACACAAAAAAGATCGATGATAGCTTACTGAATCTGTCCGAAGAACGCCGTCAAATAGAAAGCGCTTATTTGGCCGCGCGCCAGCGCAAATACAAGGGCTATGAGCTGCCGCCTCTCTCGGAATGGTTTTACGACAACCGCTTTTTGTTCATGGAGCAGATCAAGCAGATTGAGACTCAAAAGCGCGTTTTTCGCCTGCCGCATTTAAGATCCGGCCGCTTCGCGCATCTGCCGCGCTGCCTTGCGCTGGCGGTGCTGCTGCTTGGGCACAGCGCGCTTTCCGTTTCCGTTGGCAGCATACAGGAATTTTTGGAGGTCTATCAGAAGGAATCCGAGCTCGATTCGGGTGAGCTCTGGGCGTTTGTCGATATGCTCAAGGTCACGCTGCTGCGCGCCGTGGCTGTGCTCGCGCGCGACAGCGTCAAGACGATTGCGATGTGGAACCGCGCGGAGAAGTTCTGCGAGCATGTGGAAAAAGACATGATGGCGGATCAGACCAGCCTCAGCGCCTACAAGAGCGTGCTCTCCAATCAGGATTTTTTAGAGCATGCGATGGTGATGCTGCGTGACAGCCCGCACGCGGCTTCCGTGATGGCGCGCATCAACACACGGCTGGCGCTTCACGGCCTCAAGGCGGAGCGCCTGATCAAAAAAGCGCATACAACGCAGGCGAACAGCATTCTTGGCATATCGAACGCGATCGCCTCGCTGCGGCTGCTCGCCAAGGTCAATTTTGAGCCCGTTTTTGAAGGCATCTCCGCCGTGCATAAGTACTTAAGCGAAGATCCGGATTATCTGAGGATGGATTTTCATTCGCGCGACTGGTACCGCAAAGCCATATCATCGGTTGCGGCGGCCCTAAAAACGCCGGAGCCCGCCGTGGCGCGCGCCGCCGCGGAGCTGGCCGCGGAAGCGGGCGTACATGTGGGCGAATTCATTGTCGGCTCAAGGAACAGGGAACTGTATGCGCGTTTTGGCAGAATACCGTTTCAAGTCCGCCTGAAGAGCTTTTTTAAGAGGCATATGCTGCTTTTTTACGCGGGCGGCGCGGCGGTATCCACGCTGATCAGTGCGGCACTGCTCACGCTTCCGCTGTTTTTCAGGTTTGCGCCCGTATACGGCATCGTCGGTGTTATCATCAGCCTGATCCCCATCTATACCGTGGCGATCACCGTCAGCAACAGGCTGTTCACGCTGGTCAACAAACCGGCGTTTATACCGAAGATCGAATTCAAGGACGGAATCCCGGACGACTGCGCGACGATGGTCGTCATTCCTGCGCTCGTCACGGGCGAGGACGATGGCCGCGAGCTGCTGAGCAAAATGGAGGTATACTGGGCGGCAAACCAGCAGAAGAACCTCTATTTCACGCTGCTCAGCGATTTTAAGGAGGACAAAAACGAGATCGCTGCGCAGGATGAAACGGTCATTGAAAGCATGGAGCGCATGGTCGGCCGTTTGAACGCGCAATACGGCAGGACGCTTTTTTTCTTTGCGCAGCGCAAACGCACGCTCATCAAAGAAAGCGGCCGGTACGGCGGCTATGAACGCAAGCGCGGCGCGCTGCTCGATTTCTGTACCATGCTTAATGGTGACGCCTCCGCGTTTGCCCATGTCACCAAGGGCCTGCCGGAGAACATCAAATACGTGATCACGCTCGACTGCGACACGGAGCTCGGGCGCGACGCGGCGGTAAAAATGGTCGGCGCGATGGAACATCCGCTCAACCGTCCCGTGATGGATGATAAAACCGGCATTGTCAAAGCCGGCTATGGCGTGATGCAGCCGCGCATCGGCATCGACGTGGTGAGCGCCGCTCAAACGCGTTTTTCTCTTGTGTTCTCAGGTAAGGGCGGGCTCGATACCTACGCGAGCGCCGCGTCGGATGTGTATCAGGACGGTTTCGGCACCGGCATCTACACGGGCAAGGGCATATTCAACCGGTATGTCTACATGCGCGTGCTCTCGGGGCGATTCCCCGACAACAGCATATTAAGCCACGATTTGCTCGAAGGAAGCCACCTTCGGTGCGCGCTGCTCAGCGATGTCGTGCTGATGGACGGCTGCCCCACGCGTTATACCGCATGGGCGAGCCGCCAACACCGGTGGGTGCGCGGAGACTGGCAGCTGCTGCCGTGGCTCAGACGCACGGTGCCCACAAAGACCGGAAAAACGGCAAACCCGCTGTCCGGTCTCTCCAGGTACCAGATATTCGACAATATGCGGCGCAGCCTGTCTGTGCCGCTGAGCTTTGTGATCATACTGCTGTCGCAGACCGCGTTTTACAACAATGCGTTTTTCTGGTTCATATCGGGCATACTGCCGCTTTTTATCGACGGCATCATCGATTTTTTAACGCGCATGGTGATGCTCCTAAGAAACGCAAGGCACGGTTCCACGTTCAAGGATGTCTGGTATGAGACAAAAACGATGTTTGAGCAGGCGTTCTACAAATTCGCGTTCTTGCCGTACGAAACGTATCTGATGCTCGACGCCGTGATTCGCAGCCTGATTCGGCTCGTCACGCGCCGCAAGCTGCTCGAATGGGTCACGGCGGCCGAGGGGGACAAAAAGGCCAAAATGGGCGTGGCTTATTACTGGCGCAGCATGGCGGCCGCGCCGCTGCTGGCCGCCGCGCTGTTTGCCTTATCCATCGTGGTGACGCGCCGGTTCTCACTGATCGCGTTTCTGGTGTTCAGCGTGTGGTTTTTCGCACCGTCCGTCGCGCTTGCGATCAGCCGCCCGCGCACAACAAAGATTTACGCGCTCGATGTGAAGCAAAAGGCGTATCTTGAGGATGTGGCGCTCAAAACATGGCGTTTCTTTGAGCGTTTTTCCGAAGAGGACGAATACTACTGGCCGCCCGACAACTATCAGCAGAGCCCGTATAAAGGCATTGCCAAGCGGACGTCGCCCACCAATGTGGCGTACGGCATGGGCGCCGCGATATGCGCTTATTATATGGGGTTTATCACGCCGACAGACATGGTGAAAAGGCTCGATAAAATCATAACGGGGCTCGAAAAGGCTGAAAAATGGCAGGGGCATCTGTTTAACTGGTACGACATCATCACGCTGGAACCGCTTGAGCCGCGTTATGTGTCGTCGGTGGACAGCGGCAACCTGATCTGTTATCTGATCGTGGCGGACGAGGCGCTCGGGGACTTGCTGTCCGCGCCGTTTGCGGCTTATATACAGCAAGGGCTCACGGCGGTTTCGCGCGAATCCGGCCGCGAGCTGCCGTTCAACATCGGCAGCGATATATTCAGCGCGCTCGGCGCTCTTGCCATGATCGGCGATGATGACGGTACGATATCAGCGATGAAAAAGCAGATTCTCAGCATGTTTTCGCGCTTTGCGTCGTGGGCGGAGGTGCTCGACAGCTTTCCGGGCCAGAAGGTCCACGAATATATTGAGCAGACGCGCGTGATGCGCGACAAGCTGCGCCGCGTTTCCGTGACCGGCTATGCCGAAGCGTTTCATTCGGTGCTGGAGCCGCTGTCCGCCATGCTGCAAAGAGCAAAATTAAAGGATGATAAAACCGTGCTTGACTGGGTGACGCGGATGGAGACGGCGCTTGGCGAGAGCTATGTGGCGTGCCGTCGCCTCGCCCAGCGGATCGGACGCCTGCGCCGGCGTATCCGGGCGTTCATTGAAGCGACGGATTTTTCGCATCTTTACGACGCGGAAAAAGGGCTTTTCTCGATCGGCTATGATATACGAAGCGGGGTTTTGAGCGACTCGTATTACGACCTGCTCGCGTCTGAAGCGCGCCAGGCGAGCTTCATCGCGATCGCGAAGGGAGACGTGCCCGAAAAGCACTGGTTCCGCCTGTCGCGCCCGCTCACCATCGCGGGGGAAAGCCGTGTGCTGCTTTCGTGGAGCGGAACGATGTTCGAGTATTTGATGCCGCTCATCATCATGAAAAACTACGACAACACATTGCTTGGAGAAACATACAAGTCGGTGGTGGACATGCAGCAGGATTACGGTGAACAGAGGCATGCGCCGTGGGGCGTATCCGAATCGGGCTACTATGCGTTTGATATCCACATGAACTATCAGTACAAGGCGTTCGGCATTCCGGGCCTTGGCCTTAAATCCGGCCTCGTGCGTGAATCGGTCGTGACGCCGTATGCCACGGCGCTCGCGCTCAACGTGAACCCGCGCGCGGCGCTTTCCAACATGGCGCGCTTGCAGAAAACAGGCGCATACGGGCATTTCGGCTTTTTCGAAGCGATCGACTACACGACGTCGCGGCTGCACAGGGGCAAGAAGAAAGCCGTGATCAAAAGCTATATGGCGCACCATCAGGGCATGATACTCTCGTCCATCGTCAATTGCCTGCAGGATATGCGCATGCAGTCGCTGTTTCACAGCGCGACGTGTGTGAAAGCGACGGAGATGCTGCTTAAAGAGAAGGTGCCGCCCCGCAGCGTGACGCTGAGCCTGGGGGAGAAGCCCGACGAAACGCAGGGATACGCGGAAGAAATTCATGCGGTGCGTGCCTACAAATCGCTGTCTCAGTATCCCGAAGCGCATTTCTTATCCAACGGCAGCTATACCGTGATGCTCACGCAGTACGGCACGGGTTATTCGATGTGCCGCGGGCGCATGGTGGCCCGCTGGGAGAGCGACGTGCTGCGCCGCGCCCCGGGCATTCATGTCTACATCAAAAACACGGACACCGGCGCGGTATGGTCGGCGGCGTTTTTGCCCACCTGCCTGCAGGCCGATGCGGAGCAGGTGCAGTTTGAGCCGCACAAAGCCTCTTTTTACCGGCAGGTGAGCGGCATCGAATCGACGCTGGAGGTCTGCGTATCACCCGAATGCGATGTGGAACTCCGAAACCTCGAGATCAGAAACAGCACGAAAAACGCCGTGAACCTTTCGGTGCTCTGCGTTTACGCGCCCGCACTTTCCCCCGTCAAGGATTTCGAGGCGCATCCGGCGTTTGCGGAGCTGTTCATCGAAACGATAGAAGACCATGAGAATCGCACACTGTACGCGCACCGGCGCGGCAAGCCGATATACAGCGCGATGAAAGCCTGCTTCGCGGGGGACATCTCGTTTGCGACCGACAGAACGTGCATATTCGGGCGTCGCAACGTGTTCGGCGTGCCGGCGTGCCTTTCGGGGCAGTCCTGCGAGCACGACATCACGCGCGCAGTGGGCATCAGCGCGGCCAAAGAAGTGCCCGCGGGCGAATCGGTCAGCCTGACGTTCGCCGTCGCGATGGCGGAGAGCCGGCGCGCCTTGGCGGAATGCCTCAAAGACATAACGGGCGAGGAGGATGTGAAGCGCGTGTTTCACCTCGCCTGGACGCACGCGCAGGTGGAGATGCGCTTCTTAAAGCTCAAGAATATGCAGGTGAATCTATTCCAGCAGCTCGCGTCTCGCACGGTGATCCATGTGCCGTCCGTGTGCGCGATAGACGAACAGGCAGGCGGGCTGCCCTCGCTCTGGAAATACGGCATATCCGGCGATCTGCCGATCATCTGTCTGTTTGTCAGCAGCTTTGACTATATCGATACCGTCAAAACGGTGGGCAAGGCGATGGAGTACATGAGCTTAAAACAGATTCCCGCGGAGCTTGTGATGCTCTACAGCCATACGGGCGCATACCTTGACCCGCTGCGTGACAAAGTCAAGGAGATCGAGATTTCGGCGGCGGGGCGGCCGTTTAACCGCATTTTCGCGCTCAACACGCAGGAGATGGACAAAGCCGATATGGCGGCGATCGCCACGGCGGCGTGCCTCGTGCTCTACGACAATATGCCGCTCTCACAGCAGCTTAAGGTGTCGGCTTTAACGCGACCGTACTGGGTGTTTGAGAAGCCCGTGGAGGAACGCGCGGCGAGCCGGCCTGTGAAGCTCATTAAAGCGTTCGACAACGGAACGGGCGGCTTCATTCGCAGCGGCACGGAGTACTGCATCGATGTGCACGGCTCCCAACCGCTGCCGTGGAGCAACCTGCTCGCGGGGCGCACGCTCGGCAGCCTGATCAGCGCGGGCGGCGGCGGCTACACCTGGGCCGGAAACGCGCGCATGCTGCGGCTCACGCCTTTCCGCAACGACGCGCTCACGGATGTGCCGGGGGAGGGCGTGATCGTGCGCAATGACCGCACGGGCAAAGCCTTCAGTGTCGCGCCGGACATGTATGCCGAAGGCCGATACCGCGTGGTACATGGCTTCGGATACACGGTTTTCGAGCGTTACGGCGGCATCGAAACGCGCATGACGTATTTCGTGGATGAGGATATGCCGGTCAAGGCGGGGCTCTTGAGCCTCACCAACACGACGAAGCATGAGCAAACGCTTTCGGTTTACTTCTATGCCGAGCCGGTGCTTGCCGCGACGGAATGCGGCGGCATCCGCGCGCGCCATAAGCAAAGCCGCCTTGAAGCGTCGTCGCCGTTTGCCTCGGCGGACAAGGCGATGTTCATCGCGATGCCCGGTGAGGATGTGAAGTTCACGGCGTCGGCGCAGGAATTTTTCGGCGTACCGGGCTATAACGTCTGGCCCGAAACGCTCAAAGCCAAGGAACTGTCCGACAGCGAAGGCTGCGGCGCGTCGCTGCTCGCGCTGCAGGCAACGGTCACGCTGAAGCCCGGCGAGAGCCGCACGCTGCCCGTGCTGATGGGCTGGGGCGGCGAGGCCGATATCGCGCAGGCGCTGGACGCATACGGCACCGCGCAAAAAGCACTGCGCTGTCTCGACGCGACGAAAAGGCACTGGAACAGCCTCGTGAACGGCATCAAGGTGAAAACGTCGAACAAATCGTTCGATACGCTCGTGAACGGATGGCTGCTTTATCAAACGTACACCTCACGGCTGTGGGGACGCACGGGCTATTACCAGTCGGGCGGAGCCTTCGGCTTCCGCGACCAGCTGCAGGATGTGCTTGCGATACTGTATACCGATCCGTCTTTGGCGCGCGCCCATATCATCAAATGCGCGCAGCGCCAGTTCACCGAGGGCGACGTGCTGCACTGGTGGCACGAACCGAGCAGCGGCGTGCGCACGTACATCAGCGACGACAAGCTGTTCCTGCCGTATGTCGCGTGCGAGTACGAGCGCATCACGGGGGATATGAGCGTTTTTGACGAGGTGCTCCCGTATCTTGAAGGCAAACCGATCCCTGAAGGACGTCACGATCTCTATGAGGCGTTTGAGACGGGCGAAACGAGCGAGAGCCTGTTTGGGCACTGCGCCCGCGCGATCGATTCGGCGCTGCGTCTCGGCGAACACGGCCTGCCGCTGATGGGCACGGGGGACTGGAACGACGGCATGGACAAGGTGGGCATCGGCGGCAAGGGAGAAAGCGTCTGGCTCGGGTTCTTCCTCATCGAGGTGCTGCGGCAGTTCTGCGAGCTTGCGCAGCGGCGCGGCGAAACCGACACCGCGGAGCGCTATGAGCGGATACGGCAGGAGCTGATGGCGAATATCGAGCGGCACGCGTGGGACGGCGAATGGTATATGCGCGCGTTCTTCGACGACGGGACGCCGCTCGGCAGCAGCGCGTCGCCCGAATGCCGCATCGATATCATCTCGCAGGCATGGGCGGTGCTTGCGGGCGCAGTGCGCGCGCGGCGCGCGTTTGCCGCCGCCTCGGAGCAACTGGTGCTGCGCGAGGAAGGCATCATCCGGCTGCTGTCTCCCGCGTTTGACAAATGGGACAAGGACCCCGGCTACATCAAGCAGTATCTGCCCGGCGTGCGCGAAAACGGCGGCCAGTATACGCATGCGGCGGTCTGGTTCGTGATCGCGGCGGCGAAGCTGCGGCAAAAGGACGAAGCGATGGCGCTGTTTCAGCTGCTGAACCCGATCAACCACACGCGCACGCCCTCCGCCGTTGCCAAATACAAGGGGGAACCGTATGTGATGGCGGCGGATGTGTATGATACGGGCGGTTACCGCGGGCGTGCGGGCTGGACGTGGTACACGGGCAGCGCGGGCTGGATGTATCAGGCGGCTGTCGTCCATCTGCTCGGGCTGCGCATCGAGCGCGGCGCGCTCACTATATATCCGTGCGTGCCCGACGACTTCGGCAGCTACACGATCGAGTACGCAAGAGGCGGCGCGCAATATGTGATTGCCGTGGATGTGACCCCGGGCTATCAGGGCAGCGCGTGGCTGTCGATGGACGGCGGCCCCGCCGTAAAAAGCCTGCCGCTTGACGCGCCGGGCGGTGTTCACCGAATTGACGCTTGTTGGCGGCCCTGATATGATGATATACTTTCCGTATGAATAACGAATTTTTGCCGATGTCCTTAAGTGAGACAGACGGACAGCCTTTGGATTTTATCGTGGTGACGCCGGACGCGTATGTGGACCATCCGTCGTTCGCGGCCGCCATCATCGGGCGCTATGTGCAAAGCCTCGGTTTTCAGGTGGGCATCATCGCCCAGCCGGACTGGCGCAGCGACGCCGATTTTATGAAGCTCGGCACGCCGCGCTTCGCGTTTTTATTGAGTGGCGGCAATATGGACGGCATTGTCAACATGTACACGGCGGCCAAACGGCTGCGCGGAGAAGACGCGTATTCGCCGGGCGGCAAGACGGGGCTGCGCCCGCCGCGCCCGTCCATCGCGTACACCGCGAGGCTCAAGCAGTCCCACAAGGACACGCCCGTCATCATCGGCGGCGTGGAAGCCACGCAAAGGCGTTTCGCGCATTACGACTATTACGAGGACAAGGTGCGCCGCTCGTATCTTGTCGATTCCAAGGCGGACATGCTCGTCTACGGCATGGGGGAGCGCCCGCTCAAGGATATCTGCACGCGGCTCGCGGGCGGAGAACGCATCACGGAGCTGACGGGCATACGCGGCACATGCGTGCTGCGCAGCTCCATGCAGGGTATCGGCGAGCATATCACGTTGCCGCCCTTTGAGCGCGTCGAGGCGGACAAGAAAGCGTTTGCTGACGCGTTCAAGCTGATTTATAAAAACAGTGTGCCGCAGAGCAAAACGCTCGTGCAGGCGCATGGCGACAGGTACGTGATTCAGTTCCCACCCTCGCTGCCGCTATCGACGCCCGAGATGGACGCGATATACGGGCTGCCGTTTCAAAAGCTTGCGCACCCGTCGTACGCTGAGCCGGTCCCCGCGCTTGCCGAGGTGCAGTTCGGCATCACCGCGCTGCGCGGCTGCCCCGGCATGTGCGCGTTCTGCTCGATATCCGCGCATCAGGGCAAAACCATACAGAAACGCTCCAAAAAATCCATCGTGGAAGAAACGAAACGCATCGCGCAGATGCGCGAATTTAAGGGCAACATATCGGATGTGGGCGGCCCCACGGCGAACTTTTACGACGCGATCTGCACCGCGAAAAACTCGCAGAGCTGCACGCGCACCTGCCTGTCGCCCAATGTGTGCCCGAACTTAAAGGTGAGCCACAAGGGCATCACCGAGGTGCTCGAGGCGGTGGAAAGCGTGCCCGGCGTCAAGCGCGTGTTCATCCGCAGCGGCCTGCGCTATGATTACATCATGGCGGACAGGGACAACCGCTTCTTCGAACGTCTCGTGAAGAAGCATGTGAGCGGCCAGCTCAAGGTGGCGCCGGAGCATGTTTGCCCCGATGTGCTGGCGCTGATGAACAAGCCGCATTACGGCACGTATGAGCGCTTTGCCAAACGCTTTGAAGGCGTCACCAAGCGCGCGGGCAAGCCGCAGTATCTGCTGCCGTATTATATTTCCTCGCATCCGGGCAGCACGCTTGCCGACGCGATCGAGCTCGCGGTGACGCTTAAAAAGCAGGGGTTCGTGCCGGATCAGGTGCAGGATTTTTACCCGACGCCCGGAACGCTCTCCACCTGCATGTATTATACGGGGCTCAATCCGCTGACCGGCAAAGAGGTGTATGTGGCGACCACACCGAAAGAAAAAGCGATGCAGCGCGCGCTGCTCGCGTTCCATAACAAGAAAAATTGGCCGCTCATCCGCGAAGCGCTCATTGAAGCGGGGCGCGAAGACCTGATCGAATTCGGCAAGGACGGCCTTGTGCCGCCTGAGGCGCCAAGGCAGAGAGGAAGCAAAGCGCGGCCGCGCAGGCAGACGGATACGGACAGACCGCACAGACCGGCGGAGGCGGGCAAGCCGAAAAAGCAAGCGGATTCGGATAAACAGAAGAGGTATGCTGATACGAGCAAGCCAAAAAGGCGGACAGAGACTGATGGGCCGAGAAGGCAATCAGATACGGGCAGGCCGATTAAACAGTCGGAAGCGGGCAGGCCGGGAAAACGGTCCGACTGGACAACAAAGCCAACTGAAGCGGGTAAGCCGATAAGAAGGCCGGATGCTCTAACGCCGAAAAAGCAGTCGGATACTGTCCGGCCGAAGAGGCCAAGTGATGCGGGCAGGCCGAAAGGACAGAACAAAGGAAGAAAATGAAAAGACGGCGGCATTGGGCTGCTGTCAGCTTGTTAATGCCCCGCTCAGATTACTATTCCAAAGGTATGAACTGGGAGGTGGCATGAAGTGCCCCGAGGGAGTGACCGCGCTCAAAGCCATTTTCTCTCCCCCAGTCACCTGCCGGTGACAGCCCCCTCGTCAGAGGGGGCCACGAAAAGTGGCCTTTTAACGCTCTGGACAGCGGCATTTGCGCCGCTGTTTTTATCATAAAAGCGAGTATTTAAACATTCAAATCCATTCAAGACACAGGTATCGGTTTCTTTGTTGTCACGCCCAAGCGCTCGGGGAGTTCAAAATTCTTTTTGTGCGAGAAATTGAGCAGCCTGACGTTTCCGATATTGTCCACAGCGTATTCAGCTTCATCATACCCGACGGGATCATGCGGCCCCAAATAAGGTTCTATGCCGATCTTGACTGTGTATCCATGGTCATTCTTCTTCAAACTGATTATTTGACTCACATAATAGGTGACGCTCGGGTTATCGGATAAGTATTCGGAATAAAAGTCATCGGATGCTTTCTGAAGCTCGGGCGTCAATAAGGTCAATATAAATTCCCGCTGCCGACTCAGCTGACTGAAAAAAGCCATGCAGGTCACAGCGCATAAAGCGATAGTAACAATAATAATCATATATTTTTTTTGCATGATTATTTGTATGAACCGGCTTATGCTTCATATACCTCCCTCATCGACGAAGGGCGTTGTTCAATAAATCGACTTTCAAGCCGATGGCTTTCAACTCGTCTTCGCCCTTCGGCGTCAGCACATAAACGGTGCTTTTGCCCTCGTCGAGCCGAATCCACTCATTGTCGATGAGAAAATCAAACAGCACGGCGCCGAGCTTTCCGCCGAGATGGTCATAGCATCTGCGGCCTGTCAGCCGCTTTTCACGCGTCATTTTTCCGCCTCCTGCCCATTAAACTCATCTTTGAAGCGGTCGATCCACGACAGCAAGGTGCCAAGCACCTCGATCTGCTGATCGAGTATCGTGCGGCCCACGAGCGGAATGTGGCGCCGGTGCGGCACCATGCTTTCCATATAGGCTTTGCTGTCGTTCATCCCTTTGCGGATGTCGTCGATCAGCCCCAATGCCGTCTCTTTCGGCACCTTGTTAAGGCCGGAAATCACGGCATTGAAATCGAACAGCACGCTGACAGTGCGCGCCGCCGTCTGCTTCATCAGTGTTAAAAAGTATTCTCTCCCTGCCGGTGTGATCGAGTAGACCGCTTTTTCAGGCATTTTGCCTTCACGCACAGGCTCGCTTGCAAGACAGCCCTTTTCCTCGAGCCGTATCACATTTTTGTATATGGAGGGGGAGCTGATCTTGACCCACTTTGAAAGATTTCTGTATTCGACGTTTTTTTGTATGTCGTAGGCGCTGCATGGCTGCTCGAGCACTATGCCGAGAAGAATCAAATCAACAGCGGACATGGCTGCGCCTCATTCCTCGTCAAAGCTTTGCAGCGCCACCGGCAGCGCCTCGGTGACGATCAGCCCGACGGCGGGGATGCCGGTAAGCACCGTGCTGATGATCTCTTCGCGTGTGGCCCCCAAGGCTTTTGCGGATTTCACGTGGAAAGGCAGCCCTCCCAGAAGCCGGACGGCGGCCAGCACCGCGATATAGGCCAGCTCGGCTGTCTTTTTATCGAGCGCGCTGCCCTCTGATGCTTTCATCACCATTTCCATAAAAGCCGGGCCGACAGCGCCGCTTTCCTTCATAAACGCTTCAAAACTGTTGCTGACATGCTGCATAATGATATCCTCCTTTTAAATATAAAGTATAGTACTATAAAGTATAGTGATTGTCAATTGCGGTCTGCTCAATTCTATTTTTCAGTCCTGAAATACAATGCAGAGCTTAAAAATCGTGCGCTTTTTTCACGGGATTTTATTATTTTTCATATTGTGGTATAATCGATCTTGATATCATTGAATTGTTATAGACAAAAAAGGAGAAACGTATATGAAACGTATACTGATCGTTGATGACGAGCCGAGCCTGATCAAGGGACTTCGGTTCAATCTCGAACAGCAGGACGGCTACACGGTTGATGAAGCGCTGGACGGTGAACAAGCGCTCGAGATGTTTCCGGCGGGTCAATATGATTTGGTGCTGCTCGATCTGATGCTTCCCAAGATCGACGGTATGGAGGTATGCCAGCGCATCCGCAGCATGTCCAATGTGCCCATCATTATGCTCACGGCCAAGGATGACGACATGGACAAGATCATGGGCCTTGAGTTCGGCGCGGACGACTACATGACAAAACCGTTTAACATGCTTGAGCTTAAAGCGCGCATCAAGACGATATTCAGGCGCGTGGAGGGCACCGAAAAAACGCGTGAGCCGCAGGTGCTGCACGCGCGCAACATGACGGTCAATCTCGAAAACAGAAGCGTGGAGATCGACGGTTCGGATGTGGCGCTGACGGCCAAGGAGTTTGACCTGCTTCAGCTTTTCATCACCAACAAAGGCAAGGTGTACG
This sequence comes from Bacillota bacterium, assembly GCA_023461435.1. GTDB lineage: Bacteria > Bacillota > Clostridia > Christensenellales > SZUA-584 > SZUA-584. The sequence continues at coordinate 81,444 of JAEYLC010000010.1, forward strand.
ACAGGGAAAAGCTGCTCGAGCTGATCTGGAAGTATGAGTATTTGGGAGATCTTCGCACGGTGGATGTGCACATCCGCCGCCTGCGTGAAAAAATTGAACACAACCCGGCGAAACCCGAGTTTATTATGACCAAGTGGGGAGTGGGCTACTATTTCTCGGATAAATAACCTGCTGTATTCCATACGGTGGCGTTTTGTTTTTATCTATCTGATCGTGACCGCCGTCGCTTTTGCGGCGGTCACTTTTGTCATATCCTACCTCGCTGAGGATTACCTCGTGAGCCTTCGCGTGCGCGATCAGCTTAAGAACACGAGCAACGTCGCGGTCAGCATGGCGCCGTATGTGAGCAGCGCCAACGCGAAAAAGATGTATGACCTCGCGGAGCAGAGCTCCAAGGAGTTTGGCGGGCGTTTTTTGGTGCTCAACAAATCGGGCATCGTTCAGATCGACAGCTTCTCGGTGTTCAACGGGCAGCGGCTCGAGCACAAGGAGATATCCGATGTGCTGCTCGGCCCGCTTGATACCTCATACGGCTTTCACAAGATCGACGACGGGACGGGCGAGCCGTTTTATGCGGTATATTATACCTCGGCCATCGTATCGGAATCCGAGACGATTGGCGCGGTGTTGTACGCCGCGGATATTCAGGACGTTGTGGATCTGACGCAGGAGTTTGTGAACATCGTCTTTCTGATCGTGGCGGGGGCCAGCCTGCTTGTGCTGGTCATCAGCGTGGTGTTTTCCGGCTATATCACGCGCCCGATCAACGAGCTCAAATCCGTCGCGCTCTCGATATCGCGAGGCAATCTGCATCAGCGCATTCAGGTATCGGGGCGCAACGAGATGGCGGCGCTCGCCGATACGTTCAATACGATGAGCGAAAAGCTCGAAAACATGGACAGGAAGCGCAGCGAATTTGTGAGCAACGCCTCCCACGAGCTTAAAACGCCGCTCAGTTCAATGAAGATACTCATCGAATCGCTGCTGTATCAGGACGGCGTGGATGAAAAGATATACAAGGAATTCCTCGGCGATATCAATAACGAGATCGACCGCCTGAGCGATGTAATTTCGGGCCTGCTGACGCTCGCGAAGACGGACAGCGAAACGCAGGCGCTTAAAATTGAAAAGATACTTTTAAGCGAGCTCGTCAATAAAACGGTGAGCTCATTGCAGCCCATCGCGCATGAAAAGGACGTCACGCTGCTTTATACCGTCAATAACGATCTTGAGGTGGACTGCGACGCCGTGAAGGTGATGCAGGCGGTGATGAACCTTATCGACAACGCGATCAAATATTCGGAAAGAGGCGGGCATGTGTGGGTGTCGCTGCAAAAGAGCGGCGCGAATGCCGCTATCGAGATCAAGGACGACGGCTGCGGCATACCCGAAAGCGACCTGCCGCACCTGTTCGATCGTTTTTACCGCGTTGATAAGGCACGAGCCAGAGAGACGGGCGGCAGCGGCCTCGGGTTGTATATTGCGCGGACGATCGCGCTGCTGCACGGCGGCAGCATTGAGGTGCAGAGCGAGGAAGGGCTGGGCAGCGTGTTCACGCTGTATCTGCCGATCAAGGGATAGGAGGCAAGTATGCGAAAGAGAAGACTGGCGGCGGCGCTGCTGGCGTTTGTCATGATATTATCCGGCTGTGCGGCGGCCGGTAACCAAGCGACGGATAAAAATGTCCCCGACATAAATCCCAAAGCGGAATCGGCGAATAAAGATACGTCCAATGTGAGGCTGTATTATTCATATAAGAGTGAGCAGCTGCTCGCGGGTGAAACCCGCTCGATCGATGTGCCGGTCAGCCAGAAACGCGAACAGGCCGTGATCGAAGCGCTGCTCGCGGGCCCATCCGCAGACCGAAGTGAGCTCACCGGATTGTTCTGGGACGGCGTATCCCTCATCAGCGTGGAGAACAATGAGGACATACTGTTTGTCACGCTCAGCGAGGAGTTTATCACCACCAATCCGCCCACCACGGCGCTCGACGAATATACCGCGCTCGACCGAAAAATGCTCGCAATTTATTCGATTGTTGATACCATCACGGAAATGGGCACATATTCGAGCGTGCAGATCAGCGTGCAGCGCAAGAACGGCAGCCAGGTTATCATGCGCAGCGAGGCAGGCTTTGGCGGCGAGGATAAGAAGCTTGATCCGCTGACATGGAACGGCGACTTGATACTGACGCCCCAAAAAACGCTGGAAAGAGCGCTCGATGCGTATTATAAAAAGAACTGGGCGGAGCTTTACAACTATACGGCTTACACAAACATCGACGGCACGGTCAAGCCCGACAGCGAGGATTTTTCTGCCGCGCTGGGCCAAACCGACTATCAGCTGGATTCGTTTGAACCGAAGGGCGTCAATGTGTCAAGCGACGGACAGTCGGCTGTGGTGATGCTCAATTACAAGATTGAAACGCGCAGCGGCGAAATCGAGCGGACGATGATTCCGGTGATCATGGTGAGCGAAGATGAGCTTTGGAAGGTGTCCTATTCGTCGATCGTCAATGTGCTGATCAACGTGGGGTGATATGATGAAACGACTGTCTGCTTTCGTACTGGCCGCATGCATGCTGCTAACGGGATGCGGCGTGATACAGGATTCCAGAGGCGTCGGCCGGGAGGTGCCGGTCAGTACGCTTGATTTGAGTGCGATTGATGAGATGGTCAGCACCAAAAAGGCCGCCGTCTATTTTCTCAATAGCGAAAGCCCAACGCTGATGGCTGATGTTCGGCTGCTGAACGTCCAGCAGGATAAAAACCCCGCGGAAGCCGCGGTGCAGGCGTTGCTGACGGGGCCGTCCAACGAAAGCATGAAGGCCGTCGCGCCCGAAGGCACATCGCTTGATTTTATAGAGTTTTCCAACGGCGTGGCCAATATCTATCTCAAATACGGCGGACAGCCGATGGCTGCCGATCAAAAATATACGCTGGAGCTTGCGATCGCGAACACCGTTACGGATGTTCTCGGCGCCACCTCGGTCAATGTTTTTTACAACGGGCTGCGCGAGGGTTTTCAGGGGTATCCGTATGCGCCGCTCAAGAAGCAAACGGTCACGGTGGATGAAGCCTTTGCGAATGCGAAAGCCAAATATGTACCCGCGGACACCGCCGATACCGAAAACAACACGGCCGGTTCACCTTCGCCGTCGCCTTTGCCCGACATGATGAACACCGAGTCAGTGCCTGAAGAACCCAAGCCCTATGATATCAATACGGTGCTGTACTTCATTTCGGCGAGCGGGGATTACATATTGCCGGAGGTACGACTGATCACGTACATGGTCACCGGCACCGGCGACAATACCGCAAGCTATGTATCGGCCATTATCGACGAGCTCAAAAAGGGCCCCAAGAACACCGGCACGATGAAGAGCCCGCTTCTGTCCGGCGCGGCTTTGATCGGGACGCCAGTCGTCGTCGGCAACGATGATTCGACCGTTGATATCGAGCTTCACTTAAGCTCCATGCCTTCCGATTCGGCGTATACGGGATCCAAGGAAATGCAGCTTTCCTTCGCGGCGCTCGTTTACAGCATCACCGGCTTTGTGCCGGGCGCGAAGGGCATCCGCTTTTTTGCCGGAAATACGCCGATTCAGGCGATAAGCGGCAGCCAAAGCGCAAAAAGGAGCAACTTTTACGGCTATGTCGGCTCGAGCGCGCCGCTTTATTTTCAGTACGCGAATTCGGGCCTGCTGCTTGAGGTATCGCGCAGCATGGAGCAGGGCAAGATATGGAGCCCGCTGGAGCGCGTGCGCGCGCTGATGCGCGGTCCTCAGACGGGCGACGGCAGCAACGTCACCACAATTCAGTATACGGGCATGACGGAGAATGATATTCTTTCCGTTAACGTGGCGGGAGATACGGCCTATGTGAACCTCTCCGAAGCCTTTAAAGAGGCGTGCAACGGGCTTTCCGCAAAGAACGAAATGCTGCTCGTTTACGCCATTGTCAATACCGTCACGGCAATGGACGGCATCAACAAGGTTCAGTTTCTCGTGGAAGACGAGCAGACAGAGAGCCTTGCGGGGCATCTTTGCATATCCGATCCGTTTCTGCGCAATTACGGCATCATCAAAAACAACTCTTAGATTTCGATCTCCACCTTGTAATCCTCCAGCCACATATTGAGCTGCAGCAGGAACGCGAACAGCTGAGGCCCCGTCATGAGCTGCCCGAACCACGGCGTCACGAGGCTCAGCGTGTCGAGCATTTCCTCCACCGCTTGTTTATTGACCAGCGCGTGAATGGGCGCTTTGGGGTCGGCCAGCGTGGCCTTGAGCGCGGCGGAGACGAGCCGCGTGTATTCGGGATGGTGCGTTTTCGGATACGGGCTTTTCTTGCGGTTGTATATGCTTTCAGGCAGCAGGTCCTTCACGGCGAGGCGCAGTATTCCTTTTTCCATGCCGCCGATGTTTTTGATGCTCCACGGTATGTTCCACGCGTATTCGGCGATTCGGTGGTCGCAGAACGGCACACGCACCTCGAGCCCGCATGCCATGCTCATTCTGTCCTTGCGGTCAAGCAGATTCGCCATAAACCATTTGATATTGAGATAGAACAACTGGCGGCGCCTGCGTTCGAGCGGCGTTTCGCTGCCGAGCAGCGGCGTTTCCTCGATCGTATCGAAATAGCGGCTCTTGGCGTAGCTTTCGATGGGCAGCTTTTGCAGCGCGCGCGACATCACATTGCGCCGCAGCTCAAGCGAATTCGCCCACGGAAACATGTCGAGATTTAAGAGCTCGTCACGGTAAAACCACGGGTAACCGCCGAATATCTCATCCGCGCACTCGCCGGATAGCGCCACGGTGGCGTGTTTTTTGATTTCGCGGCAGAACAGCAGCAGGCTCGAATCCACGTCCGCCATGCCCGGCAGATCGCGCGCGGTCATCGCCTCGCGCAGCGCGCCCACTTGCTCATCCGAATCATACAGGCAGGTCATGTGTTCGCTGCCGATATGGCGGCGCATGATATCGATATATTCGCTGTCCGAGTTCGGCTGAAACACGCTGCGCGCGAAATACTTGTCGTTATCCGTGAAATTGATGGAGAAGGTATTGAGCTTTTCGCCCTTTTCCGCCGCACACGCGGCGGCGATGGCGGACAGCGTGCTCGAATCGACGCCGCCCGACAGAAACGTGCAGACGGGCACATCCGCAACCATCTGGCGCTTTGCCGAATCGATGATGAGGCCGCGCAGCGTCTCGGTGGTTTTATGGAGGCTGTCGGTATGCTCCGCGCTCACAAACTGCCAGTATTTGTGTACATAGGTGCCGAGCGGCGAATACGTCATGCACTCGCCCGGACGCAGCTCTTCAATGCCCTGAAAGAACGTTTTACCCGCCGTACGCGCTGGCGCAAGCGCAAACAGCTCGAGCAGGCCGTTTTCCGCGAGTACGGGGGAGATTTTGGGATGCGCGAGCAGCGCCTTGATCTCGGAGCCGAACAGCAGCGCGTGGCCTGCCCGCGCGATGAAAAGCGGCTTCACGCCCATTCTGTCCCGCGCGAGGAATATGCGCTGTTTTTTTTCATCCCAGATCGCGAACGCGAATATGCCGTTCAGACGCTCCACGCACGAAGGGCCCCACTCCACATACGACATCAGCAGCACCTCCGTGTCCGAATGGGAAAAGAAGCTATGGCCTTTTTCACTGAGTTCCTGTTTGAGCTCCGGTGTGTTGTAGAGCTCGCCGTTGTAGACGATCGTGTATGTATTGGTGCCGATGCTGCGCGTCATCGGCTGGCTGCCGCCCGCCGGGTCTACCACGGTGAGCCGCCGGTGGCCGAACGCGGCCTGATGCGTCAAAAAAGTGCCCGCCGAATCCGGCCCGCGGTGGCTGATGGCGTCCATCATTGCCGTCAGCGTGGCGCACTCCTTCAGCATGTCATTTTCAAAATCCACAATCCCTGCGATTCCACACATAAACAAAAGCCCCCGTCTTTCATCATCTACTTTTCAGTATATGAACAGGGGCTTGGGGCGTGACTGTCTTAATCAGGCGTTGCATCAGCCTTCAAAATGCATTAAAATGATAAAAAGGCTTTGAGGAGGACAGAATTGACTAAGAAAAATCATACCAAAACGCTTGTGATATCGAGCATATTGGCCGCACTCATCTTTGTTTTTACATTTTTAGTCCGCATACCTGTGAATACAAGCGGCGCTTACATGAATATCGGCGACAGCGTGATTTACTGCTCGGGCATGCTTGTGGCTGCGCCGTGGGCGGCGGCCGCGGCGGGAATCGGCAGCATGCTCGCCGATGTGCTGCTCGGAGGCGGCATCTATATTCCGGCCACGCTTGTGATCAAGGCGCTGATGGGCCTCGTTTGCGCGCTGATGATGAAAAAAGCGGGCATCGGGAAGTTTATGCTCGCGTGCGTGATCGGCGGCGCGATCATGACGGTGGGCTACGGCGCGTTTGAATGGGCGCTGTTCGGCTGGACCTATGCCGCGGGCACACTGCCGTTTAACCTGATTCAGTGGGCGGCGGGCGTCGCGGTTGCGGCGGCGCTTTACTATCCCGTGAAAAGAACAAAAGGATTACTCGCATGAAACTCACATGTATCGGGAGGTACGGGCCGTACCCGCGCCCGGGAACAAGCTGCTCCTGCTATCTTCTTGAGCAAGGCGGCAAAAAAATCGTGATCGACATGGGCTGCGGCTCATTAACAAGGCTTTTGGGGTTGCTCCGTCCGGCCGATATCGACGCGCTCGTGCTCTCGCATCTGCATGCCGACCACATGGGCGATGTATTAACGCTGCGCTACGCGCTCGACGCCTCGAAGAAGATGGGGCAGAGGACGGCGCCGCTGCCCGTTTACTTACCGGCTCAGCCGGAAACCGAATCCGGCCTGATCCGCGCGCACGGCATGATCGACGCGCAAACAATCGAGGATGGGATGACTGCGGATATCTGCGGAATGAGCGTGAGCTTTGCGCTGATGCCGCATCCGGTGCCGAGCTATGCGATGCGGTTTGAGGCGGACGGCAAAGCCTTCGTCTTTTCCGGCGATACGCGCGAGAACGACAGGCTCGCGCCGTTCGCGTCGGGGGCCGATCTTTTATTGATGGAGGCGGCGTTTCTCTCGCGCGATAAAGTGCCCGGCGCGCCGCATGTGAACGCGGTGGAAGCCGGCGCGATCGCGCATGACGCGCAGGTAAAGCGCATGCTCGTCACGCACATTTTTCCCGAATACAACGAGTACGACATTTTGAGCGAGGTGAAAAAAAGCTTCCCGTCAGCCGAGCTGATTGAGGAGCTGCAGTCGTACGAGGTCTGACCGTGAGACGCTTCGGACCGCAGGTCATCAACAGGCGCCCGCTCGCAGCGATGGCTGTCTGCATCGTGCCCGGCATCGTGCTCGGACGCTATATTCAAATTTCTTTCGTATATCTCACAGCCGCCGCGGTGCTTGCCGCCGCGGCTGTTTGTTTTTATTTGATCAGACGAGCAAAGCTCTCCTTTGTGCTTGTCTGTGCGGCGCTCGCGCTGTTGGGTTCGTTTTTATCGTCTTTGGCAGTCAGCCCGGTTTATCTTGAGGGCGGTATGAAAACCGTCACGGGACATGTGGTCAGCGAGCCGTTCGTCAACGATTACGGCAGCGCTGTGTGCGAACTGGATGACGCGCAGCTGGACGGACAGGCGTGCGGCAATATCAGGCTGTACGCGCCCGTTTTTCCGCCGCTCAAGAGCGGCGATCTGATCGAGGCCGACGCTGAAGTCAAAGTGCCGGACGGGGTGAGAAACCCGGGCGGGTTCGATGAGAAGCTGTATCTGCTTTCCGAAGGCATTCAGTATAAAGCGTATGCGCAAGCCCTGACGGTCACGGGCAGCCGTGCCTCTTTTTCTTCCTTCATGTCCGATATCCGCACGCGTCTTAACAAGGTGATAGACGAGGTGTTCGCGCCGGATACCGCGGCGGTTGCCAAGGGCATGCTGCTCGGAGACAAGCAATCGCTCGATGAGGATACCTTCGGCGCGTTTCGGGACACCGGCATGGTGCATGTGCTTGCGGTATCGGGCCTCAACGCGGTGATACTCATTGTGGCCGTATACGGCTTTTTCAGGCTGATCCGGCTCGGGCGCACATCGTCGTTGATCGTCACACTCGTTTTTATCGTTTTTTACACGTTTCTGACGGGTCTGACGCCGTCTATCGTCCGCGCCGCTATCATGGCGGCGGTGATGCTGCTCGGCAGGCATACCGGAAAACAGCCGGATACGCTTTCAAGCCTCGCGCTTGCTTTCATCATTTCTCTGATGATGAACCCGCTCGATCTATTCATGGTGGGCTTTCAGCTCTCATACGGCGCCGTGTTCGGGCTGCTGACGCTCGGCGCGCAGATAAAGCCGCTGCTTGAAAAGGTGCTGCCCTGGAGCCTGCCCGATATGATCTCCGCCGCAGTCGGCGGTACGGCGGGGACAACGGCGGTGCTCGCCGCTTCGTTCAATCGGCTTTCACTGATCAGCATTGTCGTCAATGTGGTGGTGCTGCCGCTTGCGTCGCTCGCGATGATACTCGTCTTTATCATCACGGTGGTGGGGCTCGTCATCGGGCAGGCCGCCTCTTTTCTCGCATTTGCCGCCGACATCGTGATACGGCTCATGCTTGTGCTTATCGACGCGCTGGCCGTGCTGCCGTTTGCTGCTTTCAATGTGGCGTCGCCGCCGTGGTATCTGACGGCCGCCAGCTTTCTGCTGCTGTTCGTCATATCCAAATACCTGCTGATCAGCGCAAAGCTCAAAGCCATAGTGAGCGGGGTGTTGGCCGCATCGGTGATGCTTGCGATGCTGCTGACACAGCCTTCGGGCATGACGGTCACGTTTCTCGATGTGGGGCAGGGCGACGCCTCGTATATCCGCACGGCACAGAGCGGCGATTATTTCGTGGATGGCGGGCCGGAGAAAAGCGCGGACGAGGTGGTGAGCTTTGCGGTGAGAAACGGCATCGCGCCGGACGCGGCGTTTGTGTCGCATACGGATGCGGACCATTTCTCGGGGCTCAAGGCGCTTTACGATGAGGGAATGCTCAAAAAGGTGTATTGCAGCGCGCAGGAATTTGAGACGGTGGCTGCGGCGATGCCGGAGGCGCGGGTGGTGCCGCTGACCGCGGGGGATACGGTTCTGCTGGACGATGAAACAAAAGCCGTGGTATTATACCCGTACAAAGACAGTGAGGCCGAGACCAAAAACGATCTGTCGATGGTGCTGCTGATCGAGTACAACGGTCACAGCGTGCTGCTGACGGGCGATATCCCGGGTGAAAAGGAAACGATGCTCTTCATGGGGCTGCCCGAAGTCGATATCTATAAGGCGGCGCATCACGGGTCGGCACACTCGTCTTACCGTCTGCCGCTCAGTGTGATCAAGCCGTCGTACAGCGTCGTCAGCGTGGGCGAAAACAGCTTCGGGCATCCCGACGGACGCGCGATGAAAAATCTTTCGGATTACAGCGGCGATGTGGTGACGACCCTTGAGGATCACGCGGCCGTTTTCCGTATCGGAGAAGAGATTACAATCCAAACATATGGTGAGTAGATGAAGAATTTATACATATTTGCGGGCGAGGGGTATATGGTGCGCGACAGTTTGAAGAAGCTGAAAAGCGCGCTCAACATCCCCTATGAAACGCTCAATGTCACCGAATACAAAACAGTGCCCAAGGTGGACGAACTGATCGCCGCCTGCGCCGAATATCCGTTTATGGCGGAGCATCGTCTGCTGGCCGTGCTCGACTGCCCGTGGCTCGGCGCATCTGGCGGCGCCGAGGAGGCCAAAAGACTGGCCGAGTATCTTAGTAAAATGCCGGACACCACTGTGCTCGTGCTGTGTGCTGAGGGCTCGCCCGATAAACGAAGGACGCTCTATAAACGCATCGCGGAACTGGGGGAGGTGCGCGAGTTCGCCGCGCCCACTGCCGCCGCCTGTGCGGATTTCGTGGCGGCTCAGGCCAAGGCTCAGGGCGCGCGTATATCGGCGAGGGCCGCCGAGGAACTCGTGGCGCTCTCCGGCTGCGATTATTTCACGCTGGAGAACGAAACGGCGAAGCTCGCGGTTTACAGCGATTTTAAGGAGATCACATCGGTTCATGTGAAGGAATGCGCGTCGCGCTCGCTTGAGTACAATGTGTTTGAAATTCACCGGCTGTTCGTCGAGAAAAAGGCAAATCAGGCGCGCAAGCTGCTCGCGGAAATTCTCGAGTCGGAAAGCCCCGAAGGATTGATCGGCCTTTTTGCGCGCAAGGTCAGAGACATGTATAAAACAAAAACGATGCTCGATGCGGGCTTTGGCGAAGAGCGCATCGCGTCGGCGCTGAACATGAAGAGCTTCGCCGCGCGCATGCTCATAAAGGAGAGCGGACGTTTTTCCGCCGCACAGCTGCGCGAAGGGTTAAAGCAGCTTGCCGAGCTCGATTTTGGCATCAAGTCGGGGCAAAGGGACTCAGAGCTCGCGCTGAGCGCTGTGTTGATCGGCGTTTACGGGCTGTAAGACTCATTGTTCCGAAAACACAAAAAAGCCCGTAGGGAACTCCCTTAGGGCTTTAAGCGTCGTGAATAAGCTTTAAGCTGTCAGTGAAGAAAACGCCTTGGTGATTTGAGCCTTTTTACGGTTTACAGCGTTTTTATGGATCGTGCCCTTAAGAGCCGCTTTATCCAAAGCACCGGTGTATTCCTTATAAAGCTCGGCAGCCGCTTCCTTTTCTCCCGCAGCCACAGCTGTCTGGAATTTCTTAGCGATTGTCTTGAGCTCGGATTTGATGATGCGGTTCCTCAAATTGGCCTTCGCCTCAACCTTCATGCGTCTTTCCGCCGATTTGATATTAGGCAAGTGTCCAAACCTCCATTTATTGATACTCATTTTGATAACGAATCGTATTTTAACATAAGCCCAAACGTTTTGCAACTGAATTTAAGGAATGAGTCTTAAGTTTTTGTCAGCAATAACCGCATTTTTATGGAATTTCTCCATAGCCGTATGAAAATAAATATGATAGAATAATTCAAAAACATTGTCGGAGGAATTCATGTATTGCAAAAAATGCGGGAAAACCTATAAAAAACCGAAAAAAGTCTGTGACGACTGCGGACTGGCTCTTGCCAACGGCGTATCTCCCACAGCAAACAAAGGAAAAATCAAAAAGGGTCCTATCATCGTATTCGGCGTGATTGTTGTGGTGCTTGTTGCCGTATTTCTGCTTTTCGGTCTTCACATAATTTAAAGAGCGGCGGCTTGAAGCCGCTCTCAGCATCTTTATCTTCATTTATACATAATGATCAAGTGTCTTCTATCAAAAGCTCATGAAGGAGAAATGCTATGTTCTGTTCGCAATGTGGCCATAGTAACCCGGATGGCGCAGCTTTTTGCACTGCCTGCGGCAATGCCCTGACGCAAGACACGAAGACAACAACACAGCCGTCTCATGATCCGGGCGTGCAAAACGGTCCGGTGACTCCGCAGACGGCTTCTTTTTGGCCTGCGGCGCCGCCGCCTTATCCGCCGCAGGGCAATTATGCACAGATGCCATACCCGCCGATTCAATATAAAAAGAAGCAGACAGGGTTGGTCGCCTGTCTTATCGTCGGCGCTTTTCTGATCGTGGCTGCGGCTGTGGCGCTCTTTGTGTGGCCCGGTGTGATTGCGGTCAATGCATCCGGTATCACCGGTTACTGGGTCAGCGAGGACCGCGGCGAAGCGATTGAGCTCAAAAGCGGGGGCAGCGTCCGCGTTTATACCGTGTACAATGAATTTAAAGGCGATTACGAATTTGACAGCGCAAAGGGCCTGGGTGTTATCACGGTGGGCGATATGGATTATGCGTTCGCGATGACTGAGGACGGCCTCAAAGTGAATGGCATGGGTGTCTATGAAAAAGCGGAAGACGATTTTGACGTGGACGATTTTATCGATGATATGTCTGACGGCGTGAAGAATTGATGAGAGCTGTTCTTCAAGGTCATTGATATAAATTATATTAAAGGAGTCATGTATGTTTTGTACAAAATGCGGCCAACAGGTTGAAGACGGAGCGGTATTCTGCACACGGTGCGGAAACAGACTGCAAGGGGCGCCCGAGCAGCCGCAGGTGTCCGCTGCGCCTGCTTATCCGGGGTATTACGCCCAGGGGTATCCGGTGGCTCAGCCAAGGAAGAGCCATAAAGGTCTGATCATCGGGCTGTCGGTGGGAGCCGGTGTGCTGGCCATTCTGGCGGTGGTGCTGTTTGTTTTCATACTGCCGGGCGGCAGCGGCGATATCGCGGGCATGTGGTACGAACAGACCGGGTACGGCGGCACTGTTGAGTTTTTAAGAGACGGAACAGTCAACTATGAAGTCATGGGATATCCGGTTTCAGGAGAGTATACGTACGATGCCAGCACACGGACAGGCCAGATGACGATCGACCTGATGGGTGTATCGCAATCGGTCGATTTTGAGCTCGAAGACAATTTGATTGTGATCGAAGGGGCGTATTTTTCCCGCGATTATGTGGAGCAGCAGAATATATCCGATATGCTCGACGATTTCGGTCTGGACGGCAGTGATCTTAACGGCCTTGACATGAGCGATTTTAATTTTAACGATTACGATATGGGTGATCTCAGCGATTATAATATGGATGATCTTTTCAATTAAAAAAACGCTCTGAAAAACGGAACAAAAAGACAAGGCGCTTCGTCTAAGCCTCGTATTGGGAAGGACGGGGCGTTTTTTTGCGCAGACGGTATATACCGTCCGCCTTTTTGTTCGCTCCGTTCGCCTGCTGATGTGAAAGAATTTGGAACAATGGGGCCGTTTGGTTGTGTTTTGACAAAATGCGTGGTAAAATCAGTTTTGTTATTCAATTGAGTGGTTGTGTCATTTTTTGGCGGGGAGTGTACAAGCCTTGAGAGCATTAAAGGGTTTAATAGTCGTTATTCTGGCAGCGGCATTATGCGTCGGCATATATATATTGATACAAAGTGAACAGAAAAACACGGGGAGCGAACCCGGTGCAACAGCCACGGCGGGCGTGATTATCAACGAGTTCATGGCCAGCAACGGCGGCTGCCTGATTGACGATAAAGGCGACAACAGCGACTGGATCGAGCTCTATAATCCCGGCAGCGCAGACGTAAGCCTCTCGGGCCTCGGGATTTCCGATGATAAAACCTCTGTGAAATGGGCTTTCCCGAATGTGTCTTTAAAAGCGGGCGGCTATGTTGTGGTGTTTGCTTCCGGCAAATCGGAGACCGACCCCGCGGGTGTGCTGCATACGAATTTTAAGCTCAGTGCGGACAGCGGCGGCATATACCTGATGGATGCAGCGGGTAAGATTTTCGATGAAGTGGAATATGAGGATCAGGCGAAAAACGTATCCACAGGTCGGCAGGTGGCCGACCTTACCGCTTGGGTTGCGTTTGACAGCCCGACGCCCGGGTATTCCAACGACGAGGCCGGTGTTCAGGCGTTTCAGGCGAGCCGTTACGCGGCCGATTCCACGCTGCTGATCACCGAGGTGATGGCGGCGAACAAGACGACGCTGACGGATAACAACGGCGCATACAACGATTATATAGAGATATACAACGCGGGCGCGGAGGCCGTGAGCCTGCTGGGCTACGGGCTGTCGGACGATTCGCAGAACGTGCTTGACTGGAAATTCCCCGATGTGACGATACAGCCGGGAGCTTACATGACCGTGTTCGCGTCCGGCGAAGATAAAGCGGCGACCGACCTCGAAAAGGGCGCGATCCACACGAGCTTCGGCATTTCCTCGTTTAACGAAGTGATCACTCTCGCTTCACCGGCCGGAATCATACTCGATCAGGTCACGGTGTCCGATTCTCAGGCCGATATGGCTTACGTGCGCACGTTTGACGGCAGCACCTATTTGGACGAATGGACGCTCTCGAGCAAGCCGTCGCCCGGTTATGTGAATACGGACGAGGGCAGCCAGCAATTCGTCGAGGCCCATCCGGTCGCTCTCGGAGACATCGTGATCAGCGAGGTCATGAGCTCGAATCAGGATTATCTTCCCGAGGACAACGGCGAGACCTACGACTGGATCGAGCTTTACAACCGCGGCAGCCAGACGATCAATCTGGCGGGCTACGGGCTGACGGACAACACGGGCAACCCCGGGAAGTTCCGGCTGCCGGATAAAACGCTTGCGCCGGGAGAGTACTACACGGTGCTCGCGTCCGGCCTCGCGAATGACCAGAGCATAAAAAAAAACTATGTGCATACCACGTTTAAGCTGAGCGCAGGCGGAGAGGTTCTGGCTCTTTTTAATAACGACGGCGTTTTGCAGGACAAGCTCAATATCGATACGCTGCCGCGCGGTTTGTCGGTCGGCAGGATGGCGCAGCAGGACGGACTTTTTTATTTTACGCAGCCGTCGCCGGGCGCGGCGAACGCGAATCCGAGCAGCGGCTTTGTGGCTGATCCAAAGGCGGACATTCCGGCGGGCCGGTACGATTCCGCGCAGACGGTCACGCTTTCGTGCGCCACGCAAGGGGCCGCGATCTATTACACCACGGACGGCACCGTTCCCACCACAAGCTCGCCGGCGTATACCGGCCCCATTCCGATGAGCGCCACAGGGCTCATCCGTGCGCGCGCGTTTCGGGACGGCTATCTCGACAGCGCCACGTTCACGGCGTCTTATGTGATCGGCGCGTCGCATACGCTGCCGGTGATTTCGCTCGTATGCAACCCGGACGACCTGTTTAACACGCAGACGGGCATCTATATGCTGGGGCCGACTCCGCAGTTGATTGAGAACTCCACGGAGCATTATGAGGTCGCGAACTACCTGCAAAGAGGCAAGGAGTCCGAACGCCCCGCGTCGTTCGAGGTGTTCGACGAGAGCGGCAAACAGGTATTCAGGCAGGATGTGGCCATCCGCATATCGGGCGCATTCAGCCGTGATAACCAGCAAAAGTCGTTTTCGGTGATTGCGCGCAGCCAATACGGCAAAGGGACGATGGAATACCCGTTTTTCTCCGATTTGCCGTTCTCCGAATATAAATCGCTCGTGCTTCGAAACGGCGGTCAGGATCAGTGGTATGCCAAGATAAAGGAAGCGACGCTGCTGAATCTGCTCGGAGGCCAGACCAACGCTTTGATGCAGAAAGTTAAACCCTATGTGGTTTATCTGAACGGGCAGTACTGGGGCGTTTATTTCATGGAGGAAAAGCGTAGCGTGGATTTCGTCGCGCAGCATGAGAACGTCGCGGAACCGGACAGCATCAATCTGCTGGTCGGCGCAGGTACGAGTGATGACTCAAGGCATTTGAAAAACGGCACGAACGAAGGCTATAAAGCCCTGCTGGAATTCATCAAAGCGAATGATATGTCCGTCAAAGCAAATTTCGATCATGTGGCGGCGGAGTTTGATACCGACAGCTTCATGGATGTCATGATCCATGAGATCTATGTCGCGAACTCTGACTATTACAATATGGAATTCTATCAGGTGCTGGGCGGCAAATGGAAACAGATTTTCTACGATATGTGCTGGGCTTTCCGCGAACCGACACACAGCACATTATCGCTGCGAAGAGGCGACGCCGCATGCGGCTCCAGAATGTTCAACGCGATGCTGGCCTATGGGCCATGGAAGGAAGCGTTCGTCAAGCGGTTTGCGTGGTCGATGGAAACCTTCTATACCGTGGATCATTTCATCGGTGTGATCGACGAGCAGGCTAATTTGGTGGCGTCCGAAATGCCTGCGGAGCGTGCGAAATTCACGGACACAAAAAAAGACTGGGATGCCGCCGTTGAATTGATGCGAACGTTCGCCAAACAGCGTCCGAATGAGATTCTCAAGCAGATCAAAAGTGAACTCGGCATTTCGGGCTCCACACTGCGCAGCTATTTCGATTTTTCCGACGAGCAGATGAAAAGCGGCTTTAACCTCTCGGACGAGCAGATGAGCAGCCTTTTCGGCTGATGCATGCGGTATATAACGCACATAAATGTGCTTGGGTGATAATGGAAATATACGTCTAAAAGTGTTGTCTTTTGCATGTGAGCGTGATACAATCATTCGTGATTATTTTACACAAGCTTAACAATGCTGCCGATAAGAGCCGCTAGATCATGCTGCGATGACACATATCAATCCTTGTCCGCTTGCTATACGGGCGCGGGGAATTTGAGAATAGAGGAACTATGGCACGGGAAGAGGACATCTTCAGAAAACTGAAAAAGCAGACGCCGATCGCCAGACGCAAGGAAATCCAGCCCTTGTCATCACAGGATTTCAGCCGGAAAAGCAGCGTGACAAGGAGCGGCTCGCAGGGGAAGCGGGCAGCTTCCAAAGCCGCCGATCTCAGCGTCTTCTCCGATGCGTCGAAAACGAAAAAGGCCGATAAGCGCGGCGCGGCCTTGGCGAGCCGCTACAACAGCTCGCGGCAGCAGCCCGCAGCCGAGCTCAATGTATTCGGTGAAGAGACACCGGTACAAAAGCCCGCTCCGAAAGAAACGGTTAAGACCGCGGTAAGAAGTCGGCCGTCTCAGCCCGAAAGGCTCCAGTATTCCGAGTCGGCGAGGAAGCCGCAGCCGCGCTATACCGAGCAGGAATACAGCCCGGCGGAGCGTTTGTCGCGCACCGATATCCATGATACCGATTACCTGCAGGAAACGGCGGCGAGCGGGAAGCTCAACTTCCGCCATGAGCTGAAGTTTTATATCAATTACCACGATTACGTGCTGCTGCGCAATACGATAAAGGCGCTGCTGGCTGTGGACCGCAACGCGAACGACGACGGGCATTATCATATCCGCAGCGTGTATTTCGATGATGTGTATGAGACGGCGGTGAAGGAAAAGGTCGCGGGTTACGACGAACGGTGCAAATACAGAATACGCTTTTACAATTACAGCGACAGCGTCATCCGTTTTGAGAAGAAGATCAAGCGCGGGCAGTATATTTCCAAGGTCAGCATCGGCTTGACGCGCGACGAAAGCGACAGCCTGATGGCGGGGGATTGCAGCGTGCTTGAGGGACGCCCGGAACCGCTCGCGAATGAAATCTATATTCAAATGAGAAACAACGCTTTGAGACCGCGCGTGATCGTGGACTACTGGCGCGAGGCGTTTGTCTCGCCGCTCGAAAACGTCCGCATCACGTTTGACAAGGATATAAAGGGCGGGCTGTGGCTCAAGGATGTCTATAGTCCTTTGGCTCCCACGATGCCGGTGCTCGACGAGGGCCTCATGGTGCTTGAGGTGAAGTTCGACCGTTATCTGCCCGAGCATATCAGGGCGATACTCAGCAATGTGAACGGGGCGAGCAGAAGCGCCATATCAAAATATGTATTATGCAGAAAGTTTGACTAGGAGGATTTTTTAAATGAGTGCAACGGATGTTGTAAAAAAAAGCATTCTGGATAATTTCCAGATGAGTGGTGATCTCACGCTGACGGACGCGCTGATTACTCTGGCTCTCGCGTTCGTTTTGGGCTTGTTCGTATTTCTCATCTACCGGCTCACGTTCTCGGGCGTCATATTTGTGAAGAGTTTTGGCACTTCGCTTATTATGCTCACAATGGTTACGGCGATGATCATTATGCCGATTACGCTGAACATCGGGCTGGCGCTTGGCATGGTGGGCGCGCTGTCCATCGTCCGTTTCAGAACCGCTGTGAAGGACCCTCTCGATACGATATTCATGTTCTGGGCTATCGCCTGCGGCATCACGCTGGGCGCTCAGCTTTACACCATCTCGTTGGTCTCCTCGGCCGCGATCGGCGTGTTCCTGCTGATCTGGAACCTGTTCAAAGCCAAAAAGAACCTGCCTTTCATGTTTGTCATCCGGTTTGACGAGGCATGCAAAAAAGAGGTACAGGCTGTGCTGCGTAAAATGCCTTCGGGCAAGCTGAAATCCAAAATCGTCTCGGAGGGCACGATTGAGCTGACCATCGAGATGAATCTGAGGGAGAATGAAGCCGGTGTCATCGATTCGTTCTCGGCGATACCGGGCGTACACAATGCGTCGCTGATCAGCTATAAAGGCGACGTGGTTGCATAAATCCGCTGCACTATACATTGAAGATATCAAGACCGCCTCTCATCCGGGCGGTCTTTTGACTATGGGAGGTTATGATGTGGGCTTCAAACTTTATCGCGGGAGGATTGCTGCTTGTTCTTGGCATACTCATACGCGCATTCAACTTGAGCGGACTCATCGCGGGATATAACACGGCCTCGCCCGAAAAGAAAGCCAAGGTCAACGAGAGGGCGCTCACGCGCTTTGTCGGGATGATGCTTGTTTTTTCGGGCGCAGTCCTGATCGTTGGCGGCGTTTTCGTCGCGCTTGACGTACTATCGTTTTATATGATGGCTGTTTCGTGGTCTCTTTTCTTTGTGATCATCATAGCCGGGCTGATTTATGTGAATCTGAGCCAGAAATTTAAAACGGGTCAAGGCCGATGACGTTCTTCAGCGGGAGAGAAGCTGGGCAATAAAGCGGTCATTGTAGGTTTGCTTAACCTCAATATCGGTCCTCCTGATTTCCATATCGTTGTAAAAGGATGTCACCGTGAGATTGCAGGAATCCACCGGGGTTCCCGCGCTGCCCACCGGCGACCAGTATACCGTATCGCCCGACTCGAAGGTATAGCTTTGGCCGATGTCTTTGGCGACATAATCGGGTGCGTGCCAAATGATAAGCGACCCCGAATCGGCTTGAATATGTATTTCTTGTTTATAGACAGCATTCATGTTTGATTCCACAACGAACGCATACCCCGGCAGACTGCTCATATTGGCTTGATAATCGAAAAGAAGCACGGGCGCATCAGGCTTCAGCATCGCTTCTTCCCGGTCTGAAGTAAAGGCCTTTATCACAAAGCTTCCTGACGAGGGCGAATTGAGCAAGTCAAAGAGGAGAGGAATAACCAGCCCGAGGGCACAAATCGTAATGGCGGCGATGAGTCCCATCCACGCCCGTTTGAACATATGCATGGAGGAAATGCGATCCTTAAGCCAAATGGACAGCGATTTTTTGTGTGCCGGGCAAGATTCGTCGGACATATATGCATGCATCATTAAATACCTCCCGATCCGGTTGTCTCAATTAATATATATCACAAAAAGTCAGCTCAATTGCTAACTTCATGCAAAGCTTTATTTTGAGTCATGTTAATAACGTAAAAACGAAGATCAAAGAGTTTCCCGTTGCTTGATATTGCGGTTATTTGAGCTCGGCGGTGTAATTAAAATCCGATGTCTGACTGATCAAAACGGAAACGGCATGGGCCTGATTGTCGCTGTCGTAGGCGGTGACGGTCATATCGCATCGGGCTATGGGCGCGCCCTGATCGTCCAGCGGTGACCAGTAAATCGTGTCGCCGGAAGAAAGCACATAGGTGCTGCCGCGCTGCTTTGCGGTATAATCGGGCGCCCCCCAGGTGATGAGCGTCCCTGCGTTCACGTCGATGCGGATGCTGTCCTTGCTCAAGTCCTGACTGTCTGCGGTGACGATGAAAGGCATTCCCGGCACATCGCTTTGAGCGGGGGAGTATTCGTTGAGCTCAAGCGTCACATCCGGCTGCAATACCGTCTCTTTCCATTCGGCGGCGTAGGCGACGACACTCAGCTCGGAATTTCCGGCGGGCACTGCCGAATTTTGCGGCTGCTCCGATACGGCGGCGGGTGGTTCTTCGGGAGGAGCAACGGCTTCGAGCAGCGAGGGCAGGGCCACCGCAATCGCGCAGATCAGCACGGCAGCGCCAATGCCTATGAACAGCCTTTTTTTTATACCCGCGGACGCCTCGGCCCCGGAATCTTCCGGCGATACGAAATTTTCGTCCAGCGGGTCAACGGGCTTTGATAAGAGATCCTTCTTCATCGTTCATTCCTCCTCTTTTATCAATTCTATACGCACGGCGTCTGTCCTGCAAGCTTTTAATGCTTTCGCGCTTTTTCGACATTATACCTTAACTTTCACCGTCTATGCAAACGCACATTCGGGCAAACATACATTCTCTACCACATATTGTATGGCCCAAAAACAGCGTCTACAATTAAAAAAATTTACTGAAATTATATTCAGATTCAAGAAGGAATTACAGCTTCGATACCGAATAGTTTTAAGCAAGTGGGGAAAAGTGGGTAAGAATGGTGAGGAAAACTCATCAAGTGGTGAAAAGTAGACGCCACACCCTAAAGCCCCGGTATTGGGCGGCGAATGTCTGACGAGGCATCAAGGCTGCCGGAGGAGAGACAGTGCAAGGATCGCTTATCGGACGTTTTTTTCATAGCGTCGATGAAAAAGGCCGACTCGCAGTGCCTTCAAAGCTAAGAGTCGAACTTGGCGAACCCTTTTATATCACACGTCTCAACCAAAACTGCCTGAGCGCCTTTTCGGAGGAAGAGTGGGATAAGTTTGCGGCCAAGCTCGGTGCGATTCCGCAGTCGGATGCCAAGGCTCAGTGCTATGTACGTATGATCTTCTCAGGTGCGAGCAAATGCGAGCCCGACAAGCAAGGCCGCATTCTCATCCCGCAGCAGCTTCGTGAAGAGGCGGGAATCGATAAGGAAGTCGTGATGATCGGCGCATCCAACCGTGCCGAGATATGGGGCAAAGAGAAATGGGATGCGTATATGCTCGAAGTGGCCGGAAGCGACGCGATTGCGGGGCTTGCGGAATACGGGGTATAAGGCATGGCGCACACATCGGTGCTGCTTAGCGAAACGGTGGACGCGTTGAACCTGAAGCCTGGCATGACAGTCGTGGACGGGACGTTGGGCGGCGGCGGCCATTCGCTCGAGATACTTAAAAGAATCGTGCCGGGCGGGCGGCTGATCGGTATTGATAAGGACACTTACGCGATCGGGCAGGCCAGGGAACGGCTCAGGGATTTCACGGACGAAACGGTGTTCGTCCACAATGATTTTCGGAATATCAAAGACATACTCAGTATGCTTGATATAAATGGGATAGACGGAGCGGTGCTGGACCTTGGAGTTTCATCGTTCCAGCTGGACCAATGTAACAGGGGGTTTTCATATCATTTAGATTCAAGGCTTGACATGCGCATGAACAGAGAAGACTCGGCATGCGCCGCGGATATCGTCAACAGCTATTCGCAGCAGGACCTTGAACGAATACTGCGGGATTATGGTGAGGAAAGATGGGCAGCCAGAATCGCTTCGTTCATTGTGAGGGAACGAAGCGAGCGACCCATTGAGACCACCGGACATCTCGTTGAGGTCATTAAAAAGGCGGTTCCGAGCGGAGCACGGAAGGATGGGCCTCATCCGGGGCGCAGGACGTTTCAGGCGCTGAGGATAGAGGTCAACGGAGAATTGGACGCGATAAAAAACGCGCTGCTCCATTTCGTGGAGGCTTTAAAGCCGAACGCCCGGATCGCCGTGATTACCTTCCACTCCCTGGAAGACCGAATTGTCAAGCAGGAATTCAAACGGTTTGAGAATCCGTGCGAATGCCCCAGCGAATTTCCGGTATGTGTCTGCGGCAAGGTGCCGATGGGCAAAGTGGTGACAAGAAAGCCGATATTGCCGTCAGACAAAGAAGTTGAGGAAAACAGCCGGTCCAGAAGCGCAAAGCTTCGCGTGTTCGAGGCGCGCGGATAGGGGAGTGCAGCATGCAGTCAGCACAAAGAAAATACGATTATGAGGTCACTCAATACCCTGCAGGAAAAAGAGTAGTCAAGATGCAGGGAAATGTCGCATATATTAGTATCGATCCTGAAAGACCTGCAACCAAAACCCGGCCGGCTGCGCATCCTGCCCGGAAAGCGCAAAGGAAGCAGCAGCCAAAGAGCAAGGCACAGGCCGCGGCAGCAGCCAGACAGCAGGCGCTGCGCCGTGAGCGCGTCCGGTCGAGGAAGAGCCTCATCTCCACGCTGTTTGTTGTGTTTGTGGCATTCTGCGCTCTGTCGCTGATGGTTTCACGCTATGCCGTGATCTGCACCATCGGCATCAGAAACAATGAGATCAAGGAAAACATTGAAGCGCTTGATGCCCAGATCGACGAGCTTTCTCTGGAAATGGAACTCAGCGACAACGTGGAAGTTGTTCAGAGCAAAGCGCAGGATGAGCTCCATATGGCATACCCGCGTCAGGATCAAAAGATATCAATGAATATGAGCGGCTGATGACCAAGAAAACAAGCAAAAATAAAATACCCAAGGAAAGCGGCAAAAACACGCAGACTTCCTTGAAATCGAAAAAAAGACTGCTGTTTTTGATGACGGTGGTCGTCGTGCTTTTTTCTGCGCTTGTCGTGAAGATGGGACTCATCATATTCGTGCAGGGAGACATGCTGCGCGAAAAGGCGCTCATCCAGCAAACGCGGGACCTCGTGGTCAGCGCGAAGCGCGGCAGCATTGTGGACCGCAACGGCAACGTGCTTGCGCAGAGCGCCAACGCCCAAACCGTGGTGCTGCGTCCCGCCGAGGTGAAGAAGGGGAACCCGGAGGAAATTTCCCGGGTGCTCGCCGAGAAGCTTGGGCTTGTGTATGAAGATGTGCTGAAGCTCGCCACCGACAGCAAGAAGTCGGAAGTGTGGCTCAAACGCCAGGTGGATAACGACGTCGCGGATGACTTGAGGGAGCTGAACCTCCCCGGCGTGTATTTTACGATAGATGTGAAGAGGTATTACCCGAACGGCGCGTTTATGACGCAGACGCTTGGGTTCACATCGGTGGACGGCAACGGCCTTGAAGGGCTGGAAGCGTATTTCGACAAGTATCTGTCGGGGCAGAACGGCATGATCGTGTCTGAGGCCGACAGAGACGGACGCGAGGTTCCCCTCGGAGAAAAAGCGTATGTCGCGCCTGTGGACGGCTACGATGTGGTATTGACCGTCGACGAGGTGATACAAAGCTTCCTTGAAAAGTCGCTTGAGGAAGCCATGGTTCAGCAAAACGCGCTCGGCGCGTGGGGCATCGTGATGGATCCGATGACGGGCGGCATACTCGCGCTCGGGAGCTATCCCGATTACGATCTCAATACGCCACCCCGGGACGATATGGAGAAGCTCACGGAGCTGTCGCGCAACAAGGTGATCACAGACGTGTATGAACCGGGTTCCACGTTCAAAGCCGTGACATGCGCCTCGGCTCTCGACAGCGGCGCCATTACCACGGAGGAGACATTTGACTGCTCGGGCAGTTACCCCGTAGAAGGACAGCCGATCAAGTGCTGGCGATACCCGCGCGGGCATGGGCATCAGGACCTTTACAAGGCAGTGCAGAACTCGTGCAACGTGGCCTTCATGCAGATGGGCCTTAAAATGGGCACGGAAACGTTCTACGATTATATCTACAAGTTCGGCTTCGGCCAGAACACAGGGATCACATACCCTGCCGACCAGGGCGGTATCGTCATGGGAGAAAAATATGTGCGAAACAGTGACCTCGCTCGAATTGCGTTCGGGCAATCTATAGCCGTGACACCATTGCAATTGATCTCCTCATTCAGTGCGGTGGTGAACGGCGGTTTTTTATACAAACCGATGCTGGTCAAGGGAATCACGGACAGCAGCGGTAACTATATTAAAGAGTTTGAGCCCACTGTGGTGTCTTCGCCCATAAAGCCCGAGACGTCCGCCACGATGCGCAGCATACTCGAAAGCGTTGTCACCGAAGGCAGCGGCAAGAACGCCTACATTCCGGGCTACCGCGTCGGCGGAAAAACGGGCACGGCACAGAAGTACGACGAGAACCATCAGGTGATGACAGGCAAGCACATCGCGTCGTTTATCGGCTTCGCGCCCGCGGACGACCCGAAGCTCTGTGTGCTGATCATCGTGGATGAGCCGACCGTGCCGATCGATTTCGGCAGCGTCGTCGCCGCGCCGTATGTGAAGAACGTGCTGCTGGAATCGCTTCAATACATGGGCGTGGAGCCCGACTACACGCAGGTCGCGGCGTCCGCTCAGCAGACTGTGCCGAACCTTGTGAATATGGACGGCGATGCGGCGGCGGTGACGCTCGATGCGCTGCATCTCAAATACATATACAACGGAACAGGTACGGTGACGAATCAACTGCCCGCGCCCGAAACGCTGGTGGACGAAGGCACGACCGTGTGTCTTTATATGTCCCAGCCGGATACCGTCGATTTTACAGGCAAGATCGAGGTGCCGGACCTTACCGGCAAGACGATCATGGAAGCGTCGCAGATACTTGAAGACTGTCATTTAACGCTTGGCATCTCAGGAACCGGTACGGCTGTCTATCAAAATCCCGCAGCGAAAGAGCTTGTTGACCCGGGGACCAAGATAATGGTGGATTTCACCGGCTCGGCAAATACAGGATAACAGCGAAGAAGCCCCGAAAAGCGCCGCTTTTTGGGGCGGCATTTTTTATACGTTACATTCTGTCCGCATTGTGTTATAATCCATGCGGAATTGCTTTAATACGGGGCCCCCGGAAGGAAAAGCTTTTGGGGTGGATGGGAGGACAACTTATTGAAGCTGGGAGAACTGTGCGGCAGCGGAATGCGCATTTTGGGGGATGTGCAGACTGAAATCGAAAGCGTGGCTTATGATTCGAGAAAAGTGTGCAAGGGGGCACTCTTTTTCTGCATCAGCGGATACAAAACGGACGGACACAGCTATGCGCAGTCGGCGGTCGACAACGGCGCGGCGGCGCTTATGGTCACACGGCCTTTGGATATCGGCGTGCCGCAGATCGTCGTGGACGACGCGCGCATGGCGATGGCGTATATATCCCGAGAGTTTTACGGCAGGCCCGATGAGCGTCTGACGATGATCGGCATCACGGGCACAAAGGGCAAGACGACAACCACCTACATGATCAAATCCGTGATGGAAGCGGCGGGCAGGAAAATGGGGCTCATCGGCACGATCATCAACATGATCGGCTCCACGGAGCTGCATACCGACCGCACCACGCCCGAATCGCCCGATCTTTTCGCGCTGCTGCGCCAGATGGCCGACGAGAGCTGCGATGCTGTGGTGATGGAGGTGTCGTCGCACTCGCTCTATTTGGGGCGTGTGGCGGGCATCACGTTCGACGTGGGCGTGTTCACAAACATGTCGCGCGACCACCTCGATTTTCATGAAACGTTTGATAACTACATGTCGGCCAAGAAGCTGCTTTTTCATATGACAGCGCATGGCGCCGTCAACGCGGATGACGCGGTGTCGTCGTTCATGATGGAGGGCATCGATATCGATTGGCTGACTTACGGAATAAAGGAAAAATCGGACATCTATGCGAGAAACATCGAGATCACACCCAAGGGCGTGAGCTTTGACCTGTGCAGCGTACGCGGCATGATACCGATCGACCTCAACATACCGGGCATTTTCAGCGTGTACAACGCGCTGTCTGCGGCGACCGCCTGCATGCACCTCGGCGTGGGCCTCGAAACGATCAAAACGGGCCTTGAGGCGATGCCGCGCGTGGCCGGACGTTTTGAGGTGCTCGACACCGGAAACCAGCCGTTCACAATTATACTCGATTACGCGCACACACCCGACAGCCTGGAGAATACGCTGTTAACAGTAAAGGGTTTTGCGCGCGGACGGATCATCACAGTGTTTGGCTGCGGCGGCGACCGCGACCGCGGAAAACGGCCCATGATGGGTGAAATCGCGGGGCGGCTCTCGACGTTTACGGTGATCACGTCGGATAATCCGCGCACGGAAAACCCGTTTGATATCATCGCGGAAATTGAGGCGGGCATCAAGAAAGCGGACTGCGAATATGTGAGCATCGAGAACCGGCGCGCCGCCATTCGTTACGCGATACAGAATGCGTACCCGGACGACATCATCGTGCTGGCCGGCAAAGGGCATGAGACATATCAGGAGATAAACGGCGTCAAGCACCCCTTTGACGAAAAGATCGTCGTCAAAGAGCTGCTGAGTGAAAACCTGAAATAATAACAAATGGCATACGGGAGAGATAAGGCGATATGGATATCATCATTTACTCGGTGCTCACTGCGTTTTTCGTCGCATTGGCAGCGGGATATGTAGGGGTGCCGCTGCTGAAAAGGCTGAAATTCGGCCAGCAGATCAGAGACGACGGCCCTCAGACACATCTTAGCAAGGCGGGCACGCCGACGATGGGCGGCCTTATTATTCTTGTCGGACTTTTTGCGGCTTCGCTGATTTTTGCGCGGGGCAGCTATGATTATATGTGGTTTGCGCTGGGCGTAACGCTCGGCTTCGGGCTGATCGGCCTGATGGATGATCTGATCATCGTGCTCAAAAAGCGCTCTCTCGGGCTCAAAGCTTATCAAAAGATCATCGGACAGCTTGGTATCGCGCTGATCGTGGCGTTTTTTGCATACAACAACCCTGCGATCGGCTCCAAGCTGATCGTGCCGTTCTTCGGCGTGGAGTGGGATCTCGGCGTCTGGTACATTCCGTTTACCGTGATCGCCGTGGTGTTGATCGTCAACAGCGTGAACTTAACCGACGGCCTCGACGGCCTCGCCTCAGGCGTGGTGCTGATCAATACCGCGACCTATGCGCTGATCTTCTTTGGCATGTACGAGCTGTTTACGGCGGGCGGGCAGACGCTCGCGGCGGCGGGCACCAGCAATATGATGGTGTTCTCGGCGGCGGTGACGGGCGCGTGCCTTGGGTTCCTGCGCTTCAACACGTATCCGGCCAAGGTATTTATGGGCGACACCGGCTCACTCGCGCTCGGCGGCGCCGTATCTGTGATCGGCGTGGTCT
Organism: Bacillota bacterium; assembly: GCA_023461435.1. Classification (GTDB taxonomy): domain Bacteria; phylum Bacillota; class Clostridia; order Christensenellales; family SZUA-584; genus SZUA-584. The sequence goes on from JAEYLC010000010.1 coordinate 108,129, forward strand.
CCCGCCTGCAGCTGCTGATGATCATCACGGGCTTTATGGTGCTGATGTCGGCCATCTCGGTGATCCTTCAGGTCGGGTCGTACAAAACGCGCAAGAAGCGCATTTTCAAGATGGCGCCGCTGCATCACCATTTTGAGCTCAAAGGCATGCCTGAAACAAGAATCGTTGCCTTTTACTATATGATCACCATCATACTGTGCCTGGTGGGCATACTGGCGGTCAATTAGGAGGAAGCATGGATTACAAAGGGAAAAAAGTCATGGTGGTCGGCATGGCCAAAAGCGGCCTTGCCAGCGCGCGTCTGCTGCTCGATGTGGGCGCTAAGGTCGTGCTGTACGACATGAAAACGGCGGACCAGTTTCCGGACGGGACTTTCGATGAGTTTGAAGGACGGGCGGAGCTCGCGCTTGGCGCGGACGCCGGTGCCGCGGCGAAAAGCTGTGACGCGCTTGTGCTGAGCCCCGGCGTGCCCACAAATCTTGGCTTTATCACGCAGGCGAGGGCAGACGGCAAGAGCGTCATCGGGGAGATCGAGCTCGGCTTCTTGTATTCGCAGGCCGAATTCGTGGCCATCACGGGCACAAACGGCAAGACCACAACCACGGCGCTCACGGGCGAGATATTCAAAAACGCGGGGTTTGTCACGCATGTGCTCGGCAACATCGGCGTGCCGATCGCGGGTGAGGCGCTGAAAACAAAAAAGGGCGATATCGTGGTGGCGGAAACAGCCGCTTTGCAGCTCGATACCATCGACACATACCGCCCGCACGCATGCACGGTGCTCAACGTGACGGAAGACCATTTGAACCGCTATATCACGATGGAAAACTACACGGCGGCCAAGGAACTCATATTCAAGAACCAGACGCCTGCTGATTTTTGTGTGCTCAATTACGACAATGCGATCACGCGCGCGATGGAGGGCAACCAAAAATCCAAAGTAATTTGGTTTTCGCGGAAAGTTCCGCTTCCCAGCGGCGTATCTATAGAAGAAGGGCGCATTGTCAGCAAAGAGGCGGGCGGTGTTCATGCGATCTGCCGTCCCGAGGAGATCAATATACCGGGGCTTCACAATCTCGAAAACGCGCTTGCGGCGACCGCGCTCGCACGCTGTTACGGCATTGCCGAAAGCGTGATACGCGATACGCTGATGACGTTCCCGGGGGTGGAGCACAGGATCGAGTTCGTGCGTGAGCTTGATGGTATCCGCTACATCAACGATTCAAAGGGAACCAATCCGGACGCCACGGAGAAGGCGGCTGACGCGATGACACGGCCCACCGTGCTCATATTGGGCGGCTACGATAAGAAGAACAGCTTTGTTTCCCTGTTTGAAGGGTTCGGGCCGCTGATCAGGTACGTTGTCGCGATCGGCGCGACGCAGCAAAAGATTATGAGCGACGCAAAAACTGCGGGGTTTGGCAGCATCTGTACGGCGGACAGCTTTGAAGAGGCTGTTCAAAAAGCGCGCGGCCTTGCCGCGGACGGCTGGAATGTGCTGCTGTCTCCCGCATGCGCGAGTTACGATATGTTCAGCGATTTTGAACAGAGAGGAAGAGTTTTTAAAGACATCGTCAATGCGTTTTAGGGGGAAGCATGGCCAAACGATCCATTGATTATCCGCTTTTGGTTGTCACATTGATACTCGTGATGTTTGGCATACTGATGGTTTTCAGCGCGAGCTACTATTACGCGGAGAACAGCTCAAATACGCAGAACGACGCGCTGTTTTACTTCTGGAAGCAAATCAGCGGCGCGGCGATGGGCCTTGTGGCCCTGATCGCCGGCATGCTGTTCGATTATAACAAATTCAAGAAACTGCGCTTTGTGATACTCGGCATCGGCTTTCTGCTGATGCTGCTTGTGTTTGTACCCGGCATCGGCATCGAAAGAAACGGGTCGCACCGCTGGGTGAACCTGGTCATACTCGATCTGCAGTCTATCGAAGTCTTAAAGTTTGCGATTATCATATTCATGGCGGCGGGCATTTCCATCAATCATGAAAAGATGAGACAGTTTAAGTACGGCATGGCGCCGTATCTTGTGCTGCTGATGATGGCCGCGGTGTTGCTCTATTTTCAGCCCAATTTCAGCGCGGTGGTTACGCTCGCGCTTGTGATGTTTGCGATGATGCTGGTGGGCGGGGCGAACCTTGTGCACTTCGGCATTATGGGCGCTGCCGGCATCGGCGGCGGCGCGCTTGCGATGGTCGCAACGCAGTACCGCATGGACAGAATATTCGCGTTTATGGATCCGTGGAAATACGCGGGCGATGAAAGCTATCAGCTTGTCCAGTCGCTGTACTCCATCGGCTCGGGCGGGTTTTTCGGCCTCGGCCTCGGGAACTCGCGCCAGAAATATCTTTATCTTCCTTACATGGAGTCGGACTGCATATTCGCGATCATCGTGGAAGAGCTCGGTTTTTTCGGCGGTCTGCTCGTGCTCCTCGCCTTTGGGATACTGATATGGCGCGGCGTCCGCATCGCGCTGCGCGCGCCCAATATGTTCGGGACGATGCTCGCGACGGGCATCACGGCGCTGATCGCGATACAGGTTTTCATCAACATCGGCGTGGTGACCGGCCTTGTGCCGCCGACGGGCGTTGTGCTGCCGTTTATCAGCGCGGGACGTACCTCCCTGATCATGTTCATGGGCTGTATCGGCGTCTTGCTCAACATATCCAAACAGTCACACACGGCGTAAAAGCACCAATTGGCCTCATCGGCATAAGATATTACTATGTGATAGATGATATGCGGGGGAGGCCATTATGGCAAAATTGATTATAAACGGCGGTTCAAGGCTGGAGGGCGAAATCGCAGTTCAGGGTGCGAAAAACGCTGCGCTTCCTGTCTTTGCGGCTGCCCTGCTGACTGAAGAACCAGTCATCATATATAACTGGCCGGCAATTTCGGATGTGTATTATATGCTCTCAATACTTGAACACATCGGCGCATACGTAAACTTTGAAAAAGACCGTCTGGTGATTGATACGCGGCGCGCGCTGCGCTGGGAAATGCCCGACAGGCTGGCCAAAGAGATTCGATCATCGATATTCATGATGGGGCCCATACTTGCGCGCTTTCGCATGGCGAGGTTTACTTACCCCGGCGGATGCGAAATCGGCAGCAGGCCTATCGATCTGCACTTAAGGGGCCTTCGAAGCCTGGGCGTCAATATCACCGAAGCGGGCGGGCATATCATGTGCGAGGGCAGAAAGCTCAAAGGCGGCGATGTCCATCTTGATTATCCGAGCGTGGGAGCCACGGAAAATCTGATGATGGCGGCGGCGCTCGCACCGGGCAATACGGTCATCAGAAACGCGGCGAGAGAGCCTGAAATCGTCGAGCTGCAGAACGTCATCAATCAGATGGGCGGCAATGTGAACGGCGCTGGGACGAGCACGGTGACCATTGAGGGCAAGAGCCATCTCGGCGGGTTTTCATATACATGCATGCCCGACAGAATCGTGGCAGGCACGTTTATGACGGCGGCTGTGATTACCAACGGAAAAATTACGGTCAAGAATATCATCCCGGAGCATCTGTTTGCCATCACGGCCAAGCTCAGAGAAGCCGGTGCGAAGGTCGATGTTTTTGATGATGCGATCACGGTGACGGGGCAGGGCCGCCCGAGAGAGATGCATCTGATCGAAACCGGGCCGTATCCCGGGTTCCCGACGGATATGCAGGCGCAAATGTGCACAGCGGCCAGCATCGCCAAGGGCACCAGCATCATTGTGGAAAGCGTATTCGACAACCGTTTCAAACATGTGACCGAGCTGCAAAGGATGGGCGCAAACATCGTGATTAAGAACAACGTGGCTGTGATCAAAGGCGTGGAAAAGCTGCACGGCGCGGAGGTTACGGCGATGGATCTGCGCGGCGGCGCGGCGCTCGTGCTGGCAGGCCTTTGTGCGGATGGCACCACAATCGTGGAGCAGGCCAAGATCATCGACAGGGGATATGAAACGTTTGAATCGGAGATGAACCTGCTCGGTGCGGATATCAAAAGAGAGGAGTGACCGATTGAAAAAGGGCAGAAGGGTATTAACGATCGCAGCGCTGGTGATTTTCATCGGCGCACTCGTTTTTGTTGCCTTTGAGCTTTTTCAGGTGAGGATGATCACCGTCGCGGGGTGCGAGACGCGCAGTCAGGACGATATTATCGCGCTGACCGGGCTTGAGTATAATACGAGCATTTTCGAAGTGGACAAGCAGCAGGTCATGAACAATCTATATGCGGATGCGTATATAAAGCCGGTCGATGTTGAAATCAAATACCCCGATAATGTGATCATCACGATCGAGGAGAGAAAAGAAGCGGCGCGCATCCAGAAGGACAGCGCCTATATCGTGATTGACCGCGAGGGTTGGGTGCTGCGCCTTGACGCGCAGGCGGATGAAGCTGCATATCCGCTGGTGACCGGTCTGCCTGCTAATACGGTGCTGGTCGGACAGCAGATCGGAACCAGCGATACATTCAAAATCGGCGTGCTGACACGCGTGCTTGACGCCTTAAAATCGGCTGAAATTGCGCCGACCGCCATCGACATCTCGCTGGCTGCGGACATCGTCATCGAGCTGCCCGACGGTTTGAAGGTGGAGATCGGGGACGACACGGCGCTCGAAGAGAAAATCAAGCTCATGAAAGCGTCACAGAATGAAATCGCGGGGCTGGGCAAGGCAGGCGGCGTTCTTGATGTGTCATCGGCTAAAAATGCCTACTACAGAGAGAAATAGATCAAAAATATTGTTATTTATTATAAACATGGTATTATATTAATAAAGTGTTCTATTGTTTTTCTGATTTTTAAGGGGATATTTTGCGGGCTATGAAGAATGTGACGGCTGCCGTCGAGTTTGGCACGTCGAAGGTCATGTGCGTGGTCGGTCGTGAAAAATCGATGGGACGCTTTGAGGTGCTCGGCGCCGGTGAGGCAAAATACGAAGGGATCAAGAACGGCCGTTGGCAAAAACCCTCAAACGTGGAGCAAGCCGTTGAAAAAGCGGTAACGCTTGCCGAAAAGAAAACAAAAAAACGGATCAGAGAGGTGTTTGTCGGCGTTCCCGGCGTTTTTTGCAAGGTGGTTTGTCAGGATGGGCACGCCAATGTTGAGAGCGGGCGCGTGTGCCAGAGCGATATCGAGCGTCTAATTGAAAACGCCGAGCAGGGTTACGATGATTCACTCTATACGGTTGTGAACTCAACGCCCGTTTATTATGTGTTGGATGACGGCCATCACTATATCGATGTAACCGACGTCGAAGCGAGCGAGCTCAACGGAGTCGTGTCGCTGATTTTTGTGAAGAACGAATTCATCGAGGACACGACGGCGCTGCTGCAAAACATCGGCGTCAAGGTGGCGGCTTATGTCCCCGAGGTGCTCGCCGAGAGCCTGTTCCTCGTGCCGGCCGAAGAGAGGGACTGCAGCAGTGTGCTTTTGAACGTGGGTTACTATGATACAAATGTCACGGTTGTCTACGGCGATGCAATTGTATATAATAAGACAATAAACGCTGGCGGTATGCAGATAGCTAACGATCTGTCGATCGTGCTAAATCTGGATGTGGATATGGCGGAGCAGATCAAAAAACGGTATTCTTTTGGTCTTGAAAATACTGGCACGAAGATATATGATTATGCCAGACAGCAGTCCGGACGACTGGAAAGATTCAGCCACGCTCTTGTATCCGAGGTCATTGACGCAAGGGTGGAGCACCTTTGCCAGCTGATTGGCAGAGTGTTTGAAAAGAGCCCGCTCAACATAGCGAGACGGACGCGCATTTATCTTTCCGGCGGCGGTATCGCGATGATGAAAGGCGTCAGGGACATGCTTCAGGGGCTTTTGAAGCGGCAGGTGCGCATTTCGAAAATCGAAGCGCCGCAGCTTTCAACGCCCAACTATTACATGGCGCTCGCACTGCTGGACTATGTTTTCGAAGCCAAATATCACAGCGGGTCAGGCGATTTAGCGTTACTGGAACGGTTATCGAAAAGGATGTTCGATTAGACGTTCTGAATAAGGGGGTCAATATGCCATTAGAGATTGATATTGAGCAGGACAGCATAGCCAAAATTAAGGTTATCGGCGTGGGCGGCGCGGGCAACAACGCGGTCAACCGCATGATTGATCATGGGGTGACAGGCGCCGAATTTTACGCCGTCAACACGGACAAGCAGGCGCTGCTGCTCTCAAGAGCCAAAAACAAAATCCAGATTGGAGAAAAGCTGACCAGCGGTCTTGGCGTGGGCGGAGATCCGACAATCGGCCGCCGTGCTGCCGAGGAAAGCATTGACGAGTTAAATTCGATCATCGACGGCGCGAATCTGATTTACATCGCGGCGGGCCTCGGCGGCGGCACAGGGACAGGTGCGGCACCGGTGATTGCTGAGATCGCGCGGCAGAAGAAGATACTGACGGTCGCCGTGGTTACAATGCCGTTTATGTTCGAGGGCGGCCAGCGCCTGACGCGCGCGAGAGACGGCCACGTGCAGCTCACGGATGTCGTGGATACGATCGTCACGATTCCGAACGACAAGCTGCTGCAGGTGATCGGCAAAGGCACATCGATGCTCGAAGCGTTCCGCGTGGCGGACGATGTGTTAAGACAGGGCATACAGGGCATCACGGATCTGATCGTGAAGCCCGCGCTTGTTAACCTCGATTTTGCGGATGTGCGCACGGTGATGATGGAACGCGGCGTCGCGCATATGGGCATCGGCGTCGGATACGGCGACAACAAAACGATGGACGCGGCCAAGCAGGCCATTCAAAGCCCGCTGCTTGAAACAAGCATCGAGGGCGCGCGCGGTATTCTTTATAACGTGACGGGCGATCCCACGATGAGCCTGCTCGAAATCGAAGAGGCGGCCAATCTGATCCGGCAGGCGGCCGACCCCGAGGCGAACATATTCTTCGGCGCGGACACCGACGACAGGCTCGAGGACGAGGTGCGCATCACGGTGATCGCGACAGGCTTCAGCGGTGTTCCTAGGAAACAGCCGCAGCCGCAGCCCACCACGCCCATGAGGGAAGAGCTTGATTTTCATGGCAGCTCGGATGACGATGATATCTTTATCCCGGTCAGGCCGGAAAAGAAAACGCCCTCGCTCAGCGGATTTGAAACGGGCAACGAGCTCGATATTCCGCCGTTCCTCCGGCGCAAGCGCATTAAAAAGGATTTCTAAAACAGATGCCCGCTTCAAGCGGGCATTGTTGTCTGTGTGCATGTCCATGAACCGGAATAAAGCGTGAAGACGAAAGGAATAAAATGAACAAAAGAACTGCATGGCTCGTACTAGCCATTATGTTTGCAGCCGCGATGATGATGCTGGGCGGATGCGTACAGCCTGAGGCAGACGGCAAGCTTGAGGACGGCGGGCGCGTGATCGCTTTAAGCGGCGATTTTTCGCAAGTCCGCGCGTACCGCGGCGAGACGGTCACGCTGATTTATTCGGGGGACGGCGATGTCTCGCTCAGCGTGCCGGATTTTGAGGCGGAAGCGAGCGGCAGCGGCGAAGTGAGGGTTCAGTTTAAGGCTGCGAAAACGGGAAGCTTTGATATCGCCGTCACCGCGGACGGCGGCACGCAAACGGGCAGGCTCATCGTTGAAGAGCTCGCGGAAACGAACGTGTATAATAGCGTGGACGCGCAAGAGTTCGAGGCGGCGATGACGGGGGACTATCTGCTGCTCGATGTGAGAACGCAGGAGGAATACGATAACGGCCATATCGAGGGGGCGCTGCTGATACCGCATAACGAGCTGTCAAACCGTCTCGACGAGGTGCAGGGGGCCGACAAGGTGCTCGTGTACTGCGCGTCGGGCAACCGCAGCGTGACCGCTTCGCAGATACTCACAGAGGCGGGAATTAAAGAGGTTTTCAATCTTCAGGGCGGCTTTTCCGCATGGCAAACCTACAAAGGCGTCAATTGACTTTTGACCGCCGCATATAATATAATGATGCGATCAATAGCAGAAATGGAAGTGTGGGTTTGAAGCTTTTTAACACGATGACGCGAACAAAAGAGGAATTCGTTCCCGTGGAGCCGGGCAAGGCCAAAATATACGCCTGCGGCCCCACTGTGTATAACTTTTTTCACATCGGCAACGCAAGGCCGTTCATCATCTTTGATACGCTGCGCCGGTATCTTGAGTATTCCGGCCTCAAAGTGACGTTCGTCCAGAACTTCACGGACGTGGACGACAAGATGATTGCCCGGGCCGCGGAGGAAAACACGAGCTTAAAGGAACTCGGCGAACGCTTTATCGCGGAGTATTACCGGGATGCCAAGGGCCTTGGCATTGAGCCGGCCACAGTGCACCCAAGGGCCACCGAACACATTGTGGACATCATCAGGCTGGTTGAGACGCTGATCGAGTCCGGCCACGCTTATGAAACGGGCGGCGATGTGTATTTTGACGTGTCGAGCTTCCCCGAATACGGTAAGCTCTCGGGACAGTCGCTCGAAGATCTGCAGGCGGGCGCGCGTATCGATGTCACGGAAATAAAAAAGAACCCTGAGGATTTTGCGCTGTGGAAGGCCGCCAAGCCCGGCGAAGACAGTTGGGAGAGCCCGTGGGGCAAGGGACGCCCGGGCTGGCATATCGAGTGCAGCGCGATGAGCATGAAATACCTTGGGGACACGATCGACATTCACGGCGGCGGACAGGATTTGATTTTCCCGCATCACGAGAATGAGATCGCTCAGTCCGAAGCGGCCACCGGTAAGCCGTTCGCGAAATACTGGATGCACAACGGCTACATCAATGTGAACAACGAGAAGATGTCCAAATCCAAGGGCAATTTCTTCACGGTGCGCGATATCGCGCAGAAATATGATTTAAAGGTCGTCCGGCTGTTTATGCTCTCGGCGCATTACCGCAACCCGATCAACTTCAGCGAGGAGCTCATCATGCAGGCGGCGTCCGCGATGGCGCGTATCAAAAACTGCCGTGACAATTTGAAACATATCATTTCCACGGGCAGCGCGGATACGGCGGATGTGACAAAGGACGTCTGCGCGCTCGAAAATCAGTTCAAAAAGGCGATGGACGACGATTTAAACACCGCCGAAGCGATCGGCGTGATATTCGAATACATCCATGACATCAACCTCGCTTTTGAGGACGGCAAAGGCGCGCAGGGCGCAAAGGAAGCGCTGGATGCGCTCGACAAGGTGCTCGGCGTCTTAGGGCTGGTGCCCGAAGACGAGGAGATACCGGGCGAAATACAGGCTTTGGCCGAGCAGCGCCAGCAGGCGCGCAAGGCGCGTGATTTTGCGAAAGCGGATGCGTTGCGCGATCAGCTGACATCGCTGGGGTACGATTTGAAAGACACGCCTGAAGGCGTGAAAATAAGCAGAAGATAAGGGGTACAACGATTTGGAAGGCATGAATCAAATGATGGCCGCCTTTATGGCCATCTTCGGCGCGTTTGCTCTCTATTCCGCATTTACGGGCAAAGGCCCGGCGTTTAACAACGATTATCCGAAAGCCATGAAGGAAGACGCCAACAAGATGCTGCGCAAATTTTGCTGGATTTTCGGGCCGATCGCTCTGATCACGGGTATACTCGACTATTTGGGCCATGAATGGGCCTATTGGGTGAGCCTTGCCACCGTGCTGCCGGGCATCGTTGTTTATGTCATTTTGTTCAGAAGACGGTTTAAAAACTATCTGAAGAAAAGATAAGACAAACGATAGTTCGTATGCATAGTATATCCTAAGCCTTGTTAAGGAGTGCTATTGCATGAAAACGTATTTGACTGAGCAGAATGAATGGATACGTCTCAGTGCCCACAGGGCGAAAGTGGGTCTTGACTGCAATGCAGTGAAGGGAGACGTCGTCTTTATAGAGCTTCCGGTTATCGGGCTTCATGTACAAAAGGGCCAGCCCTGTGCCACAGTCGAGTCCATAAAAGCGGTCAGCGAGGTCCACTCTCCCGTGGATGGTGTGATATCGGACGTCAACGATGCTGTTTTTGACGCTCCGGACGTGATCACACAAAAGGATACCTGGCTTTTCACGGTGGATTTTGAGGGCAAAGCGGATACGAGTGAATGGACGATTAAGAATTAAGATGCGGCGAGGCTGTTCCCATCGGGGCAGCCTTGTGTTATTTTTAAGAGAATAATGCAATCGTGCCGATGGACATGTCTTCTCCTAAAGGAGAAGGTGGCGCATCGCGTCGGATGAGGTGTCAAACAAAAAGTGTCAGCACGAACACCTTGTCATTCGCCTGTTGGCGACACAGGTTGCTGACAAAGTCACAAATATCATTTTGAGTGAATGTAAGGAATCGGCTACGCAGTGGACTAAGATCCCATGTTATAAGCGTTTACCATGGGATGCTTCACTTCACTCACGTTCCGTTCAGCATGACAGGTTGGAGATTTTCATCAAGCTGGCCTTCCCCTCGATGGGAAGCCTTTCGATGATGCAAGTTCTTTGCGGCTGTATAAAGGAGGCACTATGGCGAAGTTCATAATCGTGGTGATGGACAGCGTGGGCGCGGGCGAGCTGCCCGACGCGGCACGCTTTGGCGACGAAGGCTCGGATACGCTCGGGCATATCATAGAGGCGTATCCTGATATAAAGCTCTCAAACCTCAAGAGTCTCGGCCTTAGCAGGCTTAAGAGCCTTGAGTATGACGGCGAAGTGATCGGCGCATACGGCAGGGCGGCGGAGCATTTCTCGGGCAAGGATACGACAGGCGGACACTTTGAGATCAGCGGCCTCATACTGGACAAGCCGTTTCCAACCTTTTCGCACGGATTTCCCAAGGAATTTATCAGCGCGTTTGAGAAAGCCGCGGGCCGCGGTACACTGGGCAATGTGGCCGCTTCGGGCACGGAGATCATCAAAGAGCTGGGCGCAGAGCATGTGAAAACAGGCAAGCTCATCGTCTACACGTCAGCGGACAGCGTATTTCAGATCGCGGCGCATGAGGACGTGGTGCCGCTGCCTGAGCTTTACGCGATATGCGAAAAAGCGAGAAGCATGCTTGTGGGCGATCTCGGCGTGGGCCGCGTGATCGCGCGGCCGTTTATCGGCGAGGAAGGCCGCTTTGAGCGCACCAAAAACCGCCGCGATTTTTCATTCGCGCCGCCGGGCGAGACGATACTCACCGCGCTGAAGAACGCCGGGCTCGAGGTGTACGGCATCGGCAAGATCGAGGACATTTTCGCGGGCGTGGGCTTAACAAAGCGCAACCACACGCGCGACAACGATTCCGGCATTACGGCGACGGTGGAAGCGATAACGGAGGATTTTGACGGGCTTGTGTTCACGAATCTCGTGGATTTTGATATGCTGTACGGTCACCGCAACAACGTGCGGGGCTATAAGGATGCGCTCGAGGCGCTCGATATCCGCATCCCCGAGATGCTGGAAGCGATGAGGCCGGAGGATATCATACTGTTTACGGCGGACCACGGCTGCGACCCGACCACGGCAAGCACCGACCACTCGCGCGAGTACATTCCGATATTCGCTTACGGTACACGCGTCAGGGCGGGTGCGGATATCGGCACGCGCAGCACGTTTGCCGACATCGCCGCAACGGCGGTGGAATTTTTCGGGCTGCAAGAGTGGCATGTGGGAAAATCGTTTTTACAGGAAATTACGGAGGACTAAGACCATGACGAGGGAAAAAATACACATCGCGTATGAAACGCTGAGCAAGGCAACCGCGCAGCGGCCGGAGGTTTGCGTGGTGCTGGGCAGCGGCCTTGGCGATTACGCCGATTCGCTCGAAAACGCTCAGACGGTGCCATACGCCTCGATACCGGGATTTCCGGTATCCACCGCGCCGGGCCACGCGGCGCGGCTTGTGTTCGGCAGCAGGCACGGCGTGAATATCGTGTGCATGCAGGGGCGCTTTCACTGCTATGAAGGATATTCCGCCGCCGAAACGGTGATTCCGCTGCGCGCGCTTGTGAAGCTCGGCATCAAGAAGCTGCTGCTTACGAATGCGGCGGGCGGCATCAATATGGGCTTCAAGCCGGGCGACATCATGATCATCAAGGATCATATCAATTTCACGTGCTTTAACCCGCTGATCGGCTCCAATATGGACGATTTCGGTCCGCGTTTTCCCGATATGTCGTACGCGTATGACAGAGGGCTCAATCAGGCGCTGCAGGACGCGGCGAATGCAAGCGGCATCGAGATCAAAACGGGCGTTTACGCGATGATGTCAGGGCCGTCGTATGAAACGCCGGCCGAAATCAGGGCGCTGCGCACGCTCGGCGCGGACGCGGTCGGCATGTCGACCGTGCCTGAGATCATCGCGGCGGCGCACGCGGGCGTGAAATCCGCGGCGCTGTCGTGCATCACCAACATGGCGGCGGGCATACTCGATCAGCCGCTGACGCACGGGGAAGTGATTGAGACGGGGCGCATCGCGGCGGGCCGCATACAGACGGTGATCGACGGCTTCATCGCGCGCATTTAGATAAAATTCATCTGTGATGCGATAAATAAAAAAAGATTTGATCGCGATTTGCTGCCGAGTGTCAAAAGATCTACATTTGGCCCCCTGGGGAGGGGGCTGTCACCGCAAGGTGACTGGGGGAGGGAAGATCGCTCTTTCCAACACTTAAAAAGCTTCTTCAGCACTTTGAGCGTTTCCTTGCGAAACGCTTTTTTCATGCTTTAGTCAAACAGATCTATTCATGTTCCGAGCATATCTCCGCGCCGGGCTTAATATATTGTATCAGGGAACGTACACGGTAGAGGAGGCTGAGCAATATGAGAGTTTTAATGCTGCCGCTTCTGACAGCGCGCTTTGTTTATCCGGCAGAGACGCTTGCCGCCGTGATACCCAAACAGGCTCAGGGCCTGATCTGGATCACCTTATTTTCTGTTGCATTCATCATACTCATCTCCGTTATGCTTCGCTGCGGCAAAGCAAAACAGAGAATCAAACCGCTGAAATAATCTTATATCTTATTTTTCGGGCGTTTGCAAAATGCAGACGCTTTTTTATTTGGGAAGCACTGATTCATTCGGCGCTTCCTTTGCTTATTGACAAAACAGATCAAAGTCGATACTATGTATCTACAAGATATATCTAATAGATATGAGGTAATCGAAGTGAGAAACAGTAAAACGCAGTATGTGATACTCGGTCTGCTGACGGAAGGGCCGATGACCGGATATGATATCAAAAAGATCATAGATATCCGGTTCAGCTTTTTCTGGAACGAGAGCTATGGCCAGCTTTATCCGATGCTCAAAGCGCTGACGGATGACAAGCTGATCACGGCGGAGAAAAGCGGCGAGGGCCGCGCCAAGGTCACGTATGCCATTACGCCGCAGGGAAGAATGGCGCTCAAGGAATGGCTCGAAGCGCCTGTTGAGAAGGAGACTTTCCGCATCGAGCTGCTGCTCAAAATGTACTTCTCGGGAGGGACCGGCACCGATGTGATGAAAAATCATATCCAGACCTATAGGGAAACGCAGCTTAAGCAGCTCGCCGTGCTGAGCGGCTTTGAAAAGGAACTGCTGAGCATCGCGGACGACCATAATAATCACAGGGATGTGCTGCGCGTGGTTGCCTTCGGGCAAAAAGCCTACAGCGCCTATATCGAATGGTGTGACGAAACGCTGGAATATCTGGAGGGGAAAGATAATGAAGTTTAAAGTCAGAACGGTACTGACGCTCGTCAGCCTGATGCTGTTTCCGGTCATATTGAACTTTCTGTCGCCGGTCGTGCCGGTGTTCGGCGCGATGGATGGCGTGATCACGGGCAGCCTCATGCTGTTTGCGGCGATGTTTTTAACGGGAATGTTCTTCGGGCGCGCGTGGTGCGGCTGGGTGTGCCCGATGTCGGCGCTGGGCGATCTGTGCGCCAAGGCCAATGGTAAAACGGTCAGCGTGAAGAAGCTCAGAACCGTTAGATACATAATATTTGCGGTATGGGCAGTTGTGCTCGTGACGGGCTTCATTCTCGCTGGCGGCGTCAAAAAGGCGGATTTCCTGTTCTTCACCGAATCGGGCGTCTCCGTCGATATGCCGCTTAAGTATATCATGTACTATATCGTGCTCGCCGTCTTTATCGTCACCAATCTGCTCGTCGGACGACGCGGCGCGTGCCACAGCTTCTGCTGGATGACGCTGTTCCTTGCGGGCGGCTATGCGGTGGGTAAGCTGTTGAAGCTGCCGCAGCTGCGCATCAGGGCGGATGCGGACAGCTGCACCGGCTGCGAAAAATGCACCAGGGCCTGCCCGATGAGCCTGCCGGTGAGCACGGCGCTTAAAAAAGGCAGCATCGAAGCGTCGGACTGCATACTGTGCGGCGAGTGCGTGAAGAGCTGCGCCAAGGGCGTATTGCGCTTCGGCATCAGAACCGCGGCGAAAAATATCAACGCGAAAAACAAGACCTCAATTGGACAGAATATATAGATCACCGACGGTGCACAAGGGGGGAGAATGATGGGTTTTTCACTGATTGGATTGTTGATCACAGGCGTGATATTGCTGCCGAATCTGCTGATCATACTGCTTCCGCCGAAAAACGCGCCGGAAAAGATGAAGGGCGCGGGGGCTTTGATGACGCTGATTGAACGCGCGGGACAGGTTGCGTGCTTCCTGCTTCCCGTGTTTTCAAAGGCTTTTATCGATGCCGTTGGCATCAACATATGGCTGATATTGGCGGCCTTAAGCATTGCGGCGTATTACGGGCTTTGGATAAGATACGCGGTCAGGCGTGATTTCCGGCTGCTGTTTGCGCCGTTTTTACGGATTCCGATACCGATGGCCGTGTTTCCGGTGCTGGCCTTTGCGTTACTCGCCGTATGGATACAGTCGGTCTGGCTGGGAATCGCGGCGGCGGTGCTGGTCGTCGGCCATTTCACAAACAGCTGGGTATCCTATAAAAGCATTGGCTGACTCTTATTCGAATATCTTGGGCCGACCGAAAGCGTTCCAGTTTAGGCTGACCACCAAATCGCCCCCGACGATGTTGTGATAGATGCGTTTGTCGATCGTGCGCTTATATACGACGCCCACGTAGCCGCTGGCCGCTTCATAGATATATCCGTGACGGCCCATAATGCCCATGTGCGACACATGCCCGTCGTCGCCCATGATGAACACAATGTCGCCGGGCCGCAAGTCTTCCTTGCCGATGGGCGTGCAGTAATCGTAATAGGTGTCGTTGGCGGTACGGTCGGTGTATTTTTCGTATAGCTTTGCTTCATTGGCGGCGTACCACCACAGGCCGCTGCAGTCCCACGCATAGTCTTCGGGGAACGCAAAGCCCTGCTGCGCGGCTTTGTCCGCGATATCATGAAAATATTCGAGGCGGCCGCCCGAAAAATAGTCAGGGTATTGTTCGTTCATTTTTTCAATAAACTCGTCTGTGATGGGCGTCGCCTGCCCCGCGATGATATACTGCCCGCCCACGCAGGTGTCGAGCACATCAAGCAGCGCCGCGACATCGTCCTCGGGCTCCGGTTCGTCCGCGTATTTTTGCTCGTAATAGGCGCGCTCTGCTTCCGATTCCTCGGCGCTCAGCGCTTCGCACGAAGCCGACAGCAGCAGGACTGACGCGGCGAGCAGCACCCCCGCAATTTTTGTGATCGTATTCATATGACAAATTATATCATTTTTTTACATCGTTATCAAGCCGCAGGCTGATCGCGCCGGTCAGTCAAAGAATATCCGTCCAATCATCGGGAGAAACTAATCACAAAAGCAAAAAAGGGGATATTCGGTTATGAAAAGGACGATTCTGATCGCGTTTGCGTTTGTGATGATCTTTGCGTTCACAGTGACGGCATACGCGGAAGGCTTTGAAGCGAATGCGAAAAGCTATATACTGATTGACGCGGGTTCGGGAGATGTGCTGGCCGAGAAAAACGCGGATGAACAGCTGCCCTGCGCAAGCGTCGTGAAGGTGATGTCGATACTGCTGTTTTTGGAGGCGGAGGAGTCGGGGCGTCTGTCGCTCAGCGATACGGCATCCGTCAGCGATCATGCGGCATCCATGGGCGGTACGCAGGCGTTTCTCGATGTGAACAGCACGCACAAGGTGGAGGATCTGCTCAAAGCCGTCATCGTGTGCAGCGCGAACGACGCGGCTGTCGCGCTCGCGGAAAAAGTGGCGGGCAGTGAGGACGCGTTTGTGGAGATGATGAACAAGAGGGCGGGCACACTCGGCGTCAGTGCGACGTTTGTCAACGCGACGGGCCTCGGGGATGAGCAGAAGCTCAGCGCGCGCGACGCGGCGACGATCTGCCAGCAGGTCGTGAAGCATCCGCTGCTCTATCAATGGAGCGGCATATGGATGGACAACTATACGCATCCGGACGGACGCAAAACAGAAATGGTGAACCAGAACAGGCTCGTGCGGTATTATGAGGGCTGCGACGGGGTCGCGACGGGGTCGTCAGGCGCCGCGGGATATTGCGTCGCGGCCACGGTGAAGCGCAGCGGCGGGCGGTTCATCTATGTCGCGCTCGGCGCGCCCAACAGCTCCACAAGGTTTGACGAAGCGAAAGCCGCGTTTGATTATGCGTTCGCGGGCTTTACGGCCAAAACGATCGTATCGGAAGGGCAGAAGCTCGGCGGCGATCTGGCGATTGCGGGCGGCACGGAGCCGTTTATCGATGTGTATGCGGGGCAGGGCTTTTCCACGCTGATTGAGAAGGGCAAGGAGGCGACGCTCGAAAAAGAGCTCGTGCTGCTCGAAAACATCGCCGCGCCCGTGGAGAAAGGGCAGGTGCTCGGGTATCTTCGGATACTGCTGGACGGCGCGGAGATTGGCCGCGTGGACGCGGTGGCGGGAGACAGCGTCGCGGAACGCAACTTTGCCAACGCCTTCAAGCGCATACTCACGTGGTGGCTGTTCGCCTGACATTGACAGGCTGAGCGCCCTCCTGTAAAATGAGACAGGAGGAAACGATGCGTATTTTAATTGTGAATGATGACGGTATTCATGCCAAAGGCTTAAGGACGCTGGCCGCGCGGCTGAAAGACAGCAGCCATGACGTGACGGTGGTTGCGCCCGAATCGGAGCGCAGCGCGACCTCGCATTCGATTACCATATACCGTCCGCTGCGCGTGACGAAAACGCAGCCGGCGGGGCTCGAGACGATACCCTGCTATGTGGTGGACGGACAACCGGTGGACTGTACCAAGATCGGCATTGCCCATATTATGAGCGGCAAGGTCGATCTTGTTGTTTCTGGCATCAATCACGGCGCGAACCTGGGGTCAGACATACTCTATTCGGGGACCGTGGCGGCCGCGCTCGATGCCGTGATATTAGGGCATAAGGCGATGGCGGTGTCATGCGCGTCTCATTTCGCGGAGCATTTCGAGAGTGCCGCGGAAATCGCGGCGCAGCTGATCGACGGCGGGCTGTTTGACGGGGAAAACGAAGGGGTTCTTTATAACCTCAACGTGCCCGATTTGCCGCTATCCAAAATAAACGGCGTGAAAGTATGCGTTCAGGGGCGCACGGCGTATGATGACGAGGTGGAACTCAGAGACGATCCGCACGGCAGAGAATATATCTGGATGACGGGCACACTGCGCGAAGAGGCGGCTGAGGAGGAGACAGATCTCTCGGCGGTTCGCTCAGGCTTCGCGTCGCTGACGCCGATCAAGTTTGATCTGACTGCAAGAGACAGAGTTGAGGCGCTTTCTTGCAGGATTCATAAAATAAAATTGCATTTTTGACACGGTATGATAGAATATATGGCATAACAGAGCTGATGGGGGACGAACTGCATGCAAGTCAACGATATCATTAAGGTCATAAAAGAGCGGCAAAGCTCAATGAGCAAAGGGCATCGTGCGATTGCGTCATACATCATCGAGCATTACGACACCGCCGCGTTCATCACGGCGTCGCGGCTCGGCGAGACGGTGGGCGTCAGTGAATCCACCGTGGTGAGGTTTGCGTGTGCGCTCGGATACGACGGGTACCCCGAGCTGCAGAAAAAGCTTCAGGAGCTGATCCGCACCAAGCTGACAAATGTGCAGCGCATGGGCCTTGGGTCGGATATGTCCGAGGAGGAGCTTGTGCGCTGGGCTTTGCGCAACGATATCGCGAGCCTTCGGCACATCCGCGAGATACTCGACTACGGCATGATGGAAAAAGCCGCGGATATGATACTCGGCGCCAAGCGCGTTTATATACTCGGTCTGAGGTCCAGCGCGCCGCTGGCACTGTTCTTCTGGTATTATCTTAATTATATCATCAGCGAGACGAGCCTTGTGTCGTCGAGCATCGGCGGCGATATTTTCGGACATCTGCTGCACGCGGGCAAGGGAGATCTGGTGGTCGCAATCAGCTTTCCGCGCTATTCGTCGCGCACGATGGACGGTGTGAATTTTGCGAAGAAGAACGGCGCCACGATACTCGGCATCACGGACAACGAGCTGTCGCCGCTCGCGAACGCGGCGGATGCGAACCTGTTTGTGAATTCGGATATGAACCTGTTCATCGATTCGCTCGTGACGCCCATCAGCGTTGTGAACGCGCTCGTGCTGCTGATCGGCATGCGAAAGAAGGACGGCTTGAAGCAGAACTTTGAGATGCTCGAGGATCTGTGGCAGCAGTATGATGTTTATACGGGCAAGGAAGAGATTTGATGCGCAAGGTATGTGTGGTCGGCGGCGGGCCTGCGGGCATGATGGCCGCTTTGGCGGCGGCACGCAGCGGCCGCGACGTCACGCTGTTTGAGAAAAATGAAAAGCTCGGCAAAAAGCTGTATATCACGGGAAAAGGGCGCTGCAACGTCACAAACGCCGCGCCGATAGAGGATTTTTTCCAAAGCGTCGTGCACAACGGCGCCTTTTTATACAGCGCGCTTTATACGTTTGACAACACGCAGCTCATCGAGCTGCTGGAAAGCCTCGGGCTGCCGCTCAAAACGGAGCGCGGCGGCCGCGTATTCCCGGTATCCGACAAATCGAGCGATGTGTTAAAAACGCTTGATAAAGCGCTTCACAGCGTGGGCGTGCATATAAGGCTCAATACAGTCGTCTCGCAGGTCAGCGCCAAGGACGGGCGCGTCACGGGCGTTGTTTGCGGCGGCAAAGAGCTTTGCTTTGAAAGCGTCATCGTCGCGACGGGCGGCGTATCGTACCCGTCCACCGGCTCGACGGGGGACGGATACAAGTTTGCGACGGCGGCGGGGCATAAAATTGAGACGCCGCGCCCCTCGCTGGTGGGGCTCGATATGGCGGAGAATATGAAGGAATATGCGGGCATCACGCTCAAAAATGTGGGGTTTGCGCTCAAAAAAGGCAAGAAAAACGTTTACAGCGAGCAGGGCGAGCTGCTCATCACGCACACCGGCGTTTCCGGCCCCCTCGTACTGTCGGCCAGCGCCTATATGGACGGCGATGAGGGCTATACCGCGATGATCGACTTCAAGCCCGCGCTCGACTTAAAAACGCTCGACAACCGGCTGCTGCGCGATTTTGCCGAGAAAGCGAATAAGGACTTCGGCAATGTGCTCAGCGGTTTGGTGCCGGTAAAGCTCGCGCCGCTGATCGCGTCGGCCAGCGGCATCGACATCGGCAAGAAGGCGCATTCGATCACGCGCGAGGAGCGCGCCGCGCTCTGCGCGGCGCTCAAGGGGCTTGAGCTTCAGGTGAAAGGCAAAAGGCCCGTTGCCGAAGCCGTGATCACGCGCGGCGGCGTGGATGTGCGCGGCATCGATCCGTCCACGATGCAGAGCAAGCTTTGCGAAGGGCTGTTCTTTGCGGGCGAGGTGATCGATGTAGACGCGCTGACCGGCGGCTACAATCTGCAGATCGCCTTTTCCACCGGATATTTGGCGGGTTTAAATTGTTGACAGCGGTTCATGTTTATGATACACTTTCTCTTGCTTGAAAGCAGAAACACCCGTTTCTCACCTGTCGGCACCGCCAGACACGGTAAGCAGATCTGATTTGCGGATTAACGGGTATGATGTACCCGTTTTTTTATTTATCCGGGAGCTTTTAAGAAATAGGTTTAACGCTTGTGTTTGCAACATTTTATGGAGGTGTTTATTATCGCAAACGAACATCAGATTAACGAGCAGATTCGGGATTCAAGTATCCGTGTGGTTTCCGAGGAAGGTGAACAGCTGGGGATCATGTCTGCGCGTGAGGCGATGAACATTGCTGAAGAAAAAGGGCTTGATCTCGTGAAAATTTCTCCGAATGCCCAGCCGCCGGTGTGCAAGATCATGGACTATGGGAAATTTCGTTTCGAGCAGTCCAAAAAGCAAAAAGAGGCGAAGAAAAACCAGCATATCATCACGATCAAGGAAATGCGGCTGTCAACCAACATTGATAAGCACGATCTTGATGTGAAGGCAAAGAGCGTAAGCAAATTCTTGCAGGCGGGCGATAAGGTGAAAATATCGCTGCGCTTTCGAGGCAGACAAATGACACATACGGATTTGGGGCGTGAAGTGATGGAAGAGTTCTTTGGCATGGTGCAGGATGACGCCGTGATGGAGAAGGGCACCAAAATGGAGGGCCGGAGTATGTTCATGATATTAGCACCAAAGAACTAACCAAGGAGGACGATGCAATCATGCCTAAGATCAAAACTCACAGGGGCGCGGCTAAACGGTTCTCGCTGACGGGTACCGGCAAGGTTAAGCGCGCAAAGGCGTACAAGAGCCACATTCTCAATAAAAAGAGCGCCAAGAGAAAAAGGAATTTGCGGCAGGGCACATATATTGTGGCAGCTGAAGAGAAAAACATCAAACAGCTTATTCCTTACAAATAGGCCAATGACAGGAGGAGACGATAATGGCAAGAGTGAAGGGGGCAGTCAATGCCCGTAAAAAACATAAGAAGATTTTAAAGCTTGCGAAAGGATACTTCGGCGCGAAGTCCAAGCAGTTCAGAGCGGCCAATCAGGCTGTGATGCGCTCGCTGCGCTACGCGTATATAGGCCGCAAGCTCAAGAAGAGAGATTACCGCAGCCTTTGGATCACGCGTATCAACGCGGAAGCCAGAAACAACGGCATCAGCTATTCCCGCCTGATCAACGGCTTAAAGAAGGCCGGCGTGACGGTCAACAGAAAGATTCTGGCCGACATGGCTGTGA
Organism: Bacillota bacterium; assembly: GCA_023461435.1. Taxonomy (GTDB): domain Bacteria; phylum Bacillota; class Clostridia; order Christensenellales; family SZUA-584; genus SZUA-584. Next base: position 129,206 of record JAEYLC010000010.1, read on the forward strand.
ACGACAAAGTCGCGTTCGCGGGCATGGTGACTGTGGCCAAGAAGAAGCTGGGTTAAAGCAACGATTCATCAATAAGAGAGTCTTCGGTTTGAAGGCTCTTTTTTGTTATGAGAGAAAGGTGAGGCCGCTGATAAAGTCCTGAAATCTCCCGTGTGAAAATTAAATCGTATGTTAATGCTTTGAAAGCAACTCGTTCGGGCATATCGTCCACTGCGCAGTGAGCGAAGCGACGATTGCGGAGCGGAACAGCAGATATTTTCAAGACCCGATAAGGCGGGAATAAATAGCCTCACATACGAACTTCATAATCCGCCTTCCGGCGGCATTTCTTCTGGTTGCGGAAGCCGGACAAGAACCGACTAAGCAATTAAATACATATCTTGACCAGCAAATAAAAATTAACCACGACGCTTGACAGATGAATGTGATTGCATATAATAAGAATTGAATGATATTCAAAAAAGGATTCAAAAAAGGAGTATAAGGAGCATAATATGAAAAATATTTGGATTCTGGTGGTGGAGGTCGTCATCGCAGGCGTGTTGGTGGCGTTGGGGCTGTCGGGTAAACGCTTTTTATTTATTGAAGGGGCGCGGACCGCGACGATCGTTCTCGGCGTGGTCGGTATGGCGCTGTGCACGATCGGCGTGGGAAAATTCATCACGCTGGCGCCCGCGCATCCGCTGTCGATACTCGGGTATCTTTTAGGCACTGTGGCGCTGCTTGCGCTTTTGACACAGATCTTCAATTGGGATATGATCTTGCTCGGCAACGCGAATACGGCGCTTATCGTTCTCGCGGCGGCGATGGTGCTCAAATCAATCATCGGGCGTTTCGCGCATGTGCTTGCACAATAGCATTATAGAAGGTATAAAGGTATAAATGAGAAAAGATATCAAAAACGAGATCATGGAAGCGACAATCAAGCTGATTGAGGAAAAAGGCAGCAACCCTGATGAAATCACGATCAGCGATATCTGCAGCCGTGTCAGCATCGGCGTGGGGCTCATCAATTATCATTTTCAGACCAAGGATAATCTGATCAGGCAATGTGTGAGGCGGATCATCAGCCATGCCACGTTGATAACGGATGACGAGCGGGAGAAGCTCGACAATGTTGAGCCCAAAGAAAAGCTGCGCATACTGCTCAAGCTCAACTGCGATTATCTCGTGCGCAATGAGAATATATCGCGCATCTCCATACAAACGGATATGATGAACGACGATCTGCAGGACAACACGCGGGAGACGGTGGACGCCTATCTGCCGCTCGTTTACAAAGCTTACGGCGATGAATTTTCCGAGGAAGAGATCAAGCGCAGAATGTATTATTTGATACTCACGGTACAGAATGCGTTTTTGCGCACTGGCTTGCTTAAAGACCAGACGGGCGTGGATTTTCAGAATCCGCAGCATCGCAGCGAACTGGTGGACAATCTGATGGACTGCTATTTTGGCAAGACAGAATAGACTTATCGTTTTTCAGAGCTCCGGGAGGGCTCTTTTTTATTTTCACCGGCCCCCTGGGAAACTGAAAACATTTGATATCAGTTAAAAAATCTTACACAATTTTATCAATAATCACCCAATGTAAGAAATTGTGGTTTTCTAAAAGAAGTGATAGTATATAGTTAAAATCAAATAGACGGGGAGAAAGCCAATGAAGCTGAATTACAAGAACACCATACTTGTGGGCCTTGCGTTTCTCACAATCTCCGCATTCTGGCAGTTATACGATTTTATTATTCCGCTGATACTGCAAAACACCTTTAAAATCAACCATACATTATCCGGGTTTATCATGTCGGTTGACAACATCTTTGCACTTTTTATGCTGCCGCTCTTCGGTATGCTCTCCGACAGAACCCAGACGAAGCTGGGGCGCAGAACGCCGTTCATTTTAATCGGCACGCTGGCTGCGGTGATTTTCATGATGGGGATTCCTTTTGCCGCGCACACGGCGAAGCTCGTCGTTTTCATGGTAGCGCTGGGGCTGGTTCTCATTTCGATGTCGTTTTACCGCTCGCCTGCGGTGGCGCTGATGCCTGACATCACACCCAAGCCGCTGCGTTCCATCGGCAACGCGGTGATCAACCTCATGGGGTCTCTCGGCGGCGCGGCATTGCTGCTCATCATTTCGTTCCTCGCGCCGGATACCAAGCACCCCGAAACAGCGAACTACTGGCCGCTGTTCATCACCACGGCGGCGATTATGGTGATGGGTACGGTGCTGCTGTTCGTGACAGTCAGGGAACCGAAGCTTGTGAGGAAGATGCGCGAAGACAGCGCGGCGATGGGCATAGATGCCGAGGAAGCCAAGCAGGAACAGCTTGTCGTCAAAAAAAATAAGCTTCCGCGCGAGATGCGAAAGAGCATGGGGCTGATACTCGCGTCTATCGCCTTGTGGTTCATGGGCTATAACGCGGTGACAACGTCGTTCTCAAAATACGCGGTCAATGCGCTCGATATGAAGGAATCGCAGGCATCGCTGATACTCATGGTGGCGGTTATCGCCGCGACGCTCGCTTTTATACCCGTGGGGCATATCTCGATGAGAATCGGGCGCCGCAAGAGCATCATGTTCGGCGTGGTGCTGCTCGCGGCGGTTTTCGGGTCAGCCGCGTTTTACACGGCCTACTCGCCGCTGATGTACGTGTCGTTTGCGCTGGCCGGTGTGGCGTGGGCGGCCATCAACGTCAATTCGCTGCCGATGGTACTCGAGATGTCGAAAGGCGCGAGCGTCGGCCAGTACACGGGCTACTATTATACATTCTCGATGGCCGCACAGGTGATCACGCCGATATTCTCGGGCTTCCTGCTCGATGAAGTCGGGTTTTCCACGCTGCTGCCATACGGCGCCATATTCGTCGCGCTCGCGTTTTTCACGATGATGTTTGTGCGGCATGGCGATTCCAAGCCGTTAGCGCCCGCCAGCAAGCTTGAGTCTTTCGATACGCCGGACTGAGAAGAAGGTCAAAAATGATATACTTACAAATCATCATCTGCGCGGCTGCCGCGCTGCTGATACTCAACATGCTGCTGCTCGCCCCGGGCCGTTTCCCGAGGAAGATGAGCCCGGAGCTCTGGCGGACGCTGTACGCACACCGGGGTCTGCACACAAAGGATAAATCCGTGCCCGAAAATTCTCTGGCTGCGTTTTCAGCGGCAGTGGAGAACGGTTACGGGATCGAGCTGGACGTGAACATCACAAAGGACAATCAGGTCGTCGTGTTCCATGACGACAGCTTAAAACGTCTCTGCGGTGTCGATAAAAGGGTGATTCACTGCACCTATGAGGAGCTGTCGCGTTACCGGCTGCTGGGTACGCAGGAACGGATTCCGCTGTTTGCCGAGGTATTGAAACTGGTCGGCGGCAAAAAGGCGTTGATCGTGGAGCTCAAAACATCCGAGCGCAGAAACGAACTCTGCGAAAAGACGGCGGCGATACTCGACGGATACAAGGGGCCGTACTGCATCGAATCGTTCGATCCGCGCATCGTGCGCTGGTTCAAAAAGCAAAGGCCGCAGACGGTGCGCGGCCAGCTTTCGGCGGCGTTTGGGAGCTTCAAGGGCCAGCCGTTTGTTCAGGCGGTGCTGCTTTCCGGCCTCTTTATGAATCTCGTCGCGCGCCCGCATTTCGTGGCTTATAAGCACGAGGATATCAAATGGTTCAGGCTCGGTCTGTACCGCTTGCTCGGCGGCAAGCTCGTGGGCTGGACGGTGCGCGATACGGACGACGCGCCGCGCCTGATGCGTTATTTTGACGTTATCATTTTTGAATTCTTCAGGCCGAAGCCGCTGAGCTAGCTTTGTTACTAACAAAATAGAACATTTGTACGCCAGAAATTATGTTTGCCTTTTTGCTGTCATTTATGCTATAATACGCATTGAAATGGCAGGAGAGATAAGGCCGTGCCTGATAGGTACGGCTCTTATTTTTAAGAAAAGGTCTCACAGCAGATATCCATAAGCATGCTTATGGTTTAGTTTATAAAAGGAGTAGACAGGCATGAAGAAGAATGCGCTGGTCGCCCAGTCGGGCGGACCGTCGCCGGTCATCAACGCGTCGCTGCTCGGCGTGATCGACGCGTGCAGACAGTATCCGGATAAAATCGGCGATATCTATACGGCGTGGCACGGTATTGAGGGCGTCTTGTTTGAAGAGCTGATCGATATAGGCAAGCAGGACGACAAGCAGCTGCGGCTGCTCAAAAACACGCCCGCGGCGGGCGGTATCGGCACCTGCCGGTATAAGCTCGTCGGCGACCAGCAGGACGATTTTGAACGTATCATCGATGTGATGCGCGCGCACGATGTCGGATACTTTTTCTATATCGGCGGCAACGATTCGATGGATACCGCCGCGCATGTTTCGAGGCTTGCGCACGAAGAGGGACTCGATTTAACCGTCGTCGGTGTTCCGAAAACGATCGACAACGATGTGGGGGACGATGCCTTTACGATCATCGACCATACGCCGGGCTACGGCAGCGCCGCGCGGTACTGGGCGATGAATCTGCAGAACATTGAAGAGGAAAACCGCGGCATGGGCGTGTCCGAATGCGTGAGCGTCCATCAGGCGATGGGCCGCCAGTCCGGCTGGATCACGGCGGCCGCAAGGCTCGGCGATCCCGAAAGAAAAACACCGCTGCAGCTGTATTTCGCGGAAGCGAAGAAGACCATCGAGGAGCTCGCCGACAATGTGAACGAGCAGCTGAAACGTGACGGGCGCTGCATCGTATTTGTCAATGAAGGCTACGACGCGGGAGAGCTCGGTGCGCGGCATGATGGCTTCGGGCATGTGGAATACGGCGCGAGCGAAAGCACGGCTGTGCAGCAGGTCACAAACTATTTGAACAGCCACGGGCTCAAAAGCCGCGGTCAGGCGACCTGCCAGCAGGCGGGCGTGATGCAGCGCGACGTATCGGTCTACGCCTCGAAGGTGGACGTCGAGGAAGCGTACAGGGTGGGCGCGAAGGCGGTGGAGATCGCGATGACGGACGGCACGGGCTATATGGCCACGATGCTGCGCCGCCCCGGAGACAAATACGAGATTTATTACGATAAGGTGAAGCTCGAAACGGTCGCGAATTCGGTGCGGTATCTGCCGCAAAGCTGGCTTGCGCCCAGCGGCATTGACGTGACGGACGACTTTATAAAGTACGCCATGCCGCTGATCGGAGACGGATGGCCCGATGTGCCGATGGAGAACGGCCTGCAGCGCTTCGCGCGGCTCGATATCAGGTTTATCGAAAAGAAACTGGCAGGGTTTACGCCGTGCCGCATGAGATAAGGAGAGCTAATATGGCAGTTAATCACATCGTTTGTTTTAAATTCAACGAAAACACCGCGCCGGAAGACATCGCGAAGCACATGAAGATGTTTGCGGGACTCAGCGAAACGATTCCCGGCATTATCTCGTACTCGGCGGGAAAATCCTTCGGCGTCGCGTACGAACCCACGGCGGATTACGACAGCGTGCACTGCCTCGCGTGTGAGTCGGAGCAGGCGCTCGAAAGCTATTTTCACCATGAAGCGCATCAGGCTTTCATCGCGCGGAACAAGCACATCTGGCGCAGCGTGTTCGTCATCAACGCGCAGGTCGATTGATCCGAACGGTTTCGTGTCATGAAAGGGTTTAAGCGACATGGATTTTAAGCTCCATTCCAAATACAAACCGGCGGGCAGCCAGCCCGAGGCGATAGACGCGCTGGTAAAGGGCATTGAAGCGGGCGATAAAGCGCAGGTGCTGCTCGGCGTCACGGGCAGCGGCAAAACGTTTACGATGGCCAACGTGATCGAGCGCGTGCAGCGTCCGACGCTCGTGCTTGCCCACAACAAGACGCTCGCGGCGCAGCTTTGCAGCGAGTTCCGCGAGTTTTTTCCTGAGAACGCCGTCGAGTTTTTCGTCTCGTATTACGACTATTACCAGCCCGAGGCGTATGTCCCGGGCAAGGATCTGTACATCGAAAAGGACGCGAGCATCAACGACGAAATCGACCGCCTGCGCCACAGTGCCACATCGGCGCTGCTTGAACGCCGCGATGTGATCGTGGTCGCGTCGGTATCGTGCATCTATTCGATCGGTGATCCTGAGGAATACAAGGGCATGAGCATCTCTCTGCGGCCGGGCACGAAAATCAAGCGCGACGATCTGCTCGAACGGCTCGTGGACAACAGCTTTACGCGCGGCGACATGGATTTTTCGCGCGGGCGTTTCCGCGTGCGCGGCGATACGGTGGAGGTGTTTCCGGCCAACACAATGGAAAAAGCGGTGCGCTTTGAGTTTTTCGGCGATGAGATCGAACGCATACTCGAGATTGACGTGGTGACGGGCCGCGCGCTCGCGACGCGCGAGCATATCGCGATTTTCCCGAACACGCATTACGCGATGGACCGCGAATACATGAAGGAAAAGCTCGATGAGATCAGAGACGACATGATGAAGCAGGTGGAGCTGTTTAAATCGCAGGGCAAGATACTCGAAGCCGAGCGTATCAAGCAGCGCACCGTCTACGATATTGAGATGCTGCGCGAACTGGGGTACTGCACGGGCATAGAAAACTACTCGCGCTATTTCGACGGACGCAAGCCCGGCGATCCGCCGTTCACGCTGCTCGACTTCTTCCCGGACGATTTTCTCATGATCATTGACGAGTCGCACGTGATGCTGCCGCAGGTGCGCGCGATGTACAAGGGCGATTTTTCGCGCAAGGACATGCTCGTGCAATACGGATTCCGCCTGCCGTCCGCTTACGACAACAGGCCGCTGAAATTCGAGGAGTTTGAAAAGAGGCAGGGGCAGACGGTGTTTGTGAGCGCCACACCCGCCGAATACGAGCGCAAGCTCGCGGGCAGCGTGGTGGAGCAGATTGTGCGCCCCACGGGGCTTATCGATCCCGAGATCACCGTGGTGCCCGCCAACGGACAGGTGGAGCATCTGCTCGGCGAGATTCGCGCCACTGTCAAGAAGGGCTTTCGAGTGCTCGTGACGACGCTGACCAAAAAAATGGCCGAGCGCTTGACCGATTACTACAGCGAGCTGGGGGTGCGCGTCAAATACATGCACAGCGATGTGGATACGATGGAACGCATGGAGATCATACGCGGGCTGCGCATGGGCGAGTTCGATGTGCTCGTGGGCATCAACCTGCTGCGCGAGGGGCTTGATTTGCCCGAGGTCGCGCTGGTAGCCGTGCTCGATGCCGACAAGGAAGGCTTCCTGCGCAACGAGACATCGCTGATACAGACGATCGGGCGTGCCGCGCGCAACGTGGAAGGCCGCGTGCTGATGTACGCGGATACGGTCACGGGCTCAATGCGGCGCGCGCTCGACGAAACGGCCCGGCGCCGCGAGATGCAGATGGCTTACAATGAGGAGCACGGCATCACGCCGCAGACCATTGTCAAGGAGACGTACGGTGTTCTCGAGATCACCAAGCCCGTGAAGGACACCGAAAAGCTCACGCATGCCGAAGCGGTCAAGAAGGCGGCGATCGTCGAGAAGCAGATGCGCCAGGCGGCCATCGAGCTTGAATTCGAAACGGCGGCGGCGCTGCGCGACGAATTGTTCAGATTAAAGGAAATTATCAGAAAAGGATAAGCAAGCAGTCTCATGGATTATATTACGATCAAGGGTGCAAGGGAACACAATTTAAAAAACATCGACATCAGGATACCGCGCGACAAGCTCGTCGTGATCACGGGTCTTTCGGGCAGCGGCAAATCGTCGCTCGCTTTTGATACCATTTACGCGGAAGGGCAGCGGCGCTACGTGGAATCGCTGTCGGCTTACGCGCGCCAGTTTTTGGGGCAGATGGACAAGCCGGATGTGGATTCCATCGAGGGGCTGTCGCCCGCGATCTCTATAGATCAGAAAACGACGAGCCGAAACCCGCGTTCCACGGTCGGCACGGTGACGGAGATCCACGACTATCTGCGGCTTCTGTACGCGCGCGCGGGCGAGGTGCACTGCACCAAATGCGGCAAGAAGATCGAGCGGCAGACAGCGGACCAGATTGTGGACGACATATTGAGCCGCCCCGAGGGCACGAAGCTCATGATACTCGCGCCCGTCGTGACGGGACGCAAGGGCCAGCATACAAAGCTGCTGGAGGATTTAAGCCGCAGCGGCTACACGCGCGTCGTGGTGGACGGTGCGACATACACGCTCGATGAGGAGATCGTGCTCGATAAAAACATCAAGCATACCATCGACGTCGTGATCGACCGCATCGTACTCAGCGCCGACGCGGAATCCCGTCTGCACGATTCCGTGGAGACAGGGCTCGCGCGCGGTGAGGGCGTCGTCAAGGTGGTCGATATGAGCGACAACAGCGAGCAGCGTTATTCGCAGAACTATGCGTGCATCGACTGCGGCATCAGCATCGAGGAAATCTCCCCGCGCATGTTTTCGTTCAACGCGCCGTACGGCGCCTGCCCGCACTGCCACGGCCTTGGCACCATCATGAAGGTGGATGAAGACCTCGTGGTGCCGGACAAAACAAAATCGCTCGCGGAAGGCGCGATACGTGTCTCGGGCTGGAACTCAGGCTCGGACGACAGCTGGGGCACGCAGTACTTCAAGGGAATGGCGCGCCACTTCGGCTTTGACATGAACACGCCGTTTGAACAGCTCGACAGAAGCGTACAGGAGAAGCTGCTTTACGGCACGGACAACGAGCGCTTTCAGGTGGATTATTCGTCCGATTATGGCAAAGGCACGTTTTTGAACCGCTTTGAGGGCATCATACCGAACATTGAGCGGCGGTACATGCAGACCGATTCCGATATGATGAAGGCTGAATATGAGAAGTATATGGCGACGCTGGTTTGCCCCGTGTGCGGCGGCACGCGGTATAAGCCGGAGCCGCTTGCGGTGAAAATCGGCGGCAGGAACATCGCCGAGGTCTCCGATATGCCGATCAACGAAGCGCTTACGTTCTTTGACACGCTTGTGCTCACCGAAAAGCAGCAGATCATCGCCGACAGGGTTTTGAAGGAGCTGCACGCGCGGCTCAACTTCCTGATCAATGTCGGGCTCTCTTACCTCACGCTCTCGCGCGCGGCCGGAACGCTCTCGGGCGGAGAAGCGCAGCGCATCCGTCTCGCGACGCAGATCGGGTCGGGCCTTACGGGCGTGCTTTACATTCTTGACGAACCGAGTATCGGCCTGCATCAGCGCGATAACGACAAGCTGCTCGCAACGCTGAAGAGACTGCAATTGCTCGGGAACACGCTGATCGTCGTGGAGCACGATGAGGATACGATGCGCAGCGCAGACTTCCTCATAGACATGGGGCCGGGCGCAGGTGTGCACGGCGGGCAGGTCGTCTCTTCGGGAACGCCCGAGGAGATCATGGCTGACCCGAACTCCATCACGGGGCAGTATCTGTCGGGCGCGAAGAAGATCGAGACGCCGGATAAAAGGCGCGAGCCGAGCGGCTCTTTCACGATCGTGGGCGCGTCGGAAAACAACTTGAAAAATATCGATATCACGTTCCCGATGGGCGTGATCACAGCGGTGACGGGCGTCTCGGGCAGCGGCAAATCTACGCTCGTCAACGAGATTCTTTTTAAAGCGCTTGCGAAGCGGCTCTACAGCGCGAAGGATAAGCCGGGCCGTCATGAACGCATCGACGGCGTGGAGCAGGTTGACAAGGTGGTCAACATCGACCAAAGCCCGATCGGACGCACGCCGCGCAGCAATCCCGCGACATACACGGGTGTTTTCACGCTGATCCGCGATCTCTTTGCGGAGACGAAGGACGCCAAGGTGCGCGGTTTCGGCAAGGGCCGGTTTTCGTTCAACGTCAAGGGCGGGCGGTGCGAAGCGTGCAGCGGCGACGGCATCATCAAGATCGAGATGCATTTTCTGCCCGATGTGTATGTGCCGTGCGAGGTCTGCAAGGGCGCGCGGTACAACCGCGAGACGCTCGAAGTGCGCTACAAGGGCAAAAACATACAGGAAGTGCTCGATATGACGGTGGAGGAGGCGCTGGATTTCTTCGACAGCATCCCGGGAATCCGCAACGTTCTGCAGGTCATCTATGATGTGGGCCTCGGGTACATCCGTCTCGGGCAGCCGTCCACCACGCTTTCGGGCGGCGAGGCACAGCGCGTGAAGCTCGCCACGTATCTTTCCAAGCGGCAGACGGGCAACACGCTGTTCATACTTGACGAGCCGACGACGGGGCTGCACACGGACGACGTGAAAAAGCTCGTCGCGATACTTGCGCGGCTGGCCGATAAGGGCAACACGGTCATTGTAATCGAGCATAATCTCGATGTCATCAAATACGCGGATTACTGCATTGACTTGGGGCCGGAGGGCGGCGACGGCGGCGGCCGGGTCATTGCCCAGGGAACACCCGAAGATATTTCTAAAAACGCGGACAGCGCGACGGGCTATTATCTCGCGAAAGCCCTGTAGAGTTTTATGTTACAAAACGTGAATTAGTGGGTATTGATTCTTCAGACGATTTGAGTAAACGCTGATTAATTTAAAACACCATACTGACGGCGGATGTTGCTTCTTGACGCTTACAATATCCGCCCGTTCATCTATCACTCTCATTTAATCTGAGCTTACTTGAGCGGAGGCTGTGTTGACGATCAAGAATAAACTCACACTCACAATAGTTTCGATTGTCCTGATTGTGATTTCAATCCTGGGGTATATTTACTTATCCTCAATGCACGCAAGCCTATATGCCATGGCCCATGAGAAGACGGCTGAAAAGGCGACCGAATCCGCGAATGTGATCGCGCAGCTGCTCGATGTGAGGCTGAACGCCGTGAACGCGCTGGCTGAATTTCTCGGTGATGACGCGGATCAGAACGGGCTTAAAAAGAAAATTGCAAATATTGAGTACACGCAGCAGATTTCGGATTTCGAATACTATGCGATACTTTGGTATGGAAAATGGTATTATGTGTCGGGATTGACTTTTACCAATATACAGCCGGTCGTCGGTTATGCAGGAATGCCGGGCCGAGCCGTATTCGGAAGACTATATAAAAATGAAAAGGAAGGACTGCTGCTCCAACAGTATATTTTTGACGGTAAGGGCAACGAAATCGGCCGCCTTGTTGCCAAGCTTTCTGCCGATAAATTCTGGGATGATATCACATCGACGACGGATATACTTTCATCCGAAGGCATAATTGTTTCCAGGCACTTCGGAGACATACTGTATCCGTCAAAATATGCGGGCGGCAGGCTTCACGGTTCTCAATTTGGGAAAATAGGCGAAGCGGATATCAGGCTTGATGATACTATTATTCACAGCACGTGTTTATCAATGCCGATAGTAAACGCGCAAATGGACGTGACGGCTCTTTTGAACGACGAGGATTTGAACAGGAACTACGGCCATATCGTCTTGCTGTTTTTCATTGTGGTCGGGTCCGCTTTGATTTTAATCGGCGCGCTGGTGTATCTTGTGTCCTCACGCATGACCCGTTCCATCTCGGAATTATCGGAATATGTGGCACAAATGGGCGCAGACTGCGACAGCATGCCGGATAAGTTCATAAAGAGGTCCGATGAAGCGGGCAAGCTGGCGAATTCGTTTTCTCTGCTGTTAACGCGGCTCAAGGCATCGATGGATGAGACGGATTATATCGCCCGACACGACAGCCTGACGCTGCTGAGCAACAGATATTGTCTGGAAAGCGATATCACGGCGCAGATCAGGAAACAGCAGACTTTCGCGTTCGCGCTGCTGGATGTGGACGATTTCAAGGTGATCAACGATTCAAAGGGACACGACGAGGGGGACCGTTTGTTAAAAGACCTTGCGAGCGTCTTCAGAACGTTTAAGCCCACGGAGCTGACCGCGTACCGATGGGGCGGCGATGAATTCGCGCTGATTATCTACGGCAAAAAGACGGCGCAATATGAGAAAATATTAAATCAGATCATGGAACGCATCGGCACACAATTTCATGACGCGGGAGACAGCCGCATCACGGTGAGCATCGGCGTTTGCGCTTATCCTGAGCACGCCGCGAACTATAAAGATTTGCTGATCAATGCCGATAAAGCGCTCGCGTGGGCGAAAATGAGCGGCAAAGTCAACTTTTGTTTTTATAAGCAATAAAGAAAGCCGGTATTTATCATACCGGCCTTTTACTTTAACAGTCTGTTATTTTTCGTCTTTATCGGTTTCCTCGGGATTGCTTTCGTCAAGCTCGCGAGCCATCGCGGCAATCTTCTCTTCCACTGTCATCGGACGGTTCGGATCATCCACAGGTTCGTTCGATTCCGCGGGCTCCGGTTTTTCCGGCAGCCGGATGGGAAGGAGCGTGCCGTTGGCCTTGCGCTTATAGTAACGCACGAGCGGGAAGGCGATACCAAGGCCCAGCAGTATGAGCGTAAGTCCGCAGATAATCAGTATCTTGATCGAATTATCAAGCCGCGTGATCACATCATCGGAATCCGAATACATCGCGATCGTTGCAAAGATAATGATTGCGCCGAGGATGCCGTCCATTAAGGTCATCGAAAAAAGATTGAGTCTCAAGCGGAATTTATTCTCAATGGATCTTCTGCCCATCATAATCACGAGGAAGATGACAACAAAAAGATAGTTTACGAGACTGTTTTCATCGCTGACAAGAATTTTGGGCAGGTAGATAGACAAAAACAACGCAGCCGCAGATATCACGCCCGCAATAACCTGCAGGACGCGCAACTGCATATCGGTCAATTTTTTCTTTTCTGTATCCATTCTATACTCCTTGATTCATTTATGCCGATATTATCACATAAATCATAATGAATTTCCAGAGCGTATTTGAAATTTCTATTTATTTTTGCCAGCCTTTCTGATAGAATTACTTTTAAACACGATAAAAGCCGGTATGGCAAAAAGTAATACCGGAAGCGAAATGTTGGAGGATATATATGAAATTTTATGGAACGGGCGACATAAGAAACATCACACTCGTGGGGCATGGCGGCGAAGGTAAAACGACTTTGGCAGAAGCCATGCTTTTTTGCAGCGGTGCAATCGACAGACAGGGCAAAACGGAAGACGGTAATACAGTGATGGATTTTGACCCCGAAGAAACGAAACGTCACATCTCCTTAAGCTCTGCTATCGCGCCCGTGGAATGGAACGGTGCAAAGATCAACATCATCGATACACCCGGATATTTTGATTTTATCGGCGATGCCACGTCCGGCTATTATCTTGCTGACAGCGCGCTGATACTCGTGAACGGACTTTCGGGCCTCACGGTGGGCGCCGAAAAAGCATGGGATGCCTGCACGGATGCCGGAATCTCCAAGGCGTTTTTCATCAACCAGATGGACAAGGAAAACGTGGATTTTGACAAGGCGCTTGACAGCCTCAAAAATAAATACGGAACGCGCATCACACCGATGCAGCTGCCCATCGGGCAGGGCCTTAATTTCAAAGGCATTCTCGATGTGGTAGACATGAAAGCCTATGAATTTGACGGCAAAAAGGTGAAGCTAATCGATGTGCCGGCGGATTTGAAGGATAAGGCCAGTGAAATCAGAGAAGCGATCATTGAAAACGCCGCCGAGAACGACGAGACACTGATGGAGAAATTCTTTGCGGGTGAAGAGCTTAGTAAAGACGATATCATCAAAGGTCTCAAGGTGGGTATCGAAGCGGGCGATGCGGTGCCCGTATTCATCGGCGCGGCTGCGCCGAACCTTGGCATTTCGCTGCTGCTCGATAATATTGTGGCGTTTATGCCGTCTCCCGAGAGAGCGATCAGCATAAAAGGCAAAAACGCGAAAGGCGAGGAAGTAACATATACCGCCGACACAAAGCAGCCGTTTGCGGCGCAGATATATAAAACAGTGGCCGACCCGTTTGTGGGCAAACTCTCCGTATTCAAGATACTCGGCGGCGAGCTGTCTGCGGGTCAGTCGATCAAAAACGCGAATACAGGCAAGTCAGAAAAATTCGGGCAGATTTATGTGATGCAGGGCAAAAAGCAGGTCGTCGTGGATAAGCTGACCGCCGGTGATATCGGCGCGCTCGCCAAGCTGCAGCATACCGAAACGGGCAATACGCTCTGTGATGAATCGAACTCCGTCATGTTCCCGGACATCGTGTTCCCGGAGCCGTGCATTTCTCTCGCCGTTTCCGCAAAGAAGCAGGGCGACGAGGAAAAGGTGTTTGCGGGCTTGCACCGGCTCGAAGAGGAAGACCCGACATTCAAGGTGGTTAAGCAGACGGAAACGTCCGATACGCTTGTGAGCGGTCTCGGAGAACTGCATCTTGAAGTTATTTGCAAAAAGCTTCTCAATAAATTCGGCGTGGAAGCGCAGCTTTCCGATCCGCAGATTCCTTACCGTGAAACCATCAAGAAGAAGGTGAAAGCGCAAGGCCGCCACAAAAAGCAGTCGGGCGGTCACGGCCAGTTTGGTGACGTGGTGATCGAGTTCGAACCGCTGTACGATTCTACAGAGAACTTTGAGTTTGTGGATCAGATCGTGGGCGGCGTGGTGCCGCGCAACTACATCCCCGCTGTGGAAAAGGGCCTTAGAGAGAGCCTCGTGCGCGGCGTGCTTGCGGGTTTCCCGATGGTCAATATCCGCGCTTCACTGGTATTCGGATCATATCATCCGGTCGATTCATCTGAAATGGCGTTTAAAGTCGCCGCGAGCCTTGCGTATAAAAAAGCATGCGCGGAAGCGAACCCAGTACTGCTCGAGCCCATATACAAGCTCGTTGTCAACATTCCCGATGAGTACATGGGCGATATCATCGGCGACATCAACAGACGGCGCGGACGCATCATGGGCATGAATCCGGTGACGGGCGGCAATCAGGAGGTTGTGGCCGAGGTGCCTCTGGTCGAAGTGTTCAAGTACGCGACCGACCTAAGATCGATGACGCAGGCGCGCGGTACGTTTAAAATGACGTTTGAACGCTACGATGAGCTGCCGGGCAATCTGGCCGAGAAGGTCATCGCGGCCCATAAGAAAGACGTGGAAGAAGAATAATGAAACACAGGGGGCGCCGATCGGCGTCCCTTTTTTTGTCTAAAGAATACCCTCTGCCGACCGTTGAGTACGCCTGGAATACGATAAATCGCGATATATTCGCGTATTCTGGACGCGTTAATTTTATTGTGATACTATTTATTCAAGTTTCATTCTAAAATGAGGTAGACTGTGCACGATAAAAATAACCAAACCATTATTGCGGAAATTCAGAGTGAATACAACAAAATAGATGCCAGATGGTTAAGACTTCATTACCGGACATTTGTCGGGCTCGTGTTGTTTGGATTTTTGATCGAGTGTATCATCGGTGCATCGTGGTTTGCTTCAGGTCATGTGGAAATTGCGCTGCCAAAGTATATTCTTAAATATATCGCGTCACCGTCGCTGATCAATCTTGGGTTTGTGCTGTGCGGCCTGCTTGCGATGCGTGCTTCACGTATTCGGCAAATTAGCAAGGCATATTTCGTTTCAATGCTTTATGTGGGCGTTTGCTTCGTTTTTTATACTGTCCATATTATTTTTGATTCGCTTTACCTCATTTTTACTGTCCCCATGATGCTGACCATTGTCTACAGCAATTATACGCTGACAACCCTGACAGGGATCATCAGTATCGCCGCAAA
The DNA here is from genome assembly GCA_023461435.1 of Bacillota bacterium. Lineage (GTDB taxonomy): Bacteria > Bacillota > Clostridia > Christensenellales > SZUA-584 > SZUA-584. The sequence goes on from JAEYLC010000010.1 coordinate 144,824, forward strand.
AACATTTTCCGAGCTGTTTATTGTTTGGGATCCCGACAAGGTCAATCTTCTGAGCAGCAAATACGGCTTAACAAATCTGGTTGTTTCCACGTTTATTCTCTGTATATTTTACTTTGTATGCGCCATTGTGATTCGTTTCGAAAAAGAGAAAAACGCCGCGAGTATATTAAAAGAAATTGAATACTATGAAACGCAGCAGAAACTGATGATTGATGAGCTCACGGAGATATATAACAGAAAAGCGCTGAGACGTTCGTTTCAGGATATGGAAGAGGACGTGGCTGAAAATGACTATCTGTTTGTAATGATCGACATTGATAATTTCAAAACGCTTAACGATACTTTCGGGCATGACGCAGGTGACGAGTGCCTCAAAGAATTTGCGGAGATTTTGTGCAATAATTGCACCGACGATGCCCAGCCGTTTCGCTTCGGCGGCGATGAATTCTGTATACTCTTCAAGAATGCGCCGATACAGAACGTGATCAGTATTTGCAAAAGCATTCAGCGCGATTTAAAAAACAGTGCGGTGAGCGGGCGAAGCATGGCAATGACAGCGAGCTTTGGTATCGCGCGTTATAACAAGAATATGACCGCACCGCAGCTGCTCAAGTATACCGATTCAAAGCTTTATCACGCGAAGGCCATGAAGGACGCAATTTGTGTCGGTGACGGTTGCGCAGAAACAAGAGACTGACAGTGTTCCGGCGCGCTACAATATAGATGCAAAATGAATCATGGCCGCCTTTAAATCTTCCATCGCTTCGGGTTTTACGATCTCATAGAATTTCGGCATGATCTCATCAAGATAGGCCCTGTCAAATGTTCCTGCGGCTTGTCTTGAAAAGCTGTCCTCAAGAAGCGATTTGGCTTCTTCTATTTTGTCAGCCCTGACCCGCTCCATCAAAAATGTATAGAATTGCTGCTGCCCCGGATTCATAAATCAGCGTTCCTTTCGGTACAAGTATTGTTTGTGGCTTTTTATTCCCAATAAATAAAGAATCCAAACTAGGCAAGAGATCAAATGCCGTGTGAAAAACTTAAAATATTACACTGCTTTTGTGAAAGATATCGTTAAATTATCTAATTGACCTTTTCGGATTGGTATGATATACAAATAATTAGCTGTATATTAATGTCATGAAGAGTATAACGTTTGAAAGTGAATGTTATGCTTTAATTTTTATAAATTTTAATGGAGGATACGGACATGAGAAGGATTTTTAGTCTGGTGACGGGGCTCGTCATTCTTATCGCTCTGAGTATCGGCCTGACGGGGTGTATCCGTTATGTCGGTTACTTAAGAGAGAGAGGAAACGGCGACGTGGTGACGCAGGAGATCAGCCTTAACGAAGCGATCAAAGGAGCCAGAACGCAGACTTCTATTGATATACTGATCGATCCGGATTTAAAGGACAAGGCGGTGCTCGAGGGCGAGAGCAATATACTCGATCTCACGGAAGTGAAAGTGAGCGGGGGCGTTTTGACGGTCGGCTTTAAGCCCGGATATTCCATCGACTTCACACATCCTGTCACGCTGCGCGTCCCTGAAATAAGCGGCGGTTTGCTTGAGACCACCTCAAGCGGCAGCATCAGCATGCTGGGGCACGAAGCGCTCAAGGGTGATTCCTTCGAGCTTAGCAGCAGCAGCTCGGGCAGCATCACCGTCGCGATTGAGACGGAGAAGCTGAGGGCTCTGGCTTTAAGCAGCGGCAGCATCAATGTGACCGGCAGCGCGACGACTGCGAGCATCGATCTTTCGAGCTCGGGGTCTTTCAACGGATTTGACTGCAAAACGCAAACCGTAGACGCCGATCTATCCAGCAGCGGCAACGCGAACGTCAATGTGAGCGAAGAGCTTTCGGGCAGCATGTCAAGCTCGGGCAGCATCATCTACGACGGGGATCCTGGCAAGGTCAACGTGTCGTCGAGCAGCAGCGGCAAGGCAAGAGCGCGCTGAAGCATTTTCATGTGGCTCACTGGCCGGGCTTATTCGATAAAACCGTAATAGCGGCTGGCATCTCTTCACACGGGTGCCAGTCTTTTGTCTGATTTTTTAATCCGATAAATTATGTATTTGATTTATTCAATATTATTGCGAAAATGATTATTTATACTCAGATGCTGCTTTTTGATTGGTATGATAAGGTGTTTGCGGGTTATTAATAATATATTCCGGATTATCGGTCGACTCGATATTCATGGGCAATTGATAAAAGGAGATGAACACGATGCAGAAGATTATCCCTCATCTATGGTTTGATAAGGAAGCTGTGGAAGCCGCGGGATTGTACACGGAACTTTTTGAAGATTCGAAAATCATCAGTATCGGTACGATTCCGAATACGCCGTCGGGTGACACGGATATTGTTGATTTTCAGCTTGCCGGTTTAAGGTTCATGGCAATCAGCGCAGGCCCGGTTTTTTCATTCAATCCGTCGGTTTCTTTAATGGTTTCCTGCAATACAAAAGAAGAAGTTGACAGACTCTATAGCCAGCTGTCTGTCAACGGGACAGAGCTTATGCCTTTGGGAGAGTATCCGTTCAGCAAGTGGTTCGCGTGGATTCAAGACAGGTATGGCCTTAACTGGCAGCTGATGCTGACAGAGAAAACGGAGGGAATACAGAGAATAAGGCCAACGCTGTTGTTTTCGGGAGAGGCATGCGGCAAAGCTGAAGCAGCCATCGATTACTATGTTTCGGTTTTCGAAAAATCGAATAAGGGCTATGTGAACGATTATGCTGCGGGAGAGGCCGTGGACAGCCGTGCCAAAATCAACTACGGCGAGCTCAGCCTCTTTGGAAATCAGTTCATCGCGATGGATCACGGCTATGGGGCGGATTTTACATTTAACGAAGCGTTTTCTTTTTTGATACAATGTGAGAATCAGCAGGAAATCGATTATTACTGGGACAAGCTGTCGTTCGTTCCGGAGGCGGAGCAGTGCGGATGGGCGAAGGACCAGTTCGGATTATCGTGGCAAATCGCCCCGCGGATCTTGAACGATATCTTAACCCACGGTACCAAAGAAGAGGTTAGGCGCGTCACGGAAGCATTTTTGAAAATGAAGAAGCTGGATATCGCCGCGATCGAAAAGGCTCGTTTTGGTTAAACGGTAATTGATAAAAGTTACAACGAAGCCGGAAAGGAGCTGCTCTGTGATTAAAGACATAAACGGTTTCTTGAATAAGCTCACCGAAAGCAAAATATATTACAAAATCGACAAAATCAGAGATGAAAGTATTCTGGTTGAGGTTACGGTTCCCGGGCAAAGATGGGAAGTGGAATTCATGGAGGACGGGGCCATTGTGATCGAAAAATTTCTCAGTTGCGGAGAAATCTTTGATGCAGATGAGCTGGCAGTTTTGTTCCGTGATTTCGCCGATTGATCGGGAATATAAGGAATACATGAGCGTTGATTCAACCACATTCAAAAAAATCTACCTTTCCTTTCAAAAACAACGAGAACTTATACTTTAAGCAAAACGGCAGGCCGACTTCCGGTTTCCTGCTGCCCCCTGTTTTTCTCTGTTCGCTTTTTCACCCAAAGCCCGCAATATAATGCGAATGAATGTTCTTAGAAATTCCTTTACAAGAACATATGTTCTCGTGTAAAATGGTGATAAGGAATGGAGTAAGCAATGGACCTCTTTCAAAAACTTGAGATACTCACCGACGCGGCGAAATATGATGTGGCCTGCACATCGAGCGGCGTCAACCGCAAAGCGTCACCGGGAGGCATCGGAAATGCGGCGTCCTACGGCATATGCCACAGCTTTTCGGGAGATGGCCGGTGCATCTCGCTGCTCAAGGTGCTGATGAGCAACGCCTGCGTCTATGACTGTGCCTATTGTGTGAACCGGCGCTCTCATGATACGCCGCGGGCGACCTTCGACCCGCGCGAGCTTGCCGATCTCACGATCGCGTTCTATCGCCGCAACTATATCGAAGGGCTGTTCTTAAGCTCCGGCGTGGTGAAGAGCCCCGATTATACGACCGAACGCATGATACAAACCTTGAGCATACTGCGCGAGGAATTCAGGTTCAGCGGGTACATCCATGTGAAGGCGATCCCCGGCGCGGATAAAGCGCTCATCGAACGGCTCGGTATGCTGGCCGACCGTATGAGCGTCAACATTGAGCTGCCGTCGCAGGCCAGCCTGCAGTTGCTCGCGCCCGACAAAACAAAGCAGGCGATTTTGAAGCCGATGCGCTTTATACGCGAACGCATCGAGCAGAGCAAAGGCGAGCGCGCGCTGGTGAGGAGCGCGCCCCGCTTTGTGCCGGCGGGGCAGAGCACGCAGATGATCGTCGGCGCGACGGGAGAGAACGATTTAAAAATACTGAACCTCACGGAAGGGCTGTACCATAATTATAAGCTCAAGCGCGTGTTCTTCTCGGCGTACATCCCCGCGGTGGAAAACACGCTGCTGCCCTCAACGGACACAAAGCCGCCGCTGCTGCGCGAGCACCGGCTGTATCAGGCGGACTGGCTGCTGCGCTATTACGGCTTTTCCGCCGCGGAGCTGCTCGACGAACAGCATCCGCATTTTAATCCGTTCGTCGACCCCAAGTGCAATTGGGCGCTTCACCATCCCGACCGGTTTCCCGTGGAGGTCAACCGTGCGCCATACGACACGCTGCTGCGCGTGCCAGGTATCGGTGTGCGAAGCGCGCAGCGCATTGTTACCGCAAGGCGTACGGGAAGCCTTGATTACGCGGGGCTAAAAAAGCTCGGTGTGGTGCTCAAGCGTGCGCAGTATTTTATCACCTGTTCGGGCAAACGGCCGGATGGGCTGGATACGGCGCAGGACGCGCTGCTGTTATCACTGCTGTCCGAGCAGGCGCGCGGGCGCATGGAGCAGGCCATGGGCAATGAAACGTGCAGGCCGCACCAGCTGTCGATGTTCGAGCATCCCGTATTCGCAAAGGAGGAGCTGCAAAAATGCCTGACAGGCGAGCTGTGATAAAAACACAGCCGGTGATGGTTTATTGTTACGACGGCAGCTTCGACGGGCTGCTGTGCTGTGTGTTCGAAAGCTATGAGCATGGCGAAGTCCCGGCGGATGTGCTGCCCGAAGGGGCTGACCTGCCGCGGCTGCTGCCCGTGAAGACAATTGAAACGGACACCGCAAAAGCAAACCGGGTGCTGAAGTCAATCCCTAGAAAGATGGGCTATACGGTGCTGGATTTTGTCCGCCGCGCGTTTTTGACCTGCCATCCGAAGAAGGAACTGCTGATTTTGCAGTTCCTGCGCCTTGGGTACCGCTACGGCGCGTCGGTGGTGAATCGGCTCACGGATGAGACGGTGCACGCGCTGACAGCCGCTGTGCGACACCTCAATCATGAGGCGCATCAATTTCAGGGGTTTATCCGGTTTTCGGAGGTGAACGGTGCGCTCGTGGCGCAGATTGAGCCCAAAAACATCGTGCTGCCACTGATTGCGCCGCATTTTTGCGACAGGTATCCATGCGAGAAATTTTTGATATACGACAGGACGCACGGCATGGCGCTGATCTGGCAGGATGGAGAAGCGACGATCTGCGATGCTAACGCGTTCGAGCAGCCCGAGTGCGGGGAGGAGGAGCGAAGGTTCCGCGCGCTGTGGCGGCTGTTTTACGATACCATTGAGATAAAGGAGCGGCGCAATCCGCGCTGCCGCATGAGCCATATGCCAAAGCGGTATTGGAGCTGCATGACGGAGTTTGCGAGAGAGATGGAGGGCGAACCAGCGAAGCTGCCGCCACAGTCGGTACTCACAATGTTGCCGAATGGAGCTAAGTGGTAGTTTTGACAAGAGATAGAGGGGCAAAAACAGACTTTCATAGGTGATCAATCAAGTCGGTTTGGTTATGATCGGCGTTATCATCATTCGCAGTATTTTCGGAAGCATTCTCATTGATTATCTTTGAGGCTTGCTTGCCATCAGCGCTTTCGTTCTCCGTTTCGGGTGTAACTTCCTGTGGTTCATCAGTTGCTTTCTCAAAAATAGCAGCCAGTTTGTCCCCGGCTTCGGAGGCTAAACGCAACGATCTTTGTCCCATATCTGCAAGCTTTGCCTCTTTATTTTCAACTTTAGCCTTTAAAGCGCCCTTTGATAATTCGGCGTACGCTTTATCCATCTCTATTTCCATTTTAAGTATACGGGATTCGCCGTCAACGCCTCTCTTTACAGAGCTCACAGTTTTGGCTTGCTCTAAATCACCGGACAGACTTATGATGCTGGCAAGGCGTTCGGTTTGTATTTCATCCTTGGTCTCAGGTTTTTTATCGTATTTCAGCTTCATCTTTTCCGCTTGATTCTCTATTTCCTTTGCCATCACATAGGAAATCTGTCCATCGATATTTTTAAGTTGCTCCTCATAAACTTTTAATTGAGATTGTATGGAATCAAGTGTGCCGCCTTTTTCCAGAGTATCGCTGATCAGTGAATTTTTATTCTCTGTAATATTCATCTTTTGTTTTATAAGATTCGCGATTATACTGTAAGCCTTGCCCTGCGGAGTGATTGAGACAATATCTTTGGGTTCATCCTTTGCTGATTGTAAGGAATTACTGTTGACTAACTGTCTTGCGATGCTTTGATTGACTCTGCGGATATTCAAAAAATTGTTTTGTCCGATATTGCTAAAATATATCTTCATTTTTTTCTCCTCAGATTACAATCGATTTATATCCTTTTATTGTTATATCGGCAAAAATGGCTTAAACATTAACTTTGAACAACAAAAGGTAATTTGAAAAAGAAATCCAAGATAACTCTAAAGAGTACGCTATTCATTTTTTTTCAGTTTGAAAAACCAGATATAAAATTTTCTTGAAGCGTAAAACGTGATGAAAAGGGTAATCCAAGTGACATACCAATCCCAATGGATATAATTTATGATTTCTGTATTTCTTTCAACCAGCAACTCGACAATGGTTATCGCAGAGCAAAAAATTATATAGTGTGCAAGCTGCCTTAATTTTTTTTTGCCCACAGGGTAATGCAGATTGAAAATAACACATATCGCCGGATAAATGAAATATTCAAAATCAAAGCTTGACTGGGTTGCGTTAGCAAAAGATCTGACCGGATATACAATAAGCCCTAATTCGACAACCAGTAAACCAAAGATCCATGTGATGAGCTGCTTGAAAAAGAATATCAGAATTGCATCACGGATTTTAAACCTGGGAACAAATATTATCAACGCCGCAATAGTCACTATCCACGCAATAATCAGAATTATCGTTTCATGTCCCATATTGTATCTCCAATCATTAAGATTTACTTTTGTGACGCGGGTTATTCCAAGCTTGATATAGTCCTTTCAATGTTCAGCAAGAGGTGATGATGACATCGATAGAGATTTTGTTTCTTGTGTGATAAAGAGCATAACCCTGTACACGGGTCCCTGTGGAACGCAGAAGCCCTTGTGAAATCCGAGTCAAAAATCGACTGTTAGCTATCAAAGAAGCGTGAACGCAGGAGGTGTCAAAAAACGACAAAATAATTGTTTTTATTACAGATATAAGGTATAATATTTATATATTTGTAAGAAAAGGAGCTTCTTGTGTTGGGTACATTTTTATTAATAGTATGGTATGCTTTTACGATCATCCAAGAAATATTGGCATATGGAACCGCATACAGACAAACAAAGTCGGGCGGAGACAATGGCGTTGCGTTATTCGGATGGCTGCTGGTATATATGTTAGCCGCAGTGGTACCGGGATTGGGCATTTATTTATGGCGTAAATCCAGAGAGCTTAATTAGAAATATTGAGATGGGATCTAGCATGAGAAAAATATCTATTATCATAATTAGGATTTTAACGGCTATCGCTGTTGTTTTATATGGATTGAAATTGTTTGGTGCTTTTCTAAAAACAGATACTTGGATTGATATAGTATATTTATCTATGATGCTTTTATTTTTGCTGTCCTTAATATTTGAAAAAAGGACAAAGAAAGAGGAGTGATATCATATTTTGAGTAATAAATTTTAACATACAATATCCTAAAATTTCTTCTCTTACTTCCCAAAATACAATTCAATGTCTAAATACTTCGCTTACATGTTTTATATAAAATAGCGGAAGGGCAAGCTAATCATGATATACTACCCTTGGAGTGATAATATGACCATTAATACAGCCCAACCCAACCGCCTCGCAAGTCAGCAGTCCGGCTATCTTCTTCAGCACGCGCATAACCCCGTGGACTGGTATCCGTGGGGCGCAGAAGCCTTCGAGAAAGCGCGCACGGAGGATAAGCCCGTGTTTCTCTCCATCGGGTATTCCACCTGTCACTGGTGCCACGTGATGGCCCACGAGAGCTTCGAAGACGACGAAGCCGCCCTGCTCTTAAACACGCATTTCGTCCCTGTCAAGGTCGACCGCGAGGAGCGCCCCGATATCGACACGGTGTACATGAACGTCTGCCAGGCGATGACGGGCAGCGGCGGCTGGCCGCTCACCATCATCATGACGCCCGATAAAAAGCCGTTTTATGCGGGCACCTATCTGCCGTTGCGCTCCAAATACGGACGCATCGGTCTTATTGATCTGCTGTCGCGCCTTGCGACGCTCTGGAAGCAGGAGCGCGATACGCTCGCCGCTCGCGCTGAGGAAATTTCCGCGCATTTCAACGAGGCGGATACGTACGGTGAATCGGCGGAAACCGGCATGGTGCTCAAAGACGGCGTTTCCGCGCTGAAGCAGATGTTCGAAAACCGTTTCGGCGGTTTCTCGCACGCGCCCAAATTCCCGATGCCGCACTACCTGCTTTTTCTGCTCGCCGACTGGAAAGCAAATCAGCGCCGGATGCAGCTTGACATTGTGACATACACGCTGACACACATGGCCCGCGGCGGCCTGTTCGATCACGCGGGCGGCGGCTTCACGCGCTACTCAACGGACGAAAAGTGGCTTGTGCCGCATTTCGAAAAGATGCTGTACGACAACGCGCTGCTGCTGCAGGCGTACGCGCAAGGCTTCGCCGTCTCGGGAGAGCGGGCGTTTGCGTATGCGGCGGAGAAGACTGCCGCCTATCTGATGCGAGACATGCAGACGGAGGCGGGCGGCTATGCCTCGGCGGAGGACGCGGATTCGGAAGGCGTGGAGGGCAGATTTTACGTGTGGGATTACGATGAGCTTCAGGCCGTGCTCTCAAAGGATGAGATGACTCTGCTGGAAGCGCATTACGGCGTGATCCCCAAGGGCAATTTCGAGGGTAAAACGATACTCAACCGCATCGGCGTCAAAGGGTACGCGGACGAAGCGGACGGGGCTGTACTGGATAAGCTGTTCACGCTGCGCAAAAATCGCGTCCATCCGTTTAAGGACATGAAAATCTCGGCGGCATGGAACGGCCTTGCGGTGCAGGGCATGGCCGAAGCGGGTCTGCTGCTGGGCCGCGGCGACTATATAGAAAGCGCGAAGAGAGCTGCGGATTTTGTACTGACCCAAATGACGAGCGATTCAGGGCTGATCTGCGGCACGTTTATGAACGGCCCCGGCGGTCCCGCGTTTCTCGCGGACTACGCGAACATGGCCAACGCGCTGATTGCGCTGTATAAGGCCACACGAAAACTTTGCTATTTAGAGAAAGCAAAAGTGCTCGCGTTTCAGATGCTTGCGCTTTTCCGAGACGACAGTGGGTTTTCGATGACCTCGCCAAACGCGGAAGCGCTGTTCATGAATCCGCGCGACGATTACGACGGGGCGACGCCGTCGGGCAGCTCGGGCGCCGTGCTGGCGCTTGTGAACCTTGCGCTTATCACGGGGGAGCCGGAGTGGCAGGATGCCGCGGACAAAGCCATCGACGATATGCTGTCCATGGCGGCGTCTTCGCCGCCGTCGCATGTGTATTTTTTATACGCGTTGCTGCTTCATACCACACCGCACCGCCAGATCGTGCTGTCGGCGGCGGCGGATAGCGCCGATGCGGCGCGCGTTTACGCGGCGCTGGCGGCGCGGTACGATCCGTTTACCACGGTGATCTGGTATGACAGGAGCGTGGAAGCGGATAAGACTTTGCCGCATTTCGCGCAGTACAAAACAGACGCAGCCTTTGCGGCATACGTCTGTGAAAATTTCGCGTGCAGGCAGCCCGTATTTTCTGCGGATGAGCTGCTGAATACTATCGATATGTAAGGCTAATTCCTTGAAGATATCATATGATATTGTTTGATCGGTTGCCGATGGTTTATTCCATTCCGTGCCGGCCGCGGTGCCTGCGGCAGCCTTCGCATTTGGACGGGTCGTCGCGCTTGGCGCACAGCATGTAATCGCCGCCGGATATTTTCAAGGGCAGCCCTTCCACAATACAGCCCGCGATTTTGCGGCGCGCATCCATGTAAAGCCGCTGCACGGTGGAACGGGCGACGCCCATTTCCCCGGCGCACTGGGTCTGGTCCATATTGTGATAATCGATCAGACGGATGGTCTCATATTCCTCAATGCTCATCAAAACCACATCGGTTTCGGTATAGGCGCTGCCGCACGGAGCAAAAGAACTGCACGACGGCATGGCGCATATCATCTTTTGTTTTCTGGGCCTCGGCATGAGCATTCACCTCAACAGTTTCTTGAAAAAGAATAGACCCGCTGAATCAACGGGTCTATTCTAGCACAGCCGGGGGAAAACCTCAACGCGATTTTATTCCTCGCTGTTAAGGCGAGCGCTTAAAGCGTCGAGTCTTTCTGTCACAGCTGCCGTCTGCCTGCGAAGCAAAGCGACCTCAGCCGCCAACGCTTTTTCGCTTGTCTCATTCAAATCGGCATGGTGACAAAGGCCGTGTCGGGCAAAGCTGCGGCCAGCGCCGCAGCGGCCAACTCCGCCGCCCGTTACGGGTCCGACTCCGCAGGGGCCTGTTCCATCCATTCTTGGCATATATTTAATCATACCTCCTTTTTAATAATGGGCATATGCTCCAAACGATTTCATTATACGACGATTTGGGCATATGTCAATAATTTTTTCCGGCGCATGATTGACAAAGCGCAGGAGGAGGCATAATATTTAAATGGCATATGACAGAAATGAAGGAGAGACATTGATATGGCTGATTGCGGCAACTGCCCGTCGAAGGGCACATGCAATTCTCAGGACACATGCGGAATCAAGAACAATGAATACAGTGATGTGAAACGCGTGATCGGGGTGATGAGCGGCAAAGGCGGCGTGGGCAAATCCACGATTTCCGTGCTGCTCGCCAAAGAACTCAAAAAGCGCGGCTTTAAGGTGGGCATCATGGATGCCGATATCACAGGCCCCAGCATTCCGCGGCTGATGGGCATCAAAGACGGGCGCGTGGAGCAGAGCGAGCTGGGCATCATTCCCGCTCAGGCGGACGGGATATCCGTGATGTCGCTCAACCTGCTGCTGAGCGACGAGAGGCAGCCGGTGATATGGCGCGGCCCGATCATTGCGGGCACCGTCAAGCAGTTCTGGGAGGAGGTCTTCTGGGGCGAGCTCGATTACCTCATTATCGATCTGCCGCCGGGCACAGGCGACGTGGCGCTGACCGTGATGCAGTCGATACCGATCAGCGGCATGGTGATCGTCAGCGTCCCGCAGGACATGGTATCGATGATCGTGGCGAAAGCCGTCAACATGGTCAGAACGATGAAAATCCCGCTGATCGGCGTGGTGGAAAACATGAGCTACTTAACATGCCCGGACTGCGGCAAAAAGATCGAGCTGTTCTCGGGCAAGCGCGGCGAGTTCGAAAAAGAGCTTGATGTCCGTCTGCTTGGCGAGCTGCCCATGCTGCCCGCCATCGCGGATATCACGGAGCTCGGGCTTAGAGAGCAGGATGAACAAACGAACAAGACCATTGCCGACATCACCTCACAGGTGATCGACGCGGTCGCGGTCAAATCATAAGAAAAGAGGGATACTGATGAAAATTGCGGTCGCAACTGATGAAAAACAGGTTGCCGGACATTTTGGACATTGCGAAGGTTTCACGCTGTTTGATGCGGATGACTACAAAATTACAAAGCAGGTTTACGTGGAGAATCCCGGGCATCAGCCCGGCTTCCTGCCCGTTTTCCTCAAAGAAAAGGATGTGAATGTGATCATCGCAGGCGGTATGGGCGGCAGAGCGCAGACGCTTTTTGCCGAGCAGGGCATTGAGGTGATCGTGGGCGCCGCCGGAGGCTCCGAGCAGGCTGCGGCAAGCTATCTTGACGGAACGCTCAAGTCCACCGAATCCGTATGCCACCAGCACGCGCACGCGCATGAATGCGGCGGGCACTAAGCCGACCCGGCAACAAAAAAGGCTCTCGACGAGCCTTTTTATTTTGCCGGTTTATAATACAAGTGACGGCGGCGCGTACACGCGTGCGCCAAGCTCCTGATCGAGCAGATACAGCCCTTTGGAATCGCTGCCGAACAGCTCAAACTTACGTATGAGGTCGGCGGCGTTTTTTTCTTCCTCGCCCTGTTCCTTCACGAACCAGTCAAGAAACTGCATGGTGCGAAAGTCCTTTTCCTCGTAGGCGGCGGCGTAGATGGTGTTGATCGAGGCGGTGACCGTCTTTTCATGCGCGAGCGTTTCTGTGAGCGGTGTTTTGTGCTCGTCCTTTTTCAGCCGGGGTGCGGCAACGGCGGTCAGTGTGATCTTCTCATCATTATTGAGCAGATATGTGCGTATCAGCATCGCGTGATCGCGTTCCTCCTGAGCCTGCACGTAAAACCAGTTCTCAAAACCATTCAGGCCCTGTTCGGCATAATAACCGGCGATATCGAGATAAAGATACGCGGAATAAAGCTCTTTGTTGATCTGCTCATTGAGCAGCGCGGATATATGACTGTTCATGACCGTGACCTCCTTTTTTGATAGCATAGCATATTCTTCATAAAGTTTTTGCGACAAGATCACAATCTATGAAATAATTATCAATATATCTATTTGAGAGCTGCGTTTTTCTTCTGCCAGTAGCGCGCAAAACGGCTGCTGCCGGAGAAATCCTGCCAGTTGTCACGATAGAATTCGTCGATGAGCGCCTGCTCCTGAGCCGCCGCCTTTTTGGCGAAAGCGGCAAGCGCGTCAAGGCTCGGGGCATTATTGCCGGAAAACAGGCGTGCGTCTTCCGCCAGCCACGCGGCTTCAAGCTCGTCCCGGCGCGCACGCAAAGCCGCTGCGTCGATTTTGCCCGCGAGTATCGCGCGGTGGATATGTTCGCGCCGGAGCCAGTAATCATGCGCCTGCGCGTCGTTATCAAACATGGGCGGTTCGGTGACGCCGAAGAATACGGGCTTGAACGCGGCGATGCATGGCGTGGATGCGCCCGTCGCCCATATCGTCATCGGCATACGCCTCCTCAATACCGCCACAAAGCTGCCGGTGGTGTGGTCGCCGATGAGGCCGCCTGCGTGCATACAGACGCTGCCAACGCTGCCGCGTGAGAACTCACGGCCTTCGGTTTTAGGCGCGTGCGTGCGCAGCGCCCGCATCAGCTGAACCGTACCGACTGGGCCGTTTTCCAGCGCGCAATGCGACTGTGTCCTGCGCTGCCTGCCCTTGGCAAAGTGGGAGAAAACGGGCTCTGTGAACCGGCGTGCGAAATCAGCGCCCTCAGCCAGACCGGATGCGGCGCTATAATCGCTGCGGATAAACAGACGGTTGGAAATCGCGGCTTTGTCTTGAACCTCTTTCACCGCGTAGTTCCTGCCCGATGTCTCGAGTATATACGCGCTTTGCGGATCGGCGATCAGAAAGCTGTTGTCGTAGCGGAAATCATGGGTATAGCCGCAGTTGCCGCCCTGCCCGAAACGGCTCAGCAATTCAATGATGACATCGGCTGCCGCTTTGGCTGAGCTCGCGCGCTCGAGGCCGAGACGCAGCAGATCCATTCCGGTCAGCGCTTCGCGCGGATTTTTGGCTTTGGTAAAAACGGCCTCGTTGCCGATCGCGACACCGTGTTCATTCACGCCCATCTCCGCGCCCCAGATCCAGTCGGGCTTAAACAGCAGAACAGCATGAGTATGAGGCGCCTCAAGGATATCGATGTAGGTGCAATGGAGCGGTTCATCTCCGCGATGATCCTGAGCCGGAAAATAGCGAATGATATGCGGTTCGTTGGGTTCGCGGTCGCTGTTTTTCGCGAGCATGGCCGTGTTTGTTTCAGACCAGGAGGGCAATATGCATAGTGTGTCACACATGGCAGGTACCTCGCTAGATATCGTTTTGATTATTATACCATCTGTTAAAGCATATACCAATGTGAAACTGCGCTGTTGAATTCATATCAATCATATCATATAATCAGACTAACATCGATGAACACGGAGGTTATCATGAAGATTTCTACGCGCGGCCGCTATGCGCTTCGCATGATGGTCGATCTGGCTATGGCGCCGGAAGGCGAATATGTGACGATAAAGAGCATCGCGGCAAGACAGGAGATATCCGATAAATATCTGGAACAGATCATCACCATGCTGAGCCGGGCGGGCTATGTCAAAAGCGCGCGAGGCTCGCAGGGCGGGTATAAGCTGGCTATGCCTGCCAAAGACTATACTGTCGGCATGATACTGCGGCTGATTGAAGGCAGCCTCGTGCCCGTCGCCTGTATGGAGGACGATCCGAACGAGTGCCCGCGCTGCCAAAAGTGCGTAACGCTCGATGTGTGGAAGCAGCTCAGCGATGCGGTCAGCGGGGTGGTGGACAGCATCACGCTGGCCGATCTTGCCCAGAAACAGACAGCCAAGAATATGGAAGACAGGACCTGAAGCAGAATTTGTTGATCATAGACGATTTGAGCGACTTGTTACGGAGGTTTACAGCATGGACAGCAAACAATACAAATTTGAAACACTGCAGCTTCACGTGGGGCAGGAGCAGCCCGATCCCGCGACGGATTCGAGAGCCGTCCCGATCTATCAGACGACATCGTATGTGTTCGCGGACTGCGCACAGGCCCAGCGGCGGTTCGACCTGAGTGAAGGCGGTAACATTTACACGCGCATGATGAACCCGACGACCGATGTGTTTGAGAAGCGGATCGCGGCGCTCGAAGGCGGTATCGGCGCGCTCGCCGTGGCGAGCGGTTCCGCGGCTGTGGCGTACGCCGTGCAAAACATCGCGCACGCGGGCGATCATATCGTCTCGGCAAACACATTATACGGCGGGACCTACAACCTGTTTGCGCACACGTTCGCGGATTTCGGTATCAATGTGACATTCGTGGATCCCGACGAGCCGGGCGCTTTTGAAGCGGCGATTCGCCCCAACACCAAAGCGCTGTTCATCGAAAGCCTCGGGAACCCGAACTGCAGCGTGATCGACATCAAAGCCGTGGCAGACACGGCGCATAAGCATGGCATACCGTTGATCATCGACAACACGTTCGCGACGCCTTATCTGCTGCGGCCCATCGAGTACGGCGCGGATATCGTGGTTCATTCCGCGACAAAGTTCATCGGCGGCCACGGGACGTCCATCGGCGGCGTGATCATCGACGGCGGCAAATTCGACTGGGCGGCCTCGGGCAAGTTTCCGTATCTGACCGAGCCGGACCCGAGCTATCACGGCGTGAGGTTCACCGAAGCGGCAGGCGCGGCGGCGTATATCACGAAGGTGCGCGTCACGATGCTTCGCGATACAGGGGCGTGCATAAGCCCGTTCAACTCGTTTCTGCTGCTGCAGGGGCTCGAGACGCTGTCGCTGCGCGTGGAGCGGCATGTGGGAAACGCGCTCAAAGCGGCGGAGTACTTAAACGGGCATCCGAAGGTGGAAAAGGTCAACCATCCGTCGCTGCCGGACAGCCCGTATCACGATCTTTATAATGAGTATTTCCCCAAAGGAGCGGGTTCCATTTTTACAATCGAAATCAAGGGCGGCGCGCAGGCAGCGCGGGCGTTTATCGACAAGCTCAAGCTGTTCTCGCTGCTCGCCAATGTGGCCGATCTAAAATCGCTCGTGATCCATCCGGCCAGCACGACCCATTCGCAGATGAATGAAGAAGAACTGCTCGCCTCGGGCATCAAGCCGGGAACGGTTCGTCTGTCCATCGGCACAGAGCATATCGACGATCTGCTGGATGACATCGGGCAGGCGCTGCAATAAATCAGAGTATCAATTTTTAAACAGCGGGACAACCGCTGTTTTTTTATTCTTCCGCTTCCTTTTTTGCAGCCTGGAGTTTCCTGATGACGGGCTCCAGCTTTTTTTTGCGGATGAAAAACACAGCCACAAGAATACACGGCAGTATGAATATCACAGGCAATATCACAAACGGGAAGATCTTGTCTGAGCTGAGTATTTTGATGGTTCCCGAGTTGCTGAAAAAGGGAATGTTGCACGCGATAAACCCGAGCGCGGCAATGGGAATAACGAATTTTTTATGCGATTTGGCCTTGAAAATCAAAGACAAGGCCCTGCATGCCATGAAGTTATAAATCGTAAGCTTGAGCACGGTGGCCGGAAACCAGGCCAACGTGTTGAAAGCCTGTATCCGTTCGAGAAAGCTGAAAGCGTTGACCTGCCGCGTGTAAACATAGTACGGATTCCAGGCCATCTTTGCAAAATCCACACCGAGAACGGCAACCGTGGGGACCAGTATCAGCATGAAGCAAACGCCGAAAACCGTAAGCGCCAACGCATAGGTCTTTTTGATGCTGACTTTTTTATCAAGATAATAAGAGAACATGAGGAAGATCAATATCTCGGAGTAGCGGGCAGCCGTTAAGAAAGCGCTTAGATTCAAATTCAAAAAAGTGGAGTCAGCCAGAACGGGCGAGAATACCGAAAAATCCATGTTTGTCATACCGAACAGTAAAAACAAAACGATCGTCAGCATCACGAAAGGGACAATGAAGACGGACAAGCGGCCGATCGTGCCGGCGCCTTTGTACGAAGCATAACAGACGGGAATGACCATAAAAAGGAGCAGTACCCATCTTGGCGTACCGGAGAAAAGGTAAGAACTCATAAAATGTGTGGTAATCAGAGAGCAGGCCATAAAACAATAAAAAAAGAAAAACACAAATACCATCACGGCGGGTTTGCCGAGAACCTTGCCAAGTATGATGTCGGTCATTTGGTTGACGGTGAGGCCCCGGAACTTGTTCATCAGGTACAGCAGCGGTAGATTAAGAATCACGATATAAACCAATGCGAGCAGCAGGACGATCCATACGTCCTGATTGGCGTTGGGGGTGCCTAAGATAGGCAAAAACGTATAGGGAAATACAAGCGCGCTGCCCACAGCGAGCATTAAGAGCTGAACCGAGGTAATGATCGGTTTTTTCATTCGTTAATCCTCCGTAAATTCCGACAGTACGCTGTCTTTTGTTTCGCCCGTCTGATAGACTTCCGATTCTACGGAGATTGTGACCGTGGCGGTGGGGAATATCTGATCCCATTTTTCCTTGATCCTCTTCCAGTCTTCGGGGTGCTGGGCATGAACGCTCATACCGAATCCAAATATATCGCTGCCGAATTCCTTTTGCGCCTTTTCTACGGCTGAGGCGATATGCGGCAGCAGGTCATTATTAAATCCGGTTTCTATTTTCTCCATGATATCGGGATCGCTCGGATTCACATCGGCGCCGCAGGCAATCACACGGATTTTGGCCTTGATTTTCACGTCAACGGCTGCCGTATCACAGTCAATTTTGGTTGTAATGTCTGATGAAGCATCTGTGACTTCGCAGACAACGGGAGAGTTTTCAAACGGAACAGTGACGATCGCCACACCGATCTTGTCAGTGATAAAATTGTAAGCGTAGGTCTCCGATCCGTCGAAAAAGCCCACGAGTGTATCATCTTTAAAAGCAGCCAAACCCTCATAAAGGAGACGGTCTTTGTTTTCACTGTCTTTTGAGCTGGCCTCGGACTCCTGTTTTTCCGATTTGGAGCTGACGATCTGGACGACTCCGGCGACAGGCTGCTTTCCGTCGTTAAAGAAGTCCTTTGCAAAATCCAGCGTCGTCACGAAAACGGATCTCGAGGATGTTTTTTGCTGCGTCACCTGCATGCTGTCGATAAAAACGCCCACCGAGTCGGAAAGCCCCATAGACGCTTCATATATTTTTTCGGGGTTTTCTCCTTTTATCACAACCATCATAGGTGTCTCATCCGTCAAATGGTCTCTCAAAAGATAATCGACCGTGGCAGCCATGTGATCCTTCGCGGCAGACTCGGTAAAGAACCGGACATGGTTATGTCCGCCGTAAATCGATTTTTCTATGGTGGATGAGACATGCGCAAGCGCTTCCCTGAAAGACGTGCCTGTCGCGGTTTCGGTTGTAAAATTCTTGCCCGCGCTTTCTCCGCCGCCTCCTCCCGTGCCGGATTTTTTACCGGACCCTGTCAGATCCAGAAACTCGACGGTCACTTCATACTGGCCGTCCTGTGTTTTGTTATAAATGATGCTGTTGATGATAGCCAGATCCTTCGGTTCTTTCTTATTCCAGCAGCCCGCAGACAGCAGAACGATGAGAATGCACAGTATTAAGCCGATCTTCTTTTTCATAATGCGGCCTCACATCGCCTTTCTTTTCAAATTTCGCTTGGCTATTGAGGACGGGCGGAATTTCATCATGGTTTGCGGAAGCCGAATAAAACTGTCCTTCATTTCGTTTTTGGAAAACGAAGAGAGTATGGGGATTCCAAAGGACCTCTCTGAAATCAGCTGGGTCAGCATGATCACGTAAGCGGCGCCGATGCCGATCAGCCCCATCAGCGTGCCCATGATCCAGAAGAATCCGCGGTAAACCAGCACGAACTCGGTGAGGTTCGGCACAATAAAGCTGCTGACAGCGGAGATCGCCACAATGATGACGGACGGCTCGCTCACAATGCCCGCGTTGACGGCAGCTTCGCCGACGATCAACGATCCGACGATGGAAATGGCAGAGCCGACGGCCTGCGGCAGCCTCGTTCCGGCTTCTTTGAGCAGCTCGAACATGACTGTCATCACGAGTATTTCCGCCGACACCGACATCGGCGTTTTCTGCATCGCGCTCACGATGCTCGAGAGAAATACGGACGGTATCATCTCCTGGTTGAAGGTCATGATGGCGACGGCAAGCCCCGGAAGCATCACGGTGACAAACAGGCCGATCAGTCTTAACAGGCGCAGTATCGACGAGTAGACTGTTCTGTTGTAATAATCCTCCGCGGTATGCAGATTCTCGATAAACATCTCGGGTATGGTCAGCGCATGCGGTGTGCCGTCTATCAGTATCACCACGCGGCCTTCGAGTATGCGCGCGGCGGCGACATCCGGCTTTTGTGTGAGGCCGATGCCCGATACAGGGGAGAATGGGTTATCGTCCAGATACTGCTCAAGCTGGCCCGATTCGAGCATCATGTCCACATCTATTTTAGACAGCTGCTTCTTTATCGCATCGAGCACCTCAATGTTGACGATACCGCTGATGTAAACAAGCTCGACATTGGTATTCGTCTGTTTGCCAAGCGTCACATTTTCGATGACAAGCTTGGTATTGTGGATCTTGCGGCGTATCAAAGACGTATTGGTTCTTATGTTTTCGTTGAAGCCTTCTTTCGGGCCGCGGACAACGGTTTCCGCCTTGGGCTCTTCAACGCTGCGCAGCGAATACTGCCGCAGCTCGATCAGATAAGCCTTGGAGCAATTCTCGTAAAAAAGCGCGACAAAGCCTCCGAGCACACTTTGGGTAAACTTGGTTAAGTCTTCGGTCTCCGTAAATGTGGCATTGAGCACCGCGCCCACATCCCCGTCAAAATGCTCCGACTTGAGCGGCCGGATGACATCCCTGTCGGTTAAGTCCTTATCCGTCAGGCCGTCCACATAGACAATCAGCGCTTTGCCTTTGTTGGTTTCAAAGCTCTGTATGACCATGTCGAAGCTGTTGCAAAAGACGCCTTTGACAAACGATTCACACTGATCAATATTGGAGGGAACAGATTGCTTTTTGCTTTCTTCTTCAGATTTTTCCTGCATGATAGCCTCAGGCTCTTGAGGCTTTTGAGCCTCTTTTTTTTCTCTTCTGGACCGGTAAATGATCGTGCTCCTTTCCGACTATTACGCTGCCTCACAATCAATATAACCAAAAGCCGCGAATCTATGCGGTACAAAAAGGAACCTGAAGGCCGCTCAATGTTTTAATTTCATAACTTTCCTTAAATAACATGTGTAATTTTTTTGGGTGTGAGGATGATAATAGTCAGCTAATAATGAATAGGCTGTTATATATTGTAAATAAACAAATGGAGTAAATAAAATGAAAAATAAAGAAAGAGGGCTGTCGGCGGGTCATCTGACCATGATGGCGCTCGGTACGGTTATCGGAGGATCATTTTTCTTAGGGTCATCCGTCGCGATCAACGCGGCGGGGCCGTCTGTGCTGATCGCTTTTGCGGTTGGCGGTGTGCTTGTGTACTTTATACTGTTTGCGCTGTCTGAAATGACCGTGAACAATGCCGACGCAGGGTCTTTCCGCACATTCGCGGGAGAGGCGTTCGGACGCGGCACAGGTTTCGTGGTGGGCTGGGTGTATTGGACGGGCATGGTGCTCGCGATGTCGAGCGAAGCGACGGCTGTCTCCATACTCATCCGGCAATGGCTGCCGAATCTGTCGCTGCCGCTGATGGGAAGCATTATCATCGTCGCAGTGACATTGCTGAACCTGCTCGGCGCGCGGTCTTTAAGCAAGCTCGAAAGCGGGCTTGCCGCCGTCAAGCTGATCGCTGTGGTTTCGTTTATTGTGATCGCGGTGCTGCTGATCATCGGTGCCTTCTCGGGCAACGCGCCTGTCGGCACCGGCGCGCTCAGCAACGAAACATTTATGCCGGGCGGCTTTGCGGGGCTCGCGGGCAGCATGCTGATCGTGATGTTCACTTACGCGGGGTTTGAGATCATCGGCCTCGCGGCATCCGAGACGGACAAGCCCAAAGAGACCGTGCCCCGGGCCATCCGCAACACGGTATTAAGCCTTGTCGGTCTGTACATGGTTGCGGTCGTCATGCTGACGATATTGATCCCGACGGCCGCTTTGAACCCAAGCATCAGCCCGTTTGTCGCGGCGCTGAATACGCGCGGTTTCGGGTGGGCGGGCACCGTGCTCAATGTGGTGCTGATCACCGCGATCATCTCCACGATGCTGGCCGCGATGTTCGGCCTCGGGCGCATGATGCGCTCTTTAACCGACGAGGGCATGGCACCGGGCTGGCTCAAGGATAAAACGGACGTCCCATACCGCGGCATCATCGCGTCGGGGCTCGGGATGCTCGCTGCATTCGGCATCGGTTTCCTGTTCCCCAGCGTTTATTTGTTCCTTGTCAGCTCGGGCGGTTTCGCGATATTGTTCACATACGTGGTCATCATGGCGACGCATATCCGGTTTCGCAGGCGAAACGGCTGCCCGCCGGACGGCAAATGCCAGCTGTGGGGATTCCCGTACACTTCAATCGCGGTATTGCTGCTGCTGGTCGTCGCCATATTGAGCATGCCGTTCGTGCAGGGGCAGGGGTCCGGTCTCGTGGCCGGTATCATTCTTGTGGTGATGTTTTCACTTTTCTACGGTTTGACGAGGCTTTTCAGGAAGAAGGATTCGGATCTGTACTATGCGCGCCTCAGAACGCATTTATCAGCGGAAGCCGGGAAGGAACTCGGTGTGCTGCCAAGACAGGTAAAAAACAACTTGCCGCCAAATTATTTTGACGGGACAGCGGGTTTTCATCACACGGGAGATTTTGATGACAAAGGCGACGCCGAAGACATCAGAGATACTGAGGATGCCATAAATCTTGAATATAAGAGCCATACTGAAGATAGCGATGATGATCGTGAGGACGGTGAGTAGATATTTACATCGATTTATCATCAAAAATCCTTGTATTTTAAGTGCACATTCATTATAATGCATAACGTAGCGAAAAAAGAGGCAGTGAGCCTTTTGAGGCAGAGCGAGAGATTTGCCTGCCGGCAAAGAATTTTTTGACCATGCTAAAATAGCATTAAGGCCATACGGACAGCCGGGTCAAAAGCCGAAACTGGCAACTTTGTTGCCTTATTGGTTGAGTCGGGACTCAAATTTTATAAGTTGGCTACTTAATAGCCGTGTGCGTGAGCCGCACATCACACTTGTGAAACAATCAATAAGAGTAGTAAAAGTAATTCCTTGCTATATAGACTCTGCCCCTTTATAGACTTTTGATGTTTGGGCCCCGGCCCGGGCAAAGGGATATTGAACGCTCAAGTGGATGCGGCGAAAGCTCATCTGACTGAGGCGTTTTTATTTTTTGGCGACTGAGCGGAAGAAAGGCATGAATGAATGGAAACGAAACTGAAGCTTTACGGGTTTAACAACCTCACAAAATCACTGAGCTTTAACATATTTGACGTGTGCTATGCCAAAAGCGAGCGCGAGCAGCGTGAATACATCGCTTATGTTGACGAGCAATACAATTCCGACCGTTTGACGGGCATACTTGAAAACGTGACGACGATGATCAACGCGCAGGTACTGAGCATATCCAAGCAGGATTACGATCCGCAGGGCGCGAGCGTGACGTTTTTGATTGCCGAGGATTCGATTTCGGGCCTTCGGACGCGCGGTGATACGGTGGTCGCGCATCTTGATAAGAGCCATGTGACGGTGCACACGTACCCGGAGTTTCACCCCGAGACATCGATCGCGACGTTCCGCGTGGATATCGACGTCGCGACCTGCGGTGAGATCACGCCGCTTCGGACGCTTGACTATCTGATTGCCAGCTTTGATTCGGACATCATCACAATGGACTACCGCGTGAGGGGCTTCACGCGCGATCTTTGTGGCAAGAAGCTGTTTATCGACCACGACATCACGTCGATACAGGAATTCGTTGCGGAGCCCACGCTCGAAAAGTATGACGCGATCGATATCAACGTGTATCAGGCGAACCTGTTTCACACGAAGATGCTGATCAAGGAGATGGACCTGCAGAACTATCTGTTTAACAAGGATGTGCATGAGCTGCCGCCGAGGGAACGCCTTGAGATCACAAGCAGCCTGCGGCGGGAGATGATCGATATATTCAGCGGAAAGAACGTATACTAACGATGGCGGATAAGGGCAAATGAACGAATTGGATCAGACAAGAGCGCCGCTGCTCGACGCGCTGAAAAACCATAAAGCCGCAAGGGTGGTTCCTTTTGACGTGCCGGGGCATAAGCAGGGGCGCGGCAATCCGGAGCTTACCGCGTTTTTGGGGCGGGCATGCCTCGAGGCGGATGTGAATTCGAGCAAGCCGCTCGACAACCTCTGCCATCCCGTTTCGGTGATCAAGGAAGCGGAAGCGCTCGCGGCGCAGGCCTTTGGCGCGGCAAACGCTTTTTTTATGGTCAGCGGCACCACATCGGCGGTGCAGTCTATGGTGCTCAGCGTATGCAAGCGCGGAGACGAGATCATACTGCCGCGCAATGTGCACCGCAGCGTGATCGGCGCGCTCGTGCTGTGCGGCGCGACACCCGTTTATGTGAACCCGCAGACGGATCCGCGGCTCGGCATCTCGCTTGGGATGTCGGCAAACGATGTGAAAAAAGCGATAGAGCGGCACCCGAACGCGAAAGCCGTGCTCGTCAACAACCCGACCTATTACGGCATCTGCTCGGATATCGCGCGGATCACGCGGATGGCGCATGAGAAGGGCATGGCGGTGCTCGCAGACGAGGCGCACGGCACGCATTTCTACTTTGGGGAGAATATGCCCTTAAGCGCGATGGCGGCGGGCGCGGACATGGCGAGCATCAGCATGCACAAATCGGGCGGTTCGCTCACGCAAAGCTCGCTGCTTGTGACGGGGCCGCGCATGAACGCGGGACATGTGCGGCAGATCATCGGCCTCACGCAGACGACGAGCGGATCGTATCTGCTGATGTCGAGCCTCGATATATCTAGAAAGAACCTGGCCATCAACGGCCGGGAAATATTTAAAAAGGTCTGCGACCTCGCGCAGTACGCGCGCGACGAGATCAGCGAGATCGGCGACTATTACGCCTACGCGCGCGAGATCGTCAACGGCGATACGATATTCGACTTTGACCCGACGAAGCTTTCGATACACACGCTCGATATCGGCCTCGCGGGTGTTGAGGTATATGACATACTGCGCGACGAGTATGACATACAGGTGGAATTCGGCGATGTCGCGAACATTCTCGCCTATATATCGGTGGGCGACCGCGAGCGCGACATTGAGCGGCTTGTCAGTGCGCTTGCCGAGATACGGCGGCGCTGGAAACGCAGCAAAAGCGGCATGATGGCGATGGAATACTTAAGCCCGCAGGTGGCCGCGACGCCGCAGGAGGCGTTTTACGCCGATAAGCGCTCGCTGCCGCTTGAGCAGTGCGCGGGGGAGATCTGCGCCGAATCCGTGATGTGCTACCCGCCGGGTATTCCGATACTCGCGCCCGGAGAACGCATCACCGAAGAGATACTCGCCTATATCCGGTATATGAAGGAAAAGGGCGGGTCGCTCACAGGGCCTGAAGATTTGGCGGTAGAGCATTTAAACGTACTGAAAGGAAGGTAGCCATGCATCTGACATTCACGGAAAAACACACGAAGCACGTGGGGCTGTGCATCGATGTGGATAAGCAGCTCTACAGCGCGCAAAGCCGCTTTCAGCGCATCGACATATTCGAGACCCCTGACTTCGGGCGCATGCTGACTCTCGACGGCTTTTTGATGCTGACCGAGAAGGACGAATTCATCTACCATGAGATGATCACGCATGTGCCGCTCGCGGTGCATCCCGCGGCGAAGACGATACTGATCATCGGCGGCGGCGACGGCGGCGCGGTGCGAGAGCTGTGCCGCTACAATACGGTCGAGCATATCGACCTTGTGGAGATCGATGAGCAGGTCGTGGAGGTCTGCAAGCAGTATCTGCCCGGTGTGGCGTGCCGCCTTGACGATGAGCGCGTGACCGTGCACTTTGAAGACGGGCTGCGCTTTATCCGCCGCTTCAGCGATCATTATGACATCATCATTGTGGACTCCACCGATCCGTTCGGGCCGGGCGAAGGGCTCTTCACCAAGGAGTTTTACGGCAACTGCTACAAGGCGCTTAAAGAAGACGGCATACTCGTGAACCAGCACGAGAACCCGTTCTACCCCGAAGACGCGCTGTCCGTACGGCAGATACACAAGCGCATCGTGCAGAGCTTCCCTTTGAGCCGGCTGTATCAGGCGCATATCCCCACATACCCTTCGGGGCACTGGCTGTTCGGGTTTTCGTCGAAGAAATACCATCCGGTTTCCGGCCTTAACGCGGAGCGCTGGGAGGCGCTTGGATTCAAAACGCGCTATTACAATACCAATCTGCATAAGGCGGCGTTCGCGCTGCCCACATATGTGGAGGACATTATCAAGGATGTGGAAGATGCAGACGTTCCTCGGCTGTGACAAACCGTATGAAAAGGCGGACACCGTGATATTCGGCGCGCCGTTTGATTCGACGACGAGCTACCGCCCCGGCACGCGCTTTGCGAGCCGCACCATGCGCGCCGAATCGTACGCGCTCGAGACCTACAGCCCGTATCTCGATGCGGATGTGGAGGACATATTCGTGCACGACGGCGGCGATTTGGAGCTTTGCTTCGGCGATACGCAGACCGCGCTCACGGCTATTGAAGAAAAAGCGGCGCAAATACTCGCGGACGGCAAGCGGCCTTTGATGATCGGCGGCGAGCATCTCGTGACGCTGGGCGCCGTGCGCGCCGCGGCACAGAAGTACCCCGAGCTGCATGTGATCCATTTTGACGCGCATACCGACCTTCGGGAGGATTATCTCGGCGCGGTGCTCTCTCACGCGACGGTGATGCGGCGTGTGTGGGACATAGTCGGCGACGGACGCATTTATCAGTTCGGCATTCGCTCGGGGCTTAAAGAGGAATTCGAGTGGGGCCGAAAGCATACGAATCTGCACGCTTTTGATTTCGACGGGCTGGAGGATGTTGTGAAGAAACTGCAAGGCAAGCCTGTTTATTTCACGATCGATCTCGACGTGCTCGATCCGTCGGTATTTCCCGGAACAGGCACGCCCGAACCGGGCGGCGTGAGCTTCATGCAGCTGCTGGAGGCGGTGTATGCGGTCTGCAAGCTGAATATCGTCGCGTGTGATCTGAACGAGCTCAGCCCCGTGTACGACCCGAGCGGCATATCGACAGCCGCGGCATTGAAAATACTGCGCGAGCTGCTGCTGGCGCTGGATGATAAATCGAATTCTGTCATGCATTCCACTGTCGTAGTGAGGAGCGAAGCGACGAATGCATCCCATGGCAAAACGCTTTAAACATGGGATTCCTCTTACGCTTACGCTCCATCGGAATGACATTTAGGACTTTGGTGAGTGCAACATCCTGAATATTTAGAGGAGGAAAACAGCTATGGGAAAAGCTTTGATTATCGGCTGCGGGGGTGTGGCGAGCGTCACCATCCACAAGTGCTGCCAGAACCCCGACGTTTTTGAAGAGATATGCATCGCGAGCCGCACCGTTTCCAAGTGCGACGCGCTCAAAAAGAAGCTGGACGGCGGGAAAACGAAAATCAGCACGGCGCAGGTGAACGCCGACAATGTGGACGAGCTGGTAACGCTGATCGAAGCGTTCAAGCCCGATGTCGTGATCAACCTCGCGCTGCCGTACCAGGACCTCACGATCATGGACGCATGTCTTGTCACGAAGACAAATTACGTGGACACGGCGAACTATGAGCCGCTCGATACCGCCAAATTCGAGTACAGCTGGCAATGGGCTTATCGCGATCGCTTCAGGCAGGCGGGAGTCACCGCGCTGCTCGGCTGCGGCTTTGACCCGGGCGTGACGGGTGTGTTCAGCGCGTATGCGCAAAAGCACTATTTCGATGAGATCCATGAGATCGACATACTCGACTGCAACGGCGGCGACCACGGCTATCCGTTCGCGACGAACTTCAACCCCGAGATCAACATCCGCGAGGTGTCGGCCAAGGGCAGCTATATCGAAAACGGCGAGTGGATCGAGACCGAGCCGATGGAGATTAAGCGTGTGTATGACTTCCCCGAGGTGGGCGTGAAGGACATGTATCTGCTGCACCACGAGGAGCTTGAGAGCCTCGCGCTCAACATCCGGGGCGTGAAGCGCATCCGTTTCTTCATGACGTTCGGGCAGAGCTATCTCACGCATTTGAAGTGCCTCGAAAACGTCGGCATGACGTCGATCGAGCCGATCGATTTTCAGGGCCAGAAGATCGTGCCGCTGCAGTTTTTAAAAGCGGTGCTGCCCGATCCCGCGTCGCTCGGGCCGCGCACGGTCGGCAAAACGAATATCGGCTGCATTTTCAAAGGCGTGAAAGACGGCAAGGAACGCCATTACTATGTCTATAACGTCTGCGACCATCAGGAAGCGTATAAAGAGGTTAATAGCCAGGCGATCAGCTACACCACGGGCGTGCCCGCGATGATCGGCGCGATGCTGCTGATGAACGGAACATGGAGCGGGGCGGGCGTATTCAATATAGAGGAATTCGATCCCGATCCGTTTATGGACGCGCTGAATGAGTGGGGCCTGCCGTGGCAGGAGGATTTCGACCCGGCCATGGTGGACTGATGGAGCGCTGGCTGTACGATCTGCCCACGCCCTGCTATGTGGTGGATGAAGCAAGGCTTATTAAGAATCTTGAGCTGCTTTCGTATGTGATGGAACGCAGCGGCTGCCGCATACTGCTCGCGCAGAAGGCGTTTGCGATGCACAGCCTGTATCCGCTGATTGGCCGGTATCTTTGCGGCACGGCGGCGAGCGGGCTTTATGAGGCGAAGCTCGGCGCGGAGCTGTTCGGCGGCGAAACGCACGTTTTTTCGCCCGCTTACAAGCCGGCGGATATGGACGAACTCACACGCATCTGCGGCCATATCATATTCAACTCGTTCGATCAGTGGTTGCGCTTTGGCAAGAAGGCGCTCGATGCGGGCGTGTCGTGCGGGCTGCGGCTCAACCCCGAGCGTTCGACGCAGGATCACGCGATATACGATCCGTGCGCGCCGTACTCGCGGCTTGGCACCACGCTAAGCAACTTCGAGCCGCAATCGCTCGCAGGCTTGTCGGGCTTTCATATGCATACGCTCTGCGAACAGAACGCCGACGCGCTCGCCGCAACGCTGCAGGCGGCGGAGGAGAAGTTCGGCGCGTATTTTCACGGCATGAAATGGCTGAACCTCGGCGGCGGGCATCACATCACGCGCGCGGATTACGATGTGGAGCGGCTTATCAACGAGCTGATCCGCCTGCGGGACACATACGGTATGCAGATCTATCTGGAGCCCGGCGAGGCGGTGGCCCTGAATACCGGCTTTCTGGTGGCGAGCATACTCGATATCGTGCACAACGGCATGGAAATCGCAATTCTCGACACCTCGGCGGCCTGCCATATGCCCGACGTGCTCGAAATGCCGTACCGGCCTGAGATCATCGGCGCGGGCAAACCGGGTGAGAAGCGGCAGACATACCGGCTCGGCGGGCCCACCTGCCTCGCGGGGGACATCATCGGCGACTACGCGTTTGACGAGCCGCTGAAGATAGGCGATAAGCTTGTGTTCTGCGATATGGCGCATTACACGATGGTCAAAAACAACACGTTCAACGGCATGCCGCTGCCGTCGATACTGATTCACACTGCTGACGGGCAAAACAAGCTTGTGAGAGAATTCGGCTATGAGGATTTTAAAGAACGGCTGTCTTAAAACGCTGCCATTTTCGGTCAGATATATTTTTTAGCCGAAGGTGCCGCGTTTTTTTATATTAAAAAAATCTGCATTCTGTATTTTATAAAACGATTCAAGTGGATTATTTATGTGTAGATATATGCTTATATAAAGAATGTGCTGCTGTGATGCATTCAAAAAAGAGGTGTGGTTATGGGGAAGGGAACTATATTCGGGCTGATTCTGGGTTTTGGTGCAATCCTCATGGGTTTTGTTTTGGAAAAAGGGAATATAGGCGCTTTGCTGCTTTTGAGCCCGGCTGTTATTGTTTTCGGCGGCACGATTGGCGCTGTCATGGTTTCGTTTTCTGTTAAAGACGTGGCTTCGATGCCGAAGGTCATCAGGGCAACCATGAAAAATGCGCCGGTGAAACTGCAGGAGACGATGGATGAAATTTTAGGATATGCCACAACCGTCAAGCGTGACGGCCTGCTGTCCCTTGAGAAGATCACCACAGAGGAGGGCTTCCGCGAAGCTCATGATCCGCTGATGTCAAGAGGGCTGACGCTGCTGATGGACGGGCTCGACAATGAGCTGTTAAAGGATGTGCTCGAAAATGACCTGTATATATATGAGCAGATCAAGAAGAGAGAAATATCCGTGTTTGAGGCGGCGGGCGGCTTCTCACCGACGATGGGGATTATCGGAACGGTTATGGGGCTCATACAGGTTCTCGGAAACATGGAATCCGCCGAAGAGCTTGCGGCATCCATCGCGGTGGCGTTTGTCGCGACACTGTACGGCGTCTGTTTTGCCAATCTCCTTTACCTGCCTATCGCCAATAAATTAAAGCTGATGCTTAAGATGCTGCGGCTCGAGAAAGAGATGATCATTGAAGGTGTACTTTCCATCAACAACGTTGAAAGCCCCATTGTGATCAGAGAAAAGCTGGCGCCTTATCTGCAAATGCTGGAGAAGAAAAAGAGCGCAGCCAAGGAAACGGCGGAAATACAGAATAGTCAGGAGAAACAAAGCCTGTGAAAAGAGATAAAGAGGAAAAGCACGAGAATTCCGAACGCTGGCTGCTGACCTATTCTGATATGATCACATTGCTGCTGGTGCTGTTTATCATGATGTATACCATCAGCAAGGTGGACACCGATAAGTTTGAGGCGCTGGCTTATCAGCTGGGCATTGCTCTTGGTACGGAGGTTTCCGTGGTGCAGGAAGCGGGTGATACGTCGGATATCGATAATGACACATGGGCGGGCACCGGTAAGGCCAATACTTCAAAGCCGGATGTATCGGCGCCGAAACAGACGCAAGAGGAAAGCGCTTCAGAGCAGGCGCAGAGCGAACAGTCTGTCGAAGAGAAGATTCAGGAGCTCATTGACGAAGCGGGCATTAAAACAATGGTCGGCATTCACAAGGAACAGCGCGGTGTCATCGTCAGCTTTAAGGAAGCGCTGCTTTTCAATTCCGGCTCGGCGGATGTCAATACGGAAGGCAAAGAAACGCTGAAAAAAATGGCCGACATACTAAAAACGGTGGACAATTATATCAGCGTCGAAGGGTCCGCCGATAATGTGCCGATATCCAGCTCAAAATATGCGTCCAACTGGGAGCTTGCCTCTCAGCGCGCCATCAATGTGGCCAAGCTGCTCCAAAGCTTTGGCGTAGACCCGGCACGGCTGTCTTCAACGAGCTACGGCGAATACCGCCCCGTGGCGCCCAACGACTCGGAGCAGAATAAAGAACGCAACCGCCGCGTTGATATCGTAATAATCGATCAAGATTTAAACGAATACCAGCCCGGATATGAAAACATAGCGGAATAAACCTTGGAAACGGATAAGGAAAATCTGCAACGGAATCTTTTTGCTGGGGCTTTCCTCCCGAAAACCAGAAAAAGAGCCAAAGCGGCTCTTTTCTTATAAAAAAAAGAATGCCGTTGCGGGCATTCTTAAACTTTCAGTTGATGATAGGTTATATACGGGATGTATGGGGGAGTGCTTTTCAGCAGCATTTTGAACCGCAGCCGCCGAAACCGCCGCAGCAGCACAGCAGCAGTATGGGGAGCAGGCAACCAATGTCATTACCGCAGCCGCCATCGCAGCCGCATCCGTTGCCACATCCATTGCCGCCGAAACCGCCGCAGCAGCACAGCAGCAGCAAAATCCATATAAATGAGTTGTTGTTATTATCAAATAAACCGTTCATGTACTTCCCTCCTTCAAGAGTATTTATAATTTACTATATGCCGATGCGGGAATATGGTTCGTCGGATCGAGAAATTAAATTTCATTGTCTATTCTGCTGTTTTACGCCATATATTTATATGCAGATGGGAAAAGAAGGAACGAAGCATGGACTTGTCTGATGTATTCAAAGCGCTCGGCGACCCGGGACGCCTGAGGATATTGAGCCTTGTCGCCACGAAGGAGCTCTGTGTCTGCATGATCGCCGAAGTGCTGGGTGTGTCTCAGCCTTCGGTATCAAAGCATCTCAACAGGCTGCGCTATTCAAATATCATCAAATGCCGAAAGATACAGCAATGGTGCTTTTACAGCCTGAGTGATTCGTTTTGCACGCACTGCGGCGAGCTGCTGGATTTTCTTTTTCAGCAGTGGGAGCAAACCGAGCAATACCAATGCGACATAAAAAAGCTCGATTATCTGAAAAACAGCTATTGCTGCTGCCAGCAGCTGTTGATAGAAGCTGAAAGGAAATGAAAAGCCACCGGAATATCCGGTGGCTTCCCATATAAAACTTTCCCTTGCTGTCCGACTTAACTGTCTTGCCTTTAGCTGCTTAAACAAAGCTGTCTGACCGTATGCTGTCTTGCTATGCTGCTAACCTGATGTCAAACCATGATGTCAAAAAGGTATAAACCTGTTGTAACGGAGCGGAAGCTGATCCTGCTCCTTATCTATTATTCACTATAATTATGAATTGGCCTCGTGTCAACAAATAAATTTTGGAAAGCACAAAAATTTTGCAATTATTTTTATAATAAATTGAGGTTCAGACAATTTGCCGTACCGGTTAGCCGAATCTTTATAATATATCTGCTTGTTGATTATTTCTCGGGCACTGAAAATAAAGCCTGAAGGTCCGCGGTCTGTCTTGACGGTGAATATAGTATATGCTATATTAACAAAGTCCACTTGCCGGTGTGTTGGAATTGGCAGACGAGACGGACTCAAAATCCGTTGTCCGCGAGGGCGTGTGGGTTCGAGTCCCACCACCGGCACCAAGTATAATCCGAATCTTTGAAAGCGCTGGTCAAACCCGCGAAAAGATTTCGGATTTTTTTATTATCAGATTATATTATTAACAGGTTAATATTTTCTGATTGGTTTTTATGAAGTATAATTAGCTTGTTTCTTCACAAGACATGGATGGGAGGAGTATTCTTGGAAATTCCTCAAATTGTTTTAGGGATTATTCTGTTCTTCCTCGCAATAGCGCTCGGCGTTTATACTTGCTTTGCGGCTCGCTGCAAAGGACCAATTTTCACAAATACTTTTATTTGGAGTTCTCCCCAAGAAAGGAAAAAGGCAAATATCAGGGCAGAATATCACCAGGCGGCCATTGTATTTGGCTGTCTGTCAATGATTTGTTGCCTTTTGGCTGTTTATGTTCTGGCTCATTGGCAATGGCTGTTTGTTTTGATGTGGCTCGCTGTTTTCTTCACAGTTGTTTATGCAATTGTATCGTCAATCAAAATGAAAAAACGAGGGAATTGATCTGGGCGATGCCATTAAAAAGCAAAAAAAGAGGCAAACAGTGTTTGCCAAAATAAATAGGGAGATGAGTCGTATCATAGTCGAGTTTTATCCATATTGTCGACGGATACGCTTTTAAATATCACATAAACGCACATTATCTTTAAATATACCACATAGTGATGCAAATTTCCTTTTAATTTAGTAAAAATTTTTGTCGTTTTATCAGCCTTTTGCACTTTTTTATCATGACGCAGTTCGTCAAAGTTTTTTCGGGAAATACTTATAATTATAGAAAAGACACATAAGCAAACAATTCTTACAAGGAGAGCCTATGAAAGAAGACGATTATCGCGTGTTTCCGCTGCCTGTCTTTATTGTCAGCTCAAAAAACGGCCGTATACTCTATTCAAATCCATTGGCCCAAAAAAGCGGCTTTGATCCCGGCTCGAATTTTTATGAAATGATCGAGGAAAAGGCGGTTTTTGGCATGTTCGTCCAGAAGGGCGCACATCCTTTGCATATAAAGACTACTGTGGTGATTGAGGGAAAAGCTTTTTCCGCAAAAATTGACGCGGCTTTGACAGAGCACCACGGCGGCGCCGTCTTTCTGATCGTTGTCACAGACATGAAAGAAGCGTCGTTGATCCATGAAGACGCGATGATTGCCAAAGCGGTCGGCGCGTATACCGTCGGCGATAAAAACCCGGTTCTCGAATTTTTGCGTATCACCGCAAGAGGGACAGGCGCTTTTTGCGCGTCGCTTTACGAAAAGAAGAATGGGCGGTATACACTTTGCGACGAATGGCGGGCGAAAAAAAGCATCAGCGTGCCCATGCTGAGCGCGGATGTCGAAAACGCAGCGGATCAGGAGATGGCAAGGCTCAAGAGCTTAAAGCATGCCGCCGACGGCATACTCGTGCCGTATCGAAAGTCTCAAGGCACCGAAGGGATTGCCGTTTGTTTCTTTGAAAGCGCCGCCGATGAGAGGCTGCGCACGAGGATTGAGAGAATGATCGGCGTCTACACGCTGCTCGCGCCCGACAGTCAGGACAACAACATGACGGCGCTGATACAAGGAATCGAGGGAATCGAGCAGGGGGTGGCCGTGTGGGAGGCCGATACAAAAGACCTGCTGTACGAAAACAAAGCGTTTCGTGAAAAGTTCGGTTCAGGGTCGGCTAAGCTGCTGCTGAGCAGGCTTAAGGAAGGCGAAAGCCCGTCTGCCGGCCAGCGTATCCATAAGGATGAAAGCACGGGCAAAAGCTATGGCATCACGCATACAAAAACGCGGCACGGCAGGCGTACGCTGATGACAACGGTCGTTTTCGATATCACAAGATATAAGCAGGCTGAAAACAAGCTCGAAATGCTCGCGAAGACGGACATGCTCACGGGGCTCAACAACAGGCGCGCGGGTCTCGAAATACTTGAGGCGGCTTATTTAAGCTGCAGAAAACAGCATAGGCCGATCACCGTATGCTTTGCGGATATCGACGGCCTCAAACGCGTCAACGATACCTACGGGCACGGTGTGGGCGACAATATGATCCGCGCGGTGGCCATGATACTCAAAAAGCAGCTGGACGGGACGGGAGAGGTGTGCCGCCTGGGCGGCGACGAATTTCTGCTGATACTGCCGGGGATACAAAAAACGCAGGCCATGCTGCTCGCGTCGCGCATCAAACAGGCCGTTTCACGCACGTTCGTGAGCGAGGCGCAAAGCATCTCCATGAGCTTTGGATTCAAGGAAGCCGAATTTGATCCGAATGAAACCGTCTATACGCTGATCAACGTGGCTGATTCCGATATGTACAGGGAAAAACGAAGCAAGGCTTAAATGAGGCCGCTCATTTTGAGTATCTGCGCGGTTTCGTCGGCTTTGTTCATCACATAAAGATGAAACTTATTGATGCCGCCCGCCATCAGGCCGGTGATTTCCTGCACGGCGTAGTCGATACCGGCTTTTTTGAAGGATTCAGGGTCTTCACCGTAGCGGCTGACGAGCCGGCTTAAGGACGCGGGAATCGAGCAGGCGGAGAGCAGCGTCATTCTGATGATCTGCTTGGGATCGAGAACCGGCATAATGCCCGTGGAAATCGGCGCTGTGACGCCCGCCTTATAGGCTTTTTCATGAAAGTCGAGCAGCGCGTTTTTATCAAAGCAGAGCTGGGTTACGAAGAAATCCGCGCCGAGATCGGCCTTCATCTTCATATATTTGATGTCGTCGCACAGGGTATCGGCTTCGTAGTGCGCTTCCGGATAAGCGGCGGCGCCCACGAAAAAGCCGCTTCTTTTTTTTATGTCGATGATCAGGTCGCTCGCGTGCCTGTAATACACAAACGCCGCGGATTTATCCATGCCCTGCGGAATGTCGCCGCGCAGAGCCAGTATATTCTTAATTCCTTTTTCACGCAGCGTGTCGAGCACGGCGTTGATCTGATCGGCATTCGCGCCCACGCAGGTGAGATGCGCAATGGCCTCGAGCCCGAGCCCGCTCACATGCGAAGCTACCTCGACGGTTCTATCCCTGTTGCCGCCGCCCGCCCCGTATGTGATGCTCACGAATTCGGGGTTGTAAACGGAGAGCTTTTCAATCGCGCCGTATACGGTATCCACCGGCATATCCTTTTTGGGAGGAGAAAATTCGAGCGAAAATGCTTTTGTGTTTTGTTTGAGTTTATCGATAAGGTTCATGAATTTCACTCCTGTTACACGCGCCGGTTTTGGATTGATTCCCATTTAATCATAATGACAGCGATTTTGCAAGAGGTTGAATAATGGCGGTAAGTGTTGTATTATATCACCTGAGGTGCGCGATGGAGCTTTTTTCATTTATACCGTTTGTTCCCGACAGAAAAACCGTGATGCGGCGGCTTGGCTCTCAAAAGGCCGTGTTTCCGGCGGAGCTGGATTACGAGATCGATGCACTGCTCAAAACCGCCGAGTCTTCTTTCACCGTAAAAGGAAAGGCGGCTGCCGTTCCGGCGCGCGTTTCTGCCGGTGGAACACTCTATATAGATGAAACGCCTGTCGAGTCGAAGCAGCTTGCAAAGCTGCTGGCAAACAGCGCCGAAGCGTATCTGATGTGCGCCTCCATCCCGAGGCGC
This sequence comes from Bacillota bacterium, assembly GCA_023461435.1. GTDB lineage: Bacteria > Bacillota > Clostridia > Christensenellales > SZUA-584 > SZUA-584. The sequence goes on from JAEYLC010000010.1 coordinate 180,315, forward strand.
GAGGTCGAGAGGATCAACGAAGCCATCAGTAAGGGAGAGGGGCTCAAAGCGCTCGTTTACGACGCTTACGCGTCTGAATTTGTGGACGGCGCGCTCGACGTGATCATCGCGCGCAAGAACGCGGCTTTGAAACGCACGGGACGCCATCTGACGCGTCACCGGTTCAGCGCAGGCTACGGTGATCTGGATATCAAATATCAGAAGGTCTTTTACGATATGCTCGATATGGGCACGCTCGATGTACAGCTGAACGAACAATTCCTGCTGTCCCCGGAAAAATCGGTGATAGCGGTGGCGGGAGTGGAATAGATGAAGAAAATCGACGGACTTAGCTTTCTTGAATATATTCAGAAGCGCTTTTTGATACTCGACGGCGCAACGGGCACATATATGCAGAGCAATGGCATGTCTCCGGGCGTTTGTCCGGAGCTTTTTGCGATGGAGAACAAGAAAGTCCTTCGCGATATACAGCGCCAATATATTGAGGCGGGCTCGCGCGCCATCTATACGTTCACGATGGGCGCCAATTCGCTCAAGCTCGCTGAATTCGGGCTTGAAGCTCAGACGGACCGGCTCAACGAAGAGCTTGCGGCGCTCAGTGTGGAAGCGGCGGGCGGCGAGGCTTTTGTGGGCGGAGAGCTCAGCACTACGGGATCGTTCTTGCAGCCGCTCGGCGATATCGAATTCGAGCAGGCTGTTGATATCTATAAGCAGCAGATCACAGCGCTCGTAAAAGGCGGCGTCGATTTTATCGTGATCGAGACGATGATCGATATTCAGGAAACGCGCGCGGCAGTGCTCGCGGCCAAGGAGGTCTGCGATCTGCCTGTCGTCGTGAGCATGACGTTTGACGAAAAAGGGACGACGCTGACGGGCACGCCGCCCGAGGCCGCGGCGCTCACGCTGATCTGCGCGGGCGCGGACGCGGTGGGACTCAACTGTTCCACCGGGCCTGCCGAGATGCTGCCGCTTGTCAAGCGCATGAAGGCGGTTGCCACCGTGCCGCTGATCGTGAAGCCCAACGCGGGCATGCCGCGCATCGTGGACGGAAAGACGCGGTTCGATCTGTCCTGCGATGAATTCAGAGCGTTTGTGAAGCCGCTTTGCGAGGCGGGCGCGAACCTGATCGGCGGGTGCTGCGGCACCGATCCGTGCTATATCAAAGCGATATATGAAGAGATACAGCCGCTCTCGCCGCTGCCGTGGCAGAAAACGCTGCCGAGCGCGCTCACATCCGTGACGGACATGACGTTCTTTGGCAGGAGCTTTCGCGTGATCGGTGAGCGTATCAACCCGACGGGCAAGCCGAAGCTCAAGGAAGCGCTGAGGGCCGCCGATTACGATACCGTGCTCGATATGGCGATGGAACAGAAGGACGGCGGCGCGCATGTTCTGGACATCAATGTGGGCATGCCCGATTTTGATGAAAAAAGCGCGATGAAAAGTGTGATCGAGCGGCTGACCGTACAGGCCAAGCTGCCGCTTTGCATCGATTCGTCCAAACCCGACGTGATCGAGGCCGCGTTGCGCCTGTATCCGGGCCGCGCGCTCGTCAACTCGGTTTCCACCAAAACGGCCAGCATGGAGTCGCTGCTGCCCGTCGTCAAGAAATATCAGCCCATGTTTGTATTGCTGCCCATCGGCGACGACGGGATTTCTCAGACGGCTGAGGGGCGCATCAAAGAGATTGAGAAGGGCTGTGAGAGGCTGGCCCGCGAAGGCATCGGCAAGGAAAGCATCGTCGTCGACGGCCTTGTGATGACCGTTTCGTCCGACGCGCACGCTGCGATCGAGACGCTCAAGGTGATCAAATGGTGCGGCGACAATGGCTTTTTCACTGTGCTCGGAATTTCCAACGGGTCTTTCGGGCTGCCCGAAAGAACGTTTATCAACGCCGCTTACCTCACGATGGCCATAGAAAAGGGGCTGACCACCGCGATCATGAACCCCGGCGATAAGCTCATGATGGACACATACCATGCCGCCGAGGCGCTCGTGGACCGCGATGATAATTTTGAGCGTTACCTCAAGCGCTTTGCGCAGGTGGAAGCGCCCAAAGAGGAGGCCAAAACCGTGGGCGACGCGGTGATCACGGGCAAAAAGAACCTGATCACGGCGCTGATCGATGAGCAAATGACGGACGGCAAAACGCCGAACGATATCATCAACGATATGCTGATACCCGCGCTGCAGAAGGTGGGCGATCTGTACGAACAGCGCGTCTATTTCCTGCCGCAGCTCATATACAGCGCGGAGGCGGCGCATACGGCTTTCGATTATCTGGAAAAGCATTTTGCGTCCGTCGATGCGAGAATCAAGAAAAAGATCGTGATCGCGACGGTGAAGGGCGATATCCATGATATCGGCAAGAACCTTGTGGCGATGCTGCTTCGAAACCACGGTTACGAAGTCATCGATCTTGGCAAGGATGTCGCCGCGAACAAAATCGTCGATACGGCGGCAGAGAAGGAAGCCGACATCATCGGCTTATCGGCGCTGATCACAACCACCGCGCAGGAGATGGCGAAGGTGATTGTGATGGCGAGAGAGCGCGGCCTGCGCGCGAAGATCATCGTGGGCGGCGCCGTTGTGACAGAAGATTATGCCAGAAGCATCAGCGCGGATGCTTACGCGCCCGACGCAGCGGGCGCGGTCAAGAAGGTCGCGCAGCTTCTGGAATAAAATAGCTTTACTGGAGAAGACAAATGAATATCGAAGTGGACACGCACACGCATACAGTACTATCGGGACACGCGCATTCCACGTTGCTTGAGAACGCGGCAGCGGCAGCAAAAAACGGTCTCAAGGGATTTGTGATGACAGATCACGGGCCGAAGCTGCCCGGGTCCTGCCCTGAGTTCAACTTGGGCACATATCCTTTCTTGCCGAGCCATATTGAAGGAGTCCGCGTGTATGCGGGCGTTGAATCGAACCTCATCGACTTTGAAGGCAGTATCGACGTCAGGGAAAAGTACCTCAAATTGACCGATTTTGTGATCGCGGGGCTGCACGAGGTCGTGATGAAGCCGGGCACAAAAGCGCAGAATACGGAAACCGTGATGAGCGCGTTTTTGAATCCGTATGTGGATATCATCGCGCATCCGGATAACGCCGCTTATGAGCTTGATTATGAAGCGGTTGTAAAGGAGGCAGCCAAACACGATAGGCTGCTCGAGGTCAACAATCATTCTTTTTCCTACAGAAAAGGCGGGAAAGCCAATGCCGCAATCTATCTGCCGCTGTGCAAAAAACACGGCGTGAGGGTGGCTGTTTCGAGCGACGCGCATTTTGCGCCCAAGATCGGCAGCCACGCAATTGCGCTAGGCATCATCGAAGAGCACGCCTTTCCGCACGAGCTTATCGTGAACCTCACAATGCAAAGATTTGAAGAGTATCTTTGCGAACGCAGAAAAAGGACCGGTGCCGAGTCTAAAAAACTTTGATGACCAAACTTTCTGAATGTGATAATATCATTGTATATATAAAGTTATGGCATTATTTATATTTTATACGGAGGCTTTGGTTTGAATGGACATGATCATTGAAAAAATAGCCGCCTTGCGGGAGGAGCGGTCTCTTAAAAATCTCTTCTCGCTGATATGCGCCAACGGGGATACGGTCGCGGCGGAATACAATGACGGCAGCGGCATAAAAAAGCTCACATTTACCGATTATGAGCGCATCATCACAGCCGGCGCGAAATTGCTGGGTCAGCGGCTCGAAGGACTGGAGCTGAACACCTTTGTGGCGCTTCGTTTTGCTAACAATCCGCTTTGGCCGGCGGCTTTCTGGTCTGTACTGCTGGCCGGTTACCGTCCGCTGCTGCTTGATGCGGGCGGAGACGACGCGCAGCTCATGCATGTGCTGCGGCAGGCGGGGTCTCGCACGATCGTGACGGATACGCCGGTGGATGTGGGCGGCATCAAGGTCATTCATCCGGACGACTTTTTGAGCCTTGACGCAAAAAGCGAGATGTATATTCCGACATACGGAGACGGCATTGCGCTTTGCACCTCGGGCACAACGGCCACGCCCAAGGTCTATGTGTACAATGAAAAAGCGATCTGTGAACAGGTGCTGCTCGCCGATTATGTTTATAAGAACAACAAAGAAATCATCCATAACGGACCGATCAAACAGCTGGCGTTTCTCCCTTTTCACCATATTTTCGGCTTGATCGCCGTTTATATGTGGTACACGTTTTTCGGAAAAACGATCGTTTTTATCCGGAGCCGGACCGCGGACGTGATCATGTCCGCGTGTAAGGAACACAAGATCACGCATATCTACGCCGTGCCGCTGCTGTGGAACAACGTCGCCAAGGGCATCGTGCGCAAAGCGAAGCTTCAGGGCGAGGAAACCTACGACAAGCTCATGAACGCGAGTGATCTCAGCATCAAGCTGCAGCGCCGTCTTGGAAAGGCGGGCCGCAGGCTCGTGTCGAGCCTGTTTTTCAAGGATATTCAGCAAAAGCTCGTGGGCGACAGCATCGAATTTTGTATCAGCGGCGGCGGGCACATACAGCCCGAAACGCTTAAAATCATCAATTCGATCGGTTATCCGCTCGTCTCCGGCTTCGGCATGACCGAAACGGGCATCGACTCGGTGGAATTGTCCTCGAAAATCGATACCAAGCTCGACGCGAGCGTCGGCAAGCCGTTTGCGCCGATGGAATACCGCATTGTGAAACAGGACGGCTCGGAGACAGGCGAGCTGCAGATCAAAGGCGAAGCGATGCATTCGGGGCGTATGGTGGACGGCGTTTACATCGCGCGTGAGGAAGGCTGGTTCTCTTCGGGAGACATCGTCCGCGAGGTGAACGGGCGCTATTATATCGAAGGCCGTTTGAAGGACGTCATCATCAACGAATCGGGCGAAAATATCTACCCGGATGAGCTCGAAGACAGCTTTTCCGAGCTGCCGCATGTGGAGCATATCTGCGTGACCGGCGTGGCGGCCAAGGGCGTATACGACGACACGACGCTGATCGTTTACATGGGGGAAAGCGCGGCGGATACGGACAAGGTGAACGAGCTGATCGCGGAGATCACGCGCGTCAACGGACTGCTGCCGATATACAAGAAGCTGCAGAAGGCATATTTGTCGCTTGAAGCGCTGCCGCTTGCCAACGGCATCAAGGTACGCCGCCAGAAGGTGAAGGAAGCGCTGGAGCGCGGGCAGGGCAGCTTCGAAGAGATCGATATCCGCAGCGGCGTCGTGAAGCACTCCATTAAAATCGAAGAGCCCGTGAGCCGCGCCAGCTATGACGATACCGAGCTTTCCGCCATTATGGAAAAGATCAGGGGCATATTCGCGGAGGTGCTGGGGCTCGATCCCAAGTCGGTCAAGGATACCGACCACTTCGTGGAAGACCTCGGCGGCGACAGCCTCTCGAGCCTTGGCGTTTTCTCCAAGGCCGAAGAGATGTATGGCGTGATCATCCCCGATACAGAATATTTCACCTGCGCGAACGTGGAGGATCTGTCGCGTCTGCTCTACAGGAAGATCCATCATATCGAGGAGCGCCGCGAGGAAAGCAAACCGAAGGATATACGAAAAATCACGCGCTTCGACCAGTCGCGCGAATATGAAGAATATGCGAAACGCCGTCTTGGGATGCAGGACGCGGGCATCAAGGACCCATACTTCGTCGCGCACGATTCGGTGCTCAGCGATACGTCGATCGTGGCGGGACGTGAGATCATCAATCTCGCTTCGTATAACTATGTGGGCATGTCGGGCCATCCGCGCACTGCCGAGGCCGCCAAAAAGGCGATCGACAAATACGGCACATCGGCATCCGGTTCGCGTCTGATCGCGGGCGAAAAAACGCTGTACCGCGAGCTTGAACGCGCCATTGCCAAATGGAAGCATACGGACGACGCGCTCGTGCTGGTGGGCGGGCATTCGACCAATGTGACGTTTGTGGGCAATTTCTGCAACGAGAGAGATCTGATACTCTACGACGCGCTGTCGCACAACTCGATCACGCAGGGCTGCCAGCTCTCCAGGAGCGATACCAAAGCGTTCCCGCACAACGATTTTGATATGCTCGAGCATATGCTCAAGGCCGCGCGCGACAAATATGAGAAGATACTGATCGTGGTGGAGGGCGTCTATTCAATGGACGGCGATATCGCCCCGATACCCGATTTTGTGGCGCTCAAGAAAAGATATGACGCGTTCCTGATGGTGGACGAGGCGCATTCGAGCTGCGTGATCGGCCCGAACGGCGGCGGCGTGGACGATTATTTCGATCTGCTGCCGGGCGATGTAGACATCAAGATGGGCACGCTTTCTAAGGGCCTTGGCACCTGCGGCGGCTATCTCGCGGGCGAGCAGAGCCTTGTTGATTACCTGCGCTATTCCACACCCGGGTTTATGTTTTCGGTGGGCATCAGCCCGCCGCTGGCTGCGGCATCGCTCGAGGCCGTCAACATCATGATGGAAGGCAACCCGCGCGTGGCGGCGCTGCATCAGAACATCCGCTATTTCGTGGAAGGCGCGCAGCAGCGCGGCTTTGACACATGCCTTGCCAAAGAGACGGCTATCGTGCCGATCATGGTGGGGAAGGACAACGACGCCTATGAGCTCTCGACGCTGATGCTCGAAAACGGCGTGTTTGTGCCGCCGGCGGTGTATCCGGCTGTGCCGAAGCATCAGGCGCGCCTGCGGTTCTGCCTGATCAGCGAGCACAAGCCGCAGCAGCTTGATTACGCGCTTGATACGCTCGAAAAGCTGTTTGCGCAAAGAGGCTTAAGCAAGCGAAAATAACCGGCATGAAAGCAAGGGCAGACGAAGTGAAGTGCACCGTCTGCTCTTTTTTTATGCGCCGCTATATTGCTGGAAACAAAATCATTCTCTTGGAGAAGAAGGTGGTGCGAAGCACCGGATGAGGTGTCAATAAAAGCTGTCAAAACGAATACCTCATCAGTCACCTGTCGGCGACAGCTTCTCCTTATAGGAGAGACCAAAAAAATGCGACTTAGCAGACTTAATAAATTTATTAATAATTTGTCCCTATAATTAAACCCCAGCCAATAAAGGTTTCTTCGGTTGCCGACATCGGAGTGCGCCTTAAGGCAATGTCAGGAAAAGAGAGTTTTGCGCACATAAAAAAAACTCCGGGAAAGCCGGGGTTTTATCATCGCATATTTAAAACTGTCTTTACAGATCGACGACTCCGATTGTGGGTATCAGATTTTTCACTGTTTTGCCCTCTATGAGCTGCGCGGGCACCACCACCTGCTGCGGAATAAACGTCTTTGGAGATGCAATGGCCTCGATCAGCTTGGCTGCAGCCTCTTTTCCGAGTGTGACGGTATCCTGCTTGAGCGTGGTCAGCCGCGGACGCAGCACCTCGGAGAGGTAGATGCCGTCGTGTCCCACCACACTGATGTCATCGGGTATATCGAGCCCATGGCGCTCGATCTCGTTCATTCCGCCGATGAAAGAAAAATCGTCGGGGTACATGATACAGGTGGGCCTTATGGGCAGCGAAAGCAGTTCGCGCGTGGCCAGCCCGCTCGCCTTGGGATCGTGATAAATCGCGGGTTTGATATATTCCTCCGGCGTCTTGATGCCCAGATCCATGCAGGTCTTATGAAAACTCGCGAGACGCTTCTGGGTCACCGAAGTGTCCTCACCGTGTATGTACGCGATCCGTCTGTGCCCGCATTTAAACAAATACCTGACCATGTTGCAGATGCATTCCACGTTGTCGGACAGTATCGCCGTCCTGTTGTTGAATACATGATCAATTGTCACCGTCGGTATTTCGCTGTTGACGAGCTCGATCACGTCGGGATCGTTAAAATTGACGCTGGCGATCACCGCGCCGTCGCAGTTGCGGTATTTGCAGTGCTCGTAATAGCTCATCTGAAATGTTCCGAGATTTTTGCTGATAAAAGTGATATCGAAGCCACGGCTTTCCGCTTCCTCTTTAAGGCTGTTGAGTACCGACGAAAAATACTCATGCGTGAGGCCGCAGTGTGTTTGGTCCACAAAGAGGACGCCGATGTTGTTGGAACGGTTCGTTTTCAGTGCACGCGCAGTGGCGTTGGGCAGATATCCCATCTGCTTGGCCATATTGCGCACATATTCCGCTGTGTCTTCTCCCACATCAGTGTAACCGTTCAGCGCTTTGCTGACAGTCGCAGCCGACACACCGCATCTTTTCGATATATCCTTAATCGTGACCATAAGCTTTTAATAAGACTCCAAGAAATATCTGCTAAATGTTCTTAACCAATATAATCTATCAAAAATGAACAATGAAAGCAAGCGGTTCACGAAAAATTAACACTTTTTGTCCAAAAAAACAGAACATCCCGAACGCCTATTTTTTTGCCGCACCTTTGTTCATGAAATATTCATTTTTTTTACAGGATGCTGTTAAGCGGCGTCTCTATAATGAACACGATTTAAACAGCCAAAAAAGGCGAAAGGTGACGAATATGGAAAAAGCAAAATTCAGCTTGAAGAACATGAAAAAGAAAACAAAACGGACAGCCGTTATCGTGCTGGCAGCCGTGATTGTCGGCGTGGGGCTCGGTATCTATTTCGGCGTGTCGGGTTCGTCCGCAAGAGCAGGCGCGAAAAGCGAGCCGAGCTTTGATACCATTGGAACAGGCGATATTTCGCTGACCGTTTCGGGCAGCGGCAATCTCGCGAGCGCGGAAACGCTTGATATCACAGCAGACGGCCAGCTGGTCATCGATAAAATGCTTGTGAAAGAGGGCGACACCCTCAGCGCGGACCAGCCGATCGCATCGCTCAACGTCGGCGAAATGCAGAAAAACGCAGACGATCTTGAAGCGCAGATCATGGCGCAGCAGATCAGCATCGACACGACGAACAACACAAGCACGACGCTCTCCATCAAGTCGCCCGCGGACGGATGGGTGAAAAGCGTCGTTCTCGGCGAAGACGACGAAATCCAAACAGCCATGGATACATACGGCTATGTGGCGCTGGTCGCGACCGAAGAGAGAGAGACCGTCAGCGCACATGGCAGCACGCTGGCCGAGGGTGATACGGTGAAGGTGAAGAGCGAGGGACATACCTACGACGGCACTGTGACGAACGAAAACGGCGCGCTCTGCGTGAGCATTGATACGGTTTCGCGCACCGTCGGCGCGGACGCGGTGGTTTACGATGCAGACGGCAATGAACTCTTCACGGGCAGCGTCGCGCTCGCGTCGTATGTGCCGGTCACAAGCAGCTACGGCATAGTCGGCGATGTGAATTTCTCGGAAAACGACGAGATCGAAGCGGGCGAAACCATTTACAAAGCGTCTCAGTATTCACTGGACGTCAAAGAGATGTACGACACGCTCGCGGACTTAAAGGAACAGTATCAGACAATGACGGCGCATATTCAGGCGGGGCAGATCATATCGCCTGCGGCGGGTGTGGTCAGCGCACTGACGGCCGCTGATGGCGCGACATGCGAAGAGGGATCGGCGCTGATATCGATTCAGTCGACGGATTCCTGGGTCGCATCGGTCTCCGTGGACGAACTCGATATTGGTTCCATCGAGGTCGGCCAAAACGTGGATGTAGAACTCGACAGCTTGCCGAACGAGGTTTTTGAAGGCACAGTCGCGGACATTTCCGATATGGGAACGGCATCGGGCGGCATTACGACATACAACGTCGGCGTTTCGGTGAATGATGACGACAGGTTCAAGATCAATATGACGCTCAACTGCGAAATCAAGGCGCAGGAAGCGACAGGCGCGGTGCTGCTCCCCGTTGACGACCTGCGAACATCGGGCAATAAGAGCTATGTCATGGTCAAGGTGGACCGGTCCGACTCGGATAAGGCGGCCATTCAGTCTCTGATCAACAGCGGCGATTTTACGGGCCTTGCCGACTATATGGGAGAGGACGCCAAAACGCTCGGCATCAGCGTGCTGTCAGACTGGTCGGAGCTGCTTTATTCCGAAGTGCGCGCGGTGCAGACGGGTATCGAAAACGCCTATTACATTGAAATCGCGAGCGGATTGAGCCAGGGCGAGATGGTGCTGCAGGGCTCCGATTCGGATGACAATTCCGAGCAGCCCGGGTTTATGATGGGCGGCATGGGCGAAATGACAGGCCAAGTGCCCGGCGGCGTCAACCGGCAGATGCCGAGCGGCGGCGGCTGGACACGGGGAGGCAACTGATATGGCCCGTATGAAAGCATATAAAGGACAGGCGGTGACTTAGGTGGCATTGATCGATATCAGGGACATGTATAAGATCTACGAGATGGGCAGCGAGCAGGTGCACGCGCTCGACGGGGTCAGCCTAAAAATCGACGAGCGTGAGTTTGTGGCGATCGTCGGGGCATCCGGCAGCGGAAAATCGACGCTGATGAATATGATTGGGTGTCTCGATACCCCCACATCGGGCATGTATCTGCTCGACGGCGAGGATATTTCGAAATTTTCGGATAGACGGCTCGCCAAGGTGAGGAATCAGAAGATCGGGTTTATATTCCAGCAGTTCAACCTGCTTAAAAAGATGACGGCGTTTGAGAACGTGGAACGGCCTGCGAAGTACGCCGGGATCAAAAAGCTGGAGAGACGGGACAGGACGCTCGATGCGATTCAAAAGGTGGGCCTTACCGACAGGATGAAGCACAAGCCCGCCGCGCTGTCGGGCGGGCAGCAGCAGCGCGTGGCCATCGCGCGGGCGCTCATCAACAAGCCGCCGGTGATACTGGCCGACGAGCCGACGGGCAATCTTGATTCGCGAAGCAGCAAAGAGATTATGACCATGATGAGAGAGCTGCACGCGGCGGGCAACACGATCATACTGATCACGCACGATAACGGCATCGCGGAGCAGGCGGACCGGGTGATACAGCTTTTCGACGGAAAAATCGTGTCGGATGTCAGGAAGGGGAACAGACTATGAAAATAATTGAAATCATCATTTCCGCATTCGACGCGGTGTGGGCGCACAAGCTTCGGTCGTTCCTGACGATGCTCGGCATCATCATCGGTATTTTCGCCGTGACGGCGCTGATATCGGTGGGGCAGAGCTCAAACGCGGCCGTGACCGAACAGATTGAGGGCCTTGGGTCCAACCTTCTGACCATCAGCATCCGCGACGGCCGCGCGAACATGGATATTGGTGATGTGGAAGGCATCGGGCGGCTTCCGGGCGTGGGCGCCGTATCTCCTTATGTCTCATCAACATACACCGTGAAAAACGGGACGACGAGCATTGAAGATACCGCCGTGCAGGGCGTGACGTCCGATTATCAGAGCATACGCGAGTACAGCCTCGCATCCGGCCGTTTTATTACGGACAGGGACAACGACAGCCGTCTGAAAGTGGCGGTGATCGGCTATAACGTGGCTGTGGACCTTTACGGGTCCCTCGATGTGACGGGCGAGACGATATCGATCGGCGGCGCCAAGTATGAGGTGATCGGCGTCCTCGCACAGCAGGGCGACGACGAAACCGCATCGGCCGACGACAACGTGATGGTACCGTTTGTGACAGCACAGAGAATGATGCAGAACACGACGATATCGACGGTATACGCGAGCGCGTCGTCCGCCGACACGGTGGAGACCGCGCAGGCCAGCATTGAGAACTATCTGCTGCAGTATTCCACGGAGGACAACGGTTTTTCCGTCAACAGCCAGGACAGCATACTCGAATCGCTCGATGAGGTGACAGCCACGCAGACGGCGATGCTGGGCGGCATTGCGGGCATATCGCTGCTCGTGGGCGGCATCGGCATCATGAACATCATGCTCGTGTCCGTAATGGAAAGAACGCGAGAGATCGGTGTGGAGAAGGCGATCGGCGCCACGCGCCGGGACATTCTGCTGCAGTTCCTGTTTGAGGCGATCATCGTGAGCGGCATCGGCGGGCTGATCGGCATATTGCTCGCGCAGTTCGGGTCGGGGTTTGTCGGGTCGCTGATCGATACGGAGGTCACGGTGCAGTCCGGTGTGATGCTGATGGCGCTCGGCTTCTCGCTGATCGTCGGCGTGGGGTTTGGCATCTATCCCGCGATCAAAGCCTCCAAGCTCAACCCGATTGAAGCGCTCAGGTATGAATAAGCGGTGATGGTCAAAAGCGGCGGCATTCGGCGGCATGTGATAGGGAGCGCATGTCCGCCGGCGGCCCTGCCAAGATTCAAAGTTTGTTAATATTCGCTGCCGGACAGAGTGGTATAATAGCCGTGAGGTTGGACATGAAACAGGATGACATGAAAAGACAGACTATTTTGGTGGCAGATGACGAGACGCGCCTTCGGGATCTGCTGCGGATCGTGCTGGAAAACCGCGGCTACCGTGTCGAGGAGGCTGAAGACGGAAAAAAGGCGCTAAAGGTGTTTGAGGAAACGGCACCCGATATGGTGATACTCGATGTGATGATGCCCGAGATGGACGGCCTTAGCTGCTGCGAGCATTTAAGGGCGAGATCGTCCTGCCCGATACTGATGCTGACGGCCAAGGGCGAGGATTACGATCAGGTGAAAGGCTTTGAGTGCGGCGCAGATGATTACATCATCAAGCCGTTTACGCCCATGGTGCTCGTGGCGCGCGTCGAAGCGCTGTTCAGGCGGAGCCAGGGCCAGCAGCGCACAAGTTTCGGAAGCATTCAGATCGACCGGGACGCGCGGGAGGTGAGGGTTGACGGCAATGAAGCTCCGCTGAGCCGCAAGGAATACGACCTGCTGGTCTATCTGGCGGAGAATGAAAACATATCCTTAAGCCGCGACCAGATACTCGAATGTGTCTGGGGATACGATTACCTCGGCTCGTCCAATACGGTCGATACGCATATCAACAGGCTGCGCACAAAGCTTGGGAAATGCGGCGGATACATCGCCACATTGCGCGGCTACGGCTACCGCTTTGAGGTGGTGCCATGAGAAAGCTGAAAACCAGCATCACAAAACGTCTTTTTCTTTATATCACGGCGCTCGTGCTCGGGATATCCGCGTTGATACTGCTGTCCAACACGCTGCTGCTTCGCCCGCTCTATGACGCCACGATCAAAAATGAAATGCTGAGCGCCATGAGCACGCTTGAAAACATTGACTACTTGCAGGACGAGGATGCGCTCAGAGACGAGATCAGCGCGCAGGACGCGGGGAACGCGTATGACATCATGGTTCGAAACGGATCGGATATCCTCTATTCCACGTCTCCCGAGTTTGGACTGCAGCCCCGCACGGACAGCGGACAGTCCCCTTTTGGTATGGGTGTGCCATCCGATGATATATCGCCTCCGAACGGCGAAGCGTCAACGGAGGACGGTACGGCAGCCGACAGTCGCCCCGGCATCAACGGGCAGCAGGACAGCAACGGCGCAAGTGCGCAGGATTTTCTGACGGATAGGTTCCGCAAAGGCAATACGGAGTTTGAAGACGCCGGAAACGGCATTTCGATCGGGACTGCGCGGGAGTTCAGATCCGGCATTGAGATGATGGTCTGCACAAAAACGCTGGACAGCGGGATCACAATATTCGTGACGCAGGCTGTCGAGCCCATCAACCAGAGCGTCCAGCAGGCCAACATACTGCTGCTGGCCTGCGCATTTCTGACGCTGTTGATCTCACTGGCGGTGGTTTTTAGGGTGTCGAAGAGCTTTACGAGGCCGATCAGGCGGATTCAGAACACGGTGGGGGAACTCGCGGCGCTCAACTTTGGCAGCCAATGTGACGTGAAAACGGGAGACGAGCTGCAAAGCCTCGGGGAAGATATCAACCGTCTGGGCAGAGAGCTGGAGAGCGCGCTCAGCACGCTCAAAATGCAGAACGAACAGCTCGAAAAGGACATCATCGCGCAGCGTCAGTTTATTTCCAACGCGTCCCATGAACTGCGCACACCGCTATCTCTGATCAAGGGCTACGCGGATGAAATGAACGCGGGGTTTGCGAGCAGCGACCGGCAAAAGGATATGTATGTCGAGATCATCGCGGAGGAAGCGGCCAAGATGAGCCGCCTGCTCAAGGAGATGCTGGACTTAACAAGGATGGAAAGCGGGCGGACGGAGATCATCAGCGAAAAACTGTCCGTCAGGGAAAGGATTTTGAGCTTTCTTGATAAATACGACGGCTTTATCTCACAGAACGGGCTGCATATCGCCCTCGATGCCGCGGACGGTCACATCGGCGTTTTTGACGCGATGAGGTTCGAACAGGTGCTTGCGAATTACGTATCCAACGCGGCGCGCTACGGAGACAGCCGCAAGCAGGTACGCATCCGGACGCAGGCTGCTGAGGAGACGATCCGCATCAGCGTTTTCAATACGGGCGCGCATCTGTCGGATGAGATGGTGGAGAATATCTGGAACAGCTTTTACAAAGCGGACGACGCGCGGACGCGCGTGCAGGACAGCTACGGGTTGGGCCTCAGCGTGGTCAAGGCGATACAGACGGTGATGGGACAGCGCTTCGGAACGGAAAATGTTGAGGACGGCGTCGTATTCTGGTTTGAGGTGAAACGCTTCAGGGAATAATGAAGATTATATAAAAGAGCAATTGCCCTCCAATTATTGCTCTTTTCATATAAATCGAGCAGGCCATATGGCCTGCTCTTGTTTTATAGAGAAAAAGAGAGGCTTACCGGAAAAAATAAGCAGCGAAAACGGTCGGCGCGGCATGACACCACACACGATTTGGAGGAGATGCCCGACGCAGGGTATTCTCGCCTTTGGCAAAGGGAGGCGGGGTTGTCCGCAAAGTCACACAATGCGGGAAATAGAATAATATATGATATAGTGGCTAATCTATAACACTAATTCTATATAGGAGGCGTTTATACACATGGCTGAAGTGAGAATCCCGTTTTGCGCAACAGCAGAAATTTCACCGCCATTTATACTAGATGAAGCCTTTGCAGACCCAAACGGTGTGAAGAGCGTGCTGTTTGACAAGAGTAAACTGCAAGTCGCGGGCAAGGAAGAAACGGTGGATGTGCCCAATATCGGTCCGGTACAGATGGTTGTGTTTTATTTGGTCGGAACGATTCCATACATTTGTAATGCTTTCCCAATCATTCAGAGCGAACCGGCGTTTGCTGTTCAGGAGCAGGCGGCGACCTTTACTAACGGTGCCCCGTCCGCTGCCCTGGCTGCCACATCAGCATCAACCCCGCTTGGATGGATATCGGCTGCCGGGAGTCTGGATGTGAAAGCTCCGGTCGGAGGGAATACGACGCTGTCCAACGTTCCCAGCGTTGTCGGCGTCACGGTGGAAAATCTGGCTGTTGCAAATAACGTGACACCTTCGCTGTCTCCCGCATGCGCCGGAGCACCAAACTGCACTGAGGAGGGCAAGCGCGTCATCAAATGGAGAGGAACTTTTGTGGTGACCACAGGCTGAAGACGGCGGATGAAAAAGGCCATACCATTTGGGTACGGCCTTTGTTTTTTACGAAATTTCTTAAGGGCTACGCTTCCAGCGGCAGAGGCGCCTCTCTGCGGGAGCGCCGGTCGGCCGCGAGCATCAGCGAAGCGACCATCAAAGACAGCAGCTCGGAGAACGGCCCCGAAAGCCACACGCCCGTAAGCTGAAGGAAATGCGGCAGGGTCAATACGCCGATGATGACGAGAAGCTGGCGCAGCAGGCTGATGAAAAAGCTCTTCTTGCCCTGTGCCGTCGATTGAAAATAGGCCGTGGACAGCACGCTGAAGGAAAGCACCGGCAAAGCGAGCATCTGCAGACGGAGGCCGTGCGCGCAGACGGACATCGTCGGAGACGCGGGGTCTAAGAAAAGCGACGCGAACGCCTCGGGAAACACCTCCATCAGCGTAAAAAGCGTGAATGTGAATATGCAGCCAAGGCCGACGCCCGTCCAAAGCGTTTTCCAGACGCGCGCATGCTGGCGCATGCCGTGGTTGTAGCCCATGATGGGGCCGATGCCCTGAAGCAGGCCCAGCACCGGCATCAGCACGAGCGTAAACAGACTGTTGATCGCACCGAAAGACGTGATGGCGGGATCGCCGCCATAAAAGGCCAGCGCCGCGTTCGTGAACGACGCGGAAACGCCCGTCCCCAGGTTGATCACAAAGCTCGACGCGCCGATCAGCATGATCTGGCGCAAATACGCCCAGCGAATGCGCAGATTGGCAATATGCAATTTCAGCAGGCTCTTTTTTGAGATGAAATAGAAATGTGAAAGCATGAAGAACCCGACCATCTGTCCGATGACGGTCGCGATGGCGGCGCCTTCCACACCCATTTGCAGCGGCCCGATAAACACATAATCGAGAACGATATTTGTCACAGCCGATAAAACCTGGCTGATCATCGATAAAAACGGTTTGCCTTCGCTGCGAACGATGGCTGCCATCGTAAACGAAGACAGCTGGAAGACAAGACCGATGATGATGATGCGCATATAGGACAGCGCGAATGAAAAATTTGCGTCGGTCGCGCCCGCGAATCTCAGCAGCGGTGCGAGAAATATTTCGCCCAAAACCGTCATCAACAGGCCGCTGATCAGTATCAGCGCCGCCGAGTTGCCGAAGATTTTGTTGGCCTCTTCAAGCTTGTGCTCGCCGAACTTGATGGAGATCAGCGTGGCGCCGCCGATGGCAAATAAAGTGCCGACGGCAAAGCCGATAATCATAAGCGGGAATGACACGGTCAGTCCGCCGAGCGCGTCTTCACCGACAAATTTTCCGACAAAAATACGGTCGACAATATTGTAGATCGCGTTGACGATCATCGCAAAGATTGTCGGCAAAGAAAACTTTATCACAAGACTGAATATTGGGGCTGTCCCCAGTTGTTTGGTATGGTCCACTATGATGCCTCATTTCCGGATAATAAATGCAAGTATATACGTTCGCCCCTGTTTTTGTCAAGAAACGGATGGTTAAGTTTATAGCGCATACGCGGTGCGTTAGAATGCGTTTTTGCCGGATATAATAGAAAATGAAAAGGAGGCGAGACGATGGCAAAGGAAGGTATGCGCCGCCCGGACCCCGGCGAACCGCACGGCACGGAAAGCAATCATAAGCCGCATTTTAAGAAAAATTTACAGGCGCCGGTTCCGGAGATTCAGGGCAAGGCCAAATCAGGCGGCAAAAAAGCGGATAAGGATAAATAAGTAACCCACGGAATCAAAATGCAATCAGAGTTCTCATCAAACAAAAGCCCGCATCCCGGGTTTTTTGTATTCGCACGCTTTTTGGATTCGTCAAATAAGATATTATAGATTTTTATGGCCGGGGGGGTTTTTATGAACGATACATATTTCAGGAATTTTAGATCACTGCCGAACAGCAATGAGCCGGTACGCTGGCAGCGAACCAAGCCGCTTGCGGACGGTTTGACCGGGATACCGGCTGCGCAAAAACAAGACAAACACGAGATAAGCACAGAGAAAAAGACTGCACCGGAAAAGCAAAGCGTTTTCGGATATGTCTTTGAGAACAGCCCGCAGACGCTTGCGGTCAAGATGCCGGGGGATGTGGTTCCGGTCAGCTTCGGCAGCCATACGGTATTATCCGGGCTGCTTCACGACGCGGGTTCGCCCGATATCAAAGTGACGGAAACGGGTATTTATGAGATCGGCTATTCGGTGGTTTTGCAGGCGGCAAATGCCGCGCATGCGGCGCTTTCGCTTCAAGCCGACGGAAAAATTATTGAAGGCAGCCTGACGGCAAGGCTCATCAGCACACAGGAGAGCGTATACAGCGCCACGGTGCTCACGGAACTCAAAGCGGGCACAACGGTCCGGCTGGTTATAACATCGGGGACGGCCCTGTGTACGCAGCTCGCGGGCAGCGGTGTGTGTGCCTCGATGGTGATTAAAAAGCTGACCTAGCCCTCTCGATGTTTAAAAAAGTGGGTTTCTCATGTAAAAAGCCCGGCGGTTTTCCGCCGGGCTAAAGCATCTATTCGCTTTCTTTGGGGGGCCATATTTTGAGCAGCAGCTTCACGACGCCGACAAACACAGCCAGAACGGCGAACACAACGCCGACGCCGATCCCCATATACTGCACACCTTGAGCCAACATTTCACCTACGTTCATAACAACCTCCTGTTATACGAGTAACGAGATCAGGACTGCGCCTGCGATTATGGAACCGATCTGCCCCGATACGTTCGCGCCGATGGCGGGCATCAGTATGAAGTTGGACGGATCCTCCTTCTGCGCCATCTTGTGAACGATGCGCGCGGACATCGGGAAGGCGGATATACCGGCGGCGCCGATCATCGGATTGATTTTCTTTTTCAAGAAAAGGTTAATCAGCTTGGCAAAAAGCACGCCGCCCGCCGTATCGAACACAAATGCGAGGAAACCGATGACGAGTATCATCAGCGTGTCCCACTTTAAAAAAGTGTCGGCTGACATCGTGGAGCCGATCGTGATACCGAGCAGTAATGTCACGATGTTGGCGAGCTCGTTCTGCGCCGATTCGGAAAGCCGCTTTAAGACCCCGCATTCCCGAATCAGATTGCCGAACATCAGCGCGCCGACCAGCGGAACGCCGTCCGGCGCGACAAACCCCACCACAAGCGTGATGACGATGGGGAAGGCGATGAGGACCGGCCTCGGTATCGGCTTGCCGAAATCCGAATCCATGTGAATGCACCGTTCCTTCTTTGTGGTCAGCGCCCGAATCACAGGCGGCTGAATAATCGGGACAAGCGCCATATACGAATAGGCGGCCACCGAGAGCGCGCCGAGATAATCTTTGGCAAACAAATTGCCCACAAAAATGGTGGTTGGCCCGTCTGCCGCTCCGATGATACCGACGGCTGCGGCTTCCTTCAACGAAAAGATATCCGGCACGATGGCATTGGCGCAGATGGCAAGCATCATGGCGGCGAAAATACCGAACTGTGCCGCCGCGCCGAAGAACAGCATGACAGGCTGCTTTAATAGCGGAGAAAAATCGATCATCGCGCCGATGGCGATGAAAATGAGCAGCGGAAACAGCTCAGTCACGATTCCGGCGTTGAAAAGCACCTTCAAAAAACCCGTTTCTCCGAGCGAGTTTTGCAGAACTGTCGCGAGCGGAAGGTTGGTGAGCAGGCAGCCAAAACCGATAGGCAGCAACAGCATGGGCTCGTATTCTTTTTTGATAGCCAGAATGATGAGAACCAGCCCGATCACGATCATCACGGCTTGCTGCCATCCAAAATGTGTAAATCCTTTTAACAGTGCGTCCATATGAATCCTTTCGGCAATTTTGTCGATCATTCAATTCGAAGACATTATAAGATGAAGTGGGAAGCGGTGTCAATAAACAACAGCCCTGCTGACGGCATAGAATTGTATTTGGTCTCTTAAAATACGCATTTTTTATGCCAGCAATTTATTTTAAGTTTATTATTGACAAATCAATGGCCATGCTTTATAGTTAGCTACATGAGTAACCAACTAAGGAGGCGATGATGTGCATTTGGATTTGCAGAGTGACGTGCCGATATTCATTCAAATTGCGGAGCAGCTGGAAAACGCGATTCTGACAGGCGCGCTCGATGAGGATATGCAGGCTCCGTCCACAACGGAGATTTCTGTGAGCTACAAGATCAATCCCGCTACGGCGCTCAAGGGGATCACAATGCTTGCGGATGACGGTGTACTTTACAAAAAACGGGGACTTGGAATGTTTGTCGCGAAGGGAGCAAAAGACGTGATACTGAAAAAAAGAAAACAACAGTTTTTCGAAAAATTCATTTTACCGCTGCTGTCGGAAGCACAGAAGCTGTCGATTTCGACAGACGAGATCAACGCGATGATTAAGAAAGGAATACAAAATGAGTGTGATTGAGGTTAAGAATGTCACAAAGTGCTTTGGCAGCGTCGCGGCGCTGAAAAATGTGACGCTGACATTCGAGGAAAACAAAATCTGTGGTCTGCTCGGGCGCAACGGCGCGGGCAAATCGACGCTGCTCGGGCTGATCACAAATAAACTATTCCCCACGGAAGGGACCGTTCTGATTGACGGCGAGCCGGTGCAGGAAAACGACGCCGCCATAAAAAAGGTCTACTGCATGACGGAGCAGTCGCTTTATCCCGATTCCATGACTGTGAGGGATGTTTTAAAGTGGACGAAAGAATTCTATCCCGATATGGACAGCGAATACGCACGGCAGCTGGCGGATAAATTCGCGTTGAACACGAAAAAGAAGGTCAGGACACTGTCTACGGGCTATCAGTCGATTTACAAGATCATCGCTGCGCTGTCCTGCAACGCGCCGGTGCTGCTGCTCGATGAACCGGTCCTCGGGCTCGACGCCAATTTCCGGGACGTGTTTTACCGCGAACTGATCGAGAGCTACAGCCGCGCGCCCAAGACGGTCGTTGTCTCCACGCATCTGATCGAGGAAGCGGCGGGTGTGATCGAAAACGTCGCAATCATCAAGAACGGTGAGATCATCATGAACGACACCACGCAGAACGCGCTCAAGGCGGGCGTGACGGTGACAGGGCCGGCCGGGCTTGTGGACGGTTTCATACACGGGAAAAAGGTGTTGGGATACGATTCTCTCGGCGGCATGAAAAGCGCGTATCTGCTCGAATCGCTTGATGAAGGTGCGGTGCCTCAGGGGCTTGAAGTTTCAAAGCTCAACCTGCAAAGCCTGTTCATTCATCTGACAAATTCTTAAAGGAGGAAAAATCTTATGAGATTGGCACCGGCATTAAAGTATCAGCTCAGCGGCATCAAATGGCCTGTCATTATATTCTATATCGTGATCTATTCGTTGTTTATCCTGATGGGAGTCTCGCTTCTCGCATTCAGACGCGTTGACATTAACGTGCATTTTGGCGGTTTCGACGCAGCATCCATGATCTTTCTGTTTGTGGTGGGCCTTAATTCCTATAAATCGACGTTCCATATGTTTGCCGCCAACGGTATTTCGAGGAAGACGATGTTTACGAGCTTTGTCGTGACGGCGGGCATACTTTGCGCAGGCATGGTCCTTATAGACAGCCTCAATGCTTTGATAGTCAGTCAGTTCCTGAATTATGAACCTATTCTGGTACAGGATTTTGCTTCCCGTTATATCGGCAGCGGTTCTCTCATGTATGGCGAAGGAATCTTATACATGTTTTGCAGTTATCTGTCCTGCATCATGCTCGGCTATTTTATCACAACGGCTTATTACCGCATGAACAAGCCGTTAAAGCTGACCATATCCATCGGCGTCCCCGTGTTTTTCTTCATAATACTGCCGATCGTTGACGCGCAGCTGTTTTCGGGTGAGATATTCAGATTTTTAGGAACGGTGATTGCTTTCTGTTCGGGGCGTTTAAGCGGCAGCCCGTATGTCGCGATGGCGATGGATTTGGTATTTGCGGCGGTGACAGGAGCGCTTGCGTACCTGTTGGCGCGCCGCGCAACGGTGAAGTTATCGGCTGGCTAAGCGGTTCTCACGCAGTTGCGTCCGTCCCGCTTGGCCTTATAAAGCGCCATATCCACATGCGTGTATTGTTCAATCAGCGAGGCGCCCGCGTCTTTTGTCAGACGTGAGACGCCTATGCTGGTTGTAATGCTCACGGATTTATCGTCTATCACAAAGGGCTCGGAGGAGATCACGTTCAGCAGCTTATGGGCCACAGCCACGGCCTCGTCCAATTCGGTTTGAGGCAGCAAAACCATAAACTCCTCACCGCCGAGGCGGCAGAGCGTATCGTATTTGCGAATACTCTGGGCGAGCAATGAACTGATCTCGACAAGCAGCCTGTCCCCCACGGGATGGCCGTGGTTATCGTTGACAAACTTAAAATAGTCGATATCGAGCATGATCAGGCAGGATTCATAGTTCTTGCGCATCATCAGCGCGATTTCCTTTTGCAGTATATCGTTTAAATACCGTCTGTTGGGTAAATCGGTCAGCGGATCGTAATAAGCCATTTTGTGCAGGTCTGAATTGGTTTTTTCAAGCAGCTTCTGCTGCGTACGAATTTGATAGGCTTGAAGCACGTTCGTGCGGCTGTAATGCCACAGCATCACGGACAAAAAAGCGCTGAGCGCCGTGATTGTGAGCGCGTTAACGAGATTAGCAGCGCGGACGACATCCGAAGCTGATGAATAATAATTGACGATGATCATCGCCGCGTAGGAAGCCGTATACAAAGGTATGGAATGCAGCGGCTTGATCAGAAAAAGCACGCCGCTCACAAGACAGATCATAATATATGTGGTGATATTGCTCGAAACAACGAGGTCATTCACGGTTGAAACCAGGCTGAAGGCCATAATAAAAATAAAGCTGATATAAGGAACAGCCTTGGCAAATAAGCCGGGCTCTTCTTTGTTTATCGCGGCTTTCAAAGGAAACAGGAATACCAGAACACAGACCATCATCGTGATATTGATCCATATCTGCCTCGTCTGCCAAAGCGGGTTTTGTATGGGCAGGCTCAATAACATGGCGACGGCCCCTGCATTCAGAATAATGCAGCAAATACATGCCGGGAATATTCTTTTTAAATTGATATGTATGAATTCTGCGGCTACGCCTGAATTCGCTTCGCTCGCACTGCGTAAGGCCGACATTATTCTTCGCAGCATATGTCCGGCTCCTAAAAAAGAAAATAGCTTATATATTATAACAGTTTTCGCCAAAAAAACCAATACACTCAGGCACAAAATTAATTCTTGTGACATGCTCACAGACCGGGGAATCATATTTTAATTATACTAAAAATATCTAAAGGTGTTAAACCGTCTCAAACGAGTGCGCTGTCCGCTGTATTGACGCACAAAGAAGGATGGTATAAGCTCAAAAGCATAGAGTACAAAACCATTGTAACAGTGATAGGGAGGTTATTGAAATGAAACGTTATCGTGTGACGGGTATGGGCTGTGAAGCCTGTGTGAAAAGGGTTGAAAAGGCAGTCGGCGCTCTGGACGGCGTTCAAAAGGCGGCGGTCGATCTTGCAACGGAAACGCTTTCCGTTGAATATGACGAGGGAAAGATAAGCTTTGATACGCTGAAAGACGCCGTTGAAGAAGCTGGCTATGGCCTCGAGGAAATGTAATGGCAGTAAGTCAGGACAGCCGGAAAATCAAAGAGCAAAGCTTTGAAGTGACGGGCATGTCGTGCGCGGTCTGCGCGAGCCATGTTCAAAAAGCCGTGGCGAAGCTGGATGGCGTGCTGAAAAGCGACGTCAATCTCGCAACGGAAAAGCTGACGGTCAGCTATGATCCCGCCGTCGTGGACTTCGAAAAGCTCAAAAAAGCGGTGGAGGACGCAGGCTACGGGCTCGTGCCGCCAAAATCGCCCGAAAGAGAGTCGGAGCTGGCTGTGGAAGGAATGACCTGCTCAGCCTGTTCGGCGGCGGTGGAACGCAGCGTCAAGAGACTCAGCGGCGTCAAAGAGGCGTCCGTGAATCTCGCGACAAACCGTTTAAAGCTCGTGTATGACCCCGCAAGCGTGAAGCTGTCCGAGATCAAAGCGGCGGTTAAAAAGGCGGGCTATACGCCGAAGGACATAGAACAGAATGAGGATGTCGATAAGGACAGCGGGCGGCGCGAGCGTGAAGTCCGCGTGATGCGGCTGAGGCTCATCGTGGCGGCTGTCTTTGCGGCGCCTATATTTTATATCGCGATGTCGCATATGCTCGGCATCGATCTGCCGGTGCCCATGTTTATGAGCCCGCATATGAATCCTGCCGTTTTTGCGCTGGTGCAGTTTATATTGACGCTGCCGGTGCTTGCGGCGGGCAGCCGCTTTTTCACCAAAGGGCTGCGCACGCTGATCAAGGGCGCGCCCAATATGGACACGCTCGTGGCGATCGGTACGGGCAGCGCCTTCCTCTACAGCTCTTATGCGATGATCCGATTGTTTATGGGGAACGCGGATTTCATCCACATGCTTTATTTTGAATCCGCGGCCGTCGTGATCACGCTTGTGATGGTGGGCAAATACTTAGAAGCCGTCAGCAAGGGGCGTACGTCCGACGCGATCAAAAAGCTCATGAAGCTGCGGCCCAAAACGGCGGTAATTCTCAAGGACGGCGCAGAGCTGGAGGTGCCGCTTGATGAGGTCGTGGTGGGTGATATCGTCATCGTGAGGCCGGGCACGGCGGTGCCGGTGGACGGCGAGGTCACGGACGGCATCTCTTCCGTCGATGAATCGATGCTGACGGGCGAGAGCCTGCCCGTGGAAAAGCATGCGGGCAGCCCGGTGACGGGCGGCAGCATCAACGGCGAGGGCCTTATCAGGCTGCGCGTGACGCGCGTCGGCGAGGATACGGCGCTCTTCAAGATCATCAAGCTTGTGGAGGACGCGCAGAGCAAAAAAGCGCCGATCGCCAAGCTCGCCGATGTGATTTCGGGCTATTTTGTGCCCGCGGTGATGGGCATCGCGCTCGTCGCGGCGGTGATCTGGGCCATATCGGGCAGGGATTTTCAGTTCGTGCTCAACATATTCGTGACGGTGCTCGTGATTGCGTGTCCGTGCGCGCTGGGCCTTGCGACGCCCACGGCGATCATGGTGGGAACGGGCAAGGGCGCGGAGCTTGGCATACTCATCAAAGGCGGCGAAGCGCTGGAAACCACGCACGCCGTCACAGCGGTGGTGCTCGACAAAACGGGCACTGTGACGGAAGGCAAGCCGGTGCTCACGGATATTCATACATACGGCAGCTTTGATGAAACGCAGGTGCTGACGCTCAGCGCGGCGGCAGAGCGCGGCTCCGAGCATCCGATCGCGCGTGCGATCGTCAATTACGCGGAACAAAAGTCAGTGAGCTTGCCTCAGCCCGAATCGTTCAAAGCGGTTCCGGGGCGCGGCATTGACGCCGCGGTGGCGGGTCGCCGTGTGCTCGCGGGGAATCCGCAGCTGATGAAAGAAAACGGCATCGATATTTCAGCCTCGGCTGACGATGCGGCGGCGCTTTCGGGGGCGGGGCGCACGCTCATGTACGTCGCGATAGACGGCCGGCTTGCGGGGCTCATGGCGGCGGCGGATACACTTAAGGCCACGAGCCAAAAGGCGATTCAGCGGCTCAAAGACCTCGGCATGGTGGTCTATATGATGACGGGCGACAATGAGAGCACCGCGAAGGCCATTGCCGGGCAGGCAGGAATCGCCCAGGTGCTGGCCAATGTGCTGCCTCAGGATAAAGCCGGCGAGGTGAAAAAACTGCAGCAGCGGGGCATGAAGGTCGCGATGGTCGGCGACGGCATCAACGACGCGCCCGCGCTCGTGCAGGCAGATGTGGGCATGGCGATAGGGACCGGCACCGACGTGGCGGTGGAATCCGCCGATGTGGTGCTCATGCGCGGCGATCTGCGGGAGGTCGGCGCGGCGATCGCACTGAGCCGGGCCACGATGCGCATCATCCGCCAGAACCTTTTTTGGGCGTTTATTTACAACACGATCGGCATACCGCTGGCGGCGGGCGTGTTTTACGCGCTCGGCGGGCCCGCGTTCAACCCCGTTTACGCGGGCGCGGCGATGGCGTTAAGCTCGGTGTCCGTGGTCACAAACGCGCTGCGGTTGAAGCGGTTTAAAATCAAAGAAAAGTGATTTAAGCGGCGCCGGAATACGGCGCTGTTTTTCTGTAAAAAAAACGCTTGACATTGACGTTGCGTCAACGTTTACGATGGGAACCAAGGAGGAAATGCGCAATGGATTATACGGTCAGCGCGCTCGCCCGACTCGCGGGCGTGAGCACGCGCACACTGCGGTATTATGATGAAATCGGCCTGCTGAGTCCGAAAAATCTGACGGACGCGGGCTACCGCGTTTACGGCACACGGGAGGTCGATACGCTGCAGCAGATATTGTTTTACCGCGAAATGGGCGTGAGTCTCGAAGACATCAAGCGCATACTGACGGCGACCTCATATAAGCGTCTGACAGCGCTGGAGACGCATTTGGCTGCGCTGAAGGACAAGCGAAGCCGGATGGATGCCATGATCGCCACTGTGCAGAAAACCATCGCCTCCGAGAAAGGAGAAATCATAATGACGGACGAAGAAAAATTCGAAGGATTGAAAGGTCGGCTGATCCACGAAAACGAAGAGAAGTACGGCGAGGAGGTACGCGAACGCTACGGCAGCGAAACCGTCGACACGTCAAACGCCAAGTTTAAAAGCATGACGCAGGAGCAGTATGCGCGCATGCAGACGCTCGCGGAAGAGCTGAGTATGACGCTGAAAGCGGCAATGGAGACGGATGACCCGGCCGGAGAGCTCGCGCAAAAGGCGTGTGCGCTGCATAAGGAGTGGCTGCTTTGCACATGGGCAAGCTACAGCCCGGAGGCGCATAAGGGGCTTGCGCAGATGTATGTGGACGATGAGCGGTTTACCGCCTACTACGACAAGATCGCGCCCGGCTGCGCCGTGTTTCTGCGCGACGCGATCATGATATTCTGCGGCTGAGAAAAGGTGCATAATGTATGCCAAAAGCTGCCGGTATTGTTCCGGCGGCTTTTTTCTTATACGGCAAGGCTTCTCCTCAGAGGAGAAGCCTGTAAGATGTATTATAAAAACTCATATTGCAATGAACATGACATACTGCTGTCGTATTCATTGTGATATGATATTATCAAAACCGAATTTGAGGTGCAGCAGGGATGTGTGTGAATTCAATGCTTGTTTTGAATATAACATGGACACCGTTCATGACGATTACGAACGCTGGCTGCAGGAGGTGAATGCCGATGTATGAACGCCTGCTCGATAAAAACGATCTGCCCGAAGAAGCTTTCATCAGAGAGTATATCGGCAAAGACGCGTATGCCTTATTGCTGGAGTTTGAGGAATTCCTGAACAGACACTATGACATCCGTCGTGAACTTAAGTTTCCGTTCGGCAACCAATATGGCTGGGGCTATAAATACAGCCACAAAACAAGCCACCTGTGTTATGTGTTCTTCGAATCCGGCGCGATCACGGTAACTCTGCAGCTTGGTGATAACTGTGTTGCAAAAATCAATGAAACGCTCCCGTTCTTGTCACAGAAAGCAAATGAGCTTTGGCAGGATCGCTATATTTGCGGCAAAGAGGGCGGCTGGCTGCACGACAGGGTTCTGGATGCGGCCGATTTAAATGATGTTGTCGAGCTAGTCAAGATAAAAAGAAAGCCGTACAGATAAACGGGAGAGACCGATAGCTCCGGGCCGCTAAGCCAGATACAAGACACTGACCGAGTAAAATATGATCATCAACGATGAGAATATCAAGCTGACCTTGGAGAAAAAACCCGCGGGATTTTTTTTGGCGACGAACACAGCCGCAATCAGAACCGGCAGGCTGAAAAAGGGAGTGATATGCGCGCCCGAATCCGCGGGCGACCATACCGGAATTCCGATCGCGTTTAATATCATATCCCCAAGGCAGGGGCTCTTGAAAAAGCACAGGCTCCACGCCGCCGCGGCAGCGACCAACAATAGAGACACAGCGCTTAAAATATGACTTTTTCTTGCGGTATTCATCAAAGAATGTCCCCCGAAAACGACAACTCACAATAAAATATTCTTGATTTCTTTATCATCTTATCACAATATCACCGGCGGCGGTATCGTCTGTTTATGACGATATAAACGGCGGACATTTAACAATAGATTTACAATGTATTTTCCCTCTCCGTTTATAAAAAGAGGGAAAAGGTTTGAGCAAGTCGAATAGTAACTGCAAACATAACTGGCAGGACGGCGCAAGTAAAAGCTGATATTGATGCCAAGCAGGAGGCGAAGAAATGCAGGATTTCAAGGACCATATCGATACCAACGAAATCTACCTGTTCAATATCGGGGAAGCCCAGCAGGCTTATGCCGTATTCGGCTGTCACCACATACCCGAGCTGAATGCCCACCGCTTCCTTATGTACGCGCCGAACGCAAAATCGGTCAGCGTCGTCGGCGATTTCAACAGCTGGGATCCGGCAAGGAACAGAATGGAGAAGCAGCCGCAGGGCGTCTATGCGGCGTTCGTATCGGGGCTTAAGGACGGTGACACCTACAAATATTATATTGAAGGCCACGACGGCAAAGCCGTCTACAAGGCCGATCCGTTTGCGTTTCATGCTGAGGTGCGCCCCGCAACGGCGTCCAAGGTCTGGTCGCTGGGCGGCTATACGTGGCGGGACGCCGCTTATCTGGAAAAAAGAAAACGCCGCGATCCTTTGCGGCGGCCGATGAGCATTTATGAAATGCATCTTGGCTCCTGGCGCACGAAAGAAGGCTACGATTTCCCGAATCTGCGGGAGCTCGCGGATGAGCTCGGCGATTATCTCGTGGACATGGGCTATACCCATGTGGAGCTGCTGCCCATCACCGAGTATCCGTACGACGGGTCTTGGGGCTATCAGGTCACGGGCTTTTACGCGGTGACGAGCCGGTACGGCATGCCGCAGGATTACATGTATTTCGTGGATACCATGCATGCCAAAGGCATCAGCGTCATCGTGGACTGGGTGCCCGCGCATTTCCCCAAAGACGAGCACGGCCTTGCGTGCTTTGATGGCACCTGCCTTTTTGAACATAAAAACCCGCTGCAGGCGAATCATCCGCAGTGGGGCACGCTGATTTTCAATTACAGCCGCCCCGAGGTGGTGAGCTTTCTTGTTTCCAGCGCCATGATGCTTTTCGATGTGTATCACATCGACGGCATACGCGTGGACGCGGTCACGTCGATGCTGTACTTGAATTACGCGCGCAACGAGGGAGAATACGTCAAAAACGAGTTTGGCGGCAACATCGATCTGCACGCGGTGGCTTTTTTGAAAAAGCTCAACGCCGTGATCCTCACGCGTTATCCGGGCGCTGTCACAATCGCGGAGGAATCGACCTCGTACCCGGGCGTGACGCTGCCGCCGCATGACGGCGGGCTTGGTTTTGTATTCAAATGGAACATGGGCTATATGCACGATACGCTGAGCTACATGTCGATGGACCATTTTTTCCGTCAGTTCCACCACAACAAGATGACATTTTCTCTGTACTATACGTTTACCGAAAACTTTATACTGCCATACTCACATGATGAGGTGGTCCACGGCAAGAAGTCGCTGCTCAACAAGATGTTCGGCACCTACGATGAAAAGTTCGCCTCGCTGCGGACTTTGCTTTCCTTCATGTTTGCGCATCCGGGCAAAAAACTCATGTTTATGGGCAGTGAATTTGGTCAATTTATAGAATGGGATTACCAAAAGCAGCTGGACTGGTTTTTGCTGGATTATGAGCGGCACGCCGAGATCCAGCGCTTCGTGAAGGAATTGAATGCCGTTTATAAAAGCTGCCCGGCGCTTTATGAAATTGACGACAGATGGGACGGTTTTGAGTGGCTCAGCGTGGACGACGCGCAAAAAAGCGCGCTTTGCTTTATGCGGCGCTCCGAGGGCGGCGCCGAGCAGACCTGCGTCTGCGCGTTTAACTTCACGCCGATTGAAATCGGCTGCTTCAGCATCGGGCTGCCGAAGGCCGGTGAGCTGAGAATGATGTTCTCCAGCGACGAAAAGAGGTTCGGCGGGGATGAACGCGCGATGCGGCGCGCCTCGTCTGTACGCGAAGAGTTTGCGGGGCATCCGTACCGGGCCGAGATCTCATTGCCGCCGTTATCCGCCGTGTTTTATGATTTCAGCGAAAAGCTTTAAAAAGCGAGGTAAGGACAAATGACAAACAAGAAGAA
Organism: Bacillota bacterium; assembly: GCA_023461435.1. Lineage (GTDB taxonomy): Bacteria > Bacillota > Clostridia > Christensenellales > SZUA-584 > SZUA-584. The sequence continues at coordinate 209,887 of JAEYLC010000010.1, forward strand.
ATGCATCGCGATGCTGCTTGCGGGCGGACAGGGGGCGCGCCTCGGCGTGCTCACCAAAACACGCGCAAAGCCGGCAGTCCCTTACGGCGGAAAATACAAAATCATCGATTTTCCTTTGTCCAACTGCACCAATTCTGGCATCGATACGGTCGGCGTTTTGACGCAGTATCAGCCGCTTGAACTCAACGCCTATATCGGCACCGGTTCGCCGTGGGATCTTGACAGCAACACGGGCGGCGTTTATATTTTGCCGCCGTATGTCAAATCGGGCCGGAGCCAGTGGTATTCGGGCACAGCCAATGCCATCTATCAGAACAGCTTTTTCATAGACAAATTCAATCCCGATTATCTGCTTGTGCTGTCAGGCGATCATATCTACAAGATGGATTATAACGCCATGCTCAAGTTTCACATTCAAACCGAGGCGGACGCCACCATTGCGGTGATCGAGGTGCCGATGGCGGAAGCGCCGCGCTACGGCATCATGAACACGGACGAGACGAGCCGCGTGATCGAATTCCAGGAGAAGCCCAAAGTCCCCAAGAGCAACCTCGCTTCTATGGGTATTTACATTTTCAACTGGCAGAAGGTCAAAGCGTATCTTCATGAAGACAACGACGACCCGGATTCGACAAACGATTTCGGCAATGACATCATCCCCAAAATGCTGAATGCCGACGAGCTGATATTTGCATACCGGTTCAAGGGGTATTGGAAGGATGTGGGGACCATACAGAGCCTTTGGGACGCGAACATGGAGTTGCTTGGGCATGACGAATTGAACCTGCACGATCCCACGTGGAAGGTGTTTTCCAAAAACCCGAATCAGCCGCCGCATTACGTGGGCGGCGACGCGGTGATCGATACGAGCCTTGTTTCCGAGGGCTGCCAGATATACGGCACGGTGGAGCACTGTGTGCTGTTCCCCGAGGTCACAATCGCAAAGGGCGCGTATGTGCGCGACAGCATCATCATGCAGAACACAGTTGTCGAAGCAGGCAGCGAGATCATACGCGCCATCATTGACGAGGATGTGGTGGTCGGCAGCGATTGCCGGATCGGCGGAGAAAAAAAGATCACCGTGATCGGGCAGGGTGTTAAGGTGAAAAACGGCACGGTTATTGAAGAGGGCGAATCGGTCGAGCCGGACAGCGTCTGCCTGATCGACCATTGTGTTTTAGACAGCGAGGTGAGCGTATGATTAAAGACGTATTCGGTTTGATTTATGCGGGAGAAGAGAATCTCAATCTGCGGGAGCTCGTGCTGCTCCGGTCGGTGGCGGCCATGCCGATCGGCGGGCGGTACCGCGCGATCGATTTTCCGCTCTCCAATATCGTCAACAGCGGCATCAGAAATGTCGGCATTATCACGCAAAAGAATTACCAGTCGCTGATGGACCATGTGGGAAGCGGCAAGGAGTGGGACTTAAGCCGCAAGACGGACGGGCTGTTTATGCTGCCGCCCTTTGACAATGCGGAAAATACGGGCATTTACCGTGGCATGGCGGACGCGATCAAAGGCAATTTAAGCTATATCAAGCGCGCCGCACAGCCATACTGCCTTTTAACGGGTGTCAGCAATATCTACACGGCCACATACAACCATATGCTCAAAAAGCACATGGAAACCAAGGCCGATATCACAATGCTCTATAATGTTGACAAAAGCGAGCGCGATGATGCGGATAACAGCCACGATTTAAGGCTTTATACGGATGAGGAGGGCTGGGTCACCGAGATGGACTACAACTTCAAATATTCCAACTCGAACAAGATCAGCATGGATGTTTTTCTGGTCCACAAAAGCCTGCTCGAATATCTGATCGACAACAGCGTGGCGCACGGCCATTACGATTTTATCAGCGACGTGCTCATGAAAAACGTGCGGAATCTGCGCATACTCGCGCTTGAGCACAAGGGCTACGTGGGACGGCTCGATTCGATCGGCACCTATTATCAGCTCAATATGGACATGCTGCGCGATGACGTGCAGCGCGACCTGTTTTACACGGGCAACCCGATTTATACGAAGATCAAGGATGAAGCGCCGGTGAAGTACGGCGAAAACGCGTCCGTGAAGAACAGCCTGCTCGCGAACGGCTGCGTGATCGACGGCGAGGTGGAGGACAGCATGCTGTTTCGCGGCGTCCACGTGGCCAAGGGAACAAAAATCAAGGGCTGCGTGATCATGCAGGAATGCGATATCGACGACAACTGCATACTGGAACATGTGATCGCGGATAAAAACTGCCATGTCCGCTCGGGACGGCACCTGGCGGGAGACTTAAGTTATCCGAGCATTATACGAAAAGGGTCGGTAATTTAGTATGAATGAAATGCTTGAAAGCATTATGAAGAATAAGAACCTCGAAAAGCTCCCGTCCGTGCTGATGACGGCGGCGGAATGCGCGCCGTTTGCCAAAACGGGCGGCCTTGCGGATGTGGTGGGGACGCTTTCCCGCAAGCTTAAGGACTTAGGGGTCGATATCCGGCTGGCGCTGCCGTATCACCGCGTGATCAAGGACAAGTACCGCGATCAGACGACGCATATCGCGAGCTTTTCGGTGGACCTCGGGTGGCGGACGCAGTATGTGGGTCTTGAGCTTTACGACTGGGACGGTATTCCCGTTTATTTCATCGACAACGAATATTACTTCGGGCATATGATATACCGTGGCGGCACCTTTGAAGGCGAGCAGTACGCGTATTTTTGCCGCGCCGTGCTTGAGGCGCTGCCGCTTGCCGAATTCGTCCCGGATATCGTGCATGTGAACGACTGGCATACGGCGATGATCCCGATGCTGATTAAAACGCAGTACAGGGGACGCGCCATCGGAGACAGCAAAACGGTGCTCGCCATGCACAGCCTCGGGTATCAGGGCCGGTTCGATTTCGGCTTTGCGTCCGAGCTGCTCGGCATCGACAGCCGGTACAATACGCCCGACTACATTGAGTATTACGGCAGTGCGAATTTCATGAAGGCCGGCATCGTATTTGCCGACAAGCTCGTGACGGTGAGCCCCGCGTATGCGCAGGAGATCAGAACGCCGTATTACGGAGAAGGGCTCGACGGTATTTTGAATACGCGCGAAAACGACCTTGTGGGCATTTTAAACGGCATCGATACGGAGGCGTACAACCCGGCGGCTGACCCGCTGATCGCGAAAACATATGACACGGGTTCGCTCGACGGCAAGGCGCAGAACAAACAGGCGCTGATCGACCAGCTCGCGCTTAAAATCGACATTGACCGGCCTGTGATCGGCATGGTGACGCGGCTGACCAAGCAAAAAGGGCTCGATCTCGTGCTGCATGTGATGAAGCAAATCATGGAGGAAGGCGCCGGTTTCGTGCTGCTTGGCACGGGAGATGCCGAATACGAAAACTATTTCCGCGACGCGTGGCAGGCGTTTGACGGACGCGCCATCGGCATGATCATGTTCGATGAGGCGCTCGCGCACAAGGTTTACGCGGGCAGCGACTTTTTCCTCATGCCCTCGCGGTTTGAGCCGTGCGGGCTGTCGCAGATCATCGCGCTCCGGTACGGCACGCTGCCCATCGTCCGTGAAACGGGCGGGCTCAAGGATACGGTGAAGCCGTATAACGCGCATACGGGAGAGGGAGACGGCTTTTCGTTCGCGAACTACAACGCGCACGAGATGCTCGACGCCATACGGCTCGCAGTCGGCGTATATAAGGATAAAGACGCTTTCCGCAAACTGCAGGTAAGCGCGATGGAAAAGGACCTGAGCTTTGACAAAAGCGCGGTGGCCTATGCGTCGCTGTATCTTGCGATGCTCGACACGAGCACTGCATCGGAATGATATCAAAAAAACGCGCATGGAATCACAAAAACCGTGACGACGGCGGAGGAATTAGCGATTTGATAACCGATCATTTGACAAACCGGGCTCAGAAAATAAAGCATGCCATCATTGAAAAGCTCAAGCGCGATTACGGGCGGACGCTCGAAAACGCGTCGGATGAGGAGATGTTTCAGGCGGTCGCGCTGAGCGTGCGCGACATGATACTCGACCGTTTTGTGAAGGCGGACCAGATGCTGGAAGAAAAGCAGATGAAGCGCCTCTATTATCTGTCGGCCGAATATCTGATGGGGCGCGCGCTCGTCAACAACATGATCAGCCTTGAGGTGCTGGATGACTACAAAGCGGTGATGGAGGAGATCGGTTATCCGTTTGAAAAGCTCGAGCAGGAGGAATTTGAGGCGGGGCTCGGAAACGGCGGCCTCGGGCGCCTCGCCGCGTGCTTTCTGGATTCGCTCTCCACGCTCAATCTGCCCGTGGTGGGGCATGGCATACGCTATGAATACGGCATATTCCGCCAGCGCATCGTGAACGGCGAGCAGGTGGAGGAGCCGGACGACTGGACGCAAAAAGGCGACGTCTGGGAGATCGAGCGCCGCGAGGAACAGGTGGAGGTTCACTTCGAAGGCACGGTTGACGAGCATTGGACCGACGGCGGGCTCACCGTCGTGCAAAAGAACTATCAGACGGTGCTGGCCGTGCCGTACGACATGACGGTGCTCGGCTACAAGAGCCATACGCCCGCGACGCTGCGCCTGTGGCGCGCGGAATGTCCCGCCGGTTTCGATCTGCGCTCGTTCAACAAGGGCGATTATATGTGCATGATTCAGCAGCGCGAGCTGGCGGAATCCATATCAAAGGTGCTGTATCCCGAGGATGACCATATCGCGGGGCGCATGCTGCGGCTCAAGCAGTATTATTTTCTCGCTTCGGCAGCCATGCAGTCGATGGTGAGAGACCATAAAAAGCGCTACGGCGACGTGCGAACGCTGCCCGAAAAAGCGGTCGTGCAGATCAACGACACGCATCCCGCGCTTGCGATACCCGAGCTCATGCGCATACTCATGGATGCGGAGGGGCTCGGCTGGGACGAAGCCTACGCGATCGTGAGCCGCGTTTTCAACTACACGAACCATACGGTGATGCGCGAGGCGCTCGAAGCGTGGCCGGAGCAGCTTCTCAAATCGCTGCTGCCGCGCGTTTACGCGATCGTCGCCGCTCTCAACGACCGTTTCAGCCAGCAGCTCTGGAAAGCGTTCCCGGGCGACTGGGATAAGATTTCGCATTTGTCGATCATCGCTTACGACGAGATACGCATGGCGAACATGTGCATCGCCGTCTGCCAGAAGGTCAACGGCGTGTCGCAGCTGCACGGCAATATATTAAAGACGCGCACCTTCCGCGATTTTTACGTGATCGCGCCCGATAAATTCACCGCGGTGACCAACGGCATCACGCTGCGGCGCTGGCTTGCCGCGGGCAATCCAAAGCTCACAGCGCTGATCAGCGACTATATCGGCGATGAATTTCTGCGCGATTACAGCGAGCTGAAACGCTTAAAGCCTTTTGTCTCCAATCAGCGGTTTCTCAGTGATTTCGCGCAGGTCAAGGCTCAGAATAAACGGTGGCTTGCCGATTATATTCAAAAGACGCAGGGCCTTGGCGTCAACCCCGAATCCGTTTTCGATGTGCAGGCCAAACGGCTGCACGAATACAAACGGCAGCTTTTGAAGGTGCTGCACATACTGCACCTTTACAACCGGCTCACACAGGACGAAGCGTTTTCGCTGCCCGTCCCGGTCACGTTTCTTTTTGCCGCCAAGGCGTCGCCCGGATACCGCAGGGCCAAGGACATCATCCGTTTGATCAACGCGACGGCGGAGCTTGTGAACGCGCATCCGCGCACGAAAGATTTTATTCAAGTGGTCTTTCTTGAGAACTACAACGTGTCGCTCGCGGAGGTGCTGATTCCCGCCGCGGATTTAAGCGAGCAGATATCCACCGCCGGGCTCGAGGCTTCCGGCACGGGCAACATGAAGTTCATGCTGAACGGCGCGGTCACGCTCGGCACGATGGACGGCGCGAATATCGAGATACTCGAGCAGGTGGGGGAAGAGAACATCGTCATATTCGGCGCGCTGGCCGCCGAGATCGATGAAATGCAGATGAACCACTCGTATCAGCCCAAAAGCCTGTTTGACGCCAATCAAAGCATTCGCGATGCGGTCTCCCGCCTGACGGATGGCACATTGCCCGTGGAGGACACTCACCGTTTCGACGGTATCTACAATTCCCTGCTGTACGGCGACTACGACCGGGCGGATAAATTCTTTGTGCTGTACGATTTTGAGGCTTATCAAGATGCCTTCAACAAAGCTCTGACCTCTTACACCGACAAACAGGGCTGGGCAAAAAAGGCCGCAATGAATACGGCATGCGCGGGGTTCTTCAGCGCCGACCGGACGGTGGACGAATACAACCGGCTGATCTGGCGGCTTTGAAATTATGGCAAAGGAGCTTAAAGTCCGATGCTGATCAATTACAGGAACGAAATGATGCACGATTCCACACTGCATTGCTATAGGGAGCCCTTTGGCGCGGTGCCGCAGGGGCAGACGGTGATGTTGCGCTTCAAAACGCGGCTGAGCCAGATCAACAGCGTCTACCTGCGATTAACCGGCGACGGGCATCATCAGGACATCATGATGGCGCTGGACAACGGCTTTTGGCAGGCGAGTTTTGCGGCGCCGTCGGAGCCGGGCGTTTACTGGTATTATTTCACCGTCAATACGGGAGACAGAATCGTTTATTACGGCACGGAGGGCAAGAAGAGAAGCGGCATCGGCGTCGCATATACGGAAGCACCGCCCGCTTATCAATTGACCGTCTACCGAAGCGATTTTGAAACGCCCGCTTGGTTCCGCAGCAGCGTGATGTATCAGATTTTCCCCGACCGCTTCAAAAGAAGCGGCGAAGCCACGGTGAAGGCGGGGCTTGGATATCACCGCGCCAAAGGGCGCTGCGTGGTTGAGCACAAGCGCTGGCAAGAGGAGCCGCTCTACAAGCCGCTCAAAGGGCAGACGCATTACGACCCGTGCGATTATTACGGCGGCACGCTCAAAGGCATTGAAGAATCGCTCGACGAGTTAAAAGCCCTCGGCGTGGGCGTGATCTATTTAAACCCGGTATTCGAAGCGGCGTCCAACCACCGTTACAACACGGCGGATTACCGCAAGGTCGATCCGGTACTCGGCACCGGGGACGATTTTGTGTCGCTCTGTAAAAAGGCGGAAGCTATCGGCATCCGCATTCTGCTGGACGGCGTGTTCTCGCACACGGGCAGCGACAGCATCTATTTCAATCTGGAAAAGGCGTATGACGATATCGGCGCGGCAAACAGCCCGGAGTCGCCGTATTACCCGTGGTATACGTTCGAGCATTATCCCGACAAGTACAAAAGCTGGTGGGGGTTTGAATCGCTGCCCGAGGTCAACGAGCACAACGCGGACTGGCAGCGCTTTGTGATCACCGACGAAGACAGCGTGGTGCGCCATTGGATCAAAAAAGGCGCGGGTGGCTACCGGCTCGATGTCGCGGATGAGATTCCCGACGATGTGCTGGGGCTCATGTACACGGCGGCCAAGCAGCAAAGGCCGGACGCCGTGATGCTCGGCGAAGTGTGGGAGGACGCGACCACGAAATACAGCTACGGCGCGCACCGCAAGTACGCGCTCGGAGGCATGCTCGATTCGGTGATGAACTACCCGCTGCGCAACGCCATCGTCGCGTTTTTAACGGGCCATATCGACGCGCGCGAGCTCAAGGATTTCTTCGTCGAACAGGCCGCGGTTTATCCAAGGCCCATGTATTACGCGCTGATGAATCTGCTGTCGTCGCACGATATCGAGCGCGTGCGCACGGCTTTAAGCACCAAGCTCGACCCGCATTCGCTGACGCGCGAGCAGCAGGCGTCGTTCCGCCTGAGCGAAAGCCAGAACGAAAAAGGCGCCGCTCGCCAGCGCCTTGCGTCGGTGCTGCAGTTCGCGCTGCCCGGCGTGCCGTGCATTTACTATGGCGACGAAAAAGGCATGACGGGTTTTCTCGATCCTTTTAACAGAGGCCCGTACCATGAGGCAGCCTATGATCTGACAGTGCATTACCGGAAAATATCGAAGCTGCGTGCAGATTGCGGCGCGCTCTCGGCGGGCCACGCGGCGTTCTTTTCGCCCGACGCCGACTGCATCGGGATTTTGCGGTACATACTTGACGGCAGGGACGCGTTCGGCGCGGACGCGAAAAACGGCATCCGGTTCATCGCCGTCAATCGCGGCAGTGAAGATAAGCATGTGGTTTTTGATCTGGCGGCGGACTGCGCGATGATGCCGCAGGATCACGCGGCGCGGCTGCGCCCGCTGCTGGAAGGCGAGGCTCTCTGCGAGCTGACGGGAGAAGTCTATACGCTCAACGACGGGCTGCTCGATGTCAATATACCGGGCGGCGGGGCGGTCTGGCTGAAAATCGGCTGAGCCGTATAAAGAGGCGGATTGAAACATAAACTTAATATAATCGCGTGTTGACAAACAAAAGGATGTTTGTTAGTATAATATTACTAAAAGCGTAGATGGAGACAGGTCAGGCGGTTGTGACTTGCAGAGAGCCGGTGTTTGGTGCAAACCGGCAGCATGGCGCAGGACAAATCCCTCCGGAGTTGCGTGTCGAACGAAGTAGACATTGCCGGGTCATTCCGTTATGATATGGGGGCTTGTTAGAGCCTTAAAGGTGGTCTTTGCTTAAAGACAAGTTGAGTGGTACCGCGAAGTTGGAATGACAACTGCGTCTCTTCATAAAAGAAGAGTATGCGGTTTTTTTATTATAACCGGAAAGGAAGTTTTAGTTTATGCAGCGTGTGATATCGTTTATCGTCTCCAACCAGCCCGGCGTGCTGTCGCGAATATCCGGCCTGATCAGCCGGCGCGGTTTCAATATTGAGAGCTTGACGGTCGGCGTCACAAGCAACCCCGCGCTCTCGCGCATCACGATCGTGATGTTCGCGGACGACGCGGTGACCGAGCAGGTGGTCAAGCAGTTCGACAAGCTGCTCGACGTGAAGGCGATCAAGGAAATTCCCGCGGAAGACGGCATATTCCGCGAGATCGCGCTCGTGAAAATCAGCACGGACGGCGAGGATAAAAAGAAGCTGATGGCGGATATCGAATCGCGCGCGGGCATTGTGCTTGATATCGCCGAGAAATGCGTAACGGTGCAGATCAGCGGCACCATCACGTTCATCAACGAAAGCATCGAGCTGTTTAAGAGCTATTACATTTTAGAGGTGGCGCGCACCGGTATGGTCGCGCTCGAAATGGGTGACACTCAGCTCTATAACAGCCAGGCGGCTGCGATGCAGAAGATTTAAGCTTTATGATATACGAAAATTAAAATATCTATTTAAAAGGAGATTTTTGAAAGTGGCTAAATTGTATTATCAGTCGGATTGTAACAAAGAGTATCTTGCGGACAAAACGGTCGCGGTGATCGGCTTTGGCAGCCAGGGCCATGCCCACGCGCTCAATTTGCACGATTCGGGTTTTAACGTGGTCGTCGGCCTTTATGAAGGCAGCAAGTCGTGGAAGAAGGCCGAGAGCCTCGGGCTCAAGGTGGCCACCGCGTACGACGCGGCCAAGGCGGCGGATGTCATTATGATACTCGTCAACGACGAGCTTCAGCCCAAAATCTATGAGGAATCGGTGAGGCCGAATCTCACGGCAGGAAAATACCTCGTGTTTGCTCACGGCTTTAATATCCACTTTAACCAGATCAAGCCGCCCGCGGATGTCGGCGTGTTCATGGTGGCGCCCAAGGGCCCCGGCCACACGGTGCGCAGCGAATACGTGGCCGGAAAAGGTGTGCCGTGCCTCATCGCGGTGGCGCAGGACCCGACGGGTGATACGCTGGATGTCGGCCTTGCGTATGCGGAGGGCATCGGCGGCGCGCGCTCAGGCATACTCGCGACGACGTTCCGCGAAGAGACGGAAACCGATCTTTTCGGCGAGCAGGCGGTGCTTTGCGGCGGCGTGACCGAACTAATGAAAGCCGGCTTCGATACGCTCGTGGAAGCGGGCTACGAGCCGGAGAGCGCTTACTTTGAATGTATTCACGAGATGAAACTGATTGTCGATATGATCAACAAAGGCGGTCTTTCCTATATGCGGTATTCGATCAGCGATACGGCTGAGTTCGGCGATTACTCGATCGGGCGCCGAATTATCACGGACGAGACAAGGAAAGAGATGAAAAAGGTGCTGCAGGAGATTCAGGAAGGCGTTTTCGCAAGCCGCTGGATCTCGGAAAACAAGGCGGGCCGCCCGGGCTTCCTCGCAAAACGGCGTATCGAAAGAGAGCTGCCGGTTGAAAAGGTGGGCAAGGAACTCAGAAAAATGATGCCCTGGCAGGAAGAACCTGAATTCTAAACGGCCCCAAATAAGGAGCAGGAAGATGAGCAGGAAGATAGACATATTCGATTCCACGCTGCGCGACGGCGCGCAGGCGCGCGGAATCAACTATTCGCTGTCCGACAAGCTGCAGATGCTGGCGCTGCTGGATAGCCTCGGAGTCGATTATATAGAGGCAGGGAATCCTGCCTCTAATCCTAAAGAGCGGCAGTTCTTCGAAGAAGCCGTGAAGGTGCGGCTTAAAAATGCGCGCCTTGTGGCCTTCGGCAGCACGCGCCGCAAAAATACGCCCGTGGAGGCTGACCTTGGCGTGAAAGCGCTGATGGACGCGGGTACGGAGGCCGTCGCGGTATTCGGCAAGGCGTGGGACCTGCACGCGACTGAAGTGCTCGGCACGACGCTTGAAGAAAACTTAGGCATGATCTACGATACGTTGAAGTTCTTAAAGGATAACGGCAAGGAGGTCATGTTCGACGCCGAGCATTTCTTCGACGGGTACAAGGCAACCCCCGAGTACGCGATCGAGGTGCTGAAAACCGCCTGCCGCGCGGGCGCGGACGTGATCGTGCTGTGCGATACGAACGGCGGCACGATGCCGGAAGAGCTTAAAGCCGCGGTGCGGGCGTCGCTTGACGCGGTGGATAAAAAGCTCGGTATCCACGCGCACAACGATACGGAGCTCGCGGTGGCGAATTCGATCATCGCGGTACAGCTCGGCGCCTGCCATGTGCAGGGCACGCTATTAGGCTTCGGCGAGCGCAGCGGCAACGCGCGGCTGTCGTCCGTCATACCGAACCTGCAATTAAAGCTCGGGTACGAATGCATCGGCGATCATATCGGCAAGCTGTATTCGGTCGCCCGCGAAGCGGCGGAGATCACAAACCTGTCCTTTGACGAAACGCTGCCGTATGTGGGGCGCAACGCGTTTGCGCACAAGGGCGGTATGCATATCGACGGACTCTGCAAGGCCAAAGGCTCGTTTGAGCACATCGAGCCGTCTCTCGTGGGCAACAGCCGGGAATTCCTGCTTTCCGAGGTCGCGGGCAAAAGCGCGATGGCCGAAAAGCTTAAAGGTATATTCCCGGATGTGGCCGAAAACAAGGCGGAGGTCGCGCGGCTCATGGAAACGCTCAAGAACATGGAGAGCGAAGGCTTCAGCTACGAGGGCGCGGAGAGCAGCTTCAAGCTGTTCGTGATGAAGGAGCTTGGGATGCACACATCGAAGTTCTCTCTCGTGCATTTCAAGGTGAGCGACGAACCCACGCATGAAAACACGTTCGGCGCGTACGCCGTGGTCAAGGTGGACGTGGACGGTGAAAACCGCATGGCGGCCGCGGAGGGCAATGGCCCGGTCAACGCGCTCGATAAAGCGCTGCGCGAAGCGCTCGGGGCCTTTTTTCCGGCGCTCAAGGGCGTGACGCTGACTGACTACAAGGTGCGTGTGCTCGATACGGATGCGGCGACGGGGGCCAAGGTGCGCGTTGTGATCGAGTCGAGCGACGGCGAGCGTTACTGGCGGACGATGGGCGTCTCCACCGACGTTATTGAAGCGAGCTTGTTCGCGCTGATCGATTCAATCGATTTTCTGCTGCTGGATGAATAAAGCGGCTTAATAAGTTTTAAAGAGGTGACACAATGGAAAAAAGGATTGCGGTGATAGCGGGCGACGGTATCGGCCCGGAGGTGATCGGCGAAACGCTGCGCGTACTCGGCCACGCGACAAACGGAACGGGCCTTGAGCTTACCTACACGCATTATCTCGCAGGCGGCTGCGCGATCGACAGCGTGGGACGCCCGCTGCCCGAGGAAACGCTCAAGGGCGCGAAGGAAAGCGACGCGGTGCTGCTCGGCGCTGTCGGCGGTTGGAAGTGGGATACGCTTCCGTCCGATATGCGCCCCGAAAACGCGCTGCTCGACCTGCGCGCGGGGCTTGGGCTCTTTGCGAACGTGCGCCCCGCTCTGCTCTATAAGGAGCTTGCGGAGGCCTGCCCGTTAAAGCCCGCGCTCACGGAAGGCGGCCTTGATATCATTGTGATCCGCGAGCTGACCGGCGGCCTGTATTTCGGCAAAAAAGAGCGCGGCGAGACCTGGGCTTACGACACGATGCGCTACAGCGCCGAAGAGGTGCGCCGCATCGCGCATGTCGCGATGAAAACGGCGATGGGCCGCAAAAAGCAGGTGGTCAGCGTCGATAAGGCGAACATACTCGAGTCGTCGCGGCTGTGGCGCAGCGTGGTGACGGAGGTCGCCAAGGAATATCCCGCGATCACGCTCTCTCATCTGTATGTTGATAACACGGCGATGCAGCTTGTGAGGAACCCCAAACAGTTTGACGTGATCGTGACCGAAAACATGTTCGGCGACATACTCTCGGACGAAGCCGCGATGATCACAGGCAGCATCGGTATGCTGCCGTCGGCGAGCCTCGGTTCGGGGACGCTCGGCATGTACGAGCCCGTACACGGCAGCGCGCCGGATATCGCGGGCCAGGGGCTGGCGAATCCGCTCGCGACGATACTCTCGGCGGCGATGATGCTGCGCCATTCGCTGGAGCGCGATGATATCGCAAAAAGAATCGAAAACGCGGTAAGCCGCGCGCTGGAGAGCGGCGCGCGCACTAAGGATATCGCGCTGTCGGACGAAAAAACGGTATCGACAACGCAGATGACGGACACCGTCATCGGGTTTTTGGAGGCGTAAATATGATCAGCGACAGTGTGAAAAAAGGCGCGGACAGAGCGCCGCACCGGTCTTTGTTTAAAGCGATGGGCTATACGGACGAGGAGATATCGCGTCCGCTTGTGGGCATCGTCCAGGCGCAGAGCGAGATCGTGCCCGGTCATATGCATCTTGATAAAATCGCCAAGGCTGTGGCCGACGGCGTGAGAATGGCGGGAGGCACGCCGATCATGGTGCCGTCCATCGGCGTCTGCGACGGCATCGCGATGGGGCACGCGGGCATGCGCTATTCGCTCGCGTCGCGCGAGCTGATCGCGGATTCGATTGAATCGATGGTGATGGCGCACGGCTTCGACGCGGTCGCGTTCGTGCCGAACTGCGACAAGATCGTGCCCGGCATGCTGATGGCGGCCGCGCGGCTCAACCGCCCCTCGATATTCGTCTCGGGCGGCCCGATGCTGCCCGGCAAGGATTTGAGCGGCGCAGACGCGAGCCTGACCACGATTTTCGAAGCGGTCGGCGCGTACAGCGCGGGCAAGCTCGGCGAGGAGGAGCTCGACAGTCTCGAAAACTCGGTATGCCCGGGCTGCGGCTCGTGCTCCGGCATGTTCACGGCCAACAGCATGAACTGCCTGACCGAAGCGCTCGGTATGGCGCTAGTCGGCAACGGCACGATACCGGCTGTGCACGCGGCGCGCATCCGTCACGCGAAGCATAGCGGCATGCAGCTCATGAAGCTGCTCGAAATGGATTTGAAGCCGCTCGATATCATGACGGGCGACGCGTTTGAAAACGGCCTGTCGCTCGATATGGCGCTCGGCTGCTCGACGAATTCGGTGCTGCATCTGCCCGCGATCGCGCACGAATGCGGCATCGCTTTGAGCCTCGATATCGTGGATCAGATCAGCAAGAGAACGCCGAACCTCTGCAAGCTCGCGCCCGCGAGCCGCACGCACATCGTTGATCTGCACGCGGCGGGCGGCGTTTACGCGGTGCTGAACGAGCTTAAAAAGCATGGGTTCATCAAGCAAGACGCAAAATGCGTGGCGGGCACGACGATCGGCGAAGCTGTAAACAGTGCGGTGATTCTCGATCCGAGCGTGATCAAGAGCGTCGACGCGCCGTACTCCAAGGAGGGCGGTATCGCGGTGCTGCGCGGCAACATCGCGCCGGACGGCGGCGTGGTGAAGCAGTCCGCCGTCGCGCCTGAAATGATGGTGCACAGCGGCCCCGCGCGCGTCTTCGACGGCGAAGAAGCCGCGATCAAAGCGATATACGACAGAAAAATCAACGACGGCGATGTCGTCGTGATACGATACGAAGGCCCCTCGGGCGGGCCGGGCATGCGCGAGATGCTTGGGCCCACGTCGGCACTGGCGGGCATGGGCATGGATAAAACCGTCGCGCTGATCACGGACGGGCGCTTCAGCGGCGCGACGAGAGGCGCGGCCATCGGCCATGTGTCTCCCGAGGCGCAGGCGGGCGGCGTGATCGCCGTGATCGAAGAGGGTGATACGATCGAGATCGATATCCCCGCGCGAAAGCTCAATTTGAAGGTGGATCAAAGCACAATCGAAAAACGGCTCGGCAGCCTTGAAAAACGCGAGCTCAGCGTGACGAGCGGCTGGCTGTACCGTTACGCGCGCATGGTGTCCTCGGCGGACAAGGGCGCGATTTTGGAATAAGGGGAGTGAAGCATGCAGTTGACAGGCGTACAAATCATCATGGAATGTCTCAAGCGTGAGGGTGTGGATACCGTATTCGGGTATCCGGGCGGCAAGGTCATCAAGCTTTACGACGCGCTGTACGACGAACGCTCAAGCATCACGCACATTGAGACGGCGCACGAACAGGGCGCTTCGCACGCGGCGGACGGATACGCGCGCGCGACGGGCAAGGTCGGCGTCTGCATCGCGACGTCGGGCCCCGGCTGCACGAATCTGGTGACGGGGCTGGCCACGGCGTACATGGATTCCATTCCGGTCGTCGCGATCACGGGCAACGTGCCCGCGGCGCTGCTCGGTACGGACAGCTTTCAGGAAGTGGACATCATGGGCGTGTCGATGCCCATCACCAAGCACAACTACCAGATAAAGGATATCACGCGCATTTCGGATGTGTTCCGCGAGGCGTTCGCGTTTGCGCGCTGCGGCCGTCCGGGCCCGGTGCTCATCGATATCACGAGCGATCTGTTTACGCAGCTCTGCGAGTACACAGCACCCGAAGAGAACTACGTGATCGCGTGCAAATATTCCGATGTCCCCACGACCGAGATCAAAGAGCTCGTGGAAAAGGCGGAACGGCCCGTGATACTCGCGGGCGGCGGTGTGGTGCTGTCCGGCGCGGGCGACGAGCTCTATGAGCTTGCGGAAAAGCTTGACGCGCCGGTGGCGAGCACGCTGATGGGTGTCAGCGCGTTTCCCTCAAAGCATCCGCTTTACATGGGGCTCGTGGGCATGCACGGCACCAAGGCGAGCAACATGGCGTTTCAGAACTGCGATTTGCTGCTTGTGCTCGGCGCGCGCTTCAGCGACAGGGTGACGGGCGACGTGAGCAATTTCGCCTCACACGCGAAGATCATTCAGATCGATATCGACGCGTCTGAGGTCAACAAGAATATCCCGACGTACCTGCACGTGATTCAGGATATCAAAACGGCGCTCGGCATTTTAAACCCGCATATGCCCAAAAAGCAGCATCCCGAATGGGTGAAAAGCGTCAACGAATGGAAAGCCGAAAACGAAGCGTCCATACCCGAAGGGCTGCTGCCCAGACAGATCATGGAGGCCATTGATGAATGCCTCGGCGAGGACGCGGTCATCGTGACGGACGTGGGGCAGCATCAGATGTGGACGGCGCAGTATTATCCGTTCAAAAAGCGCAACAAGTTCTTAACGTCGGGCGGCCTTGGCACAATGGGCTATGGTCTCGGCGCGGCGATCGGCGCGAAGGTGGCGAGCCCCGAAAAGACGGTGATTCACATCACGGGCGACGGGTGTCTGCGGATGAACCTCAATGAGATGGCGACCACGATACGCTACAACATCCCGGTCATCACGATACTGTTTGATAACCACACGCTCGGCATGGTGCGCCAGTGGCAGACGCTGCTTTTCAACAAGCGGTATTCGGAAACCACGCTGCCGTCTCTTGATTTTTGCGCGATCGCGCGCGGCTTCGGGTACTTCGCGCAAAAAATTGACGATGCTCAAGGCTTTAAACAGGCGCTGAAGGCGGCGCTGAAGCACGACGGCCCGTCGCTGATACAGTGCGCGATCGATCAGGATGCGATGGTGCTGCCGATGGTTCCGCCGGGCGCGGCGATCGACAACATACTGATGAACATCTCTTAAAACTTAATGATATCAAGACTTCGCAAGAGGCTGCCGGAAACAAACCGGCGGTCTCATTTCATGTTATCCTGAGTCAAGGAAACGAGCGAAGTATCTGACTTTTCCGGCAGCGCGGCAGTCGTTTCATATGATGCGGATAGTATACATTAGCCAAATATGGTATACGAAATATTGCGCGATGCCGAAACTGCATGTTGTATTATGTTAAAAGAGTCGGTTGATCTGATAGTATGCGTGCCATACAATATCTATTTCTGGAAGGGAGCCGGTGATGTTCAAAACCGCCTCAGGAGTTGATATACCGTATTTAGAACGAATTAAAGAAGAATATGCGGTCAGCGAAAACAGAATCATGTTCAATATCAGTTTTGAATAAGAAAAACAAGCCACTTGATTACGGCTTGGGATGTGGTCTCACCGGACTCTCCGGGTAAACGTTCCAGAGTTGTTGTTGACAACAAAGACATTTTTGATGTGGCTGAAGAATTGAAAGAAGTTTCACTCAAGTATAAATCACAGATTGTTGATAATTGAATTAACAATACCGTTAAAGATACGCGCCTTCGTCAAACGCCTTTTGCCGATCGGGTTCAGGTGCGCCTTGCCTGCAAAAACGGCTATAAGCCCATTGTGATTATCCAGATATAAACGCAGCTTTTCGGCAGCATCAGCATCCCGATTGGCGGATATTTTTTTGACCAGATCACAACCGGCAGATAAAATGCAAAGCTCAAAAGAATGGCAAGCCACATATGCTCAAAGCCTGCTGCGCTCCTGTGTAAAAAGAAAAGGATGCAATTAACACCGCCCAGCATAAGAAACGGTATATTGCGGTAAACAGCCCATGAAGCCGGCGAACTGTCAGAGCTCCACTTGTTTTGCGGGAGAACGGATATGATAATGCGTGAGGCCGCAAGCAAATACACGGCCGACGTCCAGGGCCATAGCCCCGTTAATGAAAACGCCGCCACACCAATGTGCCACAAAATCACATAAAAAAGCGTCATGCTGACCGATGTGATCATTTTGCCAAAGCCGAGCGACCGGGCAAAGCGCTGGCGGTCAGGGGAAAAGCCCGCGGCGACTCGAGGGATAAGATGACACGCATCCCCGGACGCGAGTATGAGCGCCATAATGCCGAACAGCGTTTTTGGGGCCGCGCCGCCAAGAAGCAGTATGCGGATTCCAAGAAAGAACGCTGTGCTCAAATAAAGAATATTAAACAGGCTCTCAAAATAAGCGGGCAGCTTATGTGTTCTCATTTTTCTTTCCTGATTTATTTTTTTTAGGTTTTGAGACCGTGAGCACATGAACGGTGACGCCGACGCCGACTGCGCCAAGCAGGAGGGTGATCCAGACTGATGCCGTCAGAATACAGGAAGTCACAAGCGTCACCCATAGGAACACGAGACTGATGATCACCGTTTTTTTGGGAAGCCCCGTCCTGTACTTGTAATTTTCAATATACTTGTTGAAAACAGGAATGCGCATCAACCGGGCCCTCAGTCTGGGAGCGCAACTGAAGCATGCCGCCGCGCCGATGACAAACGGCGTCGTCGGCAATATGGGGAGAAAGATGCCGATAGCACCGAGGCTCAATAGGATAAAGCCGAACAGGATAAGAATCACATTTTTAACAATCATGTTGCACCATCGCCGTTGTCGCTTGTTTCATTAAATCAACAGAATCATACAGCCGCGGCCCAAAGGGCACAAGTGCCAATTTGTACCCTTTGGAATAACCGGCTGCCAAAGCCGGTCAATACCGCGGCTGGTTATGTTTGTCGTCTTTATTGCCTGCGGTCATGTGGTCGCCGCGGCCAGGCCCTTATGGTCAAGCTTTGCGAGCTCTTTGACCCTGACAATATCAAGACCGGCCGCTTGGGTGAAGCGTTCGCCGTATTCCGTATCGGCAAGGTAACAGTGAACCGCGTGACGGTACTTGATGTTTTCCGTACACGGCGCAATGTCCCCGGCGGTGTTCTCGATCAGTATCTGCTTTTTATCCTCCGTGAGTACGCGCCATAAATCGCCTCCGGCACGGAAACAGTCGTCGGTGGGGTCGTCCTTTGGGTCGTAACGGTACATCGCGCCGTTAAGATCAAGCGGCGGCTCCATCACTTCCGGCTGGGCCGTCCACGCGCCGTAGCTGTTGGGCGAATAAGCGGGTGTTCCGCCGTAGTTGCCGTCCACACGCATGGCGCCGTCCCGATGGTAATCGCTGACCTCGCATTTTGCCTGATTGACGGGAATCAGGTTGTGGTTCACACCCAATCGATATCGCTGAGCATCTCCGTAAGAGAACAGACGTCCCTGCAAAAAGCGGTCCGGAGAAAACCCTATGCCCGGCACGACATGGGCGGGGGTAAAGGCGGATTGCTCAACCTCGGCAAAATAGTTCTCGGGATTGCGGTTAAGCTCCAGCACCCCGACCTCGATGAGCGGGTATTCCTTATGACGCCAGATCTTTGTGATGTCAAACGGGTTCTCATAGTGTTCCTTGGCCTGCTGCTCGGTCATGACCTGAATATACATGGTCCACTGCGGATAATCGCCCCGCTCAATGGCTTCAAAAAGATCCTTGCCGTGGAACTCCCGGTCCATGCCGTTGATGTTCGCAGCCTCTGCATTGGACAGGTTTTTGATGCCCTGCTTTGTTTTGAAGTGGAATTTGCACCACACGCGTTCATTTTTTGCGTTGTACAGTGAGAACGTATGCTCTCCAAAGAAATGCATATTCCTGAAGGATGCGGGTATGCCTCTGTCGCTCATGACGACAGTGATCTGATGAAAGCATTCGGGAAGCAGCGTCCAGAAATCCCAGTTGTTTTGCGCCGAACGGCGGCCCGTGCGGGGGTCGCGCTTGACTGCGCGGTTCAGATCGGAAAAATTGTGAACGTCGCGGATGAAAAAGGTGGGCGTGTTGTTGCCGACAAGGTCCCAGTTTCCTTCCTCGGTATAGAACTTGACGGCAACCCCGCGTATATCGCGCTCACAGTCGGCCGCACCGCGCTCGCCCGCGACGGTGGAAAAGCGGATAAACAGCTCTGTTTGCTTGCCAGGCTGCAATACCTTCGCTTTTGTGTATTGCGAAATATCATGGGTGACTGTCAGCTTGCCGTAAGCGCCCCAGCCCTTGGCATGCATGCGGCGTTCGGGAATAACTTCCCTGTTAAAGTGGGCCATCTTCTCCATGAGCCACACATCCTGCATGACGACCGGCCCCCTTGGGCCTGCTGTGATTGAGTTCTCGTTGTCGCTGATTGGTGCGCCGACTTCGTTGGTCAGCCGTTTGTTTTCCTCCATGGTCATTGCCTCCTGTTCTTTTTTGAATACTGTGGTGAGCATCCGTAATTTGTTTGTTTATTCTATCATTTCCTTAATGATAATGCAAATGAATATTAATAAGGATTTTAAAAATGATTTGCACCCGCTGCGGACATGATAATTGATTAGAATCTCATATAAAAAGAGCATCCAATTATTCTTGGTTGCTCTTTCAATGGACAAAGGATATAAGTTGGAGCTATTTCACGTGCTTCGCGCCTTCGTCAAACGCTTTTTCATTGACGGGGATCAGGTGCGCCTTGCCCTTGCCGAGCACATATTTTAAGCAGGCGCTGAAGGCAGCGCTGAAGCACGACGGCCCGTCGCTGATACAGTGTGCGATCGATCAGGATGCGATGGTGCTGCCGATGGTTCCGCCGGGCGCGGCGATCGACAACATACTGATGAATATCTCTTAATTAAAATTAAGAATGAATAATCAGCAAGGCCGCCGGAAGCAAACCGGCGGTCTCTTTTCTTGTCATCCACAGGCGAGCGGTTTATCCGTTTTTATTGTTGTATGTTTTACGGTTATTATTTTTTGGCCTTGAGACCATGATAACATGGATAGTGACGCAAACGCCGACATCCAAGCAGGAGGGTGATCCATAATGACGCCGCAAGAATACAGGAAATCAAAAGCATCACCCATAAAAAAACGAGACTGAAAATCACCGTTTTTCCGGGAAACCCCGTTCTGTATTTGTAATTCTCTATATACTTGCTGAATACAGGAATGCGCATGAGCCGCTCTCTTAATTTGGGCGCGCAGCTGAAGCATGCCGCCGCGCCGATGACAAAAGGCGTCGTCGGTAATAAAGGTTTGAAATGAATTGATCGGTCAGATGGCTGTACGCCGGTGTATTGGCAAAACGCATTCCATTGAGATGCGTGATTAAGCTGGCGGTATTCAACGGCTTATCGACCAAGCTCAAAAAACAGTCATTTTTTTCTTGAGCCGTCTGGGGCGTATAATTGAGGCCATGACTGATCATACGCGGTTTGTTAGGCTCGGGGTCGGATTGCATCAGGGAAGCGAGCTGCCAAGTCCCGACATCGACGCCAACCCGCTTCATTTCATAGCTTATATACATAAAATCACGTAAAGTCATGCTATCCTGACTGTACTGTTTGACGATGGCTTCTCTTACTTCGTCATCGGTCATATCCCCATATGCGGCTTCCCGTGCCGCAGCACGGATTTGCTTTGACCCGCCAAGGAGTTTTTCTAACTTGAGGTGAAAGTCAAAATAAATCTTTGATTCTTCATATGTCACGGGAGACAAGCATAACTTCTCTCTTTCCAAGAAATCATCACCGTATTTATGTTTGTATTCATCAAGCACAGCGTTGTATATTTCGTTGTCGCTCATGGTCGAATAATCAGGCTTTTCGTATGTTTCAGCCACTTCAACTCTGTAATATACTCGTTTTTCATAAATGGCGGAAGCATCTTCGCTAATATGCTCGTAAAAATCAGAAAATGAGCTGACTGTATTATTCGGTGAGGTGTTTTTGACTTCACCTGTTTTTTCTGAAGCGCTCGACGGCATAAGATAACTGCCTTCAATTCTCATTTGTATAGATCCTTTCGTTATGCAACTGCTTTGTCGTTAAAATGATTAGTATTATAAGCCTGTTTATGCCGAACAGTTTGATATGGCACATCCTGAAAGCAATGAAATCATTTTTGTATAGAATTCTCGCAAATATGGTCGGGGATCGTGGGCTTCATCACATACATAAGTCCGTTCATCGCTAGATAAATCAGCCAATAATTCTGCGAAGTTGACGCTTATAAACGAATATAGCGGATCGATAAAATCATAGATGCCGAGTTGGTGATACTCTTCTTTCCTTCCGTCCATCACGCTGCTGACATGAGCACCGATCATGCCTGCTTCGTTAATTGTCATCAATCCGGAAGCGCACATATCCATCAGCATTTGTGCAAAATCTTTATATGTAATCACTTTGCCCGCATATTCGGATGTGATAGCCATCCACTTTTCTTCATCGGTCATGTTTTTGCCGGTAAATAAATTTCTGCCTTGAACATGATAGTTATATCTGCCGTCAGGTAGAAAGTTTACAGTTTTGTCATCGGAGGAAACGTACCCCATAATACAAAAAAATTTGCTTGAGCCCGGCAGATTTGAACCGTTGGAAGCCACGCGGCTCCCCGAATAATTTTTATCGGACCAGGGGAATGAGATATTTTGAATATTCATAAGAAAATCCTCCGAAAGCCAGAATGAAAAAAATACTTATCAAAGAAGAATAATACATTGGTATTATCGTTATCTGTGACGATAACTTGACAATAAAAAAGAGCAGCCGGTTGATTTGGTTGCTCTTTCAATGGACAAAGGATATAAGTTGGAGCTATTTCACGTGCTTCGCGCCTTCGTCAAACGCTTTTTCATTGACGGGGATCAGGTGCGCCTTGCCCTTGCCGAGCACGTATTCGACAGCCTCGATCACACTCTTTTTAGAGACCGCGCCCGATGAGGCCACATAGGCGCCGAGCATCACGATGTTCGCGACACGCGCGTTGCCGACCTCCGCCGCGATCTCGTTGACGGGGATGTAATGCACCGCAATATCATCGCGCGTCGCTTTTTTGTCGATCAGCGAGGAATTGATAAACAGCGCACCGCCCGGCTTTAAAGCGCTCTCGTATTTATCGAGTGACGGCTTGTTCATCACGATCACAGCGTCGGCCTCCGTCACAACGGGGGAGCCGACTGGCTCGTCCGAGACGATCACGCAGCAGTTTGCCGTACCGCCGCGCATCTCGGGGCCATATGAGGGCAGCCAGGAGACGTTCTTTTCTTCGGTCATGCCGGCGTAGGCCAGCAGCTGGCCCATCAGCAGCACGCCCTGTCCGCCGAAGCCCGCCATAATGATTTCGTTTGTCATATCATTTTGCCTCCTTATAAACGCCCAGCGGATAATAAGGAATCATGTTTTCCTTGAGCCAATCCAAGGCTTCCACAGGGGAGAGGCCCCAGTTGGTCGGGCAGGTGGAGAGTATCTCCACAAGCGAAAAGCCTTTGCCCGCCATCTGCGTTTCAAACGCCTTGCGGATGGCTTTTTTGGCTTTGTTGATGTTCGGCACATCGTGCAGCGACACGCGCTCGATATAAGCCGCGCCCTCCAGCGTGGAGAGCATCTCGGAAACGCGCACGGGGAAGCCGCAGTGGCTCGAGTCGCGGCCGTACGGCGAGGTGGTGGTCTTCTGTCCGACGAGCGTGGTGGGGGCCATCTGGCCGCCTGTCATGCCGTATATCGCGTTGTTGATGAATATCGTGGTGATCTTCTCGCCGCGCGCCGCGGCGTGTACGATCTCCGCCGCGCCGATGGAGGCGAGGTCGCCGTCGCCTTGATACGTGAACACAAGCTTATCGGGGTGAACGCGCTTCGCGCCTGTGGCCACAGCCGGAGCGCGGCCGTGCGACGCCTGAAAGGTATCCACGTTGAAATAATTATAGGCGAAAACCGCGCAGCCCACGGGCACCACGCCAAGGGTTTTGTCCTGCAAGCCCATCTCTTCTATGCATTCCGCCACCAAACGGTGCGCAATACCGTGCGTACAGCCCGGGCAATAGTGAAAAGGAACGTCACATATGAGCGGCGTCTTTTTGAATACCACAGCCATCGCTACATTCCCTCCTTAATCTCTTTTAATTTCTCGATAATCTGGTTCGGCGTCGGCACAATGCCGCCCGTTGTCCCGATGAAGGAGACGGGGCAGGCGCCGTTGACGCCGAGGCGGACGTCTTCCACCATCTGGCCGGTGCTCATCTCGACGGCGAGGAAGCCCTTGACTCTCTTCGCCGCGTCTGCGATCGGCGCATACGGGAAAGGCCACACCGTAATGGGACGGATGAGCCCCGCTTTGATGCCGAACTCCTTGCGCGCCTTGGTGATGGCGTTGCGCACGATGCGAGACGTGGTGCCATAGGCCACGATGCCGATCTCCGCATCGTCCATCATGAATTCCTCGTACTGCGTTTCGTTCTTCTCGATTTCGCGGTAGACGCTTTGCAGCCGCGCGGTGACGGCGCTCATCTCTTCCGCTTCGATGTAGAGCGAGTTGATAATGGCGCGGTCCCTCTTGCCGTCCCAGCCGGTTGCGGCCCATGTTTTTTGCTTCTGATCGCGCTTCTTGGGCTGCGTGAACTCAACGGGCTCCATCATCTGGCCGATCATGCCGTCGCCGAGCACAAGCGCGGGTACGCGGTAATAATCCGACGCTTCAAACGCTTCCATCACACAGTCCGCCGCTTCCTGCACCGAAGACGGCGCGTATACGATCAGATGGTAATCGCCGTGGCCGCCGCCCTTGACCGACTGGAAGTAGTCGCCCTGAGAGGGCAGTATGCCGCCGAGCCCGGGCCCGCTGCGCACCATGTTGACGATGACGCACGGCAGCTCCGCGCAGGCGATATAGCTGATGCCTTCCTGCTTCAAGCTGATGCCGGGGGAGGAAGACGACGTCATCACGCGCGCGCCGGCGCCCGCCGCGCCGTACACCATGTTAATCGCGGAGACCTCGGATTCGGCCTGCAGAAATGTGCCGCCGACCTCGGGCATGCGCCGCGACATGTATTCCGGGATCTGATTCTGAGGCGTGATCGGATAACCAAAGAAGAAACGGCATCCCGCCTGAATTGCCGCTTCCGCGATCGCCTCATTGCCTTTCATTAAAACTCTTGCCATTTTAAAGCCACCTTATCTTATTGTTGAAGCCAAAGCAGGCTCTACTTTTCCACAGTCAGCACAAAATCGGGGCACATTTTCGCGCAGTTCGCGCATCCGATGCACAGCGCCATATCCGTAATCTCCACGGGGTTGTAGCCTTTTGCGTTGATGCCGGTTTTGGAAAGCACCACGATGTTCTTGGGGCACGCCGTTACGCACAGCCCGCAGCCTTTGCAGGCGTCCTTGTCAATTGTCACTTTTGCCACAGCTTCATCACCTTCATGCATTAAAAATATTTTATACGATAACACAAAAAAGAGAATAAAGTCAACGTTTGGGGGGTATTGTCACATAAAAGAATCAAGAAATTTCCGTGCATTTTGTTCACGAATGCTTCACACCTGAAACTGTTGAATAAGAGCCCGTCAAGTGGTAGAATGATACAGTATGTGCTTCAAGCCTTGTGCGAAAAGCCGTAAATGTCTTGTAAGACATGGAAGGGAATATTATGGGTCTTTTAAAAAATGTGATCGCCGGCAGCAACGATTCCCGGCTCAAAAAAATAAGAAAGCTTGCGGATACGGTGGAAGCGCTGGAGGAACAGTTTAAAGTGCTCAGCGACAAAGAGCTGGCCGCCAAAACCGATGAATTTAAAAAGCGCTTTGCGGACGGCGAGAGCCTTGACGATCTGCTGCCCGAGGTGTTTGCGCAGGTCAGAGAAGCGTCGAGCCGCGTACTCGGCATGCGGCATTTCTACGTTCAGCTGATCGGCGGTATTGTGCTGCATCAGGGGCGCATCGCCGAGATGAAAACAGGCGAAGGCAAAACGCTCGTGGCGACGCTGGCCGTGTGTCTCAACGCGCTTGCGGGCAAGGGCGTTCATGTGGTCACCGTGAACGATTACCTTGCCAAGAGAGACTCGGAGTGGATGGGCAAGCTGTACGCGTTCCTCGGGTTCACGGTGGGCCTTGTGATCCACGAGGTAACGCCGGAGGAACGCCGTGACGCGTATCGCTGCGATATCGTCTACGGCACCAACAACGAGTTCGGCTTTGACTATTTAAGAGACAATATGGTCGTGCACAAGGACCGCATGGTTCAGCGCGATTTAAGCTTCGCCGTCGTCGACGAGGTGGACAGCATACTGATCGACGAAGCGAGAACGCCGCTCATCATTTCTGGCGCGGGCGAAAAGAGCACCGATATGTACACGACGGTGGACCGTTTCGTGCGCCAACTCAAAGAGGAAGACGATTTCACGATTGACGAGAAGCTCAAAGCGATCAATTTGACAGAGCAGGGCGTCGCCAAATGCGAGAAGGCGTTCGGCGTCGACAATCTCTCGGATATCGAAAATACGGAGCTGTATCACCATATCAATCAGGCGCTCAAGGCGAACAACTTGATGAAGCGCGATATCGACTATGTCGTCAAAGACGGGCAGGTCGTGATTGTGGATGAGTTCACGGGGCGTTTGATGGTGGGCCGCCGCTACAGCGAGGGACTCCATCAGGCGATCGAAGCCAAGGAGAACGTCAAGGTGGAGCGCGAAACGCGCACGCTCGCGACGATCACGTTCCAGAACTATTTCCGCATGTACGACAAGCTTTCGGGCATGACGGGCACAGCCAAAACGGAAGAGGACGAATTTCAGGGCATTTACAGTCTCGACGTCGTGCAGATACCCACAAACAAGCCGATGATCCGCGACGACATGAACGACATGATCTACGCGACCGAGGAAGGCAAGTTCCGCGCCGTGGTCGAGGAGATCAAGCGCGTGCATGAAACGGGCCGTCCCGTGCTCGTGGGCACGGTGTCGGTGGAAAAATCAGAACGGCTTTCGGGCATGCTCATGCGCACGGGCGTCAAGCACAACGTGCTGAACGCCAAGCACCATGAAAAAGAGGCGCTGATCATCGCGCAGGCGGGCAAAAGGAACGCCGTGACGATCGCGACGAACATGGCCGGCCGCGGTACCGATATCATACTCGGCGGCAATCCGGACTTTTCGGCGCGCGCCGATATGCGCCTTGAAGACTTTACCGAAGAACTTATCGAGCAGGCCATAGGCCATGCGCCGACGGACGACGAAGACATACTGCGCGCCCGCAAGCGCTATGAGGAGCTGCTCGAAAATCATAAGAAATCCATGCAGCCCGAGCACGACGAGGTCGTGTCGCTCGGCGGTCTGCATATCGTCGGCACCGAGCGGCATGAGTCGCGCCGCATCGACAACCAGCTGCGAGGCCGCGCCGGGCGCCAGGGCGACCCTGGCTCATCCGTGTTCTTCATATCGATGTCGGACGATCTGATGCGCCTGTTCGGCGGAGAACGCGTTCAGGGCTTCATCAGCGCGGTCAGCAAGAACGACGACATCCCGATCGCGGCAGGCATGCTGACGCGCCAGATCGAATCGGCGCAGAAACGCATTGAAGCGCGCAACTACGAGATCAGAAAGAGCGTGCTCCAATACGACGACGTGATGAACAAGCAGCGTGAGCTGATCTATTCGCAGCGGCGCATGGTATTGACGGGCGCGGATATGCGCGAGAACGTCGATAATATGCTCAGCGAGCTGAGCGGCGAAATGGTGGAGATCCATTGCCCGAAAAATGTGTTCCCCGAGGAATGGGATCTGACGGCGCTGACCGACTTTTTCTCGAAAATATTTCTCCCGAGGGGAATGTCGTTTTTCAAGCCTGAGGAAATTGAGGACTTAACGCCCGAGAAAGCAAAGGAGCGCATACTCGAAACCGCGCTCAAAATATACAAGCTCAAGGAAGACGAGATCGCGCAGGGCGGGCAGAGCATGCGCGAGATCGAGCGCATCATACTGCTGCGTGTGGTGGATGAGAAGTGGATGGCGCATATCGATGCGATGGATCAGCTGCGTCAGGGCATCGGCCTGCGCGCCTACGGACAGCGCGACCCGATCATCGAATACCGCAACGAGGGCTTCGATATGTTCGAGGAGATGGTGCGCGACATCCAGCAGGATACGCTGACGATGCTCTATCATGTGAAGCTGACCTCAAGGCCGCAGCAGCGCGAAGCGCCGCGCGAGGTCCCCAAAAAGGTGCACGATTCGAGCGGAAACAAGGTGGGGCGCAATTCGCCGTGCCCGTGCGGCAGCGGCAAGAAATTCAAAAATTGCTGCGGACAGGAGCAGTAAGAGGAGACTATGCTGACAACAGACGAAGCAAAACAGGCGTTGACGGAAATCAGAACGCTGACGAAGGAAGCCGAGGCGGCGCTGGGTGTGGAAACGCTCAAGCAGGAGCTTTCCGAGCTGCATGGGCAGATGGAAGCGCCCGGGTTCTGGGACGATGTCAAGGAAGCGCATAAGGTCAACAAAAAGGTCAAACCGATTGAAGATAAGCTCGAACAGTTTTCCAAGATCACGCAAAGGCTCGACGACGCGGCGGTGATGCTGGAACTCGTGGATGAATCGGGCGACAGCGACATGGCCGAGGAACTCACGAATGAAATCGCGTCGTTGCGCAGCGACGTGACCGAGCTGCGCCTCAAAGCGCTGCTGCGCGGCGAATATGACGCCAACGGCGCGATACTCTCGCTGCACGCGGGGGCGGGCGGCACCGAAGCGCAGGACTGGGTGGAGATGCTTTACCGCATGTACACGCGCTGGGCGGAGCGCAAGAAATATACGCTGCGCCTGCTCGACTTTCTCGCGGGCGACGAGGCGGGCGTCAAGAGCGTCACATTCGAAGTCATAGGATTAAACGCTTACGGCTATTTAAAGGCGGAAAAGGGCGTTCACAGGCTTGTGCGCATCTCTCCGTTCGATTCGTCCGCCCGGCGGCACACATCGTTTGCTTCGCTCGACGTGATGCCCGATCTGGAAGACGACGACGCCGATATTGAAATCAATCCGGATGATCTGCGCGTGGATACCTACCGGTCGTCCGGCGCGGGCGGCCAGCATGTCAACAAGACGGAATCCGCCATCCGCATCACGCATCTGCCCACGAACATCGTGGTGCAGTGCCAGAACGAGCGCTCGCAGATACAGAACAGGGAAACGGCGATGCGCATGCTCAGATCAAAGCTCATCGAGAGGCGCGAAAGCGAGAAGATGAGAGAGATACAGGAGATCAAGGGCGAGATGAAAAAGATCGAATGGGGCAGCCAGATCCGTTCGTATGTGTTTCATCCCTACAGCATGGTCAAGGATCACCGCACGAGCGAGGAAACGGGCAACGTCGCGGCGGTGATGGACGGCGAGCTGGACGCCTTCATCAACGCTTATCTGGCCAGTTCATAATTTACTATGCATACGGCAGTCGTTTTTTATTTCAGCGGCACGGGCAATACATGGTGGGTGGCAGACCGCATCATCCGGCAGCTGGACGCGAGCAACATCAACGCGTCGGCCGTCTCGATCGATACGCTGACGCCCAAAAAAGCTGATTGGTGGATCAAAACCGCCGATCTCGTTTTGTTTGGCTGGCCGGTGTACGGCTCCGATCTGCCGGAGCCTGTGAAACGGTTCATCGACACGCTGCCGGTCAACGACAAGGGCAAGCATGTACATCTGTTCTGCACGCAAATGGGCTTCTCGGGCGACGGCGCATGGACGGCGCATAAACGGCTCAAAGCCAAAGGGCTCATTGCGGATACCGCCGAGCATTTTACGATGCCGTCCAATAAGAGCATGGTCAAAGGATTTTTTGGCACGCCGGATGAGAAAAGCGTCAGGAGAATATTGGCCAAGGCGGAAGCGCAGGTGCGGGACTATATTGAGCGGCTGCTTTTAAGCAAGGCGCAAATCAAAGGACGGCACAGCGCGCTGCTCGGGTTCTTGCAGCGCGGGCCTGCCCGCTTGTATCGGGGCCGGGCGCAGAAAAGAGTCGGCGTGGACGCGAGCCGGTGCACGCGCTGCGGACTTTGCGAAAGCCTTTGCCCGATTCATAATATCACGATCAAAACGGTGCCGGAATTTGCGGGCCGCTGCGCGCAGTGCCTTCGGTGCTATTCATTCTGTCCCTCGCATGCTATCACGTTTGACGGGCGCTCGCGGGACGTTCAAAAGGACGGCAAGCCCTATACCGTGCCGGACAAGCATTTCAAGCCTTCACTGCTCGTTAAATAGTCTTTTATTGTGAATAGTATACATGGTGATAAGGCGGCATATATTTTAATATGCACGTCTTGCAAAGGAGTATTGCCATGTATATCGAAGAACCACGGGAAAAGCCGGTCAGCAACGCGCCGCACAAGGTTGTGATCGATTCGCGCGAAAAGATCATCATCACCGCCGTCGAGGATGTGGACAGCTTCAACGAAGTCGAGATCATACTGCTGACCAATCACGGATTTATCACGGTAACGGGGGAAGACCTTCACATCAACAAACTGAATCTCGAAGACGGACAGCTGGTGGTGGAGGGGAAGATACAAAGCATCGATTATGCGGATCATGAGGAGCAGCGGACAAAACGCGGCATGTTTTCCAAGATGTTCAGGTAGGTAAAGCATCATGGAGACGACGGTTCCTCAGATTTATATCTTTATGATCACGTTATACGGCGGCATGATTGCGGGTTTTGCCTACGACATTTACCGGGGTATCCGCAAGTCGTTCAAGACCGGACGGTGGATCACTGCGCTGCTCGATACCATGTTCATCATCACGCTCGGCGCCATCGTGATCGCCGTCATGTATGCCGCCAATGCGGGTGAGCTGCGGCTGTATACGTTTATCGGCTTTGTGCTCGGCTTTGCGCTTTATATGGCGGGTATATCGCCTTTCCTTTCATTCGTTGCCAGAAAGCTGAGCCAATGGTCGTC
The DNA here is from genome assembly GCA_023461435.1 of Bacillota bacterium. GTDB lineage: Bacteria > Bacillota > Clostridia > Christensenellales > SZUA-584 > SZUA-584. Next base: position 240,039 of record JAEYLC010000010.1, read on the forward strand.
AAAAAGAAAGAACCGCGAAAAATGAATTGTTATGGAGAATACAAGGAATCACCGTCGGGACGTCGAAAATAGTTATCAGATGTTTAAACCGGCGATATGTGGTTTAAATTATAACAAAGAGATGTGATAGCATCCGGGCCGTTTTGTGAGGATATATGAAAAAAAAGAGAAAGGTCAAGCTTAAGTTCAAGCTGTTGCTCTTGTCTCTCTTTTTGGTTTATGTGGGCGTTTCTATCTACTTGCAGCAGGCGGACATCAACGCGTTGCTCGATGACCAAAAGGGATTGAACGAGAAATACGAGCAGACACAGACCGAGATGCAAAGGCTTGAACATAAAAAAGAATACATGTCGACTCAGGATTACATCGAAAACGAAGCGCGTGATAAATTCGGCTTTGTTTACGATAACGAATATATACTGACGCCGTCGGAGCAGCCGGCGGAGCAGGAAACGCAGCAGCCATAGTCTCAATACAATCGAAAAAATGAAACTCATTCGACCACGAATGGGTTTTTTTATTTATCAGGCATTCCTGTCTTTTACAATTGGAAACCAATTTTGACATTTAATTAAGCGTGCTTGTTGAATATACTTATTATGGTATAATTGGTGTGATGATATTTACGTTAGGGGGTAAGGATCATGTCGGGAAAACTGGCCCGTGTTTTTGGTATCGTCGGCGGCGGGCTGACACTGCTGCCAAATCTGATTTCAATTGCTTTATATGTTTATGTATTATTACTTCCGATACACTCAGAAAGTCAAGGATATTCGTATGGTTTGTTGATATTTACGATCTTGCCGTGCCTTCTATCCGTGACGGGTTTTATCAGCAGCTTTTTGATTCGAAGAAAACCATTTCTGACTGGTGTCTTAATGATTACATGCGGTCTGCTTATGGTCTTTTTAACACCGATATCTTATGCCGGTATTGAGGAGATGATGTATGAAAATGGAATATTTATCGATACAAATATAGCGTTGGGCCTTATTAGAATACCGCCGATTATGCTGACCGCTGCGGGTATTTTTTCGATTGTCTCACGCGATACCGTCTCGCATCGTAAGAATAATATTGTGCAGAATCTCAATTCAAGCGTGAATGATATAGACAAATAAGCGCAACTCTTTTATTGCCGGTAAAAGTCATCGGCGATATAATATGTTGAAATAAAGATTATAAATATAGGCAGCTAAAGCGAGGGCAAAAGATGAGAAAGTATGCAGTGGTGGATATTGGGACAAACTCGGCTCGGCTGATGGTCGCGCATATTCAGGATGGTCAGATTATCGCGGACTATAAAACGCTGAGGCTCATTCGCATGGGCGAGGGTATGGTCGGGAAACGGGAGATCGTTCCGGCGGCGATGGAGCGCGCGAGGGACGCGCTGAATGAATATTTGCAGATCAGCCGCGGGTACGGCTTAAATAAAGACGATTTTTTTGCGTTCGGAACAAGCGCGATTCGCGACGCGGCCAACCGCGGCGCGTTTGTCGATGTCATCAAAAACGAATGCGGCATTGAAATCGATATCATCTCGGGCGACAGGGAAGCGCTGCTCGGATTCGCGGGCAGCATCGATAGCGAGGGCTGCATGTTCGATATCGGCGGCGGCAGCACCGAGGTGATGCAGGGGAGCCTTGCCGACGTGCGCTTTCAGAAGAGCTTTCAAATCGGCACGGTGCGTATGCTGCAGATGTTTCCGGGCGGCGACGATGCGGACCCAAAAGCTTTCGCTGAGGCCCACGCGCTCGCGGCGCGGACGTTTGCGGGTGTGCCGGATATCGGCGCGTATGTCTGCACCGGCATCGGCGGCACAGCCACGGCGCTCGCGATGCTCGACCTTGATTTGACGGACTATTCGGCTGAGCGCGTGCAGGGGCATGTGATGACCTTGCGGCGCGCGAACGAGCTGTGCGATATGCTCAAAAGCAAAACCAAGCAGCAGCGCAAAGCGATCAACGGCCTGCCCGAAAAAAAGGCGGACGTGATCGTGTTCGGCGCGATACTTTTTGTGGAGTTTATGAAAGCCGTAGGGGTTCAAACGGTCACCGTCAGCGACAGCGACAATCAGGAAGGCTATCTCAAATTCAAGCTGGGGCTCATTGAGGCGGGCAGCCGTTAATGCCGGATTGGAACACGGCGACCTTCTCTTTGTTCAACGTGTATTTGTTCACAAACACAAGCGCGAGCACAAAGCAGATCAGAAAGCCCACGGGCAGAATCAGGCCCAGCTTTAAGTAGACGGCGGATTCATGGCTGATCTGAGAGCTGATTTGCACCAATTTCGCGTTTAACTGTTCGAGCTGTGATTCGCCTTGTCCCGTTCCCGCAGCGATGTGCGCAATCTGCGCTTTAATGAGCTCAACCTGCGTTTTGAGCGGCGTTAAGTCGATTCCCTTTTTGAAGCCGACGATATCGAGCATCGTACCGGCAAATACGACGGCCAAAGACTGTGACAGCTTGAACATGAACGTGGCACAGCCATAGAACACGCCTTCCTTGCGCGTTCCCGAGTAATAGGCGTCTTTGTCGATGGTGTCGGTGATCATCGAATATGGCAGCGCGATACTGCCGCCCATTGAAAATCCGGTCAGCATGGCAAGCGGCACGATCGAGAAAAAGTGAGCCGATACCCATGCGTTCGCGAATACATAGACAAAAAACAGCGCCGTTGCACTGATATTGATGATCAGGCAAGCCCGAAGCGCTGTTTTCTTCTCGAATTTATTCGCGATATACAGCCATGCGGGCTGGGCGAGCAGGGCCATGACGAAAAGTGAACCGAAGACGATCGCGATCTGACCGGAGCGCAGGCCGAAGGTGTACGTAAAAATGTGCATGCCGATCGAACCGACAATGCTCATCGCCATGTTGACAAATAGCAGCCCGATGCTCACGTTGCGAAAATCGGCGCATTTCAGAGCTTCCGCGCTTTCCTTGAATATCCCGATAATCGCGTTCTTCTTTTTGACGGGCGGCGCGCAGGACGGCTGGTGGCGCAATGTCAGCGCGATGCAGACAGCGGCGCAGATGAGTGTGATGACGGCTGTGACGAGCGCAAGCGACGCGTAAGCCTCGGGATTGAGCTGCCCGTCCTTATATTCGGGCGTCGGCCTGAAAAAGACAGCCATGCCGAGTATCGTCGGGAACATGAAGCCGAGGAAAAAGAACGCGGTGCGGTAAGATTGCACGGCGGTGCGTTCGCTGTAATCGCTCGAAAGCTCGGCGCCGAGCGCCATATAGGGTGTGGTATAAATGGTTGAGAACGTCTTTAGCAGTATCAGCAGCAGCCCGAGCAGCACGGCTTTTGTGACATAGGGAAGCGTCGGGTCCACCTGCCAGAGCGCTATGGTGCAAAACGCGAGGCCAACCGCGCCGATCAAAACGTAAAACAGGCGGCGGCCCAGAAGTATTTTGCTGTTGGTGTGGTCGGAGATATAGCCCATGACCGGATCGGTCACCGCGTCCCAAATGGTGCTGGCGGATACGAGAAGCCCTGTCAGCGCGCCCGAAATGCCGAGCACCATCGTCGAGTAGAATACGAAGCAGGCGGAAACCAGCTGGAAAGGAATGCCGTAAGAGAGCGTTCCGATTCCGTAACCGATTTTTATCTTTGAACTTAATTTGTTTCCCGTCATAGACCCCCCAAAGTTATATTATTATCAGTTTTTGAGCTTTTTGGCGTACATCTTTTTGCTGAATTTGATGCCGATCAGGCATATAGCGGAATAAACCGCGAATATGGCAAATGTGACGATATAAAGCCACGGCTTGTCATCGACCCATGCCGATACGGGAATGCTGATAACCATCATGAGCGGGATGCCGATGATCGCGCCGAAACCGCTGCCGAGCACGAGGCTCTCCGGAACGCTCGTTTTGCCATCCGGATCAATCTCTTTGAGCAGCGCCATGGCCGTCACCACGGTTCCCGTCCACATGCCGTAAAGCGCAACAGCGTGCTCCATCTGTTCGTCCCGGTAAATCCACTTGGCCATTTTTGCCGAGTAAACCATTGTGAAGAGGCCGCCGACCGTGGAGAGGATAAGCACAGGAACCAGATATTGCGAAAGCACGCTCAGCGAAACGGCACAGACGGAAGCGACGATCATGATATCGAAAGCCGTGGAGGAGATGCGCTGTAGCAGGTAGTTATCCGCGTAATCGGCGTGGATGATCCCCTTCTTATACAGCTTGTTGAATATGATGCGCGCAACCATGGCAATCAGCGTGCCGAAGAGGAATTGGAAGCCCCAGAAGAGCTTCATCAGCGTGCTTTGAGAGCCGAGCAGCGCCTCGAGGCCGAGCAGCAGCAGGTATGTGAGCAGATAACAGACGCCGATCAGAACCGCCTGCACGGTGAGGTCGTCAAGATAAAGCGTGATGGGCACCCGCGCCGTATGCTCCTGCACATCGGGAGATACGGCCGATGTGGTTTCGCTCGGGGAAACGCCGGCCGATTTGTCCTTTTTGTATTTCTTTCTCAGAACATACATAAACGGAATGCCGCCGATGATGGCCCATAAAAAGCCGAATGTCGCCATTGTGAGGCCGATGTTGCCGCCGTTTACAAGGGCTTTGGAAGCGGGTTCAAGCATTTCGAAGGACTGGCCTGTGGAGAACGCCTGCCCGGGCCCTTGCGCATAGGAGAGAGGCAGCAGCAGGCCGAAATTTGGAAACAACTCCGGCATGACGGTGAAAAACAGCAGCAGCGTGATGCCAAGGCCCAATGCGGCTTGCCAGATGTATGTGTTCACAATCGCGAAGCCCGTATTCGTGATGTTCTCGTTGGATTTGCGGGTGCGCTTTTTTAGCGCCATGGCGATAAAGCCGATGGCCATAAAATGATAGACCATGTTTTCAAGCATTTCCTGATCAAACGGTATCACATGCAGGATTTCCGGCCCGAGAATCAGGCCGATAAAGCCGCCGAACAGAGCCGTGGGCACGAGATGTCGGCTGAAGAAGGGGATCACCGATTTGATGATCAGCGACACACCCAGCAGCGCCAAAAGACATCCGAATTGAAGAACGGCATCCCAGCCACCAACAGTACCCATTTGTTAATTCTCCCTTGTCACATTTTTAAGCGCGTCGAGCGCGCAGTTCCATTTGTACGCCGACACGTTCTTTTCGGCAAATCCGACCCGGTAATCGAGCCCGTCATAGCGGAATTCGAGGTGAGTCTTGAAATAGACGGCAACGCCCTGAATTCGCTCAATATGAAAAAGGCGGCTGCCGACGGTCAATTTGCCTCTTGTCAGACGCAACGTTCCTTCCGTTTCCGGCTCAAAAGGGCTGTTTTGCGACTTTGCGCAGTAAAGGCGCGCCCCTTCGTCTGATAAGAGGACAGTCTCTGAGTCCGTATGTAAAAACCTCTCGGCAAGCAGCTTTAGCTGCCAGTCATTGATGTCCGGTATGTTCTTCGACGGAAGAGAGCCATTAACCGCGTGCAGAAACCCGAATGCGTCGAGCCGGTAAGACGCGGCGCATTTCAGGCAGGTCAGACGGTCGTCGGAGGAGACCATCGTGCCGGTACTCTTGCATGTCGGGCAGATATAAAGCAGCCGCTCAAGACCCCGTATCAGCGCTTTTCCTTTGAAGGGGATTTGCCTTGTCTGCTGCCAAACGGCCTCGTTATGCGCCAGCGCGGATGAAATATTCCGGCCCACCAGATCAAGGCCCGGAACGTTTCCGTCCGCAAAATGGATCTGAAATTCAATTTCCACAAGCCCGCGCCGTTTGGTTTCAGCCCACCGGGGCTCGGAGAGGTACGAGCCTTTAATGCAGGCGGTGACCACCGGGACGCCCAGCATCTTAGCCAAACGAAAGGTGGCGGTGGAGATGTCGCCTGTTTTGCCGTCCCAGTTGCGTCCGCCTTCGGGGAAAATGCCCACGATGCCGTTTTGCCTGACGGCGCGGATGATCTGGCGTATGGCCCCGCTGTCCGTCACGTGCTTGCGTTTGGGAATATAGCCGACGAAGGACATGAGCTTCCCAAGCGTCTTCTTTTTAAACATCGCGTCCGTGACCACGAAGCTGATCGTCCTGCCGATGATACATTGCAAAAAGAGGCCGTCGAAGTTGTTTGAATGGTTGGCAAGCAGCAGATATGGTCCTTTTCTGGGTATTACATTTTTATTTTGGCAGCGAAGCCTGTAAAAGAGCCTGATATAAAGGCCGTAAGTGGCCTTATACAAGCAAAGCAGAAATACGACTATTATCTGATGCAACGGCGACCGTTTGTCTGTACTCACGTCAAGCTCCTTATAATCAATGCAATTATATCATCACCATTCATAAAAGTATTGTTAAATAAATATAAATTGCTTGTTTATTCACGGATAACACTTGTTTAGCGGCAATGCAAAAAAGCAGAGCGGTTAGGCTCTGCTTTGCTTCATTAAGGTCTTATTTGCTGAGCGCGTCTTTGAAAGCCTTGCCGGGCTTGAAAGCGGGGGCGCTGGAAGCGGCGATATCGATCTGTGCGCCGGTAGCCGGGTTGACACCCTTTCTCGCGGCTCTCTGTCTTAACTCAAAAGACCCAAAGCCTGTCCACTGGACTTTGTCACCTTTGCCCAGTGATTCGGTGATCACGCTGATCAAAGCGGAAAGGCAAGCATCTGTGTCTTTCTTCGTAAGATTGGATTTTTGGGCAACAGCTTCGATTAATTCGGTTTTGTTCATTTTTTAATCCTCCTGGTAAAATTAATTTTGATTTTATTGTCCCTTTCAGATTTAATGGGAATCAATTCCCATCAATCTGCAGTTTAGCTTTGTCCCAAAGCTCATCGAGCTTTTCAATGCCGCAGCTTCGCATGTCCACATCTTCCAAAGCTGCAATGCTTTCAACGATCGCGAATCGCGAGATAAACTTGTCCGTCGCCTTCTGAAGCGCCGTTTCAGGCTCGACGCCGAGCAGCCGCACCACATTCACGGCGGAGAACAGCAGATCGCCGCATTCTTCCGCGAGCGCGTTTTCGCCGCTTTGCCTGACTTCCCCGATCTCCTCAAACAGCTTGTCGAAAGCCTGAGAGACATCCGTGAAATCAAACCCGACATGCGCGGCTTTGTGCTGCACCTTGCCGCTCCGCATCAGAGCGGGCATGCTCTTCGGAACGCTCTGCAGCACCTCGGTCTGTGTCTGCTGGCCTTTTTCGCCTTTTTTAATGATCTCCCAGTTGTTGATCACGTCATCGGGCGATTTTGCGACGGCATTTCCGAATATATGCGTGTGCCGTGAGATCATCTTTGAACAGATGGCCGTCGTCACGTCGGATATATCGAATTCGCCCTGCTGCTGCGCGATACGCGCGTGGAATACCACCTGCAGGAGCACGTCGCCGAGTTCGTCGTATAAAGCGTCCATATCCTTATCATCGATGGCTTCCAGCACTTCATAGCTTTCTTCCACGAGATAGCGCTTCAAGCTCTCATGCGTCTGCTCTCTGTCCCAAGGACAGCCTGTCCTCGAACGCAGCCGCTCCATCACGGCCACAAGGTCCGTAAACGTGTAGCGGCCCTTCTGCTCCATCGGGCAGGAAAGTAATACCACGCTAGTATAATAACCGTATGAAGGCTCCGCGTCAAGCATACAAAGTGGAATTATTTTCCCATCAAGGCTTCGTATATCCACAAGGAATGCCTGATGCTCGTCGCCGTAAATGCGCGACAGCTTCAGCTTTAACTCGGAAGCCATGAATCGTGTGTCGATCTCGTCGATCACGACGACGGCGTCCGTATCGCAAACCTGCGTGAAAGACGACGCGCTGAACGATATAACGCCGCGGCTGCCGTCAACCGCACCGGCCGCGAAGGCCGCGCATAGCGCCGGATTGCCGTCCGGAATCACGCTGACGCGGCCGCCGTCCTGCTTGACGCGCCTGACAACGGCGGCCGCAATGGTGTTGCGGCAGATGTCGCCAAGAACGATGAAGAGCGTATTGTCAACAATCAGCTTCTCACAGGCCAGGCTGATGAGCTCATCAAAATCTCCGGCTGTCTCATACAGCCCGTCCAGCGATTCATATGCAATTCCGGCATTGCCCAAAGTATGTCCTATTTTTGTCTGTAATATAACACGGCTTGCCCGATGCGCGGCTTCCAGTACATCCTCATGGATATGGCCGTTCGCATTCATGCAGGCTATTGTCATGCGCATGTCAGTCCTCCCATAACCCCAGTCTCTCCATCAGCCGCGTGACGCGCCCGCCGCCCGGTATGAATTCCATGTCTTCCTTTCTGACCGCTCTCGTTAAAAACAGCAGCACGACATAAATGATGACCGCGGCTGCGATGCAGATCAGTGTGACTTTGGTGACGCCCAGCGCCGGGGAGAGACCCATAAACATATAATAGATCACGCCGCCCATCACGGCGGTGGACACAAGCGGCATCAGGACGCCCGAAACCGGTTTGATCGACGGCCTCGCATGCTTTATGACAAAGCCCACGTTCAGCAGTGCGGCGATGCCGTAGCATGCGGCTGTTCCGATTGCCGCTCCATTAATATTAATCGAAGGAACGCGTATCAGCAAGATGCTGATAACAATTTTTACAATTGCGCCGACCGCCAGGCTTAATACGGGGATGCCCGGATGTCCGGCGCCCTGCAGCACGCCCGTCATCGATTGCAGCAGCGTTAAAAACAGCACGCCGATGGATAGCGTCTGCAAAAGCTGCGTGCCGACGATGAGCTCCTGCGGTTCCAGGCCGTTGGAATACAGCAAGGATATGATGGGCCCCGCCAGAAGGAACATGCCCACCGCACACGGAAGGCCGACCAATAAGGAGAGCTTAAAGCCCATTGCCGAGCGGGAACTCACGAGCTGCGGGTTTTTCCGTGCCCTCGCTTCCGAAATGGCGGGAACGAGGCTCATGCAGAGCGCCAGCGAAAGCACGGCGGGCATGTTGATCAGCGGATTGACCGAACCGGTCAGCACGCCGAAGCTCGTTTTGGGCGACAGCGGGTTAAACGCGGAATAATCGACTCCGGCCATCGTGTTTGTGACGATCAGCGTATCAAAGAAATTGACGATGGGCATCAGGCAGGCGCCGATCGTCACGGGGACTGCCGTATACAGCAGCTCGCGCATCGTCGTGCGCCCAAAGCCATTGGTTAAGCCCGGAGCCCGGGTTCGCTTTTGTTTGAGCCGTTTGTTTTTGGTATGATATAAAAGGATGATCAAGGCGAGGGCACAGACTTCGGAAATCGTGACGCCGAGCAGCGCGCCGGCCGCGCCGAACGCTTCCCCCCTGGGGAACCATAGCCAGGCAAAATACAGGCCGGCGCCGAGCTTGACGGCCTGCTCGACGATCTGTGTCAGCGCAGTGGGCGACATCATCTGCAGCCCCTGAAAATACCCTCTGTAGGCTGAGAGAATGGATACGAAGAACAGCGACGGCGCAATCATGATGAGTGAGAGCTTGGCGGACGGGATCTGAGCGGCGTTCGCGAGCGCGCCGGACAGCGCGAACATGATGACCGTGGACACTGTGCCGATGATCATCAGCAGCTTGAAGGCGGTTTGAAAAACATTGTGCGCGCCGTTATAATCGCCGAGCGTCGCACGCTCCGAGACGAGCTTGGAGATGGCGGCGGGCAGGCCCGCCGTGGATATCACGACGAGCGCCGCGTAGATCGGATAGGCGACCTGGTAGTTCGCCATGCCGTCCGCGCCGATGATATTGGTTAATGGGATGCGAAAAACAGCGCCGATGAATTTAACGATCAACCCCGCGGCGCCGAGTATTGCCGCACCCTTTACAAAGCTTTTTGGTACGTCCGACATGGTATCTCCATTCGATCATTTTATTTCAGTCCGTGTGGTCTTAGAAGATTTAAGTATTATATTATAAAAAAAAGTTGCAGCCAATATGCACCGCTTTTTAAAATACACCGTCGATATTTGCCTGATTCAATGCCGTCATGTATAATATGGCGGAAAACTACGCTGGCAGGAGCATGACGATGCAGCTTAATATCGTATTGGTTGAACCCGAAATTCCCGCAAATACCGGAAATATCGCGCGGACGTGCGCGGTCACAGGCGCGCAGCTGCATCTTGTGGAGCCGCTTGGGTTCAGCATTGACGACAAGCAGCTCAAACGCGCGGGCCTTGATTACTGGCCGCATCTGAATGTGAGGGTGCATAAAAATCTTGACGAATTTTTTGCCGCGACAAACGGCGGGATATATTATTATTGTTCGACAAAAGCCAAACGCTCGTATCACGAGGCGGAATATGAGGACGGTTGCTACCTGCTTTTCGGCAAGGAGACAAAGGGGCTGCCCGAGACTTTGATATTTAGCAACCCGCAGCAGAGCATACGCATACCGATGAAACAGGGGCTGCGATCGCTCAATCTTTCTAACTCCGTGAGCATTGTGGTCTATGAAGCGCTTCGTCAGTGGGGCTTTCCGGACATGCTTTAGCGGGTAGTAATAATGCGGCGGATACAGGACCGGCTTGTGAAAAAGATAACTTTTTCTTGCTTTTTAATATCTTTTCGAATAAAATTATCCGAGATAATTATACTCTTTGAGTATCAGCATATTTGCAATTAAAGGAGCCGTATATGAACAAAAAAACAGTCAAAGACATTGATGTCCGTGGGAAAAAAGTTCTCGTCAGAGTGGACTTCAATGTGCCTCTCAATGAAAAAAAGGAAGTCACTGATGATACAAGAATCGCAGCGGCGCTGCCCACGATCGAGTACCTGATCGGCGAAAATGCGAAAGTGATTCTCTGCTCACACCTCGGGCGTCCCAAAGGGGAATTCAATCCTGATTTCTCGCTTGCGCCTGTTGCGCTGCGCCTTGAAAAGCTGCTTGGACGCAAAATCGTGTTCGCGGCTGATGTGATCGGGAATGAAGCCAAAGCGGCTGTCGAGAACATCCGGGAAGGCGAAATCGTCCTTCTTGAAAACGTGCGGTTCCACAAGGAAGAGACAAAAAACGACCCCGAATTTGCGAAGCAGCTGGCCTCTTTTGCCGATGTTTTTGTAAGCGATGCGTTTGGCACCTGCCACAGAGCGCATGCGTCCACAGCCGGTGTGGCGGCTTACATTCCCGCGGTCGCGGGCTTTTTGATCGGCAAAGAGCTCGATTTCCTCGGCAATGCGCTTGATAAGCCCGTCCGTCCGTTTGTGGCGATATTGGGCGGCGCCAAAGTCGCGGATAAAATCGGCGTGATCGACAACCTTATCAACAAGGTGGATTCGATCATCATCGGCGGCGGCATGGCTTATACGTTCTTAAAGGCCAAGGGCCTTGAAGTGGGCGATTCTCTCGTGGATGAGGAGAGCCTTGAGCTTTCGCTGAATCTGATAAAGAAAGCGGAAGAAAAAGGCGTGGATATATTCCTGCCCGTGGACGCGATAGAGGCTGATAAATTTGACGCCAACGCGAAAACTCAGGTGGTGCCTGTCGATCACATGTCAAAAGGCTGGATGGGCCTCGATATCGGGCCGGCGACGCGCATGCTGTATGCCGATAAGATCCGCACGGCGAAAACCGTGGTGTGGAACGGGCCGATGGGCGTGTTTGAAATGGAAGCGTTTGCGGAAGGCACAAAGGCTGTGGCCAAAGCCATGGCTGAATCCGAAGCGGTCACCATCATCGGCGGCGGCGACAGCGCGGCTGCGGTCAAGATATTCGGATACGCGGACGCGATGACGCATATCTCCACCGGCGGCGGCGCGAGCCTTGAATTCCTTGAAGGCAAAGAGCTGCCCGGCGTGGCGGTGCTTCAGGACAAATAAGAGAGTATAAACAAGTCATAATTGAAGGGTTACTCTCTTTGGGGTAACCCTTTTTTAAAGATTAATAAATTATTGGAGGATAAGACATGAGAAAACCGATTATCGCCGGAAACTGGAAAATGAACAAAACGGCCGAAGAAACAAAAACGCTTATCGAGGGGCTGATTCCGCTGGTTAAAGACGTTGATAATGTGGATATCGTCGTCTGCCCGACGTTTGTCAATCTGGCCACGGCGGCGCAGGCGCTTGCCGGCTCCAACATCAAGCTCGGTGCACAGAATATGCACTTTGAGAAAAGCGGCGCTTATACAGGCGAGATATCAGCGGATATGCTGCTCGCATTCGGCGTGAAATATGTGATTCTCGGCCATTCCGAGAGACGCCAGTACTTCGGCGAGACCGATGAAGGCGTCAACAAGAAGACCAAGGTGGCGCTCGAAGCGGGACTCGTTCCGATCGTATGCGTGGGTGAGACGCTGGAGGAAAGAGAAGCCGGCATCACGTCTGAGATCGTCTGCAAGCAGACGAAGCTTGCGCTGCTCGGGCTCAGCGCCGAGCAGGTTGCGACTGTTGTGATCGCATATGAGCCCATCTGGGCAATCGGCACCGGCAAAACCGCGACGGCTGACGACGCGAACGAGACGATCGGCGCGATCAGAGGCGCTGTCAAAGAGGTGTTCGGCGACGCTTGCGCGCAGAGTGTGCGCATTCAGTACGGCGGCAGCATGAAGCCTTCCAACGCGTCCGAACTGATGGGGAAGCCGGAAATCGATGGCGGACTCATCGGCGGCGCGGCGCTTAAAGCCGAGGATTTTACGGGAATCGTAAAATTTTAAGTGAGAAAAATATGAGCAAAAAACTGACAGCATTGATGATATTGGACGGGTTTGGCTACAGCGAATCAAGCAATGGGAACGCCATCAGGGTCGCGGGCATTCCGTTTGTTTTGGGCCTTAAAAAGGAGTATCCCCATACGCTTGTGGGCGCATCCGGTATGGATGTGGGCTTGCCTCAGGGGCAGATGGGCAATTCGGAAGTCGGTCATCTGAACATCGGCGCGGGGCGCATCGTCTATCAGGAGCTCACGCGCATCACCAAGGATATCGACGACGGCGGTTTCTTTGAAAAACAAGAGCTCATCGACGCGATGGAAAACGCGAAGAAAAACGGAACGAAGCTGCATACCTATGGGCTTGTTTCCGACGGCGGCGTGCACAGCCACAACGAGCATCTGTATGCGCTTTTAAAGATGGCCAAGCAGCGCGGGCTTGACAACGTGTATATCCATTGCTTCATGGACGGGCGCGATGTGCCGCCGGACAGCGGCCTTGGCTATATCGAGCAGCTCGAGGCGAAGATCAAAGAGATCGGTATCGGGCAGATCGCGACGGTGATGGGGCGCTACTATGCGATGGACCGCGACAACCGTTTCGAGCGTGTGCAAAAAGCCTATACCGCGATGGTGAACGCAGAGGGCTTACACGCGGCGTCCGCCGTGCAGGCGATGCGGCAGAGCTATGACAAGGGCGAAATGGACGAGTTCGTGAAGCCCACGGTCGTCATGAAGGGCCCGGAACCTGTCGCCACGATCGGCGCAGGTGATTCGATCGTGTTTTTCAATTTCCGCCCCGACAGGGCGCGCGAGATCACGCGGACGTTCATCGATAAGGACTTTAACGGTTTTGAGAGAGAGTATTTCGATGTTCACTACGTGTGCATGACGCAGTACGACAAGACATTTGAAAACGTGCATGTGGTCTACAAGCCTCAGTCGCTGGAAAACACATTCGGCGAGTATCTCGCGAAGAACGGCAAACGCCAGTTCAGAATCGCGGAGACCGAGAAATACGCGCATGTCACCTTCTTCTTCAACGGCGGCGTGGAAAAGCCGAATGAGGGGGAGGACCGGTTTTTGATACCGTCCCCCAAGGTTGCGACTTACGACCTAAAGCCGGAGATGAGTGCGTACGAAGTGGCGGACGAAGCCGTGAAGCATATCGAGTCGGGCGAGTATGACGTGATGATACTGAACTTCGCCAATCCGGATATGGTCGGGCATACGGGCGTGCTGGAAGCCGCGGTTAAGGCGGTGACGGCTGTGGACGCGTGCGTTTCCAAGGTTGTCGGAGCGATACTCAAAATGGGCGGAGAGGTGCTGATCACAGCCGATCACGGCAACTCCGAAAAGATGTTTGACGAGAATGGCGGGCCGTTTACGGCGCATACCACGAACCCCGTCCCGCTGATTTTGGTCGGCGAGAGGTTTAAAGGCTCCAGGCTCATGTCCGGCGGTCGGCTGGCGGATCTCGCGCCGACGCTGCTTGATATGATGGGCCTTGAAAAACCGGCTGAAATGACAGGCCATTCTCTTATTGAAAAATAACGCAGGAAAACGGGGCGCTCTCGCAACGCGCGCGGGCGTTCCTTTTTGTGCTGTTTAGCGTATCCCTGAGAATGGTATAATTGCGTTAATTGCTTGAGTTTTTTTTGCTTGTCAAGTAAAATAATATGCATGTGTGTGTTTACTAAAGAGTTTTGATATAAAGGAGCTTTCAATGACAAAGATTAAAATGCCGGTTCCGCTCGTTGAGATCGACGGTGATGAGATGACCCGGATCATGTGGAAGATGATCAAGGATTATCTGATCGAGCCGTATGTGGAACTCAACACCGAATACTACGATCTTGGGCTGACGGAGCGTGATGCGACGGAAGATCGCGTGACGATGGAGTCGGCGCTGGCTATCAAGAAATATGGCGTCGGCGTCAAGTGCGCCACGATCACACCGAACGCTCAGCGCGTGGAAGAATACAACTTAAAGAAAATGTGGAAAAGCCCGAACGGGACCATCCGCGAGGTGCTGGACGGAACCGTATTCAGGTCGCCCATCATCGTTAAGGGCATTTCGCCTTCCGTGAAGACGTGGCACCGCCCGATCATCATCGCGAGACACGCCTTCGGGGATATTTACAACGCGCAGGAGTGCGTGGTGGATGGCCCGGGAAAAGCAGAGGTTGTGATCACGCGCGCGGACGGTTCGGAAGAACGGCTACAGATAGCCGAGTTCAATGAAGCGGGCGGCGTGGTGCGCGGCATGTACAACACGACCAGCTCAATCGACAGCTTCGCGAAAAGCTGCTTTAACTACGCGCTCGATATCAAGCAGGATCTTTGGTTTGCCACGAAGGATACGATCTCTAAGAAGTATCATCACCGGTTCAAGGATATTTTCGCGGAGGTCTATGAGACGGTTTACAAAGACCAGTTTGAAAAAGCGGGTATCGAATATTTCTATACGCTGATCGACGACGCTGTGGCGCGCGTGATACGCAGCGAAGGCGGGTTTATCTGGGCGTGCATGAACTATGACGGTGACGTGATGTCCGACATGGTCGCGACGGCGTACGGAAGCCTCGCCATGATGACGTCGGTGCTCGTTTCGCCGCAGGGCAATTACGAGTATGAGGCGGCGCACGGCACTGTGACGCGCCATTACTATAAGCACCTTGAAGGCAAGGAGACCTCGACCAACTGCATGGCAACGCTTTTTGCGTGGACGGGCGCGCTCAAAAAACGCGGTGAGTTAGACGGCAACGACGATCTTGTAACGTTTGCGGAGAAGCTTGAGGCCGCGTCGATCAGCACCATCGAACAGGGCGTCATGACGGGCGATCTGTACGTTTTGAGCGAACTCGACAATAAGGAAAAGGTTAGCACCGAGGCGTTTATCAAGCAGATCAAACAGACGCTCGAAAAAACGATGTAGGGGAGAGTTAAATGAGCTTATACAGTCAGTGGAAGGGCATGGCCGAGGCGCAAAGAACGCCGCAGGAGAATGAAGCGTTCTGGCAGGAGTATTTTGATATTGAGACGCAGGGCTATAAGAAGATTCTTGCGCGCAAGGATGATTTCATCAGCGGTACGCTTACACAGATCGCCGATGATTTTGGCATGTCCGCCGTTGTTTTTGCGGGCTTTATGGACGGCATCAACACAAGCCTTGAGAAAGAATACGAGCTCGAAAAGCTCAAGGAGAGCACGGACATTACGCTCAAGGTCGATTTTGAGAAGCTGTATTACAACATGCTCGAGTGTAAGGCGAAGTGGCTTTATACGCTGCAGGGATGGGATGATATTTTTTCGGAGCAGCGCCGCCATGAGATCAGGGACCAATGGCGTCTCGACAGGCAGGCGGTTTCCGACAAGATCGGAAGGAACTCGCCCTGCCCTTGCGGCAGCGGGAAAAAGTATAAAAAATGCTGCGGAGCGGGTGAATAACACCCGCTTTTTCACAGGGCTTTTTCGCATATAAAATTGTGAAATATCATATTGACTAATAAAGACCGAGGTGTTAGAATACCAAAGTGCCTGAAAAACGGGGGTGCTTAAAAAGGTTAAGACTGGCGGGCGTGGCGGAATTGGCAGACGCGCTAGACTTAGGATCTAGTGCCCTTGCGGCGTGGGAGTTCAAGTCTCTTCGCCCGCACCAAGGTAACAACGAGCGGGAGTGACTCAGTGGTAGAGTGCGACCTTGCCAAGGTCGAAGTCGCGGGTTCGAATCCCGTCTTCCGCTCCACTTTTTAAGCGGGTGTAGCTCAACGGTAGAGCCCCAGCCTTCCAAGCTGGTTGCGTGGGTTCGATTCCCATCACCCGCTCCAAAGCTGCACTCATGAGGGCGATTAGCTCAGTTGGTAGAGCACCTGACTCTTAATCAGGGTGTCCGGGGTTCGAGCCCCCGATCGCCCACCAAAAAACACCGTGTTTACGGTGTTTTTTCTTTGCCGTGTGATATATTATGCGATACGATGCTTTTCTTTTGGTCCACAATACCGTTAAAATAGTCATTGATTTTTTTATCAACCTCAAGACGCTCTTCTGTAAATACATTTTGATACACGGCTTTCATGGTCGCATCCGTCTTCCACCCTCCGCGTTCCATGGCATATTTATCTGGAATGTGCAGAAGATGCATCACGCTGGCATTGACATGCCTAAGATCGTGAAAGGTGATATGAGGAACGTTATGATCTTTTAAATGTTGTGTGAGTCTGCGGATTATCTGGTGTCTTCCTAGTGGAACCAAATAACCGTCACCGCATGCATCGATCAGTGACATGATGTATGGAGGCACCACGTGCCTACGAGAGCGCTCGTATTCTTTCATTTGATCCTTTACAACACTCTTGCCGTCAACGTCCACCATTACGCGCCTGAGGGTTAACACGCCGTCTTTTATATCGCTCTTCATAAGGCCCTTAATTTCAGATACCGTAAATGAAAGCCACATGGCCAGCAGCGCGGCAAGCTCAATGTCGGTATTGCGGACGGCTTTAAATATTGCTTGAGGTGACGGAAGCTCTTTAAATTGTTTCTGCTTCTGCGGAAGCGCAGTTGTTAAGCGCATAAAAGGCTTATATACTTTAAGAACCGACGATAGGAGAGTGTGGGCATTGCTTATTGTTTTTGGTTTCAAGGTAAGAGCATCTGTATTAACAGCCGCCTGAATATCGTCTTGTTTTAGCTTCTTTATTTTTATATCCATGATGCCCTGAAGGTTACACTCAACAATTTTTTTATAACCAGCAATCGTTGTCGGGGATAATATATTTGATCTCATAGCGATATACTTTTCAACAGCTTGCTTGACTGTATATTCTGATTCGGGCGTAATCGGTTCACGGTTGCGCTTGAATTCGGCAGCTAAGTATTCAGCTTCGATTTTATCCGGATGGGTAAACGAAACATACTCGGGTTTCTTTTTACCTGTTTTTTCATCGATCTTATACCCGGCGAAGACCTGGGCTCGATAGTTTCCGCTCGGAAGCTTTTTTGCATTTGCCATGTTATACTACCTCTGCTCAAATTCCCAAGAGCTTGAGAATATCATGCGCTTTGCTTTTGAATGACGGCCAGCGTTGAACAAACTTCTTTTGCAAAGTTAAATGCTTTTGTGTACATGATTCCGTTTTTTATGGCCCCAGCGCCTGATATAAGAGTGATGATCAATTGTGGATTAATAATATCGTTTACTGAAATGTACACCTGCATTTTAGAACATATGTTTGTTGACCTGCTCATTGTTGAGCCGACGACGGCCCCAGCGACGCCGAAGAGCATGGCTCCGGCAACGGAGTTACCAGTGCTACTGCTTTTTACTACTTCTCCGTCTTCTAGCATCTCACATGAAACCAAATCATCAAATGCGAACGTGCGGCTATTATTTTCTACCGTTATGTTAATCAGTTTGCTTGTAGCATCAACTGCAAAATGGATTTTATCGAAGTGAAGCGCTTTGGAAGGTTTAAAGCCGTCTTTTGCGAGAAGCAGTTCATGCCTTGAAATCTCTTTTTGTTCCTCAACTAAAGCGGCGTCACGGTTTTTTAATGCATTAGCTTTACCGTACATTTTTACAAGTACTAGTGGGAATACAACCAAGACTGTTATTATCAGAAATACAGCTAAAATAGTAATACCAGAATTAAATGATCTTACTGATGTTAATAATAAAACAAATGCCAATATAATAAGCAAAACACCAAAGCAAAGAATAAGCCAGAAATTCTTTTTCAACATAATAGCACCTCATATTATTTAATCTAAAAATAAATTTATAGCATACCACTTTAATACATTGACTTACATATAATTCAGTATTATTCTAAATATGTTTCACTAGATAAAACCCCGTGTTTGTAAGTTTTTCGTTATATTATTCATTCGCACTTAAGAACGAACGGTCGCACGGAGGAAAATCATGGATTTCATTGATTTATATCGTAATGCAGGTTGTTTTAGGAAGTTTATTGTTCGTCTTTTCTTAAGGTTGTGTCGATTGCTTCTATCAAAGCCCTAATTGTTTTTCTATTACTTACTGATGAGTTATTGTAAACGTCCACTAGATATTTTTCTTCATCGGTTAAGTATTTATTACTATTATGCCCTAACAACCTATCAATAGAAACATTATAAAATATAGAGATGCTTTTTAGTACATCAAAATCCGGGTATCTCTTTCCTGTTTCATAATGATTGTATCTTTGGCTTGAAATTCCTAATGCTTTTGCGACGTCTTTTTGTTGTAAATTGCGCTGTTCGCGCAATTCAATGAGAATTTTACCAATCATAAATATATCACCTGAGTCATTATAATCCACATTTTGTAGATTATCAATTTAAACAACAAAAAGTTGAAGTATATGTTGACAATCAACAAAATGTATATTATACTCCAATTGACAATCAACAAAATGTATATTGGAGTTAAAAATGCGTATTTGGTTAAGGGGCCTGCGCGGCGAGCGCCTACAAAAAGATATTTCCAAAGAGGCGTCTATATCTATCCAGTATTATAGTGCTATCGAATCTGGCAAACGTCGCCCTTCTGTCCCTGTCGCTAAGCGCATCGCGGCCGTCCTCGGTTTCGAATGGACCCGCTTCTTCTCCGATAACAACACACAATGACCACCTCCTTAACTTTAAGGATAGTATAACAGTCGCCACACACTTATACCACGAAATGGAATTTCCAAATATGCGGAAAAGCCCGCAATGATATTAGGTGATAATATGAAACCTTTAGGCATTGAAATCCAGAATATCAGAGAAAAGGTGCTCGGCATAACCCAAGAGCGTATGGCTGAGCTTCAAAACGTATCTCCTAAGAGCATTCAAAATTACGAGGCCGGGAAAACATTACCCACAGACGAGTTTATTCTTCGTTTGGCGGACAGGAGCGGCGCAAACTATATCGCGCTGATGTATCTGCGCGAATCTCACGGATTTTTGAAAGACTTCATGCCCAATGTTGAGCCGAAGGATCTTCCCGCGGCGGCACTCTCTCTCATGAAAGAGATGGCTGACATGATAAAGATAGAAAAAGACTTAATAGAAATTGCTTGTGACGGAAAAGTGAGCGCCGATGAGCGCCAAAGGGCAGATATTATCATCAAAGAGGCCCGCGAGTTGATTGCGGCGTTGACGATGATTGTCTGCACGCTGTCTTAAATACGGGGGTGCGCATAATGCCAAAGAAAAAGGTTGTCGCTAAGGTTTTTCAGTCGGTCATGTGTTTGCTCGCAGCCATGCTTATTTTAAGCCTTACGCTTATCATGATCGGCATGGCGTCATATGGGCACATCGAATACCTAATGGAGTCTAACGGTGTGAATGTGTTGCGCCTGAGCAACGATGCATATCGCCATGAGGCGGCGGGCCATGACGTTTGCAGCCTATATGGGTTTTACGCGGCGGATGAGTTAAGAATTTATTTAAATGATTCATGCGCTTGGGACTGGTGGTTCCTTGCGCACGAATCCGGCCATCACTGCGCGGTTGCGTATGAGGGCGATTATTCAGAGCCTCGCGCCGACGCCATTGCATATGAACTGATTTTTACGGGCGGTTACAGAAAACCGGCTGATCAATAACCAAATGCAGGAGGGGCGCATATGGCAAGTATGGATAGGCGTGATAAAGCATTTCGCAAGGCCCTTGATGGCAACCTGGCATCCGAAAACAGAACGAAAACAGCGCTTGCCAAAAAGATAGGTGTAAGCAGACCGGCAATAAACAGTTGGAGGGATAGGCCTGGCGTTATGACATTAGCCCATTTCCGTGTATTGGTCAGAGAGGTGCCTATGTCAGACGCCGAGATATTGAGCATTATAAAGGGTTAAGCGGAGTTAAGTAAATCACTTAAGGAGGATATGTCTGTGAAGAAGCTTTTCTGGATGCTTAAGCAGCTCGCGCCGTGCACGTATCATTCTGAATACAGCACAAACGGCCACCGTGAAGTAGCTGTCTGGCGCCAATGGCTTGGCAGGGTGCTTTGGCACAAGAACTATGTGATTGCTTAGGCCTTCACATAATCAGTGCCATTGCATGACGGGCAAGGGGGCAGCGTATCAGTGCTATCGTCGAGTTTAACAAGCTGACCGCATTTCGTACATTTGTATGTCCCCTTACCCGGCTTCTCACCGAAAGGAGAACCAATGAGACTTGATTGGTCAAAAATGACGGACGAGCAGAAAATATGGTTTTTACAGAATGAGACGAAATTCGCCCCGCCTGGAGATTTAACAATTGAGGATATGGTGGAGATTGTGCGCTTCGCATGTGATCTTGTCACAAAGATGCAGGCGGAAATAGATGCTTTAAAGCAAGAGCTTAAAGAGTGGGAAGATATGACGCCGGAAGATCTCGGCGAACTTCTCGCCGGAATGTAGGAGATTATATGAGCCAGTTTTTCACCTTCATCGCAGGTCCGGACGACCAAAAATATTATCTCGATGCGGCAGAGCGCAAGACGGTCATGGCGGCGGGCGTTGACCCTGACGACGCGGATGTGATCGCGGAATATTCCGGCGTGTCTGCGCTGCCCCCATATATTGAGTATCACTATAACCCGTTTTCAAAGTTGATGTCTGTTACGCATCATCCGGAAAGCGACGACGTCAATTTTGATAGAGATACCCACGCGGCCCGCGCATGGGTATCCGAGATGGATCTTACGGCGCTGGTGCCCGGCGTGATCATCAAAGAGGCGGTTACGCTGCACGCATATCAAGGGAGACATATCACGGCCAGAGATATCGAGCTTATCGGTTTGTGGGCGGAGATATATAAATCGCTTGATTACAACTGCGTAAGCATCTACCGTGCAGTTGATCAGAAAATCAGCGAGCTCAATATCAGCGCCGGTGTCATCGCATCTGTGAGACAAGCTGTGCAGATGCGGCAGGTATATAAGGACCCGCTTGACGCGCCTTATTACAACTCGTCATTCGCAGCGGACGAAGCATATATATCATCGTTTTTTGAGCTCGTCTTCGGCAACGGCGTTAATACGGGCGGCCACAGTAATATCATGTGGCCGGTGATTGAACTGATTGAAAGCGGCATAAAGCCGACATATGACGGACATCAATGGTTTATATCCCCGTCATATGGGCTGCACCCGAGAATCAATATACCCGCAACAGAAGAATCGATCGGCAGATTTATTGCGGCGGAAGGCCGAAGCTAAGGAGGAAGCGTTCATGCCCGAAGAGATAATGACACAGTTTGCCGCATGGGCTTTTATTATCGGGGCAGCGTTCATCGCGGTATGCGTGGGCATATGGATCATGGAAAGAAATTCTAACATGAACGGAGGTGAGCAGAATGAAACAAGAACGGATATCAGAAGAAATGGTTCCTGAAGGATACGTCATCGGGATGAATAGAAAAACAGAAGATACATCATTTGCGCATCTTTACGATGGCAATTTCGACAATCCAGGCAAGCCACTTTGCAGATATGGATACAACAGAGACAACGGGACATCTTATTCAATTTGGCGCGGCAATGTTGGTAAAAAAGGCATATGTCCAACATGCTACAAACGAGCGCTTAACGGCGATGTCGGAATTGATCCGCGCACACATGATAGATAACAGTTTCCGGGCCGGTCACCCGGGATATGTGCTTAAGTCTCCTTTAATGATTGGAGGGCCGAGCTGCGAATCGGCCCGACATGCCGGACGTAGCTCAGCGGCAGAGCGCTCGTTATGAAGAGGTCACGGGTTCAAGTCCCGTCGTCGGCGCGATATACCAAAGGTAAAGACCACCTACATTATAGATGGTAGGGGAGATGAGGGGATACGAGGCGACGGGCCGCTGCGGTGGTGCGGCGGCCACGACTGCCGGAATGGAGTTAAACATGGATGCTCCTGATTGGGTCGTATATCTGTTTGGCGGGCTGCTGATGGCCGTGGCGTTATTCATGGCAATATGTCGGCGTCCGCGAATCAAATAGCGTTGGGGGTAACGGTTGGCCGTAAAGGGCTCATAACCCAAGCCGGTCGGCGGTTCGAGTCCGCCACCTCCACCGTTTTTATGGAGGAAACAGTTTGGTCATCATACTAGTCGGCACTGTCATTCTGCAGGAATGCAAGCCGAGAGAACAAAGGATTATTGTTCGCCGACGGCGTTGGCCGCGATCGGCAAAAGAGGGTTAGTTTCAGAACCGCCCGAAAGGTCGGTCAGCTGAGCAATCAGCACTGATGATCAAATATATGATGAAAAGCGCCGGTCAGCTTTACCGGCGCTTATATGGGGAGGATAGCTCAATTGAAGAGCGCGGTGAGTTGATGTTGGTCGCAAGTTTTAAGCGGCTCTTGACCGGCGGATCACCGAGCTATCGACGGGTTCGATTCCCGCCCTTCTCCACCACCTTAAAGGATAAACGTTGACATACCTGAATATGAGCCGGGCGAGCGAAGGCGATAAGCGTAGAGCCACAACGCGGCAAGGAACTGTATCAAAATCGACAACGTGACAGCCCGGAGAGACGGGCGTACATGGGGAAGTGGCGGAATTAGACGCGACGTAGGCGGCGAATTTGGGATAGTCCGGGTGGGCGAGATTCCGAGCCAGCAATGTATGGGCATAAACATGCAGACCGCCGAAACTCCCGTGCGGGTCTCCAGCCCCGCCTTCTCCACCAGTTTCTCTTACGGCATGAAATAAAGCAGAGAGTGGCTACAACCTGCCGTGAAGGATGCCCTCCAGCCGTGCGGTGTAACAGTGCAAATAATGGCAGTGATCGCAAGCATACGGTAACATTCTGCCACCAGCCCAGCAGTACGAACCCTGCCAGGTGGTTCCATCCCGCTTGTAATCCATGTGATTGGGCGCATGTCAGCCGGTTGAACAGCGGCAAGTCCATCACTCCGGCTGGTGAGTGCGCAAAGGTGAACGCTACCGCACTGCGACAAAAGGAAACAGAGCGCTATGGGTTCCCCGACGATTGGGTTTTCGATACGCTACGCGAAAAGACAAAGATCGTGGCAGGCCGGAGAGACGGCCCCTCGTGCCGACAATGTGGGCAAACCACGGAGTCGGCTACCCCAATACCTTATATGTTGTGGCGGCGGTCTCAAGACCACCCGAGTTTGGCAAAGACCGTCGCCGATTTTTTTGAAAGTGAGGCACCGTTATATTGCTTAGACTTGCATTTACATATAAAGAACAACTTAATAAAGCATGGCAGTCTATCGTTTTTGATGAAAAATATCAATTTTATACTTGCACAAGCTCATGGAATTATAATGTTGATCTTTCTGATAATTCATGGGACAAGCTTCAGATGGTCAGCGTTGATGCTAAAGATAATGTGATTGGCTATTTTGCGGCTGATATAGACAGGTATACAAGCAAAATATCAAATATCGGCGCTATAAATTTTGGAGAAGTAAATTTGACTTTTTCAAAAGACTTTTATCAATTTCTTTCCGAGCTGTTTACAAAGCATAAGTTTCGCAAAATTGAATGGTTTGTCATCTGCGGCAATCCGGCTGAAAAGATATATGACAAGATAATATCAAAGTATGGCGGGCGCATCATTGGCATTCGACGCGAATCGACAATAACAGCTGGCGGTATTCTCAGAGACGAGAAGGAGTATGAGATTTTTAAAGAAGATTTTGATAAGCGTTTTTATAAATAACGCACATTCAAAGCCCCACGCGCCGCGCTGTGAGCGCCGTTTTCCCGTGTCGTGGCTGTGTATGGTCACTGACACGTAGAAACAGCCGCAAAAGGGTCATCCAGTCACTAGGACGTAAAGAAATATAGGAGGGCAGACCGTGCCAAAACAGAGAGTTAGCATGTCGTTTGACAATGATACGTTTACAGAGCTTATCGGGCTTACAATCTACCGCAGGGACTTTTCGCAGTCCTCCAAGACAAACGCGGCGGCGGCAGCCATCCATGCGGCTTACAGCAAACTTCCCAAGGAAGCAAAGCAGGCTATTGATGAGCAGATCAAAAGAAACCAGCCGACTGCGCTGCTCGATCCTGTCGGGCAGTTTAATGAAATGGTTGCACAATTCAGCGAAATGTATGCGTGGATGCAGGAATGCAAGCAGATGGAGGTGCCGCAATATGCTCAAAACCATTGTTAAGTACATCATTCATAACGCCCGGATCAACAAGGCAATGGCACAGGCCCGTAGGCGCACGAAGCCACGACGGCGGATGCGGAACGATACTCACATTATTATGCCACGGCGGATTGGGTATACGATAGCCCGCCAGCAGGCAGCCATGATGCGAGATATTGATGGGAGGGACATATGATTTTACAAAGCTTTGCGCAGATAGATTCTACCCCGGCGCACGACGCGAACGAAGATACATGGCAATGGCTTCTTGCAAAGTTTGGCATCAAGCTGAAACCGGAGAGTTTTTTTGATAATTATGTTCATGCCGTGCACGGACACACCCATACGCATACTGGCATGTTAAAGCCGGAATATGAGGATTTAACCGCGACGATGGTCAGCATGATATGTGCCAACGGATACGAGCATGACGGTGGAGAAGCTTACCTTTATAAGAATGGTAGTTTTTATGTGAGGGTGGTTAAGTTATGAACGCGCAAAGAGGCCTCGAGGATACGATCAGCGCGGAAGAATATCGAGAGCTGCTTAAAAAGAAGAAAAGCAAGTACAGCAACGAGAAAGAGACGATAGACGGCATTGTATTTGACAGCAAGCGCGAGGCGCGGCGATATGAACAACTTAAGCTGCTACAGCGCGGCGGCGTGATAAGCGGCCTCGAATTGCAGAAAGCCTTTATCCTTCAGCCTGAGTTTGTGAAGAATGGCCGCAAGATAGCACCAATCAAATACATTGCCGATTTTGTTTATACAGATAACGACCGGACAATTGTAGAGGATGTCAAGGGATGCAGAACAAAGGAGTATCAGCTGAAGAAAAAGCTTTTTGAGTTCAAGTATCCTTTACTCACAATCACAGAGGTTTAACCCCGGGCGGCGGGTCAATTAGTCTTACATGGTATACTACGCTTTTTTATGTAGTACGCCGTAGAAGCTCCGGGCGGCGTGAAACAAACCGGAGCAGGGGGTGACTTATGAGAAGAATGTATGTGGCTCACCCGTATATGGGCTGCGAATCCAACAAAGAATCTGTCGAAGGCATTATTCGTGTTCTCACGAAAAACAATCCTGAAACACTGTTTGTGTCGCCTATACATGCCCTTGGATTTTTGTATAACGATGTGGAATATGAGACAGGCATGAAATGGTGTATTGAATTACTGCGCATGTGTGGATGCTTAGTTTTATGCCCCGGATGGATGCACAGCCGTGGTTGCACAATCGAGCATCAATACGCGATAGAGCATAAGATTCCTATTTATTTTGTGACAGAAAACGGAAATTTCATCATTGAAAAAAATTGAGGTACTAATGAGCGCTTACATCGATTTTCTAAAAACCAAAATAGACATAGCACCCGAGACGGGCTTTGTCGTTAATCCTTCCAAGATAAATTCAGCGCTTAAACCGCATCAGCGTGATGCTATTAAATGGGCGCTTAAAGGAGGACGGCGGGCCCTGTTTGAATCTTTCGGCCTTGGCAAGACGGCGCAGGAGCTTGAATTTAGCCGCCTTGTATCAAAATACACGGGCGGGCGATCTCTTATAACGTTGCCCATTGGTGTGAAACAAGAGTTTTACCGCGATGCGTTGCAGCTGCTCGGATGGGATAAGGCGCCGGAATATGTGCGGAATATGAAAGAGATCCATCAAGCAAAAGGCGATATTCTTATCACAAATTATGAGCGCGTGCGTGATGGAGATATTGACCCGACATATTTTACCGGTGCGTCCGGGCTTGATGAAGCGTCCGTTCTTCGTTCATTTGGCAGCAAGACTTATCAGACATTCCTTGATCTGTTTAAAGGCGTGCCTTATAAACTTGTTGCGACGGCCACACCGAGCCCAAACAGATATAAAGAGCTTATCCACTATGCCGGGTTCCTTGAGGTGATGGATACAGGCCAGGCGTTGACGCGGTTCTTTCAGCGAGACAGCACAAAAGCTAACAATCTCACTCTGTACCCACATAAAGAAGATGAGTTTTGGCTTTGGGTTGCGTCATGGGCGCTGTTCATTACAAAGCCGTCTGACCTTGGATACGACGATACCGGATATGATTTGCCGCCAATGGAAATCAGGTACCACGAGATACCCGTAGATCATACGACGGCCGGAGCCGACAAACACGGCCAGATCAAACTCATACGCGATGCTGCGGCGGGACTTCCGGATGCGGCTAGAGAGAAGCGCGAGAGTATCACGGCCAGAGTCGAAAAGGCGGTGGATATTGTTGCACAGGATACTTCAGCACATTTTATTCTCTGGCACGATCTTGAAGCCGAGCGCCACGAGATAAAGAAAGTACTGCCTGCAGCTGTCGATATCTATGGAAGCCAAGACATTGAAATACGCGAGCAACGCGTGATTGACTTCTCAGAAGGCCGCACAAAACTCTTTGCCACAAAGAAGTCTCTATCAGGATCCGGTTGCAATTTTCAACGGTATTGCCATCGGGCCATATTTATCGGTATCGATTATGAGTTCAACGACTTTATTCAGGCTGTGCATAGAATCTATCGGTTTTTACAATCTGAGAAAGTCGTTATCGACATCATATATACCGAGAGCGAAAAGCAAGTGCTTGAGGTGCTGTTACAGAAATGGGAACAGCATAAATACATGACAGCCAAAATGATTGAAATCGTTAAAAAATATGGGCTTTCGAATACATCAATTCAAGAAAAGCTTATGCGAACACTGGGGGTTAAACGCGTGGAAGTTAAAGGAAAACATTTCACGGCCATCAATAACGACTGCGTTGATGAAACGGCCAAAATGGAAGATAAAAGCGTTGATTGCATCATCACCAGTATACCGTTTGGAAACCATTACGAGTATTCGGCCAGTTACAACGACTTTGGCCATAATCCTGATACCGAGCGCTTTTTTAAACAGATGGATTTTCTTACTCCGAATTTGCTGCGGATCTTGCGGCCCGGACGTGTGATGTGCATTCATGTTAAAGACCGTGTGTTATTCGGAAACGCCACGGGAACAGGCATGCCGACGATTGAACCGTTCCATGCACTTTGCATAAATCATTATATGCGGCATGGTTTTCTGTACTTTGGTATGATCACCGTCGTTACCGACGTGGTACGCGAGAATAATCAGACATATCGCCTTGGATGGACAGAACAATGCAAGGACGGCACAAAGATGGGCGTCGGGTGCCCTGAGTACATTCTCTTGTTTCGGCGTCTCCCGAGTGACACGAGCAAAGCATACGCCGATGTGCCGGTGGTAAAGAGCAAACAAGAGTATACCAGGGCACAGTGGCAGATAGACGCGCATGGATACTGGCCATCGTCCGGAGAGCGGCGGCTTACAAAGGATGAACTGGCAGCCATTCCCGTTGACAAGCTACAGGCCGCATACCGTAAATACAGTCGTGAAACCACATATGACTATAAAGAGCATGTGGAGCTTGCTAAGCGGCTCGATGAGAAGGGTAAGCTTCCGGCATCGTTTATGGTGGTGGCTCCGGGTAGTTGGGATGATTCGGTATGGGATGATATTAACCGCATGAAGACGCTGAATACATCTCAGAGCCAAAAGCGCCAGCAGATGCACGTATGCCCATTGCAGATAGATATTGTTGAACGGCTGATTAATCGGTACACGAATAAAGGTGACACCGTATATGATCCGTTTGGCGGTCTTATGACCGTGCCTGAGTGCGCGATACGCATGGGCAGAGATGGAATAGGCTGCGAATTAAACACCGACTACTTCAGGGATGGAGTTGGGTACCTGAAGGCGGCGGATATGAATGTGGACATGCCGACACTGTTCGATTTTTTGGAGGCCTAATGTATATCAGCTATAAAGACCTTGCCATAGAGCAGGTAAAGAATCTTGAATATAAAATCAAATCTGCTGTGGAAGCCATATCAAAAGGTATATCCGCGTCTAAGCACAATATCGCTCTTGCTTTCAGCGGCGGGAAAGATAGCACCGTACTATGGGACTTGATTCGGCGGTTTTATCCTGAGGCGGCAGATAAAATGTATATCATATACGGAAACACCGGTGTTGAATATCCGGAGAGCTTAAGCTTTGCCCGGCAAATTGGGAACGAGTGGGGCGGCAATAAATTCTACGAAGCCACACCTTTAAAAACTGAAGCATCAGGATTAAAGTACGCAGCTCAGCAAGAAGTGCTTCAATACTATATTGATAATAATAGGATAGGAGAGCTATTAAAAGAAGACGGGAAACTCAAAAGCACAGGAACGCTTGAGTCAGCTTGCCCTGCACACCTCATGGAGAAATTCATTCGAGATAGGCTTATTTGGGCAGAAGGGCATACAAAAAATTATTGGTGGTGCATTGATCAATATGGATGGCCTCTTCTGGGTAAAGCGTTTTCAAAACTTAAGGCCCATCGCATAAACATTGACTGTTTTCTCAAATTCTCAAAGAGTGAGAGTGAAGACCCAAAGCTCCACGCTTATTACGACATACTACGCGATGTGAAGATATCACAGGCCTGCTGCGACACGCTCAAAAAAGAGCCCAGTGAGAAGCTTCAGGCTGAACTCCATGTTGATGTGATATTCAAGGGCCTAATGGCCGCAGAATCTCGGTCGCGGCAAACAAACTTCATATCGCGAGGATACTTATTTGAATCTTCAAGACCTCATCTCGGCAGCGATTCATTTTATCATTGTAATCCGCTTTCAATTTGGACTGATGATGATATCTGGGAATACATCAATCGTTTTCATGTGCCTTATTCTCCGCTTTATGATATGGGTTGGACGGATGATGAAGGCGCTTTCCATAAAATTCAGCGTAATGGATGTATGGGCTGCGGTACTGATCTGCTTTACGCAAACAACCATATGGCTATGCTTCGGAGAACTCATCCGAAATATTGGGAGATGTTTATGCGCAAGGGCATGGCGGCGGAGCTTAATAAGCTTCGCGTTGCAAAAAGTAACGGTCAGCTGTCGCTCTTTGATGTGATCGATGTGAATCAAGTCATCGATGAGCGGCCATGCATTTTTGACCGCATTGATAGGCTTGTGATGTTTGATAATACAGTATCACCGGAAGACATGCTTGAGTATGATCCGGATGTAGTGTGAGGTCTATATGAGCGATAAAAACGGCGCCGATAAGAAAGGCACAATCATATACAATGACATGCTGCAAAAATGCGGCCGCATGAATGACGCGCAGTTCGGGCGCACAATGCGGCTTATCCTTCAGTATGCCGAGGAGCTGCAGCTGCCAGATCTGGAGAAAGAAGATCCGTTCATTGCAACGATTTTTGAATTTGTGCGTCCTTCTGTCGATGCGGACAGAGAAAAATGGGAGAAACGCAAACAAGCAAACATTGCAAATGGGAAAAAGGGCGGCAGAAAAAAAGCCACGGATAACGAATTAAACCCAACAGAAACCCACGAATACCCATCGCTAAATAATGAAAGCGAAATAAACCCAAAAGAACCCGTAAACGGTAAACGGTTATCGGTTATCGGTAAACGGTCAGATGATAAAGATATTCCGCCTGTCGGCGGTGAGCCTGACGGCTCGCATCAATCTCTTTTTGACTATTATCTCAAGCTCGGGCTCATCGCGCATAAGTCTCTGACTCCGGAAATGAAGAACGCTATTGATACGGCGCGGCGGCGCGGCGGCTATACGTGGGACGATCTCAAGACAATGCTTGATCGTCACGCTTGCGTCGTCGACCTGACAAAAGGCAATGGCGAGTTTGCTGTGAGACCAAGAGGATTACCTGAGTTTTTCGGGCAGAAGGTGAAGGACGGGACGGCGCTTATATGCTCTGAGTACGCGGACGGCGGCGCAAAGTGGGAGCTTTACAAAGACGGAAATCCACATAGACCGCGCAGCGATTCACCAAAGCGTGAAGCGTTTGAACGAAAGGTCGGAAATTATGATCACCTCGCGGTGGATCTGTTTGAAGATAAAGCAGCGGCGTCGGGAGGTAGCGGCCCATGAGTAGAAATAGCGGACAAACGCCAACTGACGACAGCCCGGACATTCAAGATGGTCAGAATCTTATAAATCGGCGGCGCAGCTGCATCAAGAACATGTACAAGGCTATCAACAGCATGGCGGCGGCGGGAAAAAGATGGTCAGAGCTGCAGCGCGATCACCGAATAGCGCTGGCACGAAAAACGGCGGAACTCAGAGACAAAGGTATGCCGGCGGCTCTTGTCAGCACAATGGCAAAGGGTTCACCTGAGATTGCAGCGCTGGAGCAGCAGATGGAAGTGGCGGCGGTAGAACGTGAGCAATACTCAGAGCTGACGCTGGCATATAAGGCTGATGCGAATCTCACAGAATCGCAAATCGCCCGGGAATGGGGCAAAACGAAATAGGAGGTCACGATGAATCCAATTTACCAGCCGAAAGGCGCTGCAAAAGAATACGGGGAATGGGCGCTCAATATTTACACGGGCTGTCCGCACCGGTGCTTTTACTGCTATTCACCAAAGTTTCTGCGTATGGACAAAGAGACTTTTCATTCACATGTTGAACCGCGCAAGGATATCGTTAATGCCGTGCGGCGGCAGATCGAGCGGGAGGGTATAACAGGGCGGCTTATACACCTGTGCTTTACCTGTGATCCGTACCCGGTTGGATACGACACAACGCCGACGCGCGAGATCATCAAAATTCTAAAAGAATCCGGCAATCATGTGCAGCTGCTCACCAAAAACGCTGAGACTCGTGATTTTAATCTTCTTGATGAGAATGATTGGTTTGGCGTGACGATAACGGGATGGCATGAAACATCGCTTAAGACGGAGCCAAACGCGGCTACGACAACGGCGAGAGTATGCGCAGCGCGTGAAGCACACGAACGCGGGATTAAGACATGGCTGTCATGCGAGCCGGTTATTGACTGTGAGGCGGTATTTGAGCTCATAAAGTATGGGACGCAGTTTGACCGCATTGCGATAGGCAAAATGAATTATTTTCCGTCAGATATTGATTGGTGTAAATTCGGGCATGAGGTCGAAGAGATATGCAAAGCGTTAGACCGTGATTATTACATCAAAGACAGCCTGAGGGCGGAGATGGAGAAAGCCAATGTCTAAGCTGATGCTGATTAAGCGGGACAAGATAGATGATCGCGGGCGGCGGCGGGCTGGCGGCTATGTGATAAATGACGATCACATTATCACAAACATTAAGGCCCGTAAGAACGACACAGAGTTTATTGAGCTCAGCGTAATCATAGAGCGGTATAACCGGAGCAAAGAGAGATATGCGGCAGCCGTGACAGATATCACAGAGGTGCTTGTGCGCTTCAACTGCTGCTGCGGGTACTGTGTAAATAAACCTCCTCATATGGGCACATGCGAGGGCTGCGGATATGTGTCTGGGTATAAAGGTTTTGTATACAAGGAAAAGGCGGTGGATCAGAATGCTCAGCTTTAAAATGTGGTCGAGATTTAGGCAACCTGCACCGCGAAACACAGCACTCCTTTATGAAAACGGCAGACTTCTTGTATCGTTTGCGGAGGAACTTCTCGATGGTGCCGGGCCCGGGTGGAAACGATTCGGAGAGATCATCAACAATTACAACATATGGTCTGAAGCTTATTTCAAAAGAAAGATGATTGTACTGCCAGTTGCGCCCGGGGAGATGCTGGGCACAACTCGAGCTGCTTATGACATAGAGGTGATGGCGGCTGAGGTGACCGTAACGATCAAGCAGAACGGGGAAGAAAAGAAACTGTCACTCAAAGAATTTGAAGCGCTGGCCGCGAAGTGCGTACGGCGGATATGAGGAGAAGCAAGATGAACGACGGACAACAGACAAAGATTGAGTTTTCACTGCGGGATTACCTCGCGCCGGCAATCCTCCGGATGGCGGCGATTGAACATGAGGGTGCTGTGAAGTACGGCCACGACAATTATAAGAAGATTGAATTTAAAGACAATGTCGAGCATGCCATCAGACACCTTCTGCTCGTTCTTATATCGGCATCGGACGGCGGAGAAGAACTCTTAAAATCGATAGGCGAGAATGGAGAAGACCATCTCGCACATGCTGGCTGCCGGATTGGCATGGCTATGGCGGCGGAGAAACAAAATGAGCAGGCAACATTCAATGCATTGCATATCACAAACCCAGAGAATATCACCTATAACGAAATTACCTTTTGCCGTGACGGGATCGTAATAAAGACGGATGAAGGAAAAGAGATAAGAATTATTGCATGCGATAAAAGCATTAAAGAATAACATGGAGGTCAAAGGATGAAAAAGCTGATATCAATCTTAATAGCAATCTGCGCGCTGACCTTGTTCAGCGGGACCGCACTGGCGGCGGAGCCAATCGATGAGCTCACAACCAATATGACGATACCTGTCACCATTGATGATGTTACCGCTGTCGCAGATCAGCTGGGCGAGCATGAAAACGATATTGAAATGATGGCAAGCTTGATGTGGAACGAGTGCAGAGGAGTTCCGAGAACGTGCGAGAAGGCGGCGGTACCGTGGACAGTGCTTAACCGAGTTGAAGATGACCGCTGGCCGGATACTATAGCGGCGGTGATCACGCAAAGCGGACAGTTTGCGCATACCGGCAAGCCGAGTTTAGACAGCGAAGGTGATAAGGCATTGTATGAAGAGCTGCGGAGCATTGCCAAGGACGTTATAATGCGCTGGCTGTTTGAAAAACAAGGCATTGAAAGCGTTGGCAGGGTATTGCCGAAGGAATATGTTTTCTTTGCGGGTCACGGCGGACGCAACTGGTTCAGAACCGGAGACGGCGGCGGGCGGTATTGGATGTTCGGGCTGCCGGATCCGTATGCGGATGATGAGGAGGAAGCCACATGAGGCTGCTTGATCGGGTTCGCGAGGTTGGCGACGTATGCGAAGAGAGAACTGGAATCTGCGACACATGCGGAAACCTTGTGCAAGTAACAAAAACGGCCATTGGGTGCGAGGCTCACGACAAACTTATATTGCCGATGTTCCCGCCGTATCATACGCCGAACAATAAATGTCCTGACTGGATAAAACGGGAGGAAACCATATGAAAAACATAATCCCATCAGCCTGGCAGATACGCGCCATACTCGAAAACAGGCTTAGCATGATAGCGGTGCCGATCAAGCCGCAGCCGGACAGCCGACATCACCGAATTGATTTTGAGCAAGGCGTTCTTAAAGAATCTGTTCAGATTGGCGGATGCTGGGACGTAGTGAATAAAACAAAGCCGCCATACCCACTCAACCAGCCTGTATATGTCCGCGAGACGTGGGCAATGGAACCGAGCGGAGCGTATACACATAAAATCGGGTATTCCGAGCCGACAACAGGGCAAACAGGCTGCGATTATCTCGGAAACACTATTCGTTGGCGCTCTCCCGTCACAATGCCGCTCGAAGCCAGCCGCTTTATCTTGACGCCGCAAACGATCAAGGCGGTGCGGGTGCAGGAGATCACAAACGAGCAATGGTTGGCGATTGGCGTAAATCTTGTTTGTCACCATGACGGCGAATGGGATTGCTCGGCGTATAAGCATTGCCTTGAAGGAATGACGGCTGGCTCCTGCATGGACAAGGTTACATCTGTATGGAACGCTCGCTACGCCAAAAGCGGGCTTGGGTATGACACGAACTGTTGGTGCTGGCTGGAATCAGTGAACGTTGAGGGGCGGTGATTGGATGAACAACAGCGACAGAATCATACTTGACCTGTGCGGCGGAACTGGCGCATGGAGCAAACCGTATAAAGACGCTGGTTACGATGTGCGGGTGATTACTCTGCCCGATTACGATGTAACGCAGCATATGTTCAACGGGTATTATCTGTTCTTCCCGCGCCAGCCCGAACCGCCGCTGAGCGACGACTACAGGGAATGCGCAGAGGGAATCAACATCTTCGTTCCCGACATATACGGCATACTCGCCGCTCCGCCATGCACCGAATTTTCGCTTGCAAAATCGACAAAACCGCGTGATTTTCAAGCTGGAATGATAGTCGTTAAGGCTTGCATGAGCATCGTTTGGGCTTGCAGATTACGAGGGACGTTGATGTTTTGGGCAATGGAGAGCCCGCGCGGTTTTTTGCGACAATTCATCGGAAAGCCGGCTTTTTCGTTTGAGCAATGGGAGTTTGGAGAGCGAAGAATTAAGCCTACCGATTTATGGGGATATTTCAACGCGCCGGCAAAACCCGTTAAGGTTCGCCCTGAAAATTTAACTACGAAATTTCCGAACGGGAGAATCAACACAAACGGCTGGTCGAGGAAATCACATAACCCCGAATATGTGCATTTAACTTTGGCGGATATACGGGCAATTACGCCGCCCGGATTTGCCAAAGCTTTTTTCAAAGCAAATCAGTGAAGGTTGAGAGGAGATAACGAAGATGGATATGTTGACAAAACAATGGGGAAACGAACCGGCAGTACCTGCAAAGCTTGATCTTGGGGCAACGCTCAATATGCCTCAAGAAGAATATGAGCATTTAATGGAAATGGTTGGCAAGCTAAATCAATATGAAAAGACAGGCCGCACACCCGAAGAGCTCTGCGCCGATCTCGCTCGCCTCGCTGAATATGACCGGCAGATTGCGGACGGGGAGTTGGTTAAGGTGGTGCGCGGAGAATGGATTTTTCAGCCGGTATCTGGCGAAGACCCGTATGCATGCAGCGTTTGCGGGAACACGGTTAACGTACATGGGTTCGAAATATGTCCATACTGCGGTGCAAGCATGAAGGGAGCCAATCATGAGAACGATTGAAGATATCGAAGCGGACATCGAATTAACGCAAATGTGCGATTACCCGACATGTACGCCGTGTGATCCTGATTGGGTGCATGAAGGCATCCGATGCGCTCGCTGCAAGGCTATATACAGCATAAACTTGCCAGACCTTGAGCGCGAACTTCGCGCAACCATCACGGACGGTATCGAAACGGACGCTCTCAAAGCCATATGCGCGGCGTACAAAGACGGGCGGTATGTGGAACTGCCATGCTGTTCGGGAAGCAACATATTTAGATTGTGCCCGCCAAACATTACGGGCGATAAGGAAGATTGCCGCGCATGTCCGTATGGATATTCTGAATGCGCAACATCGTTACCTACCGACTTAACAAGATGGTATGTAAAGGCGCTGTATTCAGTGAGTGATGATTTCATATGGAGGCATAGAGATGAGTTTGGAACAATATTTCACCTCACCCGCGAAGCTGCCGAAGCCGCGCTGAACCATATTGCCGATGCCGGTACAATGGTCGGGGAGGAGATACGAGGTGAAATTTAAAAAATGTGACCACTACGACGGAAAATGTCCGTGCCTTAAATGTCCAGAGGAGCCAATCTGTATCGGTTGCCATGATCCCGAAATCAACAAAGCTGGATTTGCCGTCGAAACCGAAAACATGTGCGAAAAAGCGCGAAAATATTGCGAGAGCGGCAGAGAGGCCGGGGAGGAAAGTCATGAATAGTAAAGAGTTTTGGAAGGGTGTGGTATGGGCGCTTGGCGCGGTTGCTGTCGGGGCTTGCATCTGGCTTGTCATATGGGCCATGTTACGCTAAGGAAGGAGCAGGGCTGATGATAAAAAAGATTATGAAAGCGGAATACTCTGTTGTTTGCGATACGTGCGGAGATGAAACGCTTGGAGATTCCAGCGCACAAAAAGAAATAGCCGAAGCAAAAAAAGCAGGATGGAAATTAATTCCGAGGTGCTTTGAGCAGGATATTGCGGTTTGTCCAAAATGCCAGTTAAAGGAGCAAAGCCATGAATGAAAATAACTATGCGCTAATCATACGCCAGATCGAAGACATGATTAGTGAAATTAAGGCAAAGCATGACGCTGAGTTGCGGCCTTATTATGACGGAATCGAGGCGCTCAGAGTCATAAACACAGCCTGCGAAAAGTGCGACGGGGCAGGCGAGGTGATGCGTCCGCGTGCGTGCGCTGAAGATGACAGAAACCGAGAGATGATACCGTGTTCAGCGTGCGGCGGGACGGGAAGGAAGGCAAAGGCATGAATGATATTGAGATACTGGAAAGAGCAAAGGATTACGTGGGCGTTCGATATATTAACGGGGAAGCGGAAGCGTATATAAACAATTGTCTTTTACAGGCGATCAGATCGGGAGCTGCCGCCCTCCGCGCTCAAGCCGAGCGAGAGAATCCGCAGCCGCTTACGCTGGAGCAGTTGCGGGAGCGGATCGGGAGGCCTTATTACCATGTATCGCATGTGGGAAACAAAAATAACAAATGGGTTATATTGCAAAAGGCGATAGGAGAACATCCGGAAGATTATCATTATGGCGAATGGTGGCTTGCATACGATCACGAGCCAAAAGGAGAGTGATATAAATATGGACGAGTTTCACGTAACAAAAGAAAACTGGCCCGACTGTCCAGATGGAAACAACTGCATGTTTTGTGAGAGGTATTCAGCCAAAGACCAAGAACGGCTATGCTCGGTGCGGCGGATGAGGGCAAAGACGGTGCGGCGGCTTCGGAGGGCGTACAAGGGTAAAAACAAAAGGATAACGCTATGATTTTTTCACTCGATGATAATGAAGAAAATTGGCTTGCGTTAGCGGCGGCGGTTATATCTCCAAAAGAAATAAGCGTCGGTGAGGTGCTTAATAAACCAGGGCTTGCAATACCGTATGCGCATGAGTTTCCGGGCGCGGTGGAAAGAAAAGAAAGGGACGCCGATATATTGCGCCGATACAGAGAAGGACAAGACATATCCGATATCGTCGTTGCTGCTAAAGCGAGCAGAGCCACAGTGCTAAAAGTGCTCAACAAAGCCGGAATATACTTTCGGAACAGATAAAGATAAAAGGGGATAACCATGCGGAAAAACAATGTGAGGGATTATGCGACAGCTGCGTTTCGGTTTTATGCTCAAACAGGTTCGAGCGCTAAATATAAGAAAAAAGTATGGGACGACGCGATAGAACTGCAGCGGCAGCTTGAAGAGAAAAGGAAAAACGGAGATACAAGCTGCCCGACAGAATCCGCTATTATCAGGGCTGACATAGCTGTGCAGGCGGCATCGGCAGAGCTTAATGATCTGGAGGCTGTCGAGAAGGTAAAGACGATACTTGAAAACAGCGTGATAGGGAAAGATATCTGGAAAGCGGTTGAATTTATATATATGGCGGAACCTCAAAAAGACATCGGACATCGTGAAATATGTGACCGTGTTCATAAATTCGGAATAACGCTACCGGCGAGCGAGCGACAGGTTTATAGGTGGCTGGCAACAGCCTGTGACGGATTTGCGGAAGCGCGTGGATTACGACGGCAAAATATATAAATTTCTTGAAAAGTTGGCAGTAGTGGGTTCAAGTCAAGTGGTATACTATATATGGTCGGAAGAGTTGGGTGAGGGACACAAGAGCATTGCGGCGGTAGTGCTCTTTTTATTTGGGAGTAATTGAATGAAGAACAAGAATCGCACGGCATTGCTTAAACTTATGAGCGAAGAACAGATAGAGTTGGTGCGGCGGAGCAGCCGCTGCTATCATTGCTGCTGGGGCAGATGGTGCGGCGGATTAAAGTACACATGTCTTCGGGCGTATTGTATAAAAGCACACGGCGAACAGCATGCCTAATAGTAATCATTATCAAAAAGCAAAGCATAGGGAATGGCGTGAGAAGGTGCTGCGTAAAGCAAAGTATCTGTGCCAGCGTTGTAAAAGGTATGGCAAGAAGGTACCAGCGACGCACGCGCATCATAAAAAATCTGTTGAGGAATATCCAGAGCTTGCTTATGTTGTGGAGAATGGAGAAGCACTTTGTACTGCATGCCATAACATTGTTGAACCTCGCAAATTAATAGCGAAGCATAGCCCCCCACCCTTTAAAAAATGACTCTGAGGGGGCTCAAACCGGAAGGGAGCAATACTTCCCTCTCCGGCGACTTTCCGAAAAAAAGATGAAGGGGGCCGGGACATGTCCAGAAAGAGACCAATGCGACTTGTTGTTAGAGATGCGATGACGGCTCTCGGCGTCTATAAAAAAGAGTTTGAGCCCATTATTATTATATATTGCGAATTGCGTGAGCAGTATGATGTGCTCACAAAGACTTTTATAACGTCGGGATATGACTTTTCAGAGACGACTAAAGAAGGTAGCAAAAAAGCACCGATTGTGACCACGCTCGAAACGCTGCGAAAGGACATACTGGCTTATGCATCGCAGCTCGGGCTTACCCCGCAGGGTCTTCTTAAAACAGACGATCAAGCATTTGCAAAGAAAAAAACAAACGCCTTAACCGACGCTTTGCGGGTGGTGCGTTCCGGGTGAATGGTAAATATGCTGTCGAGGTAATAGCGTATGCAAATGCCGTTGTTGATGGCAAAATCCGTGTGGAACATTATAGAGAACAAGGGTGCAAGCGGTTTTTAGCGGATATAGAATCTGAGAAATGGGACATAAACACAAAAGACGCAGACTTCGTGATTGGGATAATTGAAAAAACATTTAAGCACCGGCAAGGGGAACGGTTGGATGGAACGCCATTACGCGGAACACCACTTATACTTGAGTCATGGGAAAAATTTTGTATATACGGAATATTGATATTTTACAATAAAGGAACGAACGAGCGCCGCATCAAAGAGGCGTTCATTTTTATTCCGCGTAAAAATGGCAAAACGCTTTTTGCGTCGGCGTTAGCGTGGGCGCTTGGAATACTACAACGCGCCAGCGCGTCAAAGGTATATGTCGTTGCGTTCGTGCTTAAGCAAGCGATGGAAAGCTATGATAACTGGAAGTACAATCTGACATCAGTATTATATGACAGTAAAAAAGCTGCGCAAGCAGACGGCTGGCAGATTCTTGATAACAACATGGAGCATAGCATATCGCATGAAAATATTGATAGAGGCGCACTTCACCTGGAAGCATTGGCTGGAAATCCGGAAGCACAAGATTCTTTTAATGCAAATATTGTAATTGCGGACGAACTTGAGGTGTATAAATCTCCGGAACAATATAACAAGCTTAAAGACGCGACAAAGGCGTATACAAACAAACTGGTTATTGGTATTACAACTGGCGGAGATAATGTAACAGGTTTCTGCTACTATCGCGTAAAGTATTGTATGAAAGTACTAGATGGTATTGTGAGTGACGATCAGTACTTTATATTTATCTGTAAAGCGCCAGAAGATGAAAAGGGAAATGTTGATTTTACAAACTCACTCGTTCATGAAATGGCAAATCCGTCGTATGGCGTGACCATTAGGCCGGCCGATATGATGAACGATGCTATGCAGGCGCTCAATGACCCCCAGCAGAGAAAAAACTTTTTGGCACGCAGCTTGAATGTGTTTACATCGTCGATGAAAGCTTATTTTGATTTAAAAGAATTCCAGGCATCGGATGCTGCCTGCGCCAAAGCACTCGGTATTTCAGACAGAGCAACAACCGTTGAAAAAATAGCGGCAATATTAAAGCTTGGTGTGAAATGGTACGGCGGAGCTGACCTGTCAAAACTGTACGACCTTACCGCCTCAGCGCTTTACGGGACATATAAAGATATAGACATAATCATCCCGCACTGCTGGTTTCCGATTGTTGCCGCGCACGCAAAGGCAGACGAAGACGGCATACCGCTATTTGGCTGGCAAGATGACGGATGGCTTGATATGAGCAACAACCCAACCGTCAACCATGCGGAGGTTGTTAATTGGTTTAAGGCTATGCGGTCGACGGGGTTCAAGATCGTTCAAGTGGGGCATGACCGAAAGTTTTGCCGTGAATATTATGTGGGCATGAAAGCGGCGAGCTTCTCTGTGCAGGATCAGCCTCAGTATTTTTATAAAAAATCAGAAGGATTTCGGCGCATCGAGCAAAAGGCCAAGGACGGAAAACTGTACTATCTTGGTGCAGAGCCGTTTGAATATTGCGTTGCCAACATCCGGGCAATTGAAAAAACCGACGATATGATCCAATACGAAAAGGTAGAGCCGGAGCACCGAATCGACGTTTTTGACGCTGCGGTATTTGCATGCGTTCGGATGTTGGAAAGCTTGGAAAAATCAAAAAAAGCAGAGGGATGGCTTGAATGAGTAAGAAACGCAAATCAAAGTCACCGCGGGCACCGACGGTGCGCGAGTCAACGGCAACATGGCTATGCACGGCGAGCGCATATAATATCTTGGTAGGTGATGGGTACAGGCCCCTGTCCCAGTGTCCAGAGGTGCAAATGTGCGTGGCTGTGTATGCGGAGCTAATCAGCAGCATGACCCTGCACCTAATGCAAAACACCGAAAAAGGCGATGTACGGGTGCGCAACGAATTGGCAAGAAAGCTTGATATCAACCCGCACCCGCTGATGACCCGTAAAACTTGGATGTATAACATCGTTTGGACAATGATGTTATCAGGCGACGGTAATCAGGTTACATACCCAGTTTACACGTCGGATGGATTACTGGACAGACTCGAGCCTTTAAAACCTTCGTCGGTGGCATTTATGGATATGCCTGGGGGATACAGCATCCGATATGGTGATAAAACATTCAGCCCTGACGAGGTCCTGCACTTTGTGATGAACCCCGATCCGGAAAAACCGTGGCTTGGGACGGGGTACAGACCAGTACTGCGGGATGTGGTAAAAGGCCTCAGACAGGCGGGCGCGACAAAACAAAAGCTGCTGGAAAGTCCTGCGCCGTCATTGATTGTAAACGTTGACGGGTTGGTGGAGGAGTTCAACAACTATGAAGGACGGCAAAAGCTCCGCGGGCAGTATATTGACGATCGCGAAAATGGCGAGCCGTGGATTATACCTGCTGAAGCGGTAAAAGTCACAGCGGTCAAGCCGCTGACGTTGCACGACTTAGCCATAGAAGCAAACATCGAGCTCGACAAAAAGACGGTCGCCGGAATCATAGGCGTTCCGCCTTTTTTGGTTGGAGTCGGTGACTTTAACGCCGAGGAGTATAACAACTTCATTTCGTCGCGCATCATGCCGCGGGCGCTGGGCATCCAGCAGGAGCTTACGCGGAAAACGCTGATTGCACCGAATCTGTTTTGGCGGTTTAACCCGCGCAGCCTGTATAGCTACTCGCTGTCGGACATCATCGACGCGGGCTCGGAAATGATTGACCGCATGGCTATGCGACGGAACGAGTGGCGCGACTGGATTGGCATGGAACCTGACCCGGATATGGACGAGTTGTTGGCATTGGAGAATTATCTTCCTGCCGATCGCCTCGGAGACCAAAAAAAACTTATAAAAGGTGGTGAGATCGATGGATAGGAAGACTAGGCAGATGCGCTGCGCACCAACACAGTTTCGTGCTGAAGAAGACGGCGGAGAGAAATACATCGAGGGCTATTTTGCGGTTTTTGGCGGAATATACGAGCTCTGGCCGGGGGCAACCGAAAGCATAGACCCGCACGCCTTTGATGATACGGTAGGCGATGACATCCGCGGGCTCATCAACCACGATACAACGCTGGTATTGGGACGAACGAAAGCCGGGACTCTTGAGCTTAAACTGGACAGCCGCGGATTGTGGGGGCGGTGCAAGATCAATCAGGACGATGCAGACGCAATGAACCTATACGCCCGAATTAAGCGCGGTGATATAGATCAATGCTCTTTCGGGTTTGATGTGCTCGAAGAAGAGACGGATTATCGCGATGACGGATCTGTGCATTGGACAATCAAGCGCGTCAAGCTGTACGAGGTGTCGCCGGTCACGTTTCCGGCGTATGAAGATACGTCAGTGAGCGCACGGCGGCGTGACTATGATCAGATACTCCGGCGCATGAATGCGGCGTGGAGGACAGAGATGAAAGGGAGGTTGAAAAAGAGTGGCACTTAAACAACTGCTTTTAACAAAGCGAATTTCCGGCCTTAATGCTCAGCTTGATGCGCTGGCAGAAAAAGACGTCGGATTTGATGAGCGCACGGCGGCGCTGGAAAAGCGTGAAGCGGACCTTGAGACAGCCATAGATGAAATGGCTGATGATGCGTCGGAAGAGGATCGCCAAATTGTCGATGATGAAATGGCGGCTTTTGAAACTGACAAAGAGACCCTTGAAACAGAGCGGACTGAACACGATGGAAAGAAACAAGAGCTTGCGGACGAGATCAAAAAACTCACGGACGAACTTGATGAGCTCAATAAAAAGGCGGCCGATCCGCCTGCGGCGGCGGCGGAAGAAAGGAATGGTGACAAAAGCCATATGGAAACAAGAACAAAATTTTACGGAATGACCCGAGCGGAAAGGGAATCATTCTTTAAGCGCGACGATGTAAAAGGTTTTATTTCCGAAATACGCACCAGCCTTAAGACAAGAGCTGTGACGGGTGGCGGCCTAACCGTGCCTGATGTCATTTTAGAGCTGCTTCGCGACAATCTGGAACAGTATTCCAAGTTGGCAAAGTATGTGAACGTGAAACCCGTGAAGGGAACGGCTAGGCAAAACATAATGGGAACGGCGCCGGAAGGCATCTGGATGGAAGCTGTCGGAGAACTGAACGAGCTTGATCTGACACTGAATCAGGTTGAGGTTGACGGTTATATGGTGGGCGGGTTTATTCCTGTTCACAACACATTACTTGACGACAGCGATATCGCACTTGGCATGGAAATTATGACGGGGATTGGGAAGGCTCTCGGCAAAGGCGTTGACCGCGCCATTCCTTACGGGACAGGAGCTAACATGCCGCTCGGATTTATTACCCGCCTTGCGCAGACCTCGGAGCCGTCAGGGTGGAGCGCGGATGCGCCCGCGTGGACCGATCTTCATACAACAAACATCAAAAAGCTGAACATTGGAAGCGCAACTGGCGCGACATTCTACGCTTCGCTGATTGCGGCCCTCGGAATAGCAAAACCGAATTATTCAGACGGTCGCTGTTTTTGGATCATGAACCGCAAAACCCACATTGATCTCATGACAAAAGCTCTTGCGTTCGACGCTGCCGCTGCGCTGGTTGCTGGCGTAAGCAACCAGATGCCCATAATTGGCGGCGATATCGTTGAGCTTGAAAACGTTGGAGATTATGAAATTGCCGGTGGTTACGGCAGCGTGTATCTGCTCGCTGAGCGGCAAGGAGCAAATGTCGAATCGTCTGAACATGTTCGGTTTCTCAAAAACCAGACAGTTTTCAAGGGCTATGCGCGGTATGACGGACTGCCGGTATTTGGGGAGGCGTTTGTGCTGGTGAGTTATGACAATACTGATGCGGCAACATCCAGCACATTCCCGACTGACTATGCAAACACTGCGCTCGGCGCTTTGACTGTGACGTCTGCGGCGGGCACCGCAACAGGCGATTCGCTCGTGACAGTGGGCGGCGCGGAATCGTCCGGCACAACGCTCGGCTATAAGATCGGCGGCAAGGCTGCTGATGTAAAGAGCGGCGATACAAAGACCGGCTTCACGACACTGACAAGCCCGGCGCAGGTAACGGTGGCCACCGGCAAAGTCATCACTGTGGTCGAGTTCGACGGCAATGGCCGAGCCATCAAGGTTGGAAGCGCGCAGACCGTAACTAAGTCGTAACTGATTTAAACAGGGGGTGAAATCCATGAGCGCATTAAGTACACAGGCACTGCCTCTCGTAAAATTAAGACTCAACAGGGCCACTGGCGATACATCACTTGATACCATGTATACACAACGTATCGAGGCGGCTGAGCTTGAGCTTGCCCGAAAAGGTATAAACCTGCAGGGCGATGCCGACGACTTAATGCTGCTCGTGGATTACTCCGTTTGGCGCTATCAAAATCGGGACAAGCCAGGCAGCACACCCGACTGGCTCAGGCTC
Source organism: Bacillota bacterium (assembly GCA_023461435.1). Taxonomy (GTDB): domain Bacteria; phylum Bacillota; class Clostridia; order Christensenellales; family SZUA-584; genus SZUA-584. Next base: position 284,530 of record JAEYLC010000010.1, read on the forward strand.
GCGATTCGTGAACGTTGGCTGTCCTCGAAAGGGCGGGTGACAGATGAATCTTGATACCGGAATTTGCAGCATATATAAGCTTGAAAACAAGGCGCGGGCCGGAGGGAAGCCCGATATTCAGATAGTCATACCGGCGATATCTGAGCCGTGGTATGGTGAACTCGATTTTGAAAGCAATCCTAAATATGTGACGGAAATGCAAGAAGATGTCGAAATCGCTTCGCGCATACGAGTCCTTCAGGACAAACGTATCAATCGGCAGACGGTTGTAACTCTTGCCGATGGAAAGCAGTACAAAGTCGAACGCGCTTATCACGGAAAAGATGAAGAAAGCGGCGAATTAATCACAGACATAAGCCTTTCAAGGGTGGTGAGTGAATATGACATTACAACGGTTTGAGGAGCTTATAGTTATTGCGGATCCGCAAGCGTCCCATTATTCTTCTATCTTTAAGCCTAATTATACGGTTTGGGCTGAATATGGGGACAACTCGCTTTTTGCCGATGGCCAGCGCGCTGAAACGGCCATAAAAATTCAGATTGACAGATTCACAAAAATTGAATTTGATCCGGTTGCTCAGGCAATCACAGATATGCTGAATAGTAAAGATGCTGCGGATGAAATTGCTTACAGCTATGAGTGCACGTCGGAGCCGGTAACAGGATACATCCGTCATATGTGGGTGTGTGAGGTGATTTGATATGGCGCGGTTCAATACGTCTGGAATTGATGACATCATCAATGAGATGAAGAGAATCGGTGAGCTTGTGGGTGATACTGCTGATAATATGCTGATGGCGGCAGCGGAAGAAGACAAAAAAGCGTGGAAACAGGCTGCAGAAATGCACGGGCTTATTGACACTGGGGATATGGTCAATTCTGTCGGTTATCCAAAAAAACCAAGCACTGTCAACGGTGTCCGTCAAATTGACATTTACCCTCAAGGAAAAGACAGAAAAGGTGTTCGTAATGCAGAAAAGGCTTTCATAAACCATTACGGTTCACCGGGCAAAAACATTGAGGCTACGCACTGGGTTGATGATGCTGACAAGCTGGCCGCTGAGCCTGTTCAAAAGGCAATGGAAAATGAATTTGATAAATTAATTAACAGAAAGGGATGATGAATAAATGGCAATGGTCGGATTAAAGCATCCGGTTTTTGCACCGATAACCGCAGAATCCGCCGGTGCTATCCCGACATACGGATCGGGCGCCATCGTCGGAAGCGCAATTGAGGCAAATGTTTCTATTGAGCTTGCTGACGGAAAGCTTTACGCAGACGATGTGATCAAAGAAACCGACAATGGTTTTATTGGCGGATCCATTACAACAGGCGTAGATGATATCAGCAGTGATGTTCACAAGCTGTGGTTTGGCGCTGAAGACGCAACGCTCGGCGGCGAAACGGTTGTTGAAGATGGTGCCGCTCTGATTGCGCCGTATGGTGGCTTTGGCTACTATCGTGTCCGCAGAAAAAATGGCGTCAGATCGATCAGAGCGTTTTGGTATTACAAAACGCAGTGGGGCGTACCGTCCGAAGAAGCAAAAACAAAAGGCGAAACGATAGAGTGGCAGACTCCGGCCGTCGAAGGCAATATTATGACGCTCGACAATGAAAATGAATCGTGGCGCGCATGGAAAGACTTTGCTTCGGAAGCTGATGCGGTGGCGTGGCTTGATGAGCTCGCAAACATTGGCGAACCGGCGAGCAAGACTGCACTGAACTCGGCAATCACTTCAACGCAGGCGCTCGATTCGGAAGACTACACGTCCGCGAGCTGGGTTGATGTCGCCAACGCTCTTGCCGATGCTGTGGCTGTAGCAGCAATGACATCACCATCGCAGACTCGCGTGGATAGCGCAACATCGTTACTTACAACTGCTGTCGGGCTGCTCGTGGAACGTTCATAAAGCAAATAAGGGAGGGTAAGGGGCGGAGTATCCGCCCCTTCTTTATTATGAGAGAACATTGTCAGACAATCATTTTGAGAGGAAAAGAATACAAGCTCATCTTTACAACACAAGCGCTTTTTGAAACGCAAGAGAAGTTTGGCGGTTTCACCAAGATGACTACGGCCATGGCAAAAGACAAGCGTGAAGCTTTAGAGGTTATTGCATGGCTCGTTACCACAGAAGCAAATCAGGCTATTGAGGCGGATCGTTACTTTGAGGGGAAAGACGAACCAAACGTATCTGAAGAAGATATCCTAAAAGCTCTGCTTTTTGCGACTCCGGCTATTTTTTTGGATATAAAAACAAAAGCAATGGACGCGTTAAACGAAGGCCTAACAGGAAAGATCATAAAAGAAGAAGTCGAGTCAGAATCCGAAGATGAGGTTTTGGCTGAAATAAAAAACGCAGAAGGCGCAGCGAAAAAGAATCAATAGAACCGCTGCGCCTTATCTCTATGGGGATGATAGCGGGAATATCAGAAGCGGAAACACTGCTTATGACGCCCGGTAAAGTCTTCGACCTTTTTTATTTGCGCCGTGAATACGACATGATGCTGCACGGATTTGTAAAGAAGAAAAAACCAAAGGATGGTGATTGGGAATGAAACGCGAGATTAAAACGACGCTGGCGCTGGATGGTGAAAAAGAATTTAATAAGGGAATGGATGATGCACAGCGCCAGATGCGCGTTCTCGCTTCTGAAAGCAGGGCGGTCACCGCGGCGTTTCTAGACAATGAAGGATCCGTTGAAGCTCTTACGGCAAAAAATAAGGTGCTTATCAAGCAGATCGATCAGCAGCAAGAAGTGGTGGATGCTCTTACAAAGGCTGTTAGCGAAAGCGCGCAGATGTATGGTGAGGCTGATAAAAAGACAGATGGATATCGTATTAAACTGAATGATGCTGCAGCGACTCTCGACAAAATGAAAAGCAATCTTAATGAGAATGAGCAAGAGCTCAAGCAAGCCACGGAAGCGCTTCAGGATATGGCCAAAGCCGAAGATAAGGTCGGCGATCAAGCTGATAAAATGGGAAAAAGCGTTAAGAACGCTGATGATAATACAAAAGGGTTTAAAGGGCAAATAAAAAACTTTGCTGCTGATTCCGTGAGTAACATTCTTTCTGTTACAGCGGTTGCGGCGGGTGCTGAAAAAGTTTTTCAGTTTTTGTGGAACACCGTATCGGAAGCTTCTGATTGGGCAGATGATATCCTTACCTTTTCTAATCAAATAGGCGCTACTGCGGCCGAAATACAGAAACTTGAGTATGCAAGCAAGTTTCTTGATGTAGAGGCTGACGTAATGGCAAAAGGGCAAGGAAAAGTAGTTAAAGCATTTAATGAAGCACAGACTGCCGGTAAAGACTATATTAGCATTACGGAAGAAATTACCATATCAACAAAGGATACAAACGGACAAATTAAAGATTCAAGCGATCTTTTTGCGGATGCCGTCGATGCAATTGGATCTATGGCTAACGAAACAGAGCGCGAAGCTGCCGCTCAAGACATATTTGGAAAGTCGTACCAAGAGCTAATGCCGCTTATCAAAGCGGGCTCGGGTGCGCTAAAAAAATATGCGCAAGAAGCTGAAGATATGGGCGTTGTTGTTGAAGACAGCACTGTTCTAGCGCTCGGAAAACTTGACGATTCGCTGGAAAGAACTAGCGCTAAAATCGAAGCAAATAAGCAAAAAATAGCTGGACATTTGGCATCAATTACTGATTGGGCGGCTACAACATTTGCAAACCTTACTGATGTTGATGCCGCAATAGCAAATTCTATGCAATTTGGTTCTGGATTATCACATGAAGCTGCGACGCAACTTGTAAACGATTCTACTCTTATTCAGAACGCTTTATATTTAACGGGGCTTTCAGAAGAACAGCTTGGACAACAACAGGCGTATATCTGGGTTATGATGCAGAACCAAGGAGTGCCTGCAAATGAGCTTTATAGAAAATCGCTCGAAACAATCGCTCAGGGTATAGACGCGGCAACATACGCCACTCAGACTATGGCCACTGCGCAAGAAGAGTGGGATGCCAAGACCCAGGCAGCTTTTGATAAATACACCGCCTTAAGTGCTCAATATGAAGAAAAAGTCACATCAATGACCGACAGACTTCTTTCGGGAATGGGAATCACTTTTGATAAATTTGATGCAAACTTGGCCACATCCCAGAAAGAGCTTAATAAGCGTTCGCAAATGCTCATTGACAGCACTGAATCAGAAGTTGATGCGTTAACCGGCTGGGCAGATTCCATTGAAAAGCTTTCTGACCGCGGCATAAACCAAGGATTGCTTCAAGATTTATATGATATGGGCCCCGAGGCTTACGATAGAGTACAAGCTCTCAACAACATGACCGATGAGCAGCTCACAAAGTATTCAGACCTGTATAAGCAGAAAAGCGATGTGGCGAGAGCGGCGGCAAAGAAAGCTCTCGAGCCTCTCGCAAACGATGTAAAATACGCTCTTCTTCAGGCAGAAGATGCTATTAAAGCTGAAGACGAAGCCATGCGAAAACTTGGTGAAGACCTCGGCAAGGGCGTTGGCGATGGCATTGGCGATGCGGCTAAATATATAAAGAGTAAACTTATTTCCGATATTGAGCAGGCCATTGTAGGGGCTGAAAGAAAATATGAAATTCATTCGCCTTCTGAAGTGTCCGGAGATAGGCTTGGCGAACCCCTTGGCATCGGTGTCACTGATAAGTGGGCAGCAGCAATAAGGGCAACAACATCAGATGTTCAAGACGAAATAAACAGATCAATAAGTAAACTGGCAAATGCGACTTCTTTTATGGGCGGCGAAAATGTTGTTTATATGAACAATTATCAGCAAAAAGCAGTTCCGCAAGTTCCAACGACTTTAAAAGTTGAATTCACAGGCCCGGTCACGTTTGCGAACGATTACGATGTGGAAAAAGTCGCAACAAAACTCGGACGGTATCTTGCTGACGGAAAGCTTGCTAATGGAGGCTGATATGAATTGGATCAAGTTTAAAGATGGGCTTAGTACTGACATTGGGGTTATCGTCGAAAAGCTTATCCCTGTGCCAAGCCCTCAATTGAAATCAACAGCGTTTGAAATACCAGGCAAAGATGGAGACTTCGAAACATCAGACGATTCATACAAACCGATAAGCTATGCTGTGCCGCTAGGAATAAGCGAAAAAACAGCAGCGGCTGAAATAGCAACTTGGCTGCGCGGTTCTGGCGAGCTCGTTCTTTCTTCCATCTCTAATTTTAAATACTACGCGAGAGTAGCTAATATAGAATACGAATGGGTATCAAGAAGACTGAGGCGGGCTGTTGCAAACTTTATACTGCAGCCGTTTAAATACGAGCGCAACCCGAAGCCAATCACGCTGACAGCATCCAAAACCATCTATCATCCGGGCACGCGGTTCTCGCTGCCCACAATCAAGGTATATGGCGCAGGTACAGTGACGGTGGGCGGCTACGAGCTCACGGTAGCGGCGGCGGCCGGAGAGAACTTTGTGATTATCAACAGTGAGATTCAGGAGTGCTATTACGACTTGAGCACGCCGAGGAATGACAAAGTATCCGGTGAGTTCCCGAGGATCGATCCCGGCCCGTGTGCGGTCACGCTGGGATCCGGAATAACGCGCGTTGATATTGACGGAAATTGGCGGTGGTTTTGATGATCACAATTTATGAATCGACTCAGACGGGTGTGCCGTCGCATATGGGGCTCGGAGCTTTAACTCCGAGCTCTTGTCTTATTACGGAGGATTTAAACGGTCAATTCTCGCTGGCAATGACGCACCCGATCGACGACAACGGCAAGTGGCTGAAAATTGAGAATGGGAGGATCATTAAGGCCCCAACACACAGAGGACTGCAGCTGTTTCGTATATACAACTCTTTCCGTGATCCAGTCAGCCAAAAAACCATCGTTGTTCAAGCGCGGCATATTTTTTATAATCTGCTTCGCAACTTCCTTGAGGATGTGCGTCCGGACTTAAAAAACGGGCAGGATTTTGGCCGATATATTTTGGCCGGGTGCCAAACGCCAACGGAATTTACGTTTTATTCAGATATTGCGGCAATACAAACGGCTTATTATATCCGCAAAAACCCCGTGGCGGCGTTTATCGGCACGGACGATCAGTCCTTTATTAATCGCTTCGGTTGCGGTGAAATTGAGCGAGACAATTATATCATCACCATAAATACGCGCACGGGCAGTATAAACCGTAAAAAAATCGCCTATGCAAAGAACATTGCCGGGCTTGATATCACCGTGGATGATTCCTTGGTTGTGACGCGCGTGATGCCGACCGCGCTTGATAAAAACAATTCTGTGATTACGACAGACGTAAAGTATTACGACAGTCCGCGGATCGGCAATTACTATGCGCCGTACTATGGCCAGTTTGATACCGGCATACGTGTTGGGCAGGAGGTCAGCGGAACGGTGCTGTATCCGGATGACGCGAGCGCCAAAGCGGCGATGGCCACCATGGCGGCGGCATACTTTGCGGCGGGCGCTGATGTACCGAAGATTACACTCAATGTGACGTATGCCGATTTAAGCAAGACGGATCAGTATGCGCAGTATGCAGATCTGTTTTCTATCGGCCTCGGCGATGATGTGAACGTGTACTATCCGGCACCACAGAATATTGATATCGATCAGCGCGTGATATCGGTTAAGTGGGATGCGATTGAAGATAAGATGTATAACTGTGTCATTGGTGATTTCGAGCCGAATATCGCAAAATCTGTTGTGGCGAACGATATTGATATATCTGCGCTGAAGACAAACATGGAGGGCGCGCTGCGCGAGGGCGAATCATATAACGGCATGTACGCCGATCATACAAAGGGCTACTGGACACAGCTCGAGCTCGGAGATAAAACGGTAGAGGTGCGCCACAATGGGCAAGATGGCTTTGCTTTCTACGTTGACAATGTTTATAAAGGCGGCATCAAATTAATCAACAGTGAAGTCGGCTTTATTGGCAACATCTTGATGAACGATCCAAGCGGGGATTGCTATGCCACTATTGGATCGTTTGAAGATGGCGGAACGGTCTATAATGGCATATTTATTTATCGAAAAGTAAGCGGGTTGTTCGCGTTAATGGGGCGAATTATTGTGAATGACGAAGGCAGCATTCATATCTACTCGGCCAGTGGATCAAAACTTGTTTTGCAAAATGGCGGCGAAATATCAATGTACGACGCAAATAGGCTGCGTGGTTTTATTGGCAATGTAAGTTCTCGCTGGATTAGCCCAAACGGAAATAACGAAATAGGGGTAAATGACACGGCCGCATTTAAAAAAATCGGCGCAGCGACTACACCGCTTTAAGGAGGCAGTATGATTACAATCCCAATCACAATAGACGTAACTCAAAAATACACGATCCCGATTCAGCTTATGCAGTTTGACGCTGAAAAAGTGGTTTTCGATGTCACTCTGCTGAACAACTCGCTGCCCGTCGATCTCACAGCGACGATCGTCCGCTTTGTGGCTGAAAAGCCTGACCATAATCTCATTGCCAACGAATGCACTGTCACCGATGCCGAGAACGGAAAATGCACCTATGCTGTCACCACGCAGACCAGCGCAGCCGGCGGGAAGATGAAGGCACAGTTTTGCATCACCTACGGCAGCGGCGGCCAGAAGAGCACGCAGGAGTTTATCATCGATGTGCTGCCGTCTATCGACACCACGAACGCCGAGGAGAGCACATCCGAGTTTACAGACATTCAGGCGGCACTTATTGCTGTAGCAGCATACAGTGGGCGTATTGATCAGCTTGAGGAAGATATGGCGACAGCGCAAGAAGACGTCATATCACTCGACGGACGCATGACAGCTGCGGAAATAAAAGCCTATGGCCAAGCTTACCGCACATCCGAGTTCACCGTAACAAACACTGCAACGTGGTATTCGGTAGACTTAAACGCTGGGCATGACAACCTTGTAAACGTATCCCATAGCACAACAGTAAACCCGTCAAGGGTCGCCGTTCAGGTAGATGGCGATTACGAAATAATAGCCTCCGCATCATTTAAGCACACGGCGCCCACGGCTGCCGCCATACGGGTTTTAAAAAACGGATCCACGGAAATACGTGGAAGTGCCGTAAACGGAGTGAACGCCTCTTCTGATGCCGGACAACAAGTGTCAAGCGTCTGTCAATGTTCTCTTTCGGCAGGCGATTATATAACGCTTCAATTTTCTGGTTCAAACGCAGGCGGGACGTCGCTTACAAGCGCCGGATATTTTGGGTCAGGTACAGTAACCAGGCCCACGGCAATGCTTATCATAAAAAGAATCGGGTCAAAAACCCAATAAGAAAGTGAGGATAAATAATGAATCTCTATGACATTTTAGACAACATGGCGAAGTATGCTGCTGAGCAAAAGCCGAACACCGGATATACATCGAAGGTGATCACAGCGGTGCGTGGCAAGTGCGAGCGCGGCGAATACCCGGACGGTACAAACGTTCTTGCACAAATCGCTCTGCAGTTTGACGGCAGGGAAACGCCGGAGGACCTGACCGACATCGGTGCGGATGAAAAGCGTTCGCCTTATGGCGCGAGCTTCAGCCTTGACGGCGCGATGGACTGTATGGACTGGTACCGCAATACCATTTTAGCGGCATACGGTTTTAACTGCGGCGACAGCACTCAGCTCGCATACAACAAAAACAAGGGCAAACAGGTTCCGTGGGAAGAGCGCCGAGAGTTAGATTTGTATCTGAGCAAACTCAGTAATAAGGCCGGGCATCCGGATGCCACGCACGCCATGATGGGAATTGGCAAGCCAAAGATGCTGCACACCACAAGTAAGTCGAATCCGCTGCGCGTGGAGGATGACACAAAGTATTCGGTTGGCACGCGCACCGGCACGGGCTGCTTCCGCATTTTGAGCGACGATCAACACAACGCGTCGATCTACAATCGGGCGGCCCATATGCTGAAACCCCAAGCGCCCGATGCGCCAATTAACGAGCATATTGTGTCAAAAGGCGATACTCTCGGATCGATCGCGAAAAAATACGGCACAACCGCGGACATGCTTGCAGAACTGAATAATATTGCAAATCCGAATATCATCAAGTGTGGCCAGCACATTAAGCTTCCTACACCTAAACCAGTAACGCCAAACAAGCCAACACTAAACAGGCTGCTCAAGCTGACTTATACAACAAAAGGCAGGGTCAATGTGAGGGAATCTGCTTCCCTCAGCAGCGCGCGAATCGGGACCACCAGCGGCAAAGTTACAGCGTTGTTTGGATCCGGCGATTTCATCAAGGTGCGTTATGGCTCTGGCTTTGGTTATATCCACATGTCCGTACTGACGCGCAACGAATACATGCGCGGCGATGATGTTAAAGCGCTGCAGCAGATGCTTGGCTTTGCCGAAAAAGATTGCGACGGCGTACTTGGGCTTATTACCGCAGCGGGGATATCAGGCCGACAGGCGGCACTTGGGCTCAAGGTTGACGCTACTGTCGGCGAAATCACATGGACAAATATCGGCGGGCAGTGGATAGGCAAATAACTCAAAGGACGGTAAATAACATGGATGATAACGAACGTGATAGCCTGCTTATCGAAACCCATGCAATGGTGCGCGAGCTTAAGGCTTGTGTTGGCCCCATCGATGCACAAACAAAGAAAAACACTGCCGACATAGAGGAGCTTAAATTAAAGCCAGGTAAGCGATGGGATGCCGCCGTGATGGCTTTTGTGATGGGTGTCATTGGCGTTATCACCGGAAAATTTATTAAATAAAAATGGAGGTATCAAATGGTAAAAAAGGTATTACTCGTTGTGTTGCTGGTCGTCATGATGATGGTCATTTTTATTCCCGTCGCTTTTGCGGCAGATGTCAGCATGGTCGGCATGGCGAGCTCGCTTGATGATGTAGCGGCGGTTGTGCTGCTGGCCATCGTGATTGAAAAAGTGGTTAACATGATCAAGGCGGCAATTAATTCTGCGGCCCCGCGCCCGCCCGGCAAACCGTGGGAACTGATATGGTTCGCCATATCATCCGGTATTGGTATTCTCGTAAGCATATGTTTCCAGGTCAACATTTTGTCATCTGTCGGGCTGTCCGGCACAACGCAATCCTCTTATATTATTGGTCAGGTCATTACAGGCATTGCGATGGGCGGCGGTAGCGGCGTTGTGCATGATTTGATTGACCGGCTAAAGATTGGAAAAGCAACGGACAAAGCTTATATTGAGCAAAGTAAAAACACTCCTGAAGATGAGAGATAGTGCCGAAATCCTCCGGCACTATTCGGTAGGCCCCGACGCAATAGTCGGGGCTTATTTTTTTGCTCTTCGTGTGATATTTCTGTGTGATATGGACTGAAAATATCACACGTTTCTACATATTTTTGATGATAATATGATATGTGATTATTACACTTCAAATTAGACTTTTAGCGAGCATGAAGCCAAAACGCCTTTATCAACAGTTATTTGCTTTATATGCTGTAACGGGTTCGAGCCCCCGATCGCCCACCAAGGAACCTCGACAATGTCGGGGTTTTTTTCATGTACCGGATTACAGAACGCCGGGAGTTTATATCAACAGTTTTTTGAGTATATCTTGAGGGTAAAAAAAGCTCAGCGATTCGATAACGAAAATAACAGAATCAAACAGAAGAATATTGATTCTGTTTAATTAAAATCGCCCCAATAAGCTTATATCAATCAAGAATTCGACGCGGAGCGCATATATATCCGATAAGTCGAGAATTCAACCAAAAAGTCATAACGGTATTGAAAGCGAGGATCATTCTATGGATATTCTGGTTGCTGTGACACTGCTGGCTTTAATTATCGAAAAGCTTGCCGAAGTCGTCAAAACGACCATATCGCCCGTAAAGCTGCCCGCATGGGGCTGGTTCGCAATCACGTCCGGCATCGGCATGCTGCTCTGCATACTGTTCAATGTCGATATTTTTACCGATCTCGGATTCACCGCGCAGACGCCTGCGGCGATGGTGGTGGGGCAGATCATCACAGGCGTTGCAGCCGGGAGCGGCAGCGGCTTTGTACACGATTTGATTCACAGAATCAAGCTGGATAAGGGGCCGTCGGCGGGAGACACGGGGGACAAAAAATAACGATACGGTTTCCCATTCAATGCGCGCAGTGTAATTAAAGCGGAGGGAAACAGCCGGAATGGAGTCTGTGCCCCAAACTGCTATTGCGTTTTTTGGAGACTGGAATAAATAAACGGTCCAAGACCGCCACCCAGGCACAGTAACCCAGGATGTCAAGCAGGGCTGCAATAATGAACCAGCCTTCTTTGACTTTCATAAAACCGATGGCATAAAGCCAATATTGCACACAAAAAAGTATAGGTAAAACGAGTACTTTCCAGCAAGGGCGGGCTTTAACTCTTCGCAAAATTATAAATATGAGCACCAGCGCAGGGCCGTACAGCAGCGATCCGTAAAGATGGTTGCTCACAATCTGATTGCTGACAGGAAGTATAAACATTTGAATGCCTGCCAGATTTAAAGTCGTGATAATGCTGTTGCCCCCGGTTGCAAAAGCCGCCAGAAACAGGGACGCGTTTGTGAGCAGCTGCTGGCTCTTGTTTTCCAGCAGCAGCGCATACCATTTGGAAATCAAAAGACTGTACATAAAAAAACCGGCAAGCGTGAAAATCGATAAATACCAGTTGTGTGTATAGATGCCTATGTGGGTAAAGTACAGGTCGATCAGATAATACGCAATTGAGAACCCTATACGCCAATAGAACGGCAGCCCGTAAACGCAGATCAGGACGGCTGAAGATGATACGGAAAACTGTGAAAAGAAATTACCAATGATCGAATCCTGAATCTTATCTTGGGCAATGAGCGGCTGGTAAGTGTATGCCTTCAGCCCGAACATCAATACGACTTCAAGCGCATAGGTGAGCCCGAGCACGGCTGCCCAGAAGGCAAAGGCGGTCTTGCGGCTGCGTGACTTAATAAAAATCATGAACAGAGAGACGGCGCTCGTTAAGCCAAGCAGTATATACCAGATTGTATTTTGCCAAAAGTTCGCCATCTCGTGCGCCTGCAGTCATGTTGATCTCTCAAATGTGGCCCAAAACGCCGATTTTTAAATAAGAAAATTCAAATAGCGTATCCTCAACGATTTTTGATTGTTCGCTTTCACATTGTATGATCAATACCACTTGCGCTTCTTTGTTTGAATTAAGCTTTTTTTTGGCATATATGAATTTGATGGCAAGGCCGATCCCGAACCCCGCGCCCGTGCCGATCAGCGCCCAGAGCACAGGGCCCAAGGGCCATAGAAAGCCGTAGATCAAACCGAACAACGAAAAAATCGCCGCGAGTATCATAGGCAGGTCAAGCATATTCTGGCTGTCCTGTGAATGTGAACTGTCAAAGAGCATCAGCTTGCTGCTGCTTTTATCCAGTGGAACGGCAAATATGTTTTCCTTGGGGATTCCGCTCATCTGAACAGCCGTAATCGCCGTCTCAAGGCTCCTTGAATAATCGAAAGTGGATATAATAAGCATATCGCCGCTCCTGTCTTTTAAGTTATTGTTGATAACGGGCAGCGCCGTGCCGCCGTATTCCTCGCGCAGAAAGCGCGCCTGTTCCCATTCATATAATTTGTTGATCTCAACAGCGCTGATGTAAGCATGGTATGCGCTGAAGAGGTATATCGACGGGATGTTCAGGGCCCAGTGAATATCCGCGGTCTGTTTGGTCATCTCAGCGAGCCCCAGCATCGTAAAATGGATGGCAGGCAGCAAACGGGATATATAAACGCTGAAAGCCCATAATGCGATAAGGAATAGCCCCAGGATGATTTGGTGATTGAGCATCTGCCCGGCGCCCGGAGCGAGAAACGACCAAAAAGCCGCTTGCCACGGCTTTTTTTTCTCCAGGGTATTGATGCACAGTTGGCTCATTGCGAAAGGATTGACAGGAAGATCGTCTCTGCAGGCCAAAATAAATTCTTTATTCATGTTGACGGTGGTTCTGTAGCTGTCCCATATTGTAAACAGATACGTCGGGCAGTAAAGCAGCAGCCATCTTAAATCAAGGACTTCCTTTACTTCTTCAAACCGGCCGGCAAAAGAGTAAAAAATGGCCATATTCAAGTGGGATTCGTAGTTGATAAAAATCTCCCACGCAAACAGCGCAAATCCGATCAGATATTTATCGAGCAAAATATGCCCCATTCCGGGAAATATAGCCGACCATAGCGCCACCACAACAGGATTGCGCCGATACAGCTTTGTGATGCCGAGGGAATGCACGTAGGCCCTGTACCTGCTTCTATTGGGGTTTGAGCGAGGATTCTGATTCAAAAACATGACTTCCTTTTTCTTATTATCAAAATTATTATTTCAAAATAAGAAAAATATAATGCAAATAGAAAAAAATGAGAAATAAAAACGGCCTGCGTCTTGAAAGAAACAGACCGCCTGATTCATTTTTGCTGAAATTTAATATTCGCCTCTCTTGTGATGGGGCTTTTCTTTTACCATCTCGATGGCTTTGAGTATGGCTGTGGTAATATTGGCCTGCATTTGATCATCCATCGATTGAATGCGGGCCATGATGTCGCCGCCGGAGCTGCTCACATAACGCGAAGGCAGCTTATTGAGCGCAATCGCAATGACATCGTTGCGGCATCTGTCACATTTACACACACCTGTTGCGTCGATCAATTCATCGAGCTTGTAAACGATCAGATCTTCAAGTATGTTTTTCGGTAATCTTCTTGCAGCCATTCACATTTGCTCCTTGTCGCAAAAGTACATGGAAATTATTTATTGATTATAACATATCAAATCTTCTTATGGAAACAATATTATTGAAAATGTTTTTCGCACATGCATGAGACTTATATTGAGCCATCCGGATGGTCAGCCAAATTAAATATTTCCCTTTGTGTTTTATTTTTTCGTTTGATTGCCGAAGATAAGCTGTGAAGCGAAAAAGTAAATAAAGGTAAAGTTTTTATGAAAAAATCTCTTTTCATATGACGAATATGTTGTATAATACATAAAGAATCATTAACATGGGGGAGAAGCGGTTTTAATATTTGCATATAAACAGTTCATGTTTATATAGACATTATTTTCATTTGAGGAGGCATTATGGATCTCATGATTCTCGCCCCGATTGGGGCGGTGTTGTCGTTGCTCTTTGCGGGATACCTTGCATATCGCATAAAGAGTTATTCAACCGGCAACGAGCTGATGACAAAGATCTCCGCAGCGATCAAACAAGGCGCCAAGGCCTATTTGAAACGCCAGTACACGGGAGTCGGCATTTTTTTTGCCGTTATGTTTGTCGTTTTGCTCGTTCTTTCATTCCTGGGCTTTGTTAACCCATTTGTGCCGTTTGCCTTTATCACCGGCGGATTCTTCTCCGGTATGTCCGGCTTTATCGGCATGAGCATTGCAACTTCTTCGAATTCGCGTACAGCGTATGCTGCCAGCGAGAGCCTTAACAAGGGCCTCAGAGTCGCGTTTTCGTCAGGCGGCGTCATGGGCTTTACGGTGGTTGGCCTTGGCCTGCTCGATCTGTCCATCTGGTACTACCTGCTTGATCTCGTTTTCGGACTGGATATTCAGGGTATCACATCGGCGATGCTCACGTTTGGTATGGGTGCGTCTTCTATGGCGCTGTTTGCGCGTGTCGGCGGCGGTATATTCACCAAAGCGGCTGACGTCGGCGCAGACCTCGTGGGCAAGGTGGAAGCCGGTATCCCCGAAGATGACCCGAGAAACCCCGCCGTTATTGCCGACAACGTGGGCGACAACGTGGGCGACGTGGCTGGAATGGGCGCCGACCTTTACGAATCGTATGTCGGTTCCATCGTTTCAACTGCCTCTTTGGCTGTAGCAGCCAGCTTGGGAATTCAGGGCGTTCTGATTCCAATGGTGATGGCGGCCGTTGGCATTCTGGCCTCTATTGTCGGTACATTCTTTGTGCGCTCGGGCGAGAAAGCAGAGCAGAAGGTATTGTTGGCCGCGTTGCGCAGAGGCGTATACATAAGCTCGATATTAATCGTCATCATCGCATTCCTTCTCGTTTATTTTGTGCTCGGCGCAGACAAGATCGGCGTATTCTTCGCGATACTTTCCGGACTTGTTGCGGGCATACTGATCGGATTGTTTACTGAGTACTACACATCGGATACATATAAACCCACGCGCACAGTGGCTGACGCTTCCAAGACCGGCCCGGCTACGGTTATCATCGGCGGCATTTCGCTCGGTATGAAATCCACGCTTATGCCCATTGTGATCATCGGCGCATCGGTGCTTGTATCTTTCTTTGTGTCGGGCGGCACGGCAGACTTTAACATGGGACTGTTCGGCATTGGCCTCTCGGCTGTCGGCATGCTCTCCACACTCGGCATCACGCTTGCGACTGACGCTTACGGACCGGTTGCTGACAATGCGGGCGGTATCGCTGAGATGAGCCATCTGCCTCACGAAGTGCGCGAGCGTACAGACGCGCTTGATTCGCTTGGCAACACAACAGCGGCTACCGGAAAAGGATTTGCGATTGGTTCCGCAGCTCTTACAGCGCTTGCGCTTATTGCATCCTTCATGAACGAAGTGAAAATTTTGAAGCCGGATTTTGTTTTTGCGCTCGATATATTGAACCCGATTACGCTGACCGGACTGTTTATCGGCGGTATGCTGCCGTTCCTGTTCTCGGCTATGACGATGAACGCGGTGGGACGCGCGGCGCAGGGCATCGTGGTTGAGGTTCGCCGTCAGTTCCGTGAAATTGTCGGCCTGATGGAAGGCAAAGCGGAGCCGGATTATGCGCGTTGTGTGGATATCTGCACGCGCAGCGCTCAGAAGGAAATGATACTTCCGGCGCTGACAGCTATCATTTTCCCGATCGCGGTGGGACTCATACTTGGGCCTTATGCCGTGGCGGCGATGCTGGCCGGCGCGACTGTCACAGGTTTCATTCTGGCCATCATGATGGCGAATTCGGGCGGCGCCTGGGACAACGCGAAGAAATACATAGAAGCGGGCAACCATGGCGGAAAAGGCAGCGATTCGCATAAAGCGGCTGTCGTGGGCGACACCGTCGGCGATCCGTTCAAGGATACGTCAGGCCCGTCCATCAACATACTGATCAAGCTGCTGTCGATGGTATCTATCGTGTTCGCCGGCTTGTTCATGAATGGAAACCTGCTGGGACTGTTCTTCTAAAACACATCGATTAACAGGTTGTGTGCATGAATAATCGGCCTGTTCTTCAAGTAAAAGGCTCACAAAGGCCACGCGGTTATGCCGTGTGGCCTTTTTTTCACTTTACCTGTTGACAAAAACCTTGTCCGTCATTTATAATGACCGCAATAAAGGCTGTGATGGAGATCAGTAACCAAAAACCTGCTTTGAAGAGAGCCGTCGGTTGGTGCAAGACGGCAGGCAGCATTTGGCGAACTCGCTCCGAAGCCGCTGTGCCGAAGCCATTCAGTAGGCGCAGACGTCGTGACTCAACGTTACACGAGGACGGGCATCATGTTGTGCCCTGATGAGCTGGCGGCTTTTTATCCGCAAGCAGAGTGGTAACGCGAAGTCTTTCGTCTCTGTACGACGAAGGGCTTTTTTTTATTGGTTACCGGTCGCAAAACAACATGAAGAAATTAAACAAAGATGTTTGAAAAGGAGGCCAAAACATGACAACGATCAAGATTTTTGACACCACATTGAGAGACGGCGAACAGTCGCCCGGGTGCAGCATGAACCTGCAGGAAAAGATTGAGGTGGCGCGTCAGCTCGAAAAGCTCGGCGTTGATGTGATTGAGGCCGGTTTTGCGATCGCATCTCCGGGGGACTTCCAATCCGTCAAAACCATCGCGGAAACGGTGAAAAACGCGCGTGTGGCGAGCTTATCGCGTGCGCTTACAAAGGACATCGACCGCGCGTATGAAGCGGTGAAGGGCGCGGTGAGCCCGAGAATCCACACGTTTATCGCCACATCGCCGATCCACATGGAATACAAGCTCAAAATGAAGCCCGAAGATGTGCTGGCTCAGGCGGCGGAAATGGTGAAGTACGCAAAATCGTATTGCGCCGATGTGGAATTCTCGGCGGAGGACGCCTCGAGAAGCGAACCCGAATTTTTGTACCGCGTGTTTGAAGCGGTGATCGCGGCGGGCGCGACCTGCATAAACGTGCCGGATACCGTGGGATACTCGATGCCCGAAGAATTCGGCGCGTTGGTCAAAAGCGTCAAGGAAAACGTGAGGGGCATCGAGAAGGTCGATCTGTCGGTGCACTGCCATAACGATTTGGGTTTGGCCGTGGCGAATTCCCTGGCGGCGATCAGCGCGGGGGCCACGCAGGCCGAATGCACGATCAATGGCATCGGCGAGCGGGCGGGCAACGCGGCGCTCGAGGAGATTGTGATGGCGATCGCCACGAGACAGGATTTCTACGGATTTACGACGAATATTAATACAAAGCAGATTTACAACTCGTCGCGTTTGATCTCCGCGATCACGGGCGTACCGGTTCAGCCAAACAAGGCCATTGTGGGCAAAAACGCGTTCGCGCACGAAGCGGGCATCCATCAGCATGGCGTGCTGGCGAACAAGAAGACCTATGAGATCATGACGCCCGAGTCGATCGGCCTGCCGGAAAACGCGATCGTGCTCGGCAAGCATTCGGGCAAGCATGCGTTTTGCGAGCGCCTCAAGGATTTAGGCTACGTTGTGGACGAACAGCGTATCAACGAAAGCTTCGAGCGCTTCAAGGATCTGGCGGACAGGAAAAAGGAAGTCTCCGATCTCGATTTGAGGGCCTTGGTGGAGCTGGAGCAGTTTGACATTCCGGCGGATTATGAGTTTGATTCGTTCGTGATCAACAGCGGCAACAAGATGACGGCCACGGCTGTCGTGAAGCTGATTCATGACGATCAAACGGTGGAGGAAGCGGCGACGGGCGACGGCCCTGTGGATGCCGCGTTCAACGCGATTGAACGGTGCATCGGCGAAAGCTTCACGCTGGAAGATTATATTGTCCGGTCGGTCACAGGCGGCAAGGACGCTCAGGGCGAGGTGGTCGTGAAGCTGAGCAAGGGCGATAAGAACGTGAAGGGCCGCGGGCTCAGCACGGATATCGTGGAAGCCAGCGTCAAGGCATATATCGACGCGATCAACAGATATTACTATCAAATGAAAGTGGAGGGCTGAAAAAATTGGGCATGACAATGACGCAAAAAATACTGGCCGCCAAGGCGGGCTTAAAGGAGGTTCACGCGGGCCAGTTCATCGAAGCGGCTATCGATCTTGCGCTGGGTAACGACATCACCACGCCTGTCGCGATCAAGGAGTTTAAAAAGACGGGCCGTGAAAAAGTGTTTGATAAGGACAAAATCGCGCTGGTACCCGATCACTTCACGCCGAATAAGGATATCAAGGCGGCTGAACAATGCAAAATGATACGCGAATTCGCCCATGAACAAAATCTCACCAACTATTTTGAGGTGGGTGAGATGGGCATCGAGCATTGCCTGATCCCCGAGAAGGGCCTTGCGGTGCCGGGCGACGCGATCATCGGCGCGGACTCGCACACCTGCACCTACGGAGCGCTCGGCGCTTTCTCCACGGGCGTCGGCAGCACCGATCTCGCGGCGACGATGGCGCGCGGCAAGTGCTGGTTCAAGGTGCCCGCGGCGATCAAATTCAACCTTAAGGGCAAGCTGCAAAAGTGGGTGTCGGGCAAGGATCTGATACTGCACATCATCGGGATGATCGGTGTGGACGGCGCGCTTTACCAGTCGATGGAGTTTGTGGGAGAAGGCGTCGCGTCACTCACGATGGACGACCGCTTCACAATCGCCAATATGGCGATTGAGGCGGGGGCGAAGAACGGCATATTCCCGGTGGATGAGCAGACGCTCGCATACGTGAAAGAACATTCGATTAAGCCGTATCAGGTGTTTGAAGCGGATGACGACGCGGAGTACACGCGCGTGATCGATATTGATCTGAACGCGCTGCGCCCGACGGTGGCGTTCCCGCACCTGCCCGAAAACACAAAGACGATCGACGAGGTCGGCGACATCAAAGTTGATCAGGTGGTCATCGGCTCATGTACAAACGGGCGCATGACGGACTTGCGCATCGCGGCGGACATATTGCGCGGACGCAAGGTGAAGAAGGGTGTGCGCGTGATCGTGTTCCCGGGCACGCAGGCCATCTATCTGCAGGCGATCAAGGAAGGGCTCGTTACCGACATCGTCGAGGCGGGCGCCGCTTTCTCGACGCCGACCTGCGGGCCGTGCCTCGGCGGACATATGGGCATACTTGCCGCGGGAGAGCGGTCGATCTCCACGACCAACCGCAACTTTGTCGGGCGCATGGGCCATGTGGAATCGGAAGTGTATCTGGCAAGCCCGGCTGTCGCAGCCGCATCGGCGTTAACGGGACGTATTGAAGACCCGGCGAATATATAGGAAGGAATAAAGACGAATGAGCAAGGTTTATAAATACGGAAACAACGTGGATACGGATGTGATCATACCCGCAAGGTATTTGAATACGTCGGACCCAAAGGAACTCGCCTCCCATTGCATGGAGGATATCGACGCGGCGTTTGCCAAGACGGTGCAGCCCGGCGATATCATCGTCGCGGAAGCCAACTTCGGCTGCGGCTCCTCGCGTGAGCACGCGCCGATCGCGATAAAGGAATCGGGCGTTTCCTGCGTGATCGCGAAGACGTTCGCGCGCATTTTCTTCCGCAACGCGATCAACATCGGCCTGCCGATACTCGAGTGCGAGGAGGCTGTGAACGGCACGCAGAGCGGCGACGAGCTTGAGGTGGATATTGACAGCGGCGTGATCAAAAATTTAACGCGCGGCACCACGTTTCGGGCGGAGCCGTTTCCGCCGTTTATGCGCGGCATTATCGACGCGGGCGGCCTCGTGAAAGCGATATCCAAGCCGTAATAAAAGAATTAAGAATTAAAAAAAGGGTTCCGATCTTAAAATGACCGGAACCCTTTTATGTATGAAGGTTTTCTACTTCGAAGAAAAGGTTGCGGGAACCCGTCTCAGCACGGCGATGCCGAGCGGAATGGCTGCCGCGAATTTGAGTATGTCAAACAGTATGAAGACACCGTTGTAGGTGATGATGATCGTGTCCAAAGCCACGCCCTTGCCCATATAAGCGTTCAATATGATCGACATATATGCCACACCGATCACATACATCACGGCAACGCAAAGCAATGAGTAACCCGCGATCCTGATGATCTCGGGCGTTTTCGATTCACCCTTCTTTTTACCGATGAGTTTAAGAATATTGTGTCTCACGAGCAGACTGATCAGCATCGCCGTCACGCAAAAACCGATGATGAACCCGAAAGACGGCTGCAATACATAACCAAAGCCGCCGCCGTTCATGAACACGGGAACCCCGATCAGCCCGATCGCCGCGTACACGGCCTGCGAGATGAGCGCGTATCTCGGCTCGAGCAGCAGCCCCGCCAAAAAAATAAAAAATGTCTGGAGCGTAAAGCTCATCGGCGTGCCGGGAATCGGAATCTTGATAAAGATGCCCGCCGTGGTCAGCGCGGCAAAAAGCGCACAGAATACCATTTGTCTTGTTTTCATAGCCACCTCGAATGTAAACTAATTTGTTTAAAAGAAGTTTACAATGCTCTGCGTGTTTTGTCAATGACGATTTTGTCACAAATAAGATACGGGAAATGACTTTGCAACGATAATAAAATCATGTATAATTCGTGTATGATGTCTTTGTTATTTTTTATTCAATCAGCTGTGCCGATGGACGAGAAGGAAATGAAGCTGATTCAATACGCGCAAAAGGGTGACCGGCAGGCGCTGGAAACGCTGCTTTTGAAATACGAAAAAAAAGTTTACAATGTGTCTTACCGTTTTATGGGCAGCGAAGCCGACGCCTACGATATGGCGCAGGAGTCTTTGATCAAAATATACAAAGGTGTCAGCGCGTTTCGCCTTGAGGCTTCTTTTTCATCGTGGGTATACAGAGTCACCGTGAACACCTGCCTTGATGAACTGCGAAAGCGCAAAAAAGCGCCGCTGTCTCTTGACAATACGCTTGAAGGCGGCGTATTTATCGAAGATAAAACAGGGATCACCCCCGAAATCCACGCTTTGAATATCGAAAGCAGAGAAGATATACAAAAAGCCATCAACACTTTGTCCGCAGACCATCGCATCACTGTCGTATTGCGGGACATACAGGGCCTTTCTTATGAGGAAATCGCCGATACGCTCAGCATTTCAATCGGCACTGTGAAATCGCGTTTAAACCGCGGACGGCAGCGTCTCAAAGAAATATTGATCGAAAAATGATTTTTCCGGAACCTTAGCCAAAATGCAAACGTCTAATCGGTGTGATCAGACGTTTTTAACGTTCTAAAAACAGTTGGTGGAGGGTGTTATGAAAAAGATACTGGTATTTTTAACGATAGCGGCGATGTTGCTGATGGTGTTCGCGGGATGCTCGGCAACCAAGTCGGACGGCGGCGATTATTATGCGACAGGTGAAGCCGCTGAGATGCCAATGCCGGCTGCTGAAGACGCTTCGGCAGAGGCCGCGTCGCCGCAGGAATCCGCCGCGCCCGCCAGTGGCGAAGCGGGGCTCAATTACGACAGCGCCATACTGTCTCCCGATGTCAGCCGAAAAATCGTTTACTACGGCAGCTTTCAGATACGCACGAAGAATTTCGACGCGGATTACGACAGCCTGCTCGCGGCGCTTAATCAGCTCGGCGGGTATATCGAATCTTCCTCGGTATCGGGCAGCAAGCCGGAGAAATGGGACGATGCGGGACGGTATGCGAGCCTGACGCTGCGCGTGCCCAGCGGAAAGTTCAGCCAATTTACAGGCATGCTCGGCAGCCTCGGAGAAACAATTTCGAGCTCGGTCAGCGGGCAGGATATCTCGCTTCAGTATTTTGATACCGAGACAAAGCTCAAAACATTGCGAACCCGTGAAACGCGGCTGATGGATCTTTTGAATAAAGCCACGACAATGGAGGATATCGTTGAGCTCGAGAAGGCGCTCGGTGATGTGTCGTATGAGATCCAGATGCTCGAAACGAATCTGAGGGATTTTGATAGCCTTATCGATTATTCCACCGTCACAATAGAGATGCAGGAGGTCAATCAGGTGGCGGAGGTGTCGCCGCCGGACGAAGGCATCGGAACGCGTATCTCGAACGCATTTTATTCGGTGCTCAATGTGCTCGCGGATTTCGGTGAGTTTCTGCTCGTGTTCTTCATCGGTGGTGCGCCGATTATCGTGCCGCTCGCCGCGGTGGCCGTGCTGATCATCATACTTGTCAAGCGCAGGAAAAAGAAAGCGCTGCCGCAGGTGAATACGCCGGATAACGTGAAATAAAGGAGTGTTCGGTATGAAGACAAGAACAATCTTTCTGTGCATTCTGATTTCGGTGATGACGGTGTTTGCCTTATCGGGATGCGCGGTGCGCCCGGACGGGGAGAGCACGAGCCTTGTGGCCGTGGGTGACGAAACGAAAGAACCGAAATCCATCACAGTGACCGCGCAGGGCAGGGTGACGGCGATGCCCGATGTGGCCTACATCACGGTCGGCGTGACCACGCAGGATAAAGATATGCAAAAGGCGCAGGACAGCAATGCGGGCATCATGAACGTGATGACAGAGGCGCTCAAAGGCGCGGGCCTTGGCGACGACGACATACAGACCGTACAGTACAACGCGTACCCGATCTATGATTATTCGAACAATAAGAATGAGATCGTCAATTACGAGGTCAACAATCAGGTGGAGCTGACCATCAAGGATATCGGCCGCGTCGGCGAGTATATTGATATCGCCGTGAATAACGGCGCCAACATGACGAACTCGATCAGCTTCGGCATACTTGATCAGCAAGCCGTTTACAACGACGCGCTGAAGCTCGCGGTGGAAGCGGCGAAGTCGAAGGCCGAAACCCTCGCGGCGGCGGGCGGCGTGAAGATCATAGGGACGTTGCAAATGTCGGAAAACTCGGCCGGCGGCGGCGTGCTGAGGGAATACCCTCAGGCAGCGATGGACGAAGGGTCATCCGGTTCCACGCCGATTTCCTCGGGCAATCTCGATATTGAAGCCAGCGTCACGGTGGTTTACGAAATTGAATAAAGACCAAATCCCCTTGGGCCGGAGAGTTACATCTCCGGTCTTTTTTTTTGCGTTTTGCGCGTGTTCATATCGCAGTCGCTTACCGGCCATAATATCTTGTGAAAGGTGGATGCCACAGATGAAGACATTCGTTCCGTCTCGGGTTTACGCGGAAAAGGGCTGTGAGAGCTACAGGCTCGGCAGAGAGCTCATCGATAAATACTCTTCGATGGGTATTGACATCATTAAAATCGACAACCACAACAAGATTCCCGAACTGAGGGAACGGCCTGACTCGGATTTTTCGAAGCTCAAAGATTATCTCGTGCTCGGCATCCGAAAATCGCTCACGCACCAGAGAAACAACAAGACCTCGGATTTCCTCGTGCCGTATACGTCATCCGGCTGCGCCGCGATGTGCCTTTACTGTTATCTTGTGTGCACCTATTACACGAGCGCGTACCTGCGCGTGTTTGTGAACCGCGAAGAGATGATGGAAAAGCTGAAGCGCGCGGCCGATAAATATCCGGGCAGCGTATTCGAGATCGGCAGCAATTCGGACCTCGTATTGGAAAACACCGTGAGCGGCAATCTCGAATGGACGATCAAGCAGTTTGCGGAAGTTGATAACGCGCGCATCACGTTGCCCACGAAGTTCAGCATGGTGGATTCGCTGCTCGATCTGCCGCACGGGCACAACGTGACGATCCGCATGAGCCTCAATCCGCAGGAGATCATATCTCATGTGGAATTCGGCACCTCAAAGCTGTTGGATCGCATCGAAGCGCTCAACAAGCTTTATACCGCGGGTTACGATACGGGCATACTCATCGCGCCCATCATCATGGTGGACGGCTACAGGGTTATGTATGAGAAGCTGTTCGCCGCAATGGCGGAGAAGCTGCTGCCCGGCATCAAAAGCTCGGTGGCGCTTGAGCTTATCTATATGACGTACGGGATGGTCACCAAGAATATCAACGAGCAGGCTTTTCCGGGGGCCTGGAACCTTTACAACAAGGAGTCGATGGCGTTTTGCGGGCGCAGCCGCTACGGCTATAAGCGCGACACAAAGGAAGAGGCATCGGAATTCTTCCGCGACCGTATCGCGCATTATTTGCCCGAGGCGAGCATCGCGTATATCGTGTAAGCAAAAAGCCGGTGATGAACCGAATTCCGGTATCAGAAGGGCCTTTTTAGTCCAGCGCATTCAGCATCGCCAAATATTCATCCGGCAGATCGATATCAAGCGCTTTCATATTCTCAAGATATTGGCTCTTGTGGCTGAAACCGATGATCGGGATGATCTGCGGGTCGTGACGCAGCAGCCAGGCCAGCGCGAGCTGATTGCCCGTGACACCCAGCTCCAACGCGAGCTTGTCAACGAGCGCGAGCTTTTCGCGGCTCTTCTCGTTATCGTACAGATGCCGGTTGTAATAGGTCTCGCGCTTTTCTTTGTCGCCGTAAATACCCTTGAGCAGCGGGGAATAGGCGAGGAACGCCATGCCCTGCTCCTTCATGCACTCGAACATTCGGGAATCGGCATGCTCGACGATGCCGGTATCAAGGCTGGTGTCCGGATGCAGATACGAGTATTCCTGCTGCATGGCCATGTATTGCGCATAGTTTTTTTCTTTACTGAGGCGGTTTGCTTCCTCGATCTTCTGCGCGGTGATGTTGCTGCAGCCGATAAAACGCACCTTGCCCTCTTTGATAAGCTTGGTGAACGCTTCCATCGTCTCTTCAAGCGGCGTGACTTCGTCAAATACGTGCGCGTAATATAAATCGATGCGGTCGGTCTTGAGCCTTTTCAGGCTGCCCTCCACGCCTTTTTTGATCACGGCAGCGCTCAGACCTTCGTACTCCTGACGCACGCGATGCCATTCGATCTCACCGTTGACGCGAATACCGTACACATCTTTAAGGCGGCCGCCGACCTTGGTGGCGAGGAATATTTCGTCGCGGCATCCTCTGTCGCTGAGCCATTCACCGATCACGTTTTCACTCTCATCGCCGATGTATTCGCCGCCGCCCATCCACCAGGAATAGCAGTTTGCGGTGTCGAGAAAAACACCCCCCTGTTCCCGGAAGTGATCGAGCACCGCAAAAGCGGTCTTCTTATCCATCGCCGTGCCCATCAGCATGCAGCCGAGGCAATATTGGCTCACCTTGTTTTCCGTGCTTGCGAAAATTACCTGTTTCATTTAGATTTCCTCCATATTTCATAGTCGATCATGATTTCCATTGATTACATTAACAGGATAGTCTATAATTGGCTTAATAAAAGAGCCAATTATTAAATTTATTCAAAGAACCAATTATGGAGGCCAATATGTTTGGACTGATCATAAACAGGAGCCTGTCCGTTCCTATCACGGCGCAGCTGACGCAGCAGCTCCGCGAGGCGATTCTATGCGGGAAGATCACCGCGGGGCAGAAGATGCCGCCCACGCGGCAGCACGCGAAGGAGCTGGGCATCTCAAGAAATTCCGTGATTATGGCTTATGAACAGCTGATTGCCGAAGGCTACCTGCTGAGCGCGGTGGGCTCAGGCACATACGCGGCCAATATCGATGTGAGCGCTAAATATCCAAGGAAAGCCGCAAAAGCAAGCCGCTTATGTCTGAACGAAAAAGCGAAAAAGGACATGATCGTTTTCGATCCCGCCAATCCGGATCTGTCGGTATTTCCCAAGGCGATGTGGGCCAAAACGCTCAGGGATGCGTGTCTCGATGCGACGCCCGATGATTTCGGCTACGGCAGCCTCGGAGGTCACCCGATACTGATCAAAGCGATTGCGGACTATCTTTACCGGGCTAAGGGCATCTACTGTGAGCATGAGCGGATATTCATCGTTCCGGGCACATCCGCCGGTATCGAGCTGATATCGCGGCTGCTGTGCGCGCAAGGCGCCTGCGCAATCACGGAAGACCCGTGCCTCAATTTTGCACGGCACGCCATTGAAAAGAGCGGGCTCGAAGTGATCCCCGTCGAATCGGATGCGTCGGGCATCTGCACCGACAAGCTGCCGGACACCAACGCCGTCAGACTGATCTATGTGGCGTCTTCTCATCAGTATCCGCTCGGGGGCGTGCTGCCCGCAAGTCGGCGCATCGCGTTGCTCGAATACGCGCAAAGGCAAGACGCGTTTGTGATCGAGGACGATTACGACAGCGAATTTCGCTATCGCGGCGAGCCGATACAATCGCTCTGGCATCTTGACAGCGAACGCGTTGTTCATCTCGGGAGCCTCAGCAACGTGTTTTCACCATCGCTGCGCATCGCGTATATGATACTGCCCGCTGCTCTGTCAAGGTCCGCCAAAGAGCTGCTCGATTCGATCAACCTATGGACGGATGCGATTAAGGAAATTGCCGTGGCCCGCTTGATGGAAACAAAGCAGCTCGACCGCCATGTGTTTCAGATGAAAAAAAGATATGAAGCGAAAAGAAAGCACATGATCGCGCGCCTCAACGCGGCTTTCGGATCGGGCATCACCATATCGGGAGACAACGCGGGGCTTTATCTGATGGTCACGCTGCCGCGCAATTTGACGCCGGAGGATTTTGCGGCGTTTGAGCGGGTCGGCATCGACGCCGATTATGTGGAGGACTATGCGATGCTAAAGGGCAGGCATGAAAATCAGCTCGTGCTCGGTTTCGGAAATCTGAGCATGGAGAAAATTGAAGAAGGGGTCAGGCGGCTTAAAGAATCGCTGTCGTGATATAAAGACTGTTTTGATCTGACAACGCTGTGCTATAATAATCCGGCGGAGGAATTTATGCTGAAGAAAAACGATGAAGTTGAAATTCGGATAGACGATCTCACAGTGGAAGGCGCGGGCGTTGGCCGGTATGAGGGCCTTGCTGTTTTTGTAGCGCGAGCGCTGCCCGGAGAAAAGATAAAAACCAGAATCATCAAGCTGGCCAAAAGCTATGCAGTGGGTCGGCTTATTGAAATCATAGAGCTGTCGCCTGAGCGCACGGAGCCCTTCTGCGGTGTGTTTGAAGCCTGCGGCGGGTGTACGCTGCAGCATCTTGGCTATGAGCAGCAGATGGCTTTCAAGGCGCGCCACATCAAGGAGTGCTTCAAGCGCATTGGCGGCATTGAGATCGCGCTACCGCATGTGATGCCGGCGGACAATATCCGCGATTACCGCAACAAGGCGTCGTTTCCCGTGGCGCCTGTGGACGGCAGGGCGCAGGCCGGTTTTTTCGCGCCGCACAGCCACAGGCTGATCGCGACCGACTGCCCGATACAAAAGCAGGCCATCAACGATGTGAAAAACAAGGTGATACAGTGGGCGAACGATAATAAGATTAAGCCGTATGACGAGGAAGCGCACACTGGACTGCTGCGGCATATCGTCGCGCGGCAATCTTCGGGCGGCGATATCATGGCGGGCGTGGTGCTGCGCGACTGGACGGACACCAGAAAGCTCGAAAAAGCGCTTGGAGGCATCGCTCAAAGCGTCATTGTCAACAGGAATGAAAAGAAGCAGAACGCGATACTCGGCAGCCAAAACCGCACGGTGTGCGGTGATGAATATATCACAGAGACCTATGACGGGCTTCAATTCCGCGCAGGGCTCACGAGTTTTCTGCAGGTGAATCACGAGCAATCGGAAAAGCTTTACCGTATTGCGCTTGAGTTCGCACAGATCACCAAGGATGATACCGTACTTGATTTGTTCTGCGGCATCGGCACGATCTCACTGCTGGCCGCGAGGCAGGCCAAGACTGTACTCGGCATCGAATACGTGCAGGAAGCTGTCATCAATGCGCAGCAGAACGCGAAAATTAACAATATCGAAAACGCTTATTTTCTTGCGGGCGACGCGGGGGAGATGATGGATGAGGGCATCGGGCGGTATGGCAAGCCAAATACCGTGATACTCGACCCGCCGAGAAAGGGCTGCGACCCGCCGCTGATCAAAAAGCTCGTGGATGCCGCGCCCCAGCGCATCGTGTATGTCTCGTGCAATCCGTCCACGCTGGCGAGGGACGCCGCGCTGTTTTCTGGATATAAGATTGAACAAGTGATCGGGGTCGATATGTTTCCGCACACGACGCACGTGGAGTGCGTGGTATTGATGTCGCGGGCAAAGGTGTGAGTGTACAAAAAACCCAGTAAATAAGCCATCTCTGTGATTTTAAATTTCCAAACTGTACTCTTAAAACGTGATTTTACCTGTTCATGGGAATCAGTCGGCGGCGAAATGACTGGCAAAAATCTAGCCTGTCATGGTTTAAGGGTGGAGATTTTTTCGCAGCATACAAGCGAAAAAATACTACCCGTCAATTGACAGATTTGATAGTTGGAACTGAATAAAAAGGGCTAGGAAACTCGTTTGTCTTTTCGTCTTTCTCTATGTATTAGCTTTCGTATATGGCAGCTATATCATGTATTCTACGCTTCATTTCTGTGCGGATATGTAACGGCGCTAAACACTCGCATTTATCCCCAAAACTGAAAAGTATATTGTAGTGGTATTCGTTCTCTATGAAAGGAAAACTAACAATGTAATGCTCATCACCGTCTGGCGAAAAGTGTTCATAAGTGCAATAATCAAGTACCCTGTCCATGACAGATTTATGAATTCGAATTTTGATTTTTGTTTGCATTGCTGCCAAAATATCAGTAGCATCTAGCTGCGGTTTTTGATAATCTCGTGGCGTAAAAAATTCCTCTTGTATTTGCAGGTTTGAAGTGCGGGATAGCTTAAATAAGCGAAAATCATTTCTTTTATGGCAATACCCTTGTAAGTACCAATGACTGCTTTTCAATACAAGCTGATACGGCTCGGCTGTTCGTGCGGTCTTATTTCCGTAGCGGTCTGCATATTCAAACGAAAGCAGCTTGCTTTCCTGTAAAGCTGTTTTGATAATTTCTAAATATGGTTGTATGTTCCTGTTGCCCATCCACGGACTTAAATCTATATATATTTGATTTGCTTTAAATTCAATGTCTTTCGCTCTGTCGGCGGGGATAAAACTCTTGACTTTCGCAAGGACGTTTACCAGTTCATCACCTCGTATCATGCCCGAAAGGCTGGAAAGCCCCATCAAGATAGCGGAAAGGTCGGCAGTCGAAAAAACCTTTTTATCAATCTTGTATTCCTGCATGATTTCAAAGCCGCCGCCCACTCCCGATACCCCGCGAACAGGAATACCCGCCATGTTGATAGTGTCTATGTCACGGTAGATTGTGCGGGGTGACACTTCAAACATATCTGCTAACTCCTGCGCGCCTATGCGCTTTTTATCAAGGAGTATCATAATAATGCTGACAAGCCTGTCAACTTTCATCTGATAGCCGACTTCCCAAATTTTTTGCTATCATTATAGATTGTTGCCATGATGATGTCAACAATTACAAGATATAATAAAAAGCGAACAAAACAATCTGCCTATCAGGAGGATACACTATGCAGAAAAAAGCCTTGGTCATCATCGATATTCAAAATGACATAACAAAGAATTACAAGGATGTTATTGGCAATATCAATAAAGCTATTGATTGGGCAGTCAATAATAATATTCATGTTATTTATATAAGACATGAAAATTTATCAGCCGGTACGAGGACTTTTAAACCCAATACATATGGGGCTGAATTCGCTTCAGACTTGAAAATAGTATCAAAAAATGTTTTTACAAAATACAAAGGAAACGTATTAAGCAGTGAAGAATTTACAGACTTTATCAGTAAAAATGAAATATGTGATTTCTACATAGCAGGAGCAGACGCTGTTGCTTGCGTTAAATCAACCTGTTACAACTTGCGTAAAGCAAATTATGGCGTTAATGTCTTATCAGATTGTGTGACCAGTTATGATAAAAGGAAAATTGACGAAATGATGTGCTATTATGAAAGTAAAGGTAGTAAAATTATTTGTTTGAATGACCTATCCATTTAAGCTTTTTCCATATTAATCGCATTGCGCGACGGCGTTTTTCGTCTGCCGTGCAACGAAAAAGTACCTGAAAATCCTTAGTTTCAGGCACTTTACGAGATATACGATGTTTGCTATAGACGGTGCAGATTTCAGGAATAAGGTATTGAAGACAGCATTGATGCTTCCATTGTCTTAGACCTGAAATACGTAGAGTTGTTTATGCAGCGCGTGACGTCGGGTTTAAAATTACTGACTGAAAAACGTCTGTATTATGAGTTCGGACCGCAGGAAAAAGTGCGGATAACAGCAGCATTCAATACATTCCTCGAAATTTAGATTGATTTAAACTAGTTTTCAATAATAATTATCAATCAACTGTCTCCCGTTTAGCAATTTTTTTCACAACGGGGGATTTTTTAGTTTCATGCAACTAATAGGATGAAGGAGTTGATGAGATGAACGAGAATGCAGCAATAAGAACCTCCAATATCAGCAAATACTTTGGAGATTTCAGGGCCTTAAATGATTTGACCATCTCTGTGCCCCAGGGAGAGATATTCGGATTTATCGGAAAAAACGGCGCGGGCAAAACAACCTTTATGAGGATCATATGCGGACTGATGAAGCCCAGCAGCGGAATTTTTGAGGTGAAGAAAAAAGTAAGCCTTCTTCCTCAGAATGTAAGATTCCGCGATAACATGAATGGCGCGGAGGCTCTTCGCTTTTTCGCCGGGCTGAGAGGATGCAATGCAACAGATAATATAGAATTTGCGAAGGGGCTGGAAATTGATCTAACTAAAAAAATCAACAATCTTTCTCCGGGTCAACAAAGAAAACTTCAGCTCGTGATTACGACCATCGGGTCACCCGAGATACTTATATTGGATGAACCTACGGCAGGATTAGACCCATCCGGCGTCCAGCAGGTCAGGGGGATAATAAGAGCATTGAACCAGAGAGGTTGTACAATATTCATTTCCTCTCACGTATTGATGGAGCTTGAAAATTTATGTGATACCATTGCAGTGATCGAAAAGGGAGAACTTCGTTATCAGGGTGCTTGCAGCACCGTTTATGAAATAGAGACGGAGGGTATGGATGAAAGGATTCTCGTTTCTTTATCGGAATTGCGGAAGAAGTTCGAAGTGAAAGATGACATATTGATTGCCGGAGTTGAGAGGCAAGAGGTGCCCATGGTTTTGCAGCTTCTTTATGAAAAAAACGTCAAGGTTTTTGGTGTAAAGCGGCAAGGGATAGAGATGCTTTATAATCGTCTTGTAAAGGAGGGCTCTTAATTTTGAATAAGCTTTTAGTTTTACTAAAAAGAGATTTAAAAAACAGTTTCAACAAGAAGTTTTTCATTTTGCTTTCCTTTATGGTGCTCTTTCAGTTGTGGTTCGTTTTTGGCTCTAATAGTATCGGTCAGGTGAAAGAGACAGGGGAAATGCCCTATATGGCTGTCGTTTTCTCGTTCAACTTCTTTGGATCAATTGTGGCTTTGGCGTTGAATTTTAATGGAATATCAAATGAAAGAGAAGCCAAGTTTCTGGATTTGATGCTGACTTCAGATATATCGAAAAATAAAGTTTATTTCAGTAAAATAATTACCAGCTTCTTGATTTCCAGTGTCTTTGCTTCTATGTATACATTTGCTTTTATGCTTGTATATCTGATTATGTCCGGAGACATCGGCATAAGCTTGATGACCTTAAGATATATTTTCCCAATAACAGCATTTCTTTCGATCTTCAGTCTTATGGGATTGATGCTTTCTGTAATCTTCAGATCATCAAAGGCTTCACTGGTTATATCCATCATAATTGGAGGCTTGTTGATGCCCCGACTGTTTATGGTGATCGTAGATGGTCTGAACAGTTTATTCGGACTAAGCCAACAGGTTGTTGAAATCATTTACATGATTTCACCTGCTCTTATCATGAATGCCTTGAATGGGTATTCCCAAATAACTTATTTCCTCTGGGGATTACTGTTGCTTGTCATCTACCATGTAGCCATAATATTAATAGGCATAAAGGCATTCGTAAAGCAGGATGAACTTAATTACGGAGAATGATACCGGAGCTTTGTTATAAATTATAACTGGTATTGAGAGGAGATTTAAAATGAATAAGAAACCAATGGGTAAAAAAACGGCGATAATCGTTTTGGCAGTTGTCATTGCAGCGGCAATATTCCTGGGGTTTATTCTTGTAAACAAGGGAGACGGTCCCGTTACGGGGATGATATTGGCTGAAAAAGCGATAGAAAATACGCAAGCTTACTCCAATGCCGCGATGGAACATGGCAATGGGGTTTATCTGGTTGTATCAAATGCTTTCAATAAATTTCAGGAAGATTATAAGGCGGATATTCTGGAGGGACAGAGCCTTTATGGGACTATTTACTTTGTGGAATGCCCGCAAGGCTCTGAATATACCGGCAAATGGGTGAAGGATGGCAATGTAATTGCGGAGGAAAAAGGGACTTTGTCAACCGGACCCAAAGGAGTGATATCATATATGCTTAACGAAGATAGTGTAACTAAGGGCAGTTTTACATTTGAGCTATACGATGAAAACAGCAAAATATTTGAATATACGTTTTTGGTAGTATAAATATGGCTATGTGGTTGAGCCGGGAAAACAGGCATGAGTTTTTCACCGGCCTGTACAATCAAAGTTTTGCATACGTTTACGCTTATGTATTCGCGCGAACCGCGGGCAACGGTCAGCTGACAGAGGAGATTGTGCAGGATACATTTACGGCTGCATGGTTGTCATTGGGCGAGTTCAAGCAAAGAAGCTCCTGGCGTACATGGTTGTGTTCGATCGCAAAAAACAAGCTGCGGGAAAGTTACCGCAGGGAGATATTAAAGGAGAAATTGGAGCTTCTGGATAACGGCAGCCTTGACGAGCGCCCGAGCGGTATTGCCCTTGAAGAGATCGTACTTGACAACGAAACGCGGTTGAACGTATTGAGAGTGCTGGAGGGAATCACTCCCTTGTACAGATACGCGCTGATCTTGAAGTACATGGACGGCATGCGCGTGAAAGAAATAGCAGGAGTACTGGACAGGTCCGCAAAGGCGGTAGACGGCATACTTCAGAGAGCGAAAAACGTTTTTGAAAAAGCATATTTGATGCTGGAAGGCAGTGATAGAAATGATAAAAGATAAAGTATTGAAGAAACTGATTAAGTCTGTAGATATCAAAACAGTGCCGCCGGAAGGGCTCAAGGAAAAGCTTCTCGACAGAGTAATATCAATGGAAATTAAAGCGGAACCTGGTTTGACTCCCTTTGAAAGGTTCTTCTTTGAAAGCCCCTTGAGGACTGCATGCATGATTGCCGTCCCGGTATCGGGATCGCTTTGGGCGATTATGGGTAGCAGTTTTGTTAATTTGTTAAACGGCATTATAAGTTAAGAGGTGAATAGATTGCTATATGCATTATATAAGTCAATTTTTGCTCCGCTTGAAGTAATCAACAGAAATGAAGTGAAAGGCAGGATTCACGCATCCGTTGTTACGGTTTTAGCAACTGCTATTTTCGGATCGGTGATCGCTCCCATTATATATTTCTGCGCAAACAAAAGCAGGCATGATATCAGTTTGGATATTGGCGGCATGTTCACTGGGGTATCCGTATCCATTGTTATCTGGATTGCGGTATGTGTGCTGCTGTGGTTACTATCGAAAGCTTTCAGGAAAGGGCTCGGGTTCGGGCTGATGGCCTCAACATGGGGATTGAGCTATATACCCAACCTGTTATGTATTGTATTATACAACCTTCTTTTGAATATACCGGGGATATATAACGGAAGCGGTGTTTTTGCTTTCATTTTCAGTACGCTTTTCATTATACTCCTTGTTTGGAAAGCAATATATTACTTCATGTTCTTAAGATTTGTGATTGATACGACACTAGGGGAGTTTGTTGCCATCACAGCGATATCCGCGGTCGTGTTTGCTGCTTTGATCATATTAGGGTCAAAAGTTGGGATACAAGTGCCTATGATATAAGACAATCGATGGGAATTCGATCCTAACCGGAGAAGCAATAGGGGCGTCGTAGCGGTGAAAACGGGAAAACGTGATTTTACCCGTTAGAAAGAATAGTTTATAAAGTACGGATTCCGTTCGTAAATTTTATGGAATGAGAGTCCGGACACCGGTAACCCGAATTACCGGAGCGAAATTTGGATTCCGGTAAGAAGAAAGATCATCAACAATAATGCTATGGTTCCAGGCGACCATAACTAAGGAAGCCTTTTTCTATTATTAAAAGTAAGGCACTCTGCACCAAAAGAAATGTAGAGTGCCTTACTCATTTTCGCTCTCCACATCTACCGCCACGCCTGATTTGAACTCCACGGGTGAATTTATCCTCACAAGACCTTTTCAATCAGCCGCCGGACAAGCGGCTCGGCGTATTCTGTTATGGAGCGCCATTCCAGTTATTTAAAAATTATAAGCAGAAGAATGATAATATGATAAAATATATAAACAACGACGCATGTGGGAACTAACCGTATTGATGTCAAGGGTGGTGAAGCCGGTGATCGTTTTTTGTATTAAAGGAGGATGATACATGAACAAAATGATTAAGATCAGAAATGAAGAGGAAACAGATTATGAGAGAGTCGAAGAAATCACAAGGGAAGCTTTTTGGAATTTATATGTTCCGGGATGCAATGAACACTATTTAGTGCATATAATGCGATCCCACAAGGACTTTCTCCCGGAGTTGGATTTTGTGATTGAAGCTGATAATCAGATCATCGGGAATATCATGTATACAAAAGCAAGACTGATTGATGAGTCTGGGGAAGAAAAAGAAATCCTTACCTTCGGCCCGGTTTGCATCGTTCCTGAGTACCAAAGAATGGGCTACGGGAAAATGCTTATCGAGCATTCTTTTAATATTGCGATTGCGCTTGGCTATGATGTGATTGTGATATTCGGTAACCCAGGCAATTATGTAAGCCGCGGGTTTAAGAGCTGCAAAAAGTATAATGTCTGTATTGAGAACGGAACGTTTCCATCGGCAATGATGGTTAAGGAACTGAAGCCGGAAGCTTTGGACGGAAGGAAATGGATTTACCGCGACAGCCCTGTGATGCAGATAGACGAGCAAGAAGCCGAACGCTTCGATGAAAGCTTTGAAAAGATGGAGAAGAAAATAAAGCCATGTCAGGAGGAATTTTATATTCACAGCCATTCCATTATACAATGAGTTTCCTTTGGTGGTATTAGGATAAGGTACGCCTGTTCGTTTCAGGCGTATTCATAATCCACCGTCACGCCGGACTTGAATTCCACGGTAGATTTATACCCGTAGACTGTGACCTTTTCAATCAGCCGTCGGACAAACGGCTGGTCGTATTCTGTGATAGCAGTGTATATGTTCAGCACTGAAAGCATAATTTCAGGTTCGCTTCATTTGGTGTACAAAAGAGATATACACGACGTGATATAATATCATATCTTAGCAATATTTAACTGATATTCTGTTGAGCAGATTGTTAATATAAGCTATAATAAATATAATTGAAAACAAAGTAAATATGATCTTCGTGAATGGAATTTTGGCTCCGGATTAATGCGCAAAGGGTTATGGTAATTTCTTATGAAAACGATGCAATTCAAAGAAAAATACGGGCAGTACGCGTTGGTCGCCGGAGGCTCCGACGGATTGGGCTTCGCTTTTGCAGAGGTGATTGCGCGGCGGGGATTGGACCTGGTTCTCATTGCGCGTCAGGAAGACCGGCTCAAAGCGGCGGCGGCGCGGCTTAAAGAAACTTATCAGATCGATGTCATTTCTATTGCGGCTGATATGGCAGATTACGATAATGTAAAAAAATTGATCAGCACTCTCAAAGTTTCGATCGGTTTGCTTGTTTACAATGCGGCCTTTGCTCCGATCGGCTTGTTCGAAAATACGAGCGAAGAGCATTTGGCTCTTGCCGCTGCTGTCAATGTAAAAGCACCGCTGTTGCTCACAAAGCTTTTATCCGCGCCGATGATACAGCAAAAACGGGGAGGCATTGTGCTGATGTCATCTCTTGCCGGGGCGCAAGGCAGCCCGAACCTTGCGGCTTATGCGGCAACAAAATCATTCAATGCCATTTTAGCCGAAGGTCTTTGGAAGGAACTAAAGCCGCACGGAATCGATGTCATTGCCTGCTGTGCCGGTGCCATTCTCACGCCCGGCTATCAGCAGGCTGAAAAATCCAAACCCGCGCCCGGAACGCTTAAAGCCAGTCAAGTTGCCGAACGCACATTGAATGCTTTAGGAAGAGGACCGATCATCATCCCCGGAGCCATCAATAAAATCGGCCGTTTTTTACTGGCCAGGGTTTTGAGCAGAAAAGCCGCAATTGATATAATGTCGAAAAACACCGGAGGTTTGTCATGAAGTTGTTTTTAGGTTTGATGACCCCATTGGTCGCATACGGAGTAATCACTCTTTTGCACATTATCATCCCGGTTAAAAGAATTAAGGGATATGTGAAAAATGAAATCACAGGCGAAGTCATGAATTACAGGACCAATGGGAAATTTGTTCTTTTGATAAGTATTCTCATTTGGTTTCTGCTTGGGTATTTTAATATCGTTCCATACGTCTGGCTGTATGAAACCCGATGGCTGGGTCTTATCGGCGCGGTTGTGATCGGGTTAGCCTATTCTTTTTACATTGTTCTCAAACATCCGTCTACCGGCAAATCCTTCTTTGCTGATTTTTGGTTTGGCAGAGTCAAAGATGCGCAGCTGGGGGACGGCCTTGTTGACGCAAAGATGTGGTTTTATTTAATTGGCGCTGTGATGCTTCAATTGAATGTGCTTTCTTTTGCGGCATATCATATCATGAATGTTCCCAATATTAACTATGGTTTCCTTCTCGGCTGTGCCATGCTCACATGGTTTTGTTTTGATTATCTGATATTCGAAAAAATCCATTTATGGACATACGATTTTATTGCCGAACGCGTGGGATTCAAATTAGGATTCGGCTGTCTTGCGTTTTACCCTTATTTCTATTCAGTCTCCCTTTGGTTTACCGCCCATCTTTCAAATCCCGGGCATCCCGTTTGGCTGGCAAGCCTCTTTGGCGCGCTCTTTCTCTGCGGCTGGGTGCTGACACGCGGCGCAAATATGCAGAAATATTTCTTTAAAGTGATGCCTGACAGAAAATTTCTTTGGATAAAACCTGAGGTGCTCAGCGACGGCAACCTCAGCCTGCTTGCGAATGGCTACTGGGGCGCAAGCCGTCACATCAACTACCTTGGAGAAATTATACAGGCCATAGCTGTCGCCCTTGCCTCCGGTTACCCCGGGATTTGGATGGTGTGGCTGTGCCCGGCTTACTACATAGGTCTTATGCTGACGCGCCAAGCCGATGACGACAAAGTTTGCAGGGCGAAATACGGAGAGCTTTGGGTTGAGTACACCAGGAAAGTGAAATACAAGATTATTCCTTTTATATATTGAGTGTGGACGAAAAACACTAAGCTAATTATGTGAAAAACTTTGAAGGCGTAATAATCTCTATGACAACAAAACAAGGAGGGCAGGTATTATGAGCGAAGAAAAGAAAAGAGAAGAGTATAAGGTTAACGGCGAAGATTTAATGGAAAAAATCAAAGCCATCATCCGGGAAGGCAACGCGAGAAAAATTACAATTAAGGATAAGGACGATAAGGAAATTCTAAGCTTCCCGCTGACCGTCGGCGTTGTAGGTATCGCATTAGCCCCTATTTTTGCAGCCGTTGCGACGATCACGGCTCTGGCCACAGAATGTACAATTGTTATTGAACGGTAAAAAATATTTTCGTAATTCTATATACAGCCGCACTTGAGATACTGTTGATGAAGCTATCTTGGTTTGTTTTGTGCTTTTCAGCAACGTCAAATGTCAATCGTTCGAACATAATTGCGCAACCACCGCCGATCTCATCGCGAATTTCTCCTTTAATCGTTTTTTAATTATTTATATGGTATATTGAGCGTAAAGAAATCTTCAAGGTGGTTCAATGCGTATTCTTGTTGTTGAAGATGAACGGGATTTGAATAATGTCATCGTGAAAAAGCTTACGCTGGACGGGTACAGTGTGGACGCCTGCTATAATGGCTTGGATGCGCTGGAATATATCGAGATGGGCGAATACGATGCGGTGATACTCGATACCATGCTGCCAAAGCTAAGCGGCCTTGACGTACTCATACGGCTGCGGGCAAAAAATAACACGACTCCGATTTTATTTTTAACAGCCAAGGACAGTATCGAGGACAGAGTCAAGGGGCTGGACAGCGGCGCGGATGATTATTTGATGAAGCCCTTTGCTTTCGCGGAGCTTCTGGCGAGGATTCGTGTGCTGACACGGAAAAAAGCGGGAAACGCCACGAACGTTTTTTCCTTGGCTGATTTGACCGTGAATTGCGATGATCATACTGTTGAAAGATGCGGGAAAACCATTTCCCTGACATCGAAAGAGTTTTCTGTTTTGGATTATATGATCAGAAATAAAGGAATTGTGCTGCAGCGCGAGCAGATTGAACGGCACATCTGGAACTTTGACTATGAGGGCGGTTCCAATATCGTTGACGTGTATATTCGCTATCTGCGCAAAAAAATAGACGACGGCTTCGATGTGAAGCTGATTCATACGGTCAGGGGCACCGGTTATGTCCTGAAGGAGAACACATGAGGATGCTCTCGATTAAAAGCCGCGTGACGCTCTGGTATACGACGCTGATGACGATATTGGCCGTGCTCGTGTTCGCTTTCATTTTTTCCGTCAGCGATATGGCAATTGAGGCTTCGATTAAAAATAATTTGAAGGATACGGTGGCAAAAGCTGCGGATGAGATTGAGTATGACGACGGGGAATTGGAAATTGATAAAGATATAAAGTTCTATAGCGGCGGCATTTCCATTCTCGTTTATAAGAAAAACGGTGACTTTGTTGACGGCCATATGCCGGAAGGCTTTGCTGCCGATGCGGTTTTCGAAAACGAAAAACTCAATACCGTCATGAGCAATAGCGAACAATTTTATGTCTATGATCAATTATTGAAATTTGGCGATCATCCTGATATCTGGGTACGCGGGATCGCCGTCTCGTCCGGCGTGGGATCGACGCTCGGTACAATGGTCAATATCGGGTTGGTTGCGCTCCCGTTTCTTATTATTTTTGCCGCGGCGGGCGGTTACATAATCACCAAAAGGGCGTTTTATCCTGTCACGCAAATTCGGGAAGCGGCAAAGAAAATCAGCGAAGGCCGTGACCTTTCAAAAAGAATAAACCTTTCAGGCGGAAAAGATGAAATTTATGCGCTGGCGGCCACGTTCGATAGTATGCTCGACCGTTTGCAGCGTTCATTTGAAGCGGAAAAACAATTCACCGCCGATGCGTCCCACGAGCTTCGAACGCCAATTTCCGTGATTATTTCGCAATGCGAATATGCTTTGGAGCATATTTGCAAAGATCAGGAAACAAAGAATTCCTTTGAGGTCATAATGCGACAAGCGCAAAAGATATCGGGACTTATCGCACAGCTTTTAATGCTGGCCAGAGCCGACAAGGGATTTGAAA
Organism: Bacillota bacterium; assembly: GCA_023461435.1. Lineage (GTDB taxonomy): Bacteria > Bacillota > Clostridia > Christensenellales > SZUA-584 > SZUA-584. The sequence goes on from JAEYLC010000010.1 coordinate 324,127, forward strand.
AATTGGGGCTGGAACAGTTCAATTTGAGCGAGCTTACCGAAATTGTTGCGGATGAACAGCGAGCCGAGGCGCAGAAAAAACAAATTCAAATTAATACGGCTGTTGAGCCGGGTGTTTATGTCAATGCGGATCAGACGCTGATCATGCGTCTGTTGATCAATCTGTTATCCAACGCGATTCAGTATGGCAAACCCGGCGGATTCGTCAATGTTGAGCTTTTCAGGCTGCCGGATCAGGCGGTTATCCGCGTTATCGATAATGGGATCGGCATATCACAGGAGCATCTGCAGAGAATATGGGATCGGTTTTATCAGGTTGAACCGTCAAGAACAGACGAAAAAAGCCTGGGGCTGGGGCTATCCATTGTCAAATGGATTGCGGAAGCGCATAGCGGGAACGTCTCGGTGCAGAGTTTAACGGGCATTGGCAGCACCTTTACCTTTACGCTTCCGTTGTCAGGCAAATTATAAATTCCTGATTTAATGCAGCTTTAATGATTGTGAGTTAAAATGGTAACCGATAAAGAAATCCGGCAATCAGATTTTATTGGACTTGTCTGTGAATTGACAGGTTAACATGAACAAATTAAGGTTATCATTTTTGTAATAAGAGGGTATGAAATGAAGAACAAGAAATATATAAAGAAAATTATAGCAAGCATACTTCTGCTGATCTCAGTAATGACGATAGCGGGATGCAATCAAAATAATATGGGGCCTGAGCCAACCGCCGCAGAGGCAAGCTCATCGGGTGCGGTTCGGGAGTCGCCCGCTGCAGCGAGCCCGGAGACTGCCGCCGGCGTGAACCAGACAACGGCGGCAGCATCGGAAAGCGCACACGCGGCTTCCGTCATGTTCATCAACGTCGGCCGGGCGGACGCAATTCTTATTCAGATCGACAGTTCGGCTTATTTGATCGATACGGGCGAGAAATCGTCAGTACCGGCACTTTTCCGGGCGCTGGCACTGTGCGGAGTTAAAAAGCTTGACGCGGTTTTTCTGACGCATACGCACAGCGATCATATCGGGGGAATGGAAGCGCTGACACGGAAATATGAGGTGGGCAAGCTGTATTCCGCGGAAATTTCCGAAGATAAAAAGGACGGCGAAAACAAGATCGATAAACTTGCGGCGGAGCTTTCGTTAAACCACGAAAAGCTGAAAGCAGGAGACACAGTCAGCCTCGTGCCGGATGTCTGTTTTGAGGTGTTAGGCCCGATTAAATATAACGTCGAAGACGATAACAACAATTCGCTGGTTTTAAAGCTGAAGGTAAACGGGAAAACCCTCCTTTTCACCGGGGATATGGAGTTTGAAGAAGAACAAACATTGCTTAGCGCCGGCACTGAGCTTTCGGCAGATATTCTTAAGGTAGGCAATCACGGCAATCCTGACGCGACATCCGATCAATTCGCGCAGGCCGTGTCGCCTGAGGTTGCGGTAATCTCAACGGATACCGCCGTGGATGAAGATTCGGCAAATGTAAGGGTAAAGGCCGCGCTGAAGGACGCGCAGATTTTCGTGACGCAGGACTATGGATGCGGGGTTCTGCTTACAGCGGATATAAACGGAGAAATAAACATCTCCAATCCGCAACCTGAAAAGAGCAATGCCAGCATAGAAATATCGGCGATTGATAAAAGCTCTCAAGTCGTGACATTAAAGAATAATGGAAACGATACGGATATATCGGGATATTTCATATTCTCGGAAAAAGGCTCGGAGATATTCGTCTTTCCCGAAGGCGCGATGTTCAAAGCCGGAGGTACGCTGACAGTGGCATGTACCGGCGGCAACGGCGATTTTATATGGGAAGACAAAAAGGTCTGGAATACAAAAAAGGATGACGCGGGCATATTATATGACGCCTGTGGAAACGAGATTTCGCGAAAGCCTTAACATTTAAATAGTTATTTCTATGCCAGATAAGCCAAGGGCTCGAAAGTCGGCAGACAAGACGGAGACTTGTTTGACGTTTTGGGAGAAAAGGTGATTATCAGACCACAACTTCAATTCAATTTCACGTCGAAATCGGACAGATCATCTCAACAAAAGGCTTAAAATGACGGGTATTTTTTAAATATTCGGTTACCCCATAGATGACGGTACAAAGATAAATTTGCTTTATTAGCCGTTATGCAATATACTCTCCCCATAACCATCCTTTTTCCGACATTTTACAATTGACGAAAACCATATAACCTTCCCGTGGCAGAAATGGACTTTTAGGAAGAACCGTAGCGAAAGAGGGTTCTAAATGGATAAGTTAAAGTATTCAAATGAGTCCTGCGAAATAATAAAACATAGCGAGGAAAGGCTCCTTGCGCTGTTAAAGGCAATTTCGGACGTAATATATCGCATGAGTCCTGACTGTAAGACCATGACAGAGCTTTACGGGCGCGGATTTCTCGCCGATACAAAAGAAGCTGATCCGAACTGGCTCGTTAAATATATACCTCCTGAAGATCAACCACATGTATTAGAAGCTATTAATGACTGTATCAAAGACAATAAGATATTTAAGTTTGAGCATTGTGTGTTTAAAGCTGACGGCACAATAGGGTGGACACATTCTTGCGCCGTCCCGATATTCGATGAAAATGATAATATCTGTGAATGGTTCGGGGTGGCAAATGATATCACCAGACACAAGCAGGCCGAAGAGGCGCTGCGCAAGAGCGAAAGAAAAGCATTGGCGTTGGCAGAGGAACAAAAAACATTGAAAGACGATCTTTCAAACCAGATCAAGGCGTTAAACAGACTGCAAGATATCAGTTCCCACTTCATCCGTAAGGACAACATTCAAACGATTTATAATGAAATTCTTAAAGCTGCCATCGAGTTTTCTAATGCGGATTTTGGGGATATGCAGATATCAAGAGATGAAGGACGGCTGGAAATAATTGCAGCGCAGGGTTTTAGCGAGACATTTCTGCGATTCTTTCATATTGTTGACGGACTCTATACGACTTGCGAATTGGCAGTCAAGGAAGGTAAGCGTGTAATTACAAGAGATATTACCCATGACCCCGTTTACATTGGAACACCCGGCCAAAAAATACTTTTGGACGAAGGAATCATTTGCGTACAGTCCACACCTTTGCTCAGCAGGTCAGGTAAACTCCTGGGTATGCTCTCTACACACTACAAGCTGGAACATTCTTTTTCCGATCAGGAATTAATGCTGCTTAACATTATTGCCCGGCAGGCAGCCGACGTTATGGAGCGTCAGCATTATGAGGAGGCGCTGCATAAAACGTATCGTCGGGAGAAAGTGCTCGGTGATCTTTCCAACCAGTTGCTCGAGAGCGAGGACCCAAAGGCGTTAATGGAGAAAATCTGCAGAAAATCAATCGGGTATGTCGAATGCGATGTTTTCGTTAATTATATTGCCGAGGGTGATCACCTTAAGCTTAATGCCTATTCGGGGATATCAGATGAGGAGGCTGAAAAGATACAGCGTCTGAATTGCGGCGAGGCAGTCTGCGAGTGCGCCGCCGCGGAGGGTAAACGTATTGTCGTATCAGACGTGCGGAATTCAGCCGACCCAAGAGTGCAGCTTATCAAAACCTTTGGTGTGCAGTCGTATGCGAGCTTTCCCCTAAAATCGGACGATCATGTGATTGGCACACTCTCTTTCGGCAGCAGAATACGCAAAGTATTTACTGAGGATGAGTTGTTGTTTATGAGCATCGTTTCAGGGCATATCGCCATAGCGATAAACCGTATTGTTATTTTGGAAGCGCTGCAAAAGAGCGAGAAAAAAGCCAATATACTGGTCGAGGAGCTTGAAGAAGCCGATAGAAACAAAAATCAATTTATCAGCTCATTGTCCCATGAACTGAGGAATCCTTTGGCGGTTATCTCGGCAGGACTTGAAATACTGGGTCATTCTCAGGGCAAAGAACAGATCGATAAGGCAAAAGTTATCATGAACCACCAGATGGGCCAGCTTTGTGCGCTGGTCGACGACCTGCTTGACCTCACGCGAATCTCCAATAATAAAATTGTACTCAAAATTGAGCCGATTGAACTGAACGGGCTCGCATCAGCAATAGCGGGAGAGCAGCGGGCGCTGTTTGATGAGAAGAAAATTAAGCTGTGTACAAAAACCGGCACCGGCTCAATCTATCTTGACGCCGATCTTGTCCGTGTAAAACAAATAATAGGCAATCTGCTTCACAACGCTCAAAAATATACACAGACAGGCGGAGAAACCCTTTTAAATATTTACATTGAAGATAAGGAAGCAGTCATAAGCGTAAAAGACAATGGTATTGGCTTAAGCCCTGATTTAGCACCTCGCTTGTTCCAGCCTTTTGTTCAGGCTGATATGTCGATCGAGAGAAGCGGCGGGGGGCTTGGGCTTGGCCTTTCGATCACAAAAGGAATCGTTGAGCTGCACGGAGGAAGCGTCAGCGTTTACAGCGAAGGGCTGGGGAAAGGCTCTGAGTTTATTATACGATTGCCGTTATCTGAAACGATGAAACATGAAAGAGCAGACGAAACAAAACAAACAGATGTCGGCGCTCATTCACTGAGAATACTGGTCATAGAAGATAACAGGGATCTCGCTGATTTGTTAGGCACAATGCTCACGATGGCGGGTCACCAAGCCGTGGTATCTTATAATGGATATGAAGGCGTGGAAAAAGCGAAACGATTCAGACCGGATATCGTTTTCTGCGATATCGGGCTGCCGGGAATGGACGGCTTTAAAGTGGCAAAGGTTATAAAAGAAAATGATGATCTGAAAGATTCTCTGCTCGTGGCGCTCACAGGATATGCCGGAAAAAGTGACATTAAGCTTTCAATGGAAAGCGGGTTCGATAAACATCTGGCTAAGCCCGTGAGCCTTGCATCAATACAGCAATTGATCAATGAATATTGAGAAAATATATGAGCGGAATACATTTGGTGCGACCCAGTTGTGGTTGACTAAAAACCGCTATTTGTAAGAAAGTACAGCCATGAGTATTGAATCTGCAAAAGCTTACAGCGAAAGAAACCACACATTCAGACGAATGAATTAAAAATCGGGGAGGGCAATAACGCTTAATTCAGTATCTTAATATCGATAACCGCATCCTGATTGATCACTCTGTCGGCTTCGTCGATATATTTGTCACGGTTTTCCCATGTGATCCTGATCTTTTGATATTTTGTCAGTGTCTCGGGGTCGATCTGGGTTTGCGTCATCCAGAACCAAATCTCATCGCCTTCGATGGTACGGACTTGCATATGCTCATAGTCGCCCCATTGTAGCCCCATAAAATAGCAGTCGAGTTCTTTTGTATAATGGACGGTTCCGTCAGCAAGATCATCTGTTTCCTCAGATATGTCTTCAGTCTGCTCGTCCGGTTCCTCCGGCACGGCGTCATCAAAGTACTCGGCGCCGCCGGGATACCACTGATAGTCCTGTGAAACCTTCCATGTGCCGCTTTCAGGTACGAGTACAAATACGCGGTAATTAAGCCCTTCACGGTAATCCCAAAATTCCTTTTCAAGCGAATATTCCGTTTTTGCGATAAACAGGCGGAAGTCTCCATATTTTTCCGACACATCGGAGTCAAGGCCTGATTCTATTTCGTAAGGGAGATCGACGGATGCGACATCACTGAGCGCGGACCTTGCATTTTCGATCTCCCGTATATCGGTCAATTTGGCGCTCTTTATTGAAAAATATCCGTTTTTGTTTTTCTCGTTGTCTGAGTATGCAAAGAAATCCTTATAATATTTTTGCTCCTCTTGTGTCCAAAGGCCCAAGAAAACGGTCCAGTCGTGAGCGTTCTGCGCGGAAACAAAATCCCTGATGACGGCTTTGATTTCAGGATCGGCAGCCAGAAAACGAGCCTCCGTTTCGGAGGGGACAGGAGAAGAAGCCGGGGCAGCGGTCACCTTGGGAGTGGTAGCAGTCAGTGCTGTATCGCCGGAATTTCCGCATGCCGTAAGAACAAGTATCAACATCAGCAACGCGGCCAGCGAAGCAAACCAAAAACGCATGAGGCTACCTCCCGTTGAAGATATAATATTATACAATGGAAATAATTACAATGTGAGTGATCAGATATTGTAAGCATAATAAAAGAGACGGGCAGCATTGGAAAATATATTTTTCAGTTTATTATATTTAATAGGCTGGGTGATTTTAATGGGGATTTTATCGGATGATTTTTTAAAAATAGTCCGCGCACTGGGAGTGAGCGAACTGAAGCATCCGCTGTTCTATAATTGTGCTGCGGGGATAAGATTTGAGATTGGCGGAGATGAGGGCGTTTATCTGATTAATGAGTGCTCAGAAGAATATACTGCGAGTCCGGCCTATATTTCCGCGGCGTTTGAAAGAGCGAAAACCATTTATACAGGCTTGCCGAATAAACCGAATCTCATAAGAATTGACGGTTATCCCGATGAGAATCATGAAAAAAATGTGATACGAACGATTTGTCATGCAGGAAATTTGCCGCTGCCGCACGAACAAGTTGTAAAGCCTGTTAAGCGGGATGAAGATGGTAAAACGATATCGCAGCTCCAATTGTATTGGGATTTAGAGAGAATTACGTTTACACCGGACAGATTATTGCGGGAAATAATCAAAGCTGACATTGGCGGATATAATGCATTTGTTTCAAACGTATATTTTGCCGATACGCACAACGGCATTATATTTCATCTATATGATGACAGAGGAGCCGATTTAGTCGCCGCTGACAGGGAACGACTCCGCTGTGTATATGAAAAGTATAACAGATGGATATTGGACGATGACCGCGAAAAAATAGACGCAATATTTGTATGACAAAACAGGTTGGGAAATAAGCCCAAAAGCAATACTCAGTTGATTGCAAGAAGAAAAAAGAAAGCTTAATGAAATGAATAAAGAGAAATCATCAGAATTGCAAAGTGACGGCGTATTGGACTCAGGACCTTTCTATCACGGCACAAAAGCCGGTTTGAAGCCGGGGGACCTGCTGAACCCCGGCTATAACTCTAATTATGGCGAGAGAAAGAAGGCCAACTACGTCTACTTGACCGCAACGCTGGATGCGGCGGTCTGGGGAGCGGAACTGGCAATGGGCGACGGGCCTGGCCGGATATACCGTGTGGAACCCAGAGGGCCAATCGAGGATGATCCCAATCTGACGGATAAAAAGTTTCAGGGAAACCCGACGAGGTCTTATCGGACGAAACTCCCGCTTCGGGTTGTGGGCGAGGTATTGGAATGGGAGGGTCATTCCCCGGAAATGCTCAAACACATGCGGGATCACCTTGAAGGACTCAAACGGCTTGGCATCGAGGCGATCAACGGCTGACTGCGTGATCGCCAACAACTCTCAAAGCACACCATTGATGTAATGAGGTCTATTTTTGTGTGAATCGTCAGGAGGCTATAGAATATTGAAAACATACGAATTTGAAGCCGTTATTCAGAAAGTTCCCGATATTGACGGCGCGTATATAATATTTCCGTATGATGTGAAAGTGGAGTTCGGCAAGGGCAGAGTTAAAGTCCATGCCACTTTTGACGGAGAGCCGTATGACGGAAGTCTTGTGAATATGGGTGTGAAGAATGCCGACGGCTTGGTGTGCTATATTATCGGTTTGCGCAAGGACATTCGAGAAAAAATCGGCAGGCAGCCGGGCGACAGCGTGAAAGTGACGATTACAGAGCGGGAGAGTTGAATACGACAGCAAGCCCGCTTCCGCTCGAATCGAGCGAAATGGTGGCGTGAGAAACCACTGTTGGAAAGGGAAAAGAATGCCGAAACCACGAAAGATGCTCAGCAATTGGGAGGCGCCTTATGTTCAGCCGCTGATGAAATTAATCGAAACGCAAAGCAAAGCCACGCTGATAAGATGGGTTATAGACTATTGTGAGCGGGTGATGCTGCCGCTGTGGAGCAAAGACTTTCCGGAGGACATGCGCCCGCAGAACGCATTGAGAGCCGCCAGTGAGTGGCTGTCGGGAACCATCAAATTGCCGCGGGCGAAAAAAGATATTCTGGAGTGCCATGAGGCTGCGCGCGAAGCCGGGGGGAGGCCAGCCGCGCAGGCCGCCGCGAGGGCAATCGGTCAGTCTGCGTCCGCCATTCATTCGGCGAGGCACTGTATTGGGCTTGCATTTTACGGGGCGGTAGCGGTTGCGTACGACAAGCTGGGAGCGGACGCGCCGTGGGCGCAGGTGGAGTCATGCGCCGCAGACGAATGCGGCCGTATGCTGGGTGCGCTTCGCGCTGTGGCTGTGGAGAACGAACAAAATCCGGCGAAAATCGACTGGAAATGCTGACAGCAAGACTGAGGTTATTATGGGAAATACAGATAAGTTCGATATGATGGCGAATATGTATGACACGCCTGAAAGGATCCATATCGCGAAGGTGATCTCCGATGCGATTCGCGGCCGTTTGATTGAAACGAAAAACAAAAGCGCGATTGATTTTGGATGCGGAACCGGTCTCGTCGGACTGAGCCTGCGGAACGAATTTCAGTCGATGCTGTTTATGGATTCCTCACAAAATATGCTTGATCAGGTGAACCGCAAACTATCTCATTCCGGTATACAAAATGCGGATACACTTTGCTTCGATCTGGAAAAGGACAGCCCGCCGGATCTGCATGCGGATATTATATTCATGGCGCAGGTGCTGCTCCATATTAAAGATTACGAGCCGGTTTTATGGAAGCTCCATGATGTTTTGAATCCGGGCGGGCATCTGATCATCATCGATTTTGATAAAAACGAAAAAATCGTTTCAGACTTGGTTCACAGCGGCTTCGATCAGAAAATGCTCGCGGATGTGATGCTGAATATCGGATACAAGAACATTCAATCAAATACGTTCTATAAAGGAAATAAAATATTCATGGGTTTTGATGCGTCCATGTTTATACTTGATTCACAAAAATAAATGGCGCAGTCGAGGGTTTATTGATAGAATATCGGTGTTCATAGGGGTTGCTTTGCCGTCGAATAATTAAAATTGTTTAGCTTAAAACATCTCTCCTCTTATCTTAATTATATCATATCAAAATCCTGAATATCAGTCTTATTTTTATGGTTTGAAAAGTGTATCCTAAGGCTAATTCTCAAAATCAGAATGGTCAGGAAGTTTACACTATATTCGGAGGAATGTTTGTGATAGCAGATAAGAAAATATGGGCTTGTGAAAAGGCGTACCTTGAAAGAGTGGTTAGCGAGATAAAAAATCAGCTTGATATCAGCATCAATGCTGCCGACAATTATAAAAGCGATGCGATCAAGCTGCAAAAAAGCATGTGGGAAGACTTAAGGCGCGCGCCTTCGAGCTTGTTCGATTTGGAGGACGCCGCGCAAATCAACCAAATCCAAATGGACTTAAGAAACAAGGCCAGCCTGTATAAATTCTCTTCTGAAAAAGTCAATCAGCTAAAGTTGATGCTTCCAAACCCGTATTTCGGCAGAATCGACTTTCTCGAGACCGGGGAAAAAGCAGCGGAGCCGATTTATATAGGCATCCACAGTTTAAGCACGAATGGTACGATGGACATTCTCGTTTACGATTGGAGAGCGCCGATTTCAAGCATGTTTTATGACTATGAGATCGGTCCTTCAAGCTACTCCTGCCCGGATGGCCTCATTGAAGGAGAGATGCTGCTGAAAAGACAGTATAAGATTGAAAATTCGGATATCGTCTATATGTTTGACAGCAGCCTCAGTATCAATGACGCAATGCTCCAAGAGCTGCTCGGCAAAAGCACGGACAACAGGATGAGAACGATCGTGACGAGCATTCAAAAGGAGCAGAATACTGTCATCAGAAACAGCCGTGATAAAATACTCATCGTTGAAGGCCCTGCCGGCAGCGGCAAAACGTCAATCGCGCTGCATCGGGCCGCTTATCTGTTATACAGTTTTCGGGAAACAGTCAAATCGGAAAATATACTCATATTTTCTCCGAACCATGTGTTTGAGGACTATATTTCTCATGTGCTGCCCGAACTCGGGGAAGAGAATATCCGCAGAAGCACATTCGCGGACTTTTTCAAAAATGCTTTATCAACAGACAAGCAAATTGAAACTATGAATCAGCAGATGGAGTATATTTTGACGTCAAATCACTCGAATGATGTCAGACTTGATAGTATCAAATTCAAATCATCGATGCTCTTTCTGGCTGCCTTAAAAAACTATGTGCGGCATCTGGAAAGCGGTGTGAGTTTGAAATTTACAGATATTGCGTACAATCACACGCTGCTGATTTCTGCCGGTGATATCTCTCAGTTATATAAGAATCAATCAAACCGGCTGCCGTATGCCAACCGGCTGGAGAAAATTCGCCAACGTCTGCTGACGCTCTTGGAGGAGTCCGAAGAAAAAAGAGTCAGAGAGCAATCCCTTGCTGGTGAAACAATTCCGGCAGCCGGTCAGCAATTAAACGCCGACTATGAGCTGATTAGAGATGAAATTATACAAATGACGGCTATCGATATTGAAGCGCTGTATATTCAATTGTTTGAAAATATAGAATCGTTTGTACAAACGACGGATAAGGACGTGATGGACAACTGTGTTAAGCTTGCGGATTATACGATACATGAGCTTAAAAATGAGCTCATACTCTATGAAGATTTCGCACCGATGCTATATCTGAAAGCCGTGCTGGAAGGTGAGAATACCGCGGCGACAGTCAAACATATCATCATTGATGAAGCGCAGGATTATACTCCTGTACAATACGAGATATTCAAAACCGTGTTCAAAAACAGCAACATGACGATTCTCGGCGATGTCAACCAAACCGTTAACGGGTATATGAACATCGGGAGCTTTGATATGATCTCGGACATATTCAACGGAGGCTCAAAAAAGATTGCGCTGACAAAGAGTTACCGGTCGAGCAGGGAACTGGCCGATTTTTGCAGGGAACTGCTCGTTTCTCCGGACCGGTCGGAACAGCTGAACAGACACGGAGCCAAGCCAAAGGTTGTGAAGGCTGATATAAGCAGCATTAATAAGAGGATCGCGGATGATATCGTTGGCTTGAAGAACAAAGGATATAAGCTGATTGCGGTGATCTGTAAAACAGCGTCCCGATGCAAGGCTGTTTATCAGTCTTTGAATACAATTTTGGATATCAGTTTGATCTCCAATCAGAATGAAGTCTATTACGGCGATGTCGTCGTGATTCCGTCGTATCTTTCTAAGGGCCTTGAATTTGATGCCGTTCTGGTCGACTCGGTTGAGGATAAGGATTATCATATGCCGGAGGACAAAAGGCTGCTGTATACGGTATGCACAAGAGCCCTGCATGAGCTTACCCTGTATTATTTTGATACAATGTCCGGCTTTGTTTCGGGGATTGATGAAAAGCTGTATACATTTGAAGACGCAGCTTACAGATAGATATTCGTATAATCCTCGGGAAAAGGCATGGATGCGTATTCCGTCTCAAAGACACGGATATCCGATGTCATCAGGTAGTTCAGCACAGCCATGAAGTATTGCGCTTCGCGTGTCTGGTGATCGACAAATCGCGTCGTCAGCACGCCGAGCGTTTCCACCTGCTTGATCATCGGCCTGATGGCCAGCAGATGATCCTTATAGCCTTGCACCAGAGCCAGCGCCTGTTGGGCGAGAGACATGACAGCCGGCACGGCTGCGCCCGACAAGGGAGGCGGTTCTAATTGAATGCCGTAAGGGATCTCCGGCACCGCTTCCGTGCTGATCATGGACACATACAGCCTCGCTTTGTTCAGCAAACCAAGCAGCGCGTTTGCGAAATCCTCCGACTGCTTGACGGCTGTCATTTCATATGGGTCCGCCCAGTGCATGATGAAAAGGGCGTGTTCCACCGTCTGCCTGAGCCAGAAGATCATTTCGTAGAGCAGCGTTCTGTTGTCTGTCAGGCCCGCATCGTTCTGACCGGCCATTATCAGATAATATTCGCTTTCCTTTACGAGATGGTCGCGGAATGCCGGATAGTCGTTAGCGACCATATACCGGGTCAATTGGGAGAGCAGCATTTCGTTTTGAAAGCGGATAAAATCCTTCACCATTGGCAAAACCTGCTCAAATTCAATGCCGGTATTTTGCGCCTGATGGTCAAGAGCCTCAAAATGCTGGTGAAAGCGCAGAGCCTTTTCCGCGTCGGCAGCTTGCTCAACCGTCAGGTCTTTCCGCAGAAAAATCGCGTGGTCGGCGATATCGCGCATCCAGAAACGTTGTATGATATTCATATTTCGAAGCTCTTGGTTCATGACCGTATCCTGCCGATATATATTTTCGTTATTGTTGGCAAAACAGCTTGCGGCTATTCCCGTTTTTCTTATGGTATACAATTTCTCAATTCGAATTTAAAATAGCCGAGCGATCCGATTTTGACAGAGCCGATATATTAAAGGCACGCTTGGAGAAGGAAATAACGCGGTTCGCCGGCGACATGTTATCGTTCCCATGAAACGATTAATTCATAAATTTGTTTTTTATCCTTGGCAATCGCACCGAGCTTATGCTATAATCGGTGAGCAAACAAAACCATATGTGCTCGTAGCTCAGCTGGATAGAGCGTTGGACTCCGACTCCAAAGGTCAGAGGTTCGAATCCTCCCGGGCACGCCAAAAAAAGCACTCCCTGTGAGTGTTTTTTATTTTAGATTCTCAACTCCCTTTAAATGGAACAATATTGCATGGGCAAACGTCATATTATAAACAAATTTTTGGGGGAGAAGCTCTGAAATGAAAAAGATAGCATTTGCGGTCGCCATATTAATGTGTTTAGTGACAGCGGGATGTTCGTCAGCCCGTATGCCGCAGGAATCCAGCGCATCGGATGCACCGATATTAGCGCCGGATATAACGCCAGAGTCGACACCTGCCGTGACGCCTTCGCCGCAGCCGACGCAAACGCCGTCTTTTTTCGCGGCAGAGCTGAGCGATCTCCCTGAGGAGTACGCGCGTGAGGACGCGATCGCCAACGGCGATTACGTTTATACGGGTAGGGGCTACGCCAACGAAGAAAAGATGACGGCGCTGCTTGACGCTGTCGCCGCAAAAAAGAGCGCTGCGATCCGTATCACCCGGTATACGGATGAGGGAGACCCCATCATTGCGGATGTCGTTTTCGACGGCAGCAAGTTCACTGTGCAAAACGATACGACGCGAGACAAATTCGGCCCTCAGGCGCTGACGCAAAGCGAATACCTGTATATGCTGGAGCATGAGAATCAAGGAACGACTTTTCTGATTCTGACAAAAGAAGCCGAGATGACAGACGAACTGTTTCAAAATAATCCCGATCAGTTTCTGCTGAAGTTCTGGAAGGACGAAGAATAGGCATTAAGCATTTATATAAAAGGAATTTATGAAAAAATCCAAAAAGAAAAAGATCATCCTTTTATCAGCCGCTTTGCTGCTTGCTTTGTTGCTGGTGCTCGCTTTCAGGTGTGATATCAAAGTGGTTTCGTACAATATCGAAACAGATAAAATAGCCGATAAAATCAGAATCGCGTTCGTCGCAGACTTGCACAGCTGCAATTATGGCGAAGGACAAAAGGACATCATCAGCATACTCAAATCAGAAGCGCCCGATCTGGTGCTGCTCGGCGGCGATATTGTGGACGATCATTTGCCGCAGCAAAAAGCCATGGAATTTATGTCGGCCGTGTCAATAGATATCCGTGTTACTATGTATCGGGCAATCACGAGTTCTGGAGCGGAGAGATCGATGACATCAAAGCTGCAACTGAGGCTTGCGGTATAAACGTGCTCGAGGGAGAGAGGGCTGATATTGACATCAACGGACAAAGCCTCTCGCTTTTTGGGATCGACGATCCCGAAGCCGGTGAGACCGAATTTTCGAGGCAGTTGAAATTCTGCGGCGGGCATATTGATAAAAATCGTTACTCCATATTGCTTTCGCACCGGCCCGAGCGTATCGAAAGCTATCTTGAATATGATTTTGATATGATACTCGCGGGCCACGCGCACGGCGGACAGATGAGATTACCGCTGCTAATGAACGGGCTGTTTGCGCCCGATCAGGGTTGGTTTCCGAAATACGCGGGCGGCCTGTATCCATTCGGCAAATCACAAATGATCGTCAGCCGCGGGCTTGCGAGAGAGAGCACCCGCATGCCTCGGCTATTCAACCGGCCCGAAATTGTGATTATCAATTTACTGCCAGTAAATTGATAGCATGACAGGAATGCCGACAGCCTTATATTTAAAATGTTCGCAGGGGAAAAAACGAGTGAAAAAGCCGAAGATTCATCCGATATTATCCGTCGGCAGCATTGTGACATCGCCATTCACGCAAAGCTTTCGGATAATCGCTTCCTCGTGCGGGTACTTTTTTATCAGGTCTTCCATGACACCCGCTTTAAAGCACCCGGTCGTGAACCCGGGCGCCATCGTCGTGCCGTACAAAGAATACGTGCCGCCCAAAGCGATGCAGCCGCCCTGCCAGACGCCCGCGGGCACGACGCACTGAAACCGCTGGCCTTCGCGCCAGTTTCGTCCCATGACGACCGTTTTGCTTTCGCCGTGTTCGCAGAGCAGATGCAGCTCGAACGGATCGCCGTCATAAAAATGCCAGACTTCATCTATGCTCAGCCGATGAAAGCAGGAGAGGCTCCTCGGCTCGTCGCAATAAAGGCCGATGATGGCGGTGCCGGTCGGCTGTCCGTCAGCGCCGGTTTGCTTTGAGCGGTAAGTTTGCTTAAGATACGTGTTTTCCACCGGCAGCAGTGACAGCCCGAAGCGGCGGATGATGTCTTCGATTTGCTGATTCATGGCGTGTATTCCTTTTCATCATTTATGCTCATATATATGATAAACGTCTTTGGGAAAAAATAACGATTGCTTATTGCAGCTTGACTTTTTTCGTCATTGTCCTGTAATTTATATAAAGGCAATTTAAGAATACGGAGACGACATGGAAGACTACAGAGAACGGCTATATGATGATACGTTCGATAATGTATGCGGTGATATGAGGCGCAGGCGCGCAAACGACCCGCATTTTACAAGGGAGCAGATGAAGGGCTTATTAAAAGCTCTTTACGTTCATCACGGCAACGACTGGGAGGGCCGGGGAGAAATCAGAGATATTATCAACGAAGCCACGATTGCGGCTTGCGAGCTGGTGCTTTCCGAATGGCAGGCGGAAGACGAATAACAGAAAAAGAAGAGCATTTGGCCCTTCTTTTTCATACCGTTCAAAACGATAGCCGCTTATTTCGCTCCAAAATTGCTTTCAACATTCTTAATCATCTTTTTGACCATGTTGCCGCCGACGCGCCCCGCGTCTTTGGCCGAGATATCACCGTTATAGCCTTGCTGCAGATTCACGCCCACTTCACCGGCGGTTTCGTATTTCATCTTGCTTAAATAGTCTTTCGCGCCGGGTACTGCGCTTTTGTTGGATCCGGACATTTTTTTCACCTCCTTGACATTATTCTGCCCGCGTCGCGCCAATAAATGCATGAATATCCCGTTATTCAAATGAAGGTCAATAATAAAATCGAATTTTACGCACACAATTTTTGTTCAAATCGTAATGTACAAATAGATAACATCAAAATTTCTGATGGGAGGAATAGACAATGGGATTTCAAGGGGGATTCGGCTTTGGCGGCAATAACTGCTGCTGGATCATCATTCTGATTCTTTGCTGCTGCGGCGGCGGTTGGGGTAACAACGGCTTCGGCGGTGAGGGCTTTGGCGGCAACAACTGCTGCTGGATCATTATACTGATCATCATTTGCTGCTGTTGCTGCGGTAATCACGGGGGACAGTGCTGATTAATGGCTGAAACAATATAGTCTACATAGCCGAATTTTGGGCCGTTTGGCCCTTTCTTTTTACTTTACGACATCATAACAAATTAATTGCCAAAATGTTGGAAGCCGATGTTGACATATTTATCGCGATCATATACGATAATCGGTAAAGGAAAGATTTTCATATGTGGGGAAGGGGATTTAGATGAACCTGACAGTTTCCAAGTCAGTCTTTGATTATCTGTATCACCATCTTGCCGACATTCACAGCAGAAAAATAAAAATTATCAACAGCTTTGCAATCGATTTTGATGAATATATGAGGATGCTTGATTATATAAAGACTTATATTCATCAATTTGAGCGTTTCTTGGGCGATGTCAATGTGGCGGAAGGCAAGAATACGCTGCCGTTTGTCATATACAACAGTGTTGTCGGCCTTAAGAACGCGGACGGCGGCGAAACCTGGATATGCAGTGTCACGCTTCCCAAAGAGGAATCCGAATCCGTTTGGCTGCTCCCCAATGTCACGCTGCTGTCCTGCAATACGCCCATCGCATTTGAACTGATGCTGAAGCGGTGCGGCGATAAGGTGGATATCGAGAGGGACGGCAGACAGCAAAGGTACACCATCAAAAGCATAGACCCGAATCCCTATATACCGTTTTTGCGTCAGGAAGCCTAACGGTTGACAAAGGGCAGTGGAATCAAATACACTTAAAAAGAAGTCCGGCTTTAACGCCGGGCAATTTTTGAAAATGAAAAACAAAAATCAGGAACAGCGAAGTTCGTCAGACCGTTAACTCTTGGGTAAACGCTGATGAAATATTCATTTGAGCGGTTGGCTCTTATTTTTTTGTTTTGAGAATTAAAAACAATGGCATCATGGCAGAACGGAAAGGAGTTAAAAATGAAGAATCAGATTGTGATCACGCTGGATAAAACGGGTCGGCTTTCTCCCTTTGCCGAGGCTGAAAAATTCGTTTTATACGGCAAGACAGGCGACGGATGGCAGTCAAACGCTGTTATTACTGTGGCACACAGCCTTTTCCAGGCAGACGGAATACGGGCCGCCGTCAAAGAATTACTGACTCGCTTTGCGGACTGCCGCATCATATTGAGCAAGCAAATCAACGGGATCGCCTATCAGGTTTTGAACCGGCACGGGTATCACATATTCGAATCGGACAGCATCGGCGATCTAAGTGGCATTGTGCTGGAGATAGAAGCGGCACAAAACGAAGCGCAGGCAAAACTTAACGTTCATCTGGAGCCGTACTCAAAAAATGACGACGGATGTTACTTTTTTAACCTGATCGAGCTGCAGCGGGAGCGTCCCGAAATATCCTCGAAAAAAGCACTGCGTTGTTTTATAGAAGAGCAGGCTTTCATTGAACTGGAGCTTATTTGCCAGCATTTACCGCCCTGGATGGAGGACGTGATGATGAGAAGGGGCCTTGGGTATCGCATTGAATCGATCGGGGCTGATGCGTGCAGGGCCGTTATATATAATGAGATATGCAGGTGATTGTCTATAGCTGTCGGATAGAAACGAAAAATGACGGGCGCCTATTATGGACTTGCAGAATTTCGTGCTCGCGCATAACGCCGCGGCGTTGACAGCATAGTGCCGCGCTGTTATAATTTTTCTATAGCAAGGGAATTTTGCTTAACGATTTGAGTTGAAAACAAAAACAGTTTTCTCATATCTGCGAGGGCTGCAGATTGTGAAATGTTGTTTTTGAATAATATTTCTCTGAAAATTGCATATGTTTGGCGACACTGAAGTCATTTCTTTCTTGAGAAATGGCTTTTTTAAATGAATGGATGTGTTTGCGTACGGCTTTGACCGCCGTATAAAAGCGTTGGTTTGTTGTTGCCGAAAACATGAAAAATGTAAGACGATGGGGTCATTTCTTGAATGGAATGACCCTGTTTATTTTTACAGGAGGTTTTACTATGAGACAGGTGGCTATTTACGGCAAGGGCGGAATCGGCAAATCCACCACGACCCAGAATCTGACGGCCGGTCTTGGAGAGATGGGCAAGAAGATCATGATCGTCGGGTGCGACCCCAAAGCGGATTCCACGAGACTCATTCTCGGCGGGCTTGCACAGCAGACTGTGCTCGACACGCTGCGTGAGGAAGGCGAGGATATCGAGCTTGACCTTGTGTTGAAACAGGGCTTTGCGGGCATCAAATGCGTAGAATCCGGCGGGCCGGAGCCGGGCGTCGGGTGTGCGGGCCGCGGCATCATCACATCCATCGGGCTGCTGGAGCGGCTCGGCGCATATGAGGCGGACCTTGACTACGTGTTTTACGACGTGCTCGGCGACGTTGTGTGCGGCGGGTTTGCGATGCCGATCCGCGAAGGCAAGGCGCAGGAGATATACATCGTGGCCAGCGGCGAGATGATGGCGCTTTACGCGGCGAACAATATTTCCAAGGGCATACAGAAATACGCGCGCACCGGCGGCGTGCGCCTCGGCGGCATCATCTGCAACAGCCGCAAGGTGGACGGCGAGGCGGAGCTTGTCGCGGCGTTTGCCAAGGAGCTCGGCAGCCAGATGATCCACTTCGTGCCGCGCGACAACATGGTACAGCGTGCGGAGATACACAAAAAGACAGTGATCGATTTCGATTCGACATGCGGTCAGGCAGATGAATACCGCACGCTGGCAAAAAAGATAGACGGCAACGACATGTTTGTGATTCCCTCGCCCTTGAAGCAGGAGCGGCTTGAAGCGCTGCTGATGGAACACGGCTTACTCGACATTTGATAGAGTGAAAGGAGAAACGCGCAATGTTAATGGTGAGAGCGATTGTGAGGCCCGAGAAGGTGGGCGTTGTGATGTCGGAGCTGATGGCGGCCGGTTTCCCCGCGGTGACCAAGCTCGATGTGTTCGGGCGCGGCAAGCAAAGAGGCATCGTGATCGGCGATGTTCAATATGATGAAATTCCGAAGGAAATGCTGCTGCTCGTCATTAAGGACGAGGATAAGGATGACGTGGTGAAGGTGGTTATGCGCACCGCGCGCACGGGCGAAAAGGGCAATTACGGCGACGGACGTATTTTTATCAGCCCCGTGCTCGACGCCTATACAATCAGCACGGGCAAGCAGGGGCTGTAAGGAGGGCGTTATGAAAGAAGTGATGGCGATCATCCGGACCAACAAGGTCAACGCGACGAAGGAAGCGCTCGGCAACGCCGGATTTCCGTCGTTCATGTGCCGCAAATGCATGGGCCGCGGCAAGAAATGCCTCGATCCGTCGCTGCTGCAATACGTGATGGAGGCGGGTGAGCTGCCCGTATCCAACGTGGGCGAATCCTTCACGGAGGGCGCAAGGCTGATATCCAAACGGTTCTTCACGCTGATCGTCGAAGACGAGCAGGTCGAGCTTGCGGTTAAAACGATTATTGATGCGAACCAGACGGGCAATCCCGGTGACGGCAGGATATTTGTGCTGCCCGTGCTTGAGACCTACAAAGTGCGCACCGGAGAGAACATTCTTTAAAAAGGGGTGATTATCAATGAATGAACGGGAACGTGTTCTCGATCAATATGGCGCCAGGGTGTATAAAAACCGCAAGGAGCACATCATCACGGTGTCCGAGGAAAACAAGGATCAGCAGATCACAGCGAATACGCGCACGCTGCCCGGCATCATGACCAACCGCGGCTGCTGCTATGCGGGATGCAAGGGCGTGGTTTTGGGGCCGATCAAAGACGCGCTGACGCTCACGCACGGCCCCATCGGCTGCGGATTTTATTCGTGGGGCACACGGCGCAACAAGGCCAAAACGGAAAGCGGAGACAGCTTCATACAGTACTGCTTTTCCACCGACATGCAGGAGCCGGACATCGTGTTCGGCGGAGAGAAAAAGCTCAGGACCGCGATTGAAGAGGCGATGGAGCTGTTTAAACCCAAAGCGATATTCATCTGCTCGACCTGCCCCGTTGGCCTCATCGGCGACGATATTCACGCGGTGGCTGCCGAGGCTGAGAAAAAATACGGCATCACATGCATCGCGTTCAGCTGTGAAGGGTACAAGGGCGTGAGCCAGAGCGGCGGGCACCATATCGCGAACAACGGCCTCATGCGGCGGGTAATCGGCTCGGGCGAAGCGCCGGAAAGCAAGGCGCATAAAGTCAATATACTCGGCGAATACAACATCGGAGGAGACGGCTGGGAAACGGAGCGGATATTAAAGCGCATCGGCTATGAGGTCGTCGCGGTGATGACGGGGGACGGCAGCTTTGAAAAGCTCTCCGTTGCGCACACGGCGGACGTGAACCTTGTGATGTGCCATCGGTCGATCAACTATATCGCCGAGATGATGAACACCAAATACGGCACGAACTGGCTCAAAGTCAACTTCATCGGCATAGAAGCCACGATACGGTCGCTTCGGGATATGGCGGAATTTTTCGGCGACGAGGCGCTGACGGCCCGTACAGAAGAAGTGATCGCCGACGAGCTTGCGGAAATCGCGCAGGCGAGAGTTTATTACCGCTCGAAGCTCGAAGGGAAAACGGCGGCGCTGTTTGTGGGCGGCTCAAGGGCGCATCATTATCAGAAGCTGCTTGAAGACTTCGGCGTGGCCACGGTGCTCGCGGGCTATGAGTTTGCGCACCGCGACGACTACGAGGGACGCGAAGTGATTCCCGACATCAAGGAAGACGCCGACAGCAAGAACATCGAATGCATCGCGGTGGAGCCCGACGAGCAGAAGTTCCGCGCTTATTTGAGCAAGGAACGCTACAACATGGTCAAAAGCCAAATACCGCTCGAAAGCTACAGCGGCATGATCAAAGACATGAAAACGGGCAGCGTGGTGGTGGACGATCTCAACCACTTTGAAACAGAAGAATTCATCCGCCTGCTGAAACCCGATTTCTTCTTCTCGGGCATCAAAGATAAATACATGCTGCAAAAGGCGGGCGTCGTTTCAAAGCAGCTGCACTCATATGATTACAGCGGCCCGTATTCGGGCTTCAGCGGCGCGATCAACTTCGCGCGCGATATCACGATGGGCTATTATACGCCCGCGTGGCAGTATGTGGTGCCGCCGTGGAAGAACCAATCAACGCTGCAGGCCGCATTGGCCGGAGGTGAAATCGATGCTTAATTTAACACCTAAACAGATCGCGGACCGCAAGGCGCTGCGTATCAACCCGTGCAAAACCTGTCAGCCGGTGGGCGCGCTGTACTGTGCGCTCGGCGTGCACAAGTGCATGCCGCACAGCCACGGCTCGCAGGGCTGCGTCTCGTATCACCGCACGTTTTTATCACGGCATTTCAAGGAGCCCGCGATCGCCTCCACGAGCTCGTTTACGGAAGGCGCGTCGGTGTTCGGCGGCGGCAGCAACCTGCGGACCGCCGCGAAGAATGTGTTTGAGATCTACGATCCCGATATCATCGCCGTGCACACCACGTGCCTGAGCGAGACGATCGGCGACGATGTGGGCAGCTATATCGCGGATATGGATATCCCGGCAGATAAGCTTGTCGTCCATACGAACACGCCGAGCTATGTCGGGTCTCATGTGACCGGTTTTTTCAACATGATGTGCGGGTTCATCAACTATCTCGCGCGCCATACGGGCAAAAACAACGGCAAGGTGGCGATATTTCCGGGTTTTTTGAATCCCGGAGACTTAAGGGAAATGAAGCGTATTGCGGATATGATGAGCACGTCGTATATCATGTTTCCCGACCAGAGCGGCGTGATGGACGCGCCGATGACCGGCCGGTATGAGATGTACCCCAAGGGCGGCACGACGATCGATGAGATCGCGGCGCTCGGCGATTGCGACAAGGTGCTCGCGCTCGGCAAGCTGACCTCGCTCGAACCGGCCAATGTGCTCAAAAGAAAATGCAAGGTACCGTTTGAGCTGATGCCGTTGCCGATCGGCATTGAAGGCACGGATAAATATGTGATGGAGCTGTCAAAGCTTGCGCAGACGGAGGTGCCCGCTGAGCTTGAGGAGGAGCGCGGGCAGCTTATCGACGTGATGCTCGACGCGCATTTTTACTACCACGGCAAGGAGGTCGCGGTATTCGGGGACCCGGATACGGTGCTCGGGCTCACGCAGCTCGTGCTCGAGATGGGCATGATCCCCAAATACGTGATCACCGGCACGCCGGGTGAAACGTTCGAAAAGCTCGCCGGTGAGATATTTAAAAAATTCGACGCATCCGACTGCGTCGCGAAAGCCAATGCCGATCTGTTTGAGCTGCATCAATGGATCAAGAACGAGCCCGTCGATCTGCTGCTCGGTTCGAGTTACGGCAAGCAGATCGCCAAGGCGGAGAACATTCCGTTTGTGCGCGCGGGCTTTCCCGTGCTCGACAGATACGCGCATTCATATTTTCCGATCACAGGCTACAGGGGCGCGCTGCGGCTCGTGGAGCTGATCACCAACGCGCTGCTCGACCAGCGCGACAGGGAATGCGCTGACGAAGACGCGGATGTCGTAATGTAAACTAAATACCATCCACCAAAGCTCCAAAATGCGCAAAGCGTTTTGGAGTCATTCAAAAGCAGGCTGCAGTGCTGCACAATGCGGATCATGCAGCCTGCTTTTTTTTAGAAGGGGGAGAGACAATGAATGAACCGGCTATACTCGACGAACGAAAGCGTTTCATACAGGTGGGAGGCCAAAGCGGCGCGGCATTGAGCTGCGACAGCGACAGCCTTTCGGGTGCCGTGAGCCAGCGCGCCTGCGTATACTGCGGCGCGCGCGTGGTGCTGAATCCGATCACGGACGCGTTCCATATCGTACACGGCCCGATCGGCTGCGCGAGCTACACGTGGGACATACGCGGCAGCCTTTCAAGCGGCAGCGAGCTATACAGAAACAGCTTTTCCACGGATTTAAGCGAGAAGGATGTCGTGTTCGGCGGAGAAAAGAAGCTGACCGCCGCGATCGACGAGATCATGCAAAAGCACGCGCCCAAGGTTATCTTCGTTTACGCGACCTGCATTGTCGGCGTCATCGGAGACGATGTCGAGGCCGTCTGCCGACATGCGGAGAAAAAGTACGGCATCCGTGTGATCCCCGTGAAATCGCCCGGCTTCTCGGGCAACAAATCGTACGGCTATAAAATGGCCTGCAACGCGATCATGGAGCTGATACTGCCGCATATGAACGGCGGCCCGAAGCACGGTGTGAACATACTCGGCGATTTCAACCTCGCGGGCGAGATGTGGATCATCAAGAACTATTTAAGCGAGATCGGCATCGATGTGAAAGCGACGGTCACGGGCGACGCGAGCTATGAAACACTTAAACAGGCGCCGACCGCCGCGCTCAACATCGTGCAGTGCGCGGGCTCCATGACGTATCTTGCGAAGCGCATGGAGGAGGAAATGGGCATACCGTTCATCAAGGTCAGCTTCTTTGGCGTGGAGGATACCTCGGCGTCGCTGATACGCGTGGCCGAGGCGGTGGGTACGCCGTCGAACGCGGACAGGGCGCGTTTGCTCGCGAAGCGCGAGGAACAGCGGCTCAAGGGTTTCCTCGATGCCTATATGCCAAAGCTTGCGGGCAAGAAAGCCGCGATTTATGTGGGCGGCGGCTTCAAGGCGATATCGCTGATACGCCAGTTCAACGCGCTCGGCATCAAAACCGTCGTGGTGGGTACGCAAACGGGCAAGCCCGAGGATTATGAAATCATCTCTCAACTGGTGGACGCGGATACGGTGATACTCGACGACGCAAACCCGGCCGAGCTCGAAACGTTTATGAAGCAAAAGGGCGCCGATATACTCGTGGGCGGCGTAAAGGAACGCCCGCTCGCCTATAAACTCGGCATCGCCTTTTGCGACCATAACCACGAAAGAAAGCACGCGCTGGCGGGCTATGAGGGCGTTGTCAATTTCACGCGCGAGATCAATCTTTCACTGAACAGCCCCGTTTGGCAGGCGCTGAACGCGCCGTTTCCGTGCGGAAAGGCGGCGACGTTATGAGCATGAATCTCGTGAATTTGAATGTGAACCCCTGCAAGATGTGCATGCCGATGGGCAGCGTGAGTGCTTTTTATGGCATACGCAAATGCATGACGCTGCTGCATGGGTCCCAAGGGTGCAGCACATACATCCGCCGCCACATGGCGACGCATTACAACGAGCCGGTGGACATCGCGTCGTCGTCTCTCACGGAGCAGGGCACGGTGTTCGGTGGGGAGGAGAACCTTAAAAAGGGCCTAAAAAACCTCATTGCGCTGTATAATCCCGAGGTGATCGGCGTGGCGACCACGTGCCTTGCGGAGACGATCGGCGAGGACATTCCGCGCATCATTCGCGATTATTATGATGCGAACCCGGACTGCCGCGTGAAGATCATTCCCGTCTCGTCGGCGGGATACGGCGGCACGCAGTATGAGGGCTTTTTCGCGGCGCTGCGGGCGATCGTGTCAAATGTCGAAATGAAGACTGAAAAGAACGAAAAGATCAACGTGATCACAGGCATGCTGAGCCCGGCGGACACGCGGTATTTAAAAGCGCTGTTGAAAGAGCTGGGGCTCGATGTGGTTCTGCTGCCCGATCTGTCGGATAACCTCGACGGTGTGTTTCAGCCGGATTATAACCGGCTGCCCGAGGGCGGCACATCGCTCGAGGACATTTCGCTGATGGCGGGCGCGAAGCTGACGATCGAGCTGTCGGCGTTCGTGAGCGACGGCTATTCTCCCGCGAAATATCTTTATGACACCTACGGCGTACCGTTTGTGCGCTGCGCGCTGCCAGTGAGCCTCAAGGACACCGACGCGCTGATCGCCGCGCTCATTGACGCGGGCGGCACCGTGACGGATGATCTGATGAAACAGCGCGGGCGGACGCTTGACGCAATGGTCGATTCGCATAAGTACAACGCTGAAGGGCTTGCGGTGATATTCGGCGAACCCGATTTTGTGTACGCGGTCGCGCGGTTGTGCGTCGAGAACGGCATCACACCCGTGGTGGCGGCGACAGGCGCGAAATGCGAGGCGCTCAAGGAAAAGCTCGAGACGGATATCGGAGAAACGGCGGGCCGGTTCTTCGTGGAGCGCTTTGAGATACTGGACGAATGCGACTTTGATAGAATAGACGAACTCTCGGGCGAGCTGAACGCGACGGTCATGATCGGCAATTCGGACGGGCGGCGCATCGCGCACAAGCGCAACATCCCGCTAATACGCTGCGCGTTCCCCGTGCACGACACAGTGGGAGGACAGCGCACGCGCATGCTCGGTTATGAAGGCGCGCTCACGCTGCTCGACAGCGTGACGAATTCACTGCTGCTGCGCAAGGAGGAAGGCTTTCGGGACGCGCTTTATCAAAAGTATTACAGAGGGCCGGAAAAGGCTGTCAGCGCTGTGCCAAGAGCGGAGGATATCAAAAATACGGTCGCCGAAAAGACCGCGAGCCATCCGTGCTTCAACGGATGCGGCGGCGGCTTCGCGCGCATCCATCTGCCCGTCGCGCGCGGCTGCAACATACAGTGCAATTACTGTGTGCGCAAATTCGATTGCCCCAACGAGAGCCGCCCGGGCGTGACCACAAAGGTATTGAGCCCCGCCGAGGCTCTCGACAGATACCTCGAGGTCAAGAGCCGGATGCCGAACCTCACGGTGGTGGGCATCGCGGGGCCGGGCGACGTGCTGGAGGATTTCGAGAAGACAAGCAAGACGCTGCAGATGATCCGCATGGCGGACCCGGAAGTGACGTTCTGCCTTTCGACGAACGGGCTTATGCTGCCGCAGTATGTGAGCGAAATTTCGGCGCTTGGTGTATCGCACGTGACGGTGACGGTCAATGCCGTGGATGTGAAGATCGCGAGCCGCATCTACAAGCACGTTAAGTATATGGGCGAAACGTACACGGGCGAGACCGCGGCGGCGATACTGATGGCGAACCAGCTCGCGGGCATCAAAATGCTCACCCAAAAGGGCATCGTCGTCAAGGTCAATATCGTGATGCTTAAAGGAATCAATGAGACGCATATCCCCGCAGTCGTTGAGAAGGTCAAGTCGCTCGGTGCGGCGATGACGAATATCATGCAGCTGATCCCCGTGAAAGGAAGCGCCTTTGAAGACATGCCGCTCGTCAGCCGCAAGGAGATCGTCAAGATGCGCGGGCTGTGCGGAGAAACGCTCGAGCAGATGATGCATTGCCGCCAGTGCCGCGCCGATGCCGTGGGAACGCTCGATAACGATGAATCGTCGTCTTTCAGCGGGTGTTCCGGCTGCGGCTCAAAATCCGTGAAAAAGAACGTTTTACAAGCGGCGCCTGTACGTGTGGCGGTGTCGTCGCACGGCGGCGTGCTTGTCGATCAGCATTTCGGGCAGGCGAGCGACTTTTATATCTATGAATATCAAGACGGCGCCGCCCGGTTTAAGGAACGGCGCAGCGTGGGCAAATACTGCGACGGCGCTGTCGGATGCGACGGCAAGGGCGGCGGTAAGCAGATGAAGATCGAACAGATTCTTGAGGCCATTGCCGATTGCGCTTGCGTTGTGACAATGCGCATCGGCGAAGCGCCGCGCCAGAAGCTTGCCGAAAAGGGCATCGCGGTGCTCACGAGCTACGGGCGCATTGAAGACGCCGTGGAGGAAGCGGCAAGCCTGTATGAAGAGAATAATTTGAAAGGAATTATAGAGGCATGATCAAACCAAAATATCACGTTTTTGTGTGCACAAGCTGCCGCGTCAACGGGACGCAGAAGGGGTTCTGCCATTCCAAGGGCAGCGTCGATTTGGTGCAGCGCTTCATGGAGGAGATCGACGAGCGAGAGCTCTCGGCGGAGGTGATGGTGACCAACACGGGCTGCTTCGGCATCTGCGACAAGGGACCCGTCGTGGTGGTTTACCCCGAAGCCACATGGTATGGCAACGTGACGGATGACGATGTGGCGCGCATCTGCGAGGAGCACCTGGAAGGCGGCAAGAAGGTTGAAGAATTGATTATCTAGGGAGAAAGTCATGACTGTCATTACGGACGCGACATTATGCACGATTCAATATGAGGCGAGACAGGCGAAGGAAGTCCGCGCGCTCTATTTGGCGCTGCTTGAGCTCGGCATGAGCTTTATACAGATACCCGTACGCGCTGCTGCGCTGCTTGGAGACTGCCTGATTCGCGAGCGAACGGTACTGAGTGTATCGGTAAATGACGAGGTGCCGAAGGGTTTCGCGGGTTATATCTGTGAAGCGCCGGTCACGCAGGAGCATTCGATTGGTGAAGTGCGGCTCGGTGACAGGATTCCGGATTGGGCCGACGAGGTGCGCGTGACAGCGGACGCGGCTTTGTTCATGCGCGATTATCACTCGGAATTTGCCCCCCTGTTGTCCCGATCGAACGTAACTTTCTGCGCTCGGGACGCAGAAGGGGCGGGTACGGCGCTTGCGGTGGAATGGCTGCTTTCGGGTGGGGAGCGCGCGGTATTGAGCTTTCTCGGATCAGGCGGTTACGCGCCGCTCGAGCAGGTGCTTGCCGCGCTTTTGGCGGGGGGATGGGCGTATCGCCTGAAGGCATTGAGCCGCGTGGCGGACGCGTGGGAGCGGCTGACGGGGCAGCGTATTCCGGGCCATTGCCCGGTTGTGGGACGGCGCATTTTTGACGTGGAGTCGGGCACGCATGCGGATGGGATTTTGAAGAACAGCCGCTGCTACGAGCCGTTTTCGCCCGAAGACGTGGGCGGCCAAAGGCGCGTTGTTATCGGTAAGCATTCGGGCAGGGCGGCGCTTGCGCGCAAGCTCGAAGAGCTCGGTATCGGGCACGGCGGTGATATGGAACGGCTGCTTGAGCTCGTGCGTGAGGCGAGCATGCAAAAAGGCGGCAGCCTCAGCGACGGTGAACTCAAAGCGCTGGCTGCGCGCGCGGGCGGGGAAGACGCCGCATGAAAACGAAGGTATGGCTGACGGACACCACGTTGCGCGATGGCGAACAGCGAAGCGGGTTTGCGCTGACGGCGGATGCCAAGGTCAAGCTTGCGCAGCTGCTCGATGAGGCGGGTTACTATCAGCTCGAAGCGGGCATACCCGCGATGGGCCGCTGCGAGAAGGACGCGATCTGCCGCGTCATGGACATCCGCCAAAACGCCAAGATCGCCGTGTGGAACCGCATGAAAAAGGAGGATATCGCGCACGCTTTCGATTGCCGTGCCGATGTGATCCATATCAGCGCGCCCGTGTCGGATATGCTGATCGCGGGCATGCTGAAGAAAAATCGGCGGTGGGTCGCAGACCAGCTGACGGATTGTGTATCTTATGCAAAAGAAAACGGTTATGAGGTATCGGTGGGCTTTCAGGATGCCTCGCGAGCCGACACAGGCTTTATGGTGACGCTCGCGAATCAGGTTCATCAGCTTGGCGTCAGCACCGTGAGGCTTGCCGATACGGTTGGCATATTAACGCCGCTCAAGTCGCGGCATATGGTTGAAGCGATAGCGCGGGAAACGGATATCGATATCGCCGTTCACACGCATAACGATCTCGGGATGGCTGCGGCTATCGCGGCGGAAGCGGTGAAGGGCGGCGCGAGATACGTGGACACCACGCTGTTTGGCATCGGCGAGAGAGCGGGCAACTGCGACCCTTATGCGTTTGTGAAGCTTATCGAGGGGCATTTTGACGTGTCGCCTGCGGGCGGCACGCTTGAAAGGCTGATGCGTGGCGCCGAAGGCATTTTGGTGTCAAAAAGCGCTTGCATCTAGTCGGAGACTCATTTGCGGAAATACAATTAATCCGTATTACGGGTCTCGATATGAAGATACCCCCCTATATGTCATGCTGAACGGAACGTGAGTGAAGTGAAGCATCCTATGATAAAACGCTTTAAACATGGGATTTTAGTCCGCTGCGTAGTCGCTTCGCTATTGCTCACTCAAAATCATTTAACATTGTATTTATCGCAAAAAAGATATTGATTGGCCGTAAGAACTTGACTACAAAATGGACTCAAACAATACTGATTATCATTTGACGATGACACAGACATAGAGCCACATAAAACAAGAAGGCTCCCCGCAGCGGGAAGCCTTCTGTCATGAAGAGAGAAATTGTTATTTGTACATCGGTCCGAGCGCCGCGCAAGCGCGGTAATCGGCGCCCTCAGCGTCCATGGTGCCAAAGGAGCTCCACGTAGAAGGACGGAACAGGCTTTGTTCGTCAACGTTGTGCATGCTGACCGGGATGCGCAGCATCGAAGCGAATGTGATGAGATCCTGACCGATGTGGCCATAGCAGAACGCGCCGTGGTTCGCGCCCCATTTTTCCATCACCGTATAAACGCTTGTGAAAGCGCCTTTGCCCGTGAGCCGCGGCGCAAACCATGTGGTCGGCCATGTTTTGTCGGTTCTTTCGTCAAGCGTCTTGTGTACATCGGAATCGAGCTCGCAGGTCCAGCCTTCGGCGAACTGAAGCACCATGCCAAGCCCTTTGACGATATTGAGACGGACGAGTGTCACCGGCATGCCGCCGCGCGTGCCGGTTTTGTAGTGGCTCGAGTAACCGCCGCCGCGGAAATAGAACTGATCCGCGGGGCACCAGTCCGTGGCGCCAAGGCACGCGTCCACATCTTTTTGCGCCATATCATAGTACGGCTTGATAACCGGATTGCCGTTCGCATCCGATGTGGCGCCCGAACCTTCGAGCGCGGCCGCGCCTGAGTTAATGAGGTGGATGATGCCGTTTTCGGCATAACCGGTCAGCTCTTTGCCCGTCACTCTCTTGACGGCTTCGGGGCTCCAGTATGTGCGCACGTCCGCGAAAATGCCGGGGCGGTTGCTCAGCAGATGCTCAAACAGCATTGAGATGCCGTTAAGCGTATCGTTTTCGGTGGCAAGCACGAAAGCTTCGCGGATGCCGCTCCAGTCGAACTGGGAGTTCAGCATCGCTTCCGCAAAATCGAAGTTGGGCTTGTAGTCCGTCCACTGGCGCTGGCCCTGAACGCCGCCCACAATTGCGTTGTGACCGCAGCTTTCTTCCACGAAACCAAGCTCCGCAAGGCGAGAGTTGCCCACCATCAGATCGCGAATGATCATCATCGACTTCACAACGAATTCCCACTGGGCGTCCTTCTGCTCGCGTGAGAAAGCGATATCCGCCGGGTTTTTGTCAAGGCCTTCCTGGCAGTTCTGCCGCGTCCACGCGATGGCTTTTTTGAATTCTTCGGGGTCGTAGATGCCAAGGTCAATACGGCGCAATATCTCCGTTTCATCGACGGATTCGCTTCTCATGCCGAAGTATTCCTGTATCATGTCCTGATTGAGTATGCTGCCGCCGATGCCCATGCACATCGAGCCGATTTGTAGATAGCTCTTGGCGCGCATCATCTTGGCCGCGATGCCGCACTTGACAAAGCGCAGTATCTTTTCCTGCACGTCCGCGGGGATGCTGCGATCGGACGCATCCTGCACATCATGGCCGTATATGCCAAATGCGGGAAGCCCTTTCTGGCTGTGCGCCGCGAGTACGGCGGCGAGGAACACCGCGCCGGGGCGCTCAGTGCCGTTAAAGCCCCAAACGGCTTTGATCGTCATGGCGTCCTGATCCATCACCTCTGTGGAATAGCACCAGCAGGGGGAAACGGTCAGCGTGACGCCCACGTTTTCCTTTTCAAATTTTTCCTGACACATAGCGGCTTCCTTGACACCGCCGATCGTCGTATCGGCAATCACCACTTCCACAGGCTCGCCGTTCGGATATTTCAAGTTCTCTTTAATGAGCTTAGCTGCGGATATCGCCATACCCATCGTCTGGTCTTCGAGTCCTTCGCGGACGCCGTTTCTTCTGCCGTCGATACACGGCCTTATACCGATCTTTACCATATCGTTTCTCCTGTCCTTTCGCGTTTATATGTTAACGGGGTGCCTTTATAGCCTTATTTTCGCGGTGCCGCTACGGAATCCCGAAGCACCGTCAGCGTGCGCAGTACGGTGATTTTCACGGGGTGGTCGCTGCGGCTGCGCATTCTTTCGAGCAGCATCTGAGAAGCGATCTTGCCGATATCCTCGATGGGCTGCGTCATCACGCTCAAATGCGGTTTAATGACCTGCGCAAACGGCATATCGTCGAATCCGAACAATGAAAGCTCATCGGGAACGCTGATGCCCTGTTCGTTGAGCGCCATCATGGCGCCCACCGTCGTGTCGTAGTTGGTGGCAAACAAAGCCGTCATGGAAGGGTTGCCTGCAAGCAGCTTCTTGCACGCCTTGTATCCGCTTTCGATTGTAAAATCGCAGTGCTCGATGAGCGCGTCTTTGACTTCGATATTGTTCTTTTTGAGCGTCAGAACGTAACCCGAAAGACGGTCAAGCGCGGTGGAGACGTCTCTCGGGCCGGCGATGATGCCGATATCGGTATGCCCAAGCTGAATCAAATGGTCTGTGACGACCTGGGCGGCGTGCATGTTATCCACAAGCACCGCATCGACATGGCCGATGCAGTCGGACACGATTCTGTCGAGCAGCACCACGGGGATGCGGCTCTCAATCGCTTCGTACAAATGCGAGCCGTCTGCGCCGACAGGCATGTTGATAATGCCATCGACACGTTTCGCCATCAAAAAACGCACAAGCTCCGACTCTCTGTCGTGATCGCTGCGCGAGTCGCAGATGATGGTCGCGTAGCCGTTCTGGCGCAGCTCATCAACGATGATCGGTATGGTCTGCGCGACGTACACGTTACTGATATCAGGGATAATAATCCCGACAGTATTGGACTTATTCGTCTTTAGTCCGCGCGCGAACTCATTGACAGTGAAGTTGAGATCCTTGATGGCCTGCTCAATCTTTTCGCGGTTGGAGGGCAGCACATTGCCGCCGTTTATGTATTTTGATATGGTTGCATAAGCGAGACCGGTACGCTTGGCCACGTCCTTAATTGTCGGCATAACAGGCGGTTCCTTCCAAATATAGTCAGAAAGACTTGCGATATAGCGCAAAACGTTACGCTCTAATTTGATATTAAACAGGATAGACTTGCGTGTCAAGTACAAATCACAAAAGAAGCGGTAATTTCCAATAAAAATCGATGAAAGCGCGAAAGAAACAACAATATATATGTATTGGGGTGCCGCTTGATTTTGGGCGCTTGGCGGCTTGGAAAAGAGTTGACAGGGAATATATGCTGTGATAGAGTTTTTATAAAGCGAAACGTTACACGTGGATGATATAATGTGTTTTGTATCAGCCGGAAAAGTATGCGGGTTATACCGGCCATCATTTGAGCCATGATTTCATATTTTATGAATCTTCATCAAAAATAAATGAGTAAGGGTAATAATTATGAAAGACTATTTAGCGGTGGACCTCGGAGCCAGCAACGGCCGGACGATCATCGGACGGTTTGACGGCGAAAAATTAACGCTGGAAGAGCTGACAAGGTTTGAAAACAACTATGTCAAGCTGGGCGGCGCGTATTACTGGGACGTGCTGCGGCTGTATTCCAGCATCAAAGAGGCTCTTTTCAGCTACGCGAAATATATCAAGGGTGAATTGACGGGTATCGGCATTGACACATGGGGCGTTGACTTTGGCCTGATCGATAAACAGGGGCGGTTGACAGGCAACCCGCGCGCTTACCGCGACCCGAGAGGCCCAAGAGGAAGAAAGGCTTTTGAAGCGGCCTGCGGCGAAAGATATGCGTTTGATCAAACGGGTATCGCCAGTATGGATTTCAACACGCTTTTTCAGCTGTATGACATGGTGCAGCTCAAGGACCCTCAGCTCGATATCGCGGAGAATCTGCTTACGATGCCGGATCTGCTCGGTTATATGCTGAGCGGCGTAATGACTTCGGAATATACACATGCCACAACAACACAGATGCTTGATCCACAGGCAGGCAAGTGGTCAAAAGAGGTTATACAAAAATGCGGCGTAAACCCGCTGCTGTTTTGCGGCATACAGCAGTGCGGCGAGGTGAAGGGAAAGGCTCTGCCCGATATCGTCAGCGATACAGGGCTCAAAACCGCGCCGTCCGTTTTCTGTGTCGGGTCTCACGACACGGCTTCGGCCGTGGCTTGCGTACCCGCGACGGGAGACAATTACGCGTTCATTTCGAGCGGCACATGGTCGCTGCTCGGCATCGTCACAAGAGAGGCGATCATCAACGACTTTGTTTATGAGCAGGGTTTTTCCAACGAGGGCACGGTGGACGGCGGGTTCAGGCCGCTCAAGAACATTATGGGGCTCTGGATCATTCAGGAATGCAAACGTCAGTGGGACATTGAAAAAAAGCTGAGCTGGAACGAGATCGAGAAGATGGCAATAAGCGCGCCGGCGTTCCGGTCATTGATCGACGTGAACGCGCCGGTGTTCTTCGGCGGCGGCGATATGCCGGAAAAGATACAAGGCTTCTGTGCGCAGACAGGCCAGCCGATTCCCGAAACAAAAGGCGAAATCGCGCGGACGGTATACGAAAGCCTCGCGCTGAGCTATCGCGAAGCGTTTGACGGGCTGGAAAAGCTTAAAGGCAAGCGCATCGACGTGCTGCATATTGTCGGCGGGGGCGCAAAGGATGTGCTTTTAAACCATATGGCGGCGGCGGCGATCAACCGCCCCGTGATCGCGGGCCCATACGAAGCCACGGCGATCGGCAATCTGATGATTCAGGTGAAGGCTGAGGGTGAAGTCAAAGGCTTCGCTCAAATGCGCGATGTGATACGCAACTCGTTTCCGGTGGAGACGTTTGAGCCGTCGGATACGCAAGCCTGGGACGACCAGTTTGAGCGTTATCAAAAGATCAAACAGCTGTACAGGCGAAGACAGCAATAATATTCATCCGATAGGGAGGCTTTGATATGATAGATATGAGCAAATGGGAGCGGATGGCCGCTTCGCGCGTCAATGAACGCGTTGCCGCGCCCGGCCGTCTTTCGGGCAAGGTCGCGGTGGCCACGGGCAGCGCGCAAGGCTTTGGCAAGGGTATTGCCGAGGGGCTGTATAACGAGGGCGCATCCGTGGTGATTGCCGATTTGAACGACTCTCTGGCCGCCACAGTGGCATCGGCGCTTGGCGATCGCGCGTTTTCGGTGCGCGTGGATGTGTCGGACGAGCAGTGCGTGGCGGAGATGATTCAAAAAACCGTCGAACGCTTCGGCGGCATCGATCTTTTTGTGAGCAACGCGGGCGTGCTCAAAGCGGGCTCGCTCGATGAGCTTGAGAAAAAGGATTTCGAGTTTGTCACATCCATCAATTATACGGCGTTTTTCACCTGCACCAAATACGCGTCGCGCATCATGAAGGCGCAAAGCGCCGCCGATCCAAGCTGGGCGGGCGACATCATCGAGATCAATTCAAAAAGCGGGCTTGAGGGCAGCAATAAGAACTTTGCCTACGCGGGCAGCAAGTTCGGCGGAATCGGCCTTGTGCAAAGCTTCGCGCTGGAGCTGTGCCCCTTCAAAATCAAAGTCAACGCCATTTGCCCCGGAAATTTTCTTGACGGGCCGCTTTGGACGGACCCTGAGCGCGGCCTGTTTGTGCAGTATCTGCGCGCGGGAAAAGTCAAGGGCGCGGCGTGCATTGAGGATGTCAAGCGCTTTTATGAAGAAAAGGTGCCGATGCAGCGCGGCTGCCTGCCGTCTGACGTGATAAAGGCGATACTCTACGCGGTCGAACAGGATTATGAGACCGGTCAGGCGATACCCGTCACGGGCGGACAGGTCATGCTGGGTTAGACAGAGGAGAATGGGGAAGAAGACATGCAGCAAGAGTATATTGAACAGCTGAACGCGCAAACAAAAGAACAAAGGCTCGCGGCGGCAAGGGCGTTAAAAGCGCTGATCGACAGCGGCGACATCAAGGTGCCCGGGAAACAGGGATACACCAACAACCATGTGCACACCACATATTCGTTCTCGCCGTATTCACCCGCGAAAGCCGTGTGGATGGCGCTGATGAGCGGCTTATCTACCGTGGGCATCATCGATCATGACGCGATCGACGGCGCGCCCGAGTTTATCGAGGCGGGCGAGATTTTGGGGCTGCCCACGACGATCGGCTTTGAAATGCGCACCGATTGGTCGGGTACGCCGCTGATCGGCAAACGCATCAACAACCCCGATCAGCTGTCGAGCGCGTATATCTGCGCGCACGGTCTGCCGCATACGCAGATCAAAAATGCGGACGCCTATTTGAAGACGATCCGAACGGCGCGCGAAAAGCGCAGCCGCGCGATGACAAAGAATCTCAACAGCATCACGCAGCCGCATGATATCTCGATTGATTATGACACGGACGTGCTGCCGATATCGAGCGCGGCGGACGGCGGCGAGGTGACGGAGCGGCATATCCTGTTCGCGCTTTCGGGCAAGCTGATTGAGAGGTTCGGCAAGGGACAGACGCTGATCAGCTTTCTTGAAGGACCGCTTGACCTTAAACTCAGCGACGCGCAGAAAACGCTGCTCGGCGACACGGAAAGCGACATCTACGCCTACGATCTGCTCAATGTGTTCAAAGGCAGTTTTGTAACACGGATTTTCATCGACGCGGCGCCGGATGAAACGCCGGATGTCAGAGAGGTCATCAAAACGGTCAAGGCGCTGGGCGCGATACCGTCGTACTGCTATCTCGGGGATGTGGCGGCGTCGCCCACGGGTGACAAAAAAGCGCAGGCGTTTGAGGACGCGTATCTCGAGGATGTGTTCACAGCCGCGAAGGATATCGGCTTTGACGCGATCGCGTACATGCCCTCAAGAAACACAACGGAGCAGCTTGAGCGCGTGATGAAGCTGTGCGACAAATACGGGTTTATGCAGATCAGCGGCGAGGACATCAACCAGCCGCGGCAGTCTTTCATATGCAGGCAGCTCGGCGAGCCGCGCTTTGCCCATTTGATCGACACGACATGGGCGCTCGTGGGGCACGAGAGAGCCGCGACAAAGGATTTGAAAAGCGGCATGTTTGCGGACGGCGCACACTTAAGCCCTGAGCAGATGAAAGAACGCATCGAAAAATATAAAAAGATAGGACTCGAATAACAGTATTGAAGCATCGAAATATTCAATAGCGGCTTTCGTCGGAAGAGTTGTCAACGACAGGCGACTGGGGGATGATTTAAATTTTATTCTCTTCGTCGCCTGTTTTTATCAGAATAGCCCTGAAGAGTTGATTAGGGAATATAAAGAGCTATTTAGATACTTTCGGGCATCATAATTCTGATGCCTCCGCATACGCTCCATCAGAATGACAATTGAAACTTTGTCAGCAACCTGAGGCACCGGTAACTCCGGTGTCTTTTTTCACTGCGGTTTTTTCGCCGTCACGCCACATATATATTTTACTAACATTTCAAGTGACGGGACGGAAGCGGATGAAACGAAGCTTTGTGAAGAATACGCTGATACTGACGTTGACCTCGCAGCTCCTGCGCGTGATCGGCATCTATCTGCTGGCTTATATGTCGGGAAAAATCGGTGAGGAGGGCATCGGCCTTTACCAGCTGATACTCTCCATCTATATGCTGGCGGCCACTTTTGCGTCGTCGGGCATCGGCATTGCGGTGTCGCGGCTCACGGCGGAGGCCATTTCAAAAAGCGGCGGGAGATCGACAACAAGCGTGCTTCGGCGCGCCGTGATGATCAGCCTGCTGCTCGGGGCGATTTTCGGCACTGCGCTGTATCTGCTGTCCGATTTCATCGGCGGCGGTTGGCTCGGCGATGCGCGTACGATACTGTCCGTCAGGACGCTCGCGTTCGGGCTGCCGTTTATGGCGCTGACATCGAGCCTGCAAGGCTATTTCTACGGCATGAAGAAGGTGCTGAAGCCCGCGGGTCAGATGATGTTTGAGCAGATGGCACGCATCATGCTGATCATGCTGATTCTCGACGCGTTTTTGCCCAAGGGCCTTGAATACGCGTGTTTCGCGATCATTCTCTCGTGCATGATCTCCGAGGCGCTGTCGTGCTGCTTCGGCTTCATTCTATACCGCATCGACAAACGCCAGTCCAGCCTCGCCGTGATCGAAGAGAAGGGCGTAACGAAGAAGATCGCGCATATCGCGCTGCCGATCGCCGTGAGCTCTTACATCCGCACAGCGCTGCGCACCGCCGAAAACACGATGATACCGGCGGGTCTGCGAAAATTCGGCGCGACCGCCAAGCAGGCGCTTTCGCAGTTCGGGCAGATCGGCATGGCGATGCCGATCATATACTTTCCGTGCGGCATACTCGCCGCGGTCGGCACGCTGCTGATACCCGAGGTCTCCGAGGCTTACGCCGTTAAAAACATGCGGCGTGTGCAGTATATATTTGAAAAAGTCTTCAAAAACACCGTACTGCTCGCGATATTGTTCGCGGGTGTATTTATGGCGTTCGCGAAAGATTTCAGCCTGCTCATCTATCATACCGGCGATATCGCGCGGCTGCTTATGCTGCTTGCGCCGCTCGTGCCGCTCAACTATCTTGATTTAATTGTGGATTCAATACTCAACGGGCTCAACCAGCAGGTTCAGACGCTCAAGATCAACATATTCGATTCCTCTTTGCGCGTATTGCTGATCTTTTTTCTCGTTCCCAAGTTCGGGATAAACGGTTACATCATCATTCTTTATGTCAGCGCGCTGATCAACGGGACATTGAGCATCCGGCGGCTGCTGATATCAAGCGAGACGCGGATTCCGTTTGCGAGCTGGATTTTAAAGCCGCTCTTCTGTGTCGCGTCGTCTGCCGTTGCCGTGAGAATGCTGTTTACGCTGCTGCCTTTTGGGGATGCTGTGAACGGCTGGGTCCTGACGCTCAAGATTCTGCTGATGCTCTGCGTTTATATACTGCTGCTGTTTTTAACGCGGTGCCTTGACCGGGAGAACATCAACTGGTTCAAGCGGATGCTCAAAGGGGTGGGCGGCAGATAATCAGGCATCAGATGATACGGCTTGAGCATGCGCTGTGCTTGTGGTAGAATTCAATGGTTAAAAGAGACAAGCCTCAAAAACAACAATACGGCGATATAATACTGCGCCGCATTGATGAAGGAGAAACCATGAACGGATACAAAAGATTTTTCAGCGCCCTGTGCGCAAGCGCAGCCAGCGTGATGCTGATCGTTGCGGTGCTGATTATGAGCATCGAGATGTTCGCGCTGAACTCCTCGTTCTTTACGGGTGAATACTCAAAGCTCAACACCCCGCAGGACATCGGTATCAGCGAGCAGGACCTCACAAAGGTGACAAATAAGCTGGTCAATTATATCACGGACGCGGATAAAGATTTGAATATACAGGCCGAGATTGGCGGCGAGATGCAGGAGGTTTTCGGCGAGCGCGAAAAGGACCACATGGTCGATGTGAAGGCGCTCTATATAAGCGCGCGCAACGTCCGCACAATCTTTCTGATCGGCGCGGCGGTGCTGATCGCAGTGACGTTTTTGATCAAAAAGAAGCAGGCCATTAAGACGCTCTGCAAATCGTTTCTGTGCGTATCCGGCGTGTTTGTGGTGATCGTCGGGGCGCTGGGTTTATATGCGGCGGTGGATTTCACATCGTTCTGGGTGTCGTTCCATCATCTGTTCTTCACGAACGATCTCTGGCTGCTCGATCCGAGAACCGACGTGCTGATCATGATGGTACCCGAGCAGTTCTTCTCAGACCTCGTGGCGCGCATCATCATCCGTTTCGTGTCGATATTCGTGGCGCTCAACGCCGTGGCTGCGGCGGGGCTCATCATATTCAAAAAGAGGAGCAAAGCCGTTGAAGCCTGATAGAAAAATACTCGCGATCGAGACGTCGTGCGACGAAACGGCGGCAGCCGTCACGCAGGGGCGAAGGGTGATCGGCAGCGCGGTTTACACGCAAAAGGAGCATGAGCTCTACGGCGGCGTGGTGCCGGAGATCGCCTCGCGCAACCACGTGATGAAGCTTCCGTATATCGTGGATGAGGCGCTGCAGGGCGCGCATATGGGCTTTGGTGATCTCGATGCGATCGCCGTGACGGACGGGCCGGGGCTGATCGGCGCGCTGCTCGTCGGCGTGTCGTACGCGAAAGGGCTGAGCTTTTATCACAAGCTGCCGCTGATCCCCGTGCACCATATCGAGGGGCATATCTGCTCGTTGTTCATCTCGCACGAGACGCTTGAGCCGCCATTTTTGTGTCTCGTCGTATCGGGCGGGCATTCGCATATCGTCGTGGT
The DNA here is from genome assembly GCA_023461435.1 of Bacillota bacterium. Taxonomy (GTDB): domain Bacteria; phylum Bacillota; class Clostridia; order Christensenellales; family SZUA-584; genus SZUA-584. The sequence goes on from JAEYLC010000010.1 coordinate 362,995, forward strand.
TGAAGGCTACGGCAAGTACAGGCTGCTCGGCAAAACGCGGGATGACGCGGTGGGCGAGGCGTTTGACAAGACGGCGCGCGTGCTGGGGCTCGGATACCCGGGAGGCCCGAAGCTCGAGGCGCTCGCGCGAGAGGGCCAGCCGGTATATCAGTACCCGCGCGGCTTCAAGGGCGAGACGCATCTCGATTTTACATTCAGCGGCCTCAAAACCGCGGTGATCAACCATATCCACAACATGGAGCAGAAGGGCGAAGCGTACAGCAAGGCCGATGTCGCCGCGAGCTTTCAGCATGAGGCGGTCGCTTTTCTGGCGGATAACACGTTTGAGGCGGCAGCCCGCACGGGCATCAAAAAAATCGGTATCGCGGGCGGCGTGTCCGCCAACGGTGCGCTTCGGGCGGAATTCCAGGCGCGCGCCCCAAAGCTGGGGTTGTCGCTTTATTTGCCGGAGCTGCGTTACTGCACGGACAATGCCGCGATGATCGGCTGCGCGGCGGCCTTTACCACACCGGCAAGCGAGCCGCTGCGGCTCAACGCAAACGCGGGCAAGCTGCTGTTTGAATAGCGGTCATATTTTATTAAGATAATAATATAGATGAGATAACGACGGAGGTGCTTTATGAAAAGCAAGACACGTTATCTCATCTATTTTTTAATTGTGGTCGCGCTGATCGCGTCGTTGATCGCGATACCGCTTTCAAAGCCTGTCATGAAGCAGAGTGATGCCATCGTCGTGATCGACGCGGGGCACGGCGGCTTTGACGGCGGCGCGGTGGGCCCAGGCGGCGTCAAGGAGGACACGCTGAACCTCTCCGTGGCCAACAAGCTTAAGACCATGTGCCTCAATCAAGGCTATTCCGTCATCATGACGCGCGAGGACGAAAACGCAATCGGCAAGACGAAAGACGAGGACATGAAAAAAAGAAAGCAGATCATCGAGAATTCCAACGCCGACGTTGTGATTTCGATTCATATGAACAAGTTCAGCGATACGTCGTGCCACGGCCCCGTCGTGTTTTATCATGAAGATTCGGCGGAGGGGGAGAAGCTCGCGAAGCTCATGCAGGAAAAGCTCGTGGAAATGCTCAAGCCCGAAAAGCCGCGCGTGGAAAAGCCCGAGACATATTTCATACTGCGCTCGGGCGATTGCCCTTGCGTGCTCGTGGAGTGCGGCTTTTTATCGAATGCGCACGACGAAGAGCTGCTGCAGACGGACGATTATCAGGAGCTGTGCGCTTCGGCAATATTCAAGGGGCTGCAGCTGTATTTTTCGCAGCGGAACGCGTCTACGCCCGCGTAAACATGACGCAGGCGGGCAATCGCTGTTCGTATTGTAGTGAACGACCCCCGCCTGTGCCCCGAATGGGGTATGTCGTTCATAAGGTTAGGGCGCGCTTGGGAAATCGCGCCCTACAGCGATAAACATACGATCAAATATTTGTGGTGAACGATCCCCGCCTGTGCCCCGAATGGGGTATGTCGTTCATTTGGTTAAGGCGCTTGGAAAATCGCGCCCTACAGGCATCGCCCGAATGTTAAAAAAGAATGATCATCATATCAATGACGGCTCCTCAATTCATTCTTAATTCTTAATTGTTCATCGTTCATTATTCACAATTATTCCGTTGCTTTTTTCTCAAAACGGTGTATAATAAGCTTAAAGGTCAAAGATAGTCAAAAGAGAGGATGAGCAACCATGTCGATTCTCAGCGATACGATCGAACAATTCATCAAGGAATTGATGAGTGAATATGAAGGGAAAATAGAGCTGCAAAGAAACGAGCTCGCGCAGCATTTCAACTGCGCGCCGTCGCAGATCAATTATGTGCTGGCCACAAGGTTTACGCCCGATAAGGGATACATCATCGAGAGCCGTCGGGGCGGCGGCGGGTATATCCGCCTGCTACGCCTCAGCATCGATGAATCGGATCATCTTTTCCGGCTCGTGACCACACGGATCGGCGAGAGCATATCCGAGCGCGACGCGCAGGATGTGATCTGCCGTCTCGTCGAAAGCAAGGCGGTCAGCAAGCGGGAGGGAGCGCTGATGCACGCGGCGATATCCGATAAATCGCTGAGCATTCCGGCCATGCTTAAGGACCATGTCCGGGCCAGCATATTAAAGCAGCTTGTGCTCGTGCTGTTAAGCGAGGAGGATAAGTGATGCTGTGCGACAATTGCTTAAAGAATAACGCGACCGTCCATATGACGACTTTTGTGAACGGACAGGTGAAAACGGTGCATCTTTGCGCCCAGTGCGCGTCCAAGAAAAAATCGGCGGTCGTGATGCCGTGGTTCTCATTCAACGATTTTATGAGTACGTTCTATGAGGAAGCCGAGGAGCAGGGGCAGCAGTGTGAAGTCTGCGGAACGACACTCGAAAGCTTTAAAAAAGACGGCAAGCTCGGCTGTGTCAATTGCTATAAAGTGTTTGAAGACAGCATTGCCCCCGCGATAAAGGGCATACATATGAGCATGACGCATACGGGCAAACGCCCCGGCGAGCGCGTGGAGGTGCAGCCGGGCAAGGAGAAGGAAGAGGATGAGAGGCTGACTCGCAAGGAGCAGCTTAAAGCCGAGCTCAAGGAAGCGGTGGCGGTGGAAAATTTTGAAGAGGCGGCGCGCATTCGGGACGAAATCGCGCTGCTCGATAGGGAGGGATGAGCATGAAATGGCTCGAAGACGGCGCCCCGGACAACGACGTGGTGGTATCCACGCGCATCCGGCTGGCCAGAAACCTGGCCGACGTGCCTTTTCCCTCGCGGATCGTGAATCCGGACGATGTCGAGAAGGTGCACGGGCTTGCGAAGCAGTCGCTGCTTGTCTCACCCGAATTTTCCTATTCGCGGCTCAGCGATATGACAGAGCTTGAAAAGCGCGCGCTCGTGGAGCAGCATGTGATCAGCGCGGATCTCTCGCGCAGCCGTTTCGGCGGGCTGATTACGAGCACCGACGAGAGCATCAGCGTGATGATACTCGAGGAAGACCATTACCGGCTGCAAAGCCTCAGCGCGGGGCTGGCGCTTTTTAAAGCGTTTGACGCGGCGGACCGGCTTGACAACATGCTTTCAGAGGGCGTTGATTATGCCTTTGACGATAAACTCGGGTTTTTAACGAGCTGTCCGACGAATTTGGGGACGGGCCTTCGCGCCTCGCTGATGCTGCATCTTCCGGCGCTCACGGCAGCCAAGGCGCTGCCGCGTATCACGTCGATGATCAGCAAGGTCGGTATGACGGTGCGCGGCGCGTTCGGAGAAGGCAGCGCGGCGTCGGGCGCATTTTACCAGATATCGAATCAGGTCACGCTCGGCGTGTCCGAGAAGGAGATACTATCAAGGCTGCTCTTGATGGCGAACAAGGTCATCAATTTTGAGCGCAGCACGAGAAAAGAGCTTTACAACAGCTTAGGGATCGCTCTGGAAGACCGCATCTGGCGCGCGGTGGGCATACTGAAATACGCAAAACGCCTTGGGGACGCGGAAGCGCAAAAGCTCGTATCCGATGTGGCGTTCGGCGTATCGCTCGGCATCGTGCCGGATCTAAAGAGCAGCCAGCTTTATAAGCTGATGATGAACACGCGCCCCGCGATCATCGCGCAGCGGTACGGGCAGGTGAATCCGGCCGACCGGGATGTGTCACGCGCGGAAATGATCAAACAGGTTTTTGCCTCATGAAGGGAGATATATTAGATGGATTTTTTTGCGAAATTTACGGAAGGCGCGAAAAACGCGCTCAAGCATGCGGAGAAAAAGGCGCGGGAACTCGGGCACAACTATGTGGGCACCGAGCATCTGCTGCTCGGACTCATATGTGAAAAGGAAGGCGCAGCGGCGAACCTGTTAAACCTGTCGGGCGTCACAGAAGATTCGGTGATGCAGAATGTGCTCTCGCTGATCGGTCAGGGCGATTTTGTGTTTACACAGGGCTTTGGCTATACGCCGCGCTCCAAGAAGATACTCGAGCTCAGCGTGACGCTTTCAAGACAGCTCGGACAGAGCTATGTGGGCACCGAGCATATACTGATGGCGCTGATCCGTGAAAAGGAAGGCGTCGCGTTCAAGATATTGAGCGACCTCGGCGCGGATTTCGGTGAGCTCGAAAACGGCATATACAACGTGACGGGCGAGAGTGCGGAGCCGGGCGAGGCAAACACGAAGAAGGATTTGAAAACACCGAAGCTTGATAAATTCGGGCGTGATCTCACAAAAGCCGCGAAGGACGGTGAGCTTGACCCTGTGATCGGGCGCGCTCAGGAGATCGAGCGCATCACGCAGATACTCTCGCGGCGCACCAAGAACAACCCCGTATTGATCGGCGAGCCGGGCGTCGGCAAATCGGCCATCGCGGAGGGGCTTGCCCAGCGCATCGCAGAGGGCAATGTGCCCGAGCTGCTGCGCAGCAAGCGCGTGGTGTCGCTGGACCTCGCGGGCATGATCGCGGGCACGAAGTACCGCGGCGAGTTTGAGGACCGCCTCAAGGACGTGCTCAAAGACTTGCAGTCGTCAGGCAGCGTGATACTCTTTATCGACGAGATACATACCATCGTGGGCGCGGGCGCTGCCGAAGGCGCGATGGACGCGGCGAGCATATTGAAGCCGGCACTCGCGCGCGGCGAGATACAGTTGGTCGGCGCGACGACGTACGACGAATACAGAAAGCATATTGAAAAGGACGCGGCGCTTGAGCGGCGTTTCCAGCCCGTTACGGTGGGTGAGCCCACGCGCGAGGAAGCGATCGAGATATTGAAGGGACTTCGCGACCGATATGAAGCGCACCATCGCGTCAAAATCACCGACGAAGCGCTCAAGGCGGCGGTGGAGCTCTCGAGCCGGTATCTGATGGACCGGTTTCTGCCCGACAAGGCGATCGATCTCATGGATGAGGCAGCTTCGAAAGTGCGGCTGAGCCTGTATACCGCGCCGCCGGATTTAAAGGAGCTCGAAGAAAAGCAGGAAGAGCTGCGCAAGGAAAAGGAGCAGGCGATCACGCATCAGAACTTTGAAAAAGCGGCTGAGGTTCGCGACGAAGAGAAGAAGGTTGAAAAGCAGATCGCCGAGATGAAGAGCATTTGGGAGAAGGATACGAGCCGCCGTGAGGGCGAGGTCACCGAGAAGGAGATTGCCGAGATCGTGTCCAACTGGACGCATATTCCGGTCGTCAAGCTGACGGAGGACGAGGCGAACCGGCTGCTCAACATGGAAGTCACGCTGCACCGGCGCGTGATCGGGCAGGATGAAGCGTGCGTCGCGGTTGCGAAGTCGATACGGCGCTCGCGTGCGGGGCTTAAGGACCCCAAGCGGCCGGTCGGGTCGTTCATATTCTTAGGGCCCACGGGCGTCGGCAAAACGGAGCTGTCGCGCGCGCTGGCCGAGGCGCTGTTCGGAGACGAGGACGCGCTGATACGGCTCGATATGTCGGAATACATGGAGAAGCACGCGGTTTCAAAGCTGATCGGGTCCCCGCCGGGGTATGTCGGCTTTGATGAAGGCGGCCAGCTCACCGAGAAAATCAGGCGGCATCCGTATTCGGTGCTGCTGCTCGACGAGATCGAAAAGGCGCATCCCGATGTGTTCAACATCATGCTTCAGATACTCGAAGACGGGCGCCTGACGGATTCCAAGGGGCGCGTCGTGGATTTTAAAAACTGTGTCATCATCATGACGTCGAATCTCGGTGCGACAAACATCGATATCAAGCGGATCGGCTTTGCCGTAGAGCAGGGCGACCGCGGCTATGAGAGCATGAAACAGGGCATCATGGATGAGCTCAAAAAGGCGTTCCGGCCCGAGTTCATCAACAGGCTCGACGATATCATCGTTTTCCACAAGCTGAGCCCCGAGCACACGAAGCAGATCGTGAAGCTGATGCTTGGCAATGTGATCAAGCGGCTCGAAGAGCGCGAGATATATCTTACATATTCGGAGGACATGGTAGAGTATCTCGCAAAGGAGGGCTTCGATGAGAACTACGGCGCGCGTCCGCTGCGGCGCATGATACAGCAGATCGTGGAGGATGAGCTTTCTGAGGAGATACTCAAAGGTCACATCAGCATCAAGGATCATGTTTATATGTACATGAGCGGAGGCAAGCCTGCTTTTAAAAAGCAGGAAAAAGCCAAAGCCGATAGGCCGGAGAATCAGGATGGAAAGCTGACCGAGCCGGATAAGCAGGAAGAAAACGTATAGGTGATAAGGAGCGGCTCAGCCGCTCCTTTTATTAATTGGCATATGTCAATGAGGGAGCAGGGCTTTGCAAAAAAAACGCAGGATGGTATGATATAGAAAAGTCTGAACGGGAAGGAGCTGTTTTGTTTATGACAGCCGAACTGCGGCGTAAAGAGATCACGGATATACTTCGAAGACGCCAGTCGCCGGTGAGCGCGGCTGACCTCGCCAAAAAGATGGGTGTGACGCGGCAAACCATTGTGGGCGATATTGCGCTGCTGCGCGCGGTGGGGCTCGATATTCTCGCGACGCCCACCGGGTATATATTCGCTTCCAATATGGAAAGAAGCTCGATGATACTGCATACGCTGGCTTGCAGCCACTCACCTGAGCAGCTGGAAAACGAGCTCTACACAATCGTAGACAATGGCGGTGAAATTCTTGATGTGATCGTGGAACATCCGATCTACGGGCAAATCACCGGGCGCCTTGATATCAAGTCGCGCTTTGACGCCGGCCGTTTTATTGACAACGTATATAAACAAAACGCACCGCTGCTCTCGCAGCTCACGGAGGGTATTCATCTTCATACCATACGCTGTAAGGACGAGGATACCTATCAGCGCATATATTCCGCTCTTTTGGCCAAAGGCCTGCTGTTAAGCAAAGATTAATTTGATTCCCGTTTAAAAGTGTTGCGCATTGATCATCAAACGGTTATAATGTCTGCATAGGTGTAAAGACACTTATATTTACACAAGGCGGGAGATATGAATTATGAATACTTCAAGACGCGTTCACAGAATGACACTGGCAGCCGTGCTCTGCGCCATCGGCATACTCATACCGATGTTCATGCCGCTTAAAATCGTCATTCCGCCGATCGTTTCGTTTACGTTTGCCAGTCATGTTCCCATATTCATCGCGATGTTTATTTCGCCTTTTACAGCGGGGTCTGTGGCGGTGATCACGACGCTGGGTTTTTTGTTCGCCGGCTTTCCTATTGAAATTGTATTGCGCGCGGCCACGCATGTGATATTTGCGCTAGGGGGCGCGCTGTATTTGCGAAACAGGCGGCATATTCTCAATTCACTGCCTAAAGCGGCGCTGTTTGCCTTTGTGATCGCGGTGGTTCACGGCTTGTGCGAGGCGATTGCCGTAACGCCGTTCTTTATTGTCGGCAGCCTGAAGGAAGCATTTTATTCACAGGGGTATCTGACCTCGGTGCTGGGCCTCGTGGGCGGCGGATCGGTTGTTCACAGCATGGTCGATTTCTTCCTCGCTTTGCTGATATGGAAGCCGCTCAGTAAAATGAAGTTGCTTTCGGATGTTTCTGTGCAGCCAAAAACAACCTGAGGTCGTTCTCTGATTGGCGGGGCAAGGGTTATTATCGATAACGGAAAAAAAGGAGATGAATTCTATCCGGTTCATCTCTTTTTTGTATGCAAAATGCATGATAAAGCGCATACGTTCATATATATCTAGTGTTTAAGCAATCTATACGATGGAGGATGCGCCATGCAAAGCTATAATCTGTACAAGGATATTTCCGAACGAACGGGGGGCGACATATACATCGGCGTTGTGGGGCCGGTCAGAACAGGCAAATCGACGTTTATCAAACGGTTTATGGATATGCTGGTGCTCCCGAATCTCGATGATACACACGAGAAGGAACGCGTTGTCGACGAGCTGCCGCAAAGCAGCGCGGGCAAAACGATCATGACCACACAGCCCAAATTCGTGCCCACCTCGGCCGTCCGTATTAACATCAACGACGAAGCCGAGATGAATGTGCGGATGGTCGATTCCGTGGGCTACCTGATCGACGGTGCGATGGGGCATCTCGAAAACGACATGCCGCGTATGGTCACCACACCCTGGTTCGATCACGACATACCGTTTGAGGAGGCTGCTGAAACCGGCACACGCAAGGTGATCACCGAGCACAGCACGATCGGCATCGTGATGACGACGGACGGCAGCATCACGGAGATTCCGCGCTCGAGCTACGTACAGGCGGAGGAACGCGTGATCCGCGAGCTCATGGAGCTTGGCAAACCGTTCATCATCATTCTAAACTCGGCCAATCCGAGAAACGAAGACACGATCAGCCTGAGAAACGCGATGGCGGAGAAATACAAGGTGCCGGTGCTGCTGATGGATATTATGCGGCTCACAGAAGCGGATATCACCACGATGCTCGAAAATCTGCTCTATGAGTTCCCGCTCAAAGAGATCAACATTGAGATGCCCGGCTGGGCGCGCGCATTGTCTCCCGACCATTGGCTGATGGGAGAGGTGCTCGGCGGCATATCGGGCTCCATCGGAGCGCTTGAGAAGGTGCGCGACTACAAAGGGCTCGTGGAAGCCATGAAGCGGCTCGACGACGTGAGCAGCGCCTCGGTGGAAAAAATCATGCTCGGCGAGGGCAGCGTGAAGATGCAGCTTTGCTTCCCCGAGGCACTTTTCTACAAGATACTCGGAGATGAATGCGGGTATCCGATCGACGATGACTACCATCTCGTGTCGATCGTTAAAGACCTGGTCAGCGCCAAAAAGCAGTATGATCACATGGCGGATGCGCTCAAAAGCGTGAAAGAGACAGGATACGGGCTCGTACCGCCTTCAATGGATGAGATGTCGATGGAAGAGCCCGAGATGGTGCGGCAGGGCGGCCGCTTTGGCGTCAGGCTCAAGGCCAGCGCGCCGTCGCTGCACCTGATCCGCGTGGATATTGAAACGGAGGTATCGCCCATCGTGGGCAGCGAGAAGCAAAGTGAAGAGCTTGTGAAATATATGATGTCCGAATTTGAAAGCGATCCCGCGAAGATATGGAAGACGGACATATTTGGCAAACCGCTGCACGAGCTTGTTAAGGAAGGGCTCTCAAGCAAGCTTTCGCACATGCCGGATGATGCGCGGATGAAGATACAGGAAACGCTTCAGCGCATCATCAACGAAGGCAGCGGCGGCTTGATATGCATACTGTTGTAACGGTCTCCTCCCCCCGCAAATGCGGGGGTTTTTTTTCATCGAAAAATATGGTATTCTATATAAAATTGACTGGCAAGTAAGAGAGCGAGGCCGCGATGACTGAAGAGGTGATCAGAAAACTGCTGAACCAAATACTCAAGGATCTATTTTTTAAGATACTTAGGATTCAGGCAAAAATCGTGTCTCGCGCGGCAGAGGAGAATATCAGCCGCACGGAGATGCATACGCTCGAAGCCATCGAAGAGTCGGAGTATGTGACGCTGACGCAGATTGCGGACAAGCTCTGCGTGACCAAAGCAACCGCGAGCGTGACAGTGAAACGCCTTGTGAAAAAAGGGTTCGTAAAAAAAGTCAAAGAAGAAAACGACAAGCGGATCAGCACGCTCAAGCTGACCCAAAAGGGAGAAAACAGCTGCAGCAAACACCGCGAATTCCATGAAGGTCTGGTCAATGGAATATTGCATGATTTCAAAATCGAAGAATATCCGCATGTCGTTAAATCACTTCAGGCGCTGCTCGATTATTTTATCAGGCTTGAGAAGAATCTGAATTAGGCGGAGTTTTTTCCTGCTTGGTTTTAACCCCTTGCTTTTTCTTGCCGAAGTAATCAAGAAACGCGTCGGTTTTGAGCTGGTTGTCCGTCATTAACAGATTGTATTCCGTAAGCACCTTTAGCAGATCTCTTTTGAGCTGGGTGCTTTTTTTAGTGGGAACATCAAAGGACAGTTCGGTTAAATAGCCGCTGAGCTTCCAGATCTCCAGCTTGGCTTCAAGACCGTTATAGCTGCCTTTATACGTGGTGGCTACAACGGGCCCGAGGAGGGTTGATCCGCAGAGGTGAACAAAGCCTGCGTTCTTGCTTTTCCAGTCTGTAAAAATCGGCGGGCTGTTCAGTATGGCGAGACGCTTGGCTTCGGGCTCAGTCAAGTCCTCTTCCAAATCTGTAAAAACCCGCTCAAACGAGAGGCTGTATGTTTTATTGGTGTATTCGATATCAATTTCGGGTGTGAACTCAGCGGCAAACTTTTTGGCATCGTCGCTGTCGAGCATAGCTTTATAGTCCTTTTCACTGTAACGTTTTTTAATTGTGAGCTCCAGACAGCCGTCATTGAACTGGCGGTAGCGCACCGACCAGTCTTCCTTTTTCAGGTCCTGTGCGGGCGTCTCCAAATACCAGATGCTCATTGTTCCCGGTTCTTCATCGAAATCGAACAATGTCTTCATATCATCGCTGAGCGCGGTTTGATCTTTAAGTGCCCGATTGCTATCAAGCATCAGCTTGAGTTCGGCATCGGCGATCTGTTCCTTGAGCTTCATTGGCATCACTCCTTTGTTTGAATAGTGTCTGCGGATTATAACGTGATTATCCGTCAGTCCGGTAAGACGAAAATCTGGCAGATAAAAAAGACACTGCAACGCGAAACTGGCGGCATATGTGCTCATGCTCATATATTTCATTGAAGACAGGAAAAAACAATGCCGTATTGGAGTTTTAAATCTATTTAAAAATGACAGCTGATAATCAATAAACAGTGCCGCCGCGCTTAGTGCCATACCATATAATGCAAATTATCCCGTAATACTGCGAAGTTGATGGACAGTGCTGAAACATAATGATAGAAAGGAACAGTATAAGCGTATTGTGACGTATCTTTGAGTTGCTTCGTTTTTCAGCACAAATTCATTGTTGACTTTTAAAAGTCAGACTGCTAAAATACATAACAATAAAAAGGATCGTTTTGTGAAAGCCGCGGCCCGGTAAAAAGTAAATATTCGTATAATTTTGTATGCAAAGACGCAGTTAGGGTTTCCTATGCTGCGCCTTTTTTGTTTTGATCAATGCGGCAGTGCTGTGTGACGGTGGCGGTCCGTACTCTGGCGGGAATAAAGGCTAACACCGTTGCATCGATTGAAAGCTCTATTGAGCGGATTGTGAGGAAGAGTATGGCGATGATATTGGGCAGACTTTGTGAAAGAGGTGAAAGCGCGTACGGCATGAAGCTGCTTGCGGGCGCGGCCGGTTTGAATAATTTTGTCAGGTGGGTGCATATCATCGAGAATATCGAAGCGCCGCTTTTCCTGCATGGCAACGAGCTTGTGTTCACCACGGGCATTGCTCAAACGGGAACGCGGCGGCTCGGCGAATTTGTCGCAGGCCTGCGCGAGAGCAACGCGGCCGGATTGGTGGTCAATCTGGGGCCGTATATGGATTCGGTGCCGGAGAAGGTGACCGACTACTGTGAAAAGCACGGATTTCCGCTGTTCACAGTGCCGCGGAGAGCGTCCTTGATGGATATCACATATGATTTTTGCCATCAGATATTTGCCAGTGAAGAAATTGAAGTGGGGCTTGCCATGGCTTTTATCAACCTCATATTTGAGCCGCATGATGAAAAAGCCTATCGCTATACGCTCGAAAAGCGGGATTTTCTTGAAACCGACTATTATTGTGTGGCAGCGCTGCATATTCAGCCGGATCCGCAGGCCGAAGACGAGCTAGGCAGCTTGAAATATCTCGCGCAAAGAATACTCAATAAGCCGGGAAATGAATTCAGCCTATTTGTTCATGACAAAAGGCTTATTGTGATATTCAAGGATTATCAGCCAAAGCAGGCCGATAAATTCTTCTCGGAGCTTCAAGCGAACTTTGCCGCCTCCAATCACGGCGGCCGCCTGCATGCAGGCGTCAGCCCCGCGGGAGAGGGCTACAGTTTTGTGACGGAAGGGTACCATAAGGCCATTTCGGCGCTTAAGGTGGCGGAGGTGCGCGACGAATCCTGCGTGTATTATCAGAACCTTGACCTTTATAAGCTGCTGATTTCGGTTGGAAGCAATCAGGTCTTGAAGGAAATGTACCAGGAGAGCCTCGGCCCGCTGGAGAAGTTCGATCAGGAGAACGGGACCGATTATATGAACTCGCTGCGGTGTTACCTTGAGCACAATTCGAGCGTACAGGAGGTGGCGCAGCTCACGTTTGTGCACCGCAATACGATCAATTACAAAATCAGGCGCATTCGCGAGATACTCGACTGCGAGCTCACACAGGAGAACAGGCTCCGGTTCATGCTCGCGTTTTACATCCGCGATCTGCTGTAAAATAAGAAAGCGTTCATTTCAGGCATTTCTTCGGAAATTATGGTAAAATAAGAACGCGCGTGATGACAGCGCCAATACGCTCGATATGGGCTATGGCGCTTTATCTTGTTGCGACATCGCTTCAAAGGAGAGACGGAATGAACATATCATTTAAGATGCCGGCAAAGGTTTTGATGGGACGTGGAATCGTGCGCAAGAGCGCTGGTGAGCTGAAAGGTCTTGGGAAAAAAGCGCTGATCGTCACAGGCGCGCATTCGGCAAAGGCCAATGGATCGCAGGACGATGTGATTGCGGCGCTCACGCAAAACGGTCAGGGCTATGCGGTTTACGACAAGGTGATGAGCAACCCCACAATCGCGTCCGTCTATGACGGGGCGGCTTTGGCGAGGAAAGAAGGCTGCGATTTCGTGGTTGCCATCGGCGGCGGATCACCGATGGACGCGGCCAAAGCGATCGCGCTGCTCTCATGTCAGGACATTCCCGAGAGCGAGCTGTTTTCGGGGCGTTACAGCGCGGATGTGCTGCCGATGGTGCACATCCCCACAACGGCGGGAACCGGCTCCGAGGTGACGCCGTATGCGGTACTCACCAATGACGCGGCTCAAACCAAGGCGTCGCTGGCTTCGCCGATGCTGTTTCCGCAGGTCGCGCTGCTCGATGCGGGGTATACACAAGGGCTGCCGCTCCATGTGACGATCAACACGGCAGTGGACGCGCTGTCGCACGCAGTGGAAGGAATGCTGACGGTGCGCGCCTGTGCCATGACCGATCTGCTCGCGGCGGAAAGCATTAAGAATATATCATACTGCTTCGACGCGATGAAACAAAACGCGCTGACATATGAATTTCGCGAGAAGCTGCTTTACGCGTCGATGCTCGGCGGCATGGTCATCGCGAATACGGGCACGACGATCGTTCACCCGATGGGATATCCGCTGACTTACTTCAAACATACCGATCACGGACGCGCGAACGGTTTGCTGCTGCCCGCGTTTTTTGAATATCTCTTAAAAAACGGTGTGGAAAAGCTGACGCAGATACTCTCGCTGATGGGCTTTATGTCGGTAGACGCGTTCAGGAACACAATGAACGAGCTGCTTGGAGAAAAAGAGAAGCTGACAAAGCAGGAAATTGCCGATTATTCTAAGATCGCCGTGAAAGCAAAGAACATCGGCAACACGATCGTGCCGCCGACCGAGCAGGATATCGCCTCGATGTACGAGGCCAGCTGTTAATATTCAATCATGAAGCCATAAAGCCTTCTCCTCAGAGGAGAAGGTGGCGCGAAGCGACGGATGAGGTGGCATAAATACTGCCTATACAATGACCTCATCAGTTGTTTGTCGGCGACAGCAGTTGCTGGGTCGCCTTAAAGGCGACGCAAGCTGAATAAAGACTAGACTGTTAAAGCCTGCACTGGAACTGAATCCTGCTTAATAAACACGAACCAGCTTTCCCGCCGCACATTGGCGGACTCGCACGAATAAAATAGTCATGACCAAAGGCGATCTTTCGCGGAAAGGGCGTGGCGTGATGCGTGTATTAAGACTGGGAATGAGCGGTACGGATGTGCAGGAGATTCAATCGCTGCTCAAAAGGCTGGGGCTTGATCCGGGGCCGGTGGACGGCGTATTCGGACGACGCACGCAGCAAGCTGTTATGGCGTTTCAGCGGCGTTTCGGGCTCGCGGCGGACGGCATCGTCGGGCTCAATACTTACCGCGCCATGGAATCGTTCCTGATGGGCTATGATACTCACACCATACGCCCGGGCGATACGCTGTATGCCATCGCGAGAAGCTACGGCGTGAATCCCGAGCTGATACGGGCCGCCAATGCCGGAATCAACGCAAACAACCTCATGGTTGGCCAGCGGATCAGAGTGCCGTATGGCATTGATGTGGTGTCGACGGATGTGGATTATACATACGACATTCTGCAGCGGAACGTGGCGGCGCTCAAGGCGCTCTATCCGTTTATCGAAACGGGCGTGGCGGGGCAGAGCGTGCTCGGGCGGAACCTCTATTATATCCGGCTCGGTACGGGAAGTCATCAGGTTTTTTACAACGGCGCGCACCACGCGCTCGAATGGATCACTTCTCCGCTGCTCATGAAATTCGCCGAGGATTTTGCGCGAAGCTACGCGCTGAATCAGAGGATCGCGGGGTATGTGCCGAGCGAAATCTGGAACCAGAGCAGCATCTACATCATTCCGATGGTAAACCCGGACGGTGTCGATCTTGTGCTGAACGGCCTTGCGCCGTCGAACCCTTATTACAATGATCTCATAACGTGGAACAAAGGGAACAGTGATTTTTCCGCCGACTGGCAGGCCAACAACCGCGGCGTCGATCTCAATCACAACTACGACGCGGCATGGGAGGAATCAAAAGCGGGTGAAGCGGCGCTCGGAATCACGGGCCCCGGGCCTACGCGCTTTTCCGGCCCGTATCCGGTGTCGGAGCCCGAAACGCGTGCCATCGTGGACTTTACGCGCAGCCATGATTTCCGGCTTGTGCTCGCCTATCACAGTCAGGGTCAGGTGATATTCTGGAATTTTCAGAACATGGCCACGCAGGAGGCGAGAGACATCGGCGGAGCGCTGGCGCAAGCCAGCGGTTATACGCTCGAAGAAGCCTCGGGCATCGCCTCATACGCGGGATTCAAGGACTGGTTCGTGAAGGAATACCGGCGTCCCGGTTATACGGTTGAGGTGGGGCTGGGCAAAAATCCGCTGCCCATATCACAGTTCGATGAAATATATGGCGACAATCTGCCGCTGCTGCTGCTGGCATCGGTGATTTAGCGATAAAAAAGCTCAAGAAAATGAGACGCGATCCGCTAGACAGCCGCGTGATAAACGGTGATGCGGTCTTTTCCTTCGTTTTTAGACGCATACAGCGGGGTGTCAACTCTCTCAAATACGCTGACAGCGTCCTCGGTATTCGAGACATAGTAGATGCCGCATGAGAATGTCACACGGATATCCTGTCCGTCGTAATAAAGCGAATTCTCTTTGAGCTTTGCCTGAATTTTCTTGACGGCTTCGCGTGCGTTCGCGGCACTGCACTTCGGGAAAATGATGAAAAATTCGTCGCCGCCGTATCTGAACACGATGTCCGTGCTGCGAACGCCGTTTGAAAGGCTCTGAGCGATATATTGAATGATGGTATCGCCAAAGCGGTGGCCGTATGTATCGTTGATGTTCTTGAAATCGTCAACATCGAGCATCGCGACCGAATAGGGGGGAGGAGTCTGCATCAGCACGTCGAGCAGGTATCTGTGATTATAAAGCCCCGTCATAACATCGGTAATGGAAGCAAGGTAGCTTTCCTGATGCGCATCGTTCATGAGCTTAAGCTGCTGGTCCTTGTTCACGAATTCCCTGAAGAACAGTATAATCGATGTCGATGAGAAAATAAAAGCGTAGGTAAACGGCGTACTCACACTGAAAAGCCGACCCGTGATCGTCATATAGATATCGATCAGTGCGCACAGCAGCAGGCACACATGGCCGATCAGAAACATTTTGGCTTCATCCGTTTTTTTAAAGTATCTGACAGATGTGACAATCCAGCTCGCCAAATTGACAAGAATAAGCAAATCATAATAATTATAAAAAGCTTTAAATGTGATCATATCATGGATGATCAGCGCGCCCAGCAAATAGCCGGATATTGTGACAACGGAGAATATGAGGCTGACTTTTCGGTGGAAAATGCGATACATGCCAAGCGACGCGAAAGATATCGCCGCATACAGACATCCGAAAATCAGCTTCTTATATGTTAAATAATCCAGAGGCACATAGTTAAATGTCGTATAATCGAGCAAATAGCCGCCGAGGAACAAAATCGCGAGCCCGAAATACACAAAGGATTGATTTTTTGGCGATGACATTAAAAACAGCTTGAAGACAATGATGCTTGCGAAAATGCAAAAACCGATGGAGAGAATGATGATGCCTTCCGTAAAGAACTTCGCATAACACATATGCCTGCCGAGATCGGATGCGGGGAGTATAAAAACGGGCATAAATGAAAGCCCCCTGTCGTAAAGACTCAGCATTTCAATGCTCAGTATATTGTCATCCTCAACGAGATCACGGTCGAAATAAAAAGCATCGACAGAATTCCAGATGTTGCTATTGCCTTTTTCCATATCGCCCACTGTCCCCAAAAAAGCGCCGTTAAAATAAATGCTGTACGCCTGACCGTTGAGTTGGCTGAGCATCACGGCGTAATCACCCTCGTCTGAAAAAGACAGATCGTTTTTTGCGATATGTGCACTGAACGTCATTTTCTGTTCATCCTCATGGCTCAAAAGCTGATATGAAAGGGGGATGTCGCCGCATCTTAAAGCGTCGGCACTGATTGAAAGGCCATTCGGTTGAAAAGAATCGAACCACAAATAAGACAGCAAATTAAAAATAATGCCGAGACAAATTATGAAACCGTAAAAAAAGAGTATTTTATGAGATTGAACAAACTTCATTAGCTAAGCACCTCTTTCGGCCGTCTTTTTTATGCCGACAGAATCATTGCTTATAATTATTCTTAAATGTATTATTTTGACGAAAAACGTCAAATAATATCAACTTATGGGATTATACATCAAAGAGAGAAATTAATCAAAAAAATATTTTTCAAAGCAAAGATTTTTTAAACAATCGGCGCTTGCATTCGGTTTTTGCATATGCTAGACTATAAAAGATATTTCAGAATGTACGAATTGATTCACATGTATTTGCCAGTCATGTGTTCGTAACATGGTTGACAAATACATGTGTTTTTTTTGCAGGACGGGATATAATAGAAAAAGAGGAGGTATCTTTGATGTATAAAGGTACAGTAAAATGGTTTAATGAGAGCAAAGGTTATGGATTTATATCCAATGATGAGGGCGGAGACGATGTGTTTGTGCATTTCTCCAGCATAAGCTCAAACGGTTTTAAAACACTTGCTGAAGGTCAGAAAGTGACATTCGATGTGGAAAAAGACCCCAAAGACAGCCGGAAGCTGCGCGCAGCCAACGTCCAGCCCCAATAGTCTTTCATTGCCTGAAACGGGCAAATGCCCGAATGCGAGAAGCTCCCGGTAATCCCGGGAGCTTTTTTACATTAAGACTAACGAGACAATTCTTTTGCATAGCATAATGATGAGTTATAATATTGCAAACAGGGAAAGGACGTTTTCATGATTTATCTGGCTGCCGTCATCGGCATCATCTTGCTTGCAGTTTTTTTTCGCTGGCAAAACAACGGCATTGTTGTTTCAAATATCGTTTATACCGGAAAAGATGTGCCTCGGGAATTCAGCGGCTTTCGAATCCTGCACGTATCGGACCTGCACAACAAGTCTTTTGGTGCGGGACAAAATAATATAGCATCGCTGATGGCGCAAACAAAGCCGGACGTCATCGCGATTACGGGCGACATCATCGACAAAAGGCGTGAAGGCGCGGGTGAGGCGCTGATGCTGGCGGCGGAGGCTGTCAAAATAGCGCCGGTCTATTACGTGCCCGGCAATCATGAAAGAACGTCGGGAATTTATGAAAAGCTTTCAGAAAGGCTTAAAGCGTGCGGTGTCAGAGTGATCGCGAACGACGCGATGACCATCGAACGTCGCGGCGCAGCCATTACGGTCATCGGCGTGAAGGACTGGCAGTTTTTCAGAACGCACGGAGAGAACCAAAAAACAAAAGAGGATTATGCAAAAGCGGATAAGGCTTTTGCGCGTCAGCTTGCAGAGCTTGCGGCGGCGCATCCAAGGGGATTCCGCTTGCTGTTGTCGCACCGCCCCGAGAAGGTGGATATATACGCGCAAATCGGCTTCAATTTGGTGCTGGCGGGCCACGCGCACGGGGGGCAATGGCGTCTGCCTTTGATCGGCGGGCTGTACGCGCCGCATCAGGGCATATTCCCGAAATACACGAGCGGGCTTCACAAAAAAGGCAGATCATGCATGGTGGTGAGCCGCGGCCTTGGGAACAGCGGATTCCCGCTGCGGCTTGGCAACAGACCCGAGCTCGTGGTGATCACGCTGAAGCGCGGATGACTGATAGCTTTCATAAGCAATGATTGAGATGCATCCATATTGCAAAGGACTGCGTCCTCTTTTGAAAGACATTGGTTATTTTATCGTGGCCGACAATATACTGTCTTTGTTTACAAAGACTCAGAAAGTGCTTTGCAGAAGGGGATTCTTCAGTCGCGTACGCTCCATCAGAATGACATAAGGGACTTTTTTGACGCCCTGTGTCTTTGTTTACATAGACTCAATGCGATGAAAAACAATGCGGTGAAGGATCTGATTTCAGCTCCTTCGTCACGCTGCTCCTCTAGATGACGATATAAGTCATTTTTTCAGTAAATATGCTTAGTTATTTGTTTAAATCTGAGTCTTTATAATAAAGATTGTGTTATGTCGGCTGCGATAAAATAGCCGATGTTTGGCTGATATGGAATGTTGTTAAGGCAATTCCACCTTGCGCTTTGCAAGGCTCAGCGCTTCCACATCGATCACATTGCAGTCCGGCAGCCGCCCTAACAGCTCGGTCTCGTGCGCGACGAGTATCACGGTTTTACCGGTTCCTTCATACAGCTGCAAAAACAGCGCGATCAGCTCCAAATTGAGCTTTAAATCAAACCCTTTGAACGGCTCGTCCATAAGCAAAAGATTGGCGGGGTAACAGAACGCGCGCGCCATCGCGACGCGGCGCTGCATGCCTCCTGAGAGCTCTGAGGGGCGCTTTGTCTCATGGCCGTCAAGCTGTACGGCCTTGATAATATCGGATACCGCGCTTTCAAGCTGCTCTTTGTCCATCACGTCCTTCAGCACAAACGCGATGTTCTCTCTCACGTTGGCCCACGGCAGCAGCCGGTCTTCCTGAAACAAAAATGAGATCCGGTCGGGAACGCCGGAGATGCTGCCTGAAAAGCTTTTATCAAGCCCGCATATCATGCGCAGCAGCGTCGTTTTGCCGCAGCCGCTGCCGCCCACAAACGCGGTCAAGCCGCCCTGCTTGATCTCAAGGCTGATGCCGTCAAAAAGCATCTGATCACCGAATGATTTTGTAAGCGAGTCGATGCGTATGCTCATAGCGTATGACCTCCCGGTAATACGCGTTTCAAGCCGTATTCCATGAGCAGGCTGATCACGATGATGGTCAGCGTCCACGCGAACATCGCGGGCGTATTGAGATACAGCTTGGTGGCGTAAAGCTTAAAGCCCACCGAAAACTTGGGGCTCGAAAGCACCTCGGCCGCGACCACGGACTTCCAGGAAAACCCGAGGCAGACCGCGAGCGCGGAATAGACGTTTGGCAGCACGGACGGTACGACGATTTCACGAATCACGCGCCCGTGCCTGATTTTGAAAACATCCGCCATTTCCAGCAGATTCTTATCGACCGAGCGAAGCCCGGAAAGCGTGTTTGAATAGAAAATGGGCAGGCACAGCAGCACGCATGAAAACACGGGCACAAAAGACGAGGAGAACCAGACGAGCGCGAGCACGATGATCGACATCACGGGCGTCGATTTCACAGCCGCCATAAACGGGCGCAGTACGCTCTCGAGCGCGCCGGATTTTGACGCGAGAAAGGCGATCAAAATGCCGAAAACGAATGAAAGGACAATGCCGAACACCACGCGGTAAAACGTGGCGCCGATGCTGATCCAGAAATCCGTCGTGACGGCGAGGCCGCCGAGGGAAGAAAACGTATCCACGGGTGACGGCATGTAAAGCGAATTGTTGACGATCATCGCACCGGCCTGCCAAACGGCCAGCCAGAACAGCGCGATCAGCACGATTCTTGCAGCGCGGGGAAGGCGCATGTTTTTTTGTTGTATCAAAGCTTAAGCTCCCGAGAGTTTTTTTATGATACCGATTATAGCATATGTTGACGGGATACGGCATCTTTTTGTGGACAACGGTGACGAGTTCATTGAATCATCACGCCATTTACGGTATGATAAGAACGGAGGTCAGAATGGATTTTACACATCTTCATCTGCATACAGAATACAGCCTGCTCGACGGCGCGGCGCGCATCGGCGACGTGATGTCGCGCGCGGCTGAACTCAATATGGGCAGCATCGCGATCACCGACCACGGCGTGCTTTACGGCGTGGTGGATTTTTACCGCAAAGCGATGGATTATGGGATCAAGCCCATCATCGGGTGCGAGGTGTATGTCGCGCCGGGCAGTTTGAGCGACAAAACAAAGGAGATGAAGGAATATTCGCATCTCGTGCTGCTTGCCAAAAACGGCGAAGGCTACCAGAACATCATGCGGCTTTCGTCCATCGGGTTCACACAGGGGTTTTACCATAAGCCGCGTATCGATTACGATGTGCTCGCGCAAAATAAAAACGGAGTGGTTTGCCTCTCGGCCTGCCTCGCGGGCGATATTCCGCGCATGATCATGGCGGGAGATATCGAGGGTGCGCGAAGCCTTGCCAAACGGCTGCGCGGCATGTTCGGAGAGGATTTTTATCTGGAGCTGCAGGATCATTTTCTGCCCGAGCAGAAGCAGGTGAACGCAGCGCTGATCAAAATGAGCGGCGAGCTGTCTATACCGCTGGTGGCCACCAACGACGTGCATTATACAAAGCGCGAGGACGCGCAGGCGCAGGACATATTGCTCTGCATACAGACGCGCTCGTTCGTGGACGACGCGGACAGGCTGCGCTTCGGCACGGATGAATTCTATATCAAAAGTGCAGACGAGATGGAGCGGCTCTTTGCCAACGTCCCGGAAGCGATCAGCAACACGCAGCTGATCGCGGACAAGTGCGGCGTGAAGCTGGATTTTTCCGCGCGGCATCTGCCCGTGTTCGCCGTACCGGGCGGCGAAGACCACGACGCGTATTTAAGAAAGGTCTGCATGGAGGGGCTCGGCGAGCGTTATGAGACCGTGACGGACGAGCTCAAAGAGCGACTTGAGTTCGAGCTCGGCGTCATCAAAAACATGGGCTTCACGGATTACTTTTTGATCGTCTGGGATTTCATCAAATACGCGCGAGATCACGGTATCATGGTGGGCCCCGGGCGCGGCAGCGCGGCGGGCAGCCTTTGCGCGTATGTGCTGCGCATCACGGATATTGACCCGATCGAATATTCGCTGCTGTTTGAACGGTTTTTAA
The DNA here is from genome assembly GCA_023461435.1 of Bacillota bacterium. Classification (GTDB taxonomy): domain Bacteria; phylum Bacillota; class Clostridia; order Christensenellales; family SZUA-584; genus SZUA-584. The sequence goes on from JAEYLC010000010.1 coordinate 384,399, forward strand.
ACCCGGAACGCATCAGCATGCCCGATATCGATATCGACTTTTGCATCGAGCGGCGGCAGGAAGTCATCGACTATGTGGTGTCGAAGTACGGCGAGGACAAGGTCGCGCAGATCATCACATTCGGGACGCTCGGCGCCAAGCAGGTGATACGCGACGTGGCGCGCGCGATGAAGCTGCCGCTGACCGACGCGGACAGGATCGCCAAGATGGTGCCGTTCGCGATTAAAATGACGATAAGGCGCGCGATGGAAGAAAACCCGCGCCTTATGATGGAATACCAGACCAAGCCGGAGATCAAAGAGCTGCTCGATACCGCGATGAAGCTCGAAGGCATTCCGCGCCATGCGTCCACGCACGCGGCGGGCGTCGTGATATCGCGCCAGCCCATCACCGAATATGTGCCGCTTCAGATCAACCCGCGCGACGGCAGCGTGATCACGCAGTTCCCGATGGGCACGCTCGAAAGCCTCGGCCTGTTAAAAATGGATTTTCTGGGCCTTCGCAATCTGACGGTGATTCGCCATACGCTCGCGCTCATCGAAAAAACGCGCGGCGAGAAGATCGATTTGAGCAAGCTCAAATACGATGATAAAAAAGTCTACGCGCTGATTGCCTCTGGTGATACGGACGGCATATTCCAGCTGGAAAGCGCGGGCATGAGGCAGCTCGCCGTGCAATTGAAGGCGGAGAACCTCGGCGACATCATGGTGGTCATCGCGCTTTATCGGCCGGGACCGATGGACAGCATACCCGATTATCTGGCCGCCAAGCGGGACCGCAATAATATTAAATACCTGCACCCGTCTTTAAAGCGGATACTCGAGGACACCTACGGGTGCATCGTGTATCAGGAGCAGGTCATGGAGATCGTGCGCGAGCTGGCCGGCTATTCCTATGGCCGCAGCGACCTTGTGCGCCGCGCGATGTCCAAAAAGAAAAAGGACGTGATGGAAAAGGAGCGCCGTATATTCATATACGGCGACGAGCAAAGCGGCGTGGACGGCGCGCTCAAACGCGGTGTTCCGGCGGTCGCTGCCGAGACAATATTCAATCAGATGATGGATTTCGCCGAATACGCTTTCAACAAATCGCACGCGTGCGCCTACGCGGCGATCACGTATTATACGGCGTATCTGAAATGCTATTACAAAGTGGAATATATGACCGCGCTGCTTAACAGCTTCATCGGCACGCCGGACAAGATATCGGCGTACATCCAGTATTGCGTGAGCAGCGGCATCCGCGTGTTCGGGCCGGATATCAACAAATCGCAGTTTCTGTTCGCGCCTGAGAACGGCGGCATCCGCTTCGGCTTCGCGGCGATCCGCGACGTGGGGCGCGCCGCCGAGGATATCGTGACGGAACGCGAAAAAGGCGAGTATACAAGCTTTCGGAGCTTCATCAACCGCACGACGGGCATCATCAACCGAAAAATGCTCGAGGGCATGATATTCGCGGGCTGCTTTGATAATCTCGAGCTCAGGCGTTCCCAGCTTGCCGCGGTATGCGAGCGCGTTCTCAAAACGGCGCAGGACGCCAAACGCAAAACCGTGGAAGGGCAGATGTCGCTTTTTGACGCCATGCAGGGACAGGACGCGGGAGATACGGATGATTTTGAGCTGATACCGGAATACTCAAAAGAAAAGCTGCTTGCGATCGAGAAGCTTGCGACCGGCATTTATCTTTCGGGCCATCCGCTCGACAGATATAAAAAGCAGCTGGAAAAACGGGAGATCAACATATTCAAAATACTCTCGGCGACGGATGACGCGGATTCCGCGAGGTACTTTGAGTCAAGAGATGTCGAACTGATCGGTATATTGAGCGGCATCAGAAGGCGTTCCACCAAGCTTAAAAAGCTGATGGCGAACGCGTGGCTCGAAGACCTGTACGGGACCATTGAGCTTGTGATATTCCCGAGCGCGTTTGCCAAGGTGGAGCCCATGCTGACGGACGACTCGATCGTGCACGTGCTCGGCAAGGTGGACATTCGCGAAGGCGAAGCGCCGCAGCTGCTCGTGGACGATATCCGTCCGTTTGTGATGAGGGATGAAAAATATGACGGCAAAAAGCTGTTTGTGCGCGTTCCTAAGGACATGGGCGACGATACCGTGAGGCTCAAGCAGATACTGCGCATGTCGCCCGGAGACGAGTGCGTATCGGTGATGATCGAGAAGACGGGACAGAAAATTAAAACCTGCGGGCCACTCGGTGTTACGGTGACCGACGCGCTTGTGCAGAGCCTTGAAACGGCGTTCGGCAAGGACAATGTGGTCGTCGGATGATTCGCATATTGATGAAAATCAAGAAATATGCTAATATATGACTATCAATGAAGGACAGGGTGAGCTGATGGATTCGGAAAACGGCAATAGCTACAATCAGGATTATATCGTGATCAAGGCGCTGGAGGACGGCGTCAACATTATCGGCATGACGCGCGGACGGGACACGCGTTTTCATCATACGGAAAAGCTTGATAACGGCGAAGTGATGATTGCCCAGTTTACCGAAAACACATCGGCCATTAAAATCAGAGGCAAGGCGCAGATGAATACCGCTTACGGAATCATTTTTTCCGGCAAATCAGACGCTTAAGCAAAGGAGATCGCTATGTGGATCGTAGTGGGTATGGCCAGCTCTGTGAAAACGGCACAAGCGATGCAGAAGAATCTCGAATCGGAAGGGATACTCGTGAAGATTCGCAACGTTTCGTCCAAAACAAAATGCAGCAGCGATACCTACGAGGTCATGGTGCTCGAATCCGAAGCTGCTTCAGCCAGAGAAATACTCATGGAAAAAGGCTTTTGATCATTCATTTTTTTCGGAGGGTCGTTTTATGAAAAAGGTAGAGTGCAAAATACAGGTGAGGTATTCGGAGGTCGGCAGGCAGGGCTTGGCGCATCACGCCAATTACTTAAACTGGCTCGATATCGGCCTTGAGGAAATCGTCAGGCAGTGCGGGTTAAGCTATAAGGAAGTGGAGGACCTGGGGTACTTCCTTGCGCCCGTTTCGGATTCTTGCCAGTATTATCACCCGGCTTATTATCATGATGATTTGACCGTACGGGTTTCCGTGGCCGATTTAAGCGCGGTCAAGGTGAAATTCTCCTATGAGATCATTCGAGAAAAGGATGCCAGGCTGATTGCGACGGGCCAGACGGATCACGTGTTTGTGGATAAAAACTTCAAGCCCTATTCGATGAAACGCGTGGTGCCGAGGCTGTATACAATGCTCGAAGAGATGATGTAAGCGGATGATAAATCAATAACGGTGACATTATGAATATGATCCGGCCGCTTTGTATAGGGTTGGGTCATATTTTTTGGAGAGAGATATGATATCGTTAAGCGAGCTCAAGCTGATGGCGCAGGGCGGTCAGACGCAGATTTTTCATTACGGCGAGGGAAAAGTGCTGAGGGTTTTAAGGAATCCGAAAGACGCGGACCTGCTCAAATATGAGATCTATATCATGAAGGGGCTCAAGAACAGGCTGGATGTTCCCGAAGTCTTTGATACGATGACGATAGAAGGCAGGCCGGCGGTCGTGGTGGAAAAGATAGACGGCATTTCAATGCTGGACTATATGAAAAGGCACCCGCTGAGGCTCAAAGAGCAGGCGGCGCTGCTCGCAAAGCTTCATGCAAGGATGCCTGACAGCGTTGAAATCAAAGGCCTCGGCGCTTCAAAAGGGCGTGCCCGTTATTTGATCGGGCAAGCGGAACTGAGCGAAGACACAAAAAAGTTTGTGCTGGAAATCCTGGAAGGGCTGCCGGAGGGAACAGCGCTGTGCCACGGCGATTTTCACCCCGGCAACATTTTAAAATCGGGCGAAAAAAATTATCTTATTGACTGGTTCGGTGCTTACAAGGGCCCGCTGATTTCGGATGTTGCGCATACGTATTTGCTGCTAAAAAATGTACCGAGTTACCCCGGCCTCGGCGGGGTGCAGTACAAATTGATTAAGGTTTCCGGGGCACTGATCGCAAAAACATATCTGAACGCTTTTCATAAGCTGCGGCCGTTTGGCTGGGCTGAGTTTTCAAAATGGCTGCTCATCAAAGCGGCGGAACGCGCCTGCTACGGAATGCAAGCCGAAAAGCCTGCAATGTTTCGGTTTATAAAAACATGCAGGGCCGATGCGTTTCACCCGGAACGCTGGTATAAAAAAATGTAATCCAGATAAATGCTGTGTGTTCATATCGTTTGAAATGCCCCGCCTTGACTGTATAAATTAAATTTATAATATATTCATGTTAATTTTTATTAATAATCGTTTCAAATAACAAAAATACGTCAAATAATATTCAACAAAAATTATCGATCATGCGTTGTTTCGGGCACCTTTGATCAGAATGGGGAGTGTAGCATGAAGTGGTACAGAAATTTGGGAATATCAGCGAAAATACTGCTGCTGTTTTTGGTTATTTTGCTGTTGGTGGGCAGTGTCGCCATGTTCGGCGTGATGTCATGGGCGTCTTCCAACGCGGAGAATAAGGTTTTGTTTGACAACTATGGCAACGCCCAAGGGTATTTGGGCCAGGTGTACGCGCAATATCAGCAGCAAAGGGCGCTTCTGAGAGATATGCTTATATCAAAGGATGCGAAGGTCGCGGCGAATATCTCAGGCCTCGTCGGGGCGTCAGACGCGGTGATGCTGAACAATCTTGAATTGTTCAGGAAAGCGTGCATCGACAGCGAGAGTCAGGCGCTGTACGACGATCTGAATACGAATGTTCAGGCATTCAGAAGCGTGCGGGATGAGCTCGCAGCCGCGGCGGTAGCCGGAGATTTTGAGAACGTCGCCGTATGGATAAAGGCCGACAGCGATGCGCATAACGCGCTTATTCAGGGGGCGGCTGTCAGCGAAACGGCGGACGCCGTCAGCGAGGCAACGGCAAGCGGCGAAACGGCGGATGCCGTCAGCGAAGCGACAGCGGGCGCGGACGCGGTGAGCTCGGCGACGGTATCGTCCGGCACGACACTGGCCATCAATAATGCTCTGGCGTTTATGGTCGCTCATGCCAATGATTTGATAGGCGCGCAGACCAGGAATGTGGACACGACCATCATGCTGCTGATGATCGGCATCGGTGTGGCTGCGGCTGCGGCTGCGGTGCTGGGGCTGCTCACGTCGCGTTCCATTTCAAAACCGCTCAAGAAGATGTCACAAGCCGCCATGAGGATGGCGGTGGGGGATACGGATATTAAGGGTCTTGATTATCGGGCGAAGGATGAAGTCGGGCGAATGATGGATTCCTTCCGCACGATGACGGCGTCTATAAAAGCCATGGCTGCGGATGTCGAGATGCTGTCAAAAGCCGCCGTTGAAGGGCGGTTCTCCGCCAGAGCGGATGAAAGCAGGCATCAAGGCGATTACCGTGTGATCATAAAAGGCATTAACGACACGCTTAATGCCGTGATCAGCCCGATCAACGAAGCCAAAGACGTGCTTCATGAGTTGTCGGAGGGGAATTTGAGCGCTGAAATGTCGGGCAGCTATAAGGGCGACTATACCATCATAAAGGATGCGCTCAACGATACGATAGGCACACTGCGCGGATATATTAAAGAGATATCGTATGTGCTCAATGAATTGTCCCGGGGCAATTTGACATGCGCTATTCAAACGAGCTACCGCGGAGATTTTGTGGCGCTGAAAAACTCGATTAACGGCATCGTCGAATCGCTCAATCAAATCATGGCCGAAATCAGTAAAGCGGCCGGACATGTGGCAATGGGCACACAGCAGGTATCTGGCGGCAGTCAGGAAATTTCCGAGGGGGCCATCAATCAGGCCGGTTCCATAGAGGAACTGACGGCGACGATTTCGGTTATCGCGACCCAGACCGAGCTCAACGCTGACAACGCGAACGAGGCGTTCAGCCTCTCATCCGCCATGCATGACGGCGCTCAAACTGGCCGCGCAAAAATGCAGCAGGTTCAAAAAGCGATGGAAGATATCAATGAATCGTCTGCGAACATATCTAAAATCATCAAGGTCATAGACGATATTGCCTTCCAGACCAACATACTGGCTCTCAACGCCGCCGTCGAGGCGGCGCGCGCAGGCGCGCAGGGCAAGGGGTTTGGCGTGGTGGCCGAAGAGGTGAGAAATCTGGCTGCCAGAAGCGCCAGCGCGGCAAAGGAAACCGCTGCGTTGATCGAAGGCTCCGCGAGCAAAACAGAGGCGGGAAACAAGATCGCTGATGACGCCATGAAAGCCTTTGAACGCATTGCGGCGGATGTGGAAAAAGCAGTGAAGCTGGTGGAGGAGATCGCGGAAGCTTCAAACCAGCAATCAACGGCAATCGGGCAGGTGAGCCTTGGGATCAGCCAGATGTCTGCGGTTGTGCAAACCAACTCGGCGTTTGCGGAGGAGACAGCCGCGGCAGCGCAGGAGTTGTCGGGACAGGCCGAGATTCTGCACAGCATGGTCGCGCAGTTCAAACTCAAAGAAGCAAACGGCTTGATGACGGCAGAAGACAAAGACGACTGCCGATTGTCGGCGTCGGCGGAATAGGCCGACTGACGCGCACTTTTCGCAGAAAAACATAAGAAAAGCCGGCCCGTCTTTGCGATGGACCGGCTTTTTGAGTTCGATCAGTTGTTCCTTAAGGAAAATGCCACATCCGCAATGTTTTGCCCCAGCGTTTTCATTGTCTGTATACCTTCCTCATCCGCGGCAACGTCGCCGACCGCGGCGCCGACGCCCTGATTCCAGTAGCTTGAGCCCACGATGATACCCTCGCTGATGGTAAAAAGGTTGTTCATGGCGTTAAACGCGGTGAGCGCCCCGTTGCGCCGGACAGCCACGACGCTTGCGCAGATCTTGCCCTTTAAGAGCTTATGCGGGCGGCACACATAGCCCACCCGGTCGATAAACGCCTTCATCTGCGCCGTCAGGCCGCCGAAATAAACGGGCGAGCCGAGAATCAGTATGTCGGCCTGCTCGATAGCGGCCACCGCTTCATTGATGATATCGTCATCAAACGCGCATCTGGCAACCGAGCTTTTGCGGCATGCGCCGCACGCGATGCATCCGTGTATATCCCTGCCGCCCGCCTGCATCACCTGTGTACTGATTCCCTTGAGTTCAAGCTCCCCGAGAACCGTGGAGAGCAGATAAAATGTGTTGCCCGTGGGTCTTGGGCTTCCGTTAACCGCAATTGCTTTCAACTTCGTTCATCCTTCCTCAAATTGATTACCGTATAGTTTATAGAATGATATGTCCGTTCATGACAGCGATATAAAAGTTTGATCGTTATTTAACCTGCTCTTTAAGAAGCCGGTATAAACCGGCCACGCTGTCAAAAAGGTAATGCGGATTTTTTCCGCTCCGCGCGATATCTTCCCGCGTCATCTCGCCCGAGAGCACGCCGATGGCGCACATGCCGTTTTCGAGCGCCAGCTCAATGTCGGTGTAAAGCCGGTCGCCGATCACCGCGATTTTACCGACTGGCAATTCCACCTCGCGCTCGATATATTCGGCGGTTTCGGCAAAAGGTTTGCCGATGAATTTCGGCTGGTGTCCGGTCGCATGCGTCAGCATCGCGCAGATGCTCGCGCAGTCGGGCAGTACCTTGCCGCCTTCGAGCGGGCAGACGGCGTCCACATTCGTCGCGATGAACGGCACGCCCTCGCGCAGCAGATCCACCGCGCGCGTCGCCTTAGAAAAATCAAAGGTCGTGTCGAACCCGACCACCAGGCAGTCAGGGATGCCCGTATCCTCGCAGATGATGCCTGCCGCTGACAGATGCCGGATAAGCGCGTCCGTACCCACCGCGTACACGCGCGGGTTCGGGCCGAAAGTCCGGATCAGATAATCGGCGGTGACATCGCCCGATGTGATGACGGCGGGCCGTTCGGACAGCCCCAGCCGCTTGAGTTTTAATTTATAATCCTCGGGCGATTTCGAGGAATTGTTGGTGAAAAAGCAGTAGCGGATGCCGTTTTCGTCGAAAAACGCCAGCAGCTCCTTAGCGCCGGGGATCACCTGCTCGCCAAGATAGATCGTGCCGTCCATGTCGAGCACGTAGCATTCGATGTCTTTAATCGTCATAGTGTCATTTCCTTTCGCTCGCATTTTATCAGAAAGAACGTGACATCTCAATAAAAAACGGGTTAAGATTGCATTTGTTCGCGCTTGTGATACGCGCACCGGCTATGCTGGAATGCATGGCAGTATAAGGATATTATAATGCGTGATACTTCATGGAAAGCCTGTATGAAAATGATGCATTTTGGCTTTACGTGGCATATATTTAAATGGTATAGTGTTTGAAACGGGGGATATGCTGTGAAAACGATCGGACTCGCACTCGGCGGCGGCGGCGCGCGCGGTGTCGCGCATATTGCCTATTTGAAGGCGATGGAGGAACAAGGCATTAAGCCCAGCGTGATTGCGGGCACGTCGAGCGGCGCTATCGTGGGGGCGCTGTATGCTGGAGGCGTTACGCCGGACAGCATGTACGCGATGCTCGAGAACCTTTTCAGCATCAGAAAACGTTCTGGCGCGTCACTTTTAAAGTCGCTCAAGCGCAATGATATGGCGGGCGCTTTGGCGAAGCAGTTTCTTTCAAAAGTGCTGCCCAAAAAGACGTTTGAGGAGCTCAGCATCCCGCTCAAGCTCGTGGCGACAAATTTTCTTACGCTGGAAGAAAAAGTGTTTACATCCGGCGAAATTCTCCCGGCACTGCTTGGCAGCATCGCTTTTCCGAGTGTGTTTATGCCTCAGCAGGTCCAAGGTCAGTATTATGTGGACGGCGGAGCCACGAATATTGTGCCGTTCGATATACTGAGAAGCGAATGCGATGTGCTGATCGCGATCGACGTGTCACAGGTGCGTGCCGACAGCTCGCTCAAACCAAGCATCAAAAACGCGCTGCACGCCACGTGGGCGGCCACGCAGGAAGCGCTGATTGGTGAGAAGCTGAAACATTCACCGGTGGATATATTCGAAAGGCCGACATTTGAGGATGTATCCACAATGGAGTTTTATAAATTCAAAAGCATATATAAGCGTGCCCAGGATCACATACCGGGGTTTGTGGAGCAGCTTAAAAAAGTACAATAAAGGGGTAGACCTATGTCAAAGACACTTGGAATCGCTTTCGGTGGAAGCGGAGCGCAGGGCATTGCGAGCATTGCGTATATCAAAGCGCTTGAGGCGATGGAGATCAAACCGAGTATTGTTTCGGGAACCGGTGTGGGCGCTGTGGTGGCCGCGATGTATGCAGCGGGGATGACGAGCCAGAACATGATCGACTTTTTGCAGGAAATCAACTTTCCCGGCGCCAAACGTCCGATCAATCCGCTGAAAGTGAAGGACTCAAGATACGGGATACTGGACGGCCTTGGACTGGAGGAGTATTATCAGATGATCGTTCCGATCAAGGTGTTCGACCGTTTGTATTTTCCGCTTAAAATCGTCGCTGCGGATTGGACAAGCGGCCGGCAGGTTGTTTTTGAAAGCGGTGACGTGGGCCCTGCTGTGCGTTCGGCGGTATCGATACCCGGCGTATTTATGCCCAAGGATATGAACGGCGAGCTGATTATGGACGGCTCGTGCGTGAACCCCGTGCCGTTTGATGTGATTCGGGACGATTGTGATGTGCTCGCCGCGATCGATCCGCAGATCAATGAGGGAGAGGCCGCGCAGATGGTTTTCAGCGTGATGAGCGGTGCCTTCAACGCAGCCAAAAAGGCGCTGACGGTAGAGAAACAAAAAGCATGCAAGGTGGACCTGTTCGACAGCTTTGTGGTGGAAGAAATCAACATGTATGATTTCGCTCTTTTTAATGAGATCATCGAATCGACAGAGGAACGGGCGGGCTTGTTTGCCGTCAATCTGCAGGACAAGCTAAAATAAACGCTAAAAGCAATACGGATTCAAGCAGGATAATAATCATTTAAATTTGCAGGACGGGCGGTTTAAGACGGCCCGTCTTTTCGCTTTGTCATTTAAACAGGAATATCGATTCCTTGTTAATATTGTTGCAATTGCTCTGTTATCGTAGTAATATGTTTGATATATCGTTATATGAAAATGGCGTTTTAGACCCTTTTATCTTATTTTTTCCTACAAATGTTATTGGGGTGTCAAATGCAAGAATTGTTTACGAATTTATTGAGAAAAAAGTCAAAATTAGCCGTCATCGGTTTGGGGTATGTCGGAATGCCTTTGGCAACCGCATTTGCCAAAAAACTCGATGTGATCGGCTATGATTCCAACAGCCATAAATTAGAATCGTACAGACGGGGAAACAACCCGGAGCATGTCGTGGACGATGAAGACCTGCTGACAACAACCGTCAGATTCACCTCGGATAAAAAAGATTTATCTGAAGCGGATGTTTTTGTTGTGGCCGTGCCCACGCCCATCGATGTCAATAAAGCGCCCGACCTTGTTCCTGTGATCACGGCATCGGTCACGGTGGGACAAGCCTTAAAAAAAGGCGGTGTGGTCGTCTATGAATCCACGGTGTACCCGGGCGTGACCGAGGACGTCTGCATTCCGATACTCGAGAAAGAGAGCGGTTTAAAATGCGGTGCCGATTTCAAGGTCGGTTATTCGCCCGAACGCATCAACCCGGGTGATCAGGTGCATAAGCTTACGAATATCAAAAAGATCGTATCGGGCGTTGATGAGCAGACCACCGATTTCATTGCGAAGCTCTACGAGATGGTGGTAGAGGTCGGCGTACACCGCACGCCGTCAATCAAGGTGGCGGAGGCGGCAAAGGTTGTGGAAAACAGCCAGCGTGATATCAATATCGCGTTTATGAATGAATTGGCCATGGTTTTCGAGAGGCTCAACATCGATACGATGGACGTCATCGAAGCGATGAATACAAAATGGAACGCGCTCGGGTTTTATCCTGGCCTTGTGGGCGGCCACTGCATCGGCATCGACCCGTATTATTTTATTTTCGAAGCCGAGAAAAACGGTTATATCAGCAAAATCATATTGTCGGGAAGAAAAATAAACGACGAAATGGGCAGTTTTATCGGCGAAATGATTATCAAGCATCTGGTTCTTGCCAATAAACAGGTTTTAAAGTCCAAGGTGTATATACTCGGGTTCACCTATAAAGAAAACTGTGCGGATATCCGAAATACAAAGGTGATGGATATCGTCAAAAAGCTGCGGGAATTCGGATTGGAGCCGATCGTTGTGGATCCGCAGGCAGAACCGTCGTCCGCGCTTCGGGAATACGGTATCCGGCTGGCATCTCTGAATGATGTTACTGAAGCCGACTGTCTCGTTTTTGCGGTTGCGCACGACGAATTTAAGAAGCTGAGCGCCGAAGAGCTAGGGTCAATGTTTATTGCCGGAAACAATGACGGGAAAGTCATTATCGACGTGAAAAGCATGCTTGACAAGACGGCGTTGATAAAAAAGGGTTACAGATACTGGCGGTTATAAAAATGCGTATATTTTTGAATAAAAAAAGAATCATGATCGTCTTGACGGCGCTTGTATTTGTGCTCGCGTCGTGCGCGCCTGCCGCCGTCACATCGCAAAGCAGCGAGGATGCGCAGGTTAAAAAGATACTGAGCAATCACGATGGCAGCAAAGCCGATACGATATCCGGCGTCATGACGCTCGAAAAGAAAATATCGATCGTTTTTTTGGGTTCGTCGGATGAGGCCATTATGCAGCGCCTTGTCGACCTGCTGAACAGATACGGCGCTAAAGCCACTTTCTTTCTGCCGGGAATCAGCGTGTCCGAAAATCCGCAAATCGCTGAGAACATTGAAGAAAAAGGGTACGCGCTTGGCAACTACGCGCTCGACGGCGGCGAGGAAATGGACAAACTGCCGGTGGAGGATTCGGCGCGCAAGCTTTACCGCGCCCAAATGATCTACAGAAACGCCGTCTCAGAAGCGCCTTCCATATTCACCTGCGACAGCACGCAATATACCGACGAGCTGCTGAGCACGGCCAAAGCGTGCGGGCTTTCCTATGCCGTCAAGCCAAGCAAGTATTTAAACCAGTTCAGCTTCTCTTCCGAATCGCAGGCGGTCACATATGCGCAATATACCGACTGGGGAGACATTGTGGCCGTCAAAATCGGGCGTGAGCTCGACGATGCGGAAATCGAAGATAAAGAGGATGAAGTGCTTGAGCCGGCTATTGACAAGCAGCCGTCCGATGAGAACACGCCAGTCATTGAGCTGCCCGAAGATGAAGACGAGAGAATGCTCCTGGTCACGGAATGGCTGCTCAAGGCTTACTCGGAGCAAGGCTATCAGTTTGTGACGCCGACGGAGCTGCAGGGGTATATGAACACTTCGATGTACCGGGATATTCCCAGCGATACGGATGGCATTGAGCCGATGCAGGTGATCAGCAACGCGGCCACCACGCAGGGAGCCGTTTCCTTAACGTTTCAGGTGCTCGGGAGCGATGAAAAGGTGGTCAGCATGCTCGATACGCTCGATGATCTTAAAATCAAGGCGTCGTTCTTTGTGACGGGGCAGGAAGCCATAGAACGGGCCAATCTCATAAAGGAGATCGTCTCACGCGGGCACAGCATTCAAAGCAGCGGCTTTTTAAGCCGCGGGATCGGCAAACTCAGCTTTGAGGAGTGCTACACCGATCTGATTAAAAGCATGGCGGCCATAGAAGAAACCACAGGAAAAGCGCCGAGGCTGTACCGGCCGGTTCACGGTGAGGTCAGCGAAAACATGGCGAAGGCTTGCCGCGAGGTGGGTCTGATCCCGGTGCTTTACAACAAGAACCCGCTGCCCGAGGACGGCAAAAACCTTGATGAACTGCTTCAGTATTTTTCGAAGGGCTTTCACCGGGGCGATATTATTTACCTTCGGACGGATAACTATTTTAAGCTCGACAGCCTTGTTGAGGGCATTGCGAGTCTTGTTTTTGATACCGGATATTCCTTTGAGACAATCGAAGAAATGTATGACCATCAGTATGTGAGCAAGCCCCTTGAGGAGATCCCGGGGTGGGACGCCATAAAAGTCAATTCTGATTATGATCCGGAAGCCTCGATTCAGGGAAGGTCTTTAAGCGCCGTCAGCGTCAGCGACAAAGTCATGTTCCTCACATTTGACGACTGGGGCAGCGACAAGACGGTCACACGTATCCTTGATATTTTGGATGAATACAACGTGAAGGCCAGCTTCTTCATCATCGGGTCATCCGCGGAGAAGAATCCGAATCTGCTCCGAGCGATCGCCGAAGCCGGCCATGATATCGGCAATCACACCTATTATCACAAGGTCATCACAAAGATTTCACCGGAGGAGCTGCAGGAAGAGGTGGTCAAGTGCCATCAGACGCTGACGCAGATAATCGGCCGGGAGGCAGATCTGTATTTTAGGCCGCCCACGCTTGAATACGATAAGGCCACAATCAACGCGGTGCTGGCGACAGGTTTTAAATACGTGATGCTTTCCAATATCAGCACGCAGGATTATGAACGCAGTGCGGACGAGGTGGTGGACTATGCCGTGTCGAGCGCGGAAAACGGCGGCCTCGTCGTAATGCATTTAACCGATAATTCCAGCGGTGTGGAGGCTTTGCCGAGAATTATCGAGAAGCTGAGGGCAAAGGGTTATAAGCTGGCCAAGCTCAGCGATTATTTGAAATAGTCATGAGGAAGTAAGTGTTGAAGAAGAAAACCGTCCAAGACATATTCATGCAACCCAAAAAAGACCGGCGCATGTTTCCGCATGTTCCGGATCCTATGTGGATGCGGACAATCAAAGACAGACGGGAAGACGCGGGCAGCGAAAAGAAGTCCAACAAGGCGACAGCCGGATACTCGCCCGGGCAGCGGTTTGAAGGCGAGTTTTCCGTGAAAATCATATGCACGCATAACCGCCGCCGATATGTGTTTAACGGGAAATGCGTGGATGTTTCTCAAAGCGGTATTCTCGTTGATCTGCTCATGCAGACGGCGTCCGAGCCTAAGAAGAGCGAAAAGGAGAGCAGCCGCGTTGAAATTTTAAAAAACGCGAAGAATTTAAAGCTCTATTTTCGCATTCCGTCCGGTGTTCTTCCCGAAGGCATGGAAGCCAATATCAAAATCGACGCTCACTTTGTGCGGTCGATCAGCAGGAACGAAGCGCAACTGGCCGCTTTTGAGTTCGACGTTGATCTTGAGGAATATAACAAAAAGCATAAGGACCGCTCTTCGTTGATGATCGCCTCAATGATGCTGTTCGGCGTTTCTCTGATGATCGTATTGATGCGACTTGAAGGGCTGATATATTTTAGATTCAACCGGTTCCTTTATCTTTACAGCATCATCACCGCGGTCTATATATTAACGCGGTATCTGTTCGGTTCTCTGTATAAGCCGGTGCCGGTCGATCCCGACTTTACGCCGGGCGTCAGCATTATCATTCCGTGCTTCAATGAAGAAGAGTGGATCGAGAAAACGATCCGCTGCTGCCTTGATCAGGACTATCCGATGGATAAGCTTGAAGTCATTATCGTGAACGACTATTCGACCGACCGCTCAAAGCAGGTGATATTTGAAGCGATCAGGAATATATACGGGGACGATGACCGTTTCAATATCAAGCAGCGTGTGAAGTACATTGAACGAGTTGAGAACCAGGGCAAACGTGAAGCGATGGCCAGAGGCGCGAAGCATGCGAAGCACGATCTGCTTGTATTCGTGGATTCCGACAGCTTCCTCGCTCACGACGCGATTCGCCATCTGGTGCAGCCGATGAAGAATCCGAAAATCGGCGGCGTATCGGGCCGCACGGATGTCGCGAACACTTACACCAACGCCGTCACAAAAATGCAGGCCGTGCGTTACTACATCGCTTTTCGTGTGATGAAAGCCGCGGAATCTTATTTCGACGCGGTGACCTGCCTGTCGGGGCCGCTGGCGTGCTACAGAAGATCGATCGTTATGGACAATCTGGACGCCTGGCTGAATCAGAAATTTTTGGGGCAGAGGGCCACCTTCGGTGACGACAGAAGCATGACGAATTTTATATTGAGAAATAACCGGACGGTTTATCAGGACACCGCGATCTGCTCCACCATCGTGCCGAATACGCACAAAATGCTCTTAAGGCAGCAAATGCGCTGGAAACGGTCGTGGCTGCGCGAATCGGTGATCGCGGCGAAGTTTATTTGGAAGAAAGAGCCGTTCATGTCGCTGTTTTTCTACATGGGGTTTGTGATGCCGATACTGGCGCCCGTGGTCGTTATCTACAACATGGTCTATTTTCCAATCGCCTATGGCATTTTTCCGCTGACATTTTTAACAGGGCTGCTGCTGCTCGCGTCGATGATGAGCTTCGCGCAGCTGTTCTTTCGGAAAAGCAATCTGTGGTTTTACGGTTTTATATTCTGCTTTTATTACGTGTTCATACTGCTTTGGCAAATGCCCGTGGCATGGTTTACGTTCTGGAAATCCACCTGGGGCACGCGCATGACCCGAAGCGACGTGCTGAGAAAAAGAAAGAAAAACAGAAGCTTCGATCAAAAAAGTGAAGCGGGGGATGTCACATCATGAACGAAGCCGACCGCTTTCTTGAACGGCATGAAAAAAAGAAACGTGTCCGCACTGTCATAGAGCTCATCGCGCTGGCTCTGATGATCTATGTGCTTATTCAGGTGCTGTTTGTCACGGCGCATTACGTGAAGCCGACAGATGTGGCGATGAGTCCTTCGGCTGATCCGGGTTTTATCGCGGTTTCCTATGTGGGCGTCGACAGGTACGGCAACAACGAGCAGAACCTGATCAGCAAGCAAAGGCTCGATGAACAGGTGGCTGCGCTGATTGCGTCCGGCTACACGACGATCACGCAGGACGATATCATCGATTATTATATGAACGGAACGCCGCTGCCCGAGAAAGCCTTGTTTTTGATGTTTGAGGATGGCAGACGCGATACGGCCATATTCGCGTCCGATGTGCTCGAAAAGTATAATTGCCACGGCATGATGTACACCTACGCCGACAAGCTGGAGAACTACGACAACAAATTTTTAAACGCAAACGATCTGCTGGAGCTCAAAAACAGCACGTTTTGGGATCTTGGGACAAACGGATACAGACTGGAATACATCAACGTATACGACCGTTACAAGCATTTTATCGGCCGCCTTAACAGCGTAGGCTTTTCCGATTTGTCGCAGTTTATTCAGCGCGATTACGACCATTATCTGATGGACTTTATCCGCGACCGCGACGGCGTTGCGCTGGAGAATTATTCGGAAATGCGAGACCGCATCGCGCTCGATTACGATAAGATGAACAGCATCTATTCGTCTCAGCTTGGTTTTCTGCCCGCTTCGTACTGCCTGATGCATGCAAACTCAAAAGTACTCTACGGCACGAACGACCTTGTGAGTGCAGAGAACGCGGAGCACATCAAGGAGATATTTACGCTGTGCTTCAACCGGGAAGGCTTCAGCGTCAACAATCTGGAAAGCACGTCTTTTGATTTGACACGCTTGCAGCCGCAGGCTTACTGGTACACGAACCACCTGCTGATGCGCGTATGGGACGACACGAAGCAGGATATGAAATTTGTCACGGGTGATGAATCGAAAAAGGCAAGCTGGAGCATCGAAGAGGGCGCTGCGGAGTTCAAGGATAATAGCATCATCGTGACCAGCCTGCCGTCGGGATATGGACGCGTCAAACAAAACGGCATCAATGCGGCCGATGTGGAGCTTGATTTGCGGCTCAAAGGCAATATGTACGGTTCACAGGGCGTGTATCTTCGCGGCGATGACAAGCTCTCCACATATATTTATGCGGGTATTGAAAATGACCAGCTGACCGTTGAAGAATGCAGCGGCGGCAATGTCACAAAATTCGCGCAGATCGATCTGTTTGATTTTTTGGGTAAAGCGCAGCGAAGCCTGGAAGAGGACGAGCTCCAAAGCCAGATTGAAACGCAGAATACCATCATCAAAGGCGATGCGGACGCCACATCGAAGCAGGATGCGGAAACCAAAAAGGCTGAGCTGCTCAGCGAAGACGTTCAGACGCTGCAGGAAGGCGGAGAAGAATACCGCCCTGAAACGGATCTGCTCAGCGTGGGGAATTACGCGCTCAATGTGAGCCTCGACGGCGACAGAATGACCGTCCTCATCGACGGGAAAGCCGTGCTGATGGACCAGAAGGTGACGGTGACAGGCAGCGGATCGCTCTGGCTTGAGGCTGCTGTGCAGCACGATACTTACAGCCAGCGCAATATCTACGACGATGTTTACGACGGCGTGTTCGAGAATGTCTGCGTGAAGGAAATAAAGGGTGACGGGGAGCCTGTAACACTGTATAGTTATATCGACGGATTTGACCGCATTTGGGCAGACATTAAGAATACGTATGAAGACGTCGCAAAATGGTTTAAGTATGTATTTTAAGGATATAAAGATGAAAAAAACACGTTTGATTTCAAGCCTTTTGCTCATTATTATGAGTTTGCTTTTGATTTTTACAGCATGCGGCAGTGTGGCGGAGGAAACGACGCCGGTGGATACGGCATCATGCCAACCGCCCGCCACCAAGGAACCGGAAGAGTCTCCAGCCGAAACAGCATCCGAACAGGCAGCCCAATGTACACCGGCGACGACGGACGGTTCCGCTTCCATGCCTCAAACGACTGCCAACGGGTTTTATCCATGGATGGTCTATTGGGACAACGAAACGGCGATATCCGAGAGCAGCGCTTTATCGTCCGTGATGGGAAGCATCAGCGTTTTTGCCGCTTATTTTAAACAGGATGACGGCATCGTGTTCCCTCAGACCTCCGAGGATACGCTTCAGGCGGTCCGCGGCGCCTACGGGACGTCGGTGAAGACCTATCTGACATTTGTGAACGATATCAAATACGATAACGGCGAGTCGTCGCTCAAAGACGTGGACCTGCTGAAGCGGTTGTTTTCGAGTTCGACGCGCATGAACGCCCATATCGACGAAATCATATCTCTGGCTAAGCAAAAAGGCGTGGACGGTATTGAGATCGATTATGAGGATATCAAAGGCGACGATGCGTTATGGCAGCTATTTTCGGAGTTTCTCACTGCGCTCAAAGACAAAACGAGCAGCGAGGGACTGGAGCTTCGCGTTGTCCTTGAAACCTCGGCGCTCGGAAAGGCGGCGTTCCCTGCGGGACCTGAATATGTGGTGATGATATATAACCTTTATGGCAGCCACAGCGATGAACCGGGACCGAAAGCTGATGAAAGCTTTATACTCGAAACGGCGGCAAAAAGCGTTTGCCTCGGGCCGAATGTATGCTTTGCTTTCGCGACGGGCGGGTTTGACTGGTCTTCGATCGGAGAAATCACTTCATTGAACGAAAAAGACGCGATTGAGACAGTGCAGGCAACGAACTCAACGCCTGTTCGCGATAAAAGCAGCGGCGCGCTCTCCTTCACATATCAAAATGAAGCGTCGCATACCGTTTGGTACGCCGACGGCGAGACGCTATGCTTTTGGATGGATACGGCCAAAACCGCCGGGATTAAAAACTTTGCGCTCTGGCGCCTGGGCGGCAACAGCGAGAAGTCGCTGCGTGTGATCGCCGATTATTTGGACAGCGACGCGTTTTAATTAAATAGGTGACTTACAAAGCGGCCTGACAGGCCGCTTTTCATAGACTATTTACAACCGGTTTCTTGACCCCGCCGAGTCAAACTCCTATAATGGATTCAGCGTCAAAAAAAGATAGTAAATTGTGGAGGTTAATATGGACGTTCCCAAAGTGGCTTTTTATCTTTTTGGTGAAAACGGAATTGCCGTCCATTGGTATGGCATTATTATCGCAACGGGCTTGGTGCTCGGCGTGGTGCTGGGTGTGCTCGAAGCAAAACGAAGAGGATACCGCAGTGAAATGATACTTGATTTCATGCTGCTTGCGATACCGTTGGCCATCGTCTGTGCGCGTCTGTATTACGTGATTTTCGCGCCGGACCCGGATATGTATAAAACTTTTTACGATGTGATCGCGGTTTGGAACGGCGGTCTTGCGATTTACGGCGGCGTGATCGGCGGCGTGATCGCGGCGGTCATATTCAAATTCTGGCGAAGGGTATCGCTCGGGGAGCTGCTCGATATTTCGGCGCCCAGCCTGATTATCGCTCAGGGCATCGGCCGCTGGGGCAATTTTGTGAACCAGGAAGCGCATGGCGGCCTGATACTCAACAAAGCATTGCAGTGGTTCCCAGCCGGTGTCAAGATAGAGGGGCTTTGGTATCAGGCGACGTTTTTTTATGAATTCATATGGAACGTGATCGTGTTCATCATATTGATGCTGCTCAGAAAAAAGATCAAGACAAAGGGCGGCATATTCGCGCTTTATTGCGTCGGCTACGGTATCGGCCGTTTTGTTATCGAATCGCTGCGAACCGACAGCCTAATGGTGGGCGGACTCCGCGTTTCCCAGATCGTGAGCCTTTTGCTGATTGCGGGCGGATTGCTTTATGTCGTGCTGATGCCGCGCTTTAAGAAAGAATGGCCTGTTTACGACGGCTTTTACAGCCTGAGTTGGACCCCGCAGCAGATCGAAGAATACAGAGCCAACTCAAGGACGATCAAAGCTGAGAGCGACCTGAAAAAGGCGGAAGACAAAGCCGCAGAGATCAGGGAAAAATATGAGGATCAGATCGAAAAGGTAAAGAAAGCCGAAGACAAAGCGGAAAAAGCAAAGAAGAAGCTTGAGAGGGCTAAACAAAAAGCGCAGAAAGCCGAAGAGCAAAAGAAGCTGAAGAAAAAAGAAGAATCCGAGAGCGATTCTGAGGGCGACGAGAATAAGGAGTCATAATCAAGTGCGTAATTTAACAATGCTGACAGACCTCTATCAGCTCACAATGATGTATGGATACCAAAAATGCGGCATGTCCAAAAAAGTATCCGTATTTGATCTTTTCTACAGAAAAGCGGCCTGCGAAAGCGCCTACGCGATTGCCGCCGGTTTGGAGCAGGTGATCGATTTTGTGAATAACCTGCACTTTTCGGAAGAGGATATCGCATACTTGCGTTCGCTGTCTTTGTTTGATGAGGCGTTCTTGCAGCATCTGAAAGAGTTTGAGTTTACGGGCGAGATTTACGCGGTGAAGGAAGGAACAGTTGTTTTTCCGTACGAGCCGATCATCCGCGTCAAAGCGCCTATTATGGAGGCTCAGCTGGTTGAGACGGCGCTGCTGAACCTTGTCAACCATCAGACGCTGATCGCCACCAAGGCATCGCGCGTCTGCTATGCGGCAGAAGGCGGCAGCGTGCTTGAATTCGGCCTGCGGCGCGCGCAGGGGCCGGATGCGGGCATCTACGGCGCGAGAGCCGCCATCATCGGCGGATGCACGTCCACATCGAACGTGCTGACGGGAGAGCTGTTCGGCATACCGGCCAAGGGCACGCACGCGCACAGCTGGGTAATGAGCTTTCCGAACGAAATCGACGCGTTCCGCGCTTACGCGGATATTTTTCCCGATACGTGCATGCTGCTTGTGGATACGTATGATACGCTCAAAAGCGGCGTACCGAACGCAATCAAGGTTTTTGAGGAGCTTCGGGCAAAAGGCCACAAGCCTGTGGGCATACGGCTGGATTCGGGTGACCTTGCGTATTTAAGCAAGAAGGCGCGGATCATGCTTGATAACGCGGGCTTCCACGACGCGATGATATTTGCCTCCAGCGATATTGACGAATGGCTGATACGCGATATGAAGCTGCAGGGCGCCAAGATCGACGTGTGGGGCGTGGGCACAAAGCTGATCACAGGAGACGGCTGCCCGGCGCTCGGCGGCGTTTATAAGCTCTCGGCCGAGATCGATAACGGAAATATGATACCCAAGATCAAGGTCAGCGACAACGTCGAAAAGATCACGAATCCCGGCTATAAAAAGCTTACGCGTCTTTACGACAACGCCTCGAAAAAGGCGATCGCTGATCTGATTATGCTTGATGACGAAGTGATCGACGAGAATCAGCCGCTCGTGATATTCCATCCGGTGGATACGTGGAAACGCATGCGCCTCACGAATTACCATGCGAAGGAGCTGCTGATTCCGGTGTTCGTGGACGGGAGACAGGTGTATAATTCGCCGCCGCTTATGGACATACAGCAGTACGCGAAAGAGGACCTCTCCACGTTCTGGGACGAGATCAAGCGCCTGATCAACCCGCAGGAATACAAGGTTGACCTGTCGTATAAGCTGTACGATCTGAAAAAGAGCCTTTTAGAGCAGTGGGCCAACTAGCGCCAAAATAAGACGAACCATACCGCACCGTCCGACATTTTCTAAGATTCGGGCGGTGCTATTCTTTTTTTAAAAAAGAAAGGGTGGTCTTAATGAACAATTTAAAAAGAAGCATGACGGGAAAATACAATGCCGACGATGTGGATATGCTGCTTTTAAAGGTGAGGAACGATTATGAGGATTGTTTGAAGGAGCAGCGCGACCGCATTATGACAATGCGTGATGAGAACCGTGGTCTGAAATTACAGCTAAAGAGGTTTATCGAAAACGAGCAGTACATCGTCGGCGCGATCGCGCGCGCGGAGGAGACGGCCAAGTCGATTGTGCTTGAGGCGCAGGCGCAGGCCGCCGACATCGTCGTCAAAGCCAGAAACGAAGAAAAACAGCTGAACATGGCAGTAGCCGGATGTTATCAGAAGCTTTTAAGGCTTAAAGGCGCAAGTGAAGAAATTTACAGAGCCATGTCAAAAACAATCGGCGAACAGGATACGGCTGAAAAAACGGCGAGCAACGTGCGCCCGTTCATCGGCGTGTACGAAGGGACGCACAGCTGATTGCCGGCAACGACAAAAGATTTTGATTGAAAGACCGTCAATCGGCGGTCTTTTTTTTTGCCGTTTTTTACGCCGCCGAATGTCCCGGAATCAAAGAGATTTACCGGAATATGCCGTCTGTGATATAATACATTTTAACTTTAACGGAGGTCAGCATGAAAGTCGGCATACCAAAAGCGTTTTTGTATTACAGATATCGCACGTTGTGGGAAACATTTTTCGAAGCGCTCAACATCGAGGTCGTGTTAAGCCCGGACACCAACAAAGAGATACTCAATCAGGGCACGATGTACGCGATCGACGAAACCTGTCTGTCTTCGAAAATCTATCTCGGGCATGTCCGTTATCTGCTCGACAAGTGCGACAGGCTGTTTGTGCCGCGCATCTCCAATTACGGCAAAGACGGCATACTCTGCACGAAGTTTGAGGCGCTGTATGACATCGTGCGCAGCACGTTTCGTGACCAGTCGCCAAAGCTCGTGGATTTCAATATCGACGTGCGCCGCTCGAAGGGCGAGCTCAAGGCGTTTATGCACCTCGGCCGCAAGCTGAATAAAAGCAGGCCCGCCACGGTTCGCGCTTATATGCTTGCCAAAATGGCCGAAAGGCAGGCGGCGTCGGAAGAGGTCAGAACGCAAAGAGAGCTGCTGCGCGCCGGCGGTCTTAAGATACTTGTCGTCGCGCATCCGTATAACGTGTACGACAAGCTGATCGGCGCGCCGGTGCTGAGGATTCTTCGCGAGCTCGGCACGGTGCCCGTCGTCGCGGATATTGTGGACAGACGCAGGGCGCGGGAGCGCGCGTTTGAGCTGACGGACAGCCTGCCGTGGATGTACAACCGGGAATTGATGGGCGCGGTGCTCGAGTACAAGGACTCGGTGGACGGCATCATACTCATGAGCGCGTTTCCGTGCGGGCCCGATTCGCTCGTCAACGAGATACTGCTGCGGCGCATACACGGCAAACCGATGCTGAACCTGCTGATGGACAGCCAGCAGGCGGAGGCGGGCATCGAGACGCGTCTTGAGAGCTTTGTCGATATCATCAAATTCAGGCGGGAGGCGAGGGCCAAATGAAGCGCAAAGTGACATTTCCGCATTTCGGCGATTACTGCGTGCCGCTCGAGTTTCTCGTGACGCGCGGCCTTGATATGAATTACGTGACGCCGCCGCCGATGACCAAACGCACGCTCGAGCTCGGCACGAAATACAGCCCCGATTACGTATGCGCGCCGTTTAAATACAACCTTGGCAGCTATATCGAAGCGATCGAGAGCGGCGCCGATCTGCTCGTCCAAACGGGCGGCGCGTGCCGTCTCGGGTATTACGGCGAGCTGCACGAGCAGATTTTACGTGATCTCGGTTACAAATTCGATTTTGTGAATCTCGCTCACGCGGATTATTCCAAGCTGCATACGCTGATCGCCGAGTTTAAAAAGATCAACCCGAGCTTTTCGATACCCAAGGTGACGGGCGCGTTGCTGGCCGCCGTGAAGATGGCGAAATGTATGGACAGCGCCGACGACTATATCCGGCGCAATGTCGGGTTTGAGACGGAAAACGGCGCGTTTGATGCGCAAAAGAGCCGCTTTTTAAGCGAGCTTCGCGGCTGCAATACAAAAAAGGATGTGGAGAAAGCGTATCAGCGCTGCATGGACGCGATGCGCAGCATCCCGACCGACAAACCGAGGCGGCCGCTGCGGGTCGCGATCGTCGGGGAATATTACACGATCATGGACCCGTTCAGCAACCACAATATCGAACGCGAGATGGCGAAGATGGGCATGGCGATAGAGCGCTGGATGAACCTTTCTCACAGCCTTTTTCATTATCCGGAAAAGGAAATGGGGCGCAAAATACACGGCTATTCAAAATACAATATGGGCGCGACGAGCATGGCGACGATCGATGTGGCGCTCTCGTGCGCAAAAAAAGGATATGACGGCATCATCCATGTGAAATCGTTCGGCTGCACGCCCGAGATGGATTCGATTCCGGTGCTGCAGAACATCAGCCTGGACTATAAAATACCCGTACTGTATTTCAGCTTCGATTCGCAGACGGGCGATACGGGCATACAGACGAGGCTCGAAGCATTCTACGACATGATTCAAATGAGGAAGTACGAAAAATGAAAAAAGCATATATGGGCATCGATATCGGCTCGATATCCACAAAAGGCGTTGTGATCGACAGCAGCAATAACGTTCTTGCCTCCGAATACCTGTGGACCGAGGGCAACCCGATCGCCGCCTCGAAACAACTGATTGGCGTGCTGGCAGAAAAGCTGAAGGGCTTGGATTATGAGGTGATATCCGTCGGCACAACGGGCAGCGCGCGCAAGCTCGTCGGCGTGATGACGGGCGCGTCGGTGGTGAAAAACGAGATCACGGCGCACGCGATCGGCACGACGGCAATGTACCCCGATGTGCGCACGATATTCGAGATCGGCGGGCAGGATTCCAAGATCATTCTGATTGAAAACGGCATCGTCGTGGATTACGCGATGAACACGCTGTGTGCCGCGGGCACGGGCTCGTTTCTTTCGAGCCAGGCCGCGCGTCTCGGCATCGCCGTTGAGGATTTCGGCCGGATCGCGCTCACGTCGAATAACCCGACGCCCATTGCGGCGCGCTGCACCGTGTTCGCCGAGTCCGATCTCGTGCATAAGGCGCAGATCGGCTACTCAAAGCCGGATATCATCGCGGGGCTGTGCAAGGCCGTGGTCACAAACTACTTAAACAACGTCGGCAAGGGCAAGAAGATCAATCCGCCCATCGTGTTTCAGGGCGGCGTCAGCAAAAACGTCGGCGTGATAAAGGCCTTCGAGGAAGCCACAGGGCATCCCGTCATCGTCGATGAAAACGGCCATCTGACGGGCGCGCTCGGCGCGGCGATACTCGCGTGCCGGTCATTGAAGGAAAAGCGGTTCGATTTCAGCGTCGCGGAGACGGATTTTGCGACGCGCGGCGTCACATGCGGCCGCTGTGCCAACAACTGCGAGATCATCTGCGTCTACGAAAACGACACGCTGATCGACGCTTGGGGCAACAAATGCGAAAAAGGCGCGATACAGCAAAAGAATCATTTCGCAAGCGCGTGAATGGGAGGCTGATAGCGCAAGACGATGGTTCAAAGCGGTAAGTGAATCTAATGTAAACATTTGTTGAAACGCTATGCACACCTTAAGGGCAATGGTATAATTTTTCTAACAATATTTCGGAGGCGTAATTTGGGCATCATTTTCGACGCGATACAGTTTGTGGAGACGTCACTGCTGTTTTCATCCATGCTGTTTTCAGTGATTATGTACTTAAGAACAAAGGACCGTCTCGCGCGCCGCACATTGATGGTGCTGCTGCCCGTCGCAGCGTTGCTTTTCATTTCCTATATGTACAGCCTCAACGTGAAGAACGAAGCGGGGGCAGCGAGCGTGTCGTGGCTCACGCCGCTGTTCGCGCTGCTTATCATCGCGCTGATCATGGCGTCGATACTCGCGGCCTGCTTTTATGTGATACAGCTTTTCCCGATCTCCCAGCACAAGAAACGCGTGGCGCTGCTCTCCGCGACAGGCATTACGGGCGTGCTGCTGGTCACCACCGCGATTCTCGTCATGTACATGTCGCGCGCGGATCTGACGCAGTCGGTCACCACCGCGATATGGGCGTTTTACCCGCTCTGTTCCATCGCGCTTTTTATCGAGGCGCTCGCGGTGGCCGGCATGTACCGCAAAATTACGGCGCCGCATGACTTAAGGCTGTCACGGTATTTTCTGATTGCGTTTATTCCGCAGATCGCTTACTCGATCATCGATTTTCTGCTGCTTCGAAACATATCGTTTCAGCTCACGCATATCTCGTATGCCGTGTTCTCGGTCTTCGTGTTTGTCGATCTGTGCACATATTTCTTCAAACACTACAGTCAGGAGATCGATATATCGCCGAAGAAGGAAGACCTGAAAAATAAATTCTCGTTGAGCGACCGCGAATATGAGGTGATTGAGCTGCTCGCCAAAGGCATGTCCAATCAGGTGATATCAGAAAAGCTGCATATCAGCGTCAACACCGTCAAATCGCATATCAAGCGCATTTATTCAAAGCTTAATATCACAAACCGGCTCCAGCTTGTCAACTTGCTGGGAAACGGCCATAATTCAGCGCAATAAAGCGATATTCACCCGAAAGGGTGAATGAAAAATCACCCCGAATGGTGTGCGATTGCACACGTTCGGGGCATTGTGCGCGCCATTTTTCGGCCCTATGATGATCTTTGAGGAAAACGAAAAGAGGAGAGCATCATTGAAGTTGCTGTTTGAAAGGGCCGTCGGAAAAAAGAAAACCGTCATCATCATTTTTGCATGCGCGGCAGTGGTCTGCGCGTTTTTAATGCTGGGCGTGGGACAGAATTATGATATGTCCAAATACCTGCCCGACCATTCCGATTCCAAAAAGGGTATCGATATATTAAAGACCGAGTACAGCTACAACGGCAGCGCGCTGCTGATGCTCGAAGACAAGAGCATTGTGCAGGTGCTAGACGCCAAGGAAAAGCTCGAAGCGATCGGCGGCATTGAAACGGTCGTCTGGCTCGACGATGTGGCCGATTTGAAGCAGCCCGTCGAGCTGATCGATAAGGAAGTGCGCAACAATTATTATAATAACGGCAGCGCGCTGCTGCAGATCGTCTTCACGCAGGATGATTATTCAGACGCGACGCGCGGCGCCCTCAATGAAATCAAGGATGTATTCGGGAACGATGCGCTGCTTTCAGGCAGCGCGATGGACGCTTACATGAATGTCAATTCCATCAACGGCAACATCATGACGGGCGTGGCAATCGCGCTTGGCATCGTGCTGGTCATATTGTTTCTCACCACCAACTCCGTCGCCGAGGTTATATTGTTCCTGCTCACAATCGGCGTGGCCATTCTGCTCAATTTGGGCACCAATGTGATATTCGGCGAAATATCGTATATGACATTCGCGAGCGCGGCGATATTGCAGCTGGCTGTGTCGATGGACTATTCAATATTTCTGCTGCACCGATTCGGTTACGAACGCCAGACGGAAAGCGACCCGAATAAAGCGATGACCAAGGCCGTTCGCGCGTCCTTCTCATCCATCATGGCGAGCGGCGCAACCACGCTTGTGGGTTTCCTCGCACTGATATTCATGAGCTATACTCTCGGCGCGGATATGGGGCTCGTGCTTGCCAAAGGCATCGTCTTCAGCCTGCTGTCCGTCATGCTGCTGCTGCCGGTTCTTGCGGTCCTGTGCGTAAAGCTGATCGACAAAACAAAGCACAAAGCGCTGCTGCCTTCGCTTAAGAAGGTTCAGCACCTGCTCGGCGGCAAAGTCAAATATATCGTGGTCGGGCTGCTTATCGTCACGAGCCTGTTATCATTCATGGCTCAGAACAAAAACGAATTCATGTATTCGTCGAGCAACGTGGGAGACGCCAAGCAGACCGCGGCAAACGATAAAATCAAACAGACTTTCGGTGAAAGCAACGATTTTGTGGTGATCGTGCCGCGCGGCAGCGAAACCGGCGAATACGACATGGCGCAGGAAATCGAGAAGCTCGATACCGTCAAGAGCGTGCAGGGCCTCTATGCCTTTATCGACCCGGCGACGCCGCAGGAGATCGTGCCGGATTATTTGAGAGATGAGTTTCTGAGCGATAACTATTCACGCTATATCGTGGAAGTGGATACGCCGATCGAAAGCCCGGCGGCGATGAAGGCTGTGGAGCAGATTCGAAGCGTGGCGTCGAATCATTTCGATACCGCCACCGTGACCGGTCCGTCGCCCGTCATCTACGACATCGCGCAGGCCACATCGGGAGATTTTTCGCTTGTGACATGGCTCTCTATCGCTTTTGTGGGCATCATCATACTCGTCACGTTCCGGTCTGTCACAATACCGGCGATACTGCTTTTTATCATCGAGACATCCATCTGGATCAACATGGCGGTGCCGTATTTTGAAGGGACGCCGATGATATTCATCGGGTATATGATCATCAGCGCCGTGCAGCTCGGCGCCACGATCGACTACGCGATATTGATGACCAACTACTTTCAGGAGGGCCGCTTAACGATGGATAAAAGAAGCGCGGCCGAGTACGCCGTGGAGAAAGCGGGTCCGTCCATCATGGTCTCGGCGTTTGTGCTGTCGGTCGGCGGGTTTGTGATCGCGGGGACGTTTACTCAGCAGGCCATGGCGCAGCTCGGGACGCTGATCGGCCGGGGCGCGCTGCTTTCGGGCTTTCTCACAATATTCGTGCTGCCGCAGCTGCTGATTACGCTCGACGGTGTCATCAAGAAAACGACGTTAAGAGCAAAGCTATTTAAAAGGAGACAGAAAAATGAGATATAAAAAGCCAAGTGGAATCAAAATAACGATGATGATATGCGCAAATTCGGAATATGCGCTGCAGGGATTTGATTGGGGGTATGGATTATGAAGCTAAAAAGAATGACGGCTATGGCCATGACACTGGCGCTTAGCTTAATGATGTTCGTCACACCGGCGATGGCTGCGGATACGGGAAAGACCGAGACGGTCTATGCGTCGCTGAATAACGACGGCAGCGTCGGCAGCATCTATGTGGTGAACCATCTGAGCGGCGGCTATACGGATTACGGGACATACACAGAGATCAAGAATCTTTCGACGATGAGCGAGCCGGTGATAGATGGAGATAAGATCACGTTTCCCGATGAACCCGCGGATGGGGGCCTGTATTATCAGGGCACGATGGCGGGTGAACTGCCCTTGACGCTTGCATTTCACTATTATCTTGACGGTAAAGAGGTGTCGGCGGAAAGCCTTGCGGGAGCGAGCGGCCACCTTAAAATCGTGATGGATTATGCGCCGAACGCAAATTGCGATGAGGCCGTGCGAAAAGGTCTGATGGCGCAGGTGTCCGCCGTGTTCGGCAGCGGCTCGGCGTCCAATGTCAAAGCGCCAGGCGCGTCACTGGTGTCGGTGGGCAGCTCCGTGAATGTGAGCAGCATCATCATGCCGGAGCAAAGCGGCTCTCTGACGATGGAGGCCGATGTGAACGGCTTTGAGATGGACCCGATCACGGTCACGCTGCTCAAAGGCGCGCTGTCTATACCGAGCGTGACGGACAGCATCGACGAGTTTGAAAACGGCCTGAGTGATATGATCAGCGGCGCCGACGATATGGTAGACGGCACCACGGAGCTGAAGGACGGCATGAAAACGCTGGCCGGACGGGCGGGCCAGATGAATGACGGACTTGCGGCGCTCAGCTCGGCGGGCGCGCAGATGGACGACGGCCTGGCGCAGTATGAAGCAGGCCTCAATACATACGTCTCGGGCGTACAGGCGTTAAAACCGGCATCCGCCCAGATTCGCGCGGGGCTTGATGATCTCGCGGAGAACGGCTCGGCGGTTGTGTCGGGCGTATCAGAGGTCAGCGGCAATCTGTCCGCGCTCGCAGGCAGCGCCGAAGACTTGAAAGCGCTCGCGCAATCTCTTGCAAGCAGCCCCGACGAATCGGTGAAGGCGCTCGCGGGCGGCGTACTGCAGCTGATCGGCGGCGTTCAGGGGCTTTCCGGCGGGCTGGAATCGGCAAGCGGCGGATTAAACCAGTATGCGGACGGCGTCAGCCAGACGGCGAACGGATATCATGCGTTTGACGACGGCCTTGCGCAGGCCGCGGACGGCGGCGCGCAGATCACATCGGGCTTCGGCGGTATTCACAGCGGCTTCACTTCATACCGGCAGGGCGTCAGCCAAAGCGCAGAGGGCTTTAATAAGCTGTACCGCGCGCTCAGGGGCTTGCCGTCGAACGTGCAGGAGCTGATCGACGGGCAGATCGATTTTAAAGACGGCATCGTGACCGCGAAGGACGAAATCACAGACAAAACAGCGGACATCACTGGCGACAGCGAGCCCGCCGTGTCGTTCGCGTCGCCCGGAAAGAACAGCCCGGCCAGCGTCCAATACATATTGACCACGCCGGGAATCAAGGTTGAAAAAGCGGAGCAAACGGAACAAAGCGAAGAAAGCGGAGATTTTTTCTCACGCTTTGCCGACCTTTTCAGCTGACATAAGGACTGCATAAATAGCCTTTGGCTTCGTATACTAATGTTACGGGGTCGGGAGGCTATTTTTTTATGACAGAAATCATGATAATCATTCAGCTTGTGGTCAGCGTTGTGATCGGCTCGTATTTTTACAGCCAGATGAAAAACAAGAGAAACGCAAAGTCAAGTCTCGAAAGCGAATCCAAGGTTCAGATGGAAAAGCTCAGGAAAATGCGCAGTATTTCGCTTAATGTGCCGCTGTCCGAAAAAACGCGGCCGCAGAGCTTCGATGAGATCGTGGGGCAAAGGGAAGGCATCATGGCGCTGTCCGCGGCGCTTTGCGGCGAGAATCCGCAGCATGTGCTGATATACGGGCCGCCGGGCGTGGGGAAAACGTGCGCGGCACGGCTCGTGATGGATAAGGCGAAGCGCGGGAAGGGCTCGCCGTTCCGCCCCGACGCGAAATTCATCGAGATCGACGCGACATGCCTTCGGTACGACGAGAGAAACATCGCCGACCCGCTGATCGGCTCGGTGCACGACCCGATCTATCAGGGCGCGGGCGCATACGGCGTGGCGGGCGTGCCGCAGCCCAAGGAAGGCGCGGTGACGCGCGCGCACGGCGGCATACTGTTTCTCGACGAGATTGGCGAGCTGCACCCGTTCCACATCAACAAGCTTTTAAAGGTGCTCGAAGACCGGCGCGTTTATTTCGACAGTGCCTATTACAGCAAGGAGAACAAAAGCATTCCCGCGTATGTCCACGATATATTCGCGAACGGCATGCCTGCGGATTTTCGGCTCGTGGGCGCGACGACGCGTTCTCCGCGCGATATTCCGTCCGCGATACGTTCGCGCTGCATGGAAATTTATTTCCGGCAGCTGTTTCCCGAGGAGGTTGTGACGATCAGCAAGAACGCGGCTGTAAGGGCAGGCACGGGCATCACCGACGCCGCCGCGGCGATCATCGGGGAATACGCGAGTAACGGGCGCGACGCGGTGAACATCATACAAATGGCGGCGGGAGTTGCCCGGGAAAAGGGCTTGCAGACGGTGCAGGCCGAGCATGTGAACTGGGTCATTGAGACAGGCAAATACGTGAAGCGCCCGACGCTGCGGCTCGGCGCCAATGCGGTCGGCTGCGTCAACGGACTCGCGGTATACGGCTCGCAGATCGGCACGATCATAGAGATCGAAACGGTGGCTGTGAAGGCGGCGCAAGGCTCGCTGACGGTGACGGGCCTTGTGGACGAAGAGGAGATGGGCAGCGAGAGCAAGAAGCTGCGCCGCAAGAGCACAGCGAAGAGCAGCGTGGAAAACGTATTGACCGCACTGCAGAAGAATTTCGGCATCAACCCGTCGGACTACTACATCCATATCAATATGCCGGGCGGTTCGCCGATCGACGGCCCCTCGGCGGGTGCGGCGATTGCCGTATCGGTGTTTTCCGCCATCACAGGCCGGTGCGTCAATCCCGGCCTCGCAATGACGGGGGAGATATCCATCAACGGCAGCATACGCGCCGTGGGCGGCGTCAAGGAAAAGGTATGGGCGGCCAAAAGAGCGGGCGCTTCGCTGGTTATCATACCGGCTGAGAATATCGACGAGGTGCAGGAAACCGGCGGTATCCATGTGGCGGGCGTCAAGCATATCGGAGAGGTGATACGACTCGCGTTCATGCAGCAAAAAACGCCCTCCAAGGAGGACGTCGATATATTGAGCGCGCAGGGGCTGGAAAACCGCTGATTCATGCAAGCGGTTTTCTAAACGAGTTTGTGAAGTGAAAAATGGGTCGCGTCGCACGAGACGAGCGTATACTTAACACCTCGCACGGTGCCTGAGAGCGCGCCCTTGATGCTGGCCGCGTGCAGATGGCCGTACACCACCTGAGATGCGCCGTACTTTTCAAAGAGCTCGGTGAACAGCGTGGGGGAGCCGTCCTGATCAGAAGGCGGATAGTGGATCATGCCGATCAGCGTTTTATCGGGCGCGGCTTTTCGCGCGTGCGAAAGCGACAGCTCCAGCCGCCCGGCTTCGCGCTTATACAGCTTTTCGTCCTCTTCGGGATTGTACTGGCGGTTGCCGGGGCAGAGCCAGCCGCGCGTCCCCGCGATCACGTAACCGCCGAACACAAAGCTGTTGTTCTGCAACGCCATCGTGTTGTTAAATAGCAGCGAATTGACCTGAGCGAGCGAGCCCCACCAGTAATCGTGATTGCCCTTCAGCAGCACTTTGATGCCCGGCATATCGCAGATCTCTGAGATATCCGTGCGCGCTTCATCAAGCCGCATCGCCCACGACAGATCGCCGGGCAGCAGCACCACGTCGTCATCGCCGACGCAATGAAGCCAGTCTTCTTTAATTTTTACCCAGTGACCGTTCCAATGCTCGCCAAACACATCCATGGGCTTAAGGCTGTAGCCGGAGAGATGAAGGTCACCGATGGCGAATAAATTCATATCGTCAGAGCCTTTTCAATTTCATCAAGCAGGGAATCGGCGCCGAAGCGGTTGGAGGAGGATACGGCCACGATGGGGTAATCCACACCGCCGCTGACGCTGTTTTTTAACAGATTGAGCTGCGCGAAACGTTTGGTTTTCGCAATTTTATCGGCTTTGGTGGCGACGATGATGACCGATATTCCAAAATGCGCCGCGTATTCAAACATGAGCTTGTCGTCCGCCGTCGGATTGTGGCGGATATCGAGCAATATCAGCAGCGCGCGCAGCTGCTTGGAATGGCTCAAATAGCCTTCGATCATTTTCGACCAGCTTTGCTGCTCCGATTTGCTCACGCGCGCAAAGCCGTAACCCGGCAGATCGACGAGCAGGAACTCCTCGTTGACCACAAAGAAATTGACAAGCCGCGTTTTCCCGGGGCTGGAGCTGATTTTCGCAAGCTTGGAATTGTTTGTCAAGTAATTGACCAGCGACGATTTCCCGACGTTGGATTTGCCGCATATCGCGATTTCGGGCATGTCAAGAGACGGATAATCCGCCTTTGCTTTCATGCTCTTTAAAAATCGGGCGTTTTTTATCAGCATGCACCCTCCTGCTTCACGATGGCGATAGCCAGCACTTCATCGAGATTAGACACCTTGATGAACTTGACAGACTTGCGCAGCGTCGCGGGCATGAGCGAGATGTCCTTTTCATTGCCGGCCGGAATGATGATGGTGCGGATGCCCACCTTGAGCGCGGCCAGCGCCTTTTCCTTAAGCCCGCCGATGGGCAGCACGCGTCCGGTCAGCGTGATCTCGCCCGTCATCGCGATGTCGCTTCTCACGGGGCGGCCGGATAGCGCCGACACGAGCGCCGTGGCGATCGTAATGCCCGCGGACGGGCCGTCCTTGGGGATCGCGCCTTCGGGCAGATGGATATGGATGTCCGTATTGTCGATAAAGTCCTCGCCGATGCAGAGCGCCTCGCTGTTGGCGCGCACATAACTGAGTGCCGCCTTGGCCGATTCCTGCATCACCTCGCCGAGCTTGCCTGTGAGCGAGAGCTTGCCCTTGCCGTGCATCTTGATGGCCTCGACGACGAGCGTCTGGCCGCCTGCGGCTGTCCACGCAAGCCCCATCACCACGCCCACCTTGTCCTCGCTGCCCGATTCCGTTTGAGAAAAAATCGGGGGCCCGAGATAGCGGACGAGCGTGTTTTTGGTGACCATGATGCGTGAGCGCGAGCCGGTGAGATCCACCACGCATTTGCGGAATATCGTCGCGATTTTGCGTTCGAGCTCACGGACGCCCGCTTCGCGCGTGTAGCGGCGGATCAGCTCGGTCAGCGCCGTGTCGCGGATGGTAACTTCGTTTTCTTCCAAGCCATGCTCGCTGCGTTGCTTGGGGATCAGATGGTTCTTCGCGATGCCCATCTTCTCAAGCTCGGTATAGCTTGAGAGGTCGATGATCTCCATGCGGTCGAGCAGGGGGGCGGGAATGGTATCGTAGTTATTCGCCGTCGTCAAAAACATTACATGCTCAAGGCTGAACGGCAGGTCAAGATAATGGTCGCGGAAGCTGTTGTTGATTGCAGGGTCCAGCACCTCCAGCATCGCCGAGGCGGGATCGCCGCGAAAATCGTTTGCCATCTTGTCGATCTCGTCAAACAGGAACACGGGGTTCATGCTGTCCGCCTGCTTGATGGACGAAATGATGCGGCCGGGTATCGCGCCGATGTATGTACGGCGGTGGCCTCTGATCTCGGCCTCGTCACGCACGCCGCCGAGGGAGGTGCGCACGAAGCTGCGCCCGAGCGCACGCGCGATGGAGCGCGCGATCGACGTTTTGCCGGTGCCCGGCGGGCCGACGAAGCACAGAACGGGGCCGCGCAGGTCTTTTTTGCGCCCGAGCACCGCAATATATTCGACGATCCGGTCTTTGACTTTTTCGAGGCCGTAATGGTCTTCGTCGAGTATCTTTCTCGCGTGCTTCAAATCGAGGTTGTCCTCGCTGAACTTGTTCCACGGCAGCTCGAGTATCCATTCCACATAGGTGCGGATCACGCCGAGCTCGGGGGAACCAAGAGAGAGCTTTTCCATGCGCGAGATTTCTTTTTCCGTCTTTTCACGGATATCGTCGCTGACGTCGATTTGAGAGAGCTTTAAGCGAAGCTCGTCCGCGTCCGACTGCACGCTGCCCGCCTCGCCAAGCTCGTTTTGAATCGCGCGCATCTGCTCGCGCAGCACATATTCCTTCTGCGATTTATCGATCTGCTTTCTGACCTTGCTGCGGATATCGTTCTCGATCTCCGTGATTTCCAGCTCGCTGGTTAAAAGGCCCACGAGCAGCTCGAGGCGCTCCGTCACATCCACGCACTCAAGCGCCCTTTGCTTGTCCTCCAGCTTGAAAAGCACGCCCGAAGCGATAATGTCCGCCATCTGGCCGATATCCTCCACGCTGTTCACGGACGAAAGTATCTCGGATGATACCTTGGTGCTCACGGTGGTCAGCTTTTCAAAAAGCCCGAGCACCATGCGCCGCAAGGCGAGTTCCCTGGCTTGGCTGTCTTCCGTTTCAACAGGCGTCAGCTCGGTCGTTTCAACCTCAAGATACGGCTGGGTCGATGTGAAACTATCTATGCGGGCGCGGCTCTCGCCTTTTACGAGCACCCGGATCACATCGCCGGGCAGCTTTAATATCTGTTTAATGCGCGAAACGGTTCCCACCTCATAGATGTCCTCGGGAGCAGGGTCAAGAATCTCCTTGTCCTTTTGCGCGGCAAGAAATATAATCTGGTCGACTTCCATCGCCTTTTCGAGCGCGGCAATGGATTTTTCACGTCCGACTTCAAAATGCAGTGCCATATGCGGAAAGACGATGACGTCTCTCAAAGCAACCATAGGCATGGTATGGCTCATGATGCCCTCCGAATGTTATTTGCTGGTGTATTATACATGAAAACCGCTTCAACTGCAAGGAGGCGTCTTCGTGCGCTTTACAGTATCATCATTATTTCTTAGCCATTCATTCACGCTTTATTCCTTGGACAAATCAAACGCCGGCATGATATAATTATTGCCAATGATCATCAACGCCATCATATTTTTTAGGAGCATATTATAATGAGAAAAGTCAAAATCGTCACCGACTCGACATCAGACCTTTCGTATGAGACGCTCGAACAGCGCGGCATCGAGAGAGTTCCCTTGCATATCATACTGGGGGACGATTCATACCCGGACGATAAAAGCCTGAAAAGCGCTGATCTTTTTCGTTATGCCGATGAAACAGGAACGCTGCCCAAATCGGCGGCGGTCAATGAATTTGAGTTTGAAGAAGTTTTTAAAAGGCTTCTCGATGAGGACTATGATATCTTTTTTACCGGCATCAGCAGCAAGCTCTCGTGCACGATGCAGAGCGCGCAAACCGCAGCCGAAAAGCTCGGGAAAGACCGCTTTTCCATCGTGGATTCGTTAAGCCTGTCCACTGGCGTGGGCTTGCAGGTGCTCGAGGCGTCCGACCTTGCGATGCAGGGAGCGGGGCTTGAGGACATCACAAAACATGCGCTGGAGATTCGCCCCAAGGTTCAGGCCAGCTTTGTGGTGGATACATTGAAGTACCTATACATGGGAGGCCGGTGCTCGCGCCTTGTATCCATAGTGGGCAGTCGGCTCAAAATCAAGCCCAAGCTCGAGCTGGTTGGCGGTGAAATCGTGCCGGGCGTGAAGTTTCGGGGTAAGGATTACATTAAGAAATACTATGAGCAGATGATGGAACGCGTTGATGAGATTGACTCGAAGCGCGTTTTTGTGACGCATTGCATGGCCGAGAGCGCGCAGGATGTGAAAGCGTTGCTCGAAACAGAACACGGGTTTAAGAATGTGGAGATCACCGAGGCGTCCCCGACGATTTCCACACACTGCGGGCCGGGCACGCTCGGCATTCTGTTCCTTTATAAATAATATGTTTTATACGTATATTCTCGAATGCGCGGACGGCAGCTACTATACCGGTTGGACGGACGACATCGAAAAACGTCTGCGCGCGCACAACGCGGGCAGCGGCAGCAAATATACGCGCACACGATTGCCTGTTGTGCTGAGACACAGCGAGACGTTTGACACAAAGAGCGAAGCGATGCGGCGAGAATGCGCGGTCAAAAAGCTGAGCCGCAGCGGCAAGGCGGCGCTGATGCAGAGAGATAATGAAAACGAGGGAGGCGTATCGGATGGATCAGAAAAATGAGATGCTTACGATCGACGACTACATCGCGCAGTTTCCTGACGATATACAGGAGAAGCTCAACGCCATCAGGCGGACGATCCGGCAGGCTGTGCCCGATGCGTCGGAGAAGTTAAGCTACGGAATGCCAACGTTTTATCTTAAAAAGAATCTCGTGCATTTTGCGGCCTTCAAGAATCATATCGGGTTTTATCCCGCGCCGCATGGAATCGAGGCTTTTCGTGACGAGCTCAGCAAATACAAGGGCTCGAAGGGCGCGGTGCAGTTTCCGCTCAATGAGCCGCTGCCGCTTGAGCTGATCGCGCGTATCGCGGCTTACAGAGCCGAGGAAAACAGAAAGCTGAAATAATAACGCTATAGCGTAAAGAATACAAAAGCGGCGATTAAGGCGGCAAGCGCCAGCGCGATGAGGCCGAGCTTCAGCACGCTCTTTGGAGAACTGCCTAAAATAATGCCCGTCTGTCCGTTGATATAAATATGATAGACCTTCTTTTTGTACCTGTATGTTCCTATCCAGACGGGAAGCAGCAGATGCTTGTATGAAATATCGGTGAAATCCGCGCAGGTGCTGACAGCGCCGACGGCATCGGCGCCGCGTTTGACGATGCCCAGCACGTCGTCGCGCACATTGCCGCCCATATAATCGAGCGCGCGGTTCCAAACCGACGCGAGGCCCGTTTTGCCGCGCGCGGCCAGATATCCGGCCAGATATTTGGGCGCGAATTTGACAAGCTCATTGAGCTTAAAAGGTTCAAGTTTTTCGAGCGTCTTGGCGTCAAGCTGCTGCACGTCGTTAAATATGACGTTGCTGAATTTCTTCTCGAGCTGTCCCGAAACGAACCGCCAGCGCAGCTTTTTGACCTTTTGAGATTTTGTCTCGGTGTGGTCGTCTCCGGTGACGGTGGTGATTTCGGTATCCGTATAGCTGCTGGCAGCTTGACCGGTATACGACGCGTTGACGTGCGCGTCAAACAACCAGTACGGCAGATAGACGCCGGCCAGCGGGCCCGCGGCATATTCCGCTTTGAACGCGAACGGCGCGAGATACCGTTTGCCGATCCATTCCGGAACTTTTTCGCTCGCCTTGGCTGCGTCGATTTTAAACGGAATCACCGCATCGGGACGGAGCCCCGGCGACTCTTCGGCATCGATGATGGGACCGGTCGCGCAAAACGCGCAGCTTACCATGCCATCATCAGCAGCGGCAATCATTTTGGCGCCGCAGCCCGGGCATATGACGGTTTTTACGGGGATGCCCCAATCCCGCAGCATGGGATCGTTTTCTATGGCGGTAAAATCAAAATCGACATGGTCGGTATCTTCAAAGCAGGCATTTTCCGTATGCCCGCAGCCGGGACACGAGAGCTTCCCCGAAGTTGGGTCCGGCTTCATTTCGAGCCCGCAAGCGGGGCACCTGTAAGCGTCGTCGCTCTGTTTGATTTTTCTCACCGCTGATACCCCCAAAACTTTTCAAATATTGGGCTTGTTTATAAAAGGCCCTTATGACGTATATATAACCATAATTGAAATTGTTTAACAAGGCGTATCAAATAACAATGACACAAGATAAGAGTTCCGGCTGAATATCAATCAAAGAAAAGTAATGCTCAAAGAAGGCAAACGATGCATTTTTAATGATTGTGAAACAGCGGGATATTATATATAATAAACGCGAAATCATCATTGGGAGGTTCAAAAAATGACGCCCGGGAGTAAAGAGATCGCCAAAGCGGCAATACGGCTTGCGTTGTCGTCATCGAGGGAGGATGAAAACACGCTCAAGGAACGATACGCAACAAAGGGAATCAAGGTTGCCGCAGTCGATTTTGGAGGTGAGTATCTGGCGTCGGTGATGAGAATTGTCGAATGCTGTGTGGTCGCGGCCAAAAGAGAAAAAATCATCGGTGAAACACATCACGAGGAAGGCGCTGTGGCCGGCGCGGCAAGGGAAGCCATTTCTCAGATCACATCCAAAGCCATCGGGCTCAATGTCGGAGGGAAAATCGGCATTGCGCGCTGTGATGAGCATCTTGCGGTGGGCATTTTCTTCGGGATCGGCCTGTTGCATTTAAACGAAGTGGCCATTGGGCTGGGGCACAGAGTGATATGATCAATATC
This sequence comes from Bacillota bacterium, assembly GCA_023461435.1. Classification (GTDB taxonomy): domain Bacteria; phylum Bacillota; class Clostridia; order Christensenellales; family SZUA-584; genus SZUA-584. The sequence continues at coordinate 423,023 of JAEYLC010000010.1, forward strand.
GCAATTGACGGGCCTTCGGGCGCGGGGAAAAGCACGCTCGCCAAAGCCATCGCCAAAGAGCTTAATATCCATTATCTTGACACGGGCGCCATGTACCGCGGCGTTGCATATGCCGCGCTGCAGGCCGGTGTGGATGTGATGGACGCGGGCAAGGTCGAGCCGTTTTTAAACACCCTGAATATACAGACTGTCTACGAAAATGATGAGCAGCGGGTGCTGGTCAACGGGCAAAACATAATGCCGTATATTCGCACACCTGAGGTTTCCAAAGGCGCTTCGGATGTTTCCGCCCACCCTTGTGTGCGCTTAAAGCTGGTTGCCATGCAGCGTGAGGTCGCAAAAGAATACGACGTTGTGCTGGATGGCCGTGACATCGGTACGTTCGTGCTGCCGGACGCAAAATATAAGTTTTTCGTGACGGCGGATGTGGAAGAACGGGCGCGCAGGCGCTTTGAAGAAATGCAGCGAAGCGGCCTGACCGGCGATTTTCAACAAGTGCTGGACGATATGCGCCGGCGTGACAAAAACGATTCTTCAAGAAGTCTGGCGCCGCTTAAAAAAGCGGATGACGCCATACTCATAGATACCACATCAATGGACATCGACGCGGTTGTAGGGCTGGTGTTGTCAAAACTCAGACAGGAGTAGGCTATGCTTTATCAAATACTCAGATATATCGGAATGCCTATCGTTTATTTGCTGTACTTCCCGAAAATAATAGGTAAAAAGAACAGAAAAATTAAAGGCAGAGCCGTGGTCATTTCCAATCACATCAGCAACTGGGATCCGCTTTTGATTGCCGTTATATTCCGGCGCCAGATATTCTGGATGGGCAAGGCGGAGCTCTTTAAAAGCAAGCTTGCCCGGCTGTTTTTCAAGATGGTCAAAGCGTTTCCGGTCCGGCGCGGCGAGGGAGACCTCGCGGCCATCCGTCATGCGTTCCGCGTTTTAAGAGACGGCAAGCTGTTTGGCATTTTTCCGGAGGGGACGCGCATTAAGGGCGGAGAGATTTCAAGGTTTGAGCCCGGCACCTCTATGATCGCGCTGAAAAATGACGCGCCGGTGATTCCGATCTATATAAAAGGAAAATACAAGCCGTTCAGAAGAATGAAGGTCATCATCGGGGAGCCGGTCCGTCTGGCCGATTATGTGGGGCCTAAAACGGATACGGCGTCTGTGGAAGCCGCAACACGCTTTCTCGAAAGCAAAATCAAAGATTTGAAAAACACAACGTTTTAGGTGTCAAAGTGGTCATATTAGCAAAAAACGCAGGCTTCTGCTTCGGAGTGAAACGGGCCGTCGAGGCCGTGGAAAAGAATATCGGCAACCATATTGTCACACTCGGGCCGTTGATCCACAACAGGGATGTGGTGCAGTCGCTTGAGAATAAAGGTGTGCGGTGCGTGGAATCTATCGGCGACGTTGAGCCCGGAGAAACCGTGGTCATAAGGTCGCATGGCGCCACGCCGGACGTTTACAAGGATTTGGAGGGAAAAGGGCTCGCTTTCATAGACGCGACCTGCCCTTTCGTGAAGCGCATTCATGAGCGTGTGATCAGGGCGAGAGAAGAGGGAAAGGCTGTCGTCATTGTCGGAGAAGCGGGCCACCCCGAAGTTGACGGCATACTCGGATGGGCGGGAGATCATGCTTACGTCGTTTATACGCAGGAGGACGCGGCGGCGCTGCCTCAAATGGAAGAATGCGTGGTGGTGGCGCAGACGACGATCACGCTTAATAGATGGCGGCAGATACTCAGCGCTCTGGAGAAAAAAATCGGCATTGTCACGCCATTCATGAGCATCTGCAATGCGACGCAGCAGCGTCAGGACGAGGCAAGGCGGATCGCTCAGAAAGCCGATGTTATGATCGTTGTGGGCGGAAAGCAAAGTTCCAATACAAGGAAGCTTTTTGAATTATGCCAAGCGTACTGTAAAAATGTTTATCATATTGAGCATAAAAGTGAACTATCACTTGAAAAAATGCGGTTTGGTGATATAATAGGCATTGTCGCCGGTGCATCAACACCGGATACGATGATTAGGGAGGTTTTTGACTACATGATTGAAAATGAGAAAGTGCTGCCGGTCACTGAGGGTGAGCAGGTCACCACTGAAGAGGCGGCAGCCAACGACATGGTAGACACTAGTGACACCGAGTCTACCGCGGACGAATCAGCCACATCCCAGGAAGACACAGAAACAAAGACAACGCAGGCTCCGGCAACAGAAAAGGATGAGTTCCTGGAAGGTTTGGAGAAGGTTGTTCGTCTGAAGAAGGGTCAGATCATAACAGGTAACATCGTACAGGTCACGGATGATGATGTATGTGTCAATATAGGTTATAAATCAGACGGAATCATATTGCGCAATGAGTTATCCCTTGAAGACATCAATCCCAAGGATGCATTCCAAATCGGCGACGAAATTGAAGCTGAAGTGATCAGCTTAAACGACGGTGAAGGCAACGTCCTTCTCTCGAGAAAGCGTATCGAAAAGAAACTGAACTGGCAGAAGATCCAGGAAAATGTCGGTACGGACAAGCTTTACAATTGTATCGTGAAGAAAGCCGTTAAAGGCGGCGTCACAACGAAGATAGAAGGTTACAGCGCGTTCATTCCCGCGTCGCATCTTTCGCTCAAATATGTGGAAGATTTGAAGCAGTTTGAAGGCAAAGAGCTCGAAGTCACGCTGATTGATGCGGACAAAAAGCAGGAGCGTCTTGTGGCCTCCTACAAAGGCGTGCTCTTAAGAGAGAAAAAGGAAAACGAGAAGAAACTCTGGGAGAGCTTTACAAAAGGCCAGCATGTGACGGGCGTTGTCAAAAGGCTCACCGATTTCGGTGCGTTTGTGGATGTCGGCGGCGTCGACGGTCTGCTGCACATTTCCGATCTCGCATGGAACCGCGTCAAGCATCCGTCGGATGTCGTGTCCGAAGGTCAGGAGCTCGAGCTTCTGGTGCTCAATGTGGATCCCGCGAAGAAGAAGATCGCGCTTGGATATAAGCAGCTGATGCCAAAGCCCTGGGACCTTGTCACCGAAAAATACGGCGTCGGCGATGTCGTGAAGGGCAAAGTGGTGCGCATTGTGCCGTTTGGCGCATTTATACAGCTGGAAACTGGTATTGACGGTCTCGTGCATATTTCACAGATCTCCGCTCACCGTCTGGAAAAGGTGGAAGACGCGTTGCGCGTCGGCGACGAGGTGGAAGCGAAAGTGCTCGAGGTAAATCCGGAAAAGCGCAAGATCAGCCTTTCCATAAAGGCCTTGCTGCCGGTGGTGGAAAAGCCCGTTGAAAAACAGGAGGAAGTGGAGAAGGAAGACGATTTCCACTATGAAATACCGCCTGTACAGGAGTCAACAGTGTCTTTGGCGGATTTTTTTCCAAAAAAAGATGAATAACACTTGAATATTTGTGACTAATCTGGTAATAATGATTAATGACCTCACAAAATATATTAAGACCCCCTTTACATTGGTCGTGATGCAAATCGCGACTCTTTTTTTACCTTTTCAACTTAAATAGTCACTTTTGCTCGGCTTAAAATGGTGATATACTAGACGAAAACAAAAAGATGATGGAGAACGGATGAAAAAAACACTGATGGCCGTTGACGGCAACAGCCTGATGCACCGTGCGTTCTATGCGCTTCAGACAGTCATGACAAACGCAGCCGGCGAATATACCAACGCCGTTTACGGCTTTTTCTCCATGCTGATCAACGCGCTCGCCACGCTTTCACCGGATTATCTCGCGATCGCGTTTGACATGAAGGGCAAAACGTTCCGGCATGAATCATACGCCGAATACAAGGGGACGCGAAAGGAAACGCCGGAGGAGCTGATACCGCAGTTTGGCACGCTCAAACGGGCGCTTGAAGACATCGGCATCGCGGTGCTTGAAAAAGAGGGCTTTGAAGCCGACGACATATTGGGCGTTCTCTCAAGGCTGGCCGACGAGAACGGCATGGAGTCCGTATTATTGACGGGAGACAAGGACGCGCTTCAGCTCGTGTCCGATTCGTGCCGCGTGATGCTCACAAGAAAAGGCGTGAGCGAGCTCGAGGTGTATGACAAGCAAAAATTATATGAGGTTTATCGGCTGGCACCCGCGCAGATCATCGATCTGAAAGGCTTTATGGGCGACAAGTCGGACAATATTCCGGGCGTGCCCGGCGTGGGCGAAAAGACGGCGCTGAATCTGCTGTATGAATACAAAGATATGGACGGCGTTTACGCGCATATTGATGACGTGAAGGGCAGGCTTAAAGACAAGCTGGCCGAAAATAAAGAGCTCGCAGAGCTGAGCCGGCAGCTCGCCACGATCGATGTGTTTGCGCCCGTCGAGGTGGATATGGCTTCGCTCGCGTTTTCCGGCCTCTCGGAGAGCAACGCAGGCGCCGCCTTTCAGCGGCTTTCGTTTGCGTCGCTGCTGAAACGCATCGGCGCATCGGTGGAAAAACCCGAAACCGCCGTGACGGAATGTAAAAATGTAGAAAACATTGACGCGCTCAAAGCAATGACGGAGGAGGCATGGCGGCAGGATACGCTGGCTGTCGATTTCGCGGATAACATTTTTGTTGCGTTTTCAAAAGATAAGCAGTTTGAGATCATATCGGAGCATTCGCTGCTCAATCTGGATTTTTCGCGCGAGACCGTGCTGCACGCGCTGCAACCGCTGCTGGAGGACAAAGGGATCACAAAGCTGCTGTACGACGCCAAAACGGTGATCCCCATGCTGGCTGACTACGGCGTGGCGGTGAAGGGCGGGCTTTTCGATGTCAAGCTCGCCGAATACGCGATCGACCCGGCGTCGGCGGGATGGTCTTTAAGCAAGCTGGCGGAAAAATATCATCTGGGCGGGTGCGCGTCGGCGATTTACGGCATGCACAGCCTGCAGACGGACAAGATGAAGGAAGACGGCGTCTGGTCCGTGTATAACGATATCGAGCTGCCTCTGATGCGCGTGCTGCTCGATATAGAGCAGACAGGCTTTAAAATTGACTTAAGCGAGCTCGCGGTTTACGACGAGAAGCTCACTGCCGAGATCAATGCGCTGACGGCGGCGATATACGACATATGCGGCTTCTCCGATTTCAATATCAACTCGACAAAGCAGCTCGGGCAGGTGCTTTTTGAAAGGCTCGGCCTGCCGTCCGGCAAGAAGAGCAAAACGGGCTATTCCACGGATATAGAGGTGCTCGAAAAGCTCTCGGATAAACATCCCGTGATCGATAAGATCATAGAATACAGAAGGCTCACAAAGCTTAAGAGCACTTACCTTGACGGCCTCAAGAAGATCGCCGACAGCGAGGGGTTCGTGCATACCACGTTCGTGCAGATATCCACGGTCACGGGCCGCATTTCGAGCAAGGAGCCCAATCTGCAGAACATTCCGATACGCACGCAGGAAGGCCGGGAGATACGGCGGCTGTTCCTGCCGTCTTCACAGGAGCGCAGCCTCGTCTCGGCGGACTATTCGCAGATCGAGCTGCGCATTCTCGCCGCGATATCGGGCGATGAGGTGATGAAGGACGCGTTTGCGTCGGGCGTCGATATCCACACGCGCACCGCGTCCGAGGTGTTCGGCGTGCCAGTCGAGGCTGTTTCCGATGTGATGAGGCGCAGCGCCAAAGCGGTCAACTTCGGCATCGTGTACGGCATCAGCGATTTCGGTCTGGCCAGAAATCTGAACATTCCCGTAAAAAAAGCAGCGGGCTATATTGAGCGCTATTTCGAACGGTTTTCCGCCGTGCGCGCCTATATGGATAACATCATCGCGAAGGCCAAGGCGGACGGGTATGTGACCACGCTGCTCGGCAGACGGCGTTATCTGCCGGAGCTGCGCTCCAGCAACTACAATGTGCGCTCCTTCGGGGAAAGGGCCGCGCTCAATACGCCGATTCAGGGAACGGCGGCCGATATCATCAAGCTCGCGATGATCGACGTGTGGAGCAAGCTCAGGGACGGCAATTACGCCTCAAAACTGATTTTGCAGGTGCACGACGAACTTGTCATCGATACGGCAGCGGATGAAGTGAGCGCGGTGAAAGCGCTGCTCAAAGAATGTATGGAAAACGCTTACCCGATGGATGTGCCGCTGCAAGCGCAGGTCAGCGTCGGCAAGAACTGGCTGGACGCAAAATGAGAATCGGGATCACCGGCGGCATAGGCTCGGGGAAATCCGAGGTCACGAGGTATTTAAGGAGCCTCGGCGAATATGTGATCTGCGCGGATGAGGTCTCAAAGCAGATCGTGATGCCGGGCGAGGAGGGAGCGGCTGCGCTCAGGCGGGTTTTCGGCGACGGTTTCTTTCTTGAGGACGGATCGCTGAACAGAAAAAAGCTTGCCGATGAGGTTTTCAGCAGCGACGAACGCCTGAAAGTGCTCAATGATACGCTGCATCCGCTGATCCTTAAGCGCATCGAGTATTTGGCGCAGCAAAAACAGGGCCGCGTGTTTATCGACGCGGCGCTGCTCATACAGACGGGCATGAGTAAAACGGTGGATATTGTTTGGTTGGTGGTGGCCGGTTTAAATACGCGCATCGCGCGCGTGGTGAAACGGGATGGTTTATCGGCGGCTGAGGTGGAACGCAGAATCGCAAGCCAGATCAGCGATGAAGAGATGTCGCGGTTCGCCGATGAGATCATTCAAAATGACGGCAGCTTGTCCGCCCTGAAAAGAAAAGTGGACGATCTGCTCAGCACACTGAAAATGTGAGGTAAAAAATGACCGGTCAAAGAAGAAGAAAAGACGAATATAAGAATCGAAGCAGAACATGGACGATCATTTGCGTCGTACTGGTCTGCGCAATTGCGCTGCTGCTGCGCGGCGTGATCGTGTACCAGATCTATCCGCTCAAATTTGTCGATGAGATTAAGCAGTACAGCGGCGAATACGCGCAGGATCCTTATTTTGTGAGCGCGGTGATATGTACGGAAAGCGGCTTTGACGAGACGGCGGTATCGAGCCGCGGCGCGATGGGGCTCATGCAAATCATGCCGGATACAGGCGCGTGGGCGGCTGAAAAAATCGGCATTGCGGATTTTACGACAGAGATGCTGAACCAGCCCGATGTGAATATCCGCATCGGCTGCTGGTATCTAAACTATTTGAGTGATATGTTCGGCGGAGATGTGGATAAGGTGATGGCCGCTTACAACGCGGGCCCGAATAATGTGATCGAGTGGGCGGGTGACGGCAAACTCACGGATATTCCTTTCGGAGAGACAAAGGATTATCTTAAAAAGGTCACGAGAAACCTCCAGATTTATAAGGGACTGTACGATGAATTTTAAGAGAGTAATTGCTTTTTCGGCCGTTCTGGTGACACTCGTTTTCAGCGCGTGCGGCCAGGACTTAAATACCAATCAGCCTCAGGAAACGATACCCCAGTATACGCTGCCGCCCGTCATTAAGGAGGCTCAGCCGACGGTGGGCGGAGAGATCGTTTTTCCTGCGCCGAAGCAGAACCCCGAGGCGCTCAATCCTCTCAAAACAAAGAACGTGGAGCTTTACAACATGCTGTCGCTGATCTATGAGCAGCCGATTCGAATCGGCGCTGATGGAAAAGCCTATCCCGAGCTCGCGGAAACATGGGAGGTTGACGGTACGGGCACGGTGTGGACATTTCACTTGAGAAAAGGCGTCAAATGGCAGGGAGACAACGGCGAGATGACGGCTGACGATGTGATCTACACCATTGATCAGCTCATGGGCTTAACCGATGCGGATTCCAACTATGTTCATAACAAGGGCCTGATTGCAAGCTATCAGAAAGTTGACGACAATACGGTACAAATCACACTGACTTCTCCCGGATATGCCGCCGTCTATTTCATGGCTTTTCCGGTGATCTGCAAATCCTACAGCGAATCGGGTGATATCGACACGGCAAAGCCCGTGGGAACAGGCCCGTATCAGGTGACGGAGATGGACATGCAGGATCATGTTTCGTTTGAAATCAACCCGTCGTGGTGGAAGCAGGCGCCGTATATTCAGAAGCTGACGGCCGTCTGCATTTCGGACCATGATGCGGAAATGTCGCAGTTTGAACAGAACATGCTCGACATCGTCACCACCTCCTCACTGACGGTGGATACGTATCAGAAATTCGAGGAAATCGAATATTATGACTATATGACGCATTACTACGACTGCCTCGTGCCCAACACGGCAGGGCTGCTCGGTGATGTCAATATCCGTCAGGCGGTCGCCTACGCGCTCGACAAGCGCAGCGTGGTTTCCAAGGCGCTGCTGGGGCATGCTGTGGCGGTGGACTACCCGGTTTCGCCAAAGTCGTATCTTTCGGGCGGCTCGTCGAACCTGTACGAGTATAATCAGCAAAAGGCGAGAGAGCTGCTCGCAGCTTCCGGATGGACAAACAAGAATGAAGACCCCATGCTCGACAAGGTGGAAGGCGACGTCGTCAGCCAGCTGAAATTAAAGCTGATCATCCCGAACAACAATGAGGACACTTACCGCGTGGATGTGGCGCAGAACATACAGGCCCAGCTTGCCGAATGCGGCATCGATGTGGAAATTGACCCGCAGGACCCTGACGTTTACAAGACGAGCCTGGAGAACGGGAACTTTGATTTGGCGCTGTGCACTTTCTATATGGACGAAAACCCCGATATCTCATTTATGGTCGGTACGGACGGTCCTTTTAATTACGGCCGCTTTTCCGACCCGATGCTGGACGGGCTACTCGCCAACTGCAATTCGGCATTGAAGGAAGATGCGATAAAAGCGGCGTATACAAGTATGGAGGATGAGTTTCTGGCCCAGATGCCGCAGATCGCGCTCTATTTCAGGACCAACGCGCTGCTTTATAATGCGTCGCTGAATATTTCGGATACCATGTGCGAAAGGAATGTTTTCACAACGATTCCGCAATGGTACATATATCTTGAAGAACCGGAGGCGTAAGTGGAAGCACGAATATCCAGCACACAGAACGAATTTGTGAAGATGGCAAAGTCGCTCAAAACCAAAAAGGGGCGCACCGCTCATGGCGCTTTTTTGGTGGAGGGTGAAAAGTGCGTGCGGGAGCTCATCACGCATATGCCGGATATACTGAGCAGCCTGATCGTCAGCAGCGCGCAGCACAAGGATCTGGAGCAGCGCGCGGCCAATATGGGCCGCCGCGTTTATGCCGTGGAAGAGCGCGTGATGGAAGCCATCAGCGACTGCAAAACACCGCAGGACATCGCGGCGGTGGCGTTAAAGCCGCTGCATGCCGATGTGAACGGCGGTTTCATTGTGGCGCTCGACGGCGTGCAGGACCCGCAGAACGTGGGGACGATCATACGGACGGCGGACGCGGCCGGGTGTTCCTGTGTGGTATTGAGCGAGGAGAGCGCGGATTGCTTTTCTCCCAAGGCCGTACGCGCCTCAATGGGCAGTTTGTTCCATATTCCCGTGCTCTATGAAGACCTCGTGATATACACGTCAAGGCTGCTTTCGCGCGGGTACAGGATCGCGTGCGCGGATATAGAGGGTACGGAGGATTTTTCGCTGGACGCCGCAAGGACCTGCCTTGTGATCGGCAACGAAGCACACGGCATGTCAGAGGATATGCTGGGCATTTGCACCGACCGCATTCGCATACCGATGTACGGTCAGGCGGAAAGCCTGAACGCGGCGGTGGCGGCGGGCATATTGATATACAAAATACGTTGTTGAAAAGATGCACAGAAAGGACCGAATGCCATCATTCAAGTTTGTTGGCAACCGGTATTGAAAAGTTTGGCTTTGCTGTGCTATAATGCGAACATTAAATGCAAAGAGGCCTGATAAGACCCGTGCACATTGCAGGACAAAGAGACGGACGCCCCGGCTGAAAGCGACCGCCTGCCCGCATGGAGGATATTCACAGGCTGAGCAGCCCTTTGTTTTGGGCCGGGTCGCTTCGTTACAGGCGCTTAAGGCTTTGCTGCAGGCAAAGTGAAATTGGGTGGTACCGCGGACTTTCGCCCCAAGGCGATCGTCCTTTTTATTTTTCAAATAAGCCTTCCTCCCAAAGGGGAAGGCTATAATGTAGCTCATCAATGGTTCATACACAATTGTAAAGTACACCGCCTGATTCAGGGCGGTATGGAGGAAATAGCATGGAGAACGAACTCAAAGCGTTACAGGAAAGCGCGCTCGAACAAATCAAAAGCTGCGTCACCGCGGCGGACATTGAAGCCGTGCGTGTGAGGCTGCTTGGCAAGAAAGGTGAGCTCACCGCGTCGCTGCGCAGCATGAAGGACCTGCCGGAAGACCAGCGCCCGCTTTTCGGCAAGCACGTCAACGAGGTCAGAGACGTATTGACTCAGGCGATCGACGACAAAGCGAGCGAGCTCAAAAGAGTGGAAAAGGAAGATAGACTTCAGACGGAAGTCCTCGATATCACGCTGCCCGGCAAAAAGCGCAGCATTGGCGGGCTGCACCCGCTCACGCGCATTTATTACGAGCTGCGCGATATATTCGTAAGCATGGGTTTTTCCGTGATGGACGGCCCCGAGGTGGAATACGACAAGTACAGCTTTGAGATGCTCAATATCCCCAAGGAACATCCCGCGCGCGATATGCAGGACACGTTTTATGTGACGGAGGATATCGTACTGCGCCCTCACACCTCGCCGGTGCAGATACGCACGATGCTCAATCAAAAGCCGCCGATCCGCATGATCTGCCCGGGCCGCGTGTACCGCAGCGACGACGTGGACGCCACGCATTCGCCGGTGTTCAACCAGATTGAGGGGCTCGTGGTGGGGCACGAAATCAGCCTCGCGCATTTGAAATGGACGCTCGATACGGTGTTGAAGGAGTTTTACGGTGAAGACACCAAAACAAAATTCCGGCCGGGCCACTTCCCGTTTACGGAACCGAGCGCCGAGGTGGACGCGACATGCGCCAAGTGCCACGGAAAGGGCTGCGGCGTGTGCAAGGGTACCGGCATGATCGAGGTTTTGGGCTGCGGCATGGTGCACCCGAACGTGCTTCGAAACTGCGGGATCGATCCTGAAATCTATTCCGGGTTCGCGTTTGGCATGGGACTGGACCGCCTCGCGACGATCAAGTACGGCATCACGGATATCCGCCTGCTCTTCGAGAACGACATCCGTTTTCTGTCCCAGTTCAAATAGGAGGAATTGAAATGATAGCACCATACAAATGGCTGTGTGATTATGTGGATATGGACATCTCGCCCGAAATGCTCGCCCAGAAGCTCATCATGACGGGCAGCGCCGTGGACGCCTGCAGGGAGCTCGGCGCGGGGCTTAATAATGTGATCATCGGGCGCATTGAGACGATTAAAAAGCACCCGGACGCGGATAAGCTCCATGTGTGCGAGGTCAACGTGGGAACCGAAACGCTGCAGATCGTCTGCGGCGCGAGCAATATATTCGAAGGCGCGCTGGTGCCGGTCGCGATGATCGGCGCGAGCCTGCCGAACGGTATCACAATTGCCAAGAGCAAGCTGCGCGGTGTGTTCTCCTTCGGCATGCTCTGCTCCGGGCAGGAGCTCGGGCTGGGCGCCGCAGATTATCCGGGCGCCGAGGTGGACGGCATCATGATCATCAGGGACGGGGTGCCGCTCGGCACACAGCTGCGCGAGCTGCTCGGACTTAATGATACCGTGCTTGAAATCGAAGTCGGCGCAAACCGGCCCGACTGCCTGTCGATCATCGGGGTGGCGCGCGAATGCGCGGCTTCGCTCGGCAAAGACGTGACGATGCCGGATCTAAGCTATGCGGAAGCAGGCGGCGGTATCGGCGAATACGTGAAAGTTGACGTGAAAGACGCTGATCTTTGCCCGCGGTATATCGCGCGGGCCGTGAAAAACGTGAAGATCGGTCCGTCGCCCAAATGGCTTCAGGACCGGCTGACCACGGCGGGCGTGCGGTCGATCAACAACATCGTGGACATCACGAACTTTGTGATGCTCGAAACAGGGCAGCCGATGCACGCGTTTGATTACAAGGACATTCGCGGCGGACAGATCATCGTGCGGCGCGCCGCAAACGGAGAGAGCATCACGACGCTCGACGGCAAGGAACGCGCGCTTTCAGGCGACATGCTGATGATCTGCGATGCACAGGGGCCGATCGGCATCGCGGGCGTGATGGGCGGCGAGAACTCCGAGATCAAGGACGACACGGCGGCGGTGATTTTCGAGTCGGCGAAATTCATGCACAGCAACGTGCGCCGCACAGCCCGCTCGCTCGGGCTGCAGACGGAATCGGCGATGCGTTTTTCCAAGGGCATTGATGCCGCCGGGTGCAAAACGGCGATGGACCGGGCGCTGCATCTCGTGCAGCAGCTTGGCTGCGGCGAGATCGTCTCAGGAGAGATCGACAGACTGTCGGCAGACCTCTCGCCAAGGCGGGTCGTTGTCGGCGCGGACAAAATCAATTTGAAGCTTGGCACGGACATCGCGCCGCAGGCCATGGCGGAGCTTTTGAGCCGTGTTTTTATCCCGACGAAGCTAGACGGGCAGACGCTCGCCTGCGACATCCCGAGCTTCCGGGGCGATGTGTCGCTCGGCGAGGACATCGCCGAGGAGGTGGCGCGCATGTACGGCTATAACAATATACCGCTCACCGAAATGGTGGGCGAGGTCACACGCGGCGTTTTCTCGGAAGAGGAAAAAGCGATAGACAAAGCGCGCGTGGTGCTGCGCAGCCTCGGGTGCTTTGAGTGCGTGACGTATTCGTTCGGGTCGATGTCGGATATCGAAAAGCTCGGCGTGAAGGAACTGAAAAACGCGGTGAAGCTGCTGAATCCGCTCGGCGACGATCAGGCTTATATGCGCACATCGCCGCTGCCGGATATGCTCAAGGTCGTGGCGAACAACATCAACAAGAAAGTGCCGGACATCCGGCTGTTCGAATCGGGACGCGTCTACTGTCCGTCAGACAGCGAAAAAGAGCTGCCCGAGGAAAAGAAGTATATCTGCATCGCGCTCAGCGGCGATGAGGATTTCTTCTCGCTCAAGGGCGTGCTTGAAAACCTCTTCGATGCGTTCGGCATCAAAAATCTTCGCTACATGAGCGAAGCGGCGGATTATTATCATCCGGGCAGAAAAGCGTCCGTGTATGCGGGCGGCAGCAAGCTTTGTGAGTTCGGCGAGGTCTATCCCGATGTCGCCGAAGCCTTCGGTATCAGCAAGCGCGTGTATATCGCGGATATCAGCCTGAGATCACTCTGCGAAGCCGCCGACGACGTGGTCAAATACGAGCCGCTGCCCAAATATCCGGCGGTGGAAAGGGACATCGCGCTGATCGTGAACCACGATGTGACATCTGGCAGCTTGCTTGAGTGTATCCGGAGCAATGCCGGAGAATATTTTGAAAGCGCGTCGCTTTTTGATATCTACACCGGAGAGAAGCTCGGCGCGGGCAGGAAGAGCCTCGCTTATAATATCGTCTTCCGCGCGAAGGACCGCACGCTGATGGATGAAGAGGTGAACGCCGCGAGAGATGCTGTGGTGGCGGCCGCCGCACGTGAGCTGGGCGCAAAATTGCGTGATTAAGCCGGTTATTAAATAATTAACACTACATTTTGTACCATGTGTTATTGAAATATTCATTATCTTGGTATATAATGACGCCATAATATAGTGGTTGGGGTGTTGGGCTTAATGGAAAAAACACGGACAATGGTCAAAATCTGCGGCAAAGAATACGTGATGGCCGGGTTTGAGAGCGAGGAGTATATTCACCGCGTCGCCATATATGTGGACCGGAAGATGTCGGAGCTTAAAAACCAGTATATCAATTTAAACCCCAATACGCTCTCGGTATTAACCGCCATCAACGTTGCCGACGACCTGCTAAAGCTGCAGGAGCAGTTTGACGCGCTGAGCAAGGACTATGCCGAGATGAGCGAAGAATTAAAAAGGCTCAAGATCGGCGCGACGATCGACAAGGATCACAGGTCCAACGTGTCGGCGATCAAAAAGGATAAGAGCCAGCTGTTTGACGGGTACAAATAGCTTTCAGAGTAAGACGGATAAGCGTGCCTGTTTGGTGCGCTTATTTTTTAGCCGGAAGATACATGTTTACAGTTTCGACACATTGTGCCGTTGAAATGGATATTTGCACAAGATATACTGGACGTATCTTAGTATTGGAGTGATAGAATGAGAAATTTTCTTAGCAACACGCCTATAAGCCTGCTGATGTCGGGACAATTTGAAGCCTTTGCATTGCAGGTGCTTTATTTGCTGCCGGCTTTGGTTATCGCACTTTCTTTTCACGAAGCTGCACACGCTTGGATGGCAAATAAGATGGGTGACCCAACAGCGAAGAATTTAGGACGGGTTACGCTTGATCCCACAAAACATATCGATCTTTTTGGTTTTTTGTGCTTTATTTTAATTGGATTCGGTTGGGGCAAGCCCTGCCCGACGAACCCTCGCAACTATTATAATTATAAAAAAGCAAATGTGTTGGTGGCATTAGCCGGTGTTACGGTCAACCTGATACTTTCGTTTGTTTTTTATCTTATATTCTTTGTTATCAACGTCGCCGGTGCTGACATCATGATATTGAATACGATTATTTATTATATTATCATGATGAATATCGTTCTTTGCTTTTTCAATCTCATACCAATTCCGCCGCTTGACGGGCATCATTTGATCAGTGGCATTATTGCTCGGAAAAGTCCGCGATTTTTTATGTATTATAAACAATATGGCTACTTTGTCTTATTGTTTTTGTTGTTCTTTACAGACTATATACAAATTGCTCTCAGTTATTTGACTGGCTGGGTACTGACTCTTTACGGCCTGTTCTTTGGGTTGTTTGTATGATGGAAGCCGAGTACAGAGTCCAAATTACACAGTTCGAAGGCCCGCTTGATCTGCTGCTGCACCTGATCGGCCGCGCGCGCATCGATATCGAGCAGATATTCGTGTCCGAGGTGACGGGGCAGTACCTTGACTATGTGGCGGACATGCCCGCGCTCTCGATGGACCGCGCGAGCGAATTCATCGAGATGGCCGCGACGCTCGTCTATATCAAATCGCGCATGATACTGCCGTCGGAGCCCGCCTTGGAGGAAGAAGAGGAAGACCCCGAGCAGGAGTTGATCGACCGCCTAAAGGCTTATAAGGTTTACAAGGATGCGTCGCTCGCGCTCAAGGAACGCGAGGCCGCCGGGCTTGATGTGTATTACAAGCTGCCTGAGGAAGTCTCGTTCGGCGAAGAGAAATGGGAGATTGAGCAGATGACGCTCGAAAGCCTCTGTGACGCTTACAGGGAAGTGCTGCAAAGGCTTCCTGACGCCAACTATGAGCGCGTCGAAGAGGTCCAGATACAAAAGGACTTGTTCACGGTCAAGGAGCGCACACGGTTTATATTAAAGTCGCTGGGACGCATGGGCAGCGCTTCGTTCTTCTCACTGTTCGCCCAAAGCCGCACACGCCTTGAGGTGGCGGTCACGTTTTTGGCGCTGCTTGATCTGATTCATAGAAATCTGGTATCGATCAGCCAGGAAGCGTGTTATCAGGATATCATCATCACAAGGAAAGAAGAGGTTGCGGCGGTTTGAGCGGACAGGAAATCATCAGCATACTGGAAAGCATACTGTTTGTGTCGGGGGATGCGGTGGATATCGCGGAGCTGGCAGCGGCGCTCGAGATCGAGACGGATGCGCTCGCAGAGGCTGTGGATGCCGAGATCAAGCGCAGACAGCAGGAAAACGCAGGCATTCTGATCGCACGCGTGGACGACAAGCTTCAGTTGTGCTCGAGCATGGCCTATGCGCCGTATATCGAGCGTGTGCTTCAGCCCGTAAAAAAATCGCGTCTGTCCCAGTCTATGATCGAGACGCTTGCGATCATCGCTTACAAGCAGCCCATCACACGCTACGAGATCGAGCAGATCCGCGGCGTCAAAAGCAATTATTCCGTCGCGACGCTGATAGAAAAGGGCCTGATTTTGCGGGCTGGCAAAAAGAAAACGCTGGGGAATCCGGTGCTATATACCACGAGCGACGAGTTTCTGCGTCATTTCCAGCTTCGTTCACTCGAAGACCTGCCGCCAATCAGTGAAGTCGAATCATGAATTTAATTCATTAATTAGATAATAATAACAACGTCGGTTCTTTTAAGGAGGCGTTGTTTTTTATTATTGTCCTGACAGCAGCCGTGATAATACTGATCGTTTTATTGACGGTAAAAGTGCATGCGAAGGCGAGCTTTCATCATAACCGCATCAAGGCGGCTGTGACATGGCTTGGCATACCATTTTTTAAAAAAGAGTTCGTATTCCGGCGTGACGAAAAAAAGCTTTTCACACTGTATGCGATTCAAAAAAAAGGAGAGAAGCTGAAGCTTTCGCTTGATGACCTGATCCGTCTGTCGACGCCGAAGAAGGAGAAAAAAACGAATGCAAAAGAAGCGCTGAATTACCTTCATTCCAAAGTCTCATATGATCTGAAGATTAAATTTGTCATCGGCACCGGCGACGCACTGCTGACGGCACTGTCGTGCGGGCTGCTGCAGAGCGTCATCGGCGCTCTTTATGCGCTGCGTGAGAACAAAAAAATCAAACTGAATTCAACCGTTGTTCCGGACTTTTCGAAGCAGACGCTTTGCTTTGACGCGGATTGCATAATCAAGGCATCTCCTGTTCATATTATGATTGGGTATATGATCTACAAAAAAATGATAAGGCGGTAAAAGTATTATGCATCCAATTGAAAATATCATGCAGACGGCCATGAGTGAAATCAAAGAGATGGTCGATGTCAATACGGTGGTCGGCGATCCGGTGATCTCCACAGACGGTTCCACAATCATACCGATTTCCAAGGTATCCTTTGGCTTTGTATCGGGCGGCGGCGAATACGGCGCGGCCAAGGACAGTACCGAGGATGAATCGAAATATCCGTTTTCGGGCGGCGCGGGTTCGGGCGTCTGTATCACACCTGTCGGGTTCCTTGTGGTCAGCGAGGGCGATGTGAGACTGCTGCCGGTGTCCGGGAGAACGATCATTGATCAGATCGTGGAGACGGTGCCGAATGTGATCACGGAGATCAAGGATGCGTTTCGCCGCTGTCGTGACGAAAAAGAGGTGGAATGATCAATTGAAGCACAATATTGCAAGAATCACAGCTGTTTTGCTTCTCTTTTCGGCTGTCTTTGCTTATAATACTCATAATGCGAAAGCGGAAGGAGTGGAGGTATCCGCGGCTTCCGCTGTTGTGATGGAGGCCGCGACCGGACGCGTGCTGTATGAAAAAGACGCGCACGACAAGATGCCGATGGCTTCGACCACAAAGGTGATGACGGCGCTGGTGGCGCTGGAGTACGGAAATTTAGAAGACGTCGTCACCGTCAGCAAAAACGCGAGCGGTATCGGAGGGTCCTCGATCTGGCTGTCGGTGGGTGAAACGATGAAGCTGTCGGACATGCTGTACGGACTTATGCTCGCGTCGGGCAACGATGCGGCTGTCGCGATCGCCGAGCATATCGGCGGCAGCGTGGACGCTTTTGTGGAAATGATGAATAAAAAGGCGCAGGAGATCGGGGCGTATGATACGCATTTTATGAATCCGAACGGCCTGCCTGTGGACGGGCATTACACGACGGCCTACGATCTCGCGCTGATCAGCGCATACGCGATGCGCAATCCGGGCTTTTGCGAAATAGTGAAGACACAGTATAAAACGCTGCCCTGGGAAGGGCATGAATGGGACAGGGTCGTTAAAAACAAGAACAAGATACTCTGGAACTACGAGGGCGGCAACGGCATCAAGACGGGCTTTACAAAGGAAGCGGGACGGTGTCTGGCCGCCGCGGCTCAGAGAGATAATATGCAGCTCGTGTCGGTGGTATTAAGCGCACCCAACATGTTTGAAGACTGCATGGCGCTGATGGATTACGGCTTTGAGAATTACCAGAACAGAGTCATTGTGAAGCAAGGCGAATTCGTCGGCGATGTGAATGTGGAAGAAGGCATGCAGGACAGCTTTTCGGTCTATACCGATAAGGATATCTGCTATCCTCTGACCGATGAGGAATACGGCCAGATTCAAAAAACCGTCCATATGGAGGAAAAGGTCACTGCGCCCGTCAGCAAGGGGCAGGTCGTGGGAACGGTGGATCTTTGGCTCGGTGAACAAAGGCTGTGCTCGGTCGATCTCAAGTCGACGTGTCAAATCGGAGAAAATTCGTATCCATACAACTTAAACAAGCTGCTGAAATTCTGGACAAGGGCATGGGTACTCGATATGTAGATAAAGGAGGGTTTTGTGAGGCTCAATAAATACATTGCGTCATGTGGAACGGCATCGAGAAGGGGAGCCGACGCGCTTGTGGAAGCGGGCAGGGTCACCGTCAATGGAGCCGTGGTTTTAAGCCACGGCATGGATATTGACGAAGAATCGGATATCGTTTGTGTCGACGGCGTCAGGCTGAAGCTTGAACGGGCAAAGATTTACATCATGCTCAACAAGCCGGCCGGATACTTAAGCACCTGCCATGACGACAGAGGACGGAAAACCGTGCTGGATATTGTGAAAGACGTCGATGAAAGGCTCTTTCCTGTCGGACGGCTCGATTATAATACGGAAGGGCTGCTGCTCATGACCAACGACGGTGATTTTGCTTTCCGGTGTACGCACCCAAGGCATGAGCAAAATAAAACATATTATGCAAAAGTGAAGGGCGAGCTCACCGTTGCGGCGGTCACAAGGCTTGAGCAGGGGGTTGAAATCGACGGACGGCTCACCTCGAAGGCAAAGATAGCCGTTTTGGAGAGCTCGGAGAACTTAACTTCGCTCAATATCACCATCCACGAAGGCAGAAACAGACAGGTGAGAAATATGTTTGAAGCGGTCGGCTGCCGCGTCACATATCTCAAACGTACAGCGATCGGAAATCTCAGTTTGGGGAATTTGGGGCTTGGCCAATGGCGGCATTTAACCGAGAAGGAGTTTTCTCTTCTCGGTATTATTATGTTTCCAAAGAAGGATATTAAGTGATATAATTATTTGTGAAAAAATAAACAAATATAAAAAAAATAAAGGATTATAGGGGATTGATGTAGAAATACGAATATGGGGCAAGTTGTTAGTATTTAATAACTGTTTTTTCATATAGACAGTTTTTATAGAATTCATATGGAGGTTTTACTACATGAGCGAACAGAATGGGTTTGACTTACTGGCTCAAAAGAGACAAGCCGCATCCATCGGAGGCGGGCAGGAGCTTAACGACGCCCAGCACGCAAAGTCAAAGATGACTGCTCGAGAGCGCATCGACAAGCTGCTGGACGCTCAAAGCTTTGTTGAGACGTACGCGTTTGTTCAGCACTCGAACGCCCTGGAGGGCCTTAAAGAGGTCAGCGCTTTGGGCGAAGGTGTTGTGACGGGCTACGGTACGGTCGGCGGGTGCGGTGTTTACGTTTTCTCTCAGGACTATACGGTTCTGGGCGGAGCGATCGGCACCATGCACGCGCGCAAAATCTGCAAGCTTTTAGAGCTTGCGGGCAAAACGGGGCTTCCCGTGGTGGCGTTTCTCGATTCGATGGGGGCAAGAATCGGTGAAGGTGCGGGTGCGCTGGAGGGCTTTGGCAGCATATTGACCAAAATGGCCGAGCTGTCGGGCGTTGTTCCGGTGATCACAGTGATCTGCGGGCAGTGTGCAGGCACGGCGGCATTTTTTGCTCCTTTGAGCGATTTCGTCTTCATGACGGAAGGCGTCAGCGGCCTATATACCACCGCGCCGGGAGCTTTTAATGAGATGGGCAAAGCCTCTGACGCGAACGCGCTCGGCGGCGCTGCTGTTCATGCCGAAAAAACAGGTCTTGCTCACTTCAAGTGCGCAAGCGAGGATGAAACAATCTTTGGTGTGAAGCAGCTTTTGTCGTATCTTCCCGATAACAACATCGTGGATGCGCCGATGGCTGACTGCACCGATGATTTGAACCGTCTGATTCAAAATTATGAAGACGCTTATGATGCGCGAGAGATGATAGGCTCCGTGCTCGATAACAGCGTCTTTTTAGAATCTCAGGCTGCGTTCGCACCTTCGATGCTGACCGGATTCGGGCGCATCAATGGACGTACGGTCGGCGTTGTGGCCAACGCGCCGGGAGCCGATATCGACGCCAAAGGCGCAGAAAAAGCCGCCGGTTTTGTGAGCTTTTGTGATGCATTCGGTCTTCCGATTGTTACATTCGCCGACACACCCGGTTTCATTAAAAATAAAGAACAAGAGCAGTGCTGCCTGATTCCTGCGGGCGGAAGGCTGATCAGAGCCTATGCCGAAGCCACTGCGCCGATGCTGACCGTCATCACCGGCAAGGCGATCGGTGCGGGTTATGTGGCAATGGGCCCGAAGGCGATGGGCGCGGATATGGTTTTCGCGTGGCCGAACGCGCAGATTTCCTGCGTGTCTGCTGAAGCTGCAGCCATCATCATGCAGGAGGCTGTTCAGGGCGGCTCGCGTGAAGAGGCTGCTGATTCCTACGCCAAAACCTTCGCATCTCCGTGGGAAGCCGCTAAAATGGGATATGTAGACGAAGTGATCTATCCTTCCGAAACCCGTCAGCGTTTGGTGGGTGCTTTGGAGCTTGCTCTTGGCAAACGTGAAAACAAGCTGCCCAAGAAGCATGGCACAAGGCTGTAAGAAGGGAGATACAGACTATGCTTGGACATATTGTGAGCCTCGCCGATCAAACGGCAAAAGCTGCGAGCGATACGGGAACATGGCTTGATCAACTGGCGCTGGGCGGCGGCGTGATGGTACTTGGTTTGGCAGTCGTCTTCTTAGGCCTGATCTCGCTGATCATCATCACTGTCTTATATCCTAAGATCACAAGAGCACTGATCAGCAAGTCGTCTGCACGAAAAGAAAATGCTGCGGCAAAAAAACAGGCCAAAGTGCAGGACAAGAAAAAAGAGACGGTTGTGGCAAATAAGGCATCTGCGCCTGCAGCAGCACCAAAGTCCGAAAGTAATGACGAGTTACTCGCTGTCATCACAGCTGCGATAGCAGCCAGTCTTGGCACATCGGCAAACGGCGTTGTGATCAAGTCAATCGAGCGCACCGGTCAGAACGTGCCCGCCTGGGGCGCGAGAGGCCGTATCGAACAAGTTTATAACAGATTTTAACGATTTTGTGGAGGCAAAGAATTATGCGTAAATTTAAGATCAATGTGAATGGCACAAGCTACAATGTGGAAGTGGAAGAACTCGGCGGCTTCTCGGCTCCTGTGGCAGCTCCGGCGCCCGCAGCGGTTCCGGCGCCCGCGGCTGCGCCTGTGGCAGCGGCTCCTGCTCCGGCAGCACCTGCGGCTGCACCTGTGGCCGGCGGCACACAGGTGCAGTCTCCGATGCCGGGCAATATACTTGATGTGAAAGTCAGCGTAGGCGACACGGTGAACGAAGGCGACGTGCTGATGATACTCGAAGCCATGAAGATGGAGAATGAAATTCTCGCGCCTTATGCCGGAAAAGTGGTTGCGGTGCAGGTTTCCAAGGGAGCAAGTGTGAACTCCGGTGATGTGCTGGCCGTACTGGCGTAGCATATCAGTGTGAAAAGGAGGTCAACACATGGAATTTAATATTGGTCAATCCCTGCTTGATTTTTTAAGCAGCATGGGATTTTCCATCATCACATGGCAGCAGATCGTCATGCTTGTGATTGGGTGCATACTGCTCTATCTGGCCATTGTCAAACAATATGAGCCATTGCTGCTTGTCCCCATCGCTTTTGGCATGATACTTGCGAATCTGCCCGGCGCCGGTATGATGGATAAACCGTATGAAGTGCTTAACCTTGTGCCTTCATCCGATGCGGCCCAGCAGGGTACGAATTATGTGGTGACGCATGCGGATTCGTATGTGAACGGCGGCTTGCTGTATTACCTGTATCAGGGTGTTAAGCTCGGTATCTACCCGCCGCTCATTTTCCTCGGCGTCGGCGCGATGACAGACTTTGCGCCGCTGATCGCGAACCCCAAGAGCCTGCTTTTGGGTGCCGCGGCACAGCTCGGTATTTTCACAACGTTTATCGGTGCGCTGCTGCTCGGGTTTACGACGCAGGAAGCCAGCTCGATCGGTATCATCGGCGGTGCTGACGGCCCGACGGCGATATACTTAACATCCAAGCTCGCGCCGCATCTTTTGGGGCCAATCGCGGTGGCGGCATATTCGTATATGGCATTGGTGCCTGTGATTCAGCCGCCGATCATGAAAGCGCTCACTACAAAGAAAGAGCGTATGATCGTGATGGAACAGCTGCGTCCGGTCAGCAAGGCGGAACGTGTGATATTCCCGATCGTGGTGACAATATTTATCTCGATGCTGCTGCCCGCAGCGGCGCCGCTGATCGGTATGCTGATGCTTGGAAATCTGTTCAGAGAATGCCTCGTGACGGACAGACTCAACAAGACGGCTCAGAACGAGCTCATTAACATCGTGACGATATTCCTCGGCACCACCGTCGGCGCGACAGCGAACGGCGCGACGTTCTTAAGCCCGCAGACGCTCAGCATCATCGTGCTCGGTTTGCTCGCTTTCGGGTTTGGTACCGCAGGCGGCGTGCTGCTCGGCAAGCTGATGTGCAAGCTCTCGGGCGGCAAGATCAATCCGCTGATCGGCAGCGCGGGCGTGTCCGCTGTGCCGATGGCAGCCAGAGTCTCTCAGAAGGTGGGTCAGGCAGACAACCCGAGGAATTTCCTGCTGATGCATGCCATGGGCCCGAACGTGGCCGGCGTGATCGGCAGTGCCGTGGCGGCGGGCGTACTGCTCTCGCTGTTCGGCTGACAACTGATAGAAGGAGGTTTAAATAGATGGCTAAAGTGTTTATTACAGATACGATATTAAGAGACGCGCATCAGTCTCAGGCGGCAACACGCATGAAAACATCCGATATGCTGCCCGCGGCGAAGATGCTCAACGAAGCCGGTTATTGGTCGCTTGAAACATGGGGTGGCGCGACATTTGACTCCTGCCTCCGGTTCCTCAACGAGGACCCGTGGGAGAGGCTGCGCACGCTGAAAAAAGCGATGCCGGATACGAAGATGCAAATGCTGCTTCGCGGCCAGAACATACTCGGTTACCGCCATTATTCGGATGACGTGGTGGATTATTTCGTTCAAAAGGCGATTGAAAACGGTGTGGACGTGATCAGAATTTTTGACGCGCTCAACGACACCAGAAACATGAAGCGTGCGATGGAAGCCACAAAGAAATTCGGCGGCCATTGTGAGCCCGCCATTTCTTATACGATCAGCCCGGTTCACACGCGCGAATACTTTGTAAAGCTCGCACAAGAGCTTGAAAAGATGGGCGCGGACACGATATGCATCAAGGACATGGCGAATCTGTTGCTTCCGTATGAAGCGTATGAACTCGTTAAAGAGCTCAAGAAGGCGGTCAAGGCGCCGATACACGTTCATACGCATAACGCGACGGGCACCGGCGATATGGTCTACTTAAAGGCGATCGAAGCGGGCGCCAACATTGTGGACTGCGCGCTTTCGCCGCTCGCGAACGGAACATCCCAGCCCTGTACGGAAGCTCTCGTGGCGACGCTGCAGGGAACCCAGTACGACACCGGCATCGATATCAAGCTGCTAAGCCAGATTGCGGAACACTTCAAGAAAGTTGCCGCGAGAATGAAAACGGAAGGCATTATCAAGCCCGGCGTGCTCGGCGTGGATGTGAATACGCTGCTCTATCAGGTTCCGGGCGGTATGTTCAGCAACCTGCTCGATCAGCTCGAAAAAGCCGGCAAGCTCGATCAGCTCGACGACGTTTTGAGAGAGGTCCCGCGCGTGAGAGAAGAGTTTGGATATCCGCCGCTTGTAACACCCACCAGCCAGATCGTCGGCACACAGGCTGTGTTCAACGTGATTGCGGGTGAGCGCTACAAGATGGTCACGAAGGAAAGCAAGGCGCTGCTGCGCGGTGAATACGGCCGTCTGCCCGCCGAGGTAGACCCGGATGTCCGCAAGAAGTGCATCGGCGACGACGAGGTGATCACGCACCGTCCCGCGGACGACCTGGCGCCCGAGCTTGATAAGCTCAGAGAGGAAATAAAGCCGTGGATGGAGCAGGAAGAGGACGTTCTTTCCTACGCCTTGTTCCCGCAGGTGGCACAGAAGTTCTTCGAATTCCGTCAGGGGCAGAAATACGGCGTCGATTCGTCCACGCTCGATAAGAAAAACATGATTCATCCCGCTTAAGGCGAGCGAGAGAATAAAACGAATTTTGGGGAGTCATGCTCGCATGGATAAGGAAAAGGCATTGAATTTTCTTGTTCAATGGATTATGATAGTCCAAGATAAAAAGATTATAAAAACTCTATAAGGGAGGACATTTCAAAATGGCAATTAAAGTTGGTATCAATGGTTTTGGGCGTATCGGAAGACTCGTATTCCGCGCGTCTGTCAGCAACCCGAACATCGAGGTTGTCGGCATTAACGATCCTTTCATCGATCCTGAGTACATGGTCTACATGCTCAAATACGATACGGTGCATGGCCGTTTCAACGGGACTGTCGATCACACCGAAAACGCGATAATCGTGAACGGCAAAAAGATCGCCGTGTATGCCGCGATGAACCCCACAGAGATTCCGTGGAGCGCATGCGGTGCGGACTATGTTGTTGAGTCCACAGGCGTGTTCACCACAACGGAAAAGGCCAGTGCTCACTTTGCGGGCGGCGCGAAAAAGGTTGTTATTTCGGCTCCTTCGGCGGATGCGCCGATGTTCGTTATGGGCGTCAATCAGGACGCTTACAATTCCGACATGAAGGTTGTTTCCAACGCTTCGTGCACAACAAATTGTCTCGCTCCTTTGGCGAAGGTTATTGATGACAACTTCGGTATCGTCGAAGGCCTTATGACCACGGTTCACGCCACAACAGCCACACAGAAGACTGTTGACGGCCCGTCCAAGAAGGACTGGAGAGGCGGCAGAGGCGCAGCTTTTAACATCATTCCGTCGTCCACCGGCGCTGCGAAAGCGGTCGGCAAGGTGATTCCGAAGCTCAACGGCAAGCTCACAGGTATGTCCTTCCGCGTTCCCACGGCTGACGTGTCCGTCGTTGACTTAACCGTCCGTCTTGAGAAGGCCACCACATACGATGAGATCAAGGCTGCCATGAAAGCCGCTGCCGAAGGCCCGCTCGCGGGTATCCTCGGCTATACCGAAGACAGCGTTGTGTCGTCCGACTTCATCGGCGATGCGAGAACCAGCATCTTCGATGCGGAAGCGGGCATCATGCTCAACCCCAACTTCGTCAAGCTGATTAGCTGGTACGACAATGAGTGGGGTTATTCCAACAAAGTGCTCAGCCTGATTGAGCACATGGCGAAGGTTGACGCGAAATAATTAAGCATTAACCAAAACCAAATACAGAAAATAAGCATCCCTTTCTTGGCGCTTGGCTGAGAAGGGGATGTTTTTATATGATTAATTGGTTTTAAAACACTCGGCTTGTGTTATAATATACCTATACAATTTCTATTGACTAAAACTCATTATCTTTTAAATATGGAGATAGCGGATGATTAACAATTTTTTATGTACGAATCTTTTCTCAATGAACTCGGCTGATCTCATAAGTTTTTATCAAAACAAATTAGGTATTCCTATTATCAGCGTGATCGTTGATCCCGCTGATGGTGTTAATTTTGGGTTTGCTGAAAACGCTCCGACAATCTGTATTTGGGATGCGCGAAAATGGGGAAACCCGGCAAGCGGCGCGGCATCGTTTGTTTTTACAACTGATCATCTTGATGTCACATGTGAAGAGTTAAAGGAAAAAGGCCTTGATATTGAGCCGCCGGTCAGGTTCGACTGGGGGACTTATGAACTCAGGTTCAAAGATCCGGATGGAAATGAAGTCGTCGTTGTCGAAACACAGAAAGAGTGAGTTAATTCTTTTTAATAAGCATTCCTTTCTTGGTGCTGAGCTGAGATAGGGATGTTTTTGTTTTTCACGATATTCCCCCTTTTCTTTCGACTCTACTCATTACATATCGGTTGTGATATAATTTATAAAATTCTATATGTAACCAAATATTCGTTATTTTTGACAGAATTGATTATACCGTCGGGTACAATGCCCCGAAGGAGATATAACCGCGAAGAAGTCATTAGCATTCATTATGGTAACTTCAATGCTGTTCTTGCTGCTTGGCTGCAGCACCTCTGTACAGCAGAAGGCCGTAGGCGTCATTGCCAACGTCTCCGAGCCGGATAAAACGGATGCGTCACATGCGATTACAGCGGCTCGGTGAGTGAATCTATTCTTGTTAATATAGCAGGATTTTCGTCGGCAAAATCGAAGATATCATTATCATTTGATTTCAATAGAGCGCGGGAGGGGATGAAATGGAAAAACGCTTTATCATGGGCATTGATCAGGGAACCACGGGCACGCGCGTTTTTTTGTTTGATGAAAAAGGGCAGGTGCATTCATCGGCATACAGGGAGATCACGCAGATCTATGCGCACCCAGGCTGGGTGGAGCATGACGCGAACGAATACATCGATACGGTGATGGTCTGCGCGGCCGAAGCGATGCAAAAGGGGGGCGTCGGCGCGGACGAGATCGCGGGCATCGGCATCTCGTGCCAGCGTGAAACCACCATACTCTGGGACAGGGATACGGGGGAGCCGCTGTATCGCGCGGTCGTCTGGCAGTCGCGACAGTCCGCGGAAATCTGCGAACAGCTCAAAGAGCAGCGTCTTTGGAGCTATATCAGGGAGAAGACGGGGCTGCCGATCGACGCCTATTTTTCAGGCTCTAAAATCAAATGGATCATCGACAATGTGCCGGGTGTGAGGGAAAAGCTGAACGCGAAGAAAGTGCTGTTCGGCAACATCGATTCCTGGATCATTTACAAGCTCTCGGGCGGCGCCGCGCATGTGGAAGACTATTCAAATGCGTCGCGCACGATGCTGCTTAACATCCACACGCTGAAGTGGGACGAGAAGATCATGGCTGCGCTCGATATTCCGCCGCATATACTGCCCGAGCTGAAGCCCTCGAGCGGTGTCCTCGCGATGACGGACAAGGCCGCCTTTTTCGGGCAGGAGGTGCCGATTTCGGGCGATGCCGGAGACCAGCAGGCGGCGACGTTCGGTCAGGCGTGCTTTGAGCCGGGCATGGCAAAGAATACATACGGGACGGCGCTGGCCGTCATGATGAATATCGGCGAGGAGTTCAAGATGAGCCATACCGGGCTCATGACCGATTTGGCGTGGGTGCTGCCCGATTGTCGCCGCTACGCGTTTGAGGGGCTCGTGTACATGGGCGGCGCGACCATACAATGGCTGCGCGATGGGCTCAAGATCATCAAGACTTCCGCGGAGGTCAATGACCTCGCGGCGCAGGTGCCCGACGCGGGCGGCGTGTATCTGGTGCCCGCGTTTACCGGCCTCGGCGCGCCGTATTGGGACATGTACGCGCGCGGCACGATCATCGGGCTCACGCGCGGCACGACGGCGGAGCACATCGCGCGGAGCGCACTTGAATCGATCGCGTACCAGACGCGGGACCTTCTGGACTGTATGGAGAAGGACGCGGGCCAAAAGACGCTCACGCTGCGTGTGGACGGCGGCGCGACCTCGAGCGATTTTTTGATGCAGTTTCAGGCGGACATACTCGGCATACCGCTCCAAAAGCCGTCGATCACGGAGATGACGGCGCTCGGCGCGGCGTATCTGGCGGGGCTCGGCGTCGGTTTTTGGAAAGACGAAAGTGAGATCGCGGCGCAATGGAAGGTTAAGCGCGTGTTTGAGCCGCAGATGGGGGAAGACCAGCGAGAAACGCTGTACGCGGGCTGGAAGAGAGCTGTCGAGCGGTCGTTCGGATGGGCAAAGCAATAAATCAGGGCACCATATTTATCGTTTTAACCATTCGCAAAAGTACTAAAATAGCATGGTTGGCCGTATAAAGGATTATGAAGGAATATCATTTCTTGATTTCGCTTTGTCGTACAGCTTTTGATATATATATATTATCGGCAATATGCTGACAATCAGAAGAAAGAGTCCGAAATTGCTCATGCCTGTCATCTGATACAATCCAGCTTTTTCAAACACATAAGGGCTGATTATAAATGCCTGTAACGCATCAATCGCAATGTTGACACCAAAAAACAGCCACGGTCTCGGGTATGTAAAATAAAAGACAAGAAGCGTAGTGACCGGTAGAAGCCCGTATGCAAACGATGAAGCGCTGGTTAGAAAAGATACATTATCAACAATCGTCCACCAGCCCCAAACCTGCGCCATCTGAAAATGAATTGTATTGAGTACCGCCGTAAAAAAAGCGACGGACAAAAAATGCTTCATACGCTTTTTATTTAAAAAAACAAGTATGAACCATGGCGCAATAAGCAATATCCATGATAGTGTTTGTCCCATTGTCAGCAATCTCCCTTAAAGTAATTTGCTCATAGTTTAATTCCAATGACACTATCTTATGCATTACAGACTGAATGGGTAATACGGTATACTTCAACTTCTATGACGGATCATTAAGAATTTAACACTTCGGTTGACAGCCAAGAGAAGCGGAGATTGTCTTAACTGACAATGCCGCTTCTTTTGTTTTATAGCAATAAGACTTCTCCTTCGGCAGAATGTGGTACGCCGTAACGGATGAGGTCTCAAACGGGAATAAATCCGCGTTACTAATCAGTCGCCTGTTTGCGATAACTTCTTTTTATTGACAGAGAATTATTATTGTGATTTTTGAATTTTTTATGACAATCAAAATAGACACATGTTCACATTCACTGCCACATATACATGAACCATGGAACGAAAGATAGCGTGGAACAGTGCGTTAAAGAAGTATCTGCCAGCACCCATTTTTACGGCATTGGCATCACTCGATGACGATATCGCACCGCAAATTGAAGAAATCCGTTTGAGAACACAGCGGCCGCTGATGGTGTATACCTGCGGCAACGGTTACTGCGTGAACGCGCACGGCGGCCTTTCGATCACGGACGGCCTTTTTGTGTCGGAAGAAGACATCGGTCAAACATTTCTCGCGCTCACGGGACAGTCTCCCTATGCGCATGAGGATGAGATCAGGCAAGGGTTCTTAACGCTCGAAAGCGGTATTCGCGCGGGACTGTCGGGCAGTGCGCTGCTCTCGGGCGGCAGCATGCGCACATACAAAACGGTGAGCGGCATCAACTTTCGCATTCCGCGCGAGGCCAAGGGCGTCGCGGGCGGTCTTCTTTCCTTCATCACATCGGCAAACCGCCTGCAAAGCACGCTTGTGATTTCGCCGCCGCGTCTCGGGAAAACAACGCTCGCAAGGGACATCGCGCGATGCGCGGGCAGCGGCATCGGCATGGAGCCGTCCCGCGTGACGGTGGTGGATGAAAGGCAGGAGATCGCGGCCAGCGTTTATGGTATGCCGCTGTTCGATGTGGGGCGCGAAACGGACGTGATCTCGGGTGTGCCCAAAGCCGAGGGTGTGTTCATGGCGCTGCGCAGCCTGTCGCCCGATGTGATCGTGACGGATGAAATCGGCAAGAGCAGCGATCTTGAAGCGCTGCGAGAGGTGGCGAACAGCGGCGTTGTCATGGTGGCGACCGCGCACGCGCCTGATTTTGAAGGCTTGAAGTCCAAGCTCTTCTTCAGGCAAATATGCGAGGAAAGTATGTTTGAGTCTTACGTGGTGCTGTCCGCCGCGCTTGGGCGCATCACGGTCGCGCAAATCCATGACCGACTGGGACAAGAACGCCTCGAGAACCCCATCAAGCTGAAGGAGGACGCCGTATGAATCTGGTCTTGTGTGTGATGATCGTTGTGGTCTGCACCGCGATGGGGCGCGTGTTTGCAGGGCGCATGGCCGACAGGCTTTCCTTTTTCAGAGAGTACCAGCAGAACTTCACGCTGCTCACAGACAGTGTGGTGGGCCTAAGTCTTGAGTTGTATAAAGCGCTGAGATCCTGTCAGGGAGGGGCGTTTAAAGAAATGTTTGAAGACTGCGCCTCGTTGCTTCAAAAGAGGCCGCAGGCGTCTTTTCAGGAGATCTGGCAGATCAGCTTTGCGCGGCTGAAGCAAAGCTTTGGCTGCCTCACGAAAGACGATGCGAAAATGGTGCTTGAAGGAGGCGTCGCGATTGAAGCGCTTTGCATGAATCCGAGCGAAAAACAGGCCGGGATATACTTAAAAAGGCTTGCGGGCTTTACGTCCGCTCTGGAAACGGAGAAGACGAAAAAATGCAAGCTTTACAATACGACAGGCGTACTGGCAGGGCTCATGATCGCTCTGCTCGTGATATAAGGGAGGATGAAAATGGATATCGATCTCATATTCAGAATCGCAGCGATAGGCATATTGATCGCCGTGCTCAATCAGCTGCTCAACAAAGCGGGGCGCGAGGAGATCGCGACGATGGTCACCATCGCGGGGCTGATACTCGTGCTGCTCATGGTTGTTGACCTCGTCAGCAATCTGTTTGAAAACGTGAAACGAATATTTAACCTGTATTAGCCATGGAGATTGTACGTATCGCGCTGATCGGTATCGTGGCCGGCGTGCTGGTGATCACCATCAAGCAAAAGCAGCCTGAAATCGCGCTTCAGGTCAGCATTATCGCCGGTCTTATCATATTCATCTATGTGCTTGATTACATCGTGATCGCCATCGACTATGTGAAGGACCTCGTCAACAAATACAACATACCGTACGAGAGCATTACGGTCGTGCTCAAAATCATAGGCATCGCCTATATATGTGAATTCGGCGTGCAGGTGCTCAAGGATACGGGAGAAAATTCGCTCGCAGGCAAGGTCGAGATCGCGGGGCGCGTGTTTATTGTGGTGCTGTCGCTGCCGATACTGAGCTCGTTCATGACGATGGTGCTCGGGATGCTGGAATAACGTATGAAAAAAGTTTTGATA
This sequence comes from Bacillota bacterium, assembly GCA_023461435.1. Taxonomy (GTDB): domain Bacteria; phylum Bacillota; class Clostridia; order Christensenellales; family SZUA-584; genus SZUA-584. The sequence goes on from JAEYLC010000010.1 coordinate 453,922, forward strand.
ATACTGGCCGCACTGCTTTGTATTCTGCTCATGCCGCGCACGGCGCTGGCGGACGACGATGTGGAGCAGGCCATCGAGGATGAAATCGCGGATAATATCGCGCGCGCGCTGGATACGGCCGATCTGCATGAGATCGAGTCGTTTTACAACGACTACGCGCAGACGCTCGCACCCATTACTGGCGGCACCGATATCCGCAGCTTTATGGCGATGCTCGTTGAGGGCGGGGCAGACCTTAATTTTAACAATGTCCTAGCGATGGTGATGGATGCGATTTTTGCGGGCGTGAAAAGCAGCATTCCCGTCATCGTGCAGATCATAGTGGTGGCGCTCGTTTTTTCGGTCATCACGCATTTCAAGCCGTCCTTCGGCGCTTCGGGTGTGTCCAAAGCCGCGCAGACGGCGCAGTACGTGATCATCGGCACCATGACGATCGGCGTGCTCGTTTCCGCATTTTCTGTCGGCACGCAGACGATCGCGGGCATGACCGCGTTTACAGCGGATTTTTTTCCGCTCATGTTCACACTGCTGACCGCTCTCGGGGGCATGACGTCGTCGGCGATTTTAAGCCCCGCCACCGTATTTTTAACATCGGGCGTATCCGTATTCTACAAGAGCTTTGTGCTGCCGCTGATCATCGTACTGACGGTGTTTATGATCATCAGCCATTTCACCACATCGGTCAAGCTGACCGGCTTTTGCTCGCTGATCAAGAGCGTGATCAAATGGGGTATCGGCATCAGCTTTACGATATTCCTTGGCATCATCGCGATACAGGGCCTGCTCGGTTCCACGTTCGACGGGCTGTCGATCAAAACCGCGAAGTACACGATCGATAAATTCGTGCCGATCATCGGCGGCATGTTTTCGGATTCCGTGGATGTGCTGCTGTCGTGCTCGCTGCTGATCAAGAATGCCGTGGGCATCGCGGGCATAATCATCATTGTCGGCATTGTGATCACGCCCGTTTTCACGATACTCGCGCACTATTTTCTGTTCAAGCTCGCGGGTGCGGTGCTGGAGCCTGTGGCCGGCAGTGAAATGGGCAAATTCGCGCAGGAAGCGGCGGACGTGCTGCTGCTGCTTTTCGCCGCCGTGATGGCGGCCGCGATCATGTTCTTTGTGACGACAGCCGTCATTATCGGGGCCGGCAACGCCAATATCATGCTGAGGTGATTTATGGACAGCTTTCTTTCGTCGTGGGCCGTATCGGTCGCGATAGCCATACTGTTCAGCGCTGTGGTTTCCATGCTGCTGCCCGAAAGCGGCATAAAGAAATACGTATCGGTCGTGATGGGCATCGTCGTGACTATCATCATATTGGCGCCCGTTGTGTCGCTGATCAGCGGAAAGGACGTTCAAAGCGAGCTCAACGGCGCGTTTAAGGAAGCGGACAGCGCAAAGGTTTTCGAGGTTGACGGGCAGCAGTACAAAGATTACATTTACGATCTCTATCAGGTATATATGGTGAATGATGAAAATAAAAATGAGTAATGAAAGGAAGTTAAGATAAATGGCGCATGTCAATGAAGAAACACAAGTGAAAAAGCAAGGGCTCGTCACAAAATTCATTAAACTGGATTTCAAAAAGAAACTGCAGTATCTTGCGGTATTGCTGATCGTGATTGTGATACTCGCAATCTATTTCGCGTCTATCGGAAGCCCGGAGAAAAAAGAACCGACGAACGAGAACCAGGCGCCTGTGTCGGAAGCCGGCTCAAGCAGCATTGAGGAGAAGCTGCAGGAAACGCTGTCGAATATAGAGGGCGCGGGCAAGGTGCAGGTGATGATCACGTATGAATCGAGCGCCGAGATCGTGCCTGCCATCAGTGTGGATACGCAAACCTCAACCACAACCGATGAGAGTGAAAACGGCACGAGCAAAACGAACACCGAAAATACGCAAAGCGAAATCGTGACAATGAACGGAACCGACGGCAGCGGTGCGCTGGTGCTCAAGGAAAACAGCCCGCCTGTGAAAGGCGTGATTGTGGTGGCGCAGGGCGCGGATGATATCGGCGTGAAGCTGAGCCTGCTAAGCGCGGTGGAAACGATTCTGAACATCAGCCCGGATCAGGTTGATGTATATAAAATGCAAAATGAATAGGAAGTGAATCAGTATAATGAGTAAGGGAAGTGGTATAATGAAAAACAAGAAGACAGGCAGGTATCTGCTGCTGGCGGGCCTCATCGTGCTGCTGGCAGGCGTGGGGTATTTAAATTATGCGCTTGGCAATCCCGCGGGAGGGGATACGGTGGTGGACGCTTCTGCGGCGGCGGACCCGGGCAGTGAGGTGGAAGGCGCGCTGAGCGCGGACGATCTGGCCGTGATGTCGTCGGAAAACTATTTTGAGGATTACAAGGCCAACAGGGAAAGCGTAAGGGACACCGAGGTCGCTTATCTTGACAGCATCATCTCCAATGAAAAGAGCGACGCGGAAACGGTGCAGGATGCGCAGGACCAGAAAATAGAGATCGTGCAGCGCATGGAATCGGAACTGACGATTGAAGGGCTTGTAATGGCGGCTGGCTTTGATGACGCGATTGTGACGGTGCAGGAGGGCTCTGTCAACGTGGTTTTAAAAGCGGAGCAGATTTCCAAGGAAGACGCGGCCAAGGTTCTTGAAATCGTCCGTCAGGAGACAGGCGAATCGCCGCAAAATATTAAGGTTATCTTGCAGGAATAACAAAACTGTAGAAAAGTGTTAAAGTCTTTTTTAAGCAGATTGAATTGCGCTGCCCTATCTGTTATAATTTAAGCATTATTTGAAGAGGTGAGATATTTGGGCACGAACGATATCAACATGCGGGAAGAACAGAACGGCAGCATTTCTTTTGCGAACGATGTGGTTGCGACAATCGCCGGTCTTGCGACGATCGAAATTGAAGGCGTGGCCGGTATGAGCGGCGGCTTTTCGGGCGGCCTGGCCGAGCTTCTTGGCATCAAGAACTTAACCAAGGGTGTGAAGGTGGAAGTCGGCCGCGAGGAGTGCGCGATCGATCTGTTTGTGGTCGTCAACTACGGCATCGAAATTCCGACGATGTGTGAAAAGATTCAGGCGAACGTGAAAAAAGCTGTCGAAACGATGACGGGCTTGCGCGCCGTTGAAATCAACGTTCATATTCAAGGCGTTCGGGTTGATAAGGAAACCCCGGAAGATATTAAACGCGTGCATTGAATTGGGGGATACAAAAGATAATGCGGTTTTTAACGAGATTATTGCTGACACTCTACATATTAATGGTGCTTTTTGTGGTGGTCGTCACGCTCGGCTGCGCATGGAAGCTGATTGATGCTGCTTTTCCGCAGTACTGGCTGTCACTATTGTATGAAAACACAGCGGTGATATGGATTGTTTCGATTATCTGCATCGTTGTGGCGCTCGTCAGTTTTATGCTGATGTTTTCGGGAATTCGCAAGCGCAAGCCCAAGACGGCCAAAATCGGCACGTCGGAGGGCGGCGCTATTTTCGTCACATTAAACGCGCTTGAGGAAATGGCCACAAGGCACATCGCCTCCAACAGCGCGGTTAAAAGCGTCAACGTTCGTGTTGCGGTCAGAGACGGGAAAGCCTGCTTTACGTCAAGGATGACCGTGGTGGAAGGCACCTGCATACCCGATGTGCTGAGCAGCCTTCAGAAAAGCCTCAAAGAGCACATCGAAACGCTTTCGGGCATTGCAGTCGATAAAATCACACTGTTCGTCGATAAAACGGCGCAGGTTGTAAAGGCGCGTGTGGAATAGTGGATGAACAAAAGAGTTTCCTTGAGTTCATAAAAACACATCGGAGCATCATAACGGGAATCGGTCTCGGTTTTTTGATCGGGGTTCTGATACTCGCGATCGGTTTTTTCAGAACGTTTTTTTTAGCGATCTGTGTCGGTATCGGCGCTTTTTTCGGTACGAAAAACAAGTTGCGCAAAAAACTTTTTGAAATTTTGGACAAGATATTACCGGACTTATTCAGATAAGACAGGCGGAGGAATGGTTTGAGCAGAAGATCGGCACGAGATACAGCGTTTCGGCTGTTTTACGAATATTCAATAAACGGAGAGTTCAATCCCGCCACAATGGATGTGATGCGGGATTGTTTTGATAAGGGCATGAATGAAAACGCATGGGAGTATGTGAAGCGCCTTATCGAAATTTATAAGGAACATGAAAATGAAGTGGATGAGCTGATACAGGCGAATTCCAATAAGTGGAATATCACGCATATGGCCAAGGTGGAGCTGTCCATATTGCGGCTTGGCGTCTGTGAGCTTAAATACTGCGACGAAATCCACGAAAGCATCACCGTCAACGAGTGTGTGGAGCTGGCGAAGAGATACGCCTCGGACAAGTCCTCGAGCTTTATCAACGGCGTGCTTGCCGCGGTGGTTGGCGAAAAAGAGTCTGCCGATGAGCCGGTCTGACGTTTTTGTCGGCATCGACACGAGCGCATACACCACATCAATCGCCGTCGTTTCCGGCGGAAACATACTGGCCGATAAAAGAAAGATGCTGGCTGTGCCTCAGGGCTCCCGCGGCCTCAGGCAGTCCGACGCCGTATTTGCGCATATCAAGAATTTCCCCGAACTCTTTGAAGGCTTGGCTATTGAACCTGGCAGCATTAAGGCTGTGGCTTACAGCGCGAAGCCGTGCCCGCAAGAAGGGTCTTATATGCCGGTTTTTTGCGTGGGTGCGTCGCACGCAGCGGCGGCCAGCACCGCGGCAAACGCCGACATTTATGAGCTCACACATCAGCACGGGCACATTTACGCCTGCTTTTTCGGCAACAGCATTGAAGACGGTATTTACGGCGCTTTCCATGTATCGGGCGGCACGCTCGACCTGCTGCGCGTGACAATTGAGTGCGGCATCATAAAGGAAATAAACAGTTTAGGCGGCAGCCTTGATTTAACCTGCGGGCAGCTCATCGACAGGGTGGGTGTGGCTGCGGGGCTTGCATTCCCGTCCGGCGGTGAGATGGAAAAGCTGTACCGGCCCGGCGCGGACAGACTCTCGGTTCATGTGGAGGGGCTTCACGCCAACCTTTCGGGCGCGGAGACGCAGGCGCAGCGGCGCTTAATGAGCGGAGAAGACGCGGCGCTCGTGTGCAGCAGTGCGATCGACTGTGCCGCAGAAACACTGACAAGGCTTTTAAAAAACGCGGCGAAGACATGCGGCTTGAAAAGCTTTTTGTTTACAGGAGGCGTGATCTGTAATACCATAATCAGAGAAAATATAGAAGATATGTGCGCGAAAAACGGTCAGGGTTGTGTTTTCGCAAAAAAATACTTGTGCAGCGACAATGCCTGCGGCTTGGCGCTCGCGGCGGAGCGTCTGCACGGAACAGGAGAATGAATTGAGCATTATCGATGGAAAGGCCATTTCGGCAGAGATAAGAGAGCAGCTGAAGAAGGAGGTTTCCGCGCTTAAGGTGCAGGGCACGATCCCGGGGCTTGCGGTGATATTGGTCGGCGACGATCCGGCTTCGGCTGTTTATGTGAACAACAAGGAAAAAGCGTGCGAGGAGATCGGCATTCGCTCGGCGGTGCACCGCCTCAGCGCGCAGACGACGCAGGAAAGCCTGATTTCACTGATACAGAGCCTCAACGCGGATCATGCGATACACGGCATACTCGTTCAGCTGCCGCTGCCCAAGCCGCTCGACCCTCTGACCGTGCTGCGGGCTGTCAATCCCGATAAGGATGTGGACGGCTTGCATGTGGTGACGGCGGGGCGTTTGTTCGTGGGTGAAACTGGCTTTGTTCCGTGCACGCCCAAGGGCATCATGCATCTGATCAAAAGCACGGGGTCGGAGATCAGCGGCAAAAACGCGGTTGTCGTGGGGCGCAGCAACATGGTCGGCAAGCCAGTCGCGCATCTGCTAATGGGTGAAAACGCGACGGTGACCATCTGCCATTCGCGCACGCGCGACCTTGACAAGATCTGCGCGAACGCGGATATTCTCGTGGCGGCGATCGGACGCCCGGGGATGATCACGGGCGAATTTATCAAACCGGGCGCGGTGGTTATCGATGTCGGGACGACCAAGGTAGACGGCAAGCTCAAGGGAGATGTGCTGTTTGAAGAAGCCGTGGAAAAAGCCGCATTCATTACGCCTGTGCCGGGCGGCGTCGGACCGATGACGATCACGATGCTGCTCGAAAACACATTGGAAGCGGCGAGGCTGTATGGCTGAGAATACGGACGATTCATCAAGGAATCAAGCTGCCGTCATTGTTGCTTTCAGCGTGACGCAGATTACCGAATATATCAGCCGGAAGATGTTCAGCGACCCGTTTTTGAGCATGGTCAGGGTGGTGGGTGAAGTGACAAACTTCAGCTATTCATCGGTAGGCCATGCCTATTTTTCGCTCAAAGATGAAAACGCGATGCTCGATTGCATCGTTTACGACTATAAAAACCATCCGGACATGGATGTGATCGCGGACGGGGCGCTGCTGGAGATCGGCGGGCGTATCTCGTTTTACCGCAAAAACGCGTCGGTGCAGCTGATCGTGGAATCGGCCGTGCTCGGCGGCGTCGGAGACCTGTACGCGCGTTTTGAGCGCACCAAGCAAAAGCTTGTGAAGGAAGGCATTTTCAGCGAGCTGCACAAAAAGCCGCTGCCCGAGTTCGCGCTCAGAATCGGTCTTGTGACCTCGCCGTCCGGCGCGGTGCTGCACGATATCATCAACGTCGCGACAAGACGGTTCGACGGCATACGCTTAACGGTATATCCGGTTCCCGTGCAGGGCGCGGACGCCGCGCCGCGGATATGCTGCGGCGTCGCTTATTTTAATGAAAAAGCGGATGTGGACGTGATCATCGTGGCGCGCGGGGGCGGATCGTTCGAAGACCTTGCGCCGTTTAACGAGGAAAGCGTCGCGCGCGCCGTTTACGCATCTAAAATTCCCGTGGTGTCCGCGGTCGGCCATGAAACGGACTTCACACTCTGCGATTTTGCAGCGGACCTTCGGGCGCCCACGCCGTCGGCCGCGGCCGAAATTGTGGTCCGTGAAAAGAAAACGCTGCTTGAGGCGCTTGAAAGGCAAAAAAAGACGCTGCTCGACGCGCTGGCCGGTGTGATACAGATGCGGGAAGCCAAGCTGAACCGCCTGAAAAGCGCCGTCAGCCCTTATGCGCTGCGGCTGATGCTGGCACGAAGCGAAGAGACGCTCACAGCCGATTTGAAGCTGATGAAGCGCGGCGCCGCCGCTGTGTTTGAAAGGCAAGAGATGCGGCTCGGACGGCACCGTGACCGTCTCGAAGACCTAAGCCCCATGCGCGTGCTCGAGCGCGGTTATGCCGTCATTCACAGCCGTGAGGGCGTCGTCACATCGGCGGCCAATGCGCGGGACGATATGGATATCGAGTTTGCCGACGGCCGCGTGGCGGTATCAAGAAAGAGGGAACAAAATGGCTGAGTTTGAAAAAGACCTCGAAAAGCTCGAGGAAATCACGCAGCGTCTGCAGTCGGGAGAAGAGGGAATCGAGAAAAGCATGGCGCTTTACGCCGAAGGCGTAAAGCTGGCCGAGGCGCTGCAGAAGAAGCTCAAGGAATACAAAACGAAAATTGACATACTGGATGCCGAGGTGGATGCATCATGCCGAAAGTAACTGCGGACATCAAGGCGATCGCCGATCTTGTTGGCCGGCGTCTGGAAACGCTCATGGATGAGCGGTGCGAGCCGGGGCTGCTGCATGACTCGATGAGCTACAGCCTGAAAGCCGGAGGCAAACGGCTGCGTCCGGTGCTCTGCATGATGTCGGCGGGGCTGTTCGGCGATATGGGGCAGGCGCTGGACCTCGCGTGCGCCATTGAGATGATCCATACATATTCGCTGATTCATGACGACCTGCCCTGCATGGACAATGATGTGCTGCGGCGCGGCAAACCGACCAATCACGTGGTGTTCGGCGAAGCGCAGGCGCTGCTCGCCGGAGACGGCCTGTTAAACGGCGCGTTCGAGGTGATGCTCGCCGTTGCGCTCAAAGAGAAGCATTTGGATGCGGTGCGGGCGATGGCGATCATCGCGGAGGCCGCCGGAATAAACGGCATGATCGCGGGGCAGTCGGCTGATCTGGAGTTTGAGGGCAAAGATGTGGACGAGCAGGTGCTGCACTATATCCACGAGCGCAAAACGGCTGCGCTTATCAAAGCATCCGTGGCTTCGGGTGCGGCGCTGCTGCATGCAAGCGAAGAAGATTTAAAAGCGCTTAAAACCTATGGAAGCTGTCTGGGGCTCGTTTTCCAGATCGTCGACGACATCCTCGATGAGGAGGGTGACGCGGGCAAGCTTGGAAAATCGACGGGCAAGGATAAGGATTCGGACAAAATGACGTTCGCGCGCGTTTACGGCATCGACGCGTCAAGGCGCATCGCGAAGGAGAAGACGGACGAGGCTGTGAACGCGCTTGACAGGTTCGGCGAACGTGCTTTGGGGCTCAAGGCGCTTGCGCGGGCCATGCTGGTTCGCGACAGATAACTTAAAAAAAGATGAACAGCTGCGATTTCGCGGCTTTTATTTTTTTCTGAGACATTCAATTTCATCATTAGTATCACACCGCTTGGATTGGTTGCGTCATATAGCGGTGTGAGCGTTTTTGGACATCATTTCTATGACACAATGCAGACAGTATCAGGCTAAAAAGCCTGTATTTTAGCCGGTATAAAAGCATTTTGGCATGGCAAAGCTAGTCATATCAAAGCCGACCGAGGAGATATGACATGCTTATAAACAAAGTGGAAATATGCGGCGTTGACACGTCTAAATTGCCAGTGATGAAACCAAAACAGATGAAGGAGATGATGATTCGGGTCAAAGCGGGAGACCAGCACGCGAGGGAAGATTTCATACGCGGGAATTTAAGACTGGTGCTCAGTGTGATACAGCGCTTCACGGGACGGCGTGAGAACATGGACGACCTGTTTCAGGTGGGGTGCATCGGACTTATAAAAGCCATAGATAATTTTAACGTGGAGCTTGGCGTGCGCTTTTCGACATATGCCGTTCCCATGATCACGGGAGAACTGCGCCGTTACCTTCGCGACAACAACTCTATCCGCGTATCAAGGTCGCTTCGCGACATCGCTTACAAAGCGCTGCAGGTGAGAAATACGCTTTCCAAAAAGGAAAGTAGCGAACCGAGCGTGGAGAAGATCGCCGAAGAGCTCGGCGTCAACGTAGAAGACGTCGTGTTTGCGCTGGACGCGATTCAGGACCCTGTTTCGCTCTATGAACCGGTATATCACGACGGGGCGGACGCGATCTACGTGATGGATCAGCTTCAGGACAAGAGCTGCGCCGACGAAAACTGGCTCGAAGGCATCGCGCTCAAAGAGGCGATCGACAAGCTTTCGGAGAGAGAAAAGAACATCATCACGATGCGTTTTTATCAGGGCAAGACGCAGATGGAGGTGGCCGACGAGATCGGCATCAGCCAGGCACAGGTGTCACGACTTGAAAAGAACGCGCTGAAAAGCATGAGGCGAAGCATCTAGCTATTATTGAACTTTATTGAATATGACAATAAAAAACGTCGAAAGACGTTTTTTTGAGGGTGTCAAAAAAGTTCCTTATGTCATTCTGATGGAGCGTACGCGACTGAAGAATCCCCTTCTGCAAAGCACTTTTCATGGGATTCCATTCCACTTCGTAGTCGGCAAGCTCGGAATGACCTGAT
>JAEYLC010000011.1 GCA_023461435.1 Bacillota bacterium
TAATATCACTATTAGACCACTTCAACAAAGTACACTTAGTTACGAATTGAACCGCCGTATACGGAAAACCGTACGTACGGTGGTGTGAGAGGGGCGAAACCTGATACGGTTAGCCCCTACTCGATTACTCAAAATCACGCATATTGTCCGAAAGCCAGCCCGATATCACCGATGCAAACAGCTGCGGCTGCTCGATCTGCAGATTATGCCCCGCCCTGTTGAGCGCGACATAGGTGGCATTCGTATAGTGCTTCATCAATTCAAATTGATCGCGGTAGCCGACCTCCGTATCCTGTTTTCCGGCGATGATCAGACATGGTGCGGCGAAAGGCTCTTTCAGCTTATCCACATCGAATGAGAATGCGCCGTCGAGCATCTTGTTTAAAAAGTGGGCGTCCTGATGCCGCAAGGTGTCATAGATATCATTCTGATAACGCATCCATACGTTTTCCGTCAGTATCACATTCATGTATTCGAAGCTTTTTCTTTCCTTTAGGCTCAGCGTGTCTAAAAACGCCCCGTCTTTTTCTACCACACGCAGCGGCTCCACCTGGCCTTTCCGGTAACCGGGGACCACGACAGGGCACAGCAAGATCACGCCCGCGATCTGAGACGCCCGTTTGTTGACCATGCCCCTTGCGAGATACCCGCCGTACGACTCGCCCATCACCAGATACCTTTGGCCCGGTATGAGGTCGTCCAGCAGCTCAAACAGGGCATCCAGCATGCCGTCGGAGTTTCTGATATGCGGGCCCGCTTTGGATTTTCCCATGCCCGGAAGATCGATATAAATCCGTTTGAAGCCAGAGGAATCGCTGCTGAATAATGGTTCCATGGGGCCGGAGAGGATGCGGTGGTCAACGCCCCAGCCGTGAAGCATGACCAGAGGAATGCCGTTCCCGCAGACTTCATAGTCAATCGATGTGCCGCCTTTTATCCATACCATCGTATATACCTGCCCATATATGTTTATTTATGTGAATTATATATGGAACCGCTTCTGAAAGCAAACGTTCGTTCTTGTTTATTGTGAGGCGGATTGAGAGTATAAAAAATGAGCCGATGAACGGCTCATTAAGGCTGAGACATTTTAAAATTCCGCATCGACCTCCGGCACGTCCGCACCAAGATATTTAGAAAGACACCGGATGATGTAATTGTGGTCCTGAACGTGCGGCAGATTGGAGACCGTGATGACGGCAGTGAGCCCGCTGTTTTTGATCCTGACGGGGAAGCCGCCGCCGCAGAACACGAAATCCTTGTCGCTCAGGCCATGCGTGGCCACCGTTTCGCCCGTGATATGAGACGTCACTGCCGCGCCGAGTGAGCTTCGTTCCATCAGCGACACGGTATTGAACTTGCGCATCATCCAGTTTTGGTTGTTGATCGTTGTTTTTTCCGTCGCATATTGGAACAGTATGTTGCCGTTCATCTTGCGGATACATATGGCGATCTCCACACCGTTCAAAAGCGCTTCCTCAACCATCAGCTTGCCAAGCTCCCATGCGTCCCGATTGTTGAAGTGCTCAAACTGGAGAGCGTCTTCCTGCTTTAATATCAGCGTGTCCACCGCCGGGAAATCGACATTATTCATTCGGCTTTCCTCCTTTACAGCATCAGACGGTAGATATTTTCAACGTCCTGCTTATTAAGCTTGACAAAGCCGCCGATCATCCCCTGGCGTCCGTCGCCGCGGCAAGCGGTCTCAGCCATCCGCTCAATATCCTCTTCGTTCGCGCCGAGCTCCGCAAAATCAGACGGGAGACCGATCGACTTGAAGAACCGCTTTAACGCGTCAATGCCCGCCTTGGCGGTCGCTTCGGGGTTTGCGAAGTCCATGTGGCACCCCCAAACGCGCACAGCCAGCTGCGCAAAGCGCATCACATTGTGCTTTAGGTTGTACGTCATCCAGGCGGGGAACACGACGGCAAGGCCCGCGCCGTGAGCGCAGTCGTAAATCGCCGAAAGCTCATGCTCAATGTCGTGGCTGGCCCAGTCCTGCACGCGTCCGACGCCGCACGAGTTGTTGTGCGCCATCATGCCGGCCCACATGATGTTCGCACGCGCCTGATAGTGATTCGCGTCTTCCATGGCGCGCGGGGCTTCGTGAATCATTGTGAGCAGAAGCGCTTCGATCATTCTGTCGGTGACCTCCACCTCTTTGGTGGTCGTGAAATACCGCTCGAAAAGGTGCGCCATAATATCCGCGATACCGCAGGCCGTCTGGAACGGGGGCAGCGTCTGCGTGAGCGCGGGGTTCAGTATCGAAAACGCGGGACGCAGCGCCTCGCCGCTCGCGCCGCGCTTGAACATGCCGTTTTCCTGCGTGATCACGCTGTCGGGAGAGCCCTCGCTGCCCGCCGCCGAAATGGTCAGTATCGTGCCGATCGTCAGCGCCTTGGTGACGGGTTTGCCCTGATAGAAATCCCAGAAGTCGCCGTCGTACACGGCGCCCGCGGCAATCGCCTTGGCTGAGTCGATCGCGCTGCCGCCGCCGACCGCGAGCACAAAGTCGATATGCTCCTTGCGGCAAAGCTCGATGCCTTCATATACAAGGCCGCTGCGCGGGTTTGGCCGTGCGCCGCCCAGCTCGACATAGAGCAGCCCTTCGCTTGCGAGCGAGGCTTTCACGCGGTCTAATAAACCGGTTTTTATTACGCTGCCGCCGCCGTAGTGTATGAGTATTCTGCTGCCGCCAAACCGCTTCACGTATTTGCCGGCTTCGTTTTCCTGATCTTTTCCGAACACAAAATATGTGGGGCTGTAAAAAGTAAAGTTCTCCATTTGTGAAATCCTTTCGTGTCTTATTCATTATCATTATAAAATAAGGCGCAAAGAATACAAGAAGGCACATTTTAGTGCCTTTATAGAACAGCCGTCTAATTTTGGTTTAGTCTTCACCGGTGCACTGCCGGTTGGTCAGCTCGAACCGGTCACCGACGTTTTTCTCGCCCCATTCGCACATCATTTCGAGTATCGGGTAAAGTGAGCGCCCGAGCTCGGTGGCACTGTAAACCACGCGCGGCGGCATCTCGTGGTCATCGGTGCGGCAGACGAGGCCGTCCGTCTCCATCTCCCGAAGCTGCGTGGTCAGCGTTTTTTTGGGCAGGGTTTCAAGAAAGCTGAGGATCTCGCCATAGCGTTTGGCGCCGTCTTCGATTAAATAGTGAAGAATCAGCGGCTTGCACTTGCCGCCGATCATTTTGAGCGTAACTTCCATCTCACATGTGACTTTTATCTTCTCTTTCATAGTGCCCCCGTATCAGCATCCGTATGATTCATTCTACCACAATACAAAGTACAAAACGAGCCAAAATGGTGCCCCGGCAAAAAGAACGGCATACGAAAACGAGCCCTGAGGACTCGTTTGTGTGATGCGGAATTTATTCGGCAAACTGCGCGAGCTCCTTGGTGAACTTTTCTTTCTCGTCGATGAACAGGAAATGCCCGCTCTCTTTGAACGGCACAAGCACCGAGTTTTCGATATGCTCATGCTGCCAGACGGAAAGCTGCGGCCGCACAACCTTGTCGTGTACGCCCTGAAGAATCAGCGTGGGCACCCTGATCATGCTGACATCCTCAAACAGCCTTTCTTCACCGAGCCATGTTCTCGCGATAGCGGCGGTGGCCCAGCCCGAAGCCTGCAGCCCAAGCGAGAAAATCCAGTCTGAGAACGCCTGAGTGACTGGTTTATGGAATATCATCTTTCCGAAGTCACGCAGCATCTGAGGCCGATCGGTCAGCGTTTGATCGATGAGCTTTACGACCTCTTCCTTTGGTAGCCCATACGGGAAATAGGACCGCTGTACGAGGCTCGGCGCCGCCGACGCGGCGAGTACGAGCCTTGATACGCCGTAACCGCCGTGCCGCGCCATGTATCGCACCGCGATGCCGCCGCCCGTGGAATGCCCGAGCAGCGTGAAACGGCTGAGCCGCATCGCGTCCACCACGCACCGAAGGTCGTCCGAGAGTTGGCCGTAATCGTAGCCGCGCCACGGTTTATCCGATTTCCCGAAGCCCCGGTAATCGATGCCGATGCACCGAAAGCCAAGCCTCGGCAGCTGGTCAAACTGGTATTCAAAAAGGCGGTAGTTGCCGGGCCAGCCATGTACAAACAAAATCGTTTTGTCGCCCGCGGGGTTTAAGTCTTCCACAAATATTTTGACGTCAGGTTCAACGCGTATATAAAAACCCATAGGGGATTCCTCCAAAATATAGTTTCTCTGATTACAGTATTCAAATCGCTGGATTTTTGTGCCAGATGATGAGCCGCATTGGATTTCACGGATATGCAACAGGAGAATTTATGTTATATTATTTATATCATGGGGAGGAGTGACAGACATGAATTTTGTCAGCGCCAAGGAATATTTCGAGCAGGCTCTCGGCATTCGCTTTGAAATGATCAACAGCTTAAGCTTCCTGCCGGGATTTGAAATCGATGAGCAGTTCAGGGAAACCACGCGCCGCTACTTTGCGGAAGGGGACCAGACGACGCTGCTTGCGATGGACGGGGAAGAGGCGGTTGCCTGCGCGACGATCTGCTATATGACATGTTTGCCGACGCGGCAGCATACGGCGGGGAAGCGCGCGCACATCATGAATGTGTATACGCGGGCGGCATACCGCGGGCAGGGAATCGCCAAGCGGCTGGTCAATATGCTGATAGAAGAGGCAAGGAAACGGGGTGTCACGCATATTTCGCTTGATGCGACGGACATGGGACGGCCATTATATGCAAGTCTTGGGTTTCATGATTCCGACGAATACATGGAGATCAGCGTGAAGAAGAATTAAAGAAAAAGCTGAAAAACCCGAATATACGGATAGATCGTCATGCTTTAATATTAAGTCTCAAACTCGAATGATTCACATCAAAGAAAAAACGGAGGCTGTTACTGATGTCAAAAGAGAATGCAAAACTGTTCATCGATGAACTGATGAGCAGCAAGAAGCTGCAAAAGCAGCTCGAAGAGCAAAAGCCTGCGACCATAGAGGATGTCGCCGCGTTTGCGGCAGACCATAAGTTCAGCTTCACGGCGGAGGAGCTTAACGAGGCGATTGAGGAGCTTAAAGCCATGCAGATATCCGATGATGTGCTTGGGAAAATCTATGCGGGCGCAATCCCGACGCCGGTTAATGGGCAGATTACGGACGCCGTGACGTGAGATACTCGCGATACAACAAAGGATGCATCTTGCGGTGCAGCCTTTGTTTTTGTATGTTATTATTTCTTGGAGAACAAATGAAGCCAAACGGAGAGTGTGCAATATACTTAATGATATGTGATGCCGAGATCAAAGATAGGCTTATGTTTTTAATTTGAGTATTAATATCATGTTAGAGGATATTGCAATTTAATGGTTTATACAATCGACATGGAAAGTTGCGCAGGAGATTTGATATTGTGTTTCTCACTCATGTAGATGCAGAGATTCGGTACTAGAGAAATTATCGAGCATTTAAGAGGGTTGAAAAATGTAATAACAAGTAGTATCATATATGATATCAGCCGAATAGTATATCGGTATATGGGGAGAATACTTTGAGTGATCTGCTTGACCAGTATGAAGGTATGCTGGCAAAAAGAAATAACTATGACTATTCGGATCTAAGGCGCCTATTGTTAGCATGCGGATTTGAGTTAAAAAAAGAAAACTCGACACACTCAATCTTTAAGCATAAATCCCTGACCAACTTATTGACCATAGTGAGAGATGGGAACAGAGTTAAGAAAGGAGTGTATGTGTCGGAGTCAAAGAAGGCAA
Organism: Bacillota bacterium; assembly: GCA_023461435.1. Classification (GTDB taxonomy): domain Bacteria; phylum Bacillota; class Clostridia; order Christensenellales; family SZUA-584; genus SZUA-584. Next base: position 5,769 of record JAEYLC010000011.1, read on the forward strand.
TAGACGAACTTTTAAGCCTAGGTGTTGTCAATCTAAAAGGAGAGTGAAACTATGGACACAAAAGGATATCAAGTTAATATTCTTGCGTTGTCAGAAGAAGACGGTGGTGGGTATGTCGCTGTTGTACCGGATTTGCCGGGGTGTATGGCTGACGGTGAAACACCAGCCGAAGCGCTTGAAGCGGTACAAGAATCAATCGCTTTATGGATTGAAGTTCAAAGTGAGGATGGCGAAGAGATTCCTGAACCAAAGAATTATAAAACGAATCCAGAATATAGCGGGAGGATTGGTTTAAGAATACCTCGTTGGATGCATGCTCGTGTAGCGCAGGCAGCTCAGATCGAGGGCTGCAGTATGAATCAATTTATTCAGGATTCTGTTTCGTATGCTTTAGGGATGCTTGATGGAAAGAATTCCAAGACTAGTAATGCAGCTGTAGTTTCGATTGAGCGTAGAAGGCAACCGCTGAATTGGGGTCAATATATTGATGTCCAATCGATAGAGAAACGAGGTTTTTACCATGTCAAGAATCCACTTTGTTGATGTTGAATTGCTATCTTCTTCTTTCAAACGGTTAGGAGCCGGGAAGACAAATACAAAAAGTAAATTCATTCAAAAGTACGAAATAACTAGCCGAAAACAAACTGGATCAGACGGCTATGTTATTATTAAAATATACCAGTATATGGACCCGACTTGCCTTTTTAAAGCCCAAGTCGAGCTAAAGGTAAACTTTGAATTACTACAAGAATCTGATTCGGAAATTCTTTATGGTGATGAGTTTCAGCAGTGTCTTGATGACAACATAGGTAGAATTTTTGGAGAAAATAGCCATATTATGGCTTTCTTAACTGATCGCGCGTTCGGATCACCGTTAATACTGCCGCCATTCCCTGATAGCGATGACGATGAAGACGCAGAAGGAAAATAACTGATAATTAATAATAAGTTTTTCCTGTTATAGTGATATCATGAATAGAGTGTGAGTATCAAACCACTTCAAATGAGGTGGTTTTTGTTTACATAGAATTGCCACAGAGGACTATCGATAATAAATTCACACTAAAAAAGGCTTTAAAATAGTAACCACTTTTCAGAAAGGGTAATCGTATAGTAACCGATAGCTGGTTACTTTTTTGCCTTTTGTATTGTTTTGTAGCTTATAGGTATGGCGCGATATCGTTTTGTATTGTGTTGATGTAACCGAAGTAACCGCTTTTTTAGGGGTATATAGACATTTTTTTATCAGCCAACAGGCTACGTTTCTTATTGCCTGTTGACTTTTCGTTGGATTTTCACATGCCTGAGACCAAAATAAAAGCCCGTACACACACGGAGAACCGCATGAATACGGGCTTTTTGACAATTTATAATTATCTCTTGGAGAACTGAGGCGCGCGACGAGCGGCTTTGAGGCCGTATTTCTTTCTTTCCTTCATTCTCGCGTCTCTGGTCAAGAATCCGGCTTTCTTCACGACGGTGCGGAGCTCCGGCTCGGATTTCACAAGCGCGCGGGCGATGCCATGACGGATCGCGCCGGCCTGACCTGTGTAGCCGCCGCCCTTCACGTTGACTGTCACATCGTACTTGCTGAGCGTCTCGGTCAGCACCATCGGGGACTTCGCGAGCATGCGCAACGTCTCAAAACCGAAATACTGTTCGATCGTTTTCTTGTTGATGAGCATTTTGCCGTTGCCGGGAACCAATATCACACGTGCGACAGCGCTCTTTCTTCTTCCCGTGCCTAAAAACTGTATCTTTGCCACGATTAGTTCCTCCTACCTTTGAGCTCTAAGAGCTCGGGCTTTTGTGCTGCGTGGTCGTGCTCGGGACCCGTGTAGATTCTCACCTTGGTGAGCATCTGGTGGCCAAGCTTGTTTTTGGGCAGCATGCGACGGATCGCTTCGTACATCGCGAATTCCGGCTTTTCCTGCATGAGGTGTTCATACTTTGTTTCCTTGATATGACCCATGTAACCCGAATGGCGATAGTAGATCTTCTGGCTGAGCTTGTTGCCTGTGAACACAGCCTTTTCGGCGTTGATGATAATGACATAATCTCCCGTATCGACATGCGGCGTAAATTCCGGCTTGTTCTTTCCTCTCAGGATGGACGCAACCTGGCTGGCCAGACGGCCGAATACCATGCCGTCGGCATCAACGAGATACCATTTGCGGTCCACAGAGCCGGGTTTTGCCATATATGATTTCATTAGGCTTCCTCCCAGTGTTTGCTAAGGTTTTAGTCGCAGCCTATCGATCGGGGCTAGTGAACGATAAAACGCGCAGA
>JAEYLC010000012.1 GCA_023461435.1 Bacillota bacterium
AGGCGCCTTCCTCGTAAAGCCCCTGTGCAATGCCTTTGCCGAACCCCTGGGCGCTGCCTGTCACAATCGCAATCTTCCCCGACAGCCGTCCCGGCGCCGCATTGCGCTCACGCACGCGCGACGCCGCAAGCTGCTCCCATTTGCTTATGTCTATCATCTTTGCGCCTCCATTATTTGCTGCAAATTATTACTGATTCATATATTTCCGTTTGATACTCTTATACCGTCCATATTGCTCGTCCCATAGCTGTGTATCAATCGGTTCGTATACATCAACGCTGAATGAATCGCGTATCACCTGACGCATTTCATCGGAACTGTTTACTTCTCCCGCAGCCTTGACCTGTGCCATGAGATTACCGATTGCTGTTGCTTCATACGGCCCAGCGTATACCGGACGGTTAATGGCATTAGTGGTCATTTGGTTGAGCAATATGTTACGTGCACCGCCGCCCACGATATGCAATACCTTAATCTTTCCGCCTTTGATTTGTTCAAGGCCTTCGAATGCTTCACGATAGCTCAGCGCAAGACTCTCGTACACCGTCCGCGCAATCTCGCCCTCCGTCTGCGGTACCGGCTGTCCCGTAGCCTTACAGAATCTCTGTATCTTTTGTGTCATATTGTCCGCGCCAAAGAAATCGTGCGCGTTGACGTCAATAAATGAACAAAACGCAGGCGCTTTTTCCACAAGCACATCAATATCGTGCCAGTTAAGTTTCCTTTCCCTGTCCCATTGACGTTTACAGCTCTGCAGAATCCATAAGCCCATTATGTTGCGCAGAGGACGATATGTACCATCCACTGTCCCTTCGTTGGAGAAGCGATTGTTGTAAACTTTATCGTTAATGATTGGCTTATCTGATAAAATGCCCATCAACGACCACGTCCCCGACGAAACAAACGCAAAGTTATCTTCTCTGGCAGGTATAGAAGCTACAGCCGAAGCCGTGTCATGCGCCCCCACATTATAAATGGTTGGTTTATTTTTCAGCCCCGTCTCATTGCAGATAAAATCAAAGAGTTCCCCCTTTACAGTACCGCTCATCTGAATTGGCGCAAAAAGTTTTTCAGGTATGCCGACCATATTTATTATTTCTTTTGACCAGGTGCCTGTATTTCTATCAAGCATCTGTGTGGTTGTCGCCATTGTGTATTCACTATTCATTTGCCCGCATAGCAAATAACCAATCAAATCCGGCATGAGCAACAATTTGTCAGCAATTTTGAGCTGAGGATCTTCTGTCTGTACCATATCATATAATTGATACAAGGTATTAAACTCAAGGTTTGCAATGCCCGTTAATATAAACGCTGTCTGACTGCTGTACTTTTGATGAAACGCCTTCATGCCACGCAGCGAGCGCGGGTCACGATAGGCTCTGGGGTTGCCGATAAGCTTTCCCTGTTTATCAATAAGGCCGAAATCGACACCCCACGTATCAATTCCAATACCCAACAGCGGTTCGTGCCGAGTTCTTGCGTGCTGCCGTAAACCTTCAGTAATATTTTTATATATATACAGTATGTCCCAATAGAAGCCATCACCAATCTGAATGTAATGGTTCTCGAACCGGCCGAGCTCCTCGATCTGGATTTTGTGCCCATCGAATCGTCCAAGCATAGTCCGGCCGTTGCTTGCACCCAGATCAACGGCGATATAATTACCCATATATCCTCCTGCTTATTTAACCTGTTGGGATCTGTATTTCTCACTCTCCCAGTTGTTTATAAAATCTGCCCCTTTATCGTCCATCTGCCTCAGCTTCAGGCCTGCCTTTTGGCTCATATCAATCACATAGACTACGCCAAGCAGTGTTTCCTCAATTGTGCGGGCTTCTTTTTCGCTTGTTTTATATACAATTTCATCATTGCGGATGGTGATCTCTCGGCCCATTTTGCCGCCGAGATACACGAGCTGATCCGGGTAAAGCTTAAGCGCGTTGAAGTAAGCTTCATCGGCGCTATATCTTATCAGAAAGTCTTTAAGATACGGCGTATCGCTTGCATATCCATCCGCAGCTTTCTTAATGCTTGGTGAAGGAAACACATCCAGCCCAAGATACTCTTTGATACTGTTGTTCGCTGTCTCATGAACAGTTATCGCTTCCTCGTCACTATCTCCATGAGCAATCGCACCATGGTTTTCAAGAAAAATCAGATCTGGGGCAGCACCATGCTGCCCCTTGTATTCATCCACCGCTTTTTTGACTTCGAACGTTAAACGGAAGCCCGGATCAATATACGGTATGAACACATATCCAGCACTGACTGTTTTCAGTGCTTTTTCCGCAATGGCATGCCCCTCTTCACTACAGCACAGTATATTGGCATATACGGCATGCGTATGAATCACGCACTTTTTTAAAAATGCGTGGAAACCGACCTCCACTGACGGACGCTTATTCTCCATGCCGGGTAGCAATGCCACGCTGCCAAGGCTCACGTTAAGGCTCTCTTTCTCAAAATCAATATCCCTGCTCGCATCTACGTTCGTATAATAATCGCGTATTTTCTGATAATTGACCGTCACATAACCGCGTTCAGGCGTGATTTCACTCAGCATATATCCACTCGCTTTTATCGCCATGAGCTTATCATCAAACTTTACGCTCGTATTACCGCCGCCGCCCTGCACGTAATCTTTGCGGTCTCCGGCGTATGACGATATGCTCACCAACTGTGTCTTGCCTTCGCTAAACATAATCTCTTCTTGCTTCCTCACAATCTAAATCTTTTTTCTTTGACTGCCTTACTAAACGTCCAAACCATTACAATTGCAATGACCGCGCAAATATAATAGGCCGTCGCATGATTGCTTACATTAACGGCATATCCTGATGCAACCGGCAGAATTGCGCCCCCGAGTGCCGAAAATGACATCATAATGTTCATTGTGGGGCCTGATGATCCCACGTTCTTTCGAGCCGCTTCGTCCATTAGCAATGGCCAAAGGGGGCCGCAGCAAAAACCGCAAGCCGCAAACATGATGATTTTAAACGTTGTTTGAGGAATGAGCATTGCTGACATCGCGGTTATAAAAACGAAAATTGACAGCGTCACAAACATCTTTTTCATATCGATCTTTAAAATACCCGCAAGAAAACGCGAAGGTATCATAGCCCCCCAAAAAAGCGCCAGAGCCGTCGCGCTAAGCTCAGGTGATTTGAGTAACAGCTCAAAATAGCTGTCCGTGTAATTTGCCATGGTATTTTCAATGCCGACGTATAAAAAAATACTGATACCGAGCAATAAAAACGCTCGATTCTTGAAGAAAGCTTGATAGTGATATTTTCCGCACTGCGTCTGCATGTCTGCCCTATCGTTTTGATGCCGGGTAAACACAAAGGTGATACCCAATATCAGAAACACAACTGCACAATAAAAAAACAGGTCCTTAAAATACACCCCTGATTGAATCATTGCCTGTGCTATAAAAGGGCCGAGCAATGCTCCGACACTAAATGCGGCTTGGGAAAAGTTCAAATGCCGCGTGGACTGCCCCGGAAATTCATCTGCCAAAACAGCCGAAAGCGTTGCTTCCGAAACTGAAAAGCCTGCTCCTATTATAAAGACCGATATAATAAATGCAGCAAACTCATTTGTCATTCCCGCCATCGCAGTGCCTAAAACCATCAGCACGTACGCTATCAAAACGACTTTCTTTTTACCGATCCTGGCACTTAATACGCCCAAAATCAGTGGCGGTATTGCCATACCAAAATGCTGCACTCCAATAAGCAGCCCCATGATTGCGGTATCAAGCCAGAACAGCTTTGATATGCTCAGAACAGTATACTGATAAATCGTGATGTAAATACCGAGCATCGCTATCGTCAAATAAGACACGATGACGATCAATCTTCTTTGAAATATTGAATCAGATATAACGCATCATCCTTTTTCAAATATTGTTTACTATCAACGGTTAGAATACCTCACCCCAAGATCAGCCGCCGTCACAAACTCGGCGCCCATATTTTTAAGCATGTCGATAAGAACGCCAAACTCATTGATTGCTTTGGCGCCGCAGCCCTTTGTGATAAAACGCTTCGGCGTGACTGCCGATTCACCGTAGCGATATGTTCTTTTGCACGGAATGAACTCCCACGGATGAAAGTAGAAGCACAACACAGCCGGCAATTGTTTTTTAGCGACAAAATCCAAATAGCTCTCCACATGCTTCATAAGAGCTTTCGCGCCCTTCGTTCTAAACAAAGGCCATTGGTCTCTGTCCCGTTCAAGCTCCGGATCATGGCTCTCCATAGCCATATCTGCAAAGTTCGGTATCTCAAGAATGCGCATATCGCCCTCTTTTGTCCAGTCATTCTTTGATGGATGATACGGCGCAAAGCGCTCTCTGTAAAAATACATTGGGTACGACGCATCGGTTTTGTATCCAAGCGCTTCAAGCGCGTTAACCACAGCCGTAGACCCCCAAAGGCGCGGACAGCGAAACGCTTCCGGCTTATACCCAAGCACCTCCCGCACCCATTCTGTCGCTTTTCGGATTCGAAACGGCACCTCTTCGGCAAGCAGCGGCTTTTCACCCGGAATGGGGAAAAGCTCATCGCCCACGGTTTCATGGTAAAGCGAGTGGCAGCCCACCTCATTGACGCTTTTTTTAACGAGCTCAACAATATTAGGATTCTGCCGCGCACAATTTCCCGTAAAATAGAAAGTACCTTTTACGCCCTTCTTTTCAAACATCTCCAGCAGCACAGGCGTACCGTTTTTTACACCTTCATAAAACGGCGTAAAGCTCCCGACGTCCGTCTCCATATCGATCCCGAACATCACTGTTATCTTTTTATTCATCAAAACACCTCCTAAAGCCAAAGCCAGCCGAGCGCTTCAACGCCCAAGTAGATCGGCTCTTCGTCCTTTTGTTCAGGGTACAGTTCGTTCAATATGACCCTTCTTAATTCATGGCATGGAATCATGCAGGATTTTGTACCCGTCTTATCCACCGGATTCACATCGAAATAATTGCTCTTCACGATATCAAAATCCGCTTCGTTGTATTTGAGCATGTCCCGCAGGTAACGCTCTTTCTCATCGTTGTTTTGTGCATTGTCATAAGCCACAGATGTCAGCGCCAGATCATAGATCACCCGGTTCCTCAGGCTGCATACTTTAAGCTTTTCAAAGTGCGGCTCGTAAACGCAGAGCAGTTCGTCAGCCGACACTGCCTTCTGTACACGGTCGATCCTGACCATCAATTCGGGCCAGTCGTCAATCGCCCGGCGAATCCTCGGAATGTCACGCTCTTCCACCTTGTTGCGCGCAAACGGGAATTCCGTCGGGAATATCTTAAGCTGGCTCTCATGTATCGTAAACATATTCAACAGTATATAGAGAATGTCTTCGGCAAGTTCTTCACCAAAAACGGCTTCGACCGAGTAGGAATAAAAGTCCTCCGCCTTCATATCGGAGCCCCAGCCATAAAATGCATGCGCAAAAAGATGGATAAAAAAACCATACCATTCAAACATATACCCGTTGATGCCTTTTACGCCCAGCTTGGCCGAGCCGATATGCTGCCTGATATCCTCTTCAAGAAACTGATCATTTGATTCTTCATCGCAACGCAATCCGTTTACACGCATGATTCTGACAAGCCTTCCGAAGCAAGAGGCCACAGCGTTGCTCTCGGTATCGCGGGCCCAAATGCGATCCTTACCGAATGCGTCAACCCACTTTTCGAACTCACTGTCCGGCACATATAGCCCGGGCGCCCAAAACAGGCCCACATCATTTGGAACACTGCCGATCATTTCATTAATGAGCTCATCCGGCTTTTCAAGCGGCGGCTGTCTCCAAGACCGTGTGCCAATCAAGCAAGCTGGGTTCTCCTGCCTGATGGCTTCATAAAGCGTATAGAGCAGCTTATTGTTGGCAATATGGCTCGCCTGCTCGGGTGTGCGGTCTTTAAGAAAATTGTTATAGCAATCCTTGCAGTCGCAATACCAGAAGGCCTCTTCGCTCTCTTCAAAGTCGATACCGTCAAAACCAAGCCGAACGATGCGCCTTAAAGCCTTTTCCAGATACGCGATACTGCTCTCATCGCTCAGACATAGCCTGTCAAAGTCGTTCACATATTTGCTGCTTGGAGGCAGTTTCATTCGTTTTTCTTTGTGCTCGCTTGGATAGCCCCCGCTATAGCTGTTGAGCCCCACATAGGCAAAAAACGATACGCCGAGCGAATGACCGTAGTCAATCAATCGGCTTAAGAATTCTTCGGATAGATTGGGATGTATGTACTCAATGGTGATCCAATTGCGGCTCTCCTTGTTCCAAACCTGCATGCGCATGTTTTTAAGCACCGTCTCCGGATATTCTTCAAACTCAAACGGCCAATAGCCATACATGCACATATTGAACTGATTGATCTTTAAATCAGAACAGATATTCAGGTATTCCACCCACTCGTCATATCCCCAAAGCTGCATATCAAATCCCAAACGCCCGTAACCGGCATACCAAGCGAACGTATTGGAAATAGACCGCTGTGCAATGGTCGGCCAATCGGCAATTTCACAGCAGGGCATGAAATAACCGTCATTATCCTTTTCAAATAGCTGCTTTAATGTTGATAATGCGTTCACAAGGCCGTCCCGATGATTAAAGCAGATCTCGCAGCCATTCGATTCAACGTTAAGCAAATAGCCCTGCTTAACAAAGAGCTGCCTGTCGGCGGCTTCGGGCGCACAAGCTTCGCCTTTAAGGACAACAGTGTAGGCAGACTCTCTGCTGATTTTATCAAAATATATGGGCAGATTTTTATAATTCCAGAACTTTCTTTGTACTGATGTTTTATATTCGTCAATTTCGTTTATCAGCCGCGTGTGAATATTCAGCGCGTTAAACGTTTTTGTTCTTCCGCTTCTCAAATTTTGTTGCTTTGGTATTGGAATTATTTTTTTCATTCTATCTTTCCCTCCCATTCAAAATCTTTGTCCAGAGGATACATCGGACGAACGATATTCTTGTAATCAAGCGTTTCAAACAGATTGGTACTCGCTCCCGGCGTGAGTGCAAAAATATGCTCTGAAGCAATTTTCCCAAGCTCAGGAAACAAATATCCGAGCTTTACAACAATCACTTTATAATCGAATGGGCTGACGCCTATATTTTTGATATGCCGCTCGGAGATAAATGCGGCCCGCACATCTGTGAATACAACATCGACATCTTGAACAGAGATAACGACACCATCGCCGCATTCCTCACCCGCCCAGCCCAACACTTTCCCGAACGATTTGATTGTTCCCTGAATATGAACAGGAATCACATTAGAACCGCTGCCATTATTGCCCACCCAAAAGTCCACTTTTTCGCCTAATGCTTTCTTTTTGAGCTCTTCAACGGCAGGCTTGGCTGTAATACCGCATATCAGCGCCTTTTGCATGCCAGATTCAAGCAGCTTATGCAGCATCAAAGTTCCTTCACCTTGCGCGCCGGCGGTCGTATTGTCTCCGGAATCCGTGATGAAAAGCGGCCCGTTTTCCACGCCTGACGCATACCTCAGCGCATCATCGATGAGCATGGCTTCATTGCCAAGCTTAAGCTGATGACGCCCCTGCCAATACATTTGCGCTAGCTCATTTGCAGCCATTAACAAATTGTCTGCGTTATCCTTCTTTCCGGAAATGACCGCGCATGGCCCGACGCACGGCACGTCTACCCATGGCTGTCCGTTAAAAAACGCTGCCGAATATACAGCAGTATCCTGTTCGAGTCCGCGGATTTTTTCCATGATGCTCTTAAGCGGATCATCGCCTGTCACGGCAGCATCCGCAGCAAGAACAGGAACGCGCACACAAACCGCTTTGGGTGTTGCGTTTTCTTCTAAACAGCGCACAAGGCCTTTCGCGGCACGCCGCTCCGTTTCATCATGATCCGTATGGGGCGCTGTTCGAAAGCCTTGAATGATATTCACACTGCGAAGAAGTTTATCAGTGTTGTTGGCGTGAAAATCGAGCGCAAGTGATATCGGTACGTCATCTCCCACAAATTTTCTGATTCTGTTCACCAGATGCTCTTCACCGCTTCCAAGGCCTTTCACGAACATCGCCCCATGCAGATAAAGATATATTCCGTCTGCTTCGCCGCTGTCTTGAAGGCTCTGCAAAATATCATCTTCGATCTTGTTAAACGCGTCCAAGGATACGCTTCCCGACGGCAGCGCGCTTGCGTAAACCCCGGCGGCCACATCCATGCCATGCTCCGCAAACACCTTGGCCGCTGCGAGCTTATTAATCGCAGCCTCGCCGTAGAAAATATCAAAATCCTCAAGCCGGGCTGTGGTACTGCAAAATGTATTGGACTCACACTGAAATGAACTCACAAATATACGAAAGGCCGTAAATCCCACCCCTTTGTCTCCCTAAAAGCATAACACCTGCCCGAATCATTTTGGTTCGGGCAGGTGTCAAGAGGCACACTATGCCCCAAATCCCTGAACCGGATAATACGCCATGTTTTTTCTTCTATCAAGACGGCCGAAATTTGCGACAATCGGCACCTGGCTTTCTATAATCAGCGCATACTGCCCAAAAGGTATCTGATATTGCTGCTCTCCGATCGGAAAATCCATCCTGAAGCAATTGACTCTTTTAGCCGGCACTGTAAGCTTGATGCCTTCCACGGGATCCTTATCATCAAACAGTATGGTTATATTTAGCTGAGCGTCTTCATTGTTATTGTTCACAACCATCAACGCCTCATGTCCAAGCGGCTCTTCGTCGCCTTGCGGAGGCAGATCTCCATCCGCGAAAACCCATATATTTTTACCAAGTTTCATCTGCCCAGACTCCTTTGCTGTAATCAAACATCCAACATAAAATAATCGTCCATCTTTTTAGACATCGGCTCACATCCCGTTTCCGTGATGATATATCCGGTTTCGATGCGTGCGCCATAGAATTTCGGATGACCAAAAAAGCTGACATCCGTCATCACCGTCATACCCGGCTTCAGCACATCGTCACTGTTAGGCCCGAAGAAGGGCGCTTCCGCTTCCATTAAGCCGATTGTATGAGCAAACGGGCAGACAAGATATTGTATCAGGCCCTTTTCGGTAAAGTACTTTCTCCCCGGCACGTCAATCTCACGGCCGGATACGCCGGGTTTAAGCATGGCTTTTGTCAGACGCAAGGTTTCACGCAGATAATTCATACAGTCTTTCTGATCCTGTGTGAATTCGCCCGATACCGGCAAATTGTCTCCGAAGGTACCCGCATAGCCCATCCACCTGGGCGCGATGCCTATCATCACTGTTTCACCGGCTGCCATCTTTTTGTTGATCGCAGTCGGAACAACGGCGTTTGCTCTTTCCCCGCTGCCGACTATTGTTGTATACGCAAAACTGCTTGCCCCCATCGAGCGGCATATGGTTTCCCCTGCGGCAGCCACTTCATATTCGTAGACGTCCGGCTTTATCATGGCTTTCATTGCGTCATATGCCAAGTCGGCCATTTCAAAGGATTTTTTGATATTCTCGATTTCCCAGGCCGACTTGATCACGCGCAGCGCTTCGTATTCGGGTGTGATATCAACAAATTCCGTTCCGGCGAATCCTTCTTCGAGCTGTTTATATACAAGATGCGGGATTGTGGCTGTCCCCACAAATCCAAGACGCTTGATGCTTGTGCCTCCCGCAATGAGCTCGTCGTTGAGCTTCTTAAAGTCGATAATCGTCGCATTGGGATATTCCTCATCAGGAACCATAAAAACCGGGAAATTGCGCGTTTCTTTAATCGCGCTGCTCATCTTCGCAAAAGGTTCGCTCTCGGGCCCGCCAAGCAGCAACGCTTCGCCTTTCAGCGGCACCAGCACCGCACCGCTCTCGAACTGGGGACACCAACCTGTCAGATACCAGCCATTCGCTATATTCAGTTCATCATAATAAATGAGCGCGGCATCGAGTTTTTTCCTGTCTAAAATCTCTTTGACTTTCTCTATACGTTTTTTTGTTTCGTCTGTATTGTAATATGACATAATCATTCCCCTTAAGTATATACATCTGGCATGTGGTGCCGCAGGATAGCGGCACCACACACCGTTTGTTGTTCAATTGTCAGCTACGTAAATCAACAAATTTCTGTGCTTCTTCAGCCGTTTTTACAGGGACATAATCAACAATGATCTTGCCTTTTGGCTCATTACCGGAGAGTATGGATACCATTTCCTCCACCGAAAGCTTAGCTTCCTCTTCGCAATAGTCAACGCATGTACCGGCATAGGTCCCCGCGATGATACCCTTTAACGCGGCAAGGTCTCCGTCGATACCGACAATTTTAATATCGGTTCTTCCGGCAGCGATACACGCGTTCATTGCGCCAAGCGCCATACCGTCATTGTGGGCCACAATCGCATCGATGTCGTCATACTGTGTCAACCAGGCTTCCGTCACCTGCATAGCGGTATCCGTATCAAATTCACCGCACTGTGTTGCCACAAGCTCGATATCCGGATACTGTGCCAACGCTTCTTTTATGCCCGCGCCTCTGTTGATCTGAGCCGTATGTCCGATAATCCCTTCGATTTCAAACACCCTGCCCTTTTCGCCGATCATTTCCGCAACCATGTTGCCGGCCATAATGCCCGATGCTTTTACGTCCGTTCCTACAAAAGACGCATAGTCCTCATTCTCCGTATAGGAAACCACTTCCACGACCGGAATACCCGCATCTTTACAAGCCTGCACAGCCGAGCTCGACCCTTCAAAGCTGAGCGCATTAAGAATAATGCCGTCAACCTTCTGCGCGATTAATGTATCAATATCATCAAGCTGCTTTTGCACATCGTCTTCACTGTCAATAAGGACCAGCTCGACGTTCGGCATATTCTCATCGGTTTCCTTAAACGCATTGATAAGGTTCTTCAAGAATTCGTGCTTCCATGCCTGTGTGGATACACCGATGGTGAAAACATCGGTTGCTTCTGACGGCTGTTCCGAAGCCTGCGCCGAAGATTCTTCCGAGGGCTGCTCCGAAGGCGTGTCAGGTGTCTCCGCTGCCTGTTGTGGTGCACAAGCTGCAAGCATCATGGAGAATGTGAGCACCATGACGATCAATACCAATAGTGTTTTCTTCATTTCTTTTTCCTCCTATTATTTTAATGCCTTTGGCATCTGTAACTAAACCCGCTTTGTCCGGCTGTCCAATATAACCGCGCCCGCGATAATAACGCCTTGAATGATCTGCTGGTAATAAGATGACACTGCCAAAAGAACAAGCCCATTATTGAGCACACCGATAATGAGTGCGCCGATGATCGTACCGCTCACTTTTCCCGCACCGCCAGCCAGGCTCGCACCGCCGATAATCACTGCCGCGATGGCATCGAGTTCATACCCGGCTGCTGCCGCAGGCTGACCGGATGTAATTCTGGCCGCAAGCACAATACCCGCTATACCGCAGAGCAAGCCATTAATCACAAACGTGAAAAACTTGACTTTAGATACATTGACACCCGATACGCGAGCCGCTTCCTCATTGCCTCCAACCGCGTATATATACCGGCCAAGCTTCGTTTTATAAAGAATCATTGATACAATCACAACGCAGAGAATAAGTATCAGCACGGGAAATGGCAGGCTGATTGTATCTGCAGACGCTTTCGGCCACAGATAACCGCTGCCGATTTGCAGAAAGGCCTGATCATAAATCATGTGCGGCACACCGCCTGCAA
>JAEYLC010000013.1 GCA_023461435.1 Bacillota bacterium
CACCTCCTCGTGCTCTGTAGTGTGCCGATATCCTCGCTGACATAGTACAACAAAACTCAGTGCGAAGGGGACCACAGTTTCATCCCGTTTTGTGCCTTTCGCAGAAAGGAATGGTCATAGTCATGAAGAGGTTCATTAAATACAGCATATTTATAGTCATTATTGGCGCTGTTGTTATTATTCTCAATAATATTTATACTGTTAATAAGACTGAGTATATAAATTCGTGGAGTGATTCGTCAACAGTATCGTGCTTTTATAATGAACCCAAAAACAGCTTGAATGTGCTTGTTTTCGGGACGAGTACAAACTCTAACGGCGTACAACCTGCAGTGATATGGAAAGAGCAGCAAATTACCTCTTATAATCTCTCTACCGAGCGGCAGTACTCCTTAGCAGCTTATTACCTTCTGATGGAATCGTTAAAGTATCAGCATCCGGATGTTGTGATCATCAACGCGCGATGGATTATAAATAAATATGAAACCAGCGATGGAGATGTGGAGATTGACTGTGACAGCGCCGCGCTTCATCTTACTCTCGATAATATGCCATTATCCGATGTGAAGATCCGTGCGGCCATGGATATAGCCTCGCGGAGCGAAAAGCAAAATGCGCTAGATTATATTTTCCCTTTATATTTTTATCATGCCCGGGATGATATTACGGAAGGTGATTTTGATTTATCCTATTTATCCCAGCAGCATGTTCTGAAGGGCAGCTGCATTCATTTGAATGCAAACGAAGTATCACTGGGCAGCCCCTCGATAGGAGAAAATGATATTTCTGATCCGTTACACTCTGATTTTTCCGGTCTCAGTCCGACTTACGTCAAAAAGATGATTGAGCTCTGTAAGACAAATGACATAAACGTGCTGCTTCTTTCTTTGCCGATAGCCGGCTGGGATTCGTCCAAACATACGGCAGTACAGACTTTTGCTGATGCTTACGATGTTTCATATCTGGATATGAATACAGAAGAGGTCAGTAAGGAAATACAAATCGATTCAAAGACTGATTTTACGGACGGTTTACACGAAAACGTATTTGGTGCGTACAAAACGTCAAGCTACATCGCGTCATATCTCGCATCAAACTTTGAATTTAACCGCAATCTCCCCGATGGGATCACGGAGTCGTTCGACAAAAGCTATGCAACTTATATGGACTGTTACAAAATGTATCAAACTATATCTGTGTTGAAAAACGCTTCCCCGCTTGAGTCCTATCTTTCTTTAATCGCGGATTCGGAAGATTATGTTGTAATAATATCCGTAAGAGATGAATTTTCTTATAGCTTAACAGATAAGCAAAAAGATTCGCTGCATGATTTGGGATTGAGAACAGATTACAATGCGGATATCTTTCGGTATTCCTATATTGGCATAATCGATTCCGGAAATGTTATATTTGAAAAGTGTTCCCCGCGCAGACTTGAATATGAGTATGAAACCTCCGATAATACCAAATTTGACGTCATAAGCGCGGGGTTTAAAGCTGGAAATGTATCGTCAGTGCTTCTTTCGAAAAAAGAGTACTCGTTCAATATGCGCGGCCTCAATATTGTGGTTTTTAGTAAGAAATTAGGTTTGGTTATAGATAGAGTCAGTTTTGATACTTATGCAGGAACTGATGCTTTTCGGTACTAAAAATCGAAACACAAGGGAATCAAACAACAGCAAATATAAATATTGTAACACGGCTAGACCTATAAAACAGCCATGGCCGGCAAATTGACAAGAATCAATTCATAATAAGCAAGCACCACCGAGTTGATTCGGTGGTGCTTGTTTGCGCTTATCCGCTTTTTGGCGTATTCACGAAAGTTTTTATTCTCTAAGTGAACCCGCCTTAGGCAGGCTTAAGCGTTATCAAGGGGGAAACTATGAATAAGGTATTTTTGCTTCGATTTTGCAGGCCTGCGGGCATCTTCAGGATCCCGCAGGCCGGAGCGGCGCCATCCCCGGCATACTGTAAGGTGAGGTAATCGTTTTCTCCTCCTGTAAACATCATACCGCCGCGGCCCTTGCCCGTGCCGTCCGGTGCATTGTCGTCGCCTCGAGACGTATCGCCGTTTGGTGTATTACCGTTTGGTGTATTGTCGTCGCCTTGAGACGTGTCACCGGACGGGGGAGTGTCGACCTGCGTTTACCGGTCAGTCTATTTTCTTCTCGGCTGCGGCGGTCTCTGATCTGCACCGCTTCGCCGCCTGTCTTTCTTGCCTGTCAATAGAGCCATCATATCAGCATATCATGACAACATTCCGTATGGAATTTTAACAATCTATGAACATGCTGCGGAAAATAAAAAAGACGCCGGAGTTTTAAGTCAAGCGCCTTTGATACGATGAACTGATTTTATGGCACCACCTTGACGATGCTGAACATGCTGTCGAGCACGATCCAGTTCTGCGGGAACTCAAGGCCGAGCAGCCAGTAGCTCACGCCGCGCAGATCGTATTTGTTGACGAGCAGCAGCTTGGCGCGCACGCTGCGCGCGTCCTCAAACCAGACCTCGTGCTGAACGCTGTTGCTGTCGTAATACTTGAACGTGGGGGCCTGTGTCTGTTCGTTGAAGCTGATTGTCGCACCCACCTGCGCCGCAAGCTTCACCGCGTCCTGCGGGCTCAGGCGCTTCGCCCATTTGCCGCCCGGCATAAACGGGAGCATCCAGTCGTAGCCGTAAAGCGGCATGCCCATGAGTATCTTGCGGCTCGGTATCACGGACACCGCATAGCGCAGCACCTCTTCCACAAGGTCCACCGGCGCGACGGCGTACGGCGGTCCGCCCGACCAGCCCCACTCATACGTCATGATAATCACAAAATCGACGATCTCGCCGTGGGCGGGGTAATCGTGAGCGCCGTGCCATGTGCCTGTCTGATAGGCGGAGTTCTTGGGCGCGAGCGCCGTGGACACCACGAACCCGGCAGGATGCAGCGCGGCCACCACGCGCCGCAGAAAGTCGTTGTAGCGCTCGCGGTTCTCGGGCGAGATACGTTCAAAGTCGATATTGACGCCGTAATAGCCCTTGGCACGCATTGTCTGAATCATGTTGTTTATCAGCGTATCCTGTACCGCCGTGTTGTTAAGTATTGCGTCCACAAGCTCGGTGTCAAAGGTGCCTGTGCCGAAATTCGTGATCACGAGCAGCGGAGCGACACGGTGCTCCCGGGCCGCCGCGAGCATGGCTGCATCGTTAATAGGCTTTAAGCTGCCGTCTGCGCGCACCTGATAGCTGAAGGGGCTCAGGTACGTGAGATATTCACCGACCTCGCGAACGGTCTGTGCTTCCGTTTCGGGTGTGGAGGGCTCGATGTAGCCGTTGACCTCTATGAAACCGTAGTTTTTCGCTCTGACCGGTATGCGCAGAACCGTACCGGGAACCAGCGCATCGGGATTCACAATACCGTTCAGCGCGATGATGTTGCCCGTCGTGGTCCCGAATCGCCGCGCGATGGAAAAGAGCGTATCTCCGGGCGCTACGGTATACGAGGTCTCCTGTGTGGGAATGACCAGCGCCTGACCGACGACGAGAAAGGGGATATCACCCAGCTCGTTGGCGCGGTAAATGTCGTCCGCAGAAACACCGTAACGCCGTGCGATGCTGTAAAGCGAATCGCCCTGCTTCACCACATGTATATCCAAATTAAGATCACTTCCTTAATACTATAGTTTTGGTTGATATATTATATGGAGACAGTGTCAGTAAAGTTTATTTTTATTCGCAAAGCTTTATCACTTTTCGTCAGACGGCAATATACTATACTGTATGCGCCAGTGGTAAATCATAAACAAAGTTGGTGATAAGATGGAGTTATCAGCGAGAGAGCTTTTTGCGCGAATGATAAAGTGTGAAGCCGGCGGAGAGGGTATGAACGGCATGAAGGCTGTCGCGACGACGATCATGAACAGAGTTCACGTCTCATATGGAGAGTACTTAAGGACTGGGCAGGGTGATTTGAGACGGATATTGACTCAGCCCGGCCAGTTTACCTGCTATATGGATACGGTGAATGGCGAGTACAATCCGCAAAATGTTTGGAACATGACGCCCGATCAGATTCACTACGATGTGGTAGACTGGGCGCTGGCGGGAAACATCCACGGGGGAGCCATTGAGACGCTTTGGTACATGAACCCGTTTGTTTCGGACTGCCCGCCGTATTTTCCGTATAACCGCACGGGCGTCCAATTCAACAGGGTCGTACAGCACTGCTTCTTCCAGCCGACCAGCCTTTATGCTTTGACATAAAAGAATCAAGAAAGGAGTTTAAATTATGAACTGCAGTCAATACAGCTACGGTCAAACGCCGCAGATGGATCAAACACAAAGCCGTGATATGATGACAAGACCCATGCAGCCGAACGGCATGGATAAGAATATGAGCAAACCGATGGGAATGCAGCCCCCTTCCATGAGCACCGGGAGAATGACGGGTATGCAGACCCCCTCCATGAGCACCGGGAGAATGACGGATATGCAGACCCCCTCCATGAGCACCGGGAGAATGGCGGGTATGCAGACCTCCCCAATGAGCACGGACAGAATGAGAGAGACGCAAGGCCCGGCCATGACAATGCCGGACACGGGACGGGGCATAAGCCCATCAATGACGCCGCCGCCCGGAGGATGGAACCTGCCGAGCACGACGGCGCAGCCGCTCGCCATGCAAACCCCGACAACCGTTGAGAGCCCCTATTACACAGCCGGATTTTTAAGGAACTTTATCGGGAAAACAATGCGCGTCGAGTTTTTGATCGGGACGTCGGGCGCACTCGTGGACAGAACGGGCGAGCTGGTGGAAGTGGGAGCAAGCTACATCGTGCTCAAGCCTTCCTTCACGGACGATCTGCTCATGTGCGATCTGTACGCGATCAAGTTTGTGACGATATACCAGTAAAAAACATAGCCTATAAAAATAGAGTAAGCCTTTGATACGGGCTTACTTTTTTTCGCGCCAAAAACAAGGCGCATATCGCATTTTTGGGGCGCATAGCCTTGAATAGAAGTGATGGGTGAGGGGGCTCGGAATGAAACGGAAAAGTCTTATCGTTTTTATTGTGGCCTGTCTTGATATTGTGCTGATGACTTTGGCGTTAAGCTTTAATTTTAATACCCAGGTTTGCTTCTTTGCGGCTGCGCACAGCGAGGCCAGCGAGTATAGTTGGTACTTTGTGCCGCGCAGCGACGGATTGCAGCCGAGAGACCTGCCCGAATTCTCGTTCATCAAGGGGTATGACGCGTTCTGGGTGGGCGATCCCGAAGAAAAAACGATCTATTTGACGTTTGATGCGGGATATGAAAACGGTTATACAGCACAGATACTCGATGTGCTTAAACAGCATAATGTCCCAGCCGCATTTTTTGTGGTGGGGCATTACATCAAATCGGCGCCGGAGCTTGTCCAGCGTATGGTCAGCGACGGGCATCTCGTATGCAGCCACTCGATGAACCATAAGGACATGGCCGCGATCAGCGATTTTAACGCGTTCAAGGCCGATCTTGAGGAGCTGGAAAGCACATATACGGAACTGACGGGCCAGCAGATGCCCAAATACTTCCGTCCGCCCGAGGGGCGCTTCAGCGAGCGGAGCCTTAAGTTTACAGAGCAGCTCGGGTATAATACGATATTCTGGAGCTTTGCTTATAAGGACTGGTATGTGGATGCGCAGCCGTCCGAAGAGGAAGCGATCAAGACCATCACGACGCGCACGCACCCGGGCGCGATCGTGCTGCTGCACGCCACATCCAAAACCAATGCGGCTGTGCTGGACCGTGTGATCACGCAGTGGGAGGACATGGGCTATTCATTGAAGAGCCTCGATGAGTTTCCGTTTGAGCAGATGAAACAGAATCCGGGAGGGTCTAAGGAATAGAAATCATGTTCAAAGATAAATGAGGGAATTAAGAAAAAATAATGAGCCCAACGTTGATGTCAGAGCTCATTACATCTAGGTTTTTATTATTCTATTTAAGCTGTATATGCAGCTCTTTGCCGAGCCCATCCGCAATTCGCTTGAGGTATGCTAATGAGGGGTTATAGTTGCCATTCTCAATACGGCTGATATGTCCTTGCGGGATTCCGGTCAAATCAGCAAGGTCTTTTTGGGTCATACGCTTCTCTTCTCTGGCCTGAATCATCTGCCTGATAAGCTCATATTCTGGCCCCAGATTCTTGTACTCATTTTCAAATTCGGAATCCTTTAATTGTTCTTTTAAATGCTCTTTAAATTTCATTTCACAAACCTCCTTTCATGATCAGCCTTATATTTCAAGGCTTTTTCTATCTCGCGCTTAGGTGTGGTCTCCGTCTTTTTTATATATCCATTGGTTAATATAATATGCCGTCCAACGAAGAAGAAGTAAAAAACCCGTGAAAATCATTCCCCAATTGAATGCGCAGCTCGTGAATGCCGTTTACCATTGGTCTGGAATATGGCATTTGAACCGCCGTACCAAATTCCTCCAACAGTTCAAGCTCTTTGGCCACTTTGGCGCGCATCTTGACTGGTAATGAGCTGATGAACTCATATACCGGACAGTTTCCGTTTTCAGTCTCGTAGTATATGATTTCCCACATGCTTTTATACTCGCTTCCTTGATATTATTATATGTCATATAAGACATATTAGTCAATTCATATTCACTGCATTTTTACTTATGGAAACAGTAGAACCAAAACGGTGTTATGATTGAATGGATGCAATGCAATGTAATGTCTTGGAAGCTATATCACAGCGCGGTTTCCCCGCGCTTTTTTGCGCCTTTAATTACAAAATAGAGCCCGATCGGAACCGCCGCGAGGCTGATCCACTGCGAGGTGGACAGCAGCCAGAGCATGCCGCGGTCTCCGTCGCCGCGCAGGAACTCGAGCCCGAAGCGGATCACGCCATAGCCCGCGATATAAAGGCCGGTGATCTGCCTGTCGGCGCGTGGTTTGCGTGAATAGATGAACAGCGCCACAAAGAGTATGAAGTTCAGCGAGGATTCTAAAAGCTGAACCGGAAAAAGCGAAATGTCATGCGGCGCAACCGAATCGGCCCTGAAATATACGCCCAAAGGCGGGTCCATCGGCAGCCCGTAGCAGCAGCCCGCGCAGAAGCAGCCGATGCGGCCGACCGCGTGGATCAGCGGTACCGAGGGGATCAGGCTGTCCATCAGATACCATATCTTTAAACGGAATGCTTTGCCGTATATAAAAACGCCCGCCACTGCGCCGATCAGACCGCCGTAAAACACAAACCCGTGCGTCAGCAGATAAGTCACGTCGTCAAATGTCCACGGATAGCCTGCATGCGCTTCAATGAAGCCGGGCAGCGATATCGCGAGATATAGCAGCTTTGCACCGACGATCATTCCAATCAGCGCGAACAGCGCGCAAAAGAAGATATCCTGTCTCGGCACATCACGCCTCACCGGCAGATAGACCGCGACAAGAATGCCGAGCACGCAGCCGAGCAATATGAGCGGGCCGTACATGGGAATGGTGAGTCCTAAAACGGTGAACGTCGGGAGCATGATGTATCCTTTCAGCGTGAACGAAAGCGCAGATGATATGAAAATCTTGATTCAGAAAAAACAAGGAAAGAGCGCGTGCGCCCTTTCCCTTCTCGTTGTTGCCGTTAGTTTATAAACGGAGCGGCTGTGTTATAGATCGATGCCACACAGGCTGTGCAGGCAAGGAACACAACGACGGTAATGGCGAGTGCGACGATGTTCAATACAAGACCCGCAGTTGCCATACTGGACGGGTTCTGCTTTCTTGCCACAATGCTGAGCACCAGACCGACGACCGCCATGATGATGCCAAGAATCCAGACGATGAAAACGAAGACGACTGAGCAAATGCCGAGTACCATGCCCGCAATCGCGAGGCCGTTGTTCTGGCCGCCCGCAGGAGCAGACTGATAATTCTGATTGTTTTGTTCTTCCATGTATACCCTCCTAAAAAAATATTATAGAGTCATAAATACGATTTCAGTATACCAAAGAATGTATGAAATGTGTAGCAAAAAAACCTATATGCAGGTAAGTTTTTAACAGCGCCTATTCATTGCCGAACGTGATGCCAAGGTAATCTGCAACGTCAACTGTGAGTATATCTCCTTGGTCGGGCATGCTGACGCGCTGACTTTCCGTGCCGATAATAAAATCGCCGTCCGGGTTCACCTTAACTGGGATGTTTAGCTGCAGGCACAGTCGGTAGATGCTTCCGGCTGTCATATACCCTTGGTAAATACGCACATCGGGAAAAGTCTGCGGTTCATTATCAATCAGCACTGTCGCGGGCTCACCGTATTGGAGGCTCTGCTGTAAGGCATCATCATTCGTCCATGGTGTATAATCAATGGCATATATATCAAGCATATGCTCAAGAGTTTCCAGTGCACTCGCTTCGTCCGAAAGCCAGCCGTTGTCAGCCAGCAGCGGACGTGGTATTCCAAAGGGAAGAGGATACGGCGCATCGGCGGAAAGAACCCCGAAATATATTTCTGCGTTCTTGGCAAACGGATAGGCTTCGACGAGCGCGCCGGGGAGCTCCGGGAGTTTGGCGGATATCGCACTTAACTCTTCATTATCTTTAACAGGCAGATAAACGGCGCCTGTATGGGCGTCATAGGCATCTTTGATCCCCATGGACGCAAGTGTATTTTCTACCGTCGCTTCAAGGAGATTGTCGTAAAGAGAATCTGCGCCGCCAAGATAATCATATTGGAACACATCAAATTCAAGACCGCCGTATTCGGGCAGGCTGCAGCGGTATACGTTCAAGAGCCCGGAAGACGTCGGCTCGGCGGGAATCGTGAATTCGACATCGGGGTACTTGCCGCTCAGGTATTCGTTCACTTTATCCGGCGACGGCTCGTTGCTTGGCATGATCGGATTGGTGAAGTCTGAGAACGCATATGTCGGTGCGGGCGGCGGCGACGCGGGTCCGTTGATCAAAAAGGGGATCATAAGAGCGCCCACGATGACGAACGGCGCAATGATAGTGGCGGCGGCGGCCTTGCGGTTCGGATGCCGCGCCCTTGACCGCGCGATCAACATCGGAAGCAGGCGGGCCAGATGGCCGTAGGGCGGCAGCTTCGGGTTGCGCTGACTTCCGGAAAAGTAGGCGCGCTTGATTTCGATATAGACCTTATGCCGTATCGTATAATAATCGTTTCTGAGAATATTTGCGAATTCACCGATAAATTGAGGATCATCCATAAACCGCACAAAGCTTTCGCTACGCAGAAAGGCCCTCCAGGTGACTATTTGAGAATTCCCTTTGGAAAGCAGCGTATATGCGTCTCTAAGAACAGCGAACATGTCCTGCTGGCGGTTATCGGCTGTATATGCGTTGTTTATGAGCACCTCAAAATCAAAGCCGTTTTCCTCGTTCTTTCCCGCATCGTTATCAGGCATGTTTTCCTGCGGAAAATTGAATACGACGGGAGCCTCCGGGGCTTTGAAGGAAGGGCCGCCCATGATGGGCCTTTCGTCAACGGGCGGACGCCTTTGCGGTGATGAAGCCAGAGCCAATGCCTTGCGATAGGCTTCGTTGAGCCGCTGAAACTCCTGCGGGTGTTCTTCCGGGTGAAACTGTCTGACCTTTTGAGCGTAGGCTTTGCGGATCGTATCCGCATCCGAATTGGGCTCGATACCCAGCATGTACCATACATTCATAACGATATGTCTGCCTCATTTTTTATTTGCCGATATTTATTTGTCATCTCCGTCTTTGTCAAAACGGAAACTGACCGGGTTTTGATCGTTCATGCCGCTGCAGAACTTGTCAAGAAACTCATTGAATTTAACCCGCATCTTTTGAATGTCCAAGCGTTCCTGCTTTTCCAATACGCTTAGAAACACCTCATAGTTATGCATGATCGTGTCGCGCAAAGCGCCGGTGGTCTCTTCGAAAAGACGTTCCGCCCGGGCCAAAAGCAATTTGTTTTCATCCTCATCGCGGGGATGAATCTTCAGTTTGGCAAGCTCCCTGATTCTTTGCTCAATTTCCTGTTCGGTTAACCAGCTGCCTTTGTTGACGATAACCAGCCTCTCTCTGTGCTGTGAGGAGACGGTGACAGCATCGACATCGAGAATGCCGTTAAGATCGTATGTGAAACGCACATCGATGCATTCCTGTCCGCGGGGCGCGGGCATTACGGACATTTTGATTTCACCGAGCAAAATATTATCTTCCGCATACATGGCTTCACCCTGATAGACCCCGACACGTATGTCTTTTTGCCAGTCGCCCGCCGTATAGAACCGGTTTTCCTTGCTGGTCGGCAACGCGCTGTTGCGTTCAATAAGCACGGACATCAGCGCGCGGTCGGGCTGGTTTCTGTTATGAACGTTGATGCCAAGGGAAAACGGGCATATATCCGTCAGTAAAACGTCCTTGATATCGCTGCTGCGCTCTTTGATGCCCACATATACGCCAAGCCCGAGAGCCACAGAGGTGTCCGGCGACCCGTATTCGCAGGTTCTGATACCCGAAATATGCTCGAGATACTGTTTGATAATGGGCATGTGGCACGAACCGCCCACGAGAATGATGCTGTGAATGTCCTGCTTGTTAAGCCCGCTGTCCTTAAGCGCGTGCAGGACCGGACGTTCAATGCGCTTGAACAGTTCAGAAGAAATTTCGATGAGCTTTTGATTGCCGATGATGATGCTGCCCGAAATCTCACCGTTGTTCATTTTCATTTCCGTCGAATTCTTACTGGACAGCTCAAATTTGCACAGCTCCGCCTGACGCAGCAGTATTGAACGTCCGGTAGCGGACAACGCGCTGAAATTGATGCCGTTTTGCTGGCAGAAGTATTGGGCCAGCGCCTCGTCAAAATCGCTGCCGCCCAGATGGTTGTCGCCGCAGACGGCCAGAATGCTGACGACATTTTCAAAGCATTCGACAACGGAGACATCGAGCGTACCGCCGCCAAAGTCAAACACGATATAATTGCGGTATGAGCTGGTATCGCCGCCGGTCAGGTAGCTGGCAAGCGCGGCGGCAGACGGTTCATTGACCAGCCTTTCAACATAAAGGCCTGCGAGCGTGCCTGCGCGTTTTGTCGCGCTGCGCTGATAATCGTTGAAGTAGGCGGGCACACTGATGACCGCCTCCGTGATCGACTCTCCCGTATAACGCTCTGCATCTTCACGCAGCTGCCGCAGCACGAGCGCTGAAAGCTCTTCGGGCCGGTAGGTTTGTTTGGCAAGCCAGATTCCGCCGTCTGTCCCCATGCGCCGCTTAAAAAGGGAGGCTGTCGATTCGGGATGAGAGATCAGCCGCTCCTTTGCGATCTTGCCTACAAACAGCGTATCATCTTCACTGACGCTGACCACGCTCGGCGTTAAATATTCGAAAAAACTATTGGGTACCAATTCACTCCTGCCGTTGCGCCAAACGGCGCAGAGGCTGTTAGTGGTGCCAAGATCAATGCCAAGAATCGACATAATTCCTCCTATTCACAATGCTTTCTTTATATTAACGCATTTATATATATATGACAATCCGAAATCCTGAAAGTTATTCTATACAAAAAGTTATTTTATACGAAATCAAAGAATTGTTTATTTTGACGGAATAGAATGGTATACTCAATATAGTTAATTATGATTATGAATAAGGAGATGCTTATCTTTGACAAGGGAAGGTAAAAAATATACATATTTACTGCTCGATGTGGACGATACGCTGATGGATTTTAAGAAAATCGAGGCCGAAGCACTGCAGAAGCTGTTTGCATATTTCGGCCATCCGCTGACGCCTGAACTGCTGCAAGTCTATCATACGGTCAACAAAGGGCTTTGGGCGGATTATGAGCGCGGTCAGATCGCCATGGGCGATATGTTGAATAAACGGTTTGGACTCACCATGGACAAATTCGGCGTTTGCATAGACAGTGAAGAATGGGAAAAGGCATATCAGGACATGCTCGGCGAAGGCGGCCATCTTATCGACGACGCGAAGGACGTGCTGCTGCGGCTGCGCGAGTCTTTCAGGCTGTACGCGGTGACCAACGGTGTGCGGGAAACGCAGCGCAGGCGGCTCGAAGCGGGCGGTCTGCACGGCCTGTTTGAAGCCGTATTCGATTCGCAGAGCATCGGATTTCAAAAACCCGCCAAGGAATTCTTCGATTATGTGGCGGCCCATATCGACGGTTTTGATAAGCGCCTCACGCTGATCATCGGCGATTCGCTCACAACCGATATCAAAGGCGGCATCGCGGCGGGCATCGACACCTGCTGGTTCAACAGGCACGCCGCGATAAGCGCGGCGGAACTGCCGATCACGCATACGATCACGAAGCTGACTGAGCTTTATGACATACTTGGGCTGACGGATGAGGGATAAGCTGCTTCGGTGGTATCACGAAAAAAAACGCGACCTGCCGTGGCGGCGGCGCGGCGGCGCCTATGCGGTGCTCGTGTCCGAGATGATGCTGCAGCAGACCACGGTGGAGACGGTGCTGCGCTATTACGAGCCATTTTTGAAGCGCTTCCCCGACGTGCGGGCGCTTGCGGCTGCGGATGAGCAGGAGGTGCTGGCCTGCTGGAAGGGGCTCGGGTACTATTCGCGCGCGCGCAATCTGCACCGCACCGCAAAGCTTGTGGTGAGCGAGTACGGCGGCGTGTTTCCGGATTCATATGACGCGTGGCGCAGGCTTCCCGGCGTGGGGCCGTATATGGCAGGCGCGGTGATGAGCATCGCGTTTGGCAAAGCGTATCCCGCGGTGGACGGCAACGTGCTGCGCGTGATCTCAAGAGCCTTTGCGCTGCGCGAGGATATCAGAAGCCCTGCCGCGCGCCAGCAGACGGAGGCGCATGTGCGGGCCATGATGACGGAGCAAAGCGCGGGCGATTTCACGCAGGCGCTCATGGAGCTCGGCGCGCTGATCTGCCGCCCTGTTTCGCCCGATTGCGCGGCCTGCCCGTGGCATTCGGACTGTGCAGCGCTGCGTGAGGGCATCGTGAATGAGCTGCCTGTGAAAAAGCCTCGCGCCAAGGTCAGAACAGTGGAACTGTGGGCGGCGCTGATCGAAACGGAGGGCAAGGTGCTGCTGCATTATCGCGGCAGCGACACGCTGCTCGGGCGGCTCTGGGGCCTGCCTGTCGCTGAAAAGCGCGCGGATGAGACGCCCGAAGCGCTGCTTTCCGAGAAATACGGCCTTGAGCTGCCCAAGGGCGAGCTCATCACTCACGCGGCACATGTGTTTACGCACCAGCGCTGGGAGATGGACGTGTTGCGGTACGAAGTCAAAAACGAGATAAAACAATATGTTTCCGAATGGGAGTTCGTCAGCTGGGAATCAATAGATGAAAAGCCCATACCCACGGCGTTCATGAGGATATTGAACGAGGTGCGGAAAAGGAGGAACGGCAATGGATAAAACAGCGGTATTCGCGGGCGGGTGCTTCTGGTGCATGGAGCCGCCCTACGCGAAAATACCCGGTGTGAAGCAGGTGCGGCCCGGATACACGGGTGGGCACACCGAAAACCCCACCTATGAGCAGGTCTGCGCGGGCGGTACCGGACACTTTGAGGCGGTCGAGGTCACTTACGACCCTGAAGCTGTATCGTTTGAGCAGCTTTTGAACGTTTTCTGGCGGCAGATCGATCCGACGGACGCTTTCGGGCAGTTTGCGGACAGGGGCCGCCAGTACCAGACGGCAATATTCTATCATGACGACGAGGAGAAGCGCATCGCGGAAGATTCGGTGCGGCGCATTCAGCGGCTGTTCGACAAGCCGGTGCGCACACAGGTGCTGCCCGCGGCTGTGTTCTATCCGGCGGAGGGCGGGCATTGCGAATACTATAAGAAAAACCCGTCGCACTACGCGCGGTATAAGTCGGGCTCGGGGCGTGAGGCGTATATCCACTCGGTTTGGGGCGGCGACGCGCTTAAAAAAAGGCTCACACCGCTGCAGTACAGCGTGACGCAGCAGAGCGCGACCGAACCGCCGTTTCGCAACGAATTTTGGGACAACCATGAGCCGGGGCTGTATGTGGATGTGGTGTCGGGTGAGCCGCTGTTTACGTCGGTGGACAAGTTCGATTCAGGCTGCGGCTGGCCGAGCTTTATGAGGCCGGTGGATCAGAAGCGTATTGAAGAAAAGGCCGATATGAGTCACGGCATGATCCGCACAGAGGTCAGAACCAAGGGCTCGGACGCGCATCTCGGGCACGTGTTTCCAGATGGGCCGGGGCCGGAGGGGCTGCGGTACTGCATCAATTCAGCGTCGCTGCGCTTCGTGCCGTTTGCCGACCTCGAGAAAGAGGGATACGCAGAGTATAAAAAGCTGTTTGAGTAGCGCATATTACGCTTCTTTATTTGCCAAAACCGGACCTCCATGATATAATGATTATTAAGAAGTATTCCGAAGAAGGAGGGGCGAGATCATGAAAATCGTATCCTGGAACGTCAACGGCCTGCGCGCGTGCTACGGCAAGGGCTTTACCGATTTTTTCAGCGCAGGAGATGCGGATATATTCTGCATTCAGGAAACCAAGCTGCAGCGCGGCGATTTTGAATTCGACCGGCCCGATTACTTCGACCACTGGAACGATGCGGAGAAAAAGGGCTATTCGGGCACGGCGGTGTTTACCAAGGCTGAGCCGGCTGCCGTCACCTGCGGCATCGGCATCGACGCGCACGACCACGAGGGGCGTGTGATCACGCTCGAATTCGACGGCTTCTATTTTGTGAACGTTTATGTGCCGAACTCCGGCGAGGAGCTCAAAAGGCTTTCTTACCGCATGGGTTGGGACGCAGATTTTCGCGCGTATCTATCGGCGCTCGATGCAAAAAAGAACGTGATCGTCTGCGGCGATTTCAACGTGGCGCATAGTGAGATCGATTTAAAAAACCCGTCGTCCAACAGGCACACGGCGGGCTTTACCGACGAGGAGCGCGAGGGCTTTTCAAAGCTGCTCGATGCGGGCTTCACCGATTCATTCCGATTTCTTTACCCCGACAAGCGCGACGCTTACACCTACTGGACTTACCGCTTCGGCGCGCGCGCGCGCAACGCGGGCTGGCGCATCGATTACGCGTGCATTTCGGACAGGCTCAAAAGCGAGCTGCATGAATTCACGATACACAGCGACATCATGGGCTCGGATCACTGCCCGATATCCATCGACATATTTTAAAGGAGGGACTTTCAATGGCTAAGTTTATTTGCAGAGCGTGCGGCTATACCTTTTACGACGAGAACAACGAACCCGATTATGATGATTTGAGCGACGCGGTGCCGGACGATTTTGAGTGCCCGTGCTGCGGCAAAACCGAATGCGAGCTGGTGAAAGAGCAGG
The DNA here is from genome assembly GCA_023461435.1 of Bacillota bacterium. Taxonomy (GTDB): domain Bacteria; phylum Bacillota; class Clostridia; order Christensenellales; family SZUA-584; genus SZUA-584. The sequence continues at coordinate 15,314 of JAEYLC010000013.1, forward strand.
CGTGAGCGTTCGCGAATAACAGCCGCACCGATTTGCGATAATAGGAATATGGCGACGATGACAATGCTCAGCCACGCGCAGGCGTGTTTTTTGGAATTTGATAAACACCTGATGGAGGACGAGAAGCCTTCCGTTTATTTTGACGGACTGGTGGAGAGGGAAGCGTTCCCGCAGCAGTACCCGTTTACGATGCTGACCGATCTGATCGGCGTGGAGCAGTCTCCCGTGCACCATCCCGAGGGCGACGTGTGGAAGCACACCATGCTCGTGGTAGATAACGCCGCCGAAATCAAGCGTCTCAGCAAAGCGCCGCGCGCGATGATGTGGGCGGCGCTGCTGCACGACACGGGCAAGAAAGAAACGACAAAGCTGCGCAAAGGGCGCATCACCGCCTACGACCACGACAAAGCGGGTGAGCGGCTCGCGATCAGCTTCCTTGAAGCGTGCGGGCAAAGCGGCGAATTCTGCCGTCAGGTGGGCGCGCTTGTACGCTGGCACATGCAGGCGCTGTTCGCGTCTAAGAATCTGCCGTATTACAACCCCAAAGCGATGATGGCGCAGGCAGATGTGAACGAGGTGGCGCTGCTGTGTCTGGCGGACAGGCTCGGGCGCGGTCCTGTGACCGCGCAGCAGCTCGAACGCGAGCAGCAGCAGATTGCCGCGTTCGTGGAAAAGAGCCTGAAAAACAGATAATCTGCCATGAATACGACCATTTTGCGTGCAGCTGCAAGCTTCTTGCGTTTTTGTTCACGCCAATTGTGAGCAGGCTATAAGGCTTTTTTTATTCTCAGCGCCGGTGTCTGCGTATTAACATATCCCTAAGCCTGACAGCCTTTTCTTTCAAGAATTGTGAGTATGGTTAATATTATCAAATATAAACTTGCGAACGCATATGTGATTTGTTATTATTCTATTTGGAAACAATTATCGAATATTGTAAATCAGAAGGAATGATATGGGCATTACGTTCGCACTTCTCGCATATAGAGAAGAAGAAAACCTGAAAGTCCTTTTGCCAAAAATCAAAAAAGCTGCTGCAGAAATCGGCGAACCTTATGAAATAGTTGTGGTCGATACTCAGGAACCTCTTGATAACACCAGAGAGGTGTGCGAAACGTATGATGCAGCGTATATCAATCAAGAAGAACCTTATTTCGGCGGCGCTTTGCGTACCGCGATCAAGCATGCCGCGATGGACAAATTTTTGATTATGGACAGCGACGGGTCTCACGATCCTTCGGTGATTCCGCAACTTTATGCCCGGTTTATGGCCGCCGCGGATGTCGTGATCGGATCAAGGTATGTCAGCGGCGGCGTATCCAATGACAGCTTTGGCTCCAAATTGATGTCAAAAATACTAAATGCCTCATTCCGGCTGGCTATGGGGCTGAAGGCGAAGGACCTGTCGACAGATTTCAGGATGTATCATACGCAGCAGATCAAAGACGTCATTTTAAATTGCGATAACTATGATATATTGCAGGAGATTCTTTTGAAACTGAAAATCAATAAAAAGGACCTGATCATTCGGGAGGTGCCGATTGAATTCAACAAAAGGATGTTCGGCGAATCAAAGCGTTCTTTGCTGAAATTCATATTCAGTTACATAAAAACAATCATCAAGCTGCTGGCCCTGCGTCTTGTGAGCAGAAAGAACAAAGACAATGCCGTGTCGGAAAAACAGGCGGAGCTCATCACAAATATTTTGTTATACGGCGTGATCGGCGTGATCGCCGCTGTGGTTGACTTTGCGATTTTCAGCATCGTTAATCTTGCGACGCATGTGTCCGTGCCCGAAATCGCGAACGTCTGCGGGGCCGTCACGGGCTTTTTTGTGAGCTTTTCGCTCAACACTTTTTTCAATTTTGAAAAAAGCGACAGGCTTTTATACAGGTTCATTTCATATGGTCTTATCTGCGTATTCGGAGCCTTCGTGACCACGTCCGTCATTCATTATTTGAAGGACGCCATGGATCTGTCTGCGTTAAAAATCCTCTGTATCATAGGAATTTCAATTGTTCAGTTCATACTCAACAAATTAATCACTTATTCTGATAAAAAGGTGGAACCCTCATGCAAAGTCGACAAAACCTTCTGAAGTGCAATAAATTTTACGTTTTTGTTTTTATCGGAATCATTGCGATCATGTTTTGTCTTTGGCTGATAGGATTCACGCAGGATTATCAAGGTGAACAAGCCAATGTTTTTTTTCTGAAGACAGCCGATTACAACGCCGATTTTAATAATGTCGCGAAATATTCGTCCAGCCCCAACCCATATATCGCCGATCCTTCTGCCTTGGCCGAAAGAGGATATATGCCGCTTAGTTATGTGATTATGCGGTTGTTTTCGAACATGGCTGATTATCAGAATCTGAGCGCTGCCGAGGCCGGATTTTCGACAACATCGCTTGTGATGTCGTCTTTTGCGGCTTTTTTCATGTGCGCCATATTGTTTTTACAGCTGTATGAACAAAAGACGGGGGCAAAGGGGATAAAATTCGGCGTCGCCGTCACGATCGTGCTGTCGGGCGCTTTTATGCGGGCGTTTGAACGCGGTAATTTAATCATGCTTGCTCTGGTATGCGTGTTGTTTTTTATCATGAATTACAACAGCAAAAACAAGGCTGTAAAAGAATTGGCGCTGATCGCACTCGCCGTTTCAGCTGCGCTGAAAGGCTATCCCGCTGTGCTCGGGATATTGCTTTTGTATGAAAAAAGGTGGAAAGAAGCGGCGCGTCTTGTCGCTTATGGCATCATGCTTGTTTTCATTCCGTTCTTGTTTATAGAAGACGGCTTCTACAATATACCTGATTTGATTCGCAATATGGCAGCCAATTCCGAGTTCTACAGCCAGTTGAACGAAGGATGGCGGTTTGGGCTGCGCTATTTGCTCTTTGCTTTTCTTGATGCTGAATCGGGAAAAAGCGTTTATGATATAATGAAAATTATCACCTATGTGTTTTTCATACTGTCGCTGATCGCGGCGCCATTTATGAAAACGCAATGGAAGAAATATGCGCTGCTGCTGCTGCCCGTCATTCTGCTGCCCGACAACAGCGGAGGGTATTGCATATTATATACGCTGCCGTTCTTTATTATGTTTCTCAATCAAGAGCAGCATGACAAGAGAGACATCGTGTTTCTGGTTTTGTTCATACTCATTTTCAATCCGTATCAAATTCCTTTCCTCTCGGGATACGTGCCCAACGCGTGTGTGTCGGTCATCTGGATATGGCTGCTTGGGGAAGGAATATTCCAGACGGTCAAGCATATTAAGCATACGCGGCTTGTCCGAAAGGATAGCGCAGGGGCATTGAAAGTGGCGCAATAAGCGGCTTGGGTTCAGGATTGATCAGACTTGCGCCTTCATATAATATCTCGTTACGTAGGGGCTGCCATTGGCAGCCCTCAGTTTGTCTATAAACCCCTTCTTTTGTCATGCTGAGGAGCGTAGCGACGTGACTACGAAGTGGAATGCATCCCATAGATAAACGCTTTAAACATGGGATTCCTCGATCGCTTACGCTCCAACGGAATGACGCAAGTAACTTTTTTGACAGTCTGGGGGCTGCCATTGGCGGCCTTTTCATGACAAAATAAGCTGCTTTTCATCGCAATGACATTTGGGGTTTTATCGGCAGTCTCAGCGAACCTGAGTCACCGCAAGTGTTTAGCGCCTTTTTTTACTGTCAAGTATTTATAAAACTTCATTCCGCTGTGGTATAATATGGGCAAGGGAGGGTTTGTTTTATGGCTATTGAATACGCATGTATCGTCCCGCATCCGCCGCTCATCGTACCGGCGGTCGGCAGGGGAAAAGAAAGCAAAATCGCCGCCACATCCGAGGCTTATATTAAGGTTGCCAAAGAGATCGCGCACATAAAGCCCGAAACCATCGTGGTCGCGTCTCCGCATTCCATCATGTACGGCGACTATATCCACATCTCTCCCGGTCAATCGGCGCAGGGCGGCTTCGATCACTTCGGCGCGCCGCATGAACGCTTTGAAAAAACATACGATACCGAATTTGTGAGCACGCTCTCGGACATCGTATTCGATAAAAACATACACGCGGGCACGCTCGGAGAGCGCGACCCGGAGCTCGATCACGGCACAATGGTGCCGCTTTATTTCATCGACCAGTATTATAAAAACTACCGCCTCGTGCGCATGTCGATATCGGGGCTCTCCTATCTTGAGCACTACCGCTTCGGCATGTGCGTCGCGGAAGCGGCGCAAAAGCTCGGACGCAAAGCTGTGTTTGTCGCGAGCGGCGATCTCTCGCACAAGCTCATGAAATCCGGCCCGTATGGGTTTGCCGCCGAAGGCCCCGAATTCGACGAGCAGGTGACGGCGGCGATGCGCGCGGGTGATTTCGGGCGGTTCTTCGATTTCGCAGAGCCGTTCACCGAGGCGGCGGCGGAATGCGGCCTGCGTTCGTTCATCGAGATGGCGGGCGCGCTCGACGGTTTGGCCGTAAAACCGACGGCGTTTTCGTATGAAGGTCCGTTCGGCGTCGGGTACGGCGTCTGCGGCTATAAGCTCGGCGAAGCGGATGAGAACCGCCGATTTGCTGACATCCATGAAGCGCGGCAGACTCAAATGCTCGCGGACTTAAAGCAAAAGGAAGACGCTTACGTGAAGCTCGCACGGCTGTCTTTGGAAACATATGTGATGACGGGCAAACGCGCCAAGCCGCCCAAGGGCCTGCCGAAAGACATGACGGGCAGCCGGGCGGGCGTGTTCGTATCGCTCAAAAAAGACGGACGACTGCGCGGCTGCATCGGCACGATCGAGCCGGTGGCGGAATCGATTGCCGAAGAAATACTGCGCAACGCGGTCAGCGCGGGCACGGGCGACCCTCGGTTCGATCCGGTGACGCAGGATGAGTTGCCCAGTCTCGTTTACAGCGTCGATGTGCTCGGGCAGGCGGAGCCTGCCCCCTCCATGGACGATCTTGACGTGAAGCGCTACGGCGTGATCGTGACCAAGGGGTATAAACGCGGGTTGCTCCTGCCGAACCTTGAAGGCGTGAACACGCCTGAAGAACAGGTGGGCATCGCGCTGCAGAAGGCGGGCATCATGAAGAACGACAAGTATACAATGGAGCGCTTTGAGGTGGTGCGGCACAAATGAGCAAGATGCTCTGCGGCCTATGCCCGCAAAACTGTATGCTTGAGGACGGCCATACGGGCTTTTGCCGCGCGCGCACGCGTGATGGCGATGAGATTCGCGCAAACAACTACGGGCGTGTCACGTCGATGGCGCTTGATCCTATCGAAAAGAAGCCGCTGCGGCGCTTTCATCCGGGCAGCATGATACTCTCGGTGGGCAGCTATGGCTGCAACCTCCGCTGCCCGTTCTGCCAGAACTTTGAGATATCCATGGCCGATGAAAAGCTGGGCAGCGTTTACATCCCGCCCGAGGCGCTGCTTGAAAAGGCGCTGCAGATCAAAGGCAACCTCGGCGTCGCGTTTACGTATAACGAGCCGCTGATCGGCTATGAATACGTGCGCGACTGCGCGGAATTGCTTAAAGGAAGCGGGCTTAAAACCGTGCTTGTGACCAACGGCTATATCAACGAGGAGCCGATGAAAAAGCTGCTGCCGCTCATCGACGCGATGAACATCGACTTAAAGGCGTTTACGGAAAGCTATTACCGCACGCTCAAAGGGCATCTCGAGCCCGTGAAGCGCACGATCGCGCTGTGCGCGCCGCGCTGCCATGTGGAGGTCACGACGCTGATCGTGCCCGGCCAAAACGACAGCGAGCAGGAAATGCGCGCGCAGTCAGCGTGGCTTTCCGGCATCAGCAGCGAGATTCCGCTGCACATATCGCGCTTTTTCCCTCGCTATCATATGGAAGATAAGCAGGCGACGCCTGTGGAAACGATAAAAAATCTGGCGGCTGTCGCGCGCGAGTCGCTCGCGTATGTTTACACAGGCAATTGCTGATCACAGACATTCCTGTCACATCACTTAAAACATATATCATCCATGCCAAATCATTGAAAACAATACCGTATATTGATATAATAAATTTATTATTTACTTTCGGGAGATGCTTTTGGAAGAAGAGACGAAGGCCGGTTCTTTGGCCGCCGAAACGACGCAGGACACGGAAGAAATTAAGCCGCTGATCACCGCTAAGCTCACCTGTGAGTGCGGCGGCGTGCGCCATGAAAAGGTCACCGCGCAGCTGTTCCCCGATGTGCTCGACATGACAGGCCCCGACTTTTCGCGCACCCTCAAGCTCAATACCCTCTCCGCCGTAGAGCCGGGCAATTACCGCGTGATCGTCCGCCACAAAACGGGGGATTTCACGCTTTCGATGATCGGGCATCTCTATGAAGACTTCGTGCGGCATTTTATCGGCGCGTTCAACGAGATCGTCTTTCACGAATCGCTGATGAGCGAGACGGTGCATTTCGAAGCCAAAGGCCAGTATGTGTCGCCGGAGGGAGTGACGGCGGCGGCTGTTTTTCGCATTTGCGAGACGGCGCTCGTGGTGCTGCCGCAGACGCACGCGCTGGTGCGCATACCGTTCTGCCTGATGTCCAAGATTAATAACGAACCCTACCGCCTGACGATCACAGATAAGCAGGGCAGAAGCCATGTGTTGCAAAAGCTTGGGTTTTCCACTGACGATTTCCTGCGCGAGTTTGGAAGGCGCGAAAACGAACTGCTAAAGCAGACGAAGGAGAAGCTTACGGCAATCGCGCCGGTCAGCGAAGGGCTCGCAGGGCTCATGATGGAAGGGCTGGTCGTGCCGGTTGAGCAGATCAGAGCCGTGTCCGCGCCGTTCGCGGATGCGCTCGAAGCCAAGCTCTCAGAGCAAATCCCCGACGAATACGAATATTTGAAATCCGTATCGAGAGGGCTCGCCGTGGGTGTCAAACGCGGGCTCATGGGGTCTCTGACGGGGGAGAGCATCATATTGCTCGCGCCGGTTAACGGCAAGGCCGTCATGGAGAGCCTCGGCGAAGCCGCTGCGGCGACATACGTGTTCGATATGGGGCAGACGCCGTGGGAGGCTTTTCTGCCCGCTTTCAACGAAAGCATGCTCGCGGTCAATTTCCGCCGTGAGCCGATATACTTAAGCGATGAAGCGCTGGCGTCTGAAAAGTACGAGGCGTACAGTAACGCGATTGTGCGGTGCCCCGCTCTTGGCATACTTCGCAGGCAGTATTTGGGGCGCGTAGCCCACGGCGGGTTTGACGCATGGCGGCGCGCGCTAGACGCATATACAGCGTAGCAGGAGGATATCAATGGCAGGATACGACAAACCGTGCATCGGCTGCGGCACATTCATTGGCTACGACAACCACTTTTGTCCCGTATGCGGGAGGCAGAGCCCGTTTTATGACGCCTGCCCGTCCTGCAACATCGAAATCAAGCGCGGGTGGCAGCGCTGCCCGTCCTGCGGGCGCGAGCTCTATATCGTCTGCCCGTTTTGCGGACAAAGAACGTTTGTGGCTGAAAAGTGCGACTCCTGCCATCAGTCGCTGATGGTCAAATGCGAGAATAAGCTGTGTCAAGGTCTTCAGTTCTTTGAGAACACAAGGTGTACCTTGTGCGGCAAAAAAATAAAGCATAAGAAAGGATAATAAGATTATGATGCAGGCATTTACACGTAATTATGAGGATAACAGCACCGACGCGGGGTTCCAGTTTACGTTTTACTGCGACGTGTGCCACGACGGTTTTAAAACATCTTTTATCGAATCGGCGACATATAAAAAGGGGAGCCTGCTCCGGGGCCTTTCGCGCGGCATCGGCGCGGCGGGCAGTCTTTTCGGCGGGGCGCTCGGCAATATCAGCAACGCTGTGTATCAGGGCGAACATATTCTCTCCGAGCGTTTTCAAGGCATGTCTCCCGAGTGGCAGAAGGAGCATGAAAAGGCGTTCGCGATGGCGCAGAACGAGGCCAAGCAGCATTTTCACCGCTGCCACAAGTGCCACAGCTGGGTGTGCGACACCTGCTTTAACGACGAAGTGGGCCTTTGCGCCGAGTGCGCGCCGCGCGCCAATGTGGAGATCGCGGCGGCCCGGGCCGATAAGATGAAGCGCGACATCTGGGACAAGGCGAACGAGACGCAGGTGTTTCAGGGCGAGATCGAGCAGAAAGCTACGTTCTGCCCGAACTGCGGCAAGCCCGCGGGCAACGCGAAGTTTTGCACCAACTGCGGCGCGAATCTGGCGCTCAATATATGCCCGAACTGCGGCGCGGAGAACGATGTGAGCGTGCGGTTCTGCGGTGAGTGCGGCACAAAGCTGAAGTAAGAGAGATTTGCATGATGAGGCGGCTCAAGCGGGCTGCCTCATGTTTTTATAGCAGTTGCGTTTTCCTCCCGCAGTCGCCTGCCGGCGACAGCTCCCATTCGGCCCCTACGGGGTAGTCCAGAGGGAGCCAATATTCGAGCTTAGATGAATTCGAGAAGGAGTTGGCTGAATGTTCTTGAAGTATGCGAAAGACTTATTTCGAAGAAGTTTTTCTGAAGGCCGATAAAACTTAAGCGCGGACCCATGTGCCTCTCTCGATGGCACAATATGCCGGAGGGAGTGAAAAAAAGGATGCTGCGAAAGCATCCCGAAACATCAAACTTACATGATTTTTTTATCGAAGCCGATCACTTCATAGTAGTCCGGTTCACCATAATTATCGAAGGGAACCGGATTTGCAATGGGGACATACAGCACGTCGATGTCCTTTTCCCTCAGCCTGAAGCCCTCGCCGATCCAGTGGTCATGATGTAACTTGGTGCCGTCTTCAAGCTCGTAACTATAGGATATACCAGCTTCGTGAAAATTTCGTCTGACGATATTCATTATTCTTGACCTCCTTCATTTTTGCCGTCGCCAAAAGGGCGCGGGGTAATAAATGTTTCATTAGCCTACACTGGTGTCCTTGGATTCTCAAGACGTACGTTGGGTATATTGAATACTTCTATATATGATCCAATTTTCCTGCATTGACAATAAAGTCACAAACCTGTTGCCTGCGATATCAAACACGGTGGAAATAGTCCTGATAAATAATTTTGTTAGCGCCTGATAAAAATTTTTAACAGAAAAAACTTGTTAGATAATCAAATAATCTGTATACTCAAACGTGGATTAATGCAGAATATGACGAGGGAGATGTATTCGTGGATTTATTTGAAAAGTGCTATTCTTTTACCGACGCAAAAGAAGCAATCGCATCAGGGCTTTATCCATACTTTCATGCGCTCCATACTGCTCAGGATACCGAAGTGGTCATGGACGGCAGACGCATCATCATGATCGGCTCCAACAACTACATGGGCTTAACGAGCGACCCGCGTACGATTCAGGCCGCCAAAGACGCGCTCGATAAATTCGGGACAGGCTGCTCGGGCTCGCGCTTTTTAAACGGCACGCTCGTGCTGCATGAACAGCTCGAGGAAGAACTCGCGGACTTTTTCCACAAGGACGCGGCGCTCACGTTCAGTACCGGCTTCCAGACGAACCTTGGCGTGATCAGCGCGGTCGTCGGCCGACATGATTATATAATAAACGATTCGGAAAATCACGCAAGCATTATCGACGCATGCCGCTTGAGCTTTGCGAAAAATGTGCTCAAATACGAGCACAGCGATATGGCGAGCCTCGAGGAACGGCTGCAGCGTTTGCCTCTGGACGCGGGCAAGCTCATTATCACGGACGGCGTGTTTTCCATGAGCGGCGATATCGCCAAGCTCCCCGAAATTGTGGAGCTTGCGAAAAAATACAAGGCGCGCATACTCGTGGACGATGCGCACGGCGCGGGCATGGTCGGCGATTGCGGCCGCGGCACCGCGAACTACTTCGGCCTCGAAAAAGAAGTTGACATCATCATGACGACGTTCTCCAAATCGTTTGCGTCGCTCGGCGGATGCATCGCCGCGGATGAAGACGTGATCGGCTATGTCAAGCACCGGTCGCGGCCGTTCATTTTCAGCGCGTCGATACCCCCGGCCAACGCCGCCGCCGCGCGCGAAGCGTTGCGCATCATGAGGAGCGAACCTCAGCGTCAGAAAGCGCTGATCGATATTTCAAACTACATGCGCGGCAAGCTTAAAGAGGCGGGTATTCCGATCATTGAAGGCGAAACGGCGGTCATACCGGTGTTCACCTACGATATGCACAGAACGTTTGTGATCACCAAGATGCTGTTTGAAGAGGGCGTTTATGTGAACCCCGTCATTCCGCCGGCTGTGAAGGACGGCGAGTGCATGCTGCGGACAAGCTATACCGCCACGCACACGAAGGAGCAGATGGACACGGCGGTCGAAGCGTTCAAACGCGTGTTTGCTAAATTCTGATTAGAGACTTCATGTGTTACCCAATATAATACCTTTTCACAAGGCGCCAATTGACGGCGTCTTGTTTTTTTTAAACATGCGCAATGAGCCTGAATCAATAATTATCCGCTGTATCACGGCAAGCCGGAGATTATTTGTCCTGAGCCGGGCCGTTATTCTCTTGCTTCCTTCTTTTTTTGTCTCCGATCAGACAAAGTGAAAACAGCAAAACAGAAAAAATAATCGAAGCGATAACGTATACGGAAGGCAGCGCCATAACAAATGTGTGGATAAAAAGCATCGCTATAAATACGATGCACGCAATGACCATTCCGATAATGACTTCTGTTTTTTTCATATTGTCCTCCTAAAGAGTCATGATTCTCAGATTGAGATGGAAACCGATGCTATGACCAGTAAACCACATGATGCATCCAAAATCAACGCTGACGGACACCGTTGCGATGTTAAGGAAGAGTGCTCCAGCGGCGGCTTGCTTTTTTTCCCTCCAAACATTATGATTTATAGGAATGATCTGGAGGACTCGGTTTGGATATCGTATTTGAAATTTTCGCCTGGCTTGTTTTCGCAGCCGCGCTGATAATTCTGGCGGTCAAGTTCTTTCGGGACAAGGACCCTGGAAGCTTGCTCGTGCCGCCGCAAAAGCTGAGCAAGAGCATCATATTCAAAATCGTCGCCGCCGCGCTGCTGTCGCGCATCGTCCTGTATCTGATCAGCTTTGTTTTTACGCATATCGCCGGCTATCCGCGGGATTTCCTCGATGTCTGGAACGAATGGGACGCGCAGAGCTACATCTGGATTGCGAATCATGGTTACTACAGCCCGGATGAAGGCTGGATACGCATCGTGTTCTATCCGCTATACCCGTTTGCGGTCTGGCTGCTCAAATTCATATTTGTGAGTGACGTTGCCGCGGGGCTCGCCGCGTCTTGGGCATGCCTGTGCGGCGCCTGCGTGTTTTTGTACAAGCTCGTGCTGCTTGACGCCAATCACAAGTCCGCTTTGCGGGCTGTGAAGTTCCTGCTCATCTTCCCGTGCACCGTGTTTCTTGGCGCACCGTATACCGAATCGATGTTTCTGCTGTTATCGTTCGGGTGTCTGTATTACGCGCGCCTGAGAAAATTCGCCTTGGCCGGTATCATGGCGGGGCTCGCCGCGATGACGCGCAATATGGGGCTGCTGCTCGCCGTGCCGATGTTCATCGAGATACTCAATGCGCACGGGCTCACGCCGAAATCGCTACGGCAGAACTTCAGGCAAAAGCTGAGGGCCTCGCTCAAGGATTTCGCAGCCCTGTTGATTGTGGGGGCGGGCGCGTTGTCGTATCTGTTTTTAAATCACGCGATGCTCGGCAATGCGCTCGCGTTCATGCAATATCAGCAGGATCACTGGTCTCAGAGCTTCGGCAGCTATGCGCACTCGCTGCTCACCACCTTTAACCAGATGCTTGGTGAGACGGCGATCAGGCGGCAGCTGCTGCTGTGGGTGCAGCAGTTCATCGTGCTGATACTTGGGGGACTGAGCCTTCCGCTGATCAGTGCAAAGACGCGCCCTTCATACGCCGCATATTCGGTCGCGTATGTGCTTGTGGCGTTTTCGCCCACATGGCTGCTGTCGGGCCTGCGCTATTATATGGGGCTGGCTGTGCTGTTTCCTCTGCTGGCCGCGGCGGCCACGCGCAGGTGGCTCGATATCGCTTTGACCGTTGTGTTTTCGGTGTTCGCCGTGGCGTTTTCGTGCTTCTTTGCCATTCACTGGGAAGTGCTATAATTCATTTTGTGAGGAGTGATTGATATGGATAAGCCAAAGAACTTCATCAGAACGTATACCGGCATTTATCTTGACCCGTATGTGATCAAACCCGAACAGGTTGAAATACTCGATATCGCGCATTCGCTGTCGCTGATGACGCGCGCCAACGGGCATATCCGGCATTTCTTTTCGGTGGCGCAGCACGCGGTGAACTGCGCGATCGAAGCGGGAAACCGCGGACTTTCGCGGCGCATACAGCTTGCGTGCCTGCTGCACGACGCGGCGGAAAGCTACATCTCCGACGTGACGCGTCCCGTCAAGCACCGCCTTGAAGGGTACGAGCAGATCGAGGATTTTGTGCTCAGCGTGATATTCGATAAATATGGTCTTTGGGATATCAGAGGAGATGAGCTGCGCGCCGTTAAGGAAATTGACGACTCTATGCTGTATTATGAGTTTGAGGCGCTTGCGGGCGTCAGTATCAGGGACAACGCGCCGGTGATCACGATGGCGCACGACTTTTCGTACAAGCCGATGGCCGATGTCGAGCGCGATTTTTTAAGCATGTTTGATATGCTTACACAGTAAGAACACTGCCGCTGCTCTTCATTTCTGACAGCTCGAAATTTACCTCCCTCTGGAGGGAGGTGGCGCGAAGCGCCGGAAGGAGGATCTGAAGTCCACGCGACAGCTTAATAGTCAAAATTACACTGCATTTTCCTCCCCTAGTCGCCTTGCGGCGACAGCCCCCTCTCGAGGCAATGTCAATAACTTAAGCTCAGAGGAAGGATTTCAGAAAAGGGTTAGCGGCAGCAAAGGGTTTGTGGACGCGAGGAAAAGAGCGCCCCGGTCGCACGGGGGAGACGACACGGGTAAGTTCGCG
>JAEYLC010000014.1 GCA_023461435.1 Bacillota bacterium
AGATACCATTTGCGGTCCACAGAGCCGGGTTTTGCCATATATGATTTCATTAGGCTTCCTCCCAGTGTTTGCTAAGGTTTTAGTCGCAGCCTATCGATCGGGGCTAGTGAACGATAAAACGCGCAGATAACATTGTATACAATGGAGCCGTGCGTGTCAAGATTTTTTACGGCCAATCGGGGCTTTTTTGCGCCACAATCCATAAGTATAACCGTCTTTTTAATTGTTATGCCGCCTGCGGTTCGCTGTGCAGCTTTAAGCAGACCGCAATCAGCGGCAGCATCAGCGCCAAAGCGATCAGCATCGCCGTCTGCAGGCCCAAAGCGTCGCCAATCGCGCCAAAAACGGGCGGTGCGATAAAGCAAGCGAGCGTGTATCCGAGAAACACGAGCGAGGACGCCGCGGCGGTATCGTCCGGCACAAGGCCGCACAGCTCCACGATAAACGCGGGGAAGTTCATCGACAGCCCGAGGCCGCCGAGACCTGAGAGCACGCAGATCAGCGCCGGATCGGTGCTCAGCAGCATCAGCGCGATCGCGGCGAGCGCAAACGCGCTTGCGGCGGGCAGAACCTTGCGCGATGGCAATTTGTGCAGCCCTCTCGCGTAAATTAACCGACCCGCCATCGATCCGAAGAAAAAGGCGCTGAGTGCCACGGCGCTTTGCAGCGCGCTGCCGCCGGCGTCGGAGACAAAGCTTGAAATGAAGTAAATCACGGTGATCTGCACAACGGAGTTGAGTACGGCGGCGGCCAGATACCGCTTGACGCCTTTGCGTTTCAGCGTGCGCAGCAGCTTGCCGAAGCCGCCAAAATTGTGCCTTTTCTGCAGCAGCGGCATTTTGATTTCGGTACGCAATCCGGCAAAGAAAACGAGTGCGCAGAGTGCCGTGAAAACGCCGAGGCCCAGAAACACAGGCCGGTACTCGCTGCCCAGCAGCATCGCGAAGAACGGCCCTGCCGCGCCCGCGGCAGACCACAGCGCCTGCATGAGCCCGATGTGAAAGCTCTTCTTCTGCGGCGATAAGTCCGCGATGATCGAATTGGAGAGCGTGTCGGAGATGTTGTTAAAAAGGCCGAGCAGCAAGAACAGCGCGTAGAGCAGTATGAGCTCGGTGCTGATGCCGATAAAAACGATGACGAGCGCGAGTACAAACGAACAGACGGCCATGATGCGCGTCTGGTTAAGCGCTGAAAACACGGTGAAGCACAGCAGCACCGAAAGCGCGGTGCCGACGGACTGCAGCGTGGAAAAAAGGCCCGCCTGCGCGAGTGTCAGCGAAAAAGCGCCGCGCATGACGGGGATCATATATCCCAAAACCGTGACATACAGCGCGAGCGCCATCACGGGCGGATAGACAAAATAGGGCTTTAACTCCTGTTTCATGCAAAACCTCATAAGATATGATGCGCATTATAACACAGCTTTGTTTCCATTGTATATATACATTCACGAAATCGGGCTTAGCCGCGGCGCGGGCCTTTGCAGACCTGCGGCTTCGTGGTATGATTGAGATAAGGAGACGGGGACATATGTTCGCCCCCGGCATGAAAAGCTGTGGATAATCTGTTTGAAAACAACGTCAATAAAAAAGCGCCGCTCGCCGACAGAATGCGCCCGCGCACCATCGACGAGTTCTTCGGGCAGGCGCACATTGTGGGCAAGGGCAAGCTGCTGCGCCGCGCGATCGAGACAGACTCGCTGACGTCGTCGATATTTTTCGGGCCCCCGGGCTCGGGCAAAACAACGCTCGCTTCCGTGATCGCGAATACGACGGGCGCGGCGTTTGAAAAATTAAACGCCGTCACGAGCGGCGTGAAGGACGTGCGCGTGATCATCGACAAGGCGCAGGAACGGCTGGGGCTTTACGGGCAACCCACGTACTTGCTGCTTGACGAGTGCCACCGCTGGAGCAAAACGCAGAGCGACAGCATACTGCCCGCGATCGAAAAAGGCATCATCCGGTTCATCGGCTCAACGACGGAAAACCCGATGGTGAGCATGACGAGCGCGATTGTGAGCCGGTGCCGGCTGTTCCAGTTTTTTCAGCTGACCAAGGACGATGTGAAGGGCATCATCGGCATGGCGCTGAGCGACAGCGCGCGCGGCCTTGGCGGGCTCGACGTCGTATTGGAGCCCGAGGCGCTTGAACATATCGCGAACGTGGCCAACGGAGACGCGCGCACGGCGCTCAACGCGGTGGAGCTTGCGGTGCTCACCACGCCTGTGGGGAAGGACGGGAGCATCGTGATCGGCCTTGATATCGCCGAGGAATCGATCCAAAGGCGCGCGGTGCGCTGCGACGAAGAGGAATACTACAATATGCTGAGCGCGTTTTGCAAATCGCTGCGCGGCTCGGACGCGGACGCGGCGCTGTTCTGGTTCGGGCGGCTTATTTACGCGGGGGTGGACCCGCGGCTCATCATGCGGCGCATATTCGCGCACGCGAGCGAGGACGTGGGGCTCGCGAACCCCTCCTCGATGACGCAGGCGGCGGCGGCCGCGCAGGCGCTCGAGTTCGTGGGCATGCCCGAGGCGCGGCTCAGCATCGCGCAGGCGATCATATTTCTTTGCGAATCGCCGAAGTCCAACGCGGTGGTGATGGCGGTGGACGGCGCGTTTTCGGACGCGGAGCACGCATATCAGGTGCCCGTACCGCTGCATTTGCGCGATACGCATTACCATGGCGCGGACAAGCTCGGCAACGGCAAGGGCTATAAATACCCGCACGATTTTGAGAAGCATTACACGCCGCAGCAGTACCTGCCCGACAACCTTGTGGGCACGGTGTACTATCAGCCGTCCGACGAGGGGTATGAGAAGAAGATCAAGGAAGCGCGGCGGTACATGAGAAGAGAAGAAAAAATGGAGAAATAAAAAATTGATATTTATAAAATTAAGGTATATATATCTAATATACCTATGATTAACAGGAGAAATATCATGAAAAAATTCTCGGTCTTTTTCCTCGCTCTATGCATTTTCCTTTCCGGATGCAGCTATTCATCGGCAACGATACCCTTTGATACCGAATCGGCGAGCGCCACGACAGCAGCCGCACCGACACCGGAGCCGACCCCCGTACCGACGCCGGAGCCGACGCCGGAGCCGACGCCGGAGCCGACCCCTGTGCCCACTGTTGCAACAAAGACATGCGATGCGTGCAGCGGTACTGGCGTATGTTCCGATTGTGGAGGTGCAGGCACATGTGATGTATGTGATGGCACTGGGATACGCGCCGGGTTTTCATGCTGGAATTGCAACGGGACGGGGAAATGTCTTAGATGCGGCGGCAGTGGAGTATGCCAGTATTGCAACGGTGCTGGAGTCGTCATCGATTCACAGGCAGCGCTTGCTCCCGACGCATGCCATATTTGCGGCGGAAACGGAAAGTGCAACGTCTGTGGAGGACTCGGTTATTATCTTTCTGTCGATTTCGAAAGGATCGAATGCAACAGTTGCCACGGAGACGGAAAATGCCAGTATTGTAACGGTACAGGTCGAGAATGATATACGGTACAGGTCGAGAATGATATAAAGAAGACAACAATAAGGCTGGTATAAAAAATGGATAGAATCGCGCTGAAAAAGCTTATTGATGTGGCTGCGGGCCGGGTTCCCGCCGATACTGTGATCAAAAACTGCAGGGTGGTTGATGTGTACAATGCGTCAATCATCGAAGGCGATATTGCGCTATGCGGCGGGCTGATCGCCGGAGTGGGTCAATATGAAGGCTTAAGCGAAATCGCCGCGAACGGCCGGTATGCCGCGCCGGGTTTTATCGACGGCCATATCCATGTGGAATCGTCCTATGTGAGCCCCGAGGAGATGGGCAGGCTCATCGTGCCGCACGGCACCACGACGATCATCTCCGACCCGCATGAAATCACGAACGTCTGCGGCCTGACTGGCCTTAACTATATGATCGAAGCGTCGAAAGGAACCGCGCTCGATATCAAATGGATGCTGCCGTCCTGCGTGCCCGCCACGCCTTTTGAACACGCGGGAGCGACTGTGGCCGCCGAAGATATGGAGCCGGTATTTGGCCGGAACGAAATCTTAGGGCTTGGCGAGTTCATGAATTATCCGGGTGTCGCCGGGGCAGACAGCGGCGTGCTCGATAAGCTTAATGTGGCAAAAGAGCACGGAAAGCCGATCGACGGGCACAGCCCGGGGCTCAGCGGAAACGCGCTCAACGCATATGCGTCCGCCGGTATCCATACGGACCACGAATGCTCGACCGTGGAGGAAATGCGTGACCGGCTGTCCCGCGGGATGTATGTGCTGATGCGGCAGGGCTCTGCCTGCCATAACCTCATCGAGCTCCTTAAAGCGGTGACGCCGCTAAACAGCAGGCGCTGTGTGCTTTGCTCGGACGACTGCCAGCCCAAAACGATATTAAGCGCCGGACATCTTGATAACCATCTGCGCATCTGTGTGAACGCGGGGATCGATCCTGTTGTGGCGATTCAGATGGCGACTCTGAATGCCGCCGAGTGCTATGGCCTTAACAACAGGGGCGCGATTGCGCCGGGGCTCAGAGCGGATATTGTTCTGATCGATAATCTTAAGGATTTCAATGTGAGCAAGGTGTTCATCGCCGGGCGGGAGACGGCGGCGGACGGGAAATACCTGCTGCCGGTCAGCCGTCATGACATATCCGCCACCAAAGGACGGTTCCGCGTCAAGGATTTCTCTAAAGACAGGCTAAGGCTGAAGGTCAACTCCGACAGGGCGCATGTGATCACGATCATTCCGGGCGGCGTCGTCACCGGCAACGAAACGACTGAGATCACAAGAGACGAAAACGGTGATTTTGTGTATGACCCGGGCAAGGATATCGTAAAGATCGCCGTCGTTGAGCGGCATCAGAATACCGGCAACGTGGCTGTGGCGCTGCTCAAGGGCTATGGCATAAAGCGGGGCGCCGTCGCGCTGTCGATCGCGCATGACTCGCACAACATCATCGTGGTGGGCGTGAACGACGACGAGATGGCATATGCCGTGCAAAAGCTGATCGATCAGGACGGCGGCATTGTGCTTGTGGACGGCGGAAACGTGCTTGAGAGCCTGCCGATGCCGATCGCCGGGCTCATGAGCGATCAGAGCGGCGAGTGGGTGGATGAAAAGCTTACGCGCATTCATCAGACGGCAGTGGAGCAGCTCGGTATCAGCGGGCTTGTGGAGCCCGTGATGACGCTGTGCTTTATGGCGCTGCCCGTGATACCGGAGTTAAAGCTTACGGATATGGGGCTGTTCGATGTGACGAAGTTCGACTTTATAAACATTGAAGCTTAAAGGTTGCTCTTTCTCTATCCCCTTGCCTCCTTGAGGGAGGTGGCAAATGGCGGATTTCAATCCGGCATTTGACGGAGAGAGTCAGATATCGATATAAGGAGGATGCCCATGAGATACACGATTCTAAGGCCCCCAATGATGGAGAAGATGGAAACGGCGAGTATCATCCAAACGTCATCATCTCAATTTTAATACTTCTCACCGTGTATATCGCTTATTTGCTCGCGTCTGTGATCGCCTCAATCATCTATTTCATCATATACTTTGCGCAAAATCCGGGCACTATTCGCGGTTCGTTTTCTGAAATTCTGCAAAACCTCATGCAGATGGCGGCATCGCAGGACACGATGCTGTTTTCTTTTTATTGCGCGGCAATATTCATCGTCCTCATATTGATAGAAGTTCGCTTCATTGAAAAACGTCCTTTATCAACGCTGGGTTTTTCAAAAAAGCGTTCCGCTCTGAACTATGTTATCGGGTTTGGTATCGGCGTACTGATACTTGCGGTTAACCTTTTGCCGGACGCCGTTTTTCGATGGACTGGCATGTCCTTTATCGGGTTCAGCCCGGTCGTGGCGTTATTTTTGGTCGCTTTCATGATTCAGTCCGCCTGTGAAGAAATCATGTTCCGAGGGTATTTAATGCCGCTGTTCGGCAGAAAGATCGGCATGTTTTGGGCGGTCATGCTGTCGTCGCTGCTGTTTGCGCTGTTTCACATTTTCAACGGCGATATGACGATATTGAGCGTGATCAACATTTTCGCGATCGGCGTGTTTCTCGGGTTCTATATGATTCGCACCGACAACATATGGGGCGCGTGCGGTATACACGCGGCGTGGAACTTTGTTCAAGGGCTTGTCTATCCGATGAATATCGGCCCGATTTCGTTTGACTATTCCGCTCTGTCAACCGGCAGTACCGATTTTTTGTCCAAGGATTACGGCATTATTGGAGATCCGTCATCGTTGATCAGCATCGTTATATTCGCCGCGGCGATTGCGTGGGTGCTGCTGCTTGGAAAGAATAAAATCGTCACGGGAAAAGAAGACAGTACTTTTTCGCAGACGTTGTAGGATATCAAACAGATGATGAAGCCAATATGCCATAATATAACATAATAGAAGAATTATTTGCGAATCAGTGGCGATATTGATATAATACAACCACGGTTTTTTATATGCGGGCGTATGCTTTGCGCAGCGCCACGCAAGCTAAATGAAAAGCCGAATATGACTAATGTCGGGTATCCTTTATGGAATCCGAACGGAGGAAAAAATGAAAAAGAATACGTTGTTTTGGGTACAGATGTCGCTGTTCACGGCGATCGAACTGCTTTTCTGCTTTACGGTGCTGGGGTCGTTGCCTCTCGGGCCGGGCATTGTGGCGACGCTCGCCCATATCCCCGCCCTGATCGCCGCGATGACGCTCGGCAAAAAAGCGGGCGCTTTCATCGGGCTCGTGCTCGGTATCAGCTCGGTCATCGTCTGGACGTTCATGCCTGCCAATCCGCTTGTGGCTTTTGCCTTCAGTCCGTTCGTGCCGAACGGCAACATATGGAGCCTGCTGATCAGCGTGGTGCCGCGTTTCGTGTTTCCGATATTTGCGGCGCGGCTGTTTGAAACGCTTCGGAAACGCAAAGGACTCGTGCTGTCGGCATCGGTGGCGGCGGGAGCAGGCACGCTGCTGCATTCGCTGCTCGTGTTGTCGGGCATATTTTTCGCCTTCTACGGCAGCGACGTGGTGGGAGGCAGCTACACAACGTTCCTTGTCGCATGGGGCGGCCTTAACGCTGTGATCGAGATCATACTCGCGGTCATCGTCGTCGCGGCCGTTGTTGTGCCACTGACTAAGATGAACGCGCGCAGCGCGAAAGCTTGAGTGTAGCATCAGAAAAAGAACTGGAGAGATCAATGATATTTGTCATGGATGTGGGCAACAGTCACATCAAATGCGGTATATTCGAGGGAGACAAGCTCATCAACTCATGGCGCATGGCCACCAAGCAGGAGCGTACTGCCGATGAATACGGCATACGCATCGAAGCGTTTTTTCACCATGCGGGGCACGAATGCCGGGACGTGAAGGGCATCATCATATCGTCTGTCATCCCGACGATCAACTACACGCTTCAGCACATGTGCGGCACGTATTTTGGGCAGCAGGCGAGGTTTGTGGGTCCCGGCATGAAAACGGGCATCAACATACTCTATGATAACCCAAAGGAGCTCGGTGCGGACCGCATTGTGAGCGCGGTCGCGGCATATACGCTGTACGGCGGGCCCTGCATTCTCGTGGATTTTGGCACGGCGACGACATATGGCGCTGTGGCCGAGAACGGCGATTTTCTTGGCGGCGCGATCAGCCCGGGGCTTAAAATCGCGGCGGACGCGCTGACCAGCAGCGCGGCGAAGCTGCCGCGCGTGGAGCTTGTGAAGCCCGATAAGGCGATCGCGAGAAACACGATCGCGGGTATGCAGTCGGGCATCATTTACGGCTATGTGGGGCAGGTGGATTTTATCGTCCGCCGCTTTAAAGCCGAGATGGGCGGCAATCCGAGGGTGATTGCCACGGGCGGGCTTGCGCGGCTCATCGCGCAGGAAACGAGCGAGATTGACGAGATCAACAGCCTGCTCGCATTGATCGGGCTCAACATATTGTATAAGAAAAACGCGAAGTAACGGTGAGGGGAAACAGATGAAACAAGTCAACATTGCGCTGATCGGTCTTGGAACAGTCGGTTCGGGCGTATACAAAACGATCGAGATGCAAAAAAGCTATATTGAGCACAAGGAAGGCATATCGCTGAACTTAAAAAAAGTGCTCGCGCTGGCTTACTCGATTGACATTCCGGACGAGATGAAGGCGAAGGACTTTTATAAAGACATCATCGGAGACGAAACGATCGATATCGTGATCGAGCTGATCGGCGGTGTGAACCCCGCCAAGGAGTTCGTGCTTGAATCATTAAAGGCCGGAAAAACGGTGGTGACAGCGAACAAGGAGCTGCTCGCGCGCCACTGGCCCGAGCTCAACGCGGCGGCGCAGAAAAGCGGCGCGGGGCTGTATTTTGAAGCGAGCGTGGGCGGCGGCATCCCGATTTTAAGGACGATTTGGGAGAGCCTGCAGGCCAACGAGCTGACTTCGGTCATGGGCATCATCAACGGCACCACGAACTATATCCTCTCCAAAATGGAGGAAGACAAGGCAAGCTATGAAGCGGTGCTCAAAGAGGCGCAGCAGCTTGGGCTCGCGGAAGCCAATCCCAAAAACGACGTCGAGGGGCTCGACGCGATGTATAAGCTGTCGATACTCTCATCCATGGCGTTTCACGCGCGCGTGCCTGTGGAGTATATTTTCTGTGAAGGCATCACGAACATCACGCAGGAGGATATCGCCTACGGCGACGAGCTCGGGTATACGGTGAAGCTGCTTGCCATCGGCAAAAAGCGCGGCAAGACGATAGAAGCGCGTGTGCATCCTACGATGATACCCAAAACACATCCGCTTGCGTCGGTGCGCGGCGCGTTCAACGCGATATACCTGCACGGCAATATCGTGGACGATATCATGCTGTACGGCCGCGGCGCGGGCGATATGCCCACGGCGAGCGCCGTGGTTTCCGATGTGCTCTACGCGGCGAGCCACGCTAAGCACCGGTATACATCTTTTTATAACGATGTGAAGGTGTCGTCCGAGCTGTCGTTTGAGAACAACTGGGAGTGCGAGTTCTTCATTCGCATCAGCGTGCAGGATACCCCGGGCGTGCTCGCCAAGATCGCGAGTGCATTCGGCAAGCATGGCGTGAGCATCAATTCGGTGGTGCAAAAAGGCCAGAGCGGGGAGAGCGTGCCGCTCATATTCGTGACGCACCGCGCCAAGGAGATTTCGGTCAAGTGCGCGATGGACGATATTCGCTACATCCCCGAGGTTATCAAGGTGGCTAATGTGATCCGTGTGGAGAAATAGCCCTTAAGATTCCGAATGAGGAGGCCGAAGGTTATGGTGATTAAAGTCGCTGACATGCAAAGTGAAATCAGAGAAGCGATGCGGGGCGGCCCCGGCCGTGTGGATATACGCCATATCGTGGGTGCGGATAATCTGCCGGCAAAATCACGCCTGTTTTCGCTGATCACGCTCGAGAAGAACTGCGGCATCGGGCCGCATGCGCACAGCGCGGAAACCGAAATCTTTTATGTGCTTGAAGGCGAGGGCGTGCTTGATGACAACGGGGAGATAAAGCCGTTCGTCAAAGGGGATGCCAACGTCTGCGGCGGCGGCGCGACGCACGCGGTGACCAACGAGAAGGATGAGCCGCTGCTTATGATCGCGGTAATCATCAGAGACTGAATATGGTAAGCAATAAGAGCCTTGGACTTGTGCCAAGGCTCTTTTTCATCAGTTCTTCATTCTTCATTCTTTGATATCGCGTCAATCTGCCGCGCGATGTCCGCGAGCTTTTCGCGCGCTTCCTCAAGCGGCAGCGAGTGGTAGTCCCGGTTTTCGGCCGCGTGCCAAAGCCGCAGATGCAGTTGATCAAGACGCTGCCTTATATCATCGACAGCGCGCTGCAACTCAGCATATGCTTTCTTTTGTGCGGCTGTTACCGGACGTTTCTTATCGAAATCGAGCGGTGCCAGGATCTCTAAGACCTTTTCATCGTTCATACGCTAAATCTCGAGGATATCTCCTGCGCTCATTTTTTTCGTTCGGGACATCAATATCAGTTTGTCGAGCGGTTTTTTACCCGTGCAATGCCCCGTATAGACCTTTTTGATTTTGTTGCTTTCGAGGTATTTGGCAAGAGCCACAATTTCCGATTCAGGCTCTTTTAAGAGGCTGCGCTTGCCGGCCCCGCTCAAATGGAACCCGCCGACCACACCTTTTATCGGGCCGAAATCTTCGCTCGCGGTCATCAGTATATTGAGCACACCGTAATGCGCGCAGCCGGTTAGCACAACCACGCCGTCCTCCTCCTTGATTGCCACATAAAGCTCATGCTCGAGCGTGTCACTTACGAAGCTGTCGCCTTTCTTTTCCAGCATCAGCGACGCATAAAGCGGCAGTCGGCGGAATTTTCTGATACTGGCAGCCGTCACGCCCGGCGCCACTTCAATTTTGTCGTCAAAAAAATGCAGTCGGGCTGCATATTTGTCAAAGAAGGCTGGGTCAAGGCTCGTTCGTTCTTTTTTACTGAGCACCTTTGTGTAAAAATCTCCTCGGATGGCGCTTTTCAAATAGACCTTGGCATGACTGTTGATTCCAAAAAACGCTTCAAGCCCGCCGATATGGTCATCATGCGCGTGGGAAATAATGCACGCGTCAATCTTATTGAGGTCAATCCCATGCAGCGTTGCGTTATACACGAAAGCATCCGAAGCCCCCGTGTCAAAAAGAATCCTTTTACCGCCATGCTCAAAGTAGAGGCTTAAGCCATGCTCGTCTAAGAATCCGGTATTTTTGAGTTTTTCGTCTTCAATTAACGTGTATATTCTCATGATTCACCTGATATAACGCCCTTGTTATATGCATTGTCCGTCGATGTATTTGTTATGCTCGTGATACCATGTGCGCAGGGGTCTGATTTACGTCTTGACCGTTTTCAATGAAAAGCCGTCGAAAACAAGACCCATTTTCAAGCAGTTCATTTTTCCCAACGTCAACTGCTTGCGGTTTGCTTTGAGCCCGTCAAAGGAAAAGAGTTCTAAGGTGCTGATATCAAGACCGCATTTCGCGGAAAACGTGTCAGGCATTTTGCGAAGCTCTCGAAGTTTTGTTAACTTTGTGCCAACCTGTTTGCTCATTATCATTAGCCCCCGAAGCTTAATGTCATTTTATCACCAAATATTGCAAAGCACAACCCGTAGGATTGAATTAAACCGAAATATAGGCCCCAGTTGAATGTATGCAAAGAAGAACGGGGGAATGATATCACGCAGCTCCATTTTCGTCATAAACTGTTAGTATATGAAGGCACGAAGGAGGATGAGGCCGTGGACCTAAATGTGGCAAGCTTCATTGTCAAAGATGCGTATATCCTTATCCCGGTGCTGTTCATCATCGGCTTGCTGCTGAAAAGAACACCGGGGCTGCCTGACTGGCTCATTCCGTGGATACTGCTTGCTTTTGGGATGTCAGGCGGATTCTTTTTGAGAGGTATGCAAGTTGACGGTCTGCTGCAGGGCGTGCTCGTGACGGGCGTCACTGTATTCGGTCATCAGCTCTATAAACAGACGACATGCAAATCGAAGGAAGATCCGCCGAAGAAGAAGCGAAGGATAAACCCTTTGCGAAAACGATGACTTATGGTCGTATGAATCGGCATAATAAGAAGCTTTTGGTTCTTTGCACTTTATTTTTAATGATGAGTATGTTTATAAAGGGCTTATCTTTTGAGCCTTGACCATGGTCTAAAGCCAAAAGATACAGCCGAGAAAAACTGTTGACAGGGAAATACAGCTGTGCTAGACTCAAAAAGTGAAACCTGTGATGTGGAATTCAAACCACGGATACGCGCCCCAAGAGAGCAGGCGATGGTGGAAATCCTGCGGAGATGCGGCCTGGCAAATGGACCACGGAGGGTAAGGTGAACGGCTTTAAGCCCAGTATCCGAAACGTGAGCCAGCGTTAATGGCGGAAAATGTGTTGGCATTTTTGTGAGTGGGCTCGTTTTGCGACGGGTCAATGAAGGTGGTACCGCAGACGACAGTCTGTCCTTTTGCAGAGGGCAGGCTTTTTTGTTTAGCCGGACTGCCTGCAGAATACCGATACATCAGCAAGACGGCCGCTGTAAACTGACCGGCAGGCCGAGAAGAGAATAGAAAAGAAAGGACGAGACAAGAATGGAAACAGAAAAGACAATGGAAAAAAGAAATGTTGAGGTGGCAAAGAAAAAAGGACTTTCGGCAAGAGACATCCTGCTGATCGGCATACTGCTCGCGGCGGGCGCGGTGCTCAAATTCTTTGTCGGCTCAGTGATCAACTTCGGCATGAAGCCGAACTTCATCATCGCGATGTACTGCCTGATCATACTGCTGGTGAGGCCCCGGTTCCTCGAAGCGGTCATCATCGGTATACTGGCCGGTGCGGTCTGCCAGTTCTTCCCGGGTCAGCCGTATATCAACTTTGCGAGCGAGCTCGTGGGCGCTGTGGTGATGGTCCTGCTCTGCAAGATCCCGATGACGATCAAGAAATTCTCGCTGCAGCCGATTGTCAACACATTTCTTAGCACCCTCGCCAGCGGCTTTACGTTTGTGGGCGTTATGTACCTTATGTACTACGCCGGTGCGGATATCACCCCCACGCCGCTTGCGATATTTTTAGGGATCATATTCGGTACGGCGTTCATCAACGCGGTGATCGTGCAGCTGCTGCATATTCCGCTGCGGCTGGCGCTCAAAAATGAGAAGTAACCCGGAGGAGCTATAGTTGATCTGCATCAAGGATCTTTACTTCCAATATAAAAACAGCGAGAGCTACGCGCTCAAGGACATCAATCTTCAGGTTGGTGAGGGGGAGTTTGTCGGTATCATCGGCAGCAGCGGCAGCGGTAAAACCACGTTGACGCATGTATTAAACGGCGTTGTGCCGCATTACTACGAAGGCGATTTTTACGGCTGCGCAAAGATCGGGGGGCTGGACACGGTGACGGCCACCCCGATACAGCTGTCGCAGATTGTGGGCAGCGTGTTTCAGGATATCGACGGGCAGATGGTGTCGTCGGTTGTGGAAGACGAGCTGCTGTTCGGCCTTGAGAACTTCGGCGTGCCGCGCGCGGAAATCGAGGAGAGAATTGAGGACGCACTTGCAACGGTGGGTATTTCGGACCTGAGGTACCGCACGATTTTCTCGCTGTCGGGCGGGCAGAAGCAAAAGGTGGCCATTGCCGCGATCGCGGCGCTTCGGCCGAAGCTGCTCGTGCTCGATGAGCCGACGGGCGAGCTCGATCCGAAAAGCAGCCGCATGATATTCGATATGCTCAAAAAGCTCAACAGCGACTACGGTATGACGATACTGATCGTGGAACAGAAAATCATGCTGCTTTGTGAATATGTGAAGCGCCTGCTCGTGATGGACGGCGGCGCTGTTCTTTTTGACGGAGATGTGCGCTCGGTGCTCGAAAACACGGACGAACTGCGCCGTGTGGGCGTCAATGTGCCGCGCGTGACCTCGCTTGCGAATATACTGCGCGGCAAAGGGCTTTACAGCGGCCCGCAGCCGGTATGCGTGGACGACGCGGAGCGGATGGTTCGGGGGGTGCTGCCGCATGCTTAAATTCGACCACGTATGCTTCAGCTATAACCATGAAAACACGATCAATGATGTGTCTTTTCATATAAACAAGGGCGATTTTGTGGCGTTGATCGGCGAAAACGGCGCGGGCAAAACGACGATCGCGAAGCTGTCTAACGGTCTGTTAAAGCCAAACAAGGGCAGCGTGACGGTGAACGGCCTTGATACGCGCACAGCAAGAACGAGCCGTATCGCGCGTTCGGTGGGCTTCCTGTTTCAGAACCCCGACCGGCAGATCTGCCAGAACACGATTCGCGAGGAGATATTGTTCGGCCTTGGGTTTACCGTGCAGGACGCCGCGGAGCGCGAGCAGCGCTGCGAGACTGTGTTGCAGGAGTTTGGCTTCGACGGCAGCCGCAATCCGTTTTCGATGAGCCGCGGAGAGCGCCAGCGCATCGCGCTTGCGTCGCTGCTGGCGTGCGAGCCCGAGGTGCTGATACTCGACGAACCGACCACGGGCCTTGACTGGCGCGAGTGCATGCAGATCATGGACCTCGTGCAGAAGCGCAATGACGCGGGCGCCACCGTGCTGATGGTATGCCACGACATGGAGCTTGTGCAGGATTTTTCAAAGCGCATACTCGTGGTGACGGAGGGCAGCCTGATCGGCGACGGCCCGATGCAAGAGATCATGACGAACGAGCCGCTGCTGGAAAAGGCATCTGTGTCCAGCGCGCAGATTCCCGCGCTCGCGATGCGCTTTGGCGGCGAGTTCAAAGATATATTTTCGGCCGAGCAGATGGCCGAAGCGATTGAAAGCAGGTGCGCGCGTTGAACGGATTTTTAGATTATGTGCCCGGCTCGTCGCCGTTGCACCGCCTGAACCCCTTAAGCAAGCTCGTGCTGTCGCTCGTGCTGTGCATCTGCTGCTTTGTGAATGACGAGCACCTCTATGTGCTCGGTATTATCGTGGTTAATCTGCTGCTCGCAGCGTCGGCGGGAATTTTTAAGCGCGCGCTCAGAATGCTGACCGCGCTGCTCAAGTTTTCGCTCGTGCTGTTCATCATTCAGGTGCTTTTCATACGGGACGGCTCGGTGCTGTTCACACTGCCGCTCAATATTCCCATCACGGACAAGGGCGTACTGTTCTCGCTGTTGTTTGTGCTGCGGCTGCTCGCGGCGACGATGCCGCTCGCGATGATGCTCTCCGTCATGCAGATGTCGGAGCTCTCGGGCGTGCTCGTGGAAAAGCTGAGAATCCCGTATAAATACGCGTTCGGGCTGACCACGGCCATCCGCTTCATACCGATATTCATGGCTGAGGCTTCGGATATCATGATGGCGCAGACGGCGCGCGGCGTCGAATTCGATACGAAGAACTTTTTCAAAAAGGTGAGGCTCATACTGCCGCTCTGCGTACCGCTGCTCATAAGCTCGGTCAAGCGGATTGACCGCGGCGCGATCTCCGCCGAGCTGCGCGGCTTCGGCTGCCGCAAACGCGGGTATAGCTATCACAAATACAACATGAAGCTGGTCGATCTCGCGGCGCTGCTGCTCGCAGCCGCTGCCGTGTTTCTTGCCGTTGTGATATAATACGGCTTATAGATTTTGCATTTTGGAGATGATTGGATGAACAATCAAACGGCAGGCAAGCTTAGGCTGTTGATGGGCAATGAGGCGATGGCGCTCGGCGCAATGCGCGCGGGCGTGCGTCTGGTGGCGGGCTATCCCGGTACCCCGTCCACAGAGATACTCGAGACGGCGGCGCGCGAAAACGACGGCTCTGTTTATGTGGAATGGTCGGTCAACGAAAAGGCCGCGATGGAGGTGGCCGCGGGCGCGGCCTACACCGGCGCGCGTGTGCTCGTGACCATGAAGCAGGTGGGTCTCAACGTCGCGTCAGACCCACTCATGAGCCTTGCGTATGTGGGTGTAAAGGGCGGCATGGTTGTGGCGGTCGCCGACGACCCGGGGCCGATCTCCTCTCAGACCGAGCAGGACACGCGTCATTTTGCCGCGTTTGCCAAGCTGCCCGTGTTCGACCCGTCGAGCCCCGAGGAAGCTTACCTGATGATGGCGGACGCGTTTGCCATATCGGAAAAATACTCTACGCCGGTGCTGCTGCGGCCCACCACACGCGTGTGCCACGGCTGCGCAAGCATTGAGCTGCTGCCCAAGCTCGATATTCCACAGCCGGAAGGCTTTGTGAAGGATCCGAAATGGGTGATATTTCCGCGGCTCTCATATCAGAACCATATCAAGATTGAAGCGCGCCAGCCGGTGCTCGCGGAGGAGCTTTCCGCCCTGCCGTACAACCGCGTGACCGGGAGCGACACCAGCCGATCCGGCGTGGTGACCGGCGGCATCAGCTATGAATATGTGATGGAAGCAAAAACGGATGATGTGAAGGTGCTCAAAATCGGCACGCCGCATCCGTTCCCCGAAAAGCTCGCGCTGGAATTTTTAAGCGGGCTTGAGAGCGTGCTCGTGCTCGAGGAGCTCGATCCTGTGATGGAGCGCGCACTGCTCGAGCTTGTCGGCAAGCATCATTTGAATGTGACCGTCAAGGGCAAGCTGACGGGCGATACGAAAAACGCCGGAGAAAACAGCGTGGAAAGCGTCCGTGCGGATATAGAC
Source organism: Bacillota bacterium (assembly GCA_023461435.1). Classification (GTDB taxonomy): domain Bacteria; phylum Bacillota; class Clostridia; order Christensenellales; family SZUA-584; genus SZUA-584. Next base: position 16,163 of record JAEYLC010000014.1, read on the forward strand.
CGGTTTATTGGACGAAAGGCGGTAACGCCCGAACGGTTTGCGGACCGCCCGGTTTTGCCGGTGCGCCCGCCCGTGCTTTGCGCGGGCTGCCCGCACAGAGCCTCGTTTTACGCGGTGAAACGAGCCGCGCGCGGAAAGAAAGCCGTGTTCTGCGGCGACATCGGCTGCTACACGCTCGGCAACGCGCAGCCGCTTGACATGGTGGACACCTGCCTTTGCATGGGCGCGGACGTGACGATCGCGCAGGGCATCGGGCGTATGGAGCCGGACACGCTGAGCTTCTCGTTCATCGGGGATTCCACGTTTTTCGCGTCGGGTTTGACGGGCATCGTCAACGCCGTCTACAATAAAAGCGATATGATATTGATCGTGCTTGACAACGCGACCACGGCCATGACGGGACAGCAGCCGCATCCGGGCACGGGTGAAACGATGATGGGCGAGGTCTCCGAAAGTGTCAGCATTGAGCGGGTGCTGCGCGGCATCGGCCTTGATTTCGTGGAGCAGGCCGATCCATTGGATTTGAAGGCGGCAGTGGATGCGGTGAAGCGCGCGATAGATGCGAAGGGCGTGCGCGCGGTGATATTCAAGTCTCCGTGCATCGCGAAAAAAGAAAAATCCCCGTTGCGCAAAATCAATATCGATGCGTGCAACGGCTGCAAGACCTGCATCAAGCAGCTGGGCTGCCCCGCGATCTCTGAGGAAAACGGCGCGGTCTCAATTGAATCGTCGCTGTGCTATGGCTGCGGGCTTTGCGCGCAGGTGTGCCCCAAGGTGGCGATTGCGGAGGTTAACGGCAATGAATAAGAGCTGTTTGATATGCGGCGTGGGCGGACAGGGCGTCGTGCTCGCGTCGCGACTGATCGCCTCGGCGGCGATGGAAGAAGGCCTCTTCGTGCGGACCGCCGAAACGATCGGCATGGCGCAAAGGGGCGGCAGCGTGGTGAGCCATGTGCGCTGGGGCAAAGACATCCATTCGCCGCTGATCCCGTTCGGCGGGGCCGATCTGATACTCGCGCTGGAGCCTGCCGAAGCGGTGCGCGCGCTGCATTATCTCAAGGACGGCGGCGCTGTGATCACGAGTTCAAAGGCGATAAGGCCCGTAACGGCCTCGCTGTCCGGCGGCTACGACGGCGGCAGCATGCTTGATTATTTAAAGAGCCATATCGATAGGCTCTATATCGTGGACACGGACGCCATCTGCAGAGCGGCGGGGTCTCACAAGGCGGCGAATATCGCGCTGCTCGGCGCGGCGGCCGCAAGCGGAGCCTTAAGCTTTTCGCTGGCGCAGATCGAGGCCGCGATCCGCGCGCAGACGCGCGAGAAATTTTTCAGCACCAATCAAAAGGCCCTGCATCTCGGTGCGGCGGCTGTGAACGGGGGAAAATAATATGAAGATGACGCAGACACAGTTTGATCTGATCAAATCAAAGCTTAAGCAGCTTCAGTCGATTCCCTGCTTCTATCAGAAAAAGCTTGAGGGGATCGACATGGAAGCGGTCCAGTCTCAGGAGGATTTCGAGAAGTTGCCCTTCACATGGAAGGGCGATCTGCGTGAGGCATACCCCTTGGGGCTGCAGTCGGTGCCCGATGAGGAGGTCGTCCGCATCCACTCGTCGTCCGGCACCACGGGCACGCCCGTGATCATCCCGTACACACGGCAGGACGTGGAGGACTGGGCGATCATGTTTGAGCGCTGCTACCTCATGGCGGGCTTAACGCCGCTCGACCGCGTGCATGTGACGCCCGGTTACGGCCTCTGGACGGCGGGCATCGGGTTCCAGAACGGCGCGGAGCGGCTCGGTGCGATGGTGATTCCGATGGGCCCCGGCAACACGGACAAACAGCTGCAGATGATGATGGACTTAAAGTCCACCGTGCTGTGCGCGACGTCCTCATATGCGCTGCTGCTCGCGGAGGAGATCGCGAAGCGCGGCATCGGAGACAGGATATATCTTAAAAAAGGCGTGATCGGCTCGGAGCGCTGGGGTGAGAAGATGCGCAAGCGCATCGCAAATGAGCTCGGCGTGAGCCTTTACGACATATACGGGCTGACCGAGGTCTATGGCCCCGGCATCGGCATCAGCTGCGACTATGAATGCGGTATGCACTACTGGGACGATTATATCTACTGCGAGATCGTGGACCCCAAGACCGGCGAGGTGTTGCCGGACGGAGAGGTCGGCGAGCTCGTGATCACGACGCTCAAAAAGCAGGGCGCGCCGCTGGTCCGTTACCGCACGCATGACTTAACGCGCATCATCCCCGGCGAATGCGCCTGCGGCTCAAAATATCCGCGCATCGATACGCTGATCGGGCGTACCGACGACATGGTGAAGGTGAAGGGCGTGAACATATTCCCAAGCCAGATTGAAGAGGCGTTGCAGAGCATTCCGTGCTGTTCGAGCGAGTACCAGTTCATGATTGACCATATGAACGGGCGCGACGAATGCCGCCTGTTTGTGGAGCTCAATCAGGGATTCACGAAAAAGGAAGCGGTGGTTGAGATTCAGCATGTGTTCAAGAGTAAAATCGGCATCACGGTGATTGCTGTGCCTGTGGATATCGGCGAGCTGCCGCGCAGCGAGAAAAAAACGAAGCGGATATTCGACAACAGGTATTAGAGCGAATCATTTTTGATATGAATCCCCTGGATGCTTCAGGGGATTTGCTATGGCTTTCAGAAAGTGTTATTTTGAAAGAAAATTGCGATTTTTATTATGTTTTTGATAAAATAAAAAAATATTTTAGTGTGATTAAATCAATTTAATATGGTTTATATTTTAGATAATAGTACTAGATGCATTTCAGATTCTTTGACATAAAATATATTAGAACTAAGTGTGACGCAGCTGAAAAAACATGATATAATCCAGATATCGTTTGGAGGAGAGTAATACATGTGTCAATTAATAGATTCTGAAGTGATCATTGGAAACATGCTTATTGAAGCCACAATGCGCAATATTTATGAGATTTCCATGAAGAAGTTTGTTGATTTTGATAATGAAGTGACTTCTTTGTTATTGAAAAAAAATATTTCCACACGGTTTTCAGTATTCGAATTGACAGAATTTAAAGACAATTATCCATATTTCTTAAATGAAATAAAAGATGATGAGATACTATTAAAATCAGATACGTCTAACAATCGTTTAATAAAGTACTTTAGAACCGGATTACCTAAGGATATAGTAAATGATATGGTAACTGCCTCAAAAAAGGTATTTGATAGGTAATGTTTTGAAAGTTAAGAGTATTAAAGATAATATTCATGGTTATATTGAGTTAGACGAAAAATACTGGAAAGTTATTGATACTCCTGAATTTCAGCGCCTTAAATGGATAGAACAAACCAGTTACAGGGTTTTGTATCCCTCAGCTCGTCATGATCGCTTTGTACATTCAATAGGAACTTTTCACCTTGGCAAAATGGCACTTTCAGGCTTTAAAAAAAATGCATGTTCAATTCTAGATTGCGAAAAGTTCATTGATAATAACAGCTGCTCTTTTCTACTGGCATGTTTATTGCATGATATAGGTCATTCTCCCTTATCCCATACATGCGAAGATTTATATAATTATAATAACAAAATAAGTGATATTAATTCAAAAATTAATAAGAAGCTAATACAATTATTAAATGAAAGTGAGGACTTAACAAAAGAAGAGAAAATAGGGTTTGAAATAGATTATAAATATATTTTAAATTGCAAAGATAAAATATGCAAACCCCCAAGTGAACACGAAGTTATGAGCTCAATAATCACGATAAAAAATTTTAATAGATTTTCTGAGTATTTTTCAAAAGAAGATAAGGAGTATCTAAAGCTAGATTTAATAATAAGGGCAATATTGGGTTGCGTATATGGAGTAAATGCATCAGAAGAGAGCGAAAGGAAACTCGAAAAAGGAATAAAAAACTGTCTTATTCGGTTACTCAATTCGACTGCCGTTGACGTTGATAAACTCGATTATATTACTCGAGATACAATGATGACAGGTTATGAAAATTTGACTATTGATACAAAAAGGCTTCTTGGCAGCTTAAGTATAGTTAAAAAGGGAGAAATTTATTTTCCTGCTTTCAAAAAAAGCGCTATAAGTGTAATATCTAACGTTGTTACTGCAAAAAATGCCCAAGCTCGTTGGATAATTAATCATCCATCCGTTCAGTATGAAAGCTTTTTAGTTCGTCAATCTATTGGTATTGCAATTAAAAATTTCCACGAGAAATACCAGCTTTCAAAAGAATATCCTGATATAGATTCACTAATTGAACAACTTTTTTCGGAAAAATCAATTAGCAGGGAAGGTATAGAATTGGGTGGAATGAAGTTAAATTTCTTGTCCGACATCGAGATTATGTTTTTATTAAAACAATCAATTAACGATCCAATCGTTTCAGAACTCTATGAAAGAAATAAACGTAGAAAGCCAATATGGAAATCTTTTGATGAGTTTAAATATTATTTGCCTGAGGAAGAAATGCAAGTGCTGTTTGCAGATTGTTTTGCTCCATTAATTACAGCGGTAAAAAGAATTGAAAATTTGTCAAGGCCTAAGCAAATTGACAGCAACTTTTACAGCTTGATAAAGAATAAGCCTGAAGACTATGCTAATTCTGAAGATTTAATTCGTATTCTCGATTTATTAGATGAATTCCGCACATCAGAATCAATTTCTTTTGACTTTGTCATCATCCCTATTAAAAATACTTTTTCTACTTCAATAAATGACAACACGTATATTCAATTTGAAGACAATATAGAATCTTGTGTTTCATATAAGAATTCAGTTCAAGATAAAGTGATGGAACAAAATCCTTATGAGTTTTTTTACTTATATTCAAAAGACAGGATAGATGCGAAAAAGTTTATCAGTTATATTCTACAAAAACTTAAAGGAAGCCAAACAGTACGTTGTTAATTAGTATAAAAATAAACTGGATCAGAATAAGATCGAGAAATTTTAAGGTACATTCCTTCCGGTTATTTATTTGCGGACAACTTTCTGATTTCAAACTTTAGTTCTCCGATTAGTTTTTGTTTTCTCTTATTTTACAGAAGAGTAAAATAAACTAATCAGTTAATCATATATTTATACATTATAATAATCTTCGGTACTGCGTTCAATTTGCCGTTACTTGTCACGCTTTTAAAACAATATTCCTAAGCAAGATTAAGTATTAGAAATCTTCACAGCCCTGTATCTAACAGTAGTGTGGCCTATACCAATATACAGTGCTTTATTGCAACAAACGCAACGAAAGACAAGAATGTGCATTCCTGTCCATTATGCTTTCATTCCTTATGTTTTATAATCAAGGTGACATAAAAATAAGGAGTGCAACACATGCGTTTTGGTTATTTCGATGAAGAAAACCGTGAGTATGTCATAGAGCGGGTGGATCTGCCGGTTTCTTGGACCAATTATATCGGCATTCAGGATATGTGCGGCGTGCTGAACCATACGGCGGGCGGTTATCTTTTTTGCGGCTCGCCCGAATACCACCGGATCACGCGCTTTCGCCCGAACGGCGTGCCGATGGACGGCCCCGGGCATTATGTTTATCTGCGTGACGACGAGACAAAAGACTATTGGAGCGTCTCGTGGCAGCCGGTGGGCAAGCCGCTCGATCAGGCCGGCTATTCATGCCGTCACGGCTTCTCTTATTCCAAATATATCTGCGATTACAGCGGCATCCATGCCGAACAGACACTTTTCGTCGCTCCCGACGACCCCGTGGAAATCTGGGATGTGCGCATTAAAAACACGGGCGGCACGCCAAGGCATTTAAGCGTTTACTCTTACCTTGAATTTTCCTTCCATCATATCGATATGGATAACCGCAACTTCCAGATGAGCCTGTATGCGGCGGGCTCGCGCTGCGAGGACGGCGTGATCGAGCACGATCTTTATTACGAGGAAAACGGCTATCAGTTTTTCACATCCAATTTCACGCCGGACGGCTTCGACTGCCTGCGCGACAGCTTTATCGGCCCGTATCGCACCGAAAAGAACCCGCTCGTTGTGGAACGGGGCGCGTGCGGCGGCAGCTTCGAAAAGGGCGGCAACCATTGCGGCTGCCTGCAAAAGGGGCTCATTCTCGCGCCCGGCGAGGAGGTGCGGCTTATTTATCTGCTCGGCGAAGGCGGCATTGAAAGCGGCAAAGCCATGCGCGATAAATACGCGGGCGAACAGGCGGCGGATGAGCAGTTTGCAAAGCTCAGAGCCTTCTGGGATGACAAATGCGCGCGGCTTCAGGTGCAAACGCCCGACGCCGGGCTCAACGCGCTCACAAACCAGTGGACGCTGTACCAGAGCGAGATCAACGTGATGTTCTCGCGGTTTTCGTCGTTCATCGAGGTGGGCGGGCGGACGGGCCTCGGGTACCGCGATACGGCGCAGGATGCGATGTGCATCCCGCATTCGAACCCGCAGAAATGCCGCCAGCGCATCGTGGAACTGCTGCGCGCGCTGACAACAACCGGATACGGGCTGCATCTGTTTGAGCCCGTCTGGTTCGAACCGAACAGAGAGCAGCAGAGCTTTAAATCACCGACCGTGGTGCCGATGCCGGACAAAGCGTCCATCATACACGGCATCAAGGACGCGTGCGCGGACGACGCGCTCTGGCTGATCGGCGCGATCGTGAACTTCATCAAAGAGACGGGAGAGACCGGCTTCGTTGACGAAACCGTGACATATGCAGACGGCGGGGAAGGCAGCGTGTACGAGCACCTGCGCCGCATACTCGACTTTTCCGCAGCGCAGGTGGGCGCGCACGGCATATGCAAGGGGCTGCGCGCCGACTGGAACGACTGTTTAAACCTGGGCGGCGGCGAGAGCGCGATGGTCAGCTTCCTCCACCATTGGGCGCTCGTGCAATTCATATCGCTGTGCAAATACTTGGGACGCGATGAAGACGCGGCACGCTATGAAAAGATGGCGGCTCATGTCAAACAGACATGCGAGGATGTGCTTTGGGACGGAGACTGGTACATCCGCGGCATTACGGCGGACGGCCGCAAGATCGGCACACAGTCCGATACCGAGGGCAGGGTGCAACTGGAAAGCAACACATGGGCCGTGCTCTCGGGTGTCGCGTCCAGAGAGCGCGGGGAGAAGGCCATGAAAGCCGTGGAGGACTACCTGCTCACAAAATACGGGCTTATGCTCAACGCACCGCCGTATACCAAGCCGGACGACGGCATCGGGTTTGTGTCGCGCGTTTATCCGGGCGTCAAGGAAAACGGCGCGATATTCTCGCACCCGAATCCGTGGGCGTGGGCGGCGCAATGCCTGCTCGGCAGCGGCGCGGACGCGATGCGCTTCTATGACGCGCTCTGCCCGTATCATCAAAACGATATGATTGAGGTGCGGCAGTCGGAGCCGTATACCTACTGCCAGTTTGTGATGGGCGCGGCGCATACGGCGCACGGCCGCGCGCGGCATCCGTTTATGACGGGTACCGCAGGCTGGGCGTATTATTCGTCCACGCAGTACATACTCGGCGTCCGCCCGGATTTTGACGGACTCGTCGTTGACCCGTGCGTGCCAGCTGATTGGCGCAGTTTCAAGGTCAGTCGCCGGTGGCGCGGCGCGACATATCATATATCGGTGAATAATGCGGCCGGTGTGCAGCGCGGCGTGACGCGCATCACGGCGGATGGCAAAGACGTACAGAAGCTGCCGGTGCTGGCGCCGGGCAGCGTCTGCCAGGTTGAGGTGGAAATGGGGGTTAACGCAAATGATTAAGTTTGGGACAGGCGGCTGGCGCGCGATCATCGGTGAGGATTTCACCAAAAGCAATGTGCAGCTGTTGAGTGCGGCGGTATGCGCGCTGATGCAGGAACAGGGCGTGCGGGAGCGCGGCATCTGCGTCGGTTACGACCGCCGGTTTCTAAGCCGGGAAGCGGCGCAGTGGGTGGCCGAGGTCTGCGCGGGCGCGGGCGTGCCCTGCCTGCTGCTTGACCGCGAAGCGCCGACCCCGCTGATCATGTATACGGTCCGCGACGGCAAACTGCCTTACGGCATGGCCGTGACGGCGAGCCACAACCCCGCGCTCTATAACGGCATCAAGGTGTTTACCGAAGGCGGCCGCGACGCCACGGAGCTCGTGACGGACGAGATCGAGAAGCATATCGCGGCGCTTGACGGCAGAGATATCCCCGTGGTGCCGTTTACGAAGGCGCTCGAGACAGGCATCGCGAAGCTGATCAATCCGTTCAACAAATATATCGACAGCATCCTCGCGCTTGTGGACCTCGAGGCAATAAAGAACAAGCATTTGAAGATCGCGCTCGACCCGATGTACGGCGTGAGCCGCACGAGTTTGCAGACGATACTGCTCACCGCGCGGTGCGAGGTGGAGGTGATCCACGAGCGGCACGACACGCTGTTCGGCGGCCGGCTGCCGTCGCCCACGCTGCAGACGCTCGGCGCGCTTTCGAACTTCGTCGTGGAATCGGGCTGTGATCTTGGCATCGCGACGGACGGCGACGCCGACCGTATCGGCATCATCGACGACACCGGCACGTTTTTGCATCCAAACAAGATTCTCGTGCTGCTGTATTACTACCTGCTTGCGTACCGCGGCTGGAAGGGCGCGGTGGTGCGCAACAACTCCACCACGCATTTGCTCGACCGCGTGGCGCAGGGCTTCGGTGAAACGTGCTATGAGGTGCCCGTCGGGTTCAAGCATATATCCGCGCAGATGGAGAAGGCGGATGCGCTGATCGGCGGCGAATCCTCGGGCGGGCTGACCGTGCGCGGCCATATACCGGGCAAGGACGGCATCTACGCCGCCACGCTGCTTGTGGAGATGGAGGCAAAGACGGGCAAAAAGCTCTCGGCGATTTACCGCGAGGTGACCGACCGCTTCGGCGAGGTCCATATGGCGGACGCCGATTTTAAAATGACGCAGGAACGCAAGCAGGAGCTCAAAACCCTGCTCTTTGAGAAAAAGGCGCTGCCCGAATTCCCATTTGAAACCGACCGTGTTTCCTATATGGACGGGTGCAAGGTGTACTTCAAAAACGGCGGCTGGGTGATATGCCGCTTCTCGGGCACCGAGCCGCTGCTGCGCACCTGTGCGGAAATGCCGGAGGAAGCGGACGCGAAGGACTGCGTGCGCATCTGGCGCGAATTTCTGGAATTGTAACGGAGACCGCTTATGAACATCGACATTAAAAACAAGCCCTATTATGACCCTGATTTCGCACCGATCGGCGCATATAAGCGCGCCTATGAACAGGGCGCAGCCATTCCGCTTTGCATCGCCGTGGAGAGGCACGACGGCATCTCCACGATGGAACTCAGGATGCGCGGTACGGATAAAGCGGACTGCGTATTTGCGGAGCGCATGGCCAAAACGCTGCTGTGGCAAAAGGGCGGCTTTCGGCTTATCGTCTGCGGCCCGCGGGAGATCTACCGGTATATTGCCGCAGCGTATGCGCAGGGCGGCCCGCGGCAGTTTGACGCGGATTTTATGGGCGGCGTGTACAGGCACCCGTTTGAGGTTAAATATAAAGAGTACGCGGATAAGCCGCAGACCAAAGAGAACATGCGTAGCATCGGCAGGCATCTGAATGGCTGCCGCATCGGCTTTGACGCGGGCGGCAGCGACCGCAAGGTGTCCGCCGTGATCGACGGGAAAACCGTCTACTCGGAAGAGGTGGTCTGGTACCCGAAGACCAACGAGGACCCGGCCTATCACTTCGAGGGTATCACGGCCGCAATGAAGAGCGCGGCCGAGCATCTGCCGCGCATCGACGGCATCGGCGTCTCATCGGCGGGCATATTCATAGACAACCGCACCGCGGTGGCGTCGCTGTTTCGCGCCGTGCCTTTGGACGCGTTTGAAACGCATGTGAGAAATATCTATCTGCGCGCCGCCAAAGAGATGGGGAATGTGCCGATACAGGTCTGCAACGACGGCGATGTGACCGCGCTCGCGGGGTCGATGTATTTCGACCGCAACTCGCTGCTCGGCATTGCGATGGGCACAAGCGAGGCCGCCGGGTATGTGGATGAAACGGGCAGCATCACGGGCTGGCTCAACGAGCTCGCGTTCGTGCCCGTGGATATGAACCCAAACGCGATGAGCGATGAATGGTCGGGCGATATCGGCTGCGGCGTGTCGTATTTTTCGCAGGACGGCGTGATCAAGCTCGCGGAATACGCGCGCTTCGGCCTGCCGGACGGCTCGCCCGCCGAGAAGCTCAAAGCGGTGCAGCATGCCGCCGCTCTGCGCGATGTGGACGCATTGCAGATATTCTCGGACATCGGGTGCTATCTTGGCCATACGCTCGCGTTTTACCACGATATATACGGCATGAACAGCGTGTTGCTGCTGGGCCGCGTGATGGGCGGCGCGGGCGGTGAGACGGTGCTGATGACGGCAAAGCGCGTGCTCGCGCAGGAATATGGAGACTTGAAGCTCGACCTGCTGCTGCCGGACGATACGTTCCGGCGCGTGGGGCAGTCGATGGCGGCGGCGTCGCTGCCGTCCTGCTGAGCCAATAGGCTTGAATGTAAAAAATGGCTTCTCCTTGAAGGAGAAGCCAAGGGTACCAAAAAAGTCCCTTGTGTCATCATGAGAAAGCGAAGCGACGACTACGAAGTGGAATAGGATCTGAAAACAGATTCTTCACTTCGCTGCACTCGTTCAGAATGACCGTAAAAGCTGGTATTTTCGCCAGGGTATCAAATAAGTCACTGATGTCATTCTGATGGAGCGTAAGCGACTGAAGAATCCCATGGCAAATCGCTTTGAACATGGGATTTTAGTCCGCTGCGTAGTCAATCGCATACGCTTACTCAAAATGAAATTTGATATTTCATCAGGAGCCTGAGCTTATCCTCAAAGGAGAAGCCTTAAAAATGCGACTCGGCAGACTCAATGCTGTATTAAAAGGAGAACATGTATGCTGATAGAAAACGTGATGTATTTTGGTGAGGACTTTCGTTTTCACTTCGGCGATATCACAGTGAAGGACGGGCGTTTTGAACGTATTGAAGAAAAGCAACGTCCTGATAATGAAAGCTGTGACTTCATGATTCCCGGCCTTGTGGATATCCATCTGCACGGCAACAGCGGAGAAGATTTTTCGGACGGAAGCTACGGCGGCCTTGTCAGAATGGCGCGGTTTCTCGCGCGGGCGGGCACCACAAGCTTCAGCCCCGCCTCCATGACGCTGCCCGAAGAGACCATCGCGGCGGCCTGCCGCAACGCGGCGAGACTTTACGGCGACCCCCCGGAAGGCTGCGCGCGCCTCTGCGGCGTGACGATGGAAGGCCCGTTTTTCAATGAAAAGAAGAAGGGCGCTCAGAACGCGGCGTACCTGCGAAAGCCCGATGTCGGGGCTTTCAGGCGCTTGCAAAGCGCGGCGGGCGGATTGATCCGCATCGCGTGCGTGGCGCCCGAGCTCGAAGGCGCGGCAGACTATATCCGTGAGGTGTGTAAGACGGGCGTGACGGTGAGCGCGGCGCACACGGGCGCGGCATACGACGAAGCCGCCGCGGGGTTTGACGCGGGCATCACGCATGTGACGCACCTTTTCAACGCGATGCCGCCGCTGCTGCACCGCGAGCCCTCGGTGATCGGCGCGGCGTCGGAGCGCGACAGCGTGACGGCGGAGCTGATCTGTGACGGCATTCATGTGCACCCCGGTGCGGTGCGCGCCGCGTTTAAGCTGTTCGGCGACTCGCGCATCTGCTTTGTCAGCGACGCGATGGCGGCTTGCGGCCTTGCGGACGGCGAATCGATGCTGGGCGGGCAGAAAGTCTATATCAGGGGCGGGCGCGCGACACTCGCCGACGGCACGATCGCGGGCTCGGTGGCAACGCTGCTTGAATGCTTAAAATCGGCTGTTTCGATGGGCATACCGGCTGAGGCAGCGGTGCGCTGCGCGACGGCGAACCCGGCCCGCGTGATCGGCGCGAACGATATCGGGCGCATCGCCGCGGGCACGCAGGCGGATTTTCTGATCTGCGGCAGCGGCTGGGCGCTTAAGAATGTTTATATTGCAGGGAACAGAATAGAAAGGACTTAATATTAGATATGCAATACCAGGTTGTGAAGGACACACAGCAGATGGGCCGCCTCGCGGCCGAACTGTTTTCGGAGCAGATCGCAGGCAAGCCGGACAGCGTGCTCGGGCTGGCGACGGGCTCTACGCCGCTGCCGCTCTATGCCGAGCTTGTGAAGCGCAGCCATGCGGGCAAAACGGATTTTACGAACGTGCGCACGGTCAACCTCGACGAGTACGTGGGCCTGGGGCCCGCGCATCCGCAGAGCTACCGGTACTTTATGCAGCGCAATTTGTTCGACCATATTCCGGTGAAGCCGGAGAACACCTCGCTGCCGGACGGCATGGCGGACGATCTGACCGCCGTCTGCCGGGATTACGACGCGCGCATCGCGGCTTGGGGCGGCATCGATCTGCAGCTGCTCGGCATCGGGCACAACGGCCATATCGGTTTTAACGAGCCGGGCACCGTATTCACGCTCAAGACGCACGTGGTGCAGATCGCCGAGCGGACGCGTCTCGCCAATTCCCGCTTCTTTAACGATGACCCGGGTCAGGTGCCGTCCCAGACGATCACGATGGGTATCGGCAACATCATGGGCGCGCGCAAGATCGTGCTGCTCGTATCGGGCCGGAGCAAGGCGCAGATCGTCCGGCGCGCGTTTTTCGAGGACGTCACGCCCGAGGTGCCCGCATCCGTGCTGCAGCTGCACGCGAATGTAACAATAATTGCCGACGAAGACGCGGCATCATGCATTGAAACGAGGCTTTTCGAAGTGATATAATTCAATTATCCAATACGTTTTGAATAACACAGCGGAGGTAAGCGGGTATGCGCAACACCAAGAAAGGGCTCTCTTTGAAATGGGGGCTGCTGGCAATCATGGCTCTGTGCTGGATCGTGCCGTTTGCCATCATACTCGTTTACTCCGGTTATTCCATTTCCAACAACGTGCAGGACCGTATCAAAGACACCGTCACCACAAGCGTGAATATTGCCTTTCAGCAGACCGTCGATAAATTCGGCGGCGCGATGGCATCCTCGCGCGCATCCTCGTACGATGAACTGATCGACAATGCCTATAACAAATACCGTCAGGACAAGGACGGGATTGTGCTGTACGACACCGTGACGACCTATCTTTTGCAGCAATACGGTTACGACGACAGCTTTAACGCCACATTTTTGTTTTTCACAGATTCACCCAAAAAAATTTACTATGCGAGCAACCGGACAAAACCCGGAGAGATTTACAGCCTTAAATACTATGAGGAGCATATTCATAATCAGGTTTCGAATACATACGCGCAACTCGGCACGAATATCGGTTTTTATCAGGACGGGCAAAAGCTCTATATGATGCGCAACATCGTGGACAGGAATTTTCAGCCGTATGCCGTGATCGTGATGGAGTGCAACGAGCTGACGCTGTTCGAGAGCCTTAGAAACATCGTTTGGCTCAAAGACGCGGTTGTGCGCCTTGATGATATCACGCGCAACGTGGTGGGCGAGGGCGGCCTTCAGATCGGCAACAGCGACGGCGTTTGGTACGACAGTGCCAACGGCAACTACACCATCCAGGCCTCCACGCGACTGAGCGGCCATACGTTAAAGCTCAGCGTGATTTCCGACAGCGCCGAGCTGATTGACGAGTTCCCGAATGTCGCGCAGACGCTGCCGTTGATCGGGCTTTTTGCCGTGCCGCTGCTGCTGTTTGTCGTGTGGGCGTACTATCATTATATTTCCCGCCCGGTGGATACGCTCGTGGACGCGGCGGCGCACATGGAAGCGGGTGAGCGCGGCTACACCGTCAAAAGCCTGCCGGCCAGCCGGGAGTTCCGGTATCTGACCGGGCGCTTCAACAACATGTCCACCCAATTGAAGCTCCAGTTTGAACGCAGCTATGAGGAACAGCTTGCGCTGCAGGACGCGCGCGTGAGCGCGCTCAGGTCTCAGATCAATCCGCACTTTTTGAATAACACGCTCGAAGCGATACTCTGGGCGGCGCGCATGGCCGAGGACGAGAAGGTGTGCCGCATGATCGAAGCGCTTTCGATGATGCTCGACGCGGCGACAGCCAGAGGCGGGCGCGCCCGCGGCAGCATTGAGCAGGAGCTTTCCTACGCCGATGCCTATCTTTACATATTGTCCGAGCGCCTCGGAGACAGACTGACCATCACGAAGCAGATCAGCCCGGAGACGCTTAAAGCGCTGGTGCCCTGTCTTATTTTGCAGCCGATCGTCGAAAACGCGATCGAGCACGGCATCGCACTCAAGCAGCAGGGCGAGCTGATACTGCGCAGCCGGCTAGACGGCGACGCGCTCGTGCTTGAGGTTGAAAACGACGGCGGGATGACGCAGGAAGACAGGGATTCCATCAATAAGCTGCTGAGTGCGCACAGTGACGGCGACAGCGCCGCCGAAAGCAGGGAATGTATCGGCATCCGCAATGTAAACCGGCGGCTTAAAATACTGTACGGAGAAGAGGGCGGGCTGACCATCAGCGAAATCAAGCAGGGAAGAACGCTGGCCCGCATTGTGATCCCGCATGTTGAGTTTTGTTCATAATCGGGCAACCATAAGCAAGAAAACGCAATCGTGGGTATATTTGATCACATCTGCGTTACTCTATAATGATCTTAAAGCGGATGAAGCCCGCTTGGCCCATATATCATTTTATGGAGGAAAGTACACAATGAAAAAAACCATTGCACTCTTACTGGTTCTGGTGATGGCAATTGCTGCATTTGCCGGCTGCTCCGGACAGGCTCAGCCGTCCGCATCTGATGAAGAATCTGCTGCGGCATCTTCCAGCGCTCCTGCCGAGCCTTCGGAATCGGCGTCGGCGGCACCCGTGGAACTCACAGTTGTGACTTCTTACGGCGGCGATGACGGAAACCGCGGCAACTACGAAACGGCATTGGCCGGCTACGAAGAAGCAACCGGAAACAAGGTTATGGATGCTTCGGCGACCTCGAACGAGGAATGGAAAGCCAAGGTTATGGCCGACTTTGAAACCGGCACAGAGCCCGACGTTCTGTTCTACTTCTTAGGCTCCGACGCGAACCCGATCATCGAAAACGATAAGGTCGTTCCTCTTGATGAAATTCGTGAAGTTTATCCCGAGTACGCGGGCAACATGAAAGAGGACATGCTCGTTCCTTCCCCGGTTGACGGCAGCGTTTATGCGGTTCCGTCCAGCGGGTACTGGGAGAGCCTGTTCGTGAACACAAAGGTTCTTGACGCTGCGGGCGTGACCGTTCCGGGTCCCGACTACACATGGGATCAGTTCCTGGCTGACTGCCAGAAGATCAAGGACGCGGGCTTTACACCCGTCGCCGTATCGCTTCAGGAAGTTCCCCACTATTGGTTTGAATTCACAACATACAACAACGGCAACACCGCTAACCACCTCGACGTGCCCGCTTCGGCGACGGATGCGACAGGCACAAAATGGGCGGCCGGCTTTGAAGACTTAAAGCAGCTTTATGATAAGGGCTATCTGCCGGAAAACACCCTCACAGCGACCGATGCTGAGACGGTTCAGCTGATGGCGGACGGCGACGCCGCGTTCCTGATCGACGGTTCGTGGAAGGTCGGCTATTTCGTGGAGAACTGCGCGGATCACTTAAGCGACTATGCCGTGAAATATGTGCCGGGCAAGGGCGAGAGAAAAGCGACCGATATTATCGGCGGTATCTCCATGGGCTACTACATCACCCGTCAGGCATGGGAAGATGAAACAAAGCGCGACGCCGCGATCAAGTTCATCGAATACATGACAAGCGACGAAGTTCTGTCCACATTCGTGACGACGGAAGTCACCGCGCTCACGAACGGCGCGAAGCCGTCCGGCCTCAATGAGATCCAGACGTCCGCGGCCGAGATGTGCAGCGACGTGTCGAGCATCGTGGGCGCGGTTCAGGATTCTCTGAGCGCAGAAGCGCGTGCCGATCTGTTCGCCAACGTGAAAAACATTGTATCCGGCAAGATGACAGCTGCCGAGGCTCTTGAATCAGCGCTCGCTCTTCAGCCTGCCAAATAGGTTATCCCTTAAATGATGGACGAGGGGCTGCTGAAAAGCAGCCCCTTATTCAACCGAAAATAAGGCGGTATGAATATGAATTCGACAATCTACAAAAAGAAAACGCCACTGCTCGTATTTCTTATACCGGCTTTTGTGTTCCTCGCGTTATTCTTATACTATCCGTTTATACAAAATATCATCAACAGCTTTCTCAATATCTCGGGTCTTGGGACTGCGCCCGATGGGGCCAACGCACCGTGGTACAGCAACTTTGTCAAAATGTTTGAAGACACCAACATGATCACATCGCTCAAAAACACGATGATACTGACAGTGACGACAATCGTTTTTCAGGTGGGTATCGCGCTGGTGCTGGCGCTGCTGGTGGACCGGATCAAGGTGGGCGCTCATCTGTTCAGAACCGTGTATTTCTTCCCGATCGTGATCAGCGCGACGGCGCTTGGACTGCTGTTCAACATCATTTTCCTTTATAACGGCGGCATGCTCAACCAGCTGCTGCACAATGTGTTTGGACTTGCGGAGAATATCGACTGGAAAGACCCTGATCACTTCTTGGGAACGATGCTCACCCCTGTCATGTGGCAGTATGTGGGCTTCTATTTCGTGATCATCGTGACGGGGCTTAACAATATTTCACCCGAGGTCTATGAAGCGGCTGAGCTCGATGGCGCGAGCGGCTGGAAACGCACGCGGTACATCACGCTTCCGCTGCTGAGAAACGTGCTTTGCACCGGTCTCGTGCTCGCCATTACCGGAGCGCTCAAGGTTTTTGATCTGCCGTGGGTGATGATGGGGTCCGGCATACCGATGGATCAGTCGTGGCTGACCGGGACCTACATGTATAATCAGGCGTTTATAAGAGGCGATGTGGACTACTCGTCCGCGATCGCGGTGGTGATCGTGGTGCTGGGCGTGGTGTTTGCACAGGTGGCCAACAAAGTGTTCAAGCAGAAGGATTATTGAGAGAGGAGAAATTCACATGAGCAAACCGACATCAAAATTGCACAGCTTGCGCCAAGGCAGGTTCTCTGTCTCAAAGTTCTTCACGTATCTTGTGCTTATTTTTTGGGGGATCACCACGGTCTATCCGTTCCTCTGGGTCATCATCAATTCGTTTCGTCTGAAGGGTGAGATCCGCTCGGATTCGTTTTCGATTCCGTGGCCGTGGACGCACAGCTTTACGCTGGACAATTATCAAACGGCGGGAGAGCGCTCGGACTTTGCCAACGCCTACTTAAACAGTTTTGTGATTTCCATCACCGTGACGGTTTTTGTGGTGCTGCTGGCGGGGCTTGCGGCTTACGGCCTGGTCCGTTATAACTTCAGAGGCAAGAAGATCATCTACGGCCTTGTGATCGCGAGCATGATGTTCCCTGTGTTTTCGACGATCATCCCCGTTTTTCGCATGGAGGTATCCTGGGGAATCGCGAGCACAGGCAACCGCTGGGCCTCGATTTTATCGGTAATACTGCCGCAGATCGCGGGCAACCTGTCGTTTTCCATCATCGTGCTGATGGGTTTTATACGGTCTGTGCCGATTGAGCTTGAGGAGTCCGCATACCTCGACGGGTGTAACGTTTTTAAAATCTATTTCAAGATCATCATGCCTGTTGCGAGGCCTTCCTTCGCGACAGTCGCGATATTCTCTTTCCTGTGGTCCTACAACGACCTGTTTACACAGATGTTCCTGCTGCGGTTTCCGCATGAAAAGACGATCACGCTGCTGTTAAATGAGATCAATTCGCAGGCAGGCGTGAACTATGGGCTGATGGCGGCTTCCGTGGTGCTGGTGGTTCTGCCGGTGCTCGTCGTTTATATACTGCTGCAAAAGAATATCATCAAAGGGCTCACGATAGGTGCGATCAAGGGCTGATAATGGTATGATAATATCATCAAGCGTTCGGAGGCAATTATGTATAAAGTTGTGCTGATCGATGATGAGGCTATTATCGTGGAAGGCTTAAAAAAGGTTGTGGACTGGAGCCGCTTCGGCTGCGAGGTGGTGGCGACAGCCTTCAGCGCAGCGGGAGGAACGAAGGCGATCCGCGAGCACGCGCCGGATATCCTTTTTACGGATATCAAAATGCCGGACACGGACGCTTTGACGATGCTTGTCGGATTAAAGAGCGAGTTCCCGAATATGCAGGTGACCGTTTTAACGGGTTACCGGAACTTTGAATACGCGCAGGAATCGATCCGCCTCGGTGTGACGAGGCTGCTGCTAAAGCCCTCGAGGATGGAAGAGATCCATGAAGCGCTGATGACCATGATCGGCAACCTCGGAAAAATCAGCATGGACGGCGCTGAGCAGGGTATAAAAGACGAAGAACACAACGCGAACAGCTTCATCGTGCGCCAGGCGCTCACGTTTCTGGATGAAAAATATGCGGATAAGCTGACGCTGCAGGACATTGCGGACCACTGCTATGTGTCTCAGTGGCATCTTTCAAAGCTGTTAAACAAGCACACGGGCAAGAGCTTTTATGATCTGCTCAACGCGACGCGCGTCAAGGCGGCCAAACAGCTGCTTGCCAATCCGAGCCTCAAAATCGGCGACATATGCGAGCTGGTCGGTTATGCGGACACAGGCCATTTTTCAAGGGTATTTAAAAAGATAGAAGGCATCAGCGCAAACGAATACCGTAATCAGCTGTAGCCTGAAAAATAAGAAATCGGCGGCTGCCCACTCCACCCCTATGGACAGTCTGCGAGAATGAAAAGGAGGATACCGCGGCGGCCCGCGGTGCGGCAGCGTGGAGACCTGCCATAATGTTTGCGGAAGCTGGCTTTGCGCAAATGAGGCTGTAAGGCGAAGGCCGGGCAGCCAGGGCCGGACGTTTTGGCAAAAGTAACTTTTCACAGCATAAAGAAAGTTTATCCGTCCAGTACGGAAAGGAAGAGCAAAAAAGAAGACCGCAGCGACGAGAACAACGTCAATCTGCAGATCACACATGAGGGTGTTGTCGCGGTGCAGCAGTTCAGCCTCGATATCGCCGATAAGGAGTTCATCGTGCTGGTTGGCCCGTCAGGCTGCGGAAAATCCACCACACTTCGAATGGTGGCGGGCCTTGAGGATATCACGAGCGGAGAGCTTTATATCGACGACAAGCTCATCAACAACGTGCCCCCAAAGGACAGAGACATCGCGATGGTGTTTCAGAATTACGCGCTGTATCCGCATATGAGCGTTTACGACAACATGGCGTTCGCTCTCAAGCTCAGAAAAGTGCCCAAAGACGAAATCGATAAAAAGGTCAAAGAAGCGGCGGAAATACTCGGCATCACTGAGCTGTTGAAACGGCGGCCCAAAGCGCTGTCGGGCGGACAGCGTCAGCGCGTGGCCATTGGCCGCGCAATCGTGCGTGAGCCCAAGGTCTTTTTGATGGACGAGCCGCTCTCCAACCTTGACGCGAAGCTGCGCAATCAGATGCGCGCGGAGCTCATCAAGATGCGCGAACGCGTGAATACCACGTTCATCTATGTGACGCACGATCAGACGGAGGCCATGACGCTCGGCGACAGGATCGTGATCATGAAGGACGGTTTTATCCAGCAGATCGGTACGCCTTCTCAGGTTTTCAATCACCCGGGCAATCTTTTTGTGGCCGGCTTTATCGGCACGCCGCAGATGAACTTCTTTGACGCCGAGCTGATAAAGCAAAGCGATAAGTACGAGGTGGAACTGCACGGCGTGAAGGTTGAGCTGCCGGAGGCTATGTGCAAGGCGCTGGCGCAAAAGGGCCGGACGTCGATGAAAATCACGCTCGGCATCCGCCCGGAGCATATTCAGGTGTCGAATCTCGGCGTCGTCGCGACGGTGGACGTGAGCGAGATGATGGGAAGCGAGACGTATATTCACGTCAATGTGCAGGGAAAAGACGCGATCATCCGCATTCCCACGACCGAATACCAGCATGTGGCCTCGGGGCATCTGCTGTCGTTTGAGTTCTCAGGGGAGCTCGTACACATGTTTGACCCGGAAACAGGGCTGAATTTAATATAATGACGACTGACAAGACACGGGCGAAATTAAGCCTGTGTCTTTTTATACGACGCGCCGGAGACACTCAAAAGCTTTCCCGCCGGGGAAGGCGGCGCAATGCACCGGATAAAACGCAACCAGTATTATTGAGTCATCCCATCACAGTCGCTTGTCCGGCGATTGTTTCTCTCGCTGAGAGGATATGACGATTTAGGAGCTGAAATGGATATCACGATCAAAAATGCCGATCTGACGGTGAGGCTCAGCACGATGGGCGCAGAAATCCGGTCCTTGCGCGATGTGGACGCAACGGAATATATATGGAGCGGCGACCCCGCCTACTGGACAGGACAGGCGCCGAACCTCTTTCCGTATGTCGGGCGGCTGACCGATAAAAAGTACATATTGAATGGCAAAACCTTCACAATGGGCATACACGGCTTTGCGGCGCATAGGGAATTTGCCGTGGAAGAACAAGAGGAGAGTGCCGTCACGTTTCTGCTCGAAGACGATGCCGTCACACGCGCGATGTATCCGTTTCATTTTGCGCTGCGCATCCGTTACCGGCTTTCGGGCAAATGGCTCGGCGTTAAGTTCATTGTTCAGAACAGGGATACGGAGATGATGTATTTTGGCTTGGGCGGACACCCCGGGTTTATGGTGCCGCTGGAGAACCGTCTGAGGTTCGAGGATTACGCCGTGGAGTTTGGTGAAGTCGGCGCGCCGGTCCGCGTGAGCTTCAGCGAAGCGGGCTTCTGCACAGGGGCTGACGCGCCGTTGGCGCTGCAGAACGGTGTCAGTCTGCCGCTTTCACATGACCTGTTCGACGACGACGCGATCGTGCTCTATGATATGGCAAAGAGTGTGACGCTGAAGAGCGCCCGCGGCAAAAAGGCGGTGCGCGTGGAATACCCCGATATGCGGTATCTCGGGCTGTGGCATATGCCAAAAACGGACGCGCCGTACCTTTGCATCGAGCCGTGGGCCTCTCTGCCGTCCCGCCAGGGCGTCATTGAGGATATTTCGAAGCAGGAGAATCTGATACAGCTGCCCAAAAACGAAACATATGAAAATGCCTGGGCTATCGAAATATTATGACCAAAAGCTTTTAATCCAATATGTTTTGATACCATTTTATCTCACACAGCATTAACCTTCGCTTTACAATAATACCTGACCTGCCATTATGCTGCACAGATTAACAGCAGCGCGTTATTTACGGGCATATCAAAGGCATTTCCTATCAGTTTATCTTCATAAATCTGCGATAAAAACTAAAGATTTTGTCGAATATATCCGATAAAAGTTATAGTGTGATATTTTCTGACAGAACTCACTGCAAGGTCTGATCATTATTGCGCACATTTTGCGGACTGATGGGAGGATGATGGATGGAGAAGATTTGAATCAAGCTGCGCGTTATGGTGTGTATCCCATAACGTAGGAGACTGATGTTGTGATACACAGGATATTATGGATATATTTTATCGAAAGGTACATTCATTATGGAAAAAAACAGCACTGTAAAACCAAACCCTGCCGTGAAGAAGCGCCTGATTATCATAGGCGCATCGGTCGTTTTCTTAGCGATGGCTGCCGTCATCATTTTTTTGCTGACCCAAACCGACGCAAAGCAACCCAAGGATGAGCGTCCGACCGTTGTGTCGCAGGGGAATGCGGCAGAGGTCAAGGAAACGATGGACGAACCGGTGGAGGATGGCTATTATCAGATCATGATGAATACCGAATGGACTTTTGACGGCAAGACTTCCAACGCATATGTGGAAAACTCCAAAAACAATAGCCGCACGGTCTATATTGATGTTTTCCGCTCAGACACAAATGAGCTCGTTTACTCCTCTCCGTACATTCCGGTAGGAGAGAAGCTGCAGGGCTTTATGCTGGATGCAGACCTTGCGTCGGGCAGTTACGACGGCCTGGTGACCTATCATCTGGTGGATGATAACAACGAGGAAGTCAGCAGTTTGTCAGTCACGGTGACCTTTGAGGTAAAGTAAATCATAAAAATTATTTCACGGAAGAAATAATTCAAAATTTCAAGGAGGAAAGAAAAAAATGAAAGCAAGAAAAATCATATCAATTCTCACAGCTATCGCGTTGATAGTGATACCCATGCAGGTCGCTTTTGCGGCTGGTACGGAGGACATGCCTGTGGATGGTGAAGGAACCGTGGATTATGTCAATCCCGCGACTTTCATTAACATCGTGGCACCAACCGCAAACGCGCTCGATTTTACTCTGGACCCGCAAAACCTTGCCGCGACTCAGGGCGTCGGCTTATGGGAGCCTGAAGACGGCGGCTCCATTATCCCTGCGTCGGTCTGTACGATAGCCAATATGAGCGCCGTTCCGATTAAAACATCCGTTCATTTGACATTTGAGGATGATAAGGGGGATGTTGTGCTATTGGACAGCCCGGACAATGTGGACGACGGGTTGGATAAAAACATGTATCTGAGCTTCGTTCCCGCCAACGCCAAAACGTCCATAGATCAAGCCGAAATCCCCGAAACGACGGAACCTGCGTTTGTTAAAAACGGCGAGGAGCCCGTAACCTTTAACGGAGATGAGCTGCTGGCTGCCGGTGTTGAAAGCGAAGATCTACTCCCCGCCGAAGACGCAGGCGAGGCGCTTTTCGGCCAGTTCGTTGAGACTGAAGACGAAGGCGTATACAATCAGGTTGAGGTGCCTGCTCATTCCGTGGTGAATGCGACAGTGCAAACCACCGTGTCGGAATATACGGCGCTTGCCGCTGGCGGTGCCGCCGCGAAGCTCACGGATGCGGAAGCCGGAGTAGATCTTGCTTTTGATATGAAGAAAGCGGTGCACTATGTTGTCAGAGGAGCCGCTGGTTTTTCTCTGGTATATGATAGCATCACAAGCAACGACAATTTCGACACCGCTTCCTTTATCATCAGTGGTGTGATCAACAGGAACGCAAACTGGTCCGGATACGATGAGGAGACAAAGATATCGGTTAAAGCGACTTATTCCTTCGACGTCCAGACCGATGCCGAGTATGATGCCGCGATTGCTGATAAAGTGGACACGACATACAATTCTCTGGAGACGGTGCCTCCTGTGGCTCCGGCTGTGACGGATGAGACTCTCGCGATTGAGGCCGGCACTGCTGAAGATGTGGCTGTCACACTGGGCGCGGGTTCATTGGCCGCTACCGGAATCACGTCGGTGACCTATGAAGATTCAGGTACTCAGACGCTGGACGTGACGGATGATTACACATTCAGTGGCACGACGCTGACATTTACTTCGGCTTATATTGACTCGTTGATAGCGGCTGAGGTGGATTCAAGAACCTATACGGTGACCTTTAACAATACGGATGCGACGACGGATACGGTGACCCTCACATACGCGCCCGCTGAGGCCCCGTCGATTTCAGAGGAGACGGCTGAGATAGAGGCCGGAACTGCTGAAGATTTCACAGTTTCGCTTGGTCAAGGTGGTTTGGCTGCGACGGATATCGCTTCAGTCACATATGAAGACGGCAGCACGCATACGCTGGTAGCGGATACGGATTATACTTTCGCCGACACGACATTGACATTCACCTCGGCTTATGTTGATTCGTTGATAGAGGATGAAGTGGAGTCAAGAACCTTTACCGTCACCTTCAACGATACCGATGCGACGACGGATACGGTGGAATTAACCTATACGTTACCGCCGGTGACTGGTGCCGCTCCGAGTATTGCGACGACCAGCTATTCCTTCTCGTCCGGTAATCCGGTTGCGATAACAGTGGATCTGGGATCCGGCGATCTTGCGGCGACGGGCATTGCGTCAATGACTTACTCGAGTACGACCGGCGATAAACCTGTGGACGCAAGCAGTTACACGTTTGCCGGCAATACGCTGACATTTACCTCTGCCTATATCAATTCGATGATTTCAATAAGTGTCACGAACAGAGTCTTCACGGTGAAATTCAACGATAGCGCGAACACGACGGTTGTGGTAACGCTTCACAGACCGTAATCGGTAAAAGGAAAGACATTCTCTATTGAATGTTCGCAGAACAAGCAAGAATGGGGCTGCCATGTATGGCAGCCCCATTCCTTTATTGCGAAAACAAGGGGTCCCCGCAAAGCAAGGCTTTGTGGGGAGAAGGAGGAGCAAAGGAGCGCGAAGTCTTTGAACAAACAAAAAACAAAAGGATGGGGACGAGCCTCATCCTTTTGTTTTGGAGCGGGTGATAGGAATCGCACCCACGTAGCCAGCTTGGGAAGAGCAAATGAACGTGTTTATTGGAGTTTTTCTTGCGCCAAAGCAGTCTATACCGGTACATGGCTAAGACATTAAAAGACGGATGAACAGAGATGAACTATGTTATACCATCAATTTTACTATCAATGGAAGGGACTAATACTGAATGTATGGTGTACAAGGTCAAGGACTATTTAATATTGGACAGGGGTCCAATATCCCTCGTCTCCACCGCATTTTGTCCAAAAAGTCCGGCTCTGCCGGTTTTTTTGGCGTTCTACGCTCGTTTTCTTGGCTTTTTAAAATACGATAAAGTTTATCCGCACTGCGCTTACACCCGCATTGCGGCAATCAGCGCCTGTGTTCCCATCATATTGATCGCCCGTTTGAGATGGTACGCGAGGAAACTTAAGCCCAACTCGGCGGTAGCCTTATCTTTGCCCTTAATAGATAATGGGTACCATCGTACCACTTCATAGTACCAAACGGATGCTCCGAGAGGCGCATGCGCTTGGGTAGTATATCTGTTAGGTAAACCAATCCTTCAGAAAACATCCACAGCGAACATTCTTTTGTTTGCCATTAGTAAATATATCAAAAAGCTTGGTTGTGTTCGTAAATGATTTTTACGCCGCGCTGTGAGATGCTTGAGTATAAGGTAGCCTCCGGTGGTTCATCTGTGACCAGATATGAGATAGCTTCCCATTCGTTCAGCAGGAATATGCCGCGCTGAAATGCTTTTGTGTGATCGGCCAGCAAAATACATTTATCGGCGTTCTTGGATATAATCCGTTTGATTTGGGTGCCGCGATAAGCGTTGTTAAAAAGCCCTTCGTAGGAAAAGCCCACGCATGAAATCAGAGCGACGTCAACAAAAATCTGTTTGGCGGTTTCAATAGAGGTCTCGTCGTCCAGTGTGTTATGGTCGTTACAAAGAAAGCCGCCAATCGCAAAGAGTGACAGCTTGGGGTTTCTGACCAGAACATTGAGCGCGGCCAGACTGTTGGTGAACACGGTCATCTCTTGATCCTGCGGCAGGCATTCAAGCAGTTCAAAAGCGGTCGAGCTGCAATCAACATATATGGAGGACGCGTGCTTAATGAGGGGCAGCGTCAACTGTGCCACCTTATGCTTAAGTGAGGTGTTTTTTTTTGCCCTTTCAGGAAAGACAATATCCAGCTCGTTTTTTGTGAGAATCTCCGCTTTACCGTATCTTTTGACGATAAGAGAAGCATTTTCAAGTGCGGACAAATCTCGTCTTATGGTCATATCAGATACGTTGAAAATAGACGCCAGCGTATTGACGGAGACGCTGCCGTGTGCCTTCAGATACTCAAAGATTTTGATTTGTCGGTTTTCCGTATTCATGATGGTATTCCTCAAGATATAATGTTTGATGGATTAAACATATAATATACATAATTTGTTTAAATGTCAATAAAAATGTTCAATAGTCTGATACAATAAACAAATATGATGTTGAATATGTTTAAGATAGCGCGTAAAATAACAATTAAACAAGATAACCATCAAGTTTCAGACATTATTAATACCGCTGCAAGGAGAAAAAAGCTTGGATACTAGTTTTATTAATGAAATCATAGCAGTTGCGAAAAGGCTCGATGAAAAGAATTTGGTCAATGCCTTTGAGGGGAACATTTCGGCGAAAAAGGATGGGTTGATATACATCACGCCGACAACAAAAAACAAGGGGATGCTCACAGAGGATATGATCGCCGTTATTAACGAAGACGGCGAGCAGATTCATGGCAACTGCAAGCCGACATCGGAACTTATGATGCACACCGCGGCATATCAAATCCGTGACAATATCGGCGGCATGGTGCACTGTCACCCCACGTTCTTAACGGCTCATGCAATTTGCGGAATGCCTGTTGAAACCAGGTCATATCCGGAGATGATTGCGAATTTTCTCAAATTTGAGGTTGCGCCGTATGGGAGACCAGGCACAGAGGATATCATTGCCAACGCTGTTCCTGTTTTGAAGCGTGACGATGTTGTATTGCTTGGGAATCATGGGGCTCTGGCTGTTGGAAGGACGGCAACAGAGGCGATGAACAAAATGGAAGCTGCGGAAGCCATCGCAAAAACACTTTATTATGCACGGCTGCTGGGCAAACCGCTTGATTTGGAGGAAAGTGAGTATCAGCTATTTATTGATATATTTTCAAAGAATCATGCATATTAGCCAATAGAAACAGGACGGGAGAGAGTGATATGAGCCCTGAATATGTGGTTGAATTAAAAAACATCACCAAGGATTTTTCCGGAGTTCGGGCGCTGGACGATGTTTCGATTGGTATTCGCCCGGGAACTGTGCATGCGCTTGTTGGGGAGAATGGCGCCGGAAAATCGACCCTCATGAAGATATTGAACGGTATACACAAACCAAACAGCGGGCAGATTGTGATTGCGGGTGAAGAAACGGTGATTGCAAACCCGATTGATGCCCGTGAAAAAGGCGTTTCCATGATCTATCAGGAGCTGAACTATGTGTCTGAGCTGTCGATAGAGGAAAACATTTTTATGGGGCGGTTTCCGTCCGGCAAACTGAAGGGCATGGTCAACTGGAAAGAGGTACGCCGGCAAACGATCGCATTTTTACAGCGCGAGGATCTTGACTATGACCCGGGCTTAAAGATCAAGAATTTATCGGTTTCCGAAATTCAGATGCTTGAGATCATCAAGGCGGTGTCGTTTGACGCGAAGGTCATCATCATGGACGAGCCCACGTCGTCGATCTCGTCGCAGGAGGTCGATACGCTTTTTAAGAGAATCGAAGAGCTGAAAAAACGCGGTATCGGTATTGTCTATATTTCTCACAGGATGGAAGAGATATTCAGGATTGCGGACGACATCACTGTCCTGCGCGACGGCAAGGTGGTCAGCACAGGACGGGCGGCGGAATATACCATTGAGCGGCTGATTGCACAAATGGTTGGCCGCGAGATGAACAATATTTATCCTAAGGTTGAAGCTGAAATTGGCGATGCAGTGCTACAGCTGGAAAACCTGACCTCGGACGGCGTATTTGAGGATATTAGTCTGACCGTCAGACGGGGTGAGATACTGGGCATCGCAGGCTTGGTCGGGGCCGGCAGAACCGAGCTGGCCAGAGCTATTATAGGGCTTGATCCCATCAATGGCGGCGAGATACTACTCAACGGCGAGACCATAGAGCCGAAGTCCGTATGTTATATGATGAAAAACGGTGTCATTATGGTGTCGGAAGACCGTAGGGAATACGGTATCATCGGATGCCGCAATTTGTTGGAAAACGCAACGCTGGCGGATAATTGCGCAACCAAAGGCATGATAGCAGGGAGAAAGGTGCAAACGAACAGGGTTAAAGAGCTGTTTAAAAGTCTGAACGTGAAAACACCAAGCATGGATGTGAACATCGAGAACTTAAGTGGCGGCAACCAGCAAAAGGTGGTCCTCGTAAAATGGCTGATGCTCAATGCCAAGGTGCTGATCATGGATGAGCCGACAAGGGGCATCGATGTGGGAGCAAAATACGAGATATACAAGATCGTCTGCGACCTTGCCAAACGCGGTTGTGCGATCATCATGATTTCTTCTGAGATTCCGGAGCTTATCGGTATGGTGGATAACATTGTCGTAATGAGCCGGGGACACATTGTCGGCTCAATTGGCAAAGAGGCCTTCTCTCAGGAGCTAATATTAAAGTATGCAGTTGGAGGAAACGAGTCATGCGAAAAATAAGGCTGGGTAAGTATACAAGCATATTGATACTGGTGATGATGATCGTCATATGCGCCTTTATAGACGGGACGTTTCTGTCGCCCCAGAACTTCATAAACATTTTAAGGCAGATCAGCGTTGTGACCATCATGGCCTTTGGCGCCACCATCCTCATCATTGGCGGGCAGCTTGACTTGTCGGTGGGAACCAACGCGGCGATGTCCGGTACCTTCGCTTGCATTACGTATATCTCGACCAACTCTTTGGAATTGTCGATGATCGTGGGTATTATGTTGGGGGCCTTGGTGGGCATATTTAACGGCTTTGTCGTGACGATGTTCAACGCGCCGCCGTTTATCGTTACGCTGGCCATGCAGCAGGTGACGCTGGGCATCATCTTTCTTTATACAGATGGCCAGAATGTCTACAACATTGGAGATTTCCGGCTGTTTGGTCAGGGCAGCATCGGTTTTGTTCCGGTTCCCATCATCATCATGCTGATTATCGGTGTGATTACTTGGTTCCTGCTGGAAAAATTCAAATTCGGCCGCTACATATTTGCAATTGGCGGCAATGAGAAAGCCGCGCTGGCATCGGGCGTTAATGTCAAACGGACGAAAATGCTGGCGTATATCTACTCCGGCGCGCTGGCTGGACTTGCAGGTGTGGTGCTTATGTCGAGGCTTAACGCCGGCTTGCCGGGCAGCGGTCTTGGATATGAAACGGATGCGCTTATGGCCGCGATTATTGGAGGGACAAGCTTTACGGGCGGTATCGGTACGGCAGTGGGGACGCTGATCGGCGCTTCGATCATCGGAATACTGAACAACATTATGAATCTTGTCGGTGTTCAGGCTTACGTGCAGCAGATTTTAAAAGGGCTTTTGATCATCTTTGCGGTGGTTGTGGATATTTACAGCAAGGAACATAAAAAAACCGTCAGGATTATTGATAATAAGAGTCGGACAAACGGGTAAGAAAGAGTTTAGCCCATGGGCTAATATAAAATAGCGAAAGAAAGGTGAACAAGAGAGATGAAAAAAGTTTTGGTATTGATGTTAGCTGTTGCGATGTTCCTTATGATGTTTTCCGGTTGCAGCGTGTCACAGACCAGCGAGTCGCCCTCTGCGAGCACAGCGCAGCAGCAGGCTTCGGAGGAGGTTGCGACGGATGGATCAACCGAACCCACGGCAGAGGATGAAACGTTTGAAGTTGCAGTGCTGATTTCGGACATGACTGCCACATATGCATCCTGGCTTTCGTACTCATTCAACACAATAGCCAGCGATTACCCGCAGCTGAAAATCACAACGCTCGATTGCGGTAACGATCAGGGAACCCAGATTTCCAATCTGGAAAACTGCATCACAAAGGGATTTGATTATGTGATTGTGCAGCCCATAGACGTGACGGCTATTGCCAGCGCTGTGAACAGCGTGATCGATGCGGGCATTCCTGTCTGTACTGTAAACGGAAGCAACAATGGGATGGATAGAGCCTCGTGCGTGGACTGCGATCCCGTTCAGCAAGGTGCCATTCCTGCTGCGGTAGCGTTGGAACAGATACCTGAAAATGGAAACGTGGTGGTTCTGCTTGGACCTTCGGGCAACTTCCATTCTAACGGTCGTCGTGAAGGCTGGGAGGAAACCTTCTTTGCTGTCAGAGATGACGTGACCATTCTCGATGAGCAGATTGCCAACTGGTCTAAGGACGAAGGCATGGCGTTGATGGAAGACTGGATCACAAAGTATGGCGACAAGATCGACGCTGTGGTTTCCATGAACGATGCGATGGCGCTGGGCTGCATTGAGGCAGCGAAGGCGGCAGACCTCAAAGGCCTTCTGTACTATGGCGTTGACGGTTTGGCGGATGCGTGCCTTTCCATACAGGCGGGTGAGCTGACGGCAACCTGCGTGCAGAATGCCTATGCACAGGCCGGTGCGGCTCTGGATATTGCCAGCAGAGTTCTTGCGGGCGAAATTGAGAGAGAGACCAACAACCCTGATGGCGAGCTGATCGATCCTTCAAACGTTGCGAAGTGGATTACGACTCACACCGAAAACGGACAGATCAAATCTTAATAAGCGGGACTTCAAATAGAGTTGATGCAGCAGGTCGGCGCATGGTCACATGCGCTGGCCCGTTGCAATATGGGAAGGAACATCAATGAATACGTATAAAGGTTTTAGTTTAGATCTGTCGCTGGAAGATAAGATTGCTGTTGTGACCGGCGCGGCAAGCGGAATCGGTAATGCGATTGCGCAAATGATGAGCGCAAAGGGCGCAAAGGTTGTGATGCTAGACCTGAACGCAGCAGTGATGGAGGCGGCAGTCAAGGTTGATAACGCTGTGGGCTTTCAGTTGGATATCTGCGATTATATCAAAACACAAGCCACTGTAAAGAAAATTGTCGGCGAGGTTGGGCCCATCGATATTTTGTGTAACATTGCGGGTCTGGGTTCCGGGGTCAATGCGGAGTCGGTCACAAAGGAGGAGTTTGACCGCGTGCTGATGGTTAATTTGAATGCGGCATTTTATATGGCGCAGCTGGTGGGGCGTGAAATGATCGCGGCCAACCGGGGCGGCCGTATTATTAACATGGCGTCGCAGGCGGGTATTGTCGCGCTGCACGGGCATGTCGCGTATTCTGCAAGCAAGGCCGGGCTGCTTGCCGTGACGCGGGACCTCGCGCTGGAGTGGGGCAAGTACGGTATTACAACCAACGCCATTTCACCGACCGTTGTTATGACGCCTATGGCAAAGGAATACTGGAGCGGAAAGCGCGGAGCAGACCATATTGCCCAGATACCCGCCGGACGCTTTGCCGAGATGGACGAAATTGCGATCGCTGCATGCTATCTGGCCAGCGATGCCGCCGCTATGGTGAACGGAGCCAATCTGGTGATAGATGGCGGCTTTACAATCTGCTGATTATGAAAGATATGACGGGACGCCATTTGGCTGTCGATTTGGGATCCAGCAATGGAAAAATATTGCTTTGCGAGCTTGATTCCTCTAAACGGTTAAGCGTTAGGCTGGTTTCACGCTTTATTATGCCGCGGCTGTGGCTTGGCGGGCATCTGTCTATTAACGTGTATGGCATATACGAAGAGATCTGCGCGGCAATTCGGATGTTGGCAAATGAAGGCGTCTATATAGACAGCATGGGCGTCGACTCGTGGGCGAGTGATTTTGGGCTTGTGACCGAAGAGGGCGAGTGCGTGGGTCTCCCGGTGTTTTACCGGGATGCGCGATGCGCCGGTATGACGGGAGAGGTAGAAAAGACTATCGATTATGCCGCGTTGTATCGCCTGACCACTCAGCGGAGGATGGATGAATCGACGTTGTGCCAGTTGTTGGCGGTCAAACGAAAGAGCAGCTTGCTGGCCCGCGATATGCACATAATGTCCATTGGTGATCTCGTCATGCATTTTTTTACGCCGTGCATATGTAACGAGTTCACGGTCGCCTCATATACACAGATGTTCAGCATGTCGAAAATGTCCTGGGAGGATGAGGTGTTTGACCTGTTTGACTTGCCGCGGTCTTTGCAAACAAAAATTGTGTGGCCGGGTGAGCAGCGCGGGAGAACCAGCGGGGATGTCGCCAGATACTGCGGACAGGGCTTTGATGTGATATCACCTGCCGTACATGATACGTCTTCGGCTGTTGCCGCGATACCCGCCGTGGATCATCGTGATTGGGCGTTTATCGCCACAGGGACGTGGTTCCTGGTAGGTATGGAGCTTGATAAGCCGGGTGATATTGAGCTTTCGTACCAGAACAATTTTTCAAACACGGGGCTCGCTTTTAAAAAGAATATGCTCAAGCGCAATGTATCGGCCCTGTGGCTGATACAGGAGTGCAAGCGCGCATGGGATAAAACGGAAGGCGGAATCACGTATCCGCAAATTGTGGAGCAGGCGGAAAGGGAAGAGGCGTTTGCCGCCTTTATCGATACTGATGCGGAGGAGTTTTTTCGCTCGGATTACATGCCGCTCAGCATCGTCCAATACCTAAAGAGGACGGGGCAGGCGGATATAGAAATCAGCGAAGTGGGTAAGATTGCGCGCATCATTTACGAAAGCATCGCCATGAAATGCCGGTATGCGCTGGATAAACTGATTGAGGTTTCAGGGAGGGAAGTCGAGGTGCTATACATCGTCGGCGGAGCTTCCGGCATTGTCCTGCTCAATGGCATGATCGCCTCGGCCACGGGCAGAGAGGTGATAGCGGGTGTGCCGGACGCCTCCGGCGTCGGAAACGGATTGCTTCAGGCGTATGGCTGCGGAAGCATTTCGGAGCAGGAGCTTAGGCAAATCGTGTCGGACGGACATAAACTGACGCGGTATCAGCCAGACGAAAGCTTGCCGCTGTGGGAAGAAAGCTATCGCCGGTTTTGCAATGTGTGCGGATGCTGACGGTTGTTTTCAGGTGAATAATAAACGCTTTGATTAAAGGAGGAATGATGAAATGAAACGGTCGGAAATCAACAAACAGATTAAATGGACGATGGACGCCTGCAAAAATCTGCATTTTAATCTTCCGGGATTTGCATTTTGGACAAAGGATGAGTGGGCGGCAAAAGCTGATAAAACGAAGCATATGGTTGGCGTGGCACAGGGCTGGGATGTGACGGATTATGCCAGCGGAGATTTTGACAAAGTGGGTGCCGTGCTTTTTACGCTGAGAAATGGGAATCTGTACGATACGTCACTGGGTACGCCTTATTGTGAGAAGCTTATCGCTATGAAGGCCGGGCAGCTTCTGCCGATGCATTTTCATTATTCAAAAACGGAGGACATTATCAACCGCTGCGGGGGTACGCTCTGCGTGACGGTTTATAACTCGAAAAGCAAGGAGGAGGGATACACGCTGGATACAGAGTCGGACGTGGAGCTGAGGCTGGACGGCGTGACCACAATCGTTCCCGCAGGCGGTACGGTGGAAATCACCAACGGCAACAGCATCACCCTTTTCCCGTATGTGTATCACACGTTTACCGCGAAAGCACAGGATGGCGACCTGATTGTGGGTGAAGTCTCCAGCATCAATGACGACGGCGTGGACAATCATTTCTTTGAAAGCTTTGAGTTGTCCATACAAGAGGACGAGGACGTGGTGTATCCGCTGTGCAACGGCTATAAGCAAAAGTAAAAATAAGAAACGGAATATAGAGCAATGAAAGAGATGAGCTGCGAACAGCTGCGGCAGATGCTGATTGCCGTTGCGGATAAGGTTATAGAGAGCAAGCCGTTGCTGACCGAGGTGGACAGCAAAATAGGCGACGGCGATCACGGTATCGGCATGGAGCGCGGGTTGCACAAGGCGAAGGAAAAGCTGATTGCTATGCCGGAGTGCGCGGACGTCTACGAGCTGCTCAGAGAAATGGGCAAAACGATGATGATGGAAATGGGTGGCGCGTCCGGAGTCATCTTTGCGACGATGTTTATGGGCGGCGCATCCGGCAAGCACGCGTCGGCCTCGCTGACCCCTGCGCAGTTCGCTGATGTTTTCGCGGGTGGATTGGATAAAATCAAGCAGCGAGGCAAGGCCGAGGTTGGCGACAAAACCATGGTGGACGCTTTGCAGCCTGCCGTGGAGGCCATGCAGGGATATGCAGGCGAAGGATTTGAGGATATGCTGGCGCTTACGTCGCAGGCCGCAGCTGATGGTATGGAGCGCACGAAAGGCTATCAGGCTCGCTTCGGGCGAGCCAAATCCCTGATGGAGCGCGCGATTGGCTTCCCGGATGCGGGCGCGGTTTCCGTCACGATCATATTCCAGTCAATGAACGACTATTTACGAGGATGAGCAAATGTTAAAGAAAATAATCAACGCGCCGTCCGATTGCGTGCGCGAGGCGGGCGAGGGCTTTTTGGCCGCCTTTGGCAGCGCCTACGAGGCTGTGCCCGGGGTCATGGGCCTAAAGATCATAAACAAGAAGGACAAGCCGGCGCTGGTGATTGGGGGCGGCAGTGGTCACGAGCCTATGTTCGCCTATTTTATAGGAGATAATCTCGCGGATGCTGCCGCAATAGGCAACGTTTTCGCATCGCCAGATCCCAACACAATCGTGCAGACCGCGCTGTCCGTGCAAGCCGGAAAAGGTGTGCTGTTCGTGTACGGCAATTATGCCGGAGACAACATGAATTTCGACATCGCGGCAGAAATGCTGGAGGATATGGGCATTGGCTGCGAAACGGTGCGCGTGCGTGACGACATTGCGTCTGCGCCAAGGGAGCGTATCGAGGACCGCAGGGGCATTGCGGGCGATCTGTTCGTGGTTAAAATTGCGGGTGCGGCAACGGCGGCGGGGCTTGACCTAAAGGAAGCCGCCCGTGTGACGGCGAAGGCGTGCGACAGTGTATACAGCATCGGCGTCGGCTTGTCGGGCGCGACGATTCCCGGGGAGAGAAAGCCGATATTCGAGCTGCCTGATGATGAGATAGAATTCGGGCTGGGTATCCACGGAGAACCGGGCATAAAACGCGTGAAGCTGGTTTCGGCCGATGAGATGGTCGAGACGCTGGTCAGGCTTCTGCTTGTAGATTCGGGCATTAAGGGGGGCGATCTTGTTTGCACGTATGTGAACGGCCTTGGTTCAACGACGCTGATGGAGCTCTATATCGCCAACAGAAAGCTTCGCGGTTTGCTGAACGAAAGAGGCATCAAAGTCTTTGATATGGAAGTCAATTCATATGTCACCTCGCAGGAGATGGCGGGGATGTCCATAAGCTTTTTGAAGCTTGACGATGAATTGATGAGGTATTATACCATGCCGTGCAGCTCGCCGTATTACAAGAAATGAGCTGTCTGCAAAAAGGAGAGCTAGATGCAAGAATATGTAATTGGCTGCGATAACGCGGCAGTATCGCTGAAAAACACGCTGAAGGATGAACTGCTGTCTATGGGCTACAAGGTGGAGGATGTGGGGTGTTACACGCCCGATGATCCGGAGTATTATCCGTATATCGCCAAAGCGGTGTGCGAGAATATAATAGAAAGCGGCTATCAAAAGCATGGTGTGCTGATCTGCGGCACGGGGCTTGGCGTATGCATGGCGGCCAACAAATTTAAGGGCATAAGAGCGGGCGTGTGCCACGATAGTTACTCGGCTGAACGGCTGGCGCTGAGCAACGACGGCAACGTCATCTGCTTCGGCGCACGGGTGATCGGTGCGGAGCTTGCCAAAAAGGTACTCAGGGAATGGATTGGCCTTAAGTATCAGGACGGTCCGTCCACACCCAAGGTGGCGGCAATCATGGAAATTGAGAACGAAAGGATGCGGCAAGAGCATGAGGCATCCGCTGGATAAGGTGTATTTGGGCACCAATACGAAGATGTTCATGACGGCCGCAGAGGCTAAAACGTATATTGACCGGCTCTTGGTGCTTACGAAAGATATCCGTGATGAAATTAATCTGTTTGTGATCCCTTCTTTCACCTCGCTGGCTACAGTAAAAGGAGCAACGGATGGGACAGGAATTATGGTTGGTGCTCAGAATATGGGGTGGGAGGAGAGAGGGCAGTACACCGGTGAAATATCGCCTTTGATGCTCAAGGAGCTGTGCGTTGATCTGGTGATGGCAGGTCATAGCGAACGCCGTCATGTGTTTAGAGAAACGGATAAAGACGAAGAAAAGAAAGTCGTCTGTGCGGCACAGCACGGTTTGAAAGTGCTGTTGTGCGTGGGTGAAACCGCCCGGCAAAAGGAATATGGCGTCAGCAAGGAAACGCTGCGCACCCAATTGATGGTGGGTCTGCATTCGCTTAGCAAAGAATATGCAGAGCAGTTTCTCTGGATTGCTTACGAGCCCGTTTGGGCCATCGGGGTCAACGGCCTCCCGGCAAGCGAAGCTTACGCCGAAGAGATGCATCAGTGTATAAAGTCGGCGTTATGTGAGCTATACGGTGAACGGACCGGCTTGATGGTCCCTGTGCTTTATGGCGGCAGTGTCAATAATGACAATGCAGAAGCGTTTATGAAACAGCCTCATATTGATGGACTGTTCATTGGCCGGAGTGCATGGGATGCGGATAATTTCAATCATATCATACGAAGTATTATGCCGGTATTTAAGCGGCACAAAGGATTAAGAATTTAATAAAGATTAACAAAATATCATATGTATCATGCTGCCTTTACATGCATAGGTTAAGTATGCAAAGGGGGTTATGAAAAGCGTATATTTGATGTTCTATTTCGGTTTTTAGGATAACAATTATCACAAAACCGATAGGGAGTAATTTAGCCGCCTTTGCAGTAGACCTGAGTAGACAAAAGTAGACATTAGGCCTTTGGAAGGGCTGATATTGAATGAAGTTCAGTTATACGAAATAAGAAATGGCCGGGTTGAAAAAGACCCCATATTGGCGGGCTATATAGCAGCAAGATCTTCTGCTATCTTAATCGATGAATGCCAAGATCTTTCTTTCGTCTCTAGAAACAGAAGAGTATGGATTTATTTTGAAAGAAATGGTTTGGCAGATTTGAAATAACAGAAAAGAATAGACTTGCATATGTAGCTTTTTCACGTTCAAAATATCTATTGGCGTTGGCAATACCAAAGCCGTCCACTTTCTCAATGGTTGATAAAAAAATTTTGGAAAAAGCGAACTTTTTAATTATTGAGGTTTAATAACTTAACTTAACACAGCAAGAAACGACATTCTTTGGCCCTGGCCTCTATTACGACCACATTTAATCGAATATATCGATTTCGGAATTAATATCGGCAGGTTTGCTCCTGCCGTTTTTTATTACGTCTAAGGAGGAAAAATCAATGATCAAAATCATCGCCCTCGCCAATCAAAAAGGCGGTGTGGGCAAAACGACAACTGCTGTCAACCTCGGTATCGGATTGGCACTGCTGCTGGCGGAGCTTGAAAACAACAGCATCATATATCTCGCGTTCGTCGCACGTGGCCAAAGTGTGACGCAGTACATCCCCGATGCTGTACTGACTGAAATGGAGGTGAACTGACATGGTTATTGCTGTTTGGGGACGAGACGGAATCGGCAAGAGCGTACTCTGCGATGAACTCGGCAAACTGTTCGCCAAGAAAGGCGTGACGGTCATCATCGACACTGATCTGACACAGCCCACATTACCGGTGCGATTGAACGGAGCACAGATTGACTCAAATGCTTCGCTTGGCAAGGCCATTGGGATGGGTTCATCGGATGCAGCGCTCTACCTGCATCAGCATCCGAAGCTGAAAACTCTCTTTTATGCGGGGCTCACCGACCAAGATGAGTACATGTCATATGAACTGGGACTGGAAGCGGACAACGCAGCGCAGGACTTTGTGGAGCGATGCACCGAGCTGGCTGATACGGTCATTCTCGACCTGTCAGGGCAGCGCAGTGATTCGTTTCTTCCTGCTGCGCTCATACATGCGGACAAGGTGATTACTTTGTTCACTCCCGATGTGCAGGGCATTTGCTGGTTCAACAGCATAAAGCCGCTTATCGGCACCATGAACGCACAGGAGCGAATACTGCCGGTGGCTGGTATGGCGGACAGGCATCATGATATTTCGGCTATGGAAAAGGCTACGGATACGAAGCTCACCGTGGCGCTGCCTTATGTACACGGATTAGCTTCCATGAAAAACGCCAGACAATATAAGATGGAATGCAAAGAAAAACCCCATGAAACAGGCGTCTCAAGGGATTCTGGAGCTTTGCAGGCTACCATCAGTATCTGGAGCGGGTGATGGGAATCGCTCCGCTCCGTGCGGTCGCTATCACGCCATCCTCGCTAAAAACGCCCACACAGGGGCGTTTTTCTCCGCTTCGCGGGTCGCTCACGTTCGATTCCTCCACCACAATGCCAAAAAAACAGCCCTCTTATCGAGGGCCATTTTTTTGGAGCGGGTGATGGGAATCGAACCCACGTGACCAGCTTGGGAAGCTGGAGCTCTGCCATTGAGCTACACCCGCGAATGAAATGTATTATAGCACAGCCTTCCCGTTTTGCAAATACCCATTTCACTAGACTTTATAATGATAGCACGGATATCTTTGGACGTTCATATAAAAAGTCCTGAGAACTTTTCAGGATCATCCTTGCTGTACCTGATTGTGATGCTTTTGGGATACTTTTTTCTGAGCATCCTTTCCACCTCTGCATCCTTTAGAATATCTTCGATAGGGCTGCTGTAATCGGTTTTCTCTATAAACTGCCCGCTTTGTGTGGTAAATGAAAAACGGGGATAATGCCGGTCGTCCTTTTCTTCAAAGCCGTTCAGCTTACCTTCTACCTTTATGCTGTTTATATCTTCAATAATGCTGCCGATGATCAGAAACGGCAGCTTGATAAGCCGACGATGTACTTCAAAATTTCAAGCGGTATAATGGGCGGCAGTTCACGCGTCTTGCTTTGCAGCGTGTGAAGCTGCGCAATGATCTGATCGTCGTTGTAAAAAGTGCGGGGGATCTGCAAAGGAAATAATTTGGATTCGAACCAAACCTTAATGATGCGGTTCGAGACCTTGACAGCATACACCCGTCGAATCACATAGAATTTGTCATCGTTATATTCGTCTCCACCGCTATGGACGTAGTATGTCACGTAGCCGTTATGTTTGATGGTGAGCCTTTGTGTTTTGGAACGGCCGCATGCATACCCAAGATAGCCGCCCATTACAGGCAGGCTGATAAAAGGCATGACCGTGAAGCTGGCCAATATATAACCGAGAACCGTCCCCGCAAAATCTGGGTGCAGAAGAATGCCCAGAATACCGCAGGCTGGAAGAAATAATCCTGTGAGGAAAAACAATGTGCGCGGCAGGCGAAGGTAGTATTTTCGAGCGTCTTTATCCATGCTGAATCCTGATACCATAAACAGCCTCCATTCGCTTGGATATATTATACCATATCAGCATGAACATGGGTATGCTGGATCACATGGCCATATTTGAGCGGGAAAGAAACCATATCGTGCCGCGAAAAAGCGGTACGGCATGACGAATGCACACCTGTTTTGGCGGTTGCATAGGCTAAGGTAGCAGATCTTTGGCCGACCGGCAGAAAGGAAGTCCTTATATGATGCATAAAAACAGAAAGTTGCTGATGGACGGGTTTGAATTTGAACTGATGGGTTTTTTCAGTGAAGACGGGCTTACCACGGTAACGGTAAGCGTATCGGGCAACGGAGAAAGCCCTTCGGATTTAAAGGGCTGGGTGCTGGAAATATGCGCGGAGGAGCCTGCGCGCCTCGAGGATGTGGAGATCGTGTCATGCGAAAAAAGGCGGCGGCACGGGTCTTGGGGGCCTGCGGCGGCCGTTAAGACTTCGTTTGAGCTCAACGGCGATATCGGCATCAACGGCGTGGCAATCAGCGATTGGATCGGGCGGTACGAGGATGATCCCGATGTGGAATACCGCATCGTGCTCGATAAGGAGCTTGAGTTTGAGCCTTTCGGGGTCGGGCTTATTTACGCGGACCGTACGCGCGTGTCCGAGGATAAGATCAGCATACAAACCGAACCGCAGAGCAAGATATGGGCAACGCCGGTGGAAAAGAGCTATTGTCTGTATATTGTGGTGCCCGACGGCTATAAGCCGGTAAACGTGTGCAAAGCCAATATATCGATCACAAAGCGCATGGTGTACATTGCGCATGTGCAAAACGAAGATACGCAAATATGCGACAAGGCAGTGAAAGCGCAGGCGCTCGGGGCGGTGAGGGTTGTCGCGTGCGTGCCGCTAAAAAGCGCTCAGGCCAGCGGGGACGATGTGCAGATTGGCGCGTGCGATTGTTTTGAAGTGTGTGAAACCATCGGTTACGCGGATGAAGGCACGCTGTTCGATATGCGAGACATCGCCATTTATCCCAAATCGAAGAGCCTTGACTTAACGCTGCTCAATGCGCACTGCGGCAAATCGGTGTACCGGCTGGACGGAAAATTCGTGATCGACTGCAAGCACTGCGAATAGTGCGAATACATAAAGACACCCGGTGCCGTTTTGGCTGTCCGGGTGTTTTTGCTTAACCGGCTTCTGTGTTTATTTTTTCTTCCGATAATTCCGAAATGCCAGTGATCGTAAGATTGAGGCAGCTCATGTCGGTGAGCAGATTGATCACATACGGCGTGATCGTTTTGCCTCTTTCCGAGATGATTTTGACCGACGGCCTGAGGCCGAAGCCTTCGTAGTTTTCGACAACCAGCCCCACAAAGCCGTTGCTGAGCTCGACGGCGGTACCGAGCGGATACGGCGCCACTTTCATCGAAAATATTCTCGCGATATCCGGGTCAAAATGAATCCCGCCGTTACCCATGATGTGCTCCATCGCGTCCGAGGGCAGCAGCGCTTTGCGATA
This sequence comes from Bacillota bacterium, assembly GCA_023461435.1. Taxonomy (GTDB): domain Bacteria; phylum Bacillota; class Clostridia; order Christensenellales; family SZUA-584; genus SZUA-584. Next base: position 56,535 of record JAEYLC010000014.1, read on the forward strand.
CGGCCGGTCGCTCACCAGCGCGTCAAAAACGTCCGCGACGGCGATAATACGCCCGAACAGCGATATTTCCGTGCCTTTCAGCCCCTTGGGGTAACCGCTGCCGTTGTACCGTTCATGGTGATGCAGCACGCCAAGTGACGATTTGACAGGGATGTCGAACATGCCGCGCAGATATGAATAGCCAAGCTCCGAGTGCTGCTGGACATCGAAAAGCTCCTGCTCGGAGAATTGGCCGGGTTTGTTGATCGTGTTTTTATCGAGAAAGACCTTCCCGAGGTCGTGAAGCAACGACGCAAGACCGAGGGCAAAAAGATCTCTTTGATTCATGCCGATGGCGACGCCCACCACGGTAGACAAAACAGCGACATTGACCGAATGATAATAGGTGTATTCGTCAAAGACCTTTAAGTCCACCATGTTGACCATGAGATTGCCGTTTTTAATAATTTCGGCCATGATCTCTTCTACAAGCTTTTTGGCATGGTCGACTGCGGCGACTTTCTCGCTAGCGTTGTCGTTGATGGAGTGCACGAGTATCTTCCTGATTCCCTGTACCGCCTTCAGCCGCACTTCATCGCTGACGACGTTTTGGATCTCGATGTCCTTGGAAATGCTGTCGTCGATATAAACGCCGTTGATGCCAAGCTTATGAAGGCGCTCAATATAAAGAGGAATCACTTCTTTGCCTTCGCAAAGAAGCATTTCGCCGGATGCATTGTATATCGATTTGCCGAGTATCATACCGTTGCGGATGCACCCGGTGGGTACGAATCTCATTGAGGCCTCCAAGCTACAAATATAAGAATATATACCCCAAGGTATTCAAGATGAAGCAACAAAATTTGAGATTTATCGCGTATTTTATAGAAAAAATTACATATCGGGCGCTATTTTATCCAGAAAGCGATACAATAAGAAATGTATGGATTGAAAACGATTAAGTTATGAAATAAATATGCTGAGTTTCAGTTAAACACGGTCGTGCAAAGTATGTTTTTGCACTTTTTTCGAATACAGAGTATAATCTTGGCGTGGGAATATTTGAGACTCTTGCGAGGAGGCAGCAGTGAAAAGAATATTGATCATTTTGATTGTGTCCATGATGGTATTATTAGCGCTCTCAGGCTGTGCGATTCAGCCTGCGGCTGAAAGCACGGAAAAGACAGCCGTGACGCAGACGCCCGCAGCGGCGCAGCTGGAGCCGACGCTGAAACCGATACCCGACCCCACGCCGGAGCCGGAGCCATACGTGCCGGAGGATATTCTCGGCAGTGAATTCAATCCGTATGCCGATACGGTGTTTCCTGAAAATTTCGATATTTACAGCGCGTCGATCAATATCGGCGATCCGAAATGGGGCGGCAAGCCTAAATTCTCGCTGTCAATGACGGCTGAAGGGAAAACGGACGAAGCGATCGCGTTTCTGGCGCAGCTGGCCGGCATTGAAGATGAAGACAGCAAGCTTAAATCAATTGAGGAGTTCAAGGGCGGCGGCTTTTGCGAATTCAAGAGCGCGGACGGCGCCACATTCACGATCAAAAAGACGGACCCCAATGATGACCGGTATGAATACGTGGACGGTTGCCATATTGATATTTTAGCAAACGCGGACGATGACGCACTGCCCCGATATATTTCGCTGGTCAGCGACAATTATAGCCTTAACGCGCTGAATGCCGCGGCAGATTATTTTGACATCCAGCCGACCTATGATCAGTGCGCGATCAGCTTGGATTATTATAAGGGTTCTGCCGAGGTGTCCGTGAGATACGATGTCAAAGATGCCGGAGCGATACAGCAGAAAATGGCGGAGGAACTGAAACCGAGCTGGTATGATGCTGAAAACGGCAGAATGGGTTTCACTTACGGAATGATAGACTTTGAAATACAATTTGACAGCAAGGAAGGCCAAGCATATGTCAGAGAACGGATTAGGGATTTTAAGGCTCCGGCCCGCGACTATGCGGCGCCTGAGGTTTCGCTGACGACACTTGGATTTTACTATGCCGAAAAGGATGCGCTGTGCATATACGAGGATAAGCAAAACGGCATTTCCATCGCCGTTCACAGGCCCGAATGGGGGACCGGAGGCGTCGATTGGAATATCGAGTACCTGTGTAACTCAAATAAGTATCTCGTGGCGGTATGGTACGACGCGGACCAGCAAAAGTACCGTATACAAGCCGATAAGGGCGGCTCGTCCGCAGCGTACGAATACGATATCAACGCTGGAGAGTACGGCAACGAATGGCCCGACCCAGAGACGGTGAAAAAGCAATTCATCAGCGCGCTTGGTATAAAGGATGACGACGTTTATCCGAAAGCCTTAGATATGTTCGAACAAACGGTGGAAGACCTTTTCGGCATGAGCGTGGACGAGCTTTATGCGCTGCCTCCCAAATAGATTCTGAACCAATAAAAAAAGGCCTTGAAGAGGCCTTTTTCTTTGTTTTTTTCAGCCTTGCTCAATCGCTTCGCTGGGGCATGTGTCGGCACAGGAGCCACAGTCTATGCAAAGGTCGGCATTGATTTCATACTTGCCGTCACCCTCAGAGATTGCTTCCACAGGGCATTCGCTTTCGCAGGCACCGCAGGATACACACGCATCGGTAATCACATAAGCCATAAAACGTAAACCTCCAAAGTTTATATACACGCTTATTGTAATCACCTGATTGCAAAAATGCAAGGCTGGATTGTGTAAATGATATTAATCATCCAGCAGTGATTTGATTTCGTCGTCGAGCGCCACATCGCTGTCCTGCTCCGCCATGGTCGCGGGCTTTCCTTTGAAACGGACGTCCTCGAGCTTGAACGTTTTCATGTCGATGCTTTCGTCGGGCAGCGTGATGCGGATGCGCACCGTTTCCGTCACCGCGTTGTTTTCCACCACCACGCCTTCGCCTTCGGGCGAGAGCACCGTGCTGCCAAGCTTGGGCATGCGTTTGCGCGTCTGGCAGTAGTGCTCCTGCTCATAATTGAGGCAGCACATGAGCCGTCCGCAAAGGCCGCTGATTTTGGTGGGCGAGAGCGAGAGATTCTGCTCCTTGGCCATTTTGATCGACACGGGCGAAAAATCCCCGAGGAAGCTCGAACAGCAGCAGGGCCGCCCGCAGGGGCCGAGACCTCCGAGCATTTTGGCTTCATCGCGCACGCCGATCTGCCGAAGCTCGATGCGGGTTTTGAACACGCCCGCGAGATCCTTCACGAGCTCTCTGAAATCCACGCGGCCTTCCGCCGTGAAATAAAATATGATCTTTGAGTTGTCGAACGTGTACTCCACGTCCACCAGCTTCATATCAAGGTTGTGCTTGTCGATTTTTTTCTGACAGGTTTCGAGAGCTTCCTTTTCTTTCTGCCTGTTTTCTTCAAGCTTGCTTTCATCCTTGGCGTTTGCTTTGCGGACCACCTGCTTTAAGGGCGCGACGATATCCTTCTCGCCGACTTCCTTATCAACGATAACCACCTCGCCGTATTCCATGCCGCGCGCGGTTTCCACGATGGCGTGCTCGCCCAGCTTGAACTGAATATCGCCGGGCAGGAAATAGTAGACCTTCCCGACGCGTTTAAACCGGACGCCTATGACTTTTTCCATCTATTCTTTTCCTCCAATATACAAAAAAGCATCTTCTCAATAGCGAGCCGGAAATTGACCGCCACGAAGAACCATCTTTCTGTGTCAAGTATGACATTAATCATATTACTTATTGCAGCACTTGTAAAGTCATCCGCTGCCTGACATATCTCGCCGAGCCTGTCCCGGTTTACGATCAGCGCATCGTTGCGCGTCTTTTTATACATGAGAATGTCTCTTAAATACGTTTGCATCACGCATAGCTGCGCGGTGATCGTCTCCTTGCCGCTTTCGAGATAGTCGGCGAATGTGCTGATGGCCATGCCTTTGGCATAGAGCAACTTGTGCGTGAGAGACAGTACATCGTCGCGGCGGCTGAGGTATGCCGTGTCGGCCTTGATGCGGCGCGCTTCGTCAAGATATCCGCCCGACAGATCGGCGAGTATTGCGGCTTCGGTGTCGGTCACATTGAGCGCCTTCGCGATGACCGCCCGGGCATCCGGCTCGGGCATAATGGTCACAATGGCGCAGCGCGAGGCGACCGTGGGCAGCACGCCCGACACGGAACGCACCTCCAGCAGGAATACGACGCCTGCGGGCGGTTCTTCAAGCGTTTTTAGCAGGCTGTTCGCCGCGGCGGGCGTCATATCGTCGGCGGCGGATATCACCACAGCTTTGAATGCGCCTTCATACGGCTTTTCGGCGACAAAGCTGAGCGCGTCGCGCAGTTCGGCCACCTTGGGTGCGCAGAGGCGCAGTATGTCCACATGGCCCTCCGTCACCTTGCGGCAGTTCACGCAGGTGCCGCAGCCGCCGTTTTCACAGAACAGCTTCATCAAAAAGAGGTTCGCATAGCGAGACGCCACATCCGGACGGCTGCACACGATCAGGTAAGCGCCGAGTATTTTTTTGTTTTGCGCCGCTTCGAGGAAGCGCTGCACCTGGCTCATAACAGGCCCTTCTCCTTGAATACCGGCATCAGCCGCTGGCGGATCACATCCTGCGTTTCATATTTGGTGCCGAGCGCCTCAATCAGTATCATACCGGGCTCGTGCGACATCGCCGTAAATCCTTCAAAAACGCGCTCGTGAAAAGCGAGCCCTTCGCTTTCGAGGCGGTCGTGCTCCCTGTGTTCGTTCATGCGCGAGAAGGCGTGTTCAGGCGGCACGCCCATAAACACCGTCACGTCCGGCATGCAGCCGTCGATCGCGGGTTCGTTGATGCGCCTGACCAAAGGCACGCCGAGTGCCCGGCCATAGCCCTGATATGCAAACGACGAATGGATAAACCGGTCGCACAGCACCACCTTGCCCTCATTCAGCGCGGGCTTGATCACCTTGCGGACGTGTTCGGCACGCGCCGCTGCGTAGAGCAGCGCTTCCGTCATGGCGTCCATTTCCGCGTTCTCCTTGTCGAGCAATATCGCGCGTATCTTTTCGGCGACGAGGCTGCCGCCCGGCTCACGCGTGCGCACCACCTGGGCGCCGTTTTCTTCGAGGTATTCGGCAAGGAACCGCAGTTGAGTGGATTTGCCGCAGCCGTCCACGCCCTCAAACGTGATAAAAAGACCGCTCATTGCTTTTCTCCTTCCAGCAGCCGCACCAGATCGTCCGGCGTGTCCACGAGGTAGTCGCTTCCGGCTTCGGTCAGTTCATCATAACCCCCGTAGCCATACAACACACCGACGGAATCGATGCCGACCGCTTGGGCGCCTTCGATATCGTGATACCGGTCGCCCACCATCAGGGCGCTTTGCGGCTTGCCGCCGAGGCGCTCAAAACCGTATAGCAGCACCTGTGTTTTATTGTATATACCGTTCTCATGATCGGCACAGAATATTCCGTCAAAATACCGCGTGAGCCCGAATTTTTCGATCAGCGTGCGCGCCATGATGTCCGGCTTGGACGTCGCGACACAAAGCGTCTTCCCGAGAGCCTTAATGCTTATGATAGCGTCCCTAATGCCGGGATAAAGGCTGCTTTCGAAAAGCCCTGTTTCGCGGTAGTATTCCCGAAAGTACACGTAGGCATCAGTCGCCTGCTGCTCGCCCAAGCCGTAATAATCCATCAGATGATGCCTGATCGGCGGTCCGATGAACTTATAGAGCTCTTTCTCGTCGCATATCTGCATGCCGATGCGCGAAAACATATAATTGACCGCTTTGAGAATCCCTTCGCATGTATCCGCTATGGTGCCGTCAAAGTCCAAAAAAACCGTATCGTAAAGCCTGTCTTTGCCAGAGATGGTGTGTATCATGTTCTCTCCTTATATACGTAAATTGAGGCGTCCTCCACGCCGAACAGCTCGAAGCCCTGACGGTTCGCCTCGATCAGATACCCCGCGATCTCATACGAGATCACCTGTCCGCGCATCACAACGGCTTCCGCGGGCGGATAGACGCCCGCCGTGCTTGCGCTGACCCGGCCGGGGGCATGCTCGAGCCGCAGCTTTTCCACTTGAGTCCAGCCCCGCGAGCTCAGCGAATATTTTGTGGGCGCGGGCATGCTGTAAGGAGAAAAGAACAGGTTTTTGCCGCGTATACGCTCGGTGCGCCGCAGCGCTTCATAGAGCCTGTCCAGCTGGGCCGCGGTATTGCCCGCTGAGAGCATCAGCAGTATGTGCTTCATGTCCGCCGCCTCCACGTAAATGCCCTCGCGCTCAAGCATCGCCTTGATGGTGAGGCCCGAATGGCCCGTGCCGCTTACATCGATCACAGATTTGAGCGGGTCGCGCGCGGCCACTCCTTTTTGCGTTATGTCGGGGCACGCATAGCCCGGCAGCGCGCAGACCATCTCTTCAAACCGCTGCTGCAGGCTCGTAATGCGGTAGATCTCCTGCTCTCCCTTGTCTCGCATATAAGCGAGCGCGTAATCAAGCGAGCACAGCAGCACGTAAGACGGGCTCGTCGTCTGGAACATCGCGAGCGCCGCGCCGGCCTCACGCGCATTGACGAGCGACCCTTTGCCGACACACAGACAGGCGCACTGGTTCATGGCCGGCAGCGTTTTGTGCGCGCTTTCCGTCCAGATATCCGCGCCCGCACCCGCGGGGGAGACGGGCAGAGACGCGGAGAACGCGAAATGCGCCGCGTGCGCCGCGTCGGCCACGAGCGGAATGCCCGCCCGGTGGGCTGTTTTTGCGAGCTCTTCGATATCGCAGCAGAGGCCGAAGTAATTCGGGTATGTCACATACACGGCGGCCGCGTCTTTGTGGATATGAAGCGCTTCCTTCAAAGCCGCCGGGTCCATCACGGCGGGGAAGTCGGAAGGGGATGTTTCCAAAAAAACGGGCATGATGCCGAAAAGGTGGATCGCGTTCGCCGCGCTGACGTGGATGCCGCGCGGGAATATCACCTTTTTACCTTTAAACAGCGACAGCATGGCCATCACGCCCGCCGTGGAGCCGCCGGTCGTGAAATAGACGGCCGCGGCACCGATAAACTGAGCGTGGAGCCGTTCCGATTCGAGTATCGCGCCCGTCGGTTTTAAGAGGTTGTCCGCGCCGGGCAGCTCGGTGATGTCACATTGAAGCATATCGCCGCCGAAAAAGCCCGTATCCCCCTTGTGCCCCGGCATTGTAAAACGCACCTTGGCGCTGCCGCAGACGGAGGCCACCGCATCCATGATGGGTGTTTGTCTGTCCACTGTATTCACCTCAAATCTCACCCCCTTTTCTAATCGGCCAAAGTATGAGATAATAACAAAAGATGAAAGGGGTGCCGTTTATGAACAAAACTGAGCGCGATCACATGCTGCTTTTCTCAAAGGAACGTGTCGCGGGGCTGTACCGATACCGGCTGTATTTCACGCCGATTCAGTCTCTGCGGGACGAAACACCGCGCGTGTTCCGGCTGCTGGTCCGCACGCCTTTTGCTTTCAACAAGCTTGAGGTGGGCCGTATTTACAAGCTCACTTACAGCAACGTTCACATCCACTCATTTGAGCCAAGGGACGAATTCAATCTTCAGGAAGAGGATTATGTCCGGCTCATCGAGACGCGCGATATCAAGTTTATGGACAAAAAAACGTCCGCGGCGCTCCGCCAGTCCGATCAGCCCGGCTCAAAGGACCGGTATTATACTTTCGACGAGATGAAGCAAATCGTCAATTTCAAACAGGACTTTTTGACTTCGGTCGCCGTATCGGCGTTTTCGGGCGCGGTGGCGGCTTTGGCGCTGCTGCTTCCGTTTGTGGTCTACGCGCTGATGCTGCGCATCATCATCGGCTCGCAACTCTCGGCGGGCGGCTTCACGAGCAAAGCGCTCGCGCTGCCCATACTCGGCATCGGCGTGCTGCCCGCGACGATCTATATCATGTCGATACTGTTCGCGCTCGGCGAGCTCGCGCTGCTGCGCATCGATTTTACCAAATGGAATCTGATAAAAAAATACACGCTGGCTTGGGGCGGTATCCGCAAAAGCATGTTCTTTGAGCTCAGCGACATACACTACTTTAAGAAATTCGGCATCGGCGCGGGTATCTCGCTCGTTGTCTCGATACTGGTCGCGCTGATCGTTTAACGCGCGCCGCGGCGCTTTTCAATGAGCGCAAGCAGCTCGTCGCTCGGGCTGAAATACATGCACTTTTGCTGTCCGTTTTGCTTATAGACCAGAAATTTCACGCCGCTCTTTTTGGATTTAAAGGTCAGCCGCTCCGGCTTTTTAAACTCCGGTTCTTGCACACCCACCGAAATGACAGAGGCAAGCGGTATGCGCTGCAGATTGCGCGGACGCTGCCCGATGTAACGGTCGATGATCAGTTCGTCGTCGATCAGATCGTATTCATATTCCGTCATCCAGTAGCGCACGATGAATATGCCCGCCACGATCAGTATGATGTATTCAATATACTGCATGTACCAGGTGGCCCATCCGGCGGCTCTCATTGCGTCCGCCGCCACATAGACGATGGCCGCAAGCACGATGACGCCGAGCAGCAGACCCAAAATGATGAGTATGCCAAGCCATGCAGGCAGCTTTTTTCGTTTGAATCTTTCTTTCATGTTCTCCTCGGAATCATATTATTTGATAAAATTTATTATAGTATATTATAAAGCATACGCCGTGAAAAAGGCAATCACGGTTTGCTTTTGAGCAGCTTGCGTTCGTTGACGCAGCCGATTTTGGCATGATATACTGATTTTAAAATAAACTGGCAGGCAGGGCTTTTCGATTGATTACAGCGCGGGATATAACCAAATCATACGGGAAAACGCCGATACTTAACGGCGTGAGCCTGCATCTGGATGCGGGAAAGGCACTCGCCGTGGCGGGTGAAAACGGCGCCGGAAAAACGACGCTGCTTAAAATTCTCGCGACGGCCTCCGAGCCGGACAGCGGCAGCCTTTTCATCGGCGGAATCGACGCGCTCGCAAACCCTGCCGCCGTACGCGAAAGGCTCGGTTACGTGCCGCAGGGCATCGCGCTGATGCAGGAGCTCTCCGTTAAAGACAATCTGTATTATTGGATGAAAACCAAAGACAAAGCCGTTTACGAGACGGTGATGGATATCATCGGGCTCCAAAGCGTGGAGAAAAGAAAGGTATCGAAGCTGTCGGGCGGCATGAAACGGCGGCTCAATATCGGCGCATCGCTCGTGCTGCGCCCGTCGCTGCTGATACTCGACGAACCGCTCGCGGGTGTGGATATCGCGAACCGGCGGCGAATCATCGCGTCGCTCTCGGCGCTTAAAAAAAGCGGCGTGGCCATTATATTCACAAGCCATTATATTGACGAGCTGCAGATGCTGGCCGATGAGATGATCGCGCTGCGGGAAGGAACGGTCACCTACAGCGGACGCCTTGAGTTTGACAATCTGGCGGAAGCAATACGGCGCTACACTGCCTAAGTGTGAAGGGAGCCTTGCCATGGATGATGAGTTAAGCGCGGCGCGGCGGCGCGGCGCGGTACGCAAGCTGCTCTGGCCGCACGGCCGAAAGCACAAGGGCTTCATGCATGGCAAACGGTGGATGGGCGCGGCGCTCATCCTGCTCGTGTGCGCGCTCACGGTCACCGGCATCGCTGTGTTTAACGGCGGCGGCAAGGGCAAGCCGGAGGAAGAAGAATACAAGAGAAACGAGGGCGTGCTGTCGCTCTCTGATTTTTTTAAGGTCTGCGCCGACAATATCGATTTCGAGACCGCCGGATCGGTTCACAGCCTGGCCAGACGGCTCATAAATGAACCCTTTGAAGTCAGCGCAAAAATCACAGTCGAGTCGGAAGCGCTTAAGGCGCTTGGAATTCCGCTGACCAGCCTGCCTGCGGATGTGGAAATCAAATACGACCTGCGCGATGCCGGAATCATGGTGAGCGCGGTGGGTCTTGACTTGCTTGAGGCTTATGTGGCGGAGAACGAGATCACTGCCGTATCGATGGACGGGGAGAAAACGGTGACCGAACTGCCCGCGGGGGACGATCTTTCGGGCGACATGACGCTTGAAAACCGGATGCACGCGCTTGTGCCGCTGCCGTCCGAAGACCTGATCGGTAAACTGCTGGATGTGCTTGCCGAATCGGTGCCCGAAGCGTGTTCGGAGCAGCAGCTCGGGCGCGCGTACAGCCCCAAGGACAAGAAAGACGTCAACGTGACGTTGGTCAGAACTGTGCTCGACGACGAAGCGCTCTCAACAGCCGCCGCCGCGTTTTCAGAACGGCTGCAAAGCGACGAGGCGCTGTACGATGCGACGCAGCAGCTGATTGCCGATAATGCTTCGCTGTTCGGTGAAAAGGACATCACGCTCGATTCGCTGCTGACGCGGCTGATCAATAGGGATTATGAGGGCATCACCGTCTCGTGGAAGGTGTTCCGCCGCGATGAGGTGCCCGTCGGTTTTGCCGCGAGAGTCACGACGCGGGACGCGCAGGTGGATGTAACCCGCATGGCCGAGTTCGACGGCGAAACGGGTTATGAGTACTCGCAGCTGTTGGTCAACGGTGTCGAGGTTTTCTTTGCGGATACCGTCACAAAGGACGCTTCGGGCGAGTTCAGACTGAAGACGGTCAACGCTGGCGGTGAGCCCGTCAGCGTCAACGGGACGTTCGGGCTGGAACAGATCGCGGAGAATACCTACCGCTTGACGGCCGATGCCGTGGCGGATGGCAAGCTGCTCGGAGACGAGAAGAATACCGCGCATTTTGTGATTGAAGCGCGTATCGATGCGGGCAGCGGCCTTGGAATGCTCGGTGACAGCCCCGATTGGCGGGAAATCAAAGAACTGAAGGAAAAAGATTAAGGCGAACGGATGAAAAAGCTTTTTGCGGTGGATTTGAAAAGGCTTCTCAACAACAAAACAGCCGTGTTGTTTGCGGTGGGCGCGCCGCTGCTGCTCGTGCTGCTGATTTCGTTTGCGGTGGCGCCTTATTTTTATGCCGATGTGCGCACGCAGAACTTCAGCGTGGCGGTGTATAACGAAGATAACGATCCGCTGACGCAGTCGATACTGCGCAGTCTGATCGAAAGCCAATCGCTCGGAGGGCTTATCAGCGTGGAGTTTGTGGACAGCGAGACGCAGGGCCGCGAAGCGGTGGAAGAAGGCGCCGCGGCGTTTATCCATATCCCGGCGGGGCTGCAAGAGACGCTCACGAACAACGGGCGGTGCACGATCAGCTATGTCGGCAACCCCCGGATGCCGCTGGAGGATGCGCTGCTGCTGGAAACGCTCGATTCGGGCGTCGGACTCGTGAGCGACGCGCAGCACGCGATCAACGTGCTCTATTGGGACAGCCTTGACGCCGCGTTGGATGAGAGCGCCGCGTCGGACGCATATGGACGTATGAGAAACGAATACTTCGGCAGTATACTCGCAAGGTCGGCGCTGTATGAGGACACCGATATCACCTCGCCGCTCGGCGGGGCGCTGCCCATTGAATACTACGCGGTGAGCTTCCTTGTGCTGTTTGTGGCGCTTGGGGGGCTGCCCATCGCGCGCATGACCGCGGACGACGGGGAAACGGGGCTCGTCCACCGTCAGCTGCTTTCGGGGCACAGCCCTGCGGCCTGCGTGATCTCGCGCTGGCTTTCGGGCAGCCTGTTTTTGTTTTTACAGTACGCGGTGCTGGCGACCGCGCTCGGGCTGATCGCTGGCGGCGGGGCGTACAACGGCAGCCTGCTCGCGGCTTTTTTCGGCGGCGCGCTGCTCTGCCTGTTTTTGAGCCTCGGCATGATGCTGATCGGGCTGCTTTCAAAAACGTCGGCTTTTTCGGTGCGGGCCGCTTTTTTGAGCGCGCTTGCGCTCGCGCTGCTTGGCGGCCTGCTCGTGCCGTCCGCGTATATGCCGGCCATTGTGCGCGATGTGTCGTATTACACGCCGCTGTCGGCGGCGCTGCGCCTCGGTATCGCGGGGCTGTTTGACGGACAAGCCCAAGGCCAGCCGCTGTTTGCGGGCGTGCTTGCCGTGTTCACGGCCGTGCTGCTGCCGGTTGTGCTCCGCCGGTTTCAAAGGAGGGCGCAATGAGGCTGTTTGCCAACACACTCAAATACCGCTTCAAGGTGCTTTGCACGGGCGCCTACGGCATCGTCTTTTTTCTGCTCGCGCTGGCCGTGGCCGTGTGCCCTTTTTTAGGGCTCATCATTCCCGACGCGCCGGTACCAATCGGCTGGATCGACGAGGACGATACGGAATTTTCGCAGCTGCTGCTCAAAAACGTCGAAGCGCTGAACGTCGTCTGGGTCACGTTTGGGGACAGGGACACGCTCGTTGCCAACCTGCAGACGGGGCGGATCGAGGGTGTATTCGTGATCAAAGAAGGCTTTGAGCAGACGATAAAGAGCGGCGGGTTTGAAGGCACGCTGCAATTGCTGCGCTCGCCCTACAGCACGGCGGCCGGCGTGATCTCCGAGAGCGTGGGCAGCGAGGCGCTCCGGCTCTGGCTCGCGTGCAGCAGCGCGAATGAGGCGCGCGTACTGGGCGGCGATGCGCTGTATAAAAAGGTTTTTGACGACGCCATCGCGGGCACGGACGACCCGATACTGACGCTGACGCGCGAGAACGCGGCGGGGGAAACGGGCAAGGTGACGCCGCTGCTCGACGCGGCATATTCGTCGCTGTATCTGCTGTGCGGCGTGGCTGGCTTTTTCATGCTGACCGGCATCACCATGGCGCGCAAGGGTGCGGACTTTTCAGCGCGGCTGAAGTCGCGCGCGTTTTCGACTCAGCGGTTCCGGCTGTCAGCCGCGTTCGCGGACACGCTTTATATGCTGCCGTGCGCCATTGTGCCGCTTGCCGCGTTCGGCCTTGCGGGCGAGGGGCGGCTCATCGCGCCGCTGCTGGTCTGCTTTGCGCTTTACGTGCTGGCCTTCGGCGGTATCGCGGGGCTGCTGGCATTGATACACAATCAAACGGCCATGATGCTGTGCATATGCGTGGTGACGATTGCGAACGTGATGCTCTCGTCAATGCTCGTGCCGCTGCCGTCATCGGGGCTGTTCGCGATATTTTCGCATATATTGCCCGCGCGCTGGCTGTCTGCCGCCGATCTGCAAAGCCCGGTGCTGAGCGTTTTGGGGCTGACGGGCTGTGCTGCGGTATATAACACGCTGCCGTTTGTGCTGCGCCGCAGGGAAAGCGGCGTCTAGAAAGACGGACGAGAGTTAAAGAAAGGGTTGATAAGGTGTATTACGCAATTGAAAACGGCAAGGTCAAAAAGATAAAAATCGGCGATATGGCCCCGTCGGAAAAACGCCGGTATTTTGGATTTGTCGGCTTTGAACAGAGCGAAGAAATACTGCCGGTCACAAAAATGAGCGGCAGGCTGCTGCGCGAATCGTTTGAGAGCGCGTCGCTCACATATGAAAACCATGACGGCTTTGATCTGATCAGCCTGAACATATTGAATCATAAATCGCTGTCGTCCGAAGGCAACAGGGTATGCATCTATATGGACAAAGATATGCTGCTTTTCGTCTGCCGCAATGTCAATGCTGTTGCCGACATACTGCATGACATAACGCAGGAAGGAAGCAAGGTGGAATTCGACCGCATCTTAAACGCTTTCTTCGAAAGATTAACGGCAAAAGACGCCAACCGTCTCGAAAAAATCGAGACAGAGGTCAGCAATCTCGAGGATGCGCTGATTACCTCTGTCAGAAAAAATTCCGTGCGAGAGATCATCCATCTACGCAAAAGGCTCATGGTTTTAAAGCGGTATTACGAGCAGATGCTCAACGTGCTGGATATATTGCAGGAAAACGAAAACGATCTTCTGGATGAAAGGTCCATGCTGTTTTTCAAGCTTTTCTCAAGGCGGGTGGATAGGCTCTATCACAGCGTGTTGAATCTGCGCGATTATGTCACGCAGGTACGCGAGGCGTATCAGGCGGAGGTGGATATCAGCCTCAACAGCACGATGAAGATATTCACCGTGATCACGGCCATTTTTCTTCCGCTCACATTGATTGTCGGGTGGTACGGCATGAATTTGCAACTGCCCGAATTCAAATGGTCCTTCGGCTACCCGATGGTGATTGTCTTGTCCGTTGCGGTGGTTGTTTTCTGCCTCGTGTATTTTAAGAAGAAAAAGTGGTTTTAACCATATGATTTTGGCGCGTTAGGGATACCGCGCCCTACAGTGCAACGAATTGTAGGGAACGACCTGCGCCTGTGCCCCAAATGAGGTATGTCGTTCCGAGGCTGAGGGAGGAAAAGCGACAGAATACCACTCTCTCCGTCAATTGCCGAATTAACGACCCATACATCACATATTAAAACTTAATGTAACAAAACAGAACATAACCTGACATTTTTGGTATCAAATCAGCTATTCGCCGAGTATCAGCTTTCGCGCGCGGTCCTTGACTGCCTCGTCACTCAGCGCGATATCAAGGTACCCTTCTTTGACGCGTCTCTTCAAATACTCGTACGAATACGCGATGGATTCCGCGTGGTCAAAAGCGAGCCCCGCGCTCTCAACCGGGTATATCTGCTGTATGCGTCCCGTGGGAAACGCGACAACCGGGTGCATCTCGATGCCGCCGCGCAGCGTGTAGCTGATTTGCGTGGTGCCATTTTCCTCTTTGACTGTGTAATCGAGCAGCTTAAACCAGTCCGCTTCGGCGGCATCGTCGCCCGCGACGGGTTTTAACTCCGCCGCGTCCGCGATCGCGATATGGCTCGCGGTGATGCAGCGGTAGCGCGGGTCGCGCCCGGGGCGCCCCCACGTAAACACCTGCTCAAGATACAGCCCCGAGATGCCCGCCTCCTCCATGAGCTCGCGGTTCGCCGCGTGGAAAATGTCCTCATCGATGTCCACGAAGCCGCCGGGCAGCGCCCAGCGGCCCTTATACGGGTAGCCGCCGCGCTTGATGAGCAGCACGGAAAGCACATCAGCGCCCACGGCAAACAGCGCGGTATCGGCCGCCACGCCGGGGTTTTGATAGACCGTGGGGTCAAACTCTTTCAGATAACGAATTTCGTCCTCGCCTGATGGAATGTAAGTCATGCTGGTTTCTCCTTAATAAGTCACAGTATCGATCACGCCGCCGCCGAGACATTCGTCGCCTGAGTACAATGCCGCGTACTGGCCCGGCGTCACGGCACGCTGCCGCTGACTGAACTCGATATGAGCGCCGCCGTCCTTAAGCGTTACAAAAACCTGCTGGTCACTCTGGCGGTAGCGGAACTTGGCAGTGCAGGCAAACGGTTCGGTCGGCGCGTCGTTGATGAAATGAAAATCCGGCGCGAACAGCGCGCGCGAAAAAAGCGCGTCCGGCTCACCGCCGTTCTCACCCTGCGCCACGATCAGCGTATTCGTCGCGACATCCTTGCCGATCACAAACCAGCGCGTGTCCTTCGCGTCCTCGCGCCCGCCGATGCCGAGGCCGCGCCGCTGCCCGAGCGTGTAATACATCACGCCCTGATGCGTGCCCACAATCCGTCCGTCCGGGGTTTTGATATCACCCGGCTGCGCGGGCAGAAAGCTTGAGAGGAAGTCGCGGAATTTGCGTTCGCCGATAAAGCAGATGCCCGTGGAATCCTTCTTCTGCGCGACCTGCAAATCAAGGGATGCCGCGATATCGCGCACCTCGCTCTTTTGCAGCTTGCCGAGCGGAAAAATCGCGCTCTGCACCTGAGCGCGGCTCAGCATGCACAGAAAATATGTCTGGTCCTTGCCGGTGTCCGCCGCTTTAAAAAGATGCCCGCTGCCGTCGGTGTGCGCGTAATGGCCCGTGGCGATTTTGTCCGCGCCGAGCATGCGCGCGTGGTCGAGGAACGCCGCGAATTTGATCTCGGAATTGCAGAGCACGTCCGGATTCGGTGTGCGCCCGCTCTTATATTCGTTCAGAAAGTGCGTGAAAACGCGGTCGTAATACTGCTGCTCGAAATTGACCGTATAATACGGTATGCCGATCGCGTCGCAGACGCTTTTCACGTCTTCATAGTCCTGCGCGGCGCTGCAGCCCTTGCCGTCGTCCTGCCAGTTTTTCATAAACACGCCGACCACGTCGTACCCCTGTGCCTTAAGCAGATGGGCCGCGACGGCGGAATCCACGCCGCCCGACATGCCGCAAACCACGCGTATTTTTTGGTTCTCTTTCACTTTGCGCCTCGTAAGCTCTTTTGGTTCATTATAAGTTCACGGGGGCGGGTTGGCAAGCTTATGGACACGCCGTGCGGGTGTGATATACTGGGCGTATGAAAAAGAAGATCATCATCGTTGCGGCGCTGCTGATTGCGGCGCTGCTGATATTCTGGTTCTTCTACCCGCTGCGCAGCCTCGTGGTGATGGGGATCTATTCGGGTCAGCACAGCGCGGGCAGCGTGCCAAAGCAGCACGGATTCTCGGTCGATATCCCGTCCGGGGCGGGGTGGACTCCGTTCGTGATGACCTACAACGCGGACGGCTTTTCGTCGTGGTCGGGCATCAATGCGGGCATGTCGGTGCTCTATAATTTCGGCGCTTTTGACGCGGGTACGCGCACATCGTCCTTTTACGATGTCGCCAGCGATAAATACTGCGCGTTTTACGGCGCATATGTGCTGCATCAAAACGGCGGCGTGTTCGGCTTTTCGGATGACGGGGGCGTGGACATGGACGAGGTGCAAAGCGCCGTGGAATACGACTACACGCAGCTTGTGATCGCGGGCTTCGGGTGCAGCGATATCGTGTTTCAAGTGGATGATTTTAAAACGCAGGCGGATCAAAGCTATGCGGGCAACGGCGGCTGGACGCGCATTGACGCGGAGTTAACCGCGAACGGCGTCGCGCATACCTATAAGCAGGAATATCGGGCTTATTTGCAGTATGGCCCGCCCATGAAGGCGGCGGATCGGGATTTCGCGCCGGTCTCGCTCAAGGGCAGGCTCTATATAAAATATCTCGAAGAGTACGACTGTACGGTGATGCTGTACGTCATCGCGCCGGATGCGAACGCGGTGAACGCATGCGATGAGGACATATTAAACAAGACGAAGATCATTTCAATCGATCAGTGATTCAAGCTCATCAGCGGCAAGATCGATCAGCGCTTTGGCGCTCTGCTCCCTCGCGCCCGGAATGATGATGCTGCAGCGCGAGATGGGGATGAGTATTTTCTTTGCGCCGCTCTCCGCGATCGTGCGGGCAATGCGCGGCGTGATCTCTCCAAGCATGCCGCTTGCCGCGATGATGCCGATGCCGCCAAATATCACGTCCGCACCGCGAACGAGCTCGCAGATCGCGGCTTCACCCGTGGCGGTATCCGCCGCGCCGCTCTTTTTCATGGACGCCGTGGCTCTTGCGTTGGTACCGGCTGCGGTCAGATGGATTTTTCCGCTGTATTTTTCCACAAGTTTTTTGACGACGGATGCGCCAAGGCCTCCGCCCTGCGCGTCCACCACGATCACATTCAGCATAAAACACCTCAGAGCCATTATACAATATGATTTTGAGATTGTGGAGGGCCGATTATGATCACGGATTCGGTTTATAACAGCGCCAATGGCGAAAAGGCCGGGTCATGCGCGCTTTTTGAATTGCTTAACGATGCCTTTGATAAGCAGTATGCTCAAATACACGCAGCCGATCATGATTGTAATGCTGATTACGTAGAAAAGAATGTGTGACAGCAGCGTATCCGTGTTAAACGGAAAAGGGGCGGTTATGTCCATTTGGACAGTGTCTTTGATGATATCCTGAGCACTCATTTTTGATATCTCCTTTTAATTTCTCATTACATATAAGACGTCTCACAAACGGAAAAGCGCTATGTCATATTTTATTTTGTCATCCTGAGCAGCGCCTTTATCTTTTTGATAAGGAGGACGCTAAGGATTGCGCACGCGATTACGACAACGGCGGCGGCGATGATGAAGACGAGCCACGACAGCGCGGGGCTCAACGTCAATAGCTTTGCGGGCATCAAACGTTGTCCACCGCAATCAGTGCGACCGAAAGCTGCTTGAAATCGTCCTGGTTCATTGCGCCTTACCTGTCAGGATTCTGCTGTATTTTGCCATGCAGGGCCAGCGCGGGAAGGGGCTCCGCTTGATACGCCTCAGGCAGGCTTTTTCTGACGGGCAGACCTGTCAGAGACTCGGATTCGTCGATATTTATGTTCTTTTTATAGCTGCCCTCGATATTTCTGATTCCATCCTCACCTGTTCTTCCGATGTCGTTGTAATGAATCCATTCTGCCGCAGCCGGTACACAGCGCCGGCAATATCAGCAGGGAAACTAAGGCTGTGAAATTTTTAATGTGCATGGTATTCACTCTCCTTTTTCTGCCGTTTCGATGAGTGAGGTTACAAATTGTTCAAACTCATGCTGGCTGAGGGTTTTGGTTTCCACATAAACATCAATATCATTGAGCTCAAATTCGGCGATATAAACGTCGTGTCCCAGCTTGTATTCCTTTTCCTTGCTGTCGTCATAGTGGAAAAACAAAACGGATGTTTGACCGATCGTCGTGGTTAAAAGATCGTTGGTTTCGTCTCGGCCGTATCTGTAGTCAACCGGTGAGTAGCTTAAATCTGACCACAGCTCGTTGGAAAAAACGCTCACGGAAGCCGGAAATCCGTTGCCCCGTTCGCCTATGCCAACGGTCATGTTGATGATGGAGCCGTTTTTGTCATACTGGGCGCCGCCCGAGATGGGTTCAGACGCGTACGATTCAGGCAGGCTTTGCCGGACAAGCAGGCCCGTCAGCGACTCAAATTCACTGATATCGATATCCTCGGAATAACTGCCTTCAATATACCTTGGCGCGCCTTCACTGATGCTGTCCAAACCGTTGTACGTAACAGCCGTTACGCCGCAGCCGGCGCACAGTATGATACAGATCAAAACCGCGCAGGCCGCCGTCTTTTTCATACTCATCATCACGGACTCCTTTTACCTGACTATACCATAAAACGGCGGAATTTCCACTATAATAAAAAATGAAAAAATGCAGGACACACGCTTGGGCAGCCCCCGATAAATACTAACCGATAAATGACAAAGGGGTGGATATTATTAAAATAGCTGATCAACATTTATTAATTCCCATATTTTCAGCGGCGCTGCATGCTTTGAAATATTCCTCTGGCATATGTTGTCTATATAAGCTTTGTTTTCCGGCAAACTTGCAGAGTCTACGGGAACATAGGTAACAACCTGAAACAGATCCCCCAGGTGGAGTATAGGCAGAACTGTGATATGAAAGTATACATCTTTTCCGTTCAGGCAAACAGAAACATCACCCTTTTCTATCCGGTTGTAGAAATCGGGTATCTGAATTGCTTTAACGTCCACGAGAACGTTATGATCGATCTTGTTCCAAGCTTTTTCAAAAGCTGTGTAATCTTCGGTTTCAAGGTACGACATACAATCGGGATACGCCAGATAAAAATCTTCATGCTGTCTGAATAAATTGGAGGCCTTAAATCGGAATATTTGATCGTCTTGTACTTGCTCTATATTGGTGATAGATTGGCAGAAGCCAACCTGCGAATTAAAGTATACATCAAAAACACTGAAACACCGGGACAAAAGTTGGTATAAAATCTTATTATCGCCGTTCGCCAATACTGAAACGGCGGGATTAAACAGCCAGAATCTATATTTGTAATCGACAATAAATGAAGGATATTGAATATTGCACATATAAGATGATACATGTTCTAGGGTGGTTATTACTTGTTTTTTCTGCGGAATCTCGGTCTTCAATAAGAATCCTGCGAGCCCCAGCAGGTAATGCTTTTGTATGTAATCGAGTTCCAGGCAACTGCTTAATCTCTCTATTGTTTCAAGCTTCGGAATTCTCCGATTTTTCTCTATTTGAATTAGTGGGCTGGTACTGCTCCAGTTCATCATTACCGTTAAATCGAATTGAGAGATTCCTTTCTGTTTACGCAGTCTGGTTAGCTCCCCGCCAAATGAAACATTATTTTTCAGATTAAACATCTCCCTAAAACCTTACTCCCGAGTAAGCGCCGTGCACAGTCACTGACAGTCTAATATCGCTGTGTTAACATGTCAAGTATAGACTAATTATGCAGATTCAAATTAAAAAATAATTTGGTGGTGATTTAAGTGCTTTTTTTCCACAACAAGAAACTAAACAGCCAAAAAGCATTATCGTTTTTATGGCTGCTGCTGGGTACTTTGCCGCTGTTTTTCTGTAATGCCGATTATATAGTTCCCATAGCGCCGTGGATAGCCTATGTTTTTATGATGCGGTTTATCCGAACACAGAAGCCTTTGGTTGGCTTGCTGGTCAGCATGCTTGCATGTATGACGGTATCAATTATAATAAACCGTAATGCGTTTCCTTTGCCTGGAATCGCATATTATGCGGCTGCGGGTTTCTTTGGGTTTGTCTTCTGGGTGCCCTTCATCGCAGACAGGCTGCTTGCACACCGGCTTAAGGGGATATTATCAACCTTTGCTTTTCCGCTTGCTTACGTTTCCTGGGAATATATATATGCTTCTGTCAGCCCCTATTTGTCTTTTGGATCATTGGCTTATACGCAATACGGAATATTGCCGCTGATGCAGATTTCGTCTTTATGTGGTATCTGGGGTATTCTATTTATAATAACCTGGTTCGCATCCGTAATTAACTGGCTTTGGGAACGGAATTTTGATTTCCACGGGGTACGCCTGCAAGCCGGCTGTGTTATTGGTTTTTACATTTTGACTTTCCTCATAGGAGGCTTAAGCTTTGCCGCCTTTTCTCCCAATTCATCGACGGTCAGGATTTCATCCGTAGTTGCGACACCAAAGACCGAAACGCTGCTCAAGGATACCAACTGGGATGACTTATGGACTGGTCAGGAGGTTGTATATGAAAAGACAGCAAAAGAGACGGCGAAGCCCATTTTTGATCAAGTACTTGATGAATATCTTTCTATAAGCAGTCAGCAGGCGCAAGCAGGCTCAAAAATAATCCTCTGGCAGGAAGGCGCTGTTTTTTCTTTCAAGGAAGATGAAGAGAAATATATCGGTATTGCGCAAAAACTTGCTCAGGAAGAAAACATTTATCTATTCATGCCCATGCTCGTCATGCCTGACAGTTTACCGGAGGTTCCCGCCGAAAACAAAGTCGTCTGCATTGACCCTGAAGGGAACGTGCGGTTCAAGTATCTTAAATCCTTTCCGGTACCCGGCGAGCCATCCAGGCAAGGTGATGGTAAGATGCCAATTGTTGATACGCCTTACGGCAGGATCGCTTTGGCAATTTGCTTTGATTACGACAACCCTATGTATATCCGACAGGCCGGGGCGGCAGGCGCTGATATTATGCTGGCTCCAGCTTTTGACTGGAAGGGAATAACGCCGTATCATGCCAATATCAGTGCATTCAGGGCTATTGAAAACGGAGCATCTCTTGTCAGATGTACGGGACATGGGCTTTCTGTCGCCTATGATTGCCAGGGCAGGGTATTATCAGCGCAGAATTATTTTCAAAATAACCAAGGTGCAATGGTTTCATTTGTACCCGTTAAGGGTACGCCTACGCTTTATTCCTTTATAGGGGAGTCGTTTGCTTGGGTTTCCTTAGGTATGTTCACGGTATTGTTTGTTCTGTCGATAGTGACCTATAAAAGAACACATGAAGGTCAATCGATGGCATAGCGAAGAATGGAATATCAGTCACTGCCCAGATGCGCCAATGAGATAAGATATGCGAGCGCCAATTAAACTTGCATTCTTCAATCTGCAATTTTCCCCGTATTTTTTTCTTTTATTACCCACGGTTTTAATATATAATACCTGTTTAGAGGAGTAATCTTAACGGTTTACAATTATTTGAGGAGGATATTTTAAAATGCCATTAGTGACCAGCAAGGACATGTTCAAGAAGGCATATGAAGGCGGTTACGCCATCGGCGCATTCAACGTGAACAACATGGAAATCGTTCAGGGCATCACGGAGGCGGCCAAGGAGCTGCAGGCTCCGCTGATTCTTCAGGTTTCCAAGGGCGCAAGGGCTTATGCCAACCCGATCTATTTAAGAAAGCTCGTTGAAGCGGCGATCGAAGACACAGGACTGCCGATCTGCCTGCATCTCGATCACGGCGACACGTATGAAACCTGCATAGACTGCATCGACGGCGGCTTCACCTCCGTCATGATCGACGGTTCGCATCATTCGTTTGAAGAAAATATCGCCGTCACCAAGAAGGTTGTGGAATACGCTCACGATCACGGCGTGGTTGTGGAAGCCGAACTCGGCCGTCTTGCGGGCGTTGAGGATGAAATCAAGGTGTCCGCAGAGGATTCTTCATATACGCGCCCCGAAGAAGTGGAAGAGTTCGTGAGCAAAACGGGCGTTGACTCTCTCGCGATCGCGATCGGGACAAGCCACGGCGCTTTCAAATTCAAAGGCGAGCCCAAGCTGCGTTTTGACATTCTCGACGAGGTCACCAAGAGACTGCCCGGATTCCCGATCGTGCTGCACGGCGCATCGTCGGTGATCCCCGAATTCGTTGAGATGATCAACAAATACGGCGGCGACATGCCGGGCGCTCAGGGCGTTCCCGAAGAGATGCTGCGTCAGGCGGCAAGAAGCGCGGTCTGTAAGATCAACATCGACTCCGACCTGCGTCTTGCGATGACGGGCACGATCAGAAAGTATTTTGCCGAGAATCCGTCTCACTTCGACCCGAGACAGTATTTGAAACCGGCGCGCAGCGCGATCAAGGACATGGTCAAACACAAGATCGAAGTTGTGCTTGGCTGCGCGGGCAAGGCGTGAAACATTGATTGACAACGGTCCGGCGTTTGCATTTCGCAGATGCCGGATTTTTTTAGGGACTCAGGTTAGGAGGAATTAGATGCAAAAGAAGATGATGGTTATAACGGCGGCGGTCTGTCTTGCGGCGCTGATGCTTGGCGGGTGCTCGGCGCTGACTCCCGTGCAATCGTCAGACGCGAAGCTCGTAAACGGCACGACGGCGGGCAACATCCAAAACCTCGGGTTCGCGGTGAAGCAGGATGACGATATTTACTTCTATTACACGGGAGGCGGCACCTATGAGGTGGGTGATATCGTGAAATCCAACCCGGAAACCGGGGACAACAGCTTTGTCATGCATGACGGCGGCTTTTATATGAGCCTTTACGACGGCAGCCTGTATTATTGCCGGGAAGATGGCATCTACCGCGCGCCATTGGACACGCTTGAGCCGCAGCTGTTGCTTGAAGGCAGCGCCGTGCAGCTTCAGATATTGGACGGGCAGATGTACTATCTGGAAGACGGCGCGATCAAAAGCGCGATGGCAGACGGATCGGCTGCGGATTTCTCGTCGATACAGGGCGCGGAGTGTCTAAGCGTATACGAGAACAAGCTTTTCTACATCGACAGCGCGTCGGGACAGTTCTGGCAGGCTGAGAAAGACGGTTCCTCTCCGGCAATGCTGTTTGATGTGAGCGCAAAGCAATACATGTTGCTTGACAGCAAGCTCTATTATATTGACCGCAGTGATGAACAGATCAAACGCGTGACGGAAGAGAAAAAGACGCCCGAAACGGTGGTGCCGTATGTGTGCAGGAGCCTTAACGTCAATGAATACGGCATGTTCTACACGCGTGAGGTGGACGGCAAATGGGTCTGCTGCAGCAGCGACGTTGACGGCGGGAACGAGCAGACGATTAAAGACAGTGAAACGGCACAGCGGCATATGATCTGCATGTTTGGCGGCGGCGCACTGATCGTTGGCGAGGAGGATTTCAAAACGGCGGCGGAATAGCCGTGTGCCCCGATGCATAGTATTAACTGATACTATTCTTGGGGGGCATGGCGATGGGGCTGGGCATAGACTTTTCGGTGGTGCTTTTCTTCGGGCTCGGCCTCGCGCTGCTCTATTTCACGGGCTGGCTGCTGCTGGCTCCGTTAAAGTTTATCATGAAGTTCATCGTGAGCGGCTTTCTTGGCGTGCTGCTGCTCGTGATCATCAATCTTGTCGGCGGCATTTTTGGCATCACCATCGCGATCAATCCGCTGAGTGCGCTGATCGCGGGATATTTCGGGCTGCCGGG
This sequence comes from Bacillota bacterium, assembly GCA_023461435.1. Classification (GTDB taxonomy): domain Bacteria; phylum Bacillota; class Clostridia; order Christensenellales; family SZUA-584; genus SZUA-584. The sequence continues at coordinate 80,546 of JAEYLC010000014.1, forward strand.
CATTGTGCTGCTGCTTGTATTGAAGCTCATTGTGATGTAAAAAACATACATTTTATAAAAGGCGCTGTCTTCACATACTATTTTATAAGCCGGATGTATGAGGAGAGTGCCTTTTTTGCGTAGTTTTAAGTTTGCCATTCAAGGTATTTTGGAGGCCGTCCGTACCGAGCACAATTTTCGCTTTATGCTGGCTTTTTTCATGTTTGTTGTGGCGGCGGGCACCATATTTTCTATCACACGCTATGAATGGATGGCGGTGCTGATTTGCTGCGGCGCGGTGCTCGGCACTGAGATACTGAACATGGCGGTGGAAGCGGCGGTTGACCTTGCCGTGAAGGGCTCCGACCCGCTTGCCAAAAAGGCCAAAGACGCGGCGGCGGGTGCATCGCTTGTGGTCTGTGCGTTTTCGGCAGCTGTGGGGCTCATCGTGTTTATTCCATATATAATAGAATTATTTTCATAGTGTCTCACTCTAAAAAGCATAATTTTACCTAACCCCTTTGCTGTGCTATAATAAAACAAAAAGCGAAGGTAAAGCGGATGGACTGGCTCAGCCGGCTGCAGAATGTGATCGAATATATTGAACAGCATTTGACCGACGACGAAAACGTATTGAGGCTCAGCATACTGGCTAAGCAGGCCTACGCGTCCGAATATGAATTTCAGAAGGTTTTCAGCATCATCACAGGAATCACCGCAGGCGAATATATCAGGAACCGAAAGCTGGCGTCAGCCGGTGAAGATATCCTTATGACCGACATGTCGATATTAAACATCGGTTTGAAATACGGCTATGAAACGGCGGAGAGCTTTACAAAAGCGTTTGCCCGGTTTCACGGCACAACGCCTTACAGCGCAAGAAAAAGCGGCATCGGCGTCAAGCTGTATAACAAATTGAGCATACAGCTGCATGTCGAGGGCGGCGCCGCGCTTGATTACCGGGTTGTCAGCATTGGGAGCGTGAAAGTTCTGGCCAAAACAAAGGTGTTTCAGGCGCAGTCCGTTGAAGACAAGCAAAGGACGATTCCGGAATATCTTAAGAAGTGCGGCGAAGAAGGCTTATACGATGTGCTTTTTCACGCAAAGGATGACACCACTTACTTTGCGGATGCCGTGCTGGGTATCCACGATAACGTGAACTGCAGGCCGGACGGGAGCGAGTTTCGCCTGAGCGTCGGCGTGGAATACCGAGGGGATACTGTGCCCGAATCATATGAGATCGTCGAAATACCGGAAGAAAAGTGGCTTGTTTTTCGTTGCAGCGGCATGCGTCCCGCAGCGATTCAAAAGCTCTGGCATCAGATTTATGTGAATTTTCTGCCGTCATCCGCCTATCGAATCAAGGAATACGGAACACTGGAGGTCTGCCGCGAGGGATTCCGCAACGCGGAAGATGTCATAAGCGAATTGTGGCTGCCGTTGTCCGCCGGAGCAGAAGGCTAAACGCTGGCAGACAAATCCGGGCAGAAAATGACAAGATTTTATTTATGATGATATCGTAATATAAACCCTGTATTTAAATTATCGAATATCGGGGGAACAATGAAGTGAAACGGATCATATGTTTATGCACCGCCATCTGCCTGCTGGCCGCATTGATTTTTGTCGGCGGATGCGCTACTGAAACAAGTGCCGATCCCATAACTGTTTCGAATGGTATGACGGATACGGAGCTCTCGCAAATCACCGCCGAGCAGACCGAATGGGGAGACCGCGTCTCGCTCTATGATGAAGAGATCGGGGACACCTTTGAAATCACGCTGCTTAAAAGCGCGGCTTATGACGCGTCAAAAACGGCGTCTTTTTATCTCGTTCAGGGAACGGAATTCAATGACACACAGTTAACCGCTCTTCGGGATTACTTAAACGCAAGCGCCCCGCAGACGCTGCTGGCGATTTTGGATACCGGAAAAGATAAGGAATCACAAAAGACGGCCACGCGCGATTTTGTCGAAAACGCTCAAGCCTATGAGGATTTCTTAGCCGATAACCTGCTGGGATGGGTTTACGAGAACTATGCCATCAGCCGCATCGGCTTTGCGGGTTATGGAGACGCAGGCTATTTTGCGGCGTATATGCTTCACAGCAGGAATGCTGCGGCGAGTTATCTGCTGGTGAATCCGGAGATGAAAAATACGACAGGAAAAACGGACATTGCGGCCAGAGAGGAAGCCTACTATACAAAGGGGAACACCGCACTGCCCGCGAATGTATGTGTACTGCGTTCAGGCGATGACCAGAACACCGCCGCTTTCACCACGACTGAAACTTGGCTGAATACCCTGTCGGAACGCAAATATGACGGGCTGTCCATCCACAATGAAATTCTGGCCGGGGCCGGTCATAACGTCATGGGCTGCGAGGCGCTGCTGCGCGGGCTGTGCTATTTCAGCGGCAAGGAATACGGTGAAAGCGAGGCAGCCTGCGTGGCGGCATCCAAGGCGATGACGCAGGCCGAAAGGGACAGCATCAAGGTCGGCAAGCTTTCGAAAGATCACGAATTTTATAACGAGGTAATCGGGATCGATCCTGAATGCGCGGACTATATTAACGAGATATCCATATACGATCAGGAGACTGACGATACCTTTGTGGTGCACGTTTCCCTGCCTCCGAACTATGATGAAAGCAAGAAATATCCGCTCGTGCTGATGACCGACGGCGTGTGGCGGCTCAGCGACCATCCCGAGCTGCGCCCCTTAATGGTATCCGGTCAGGTGGAGGATGTGATATTGGTGAGCGTGGGATATCCGAACGGTTACGATTATCTCAAAATCAGAGAGCGGGATCTGCTTGATCAGCCGGATATCTATCTTCAGTTTCTGGTGGAGAACCTGATGCCTTATCTTTGTGATACGTACAGCGTGGACAAGGGCAGAGTGACGCTGACCGGCCATTCTTACGGCGGCTATTGGGGAGTTTACGCGCTGTTTCACTGCGACACAGTCGGCAAAAATACGTTTGCTAATTATTACATCGGCAGTCCGTCCTATCAGGCCAGCACCAACAGGGCTTTTGCCACCGATTTTGACAACTGGTATTTTGCAAGGAGTCAAACATTGAACTGCGCTGTGTATGTCACGGTGGGCGGCGAGGAGGAAGCGGGCTTCATCGGCATGATTGAGCGCGGTGTTGACGGAATCGACAAGCACGGCTACAATGGCCTCCAGCTTGAGTTTGAGGTGATCGACGGGTACGATCACAACACGGTTTTCAAGCCTTCCATAAAAAACACGCTGATGAAATTCTACGGTGTGAAGTGATGAGATTGTTTTTTTAACGTTGATATGTTGTGTTGGCTTCCTCGAAGGGAAGCTTCGCCGACAGGCACCTGATGAAGTGAACAACTTTACTCTCAACATGGACCATACACCTCATCCGGCGCTTCGCGCCACCTTCTCCTCAAAGGAGAAGGCCAGAGTGTCAAAAAAGTTACTTATGTCATTCCGATTGAGGCGTAAGCGATTGACTACGATAGTGGATAGCATGACCGGTTGGGGTTTTTCATCAAGCTGACTCCCGGCATTGCCGGGAGTTTTTGTCCCAACAACAAAAACCCCGCGCGGGGGTTTTTGCCGGATTGTGATACTTTAAAACAAATGACGTTTCTGGAGGTTTGCGGCTTGACCAACTGTTATATAAAATTAGCGTTGGCTAACTTTATAGCATAATTTTTTGGATACATAAAGTATCCAAATCGTAAGCGGGATATGCTAGATTGCAATCCGGTTCGCGAGCGCGCTGTCGATGGCGATGCGCGTATCCTTCACGTTGACGATCAGGTTTCCGCCCATACGCGATACGATGCAGATCTGCTCACCCTCAATGAAGCCGAGCCGGTTTAAAAAACGGATCGTGTCGTCCTTGCCGGAAATCTTTTTAATACAGACGTTTTCGCCTTCCGCGGCATATGTCAGCGGCATAGGGGTCGCCTCGCTTTCTGATGGCATCATTGTTAGCACCATCTAACAATGAAAGTTTAACATGGCTAACTTATTAAGTCAACACCTTTTTTTCTTTGCGATGTGTTTTTTCAGACGGCGGTCTGCGGCTTTTCCGTCGCAGATACGACGGCGCTTTCGAGCCGGTGATCCTTTATCGTTTTGACTTTGATGGTCAGGCCGAACTCCTCAAGCTCCGGCGTGGAGCCGTCGGAAGGGATGGTGCCGAGTATGCCGAACACGAGACCGCCGAAGGTGTCGTATTCCTCTTCGGGGAGCAGAACGCCAAGCTCCTTTGAAACCTTATCGAGCGGGGCTGCGCCGTTTATGCGCCATGTGTTGGAATCGATCCGCTCGATCAGCGGTGATTCGGCGGGTATGGTTATGTCGTCCTCAAGATCGCCCACAAGCTGCTCCAACAGATCGTACATCGTGACGATGCCGCTCATGCCGCCATGCTCGTCCAGCACCACGGCAAAATGGTTGCGGCTCTTTTTCATGTTGCGGAACAGCACATCGGCGCGTACCGTTTCCGGCACGAAATACGCGCTTTTGACCGCGCTTTCCATCACGGCTTCGCGGCTTTTGTCTTTAAGCCTGAAATAATCCTTCGCATAGAGTATGCCCACGATGTTATCGGGGCTTTCCGCGCAGACAGGGTATATGGAATGCCGGCTTTGAATGATGGTCTGCTCCCACTGGTCGTCCGTTTCGTCGAGCCAGAGCAGCGAGACTTCAGTGCGGTGCGTCATGATCTCATCCGCGCTCGTGTCGTTGAATTCAAATATGTTCTGTATGAAGTCTTTCTCGTCGGGCTGTATCGCGCCTTTTTCGCTGCCCGCGTCCACCATCAGGCGGATCTCCTCCTCGGTGATTTCCTCATCGCTGCTGTGCGGGTTAATGCCAAACAGGCGCAGTATGCCGTTGGCGGAAACCGTGAGCAGCCACACGACGGGCGCAAAGATTTTCGAGATGACATAGACGAGCAACGAGAGCGAGAGAGCGAGCTTCTCGGCTTTTTTCATGCCGATGCGCTTGGGCACGAGCTCTCCGAGCGTGACGGTGAAATAGGTGAGCAGCAGCGTGATGATCACGACGGAGATCGTGCCGAGCACAGCCGGGGATATGCTGATGCCGATGCCTGAGAATGCCGCTGCGAGACGGTCCGAGAAATTCTGTGCGGCAAAGGCGCTGCCCAGCAGATTGACGAGCGTGATGCCGATTTGTATCGTCGCGAGAAACCGCGCGGGCTGCGCGGTCAGCTTGGCGAGCCGTATGGCGCGTTTATCTCCAGCCGCCGCCATCTTGGACACCTTATTGTCGTTGATGCTGATGATTGCGATCTCGGCACAGGCGAAAAGTGCATTGATGAAAATGAGAACAACCTGTAGTATGATCTGCCCTAATATAGGGTCACTGCCGTCCAAAAAAATACCTCCAAATATTGAACGAGAACAGATGCTTGATCTGTTTGTTCATTTCTTTATTTTAAAGGAATTATACTGTATTTATACAGACAAAACAATCAAAACAGGTACAGACTCCGGTACATTTTTATTGACAAACGGGATAAGCCGAATTAAAATATACTCAAGTTTGAATAATATGAGGCAACCGAATGTCAAACATAAGGCTGGTGCTGCTGGGGCTGCTTTGCGACAAGCCCATGCACGGGTATGAGATCAAGCACATCATTGAAGACCACATGGACGACTGGACGGATATTAAGTTCGGCTCTATCTATTTCGCGCTGTCTAAGCTCGCCGAGGAGCAGGCGGTGGAAATCGCGGAGGAAGGGCGCGAAGGCAACCGGCCTTCTCGCACGGTGTACCGCATCACGGAAAAAGGCAGACAGGAATATCTACGGCTGCTGCGTGAGCTCTGGTCGTCCGACAATCGCACATTGTACTCGTTTGATGTCGGTTTGTTCTTTATCAATAGCCTGCCCAAGGAGGAGGTCGCGGGATATTTGGATCAGCGCATATTCAGGACCGACGAGTCGATTCGTTATTTAGACCGGCATAGCGAGGCCATGCAGGGCAACCCGCATATCCCCGCTCAGGCGCGCGCGATCATCAGCCATACGCGAAAACACATGGAAGCCGAGCGCAGCTGGTTGACTGAGGTCATTGGCTCGCTTGATGAGTTCTATTGATTTTTTTATGCCGATTATACAAACTTGTATATATAAACTAAAATAATAAAGGAGAATAAAAAAATGAAACAAAGAATACCTGAAACAAACGAAGGCATACAGGGCGAATTTGACGTGAGGCTTTTCAACGAGTTCCAGAAAAGCATACGGGACCGCGGATGGATCGAGACACCGCAGATCATCGCATCCGGAATTACAAAAGGGCATGCGCTCGAGGTGGGGCCGGGCCCGGGGTACTTGGGGCTCGAATGGCTGAAGAAAACATCCGGCACGCAATTGACCGGTCTTGAGATCAGCGCCAATATGATCTCGGTCGCTCAAAAAAACGCTCATGAGTATGGCTTTGACGCGCAGCGTGTAAGGTATGTGCAGGGCAACGCGATGGCGATGCCGTTTGAATCGAGCCGGTTCGATGCGGCGTTCAGCAACGGGTCGCTGCACGAATGGGAGCGGCCCGGCGATGTGCTCTCGGAAATCGCGCGCGTGCTGAAGCCCGGCGGCCGGTTTTTCATCAGCGATCTGCGGCGTGATTCAGGCTTATTGGTTAGGTGGTTTCTGAGCGCGTCGACAATCAAGGTGATGAGAGCAGGACTTAAAACGTCGCTGCAGGCTGCGTACACGAAAGAGGAGCTGGAAAGGATTGTTGAAGCCACACCGCTGCGCGGTGCGCATGTGAATGCGCACCGTATTGGCCTGTCGGTATCGGGCTGTTTGTTATAAAAAGCGGGTGTATCAGTCGGCTTGGAACGGCGGCAAATTGCCCTTAATATGGCAGGCTGTTCGATGCGTGAAAATGGGCGTTTTCAGCGTATTTTGTACTTGCTTTTTGTAATCTCACATGTTAGAATACTCGTGCTGTAGATTTTTAGGAGGTAGCAATGGACGGTTTTGTGAGTGTCTTAGTGCTTGTCATCGAGATAATCCTTTGTTTGTTCTCTCTGTTCATGATCGCTGTGGTGTTGTTGCAGTCCGGCAAGAGCGCCGGGTTGTCGGGCGATATCGCGGGCGGCGCCGAGACTTTTCTCGGGAAGAGCAAGGCGAAGAGCTATGAAGGAAGGCTGAAGAAACTGACGAAGGTGGCCGCTGTAGGCATTATGGTGCTGGCTGTTGCGCTTGTGTTGATCCAGGTTTACGTTCTGCCGAGCAGTACGGGTAACGCGGACGCCACGCCCACGGCAACACCGACGGCTCAGGTGTCGGATGATGCCGCTGCGACGCAGAGTGCGGCGGATGTGGAATCCACACCGACGGCATCACCAGCGGAGTAAACAGTTCGCTCATGCAACGCCTTTCCGAAATTTACGGGAGGGCGTTTTTTAATTAGAAAACAGCGCTTTTTGGGAATGATAATAAAGAGTTTTTATTTTTAGGAGATTGATTTGGAGTTAACGGAATTAATCATTGATGAATTGAATAAAGCAGGCAGGAAGGTCGACTTCGATGAACTCGTCGGGAGCCTTTCGGCAAGCCCGGCGGAGTGCCGGGATGCGGTTGGTGCTCTTTTGGCACAGGGAAGGGTGATCCGCTCGCCCAAGGGCAAGCTGTTTTTGCCCGGCCGGTTCGGCTTTTATACGGGCCGTCTCGATGTGAAACGCTCGGGATTCGGGTTTTTGCTTCATGATGAGGGCGACATATTCATACCCGCCGACAAAAAGGCAGGCGCGATGAACGGGGACCTTGTGGTGGTGCGGCTGCTGACCGAAGCGGAAACCGACAGAAGCCGCGAGGGCGAAGTGAAGGAGATCATCGAGGAGAAAACGAAGCGAATCGTCGGCACGCTGGTCGGGCGGTATGTCTCGCCCGACGACGACAGGCTCGACGAGGTGTTCATATCGCGAAACGACCTCAATGGCGCGGCCAGCGGACAGAAGGTGGTTGTGGAAGTAAAGAAGCGCGGCAGCGGAGAGCGCAGCGCTGAAGGACGCGTGGCCGAGGTGCTCGGCACCGCGGGCGTCGCGAGTGTGGAACTCAAAAGCCTGATCCGGCAGTACGATCTGCCCGAGGCGTTTCCCGCCGATGTGGAAGCCGAGGCCCAAAGAGCGTCCGGGTATATCATCGACGCGACGGGCCGTGAGGACCTGCGCGGGCAGAATATATTCACGATCGACGGTGCGGACGCCAAGGACCTTGACGACGCGGTCTCGATCAAAAAGCTCGACAGCGGGTATGAGCTTGGCGTGCACATCGCGGATGTGGCGCAGTATGTGAAGGAAGGCAGCAGGCTCGATAAGGAGGCGTTCAAACGCGGCACGAGCGTGTATCTCGCGGATACCGTGATCCCAATGCTGCCCAAGGCGCTGTCCAACGGCGCGTGCTCGCTCTCGGAAGGCACCGATAAGCTCACGCTGTCGTGCTTTATGAAGATCGACGCGCAGGGCAACGTGCAGGAAGCGCGCGTGGCGCAGTCGGTGATCCGCTCGAAGCACAGGCTGACATACAGCGATGTGAACAAGATATTCGACGGCGGTGATGATGCGCTCGAGCGCGAGTACGCGGATATCCTTTCCGATCTGCTCGAGATGAAGGAGCTGGCTGCGCGGTTGCGCGCCCGCCGTGAGGAAAAGGGCAGCATCGATTTTGAGCTCGATGAAACGGCGTTCAAATACGATGCCGAAGGGCGCGTGATCGGCGTAGGGCCGAGGTCGCGCGGCGACGCGGAGAAGCTAATCGAGGAGTTTATGCTTGCGGCCAACAAGTCGGTCGCGGAGATGTATTTCTGGCGCGATATCCCGTTTGTGTACCGCGTTCACGAGCAGCCCGACGAGGAGAAGATGCGCACCTTTGCCGCGTTCTATGAGAATTTCGGCAAGATAAGAGGCAAAATCGAGAACGTGCGTCCCAAGATGCTGCAGGGCATACTCGAGGACGTGAAGGGCAAGCCGCATGAGAACATCATCAATCAGATCATGCTGCGCAGCCTCAAGAAAGCGGAGTACAGCCCCGAGTGTAAGGGGCATTTCGGGCTCAGCTTCCAGTATTACTGCCACTTCACATCGCCGATCAGGCGGTATCCCGACCTCATGGTGCACCGCGTCATCAAGCGGGATCTGAACGGGCGGCTGAACGCCAGAGCGATCGAAGCACTCGCGGCCACGGTGGATGAAGCCTCGCGGCAGTCGAGCCTGCGCGAGCGCGCGGCGATGGAAGCGGAACGCGCGGTGGACGATATGAAAAAGGCCGAGTATATGTTCGGCAAAGAGGGGCAGGAGTTCGACGGGATCATCAGCGGTGTGTCAAGGAACGTCATATTCGTGCAGCTTGACAATACGGTGGAGGGTGTGATACCATTATCATCCCTGCAAGATGATTACTATGTTTACAACGAAAAACTGTACTGTGTGATCGGCGAGAGGACGCGGCGCAAGCTCA
>JAEYLC010000015.1 GCA_023461435.1 Bacillota bacterium
GCACAGGCCTTATGCCGCCTTGCTCAGATCCGGTAACGGGGTTTAAATCCGCGTAAAATATATCTCCTCGCTCTATCATATTTCACCCCGCGTATGCTGTTTTGGTTTCCCTTACTATCATATGAGCAGGGGAGCCGTTGTGTTAGCCCCTCTCAGACCAAAAAATTTTGACGGAGTCAAAACCATGCGCACGTAAGAAAATACTTAGGATGAGCAGCAGAATACATAAACTAAAAAAATACCTTGACAGGTGAGGTAATTTGATATATGTTATACACGAGGAGGCGATGTAATGACCGAAAACAAAATTTCGTCCGATCTGCTAAGAGGGCACACGGACACGATGATATTAAAGCTGCTGCTCAGCGGTGACCAGTACGGCTATGAGATCACCAAGCTGATTTATCAGCACTCCGGCGGCGAGTATGAGCTCAAGGAAGCGACGATGTACTCAAGCCTGAAAAGGCTCGAAAGCGAGGGGTGCATCACATCGTACTGGGGTGATGAAAACCAGGGCGGCAGGAGGAAATATTACAAGCTCACGGATAAAGGCAGGATGCTTTATACGGACAACAAACAAAACTGGGAGTACGCCAAGCGCGTGCTCGACCAATTGCTATAAGAAAGACGGGAAATAAAATGAACGAAAAACTGACCAAATACATCGACGAGATATTCTCTCCGTACGAGGAGCTTCGGACCGTCAAAGATTTAAAGGAAGAGCTGCGGCACGATCTGCAGGAGCGTATGGACGACCTTGAAAAGCAGGGGATGAGCGATGAAGAGGCGCTCGCGGCCACGATCGATTCCATCGGCGATATTCAGCAGACCGTCGCCGATATTGCGGAGCAGTCGCGTGCCCTGCAGCGGATGGTGAACATCAATTTCTCCGCGTCGGATATGCAGAACGCCGATTTGAAAAGCGTGACCGTACGCGGCGGGAAATTCTCAAGCAGCGCGCTCAAGGGGGCGGATTTCAGCGGCTCAGACCTCTCTGACAGCTCTTTTAAGGCGAGCGATTTAAGAAACGCAAAGTTTGACGGCGCCAATCTCACCGGTGCGAAGCTCAATATGAGCTCGCTGGAAAACGCAAGCTTTGTGGGCTGCAAGCTGCAGCGCGCGGACCTCAGCTCCTCAGATCTGCGCGGGGCGGTGTTTACCGGCGCTGACCTGACGGGCACCAAGCTCGCGAAGGTCGATCTAAGATCCACCGTGTTTGAAAACTGTACCTTCAAAGGCACGGATTTCAACTGCTCGGATCTGCGGGGCGTGAAGTTCGACAATACTAATTTGACCGGCGTGAAGTTCGACATGGCGTCAATCGGCGGGGCTTCGTTCAAAAACGCTGTGCTCTTTGACGTGAGCTTTCATCATAACAGCAAAAAAGATGTTCAAAAAGCTGCCTTCGATGGCGCGAAAATGGATAAGCTCACGTATGCGGTACTCAAATGCTATGGCGCGGACCTCACAAACGTGACGCTGATGATGGGGTGACGTTATGAACGAAAATGCGATTGAGATGAAAGGCCTTGAGAAATCGTTTAAAAACGTGAAGGTGCTGCGCGGCATCGATCTGACCGTGAAGCGGGGCAGCATTTTCGCGCTGCTCGGCTCAAACGGCGCGGGCAAAACGACAACGATCCGCATACTAAGCACGCTGCTCAAGGCCGATAAGGGCGAGGTAAAGGTATGCGGCTATGATGTGCAGCGTCAACCGGAGCGGGTGCGCGAGGCCATCAGCCTCACGGGCCAGAATGCCGCGGTCGACAACGTGCTGACGGGGCGTGAAAACCTGCGCATGATCGGCAAACTGCGCCACTTGAGCGACGCGAAGCAGCAGGCTGACACATTGCTCGAGCGCTTTGATCTGACGGAAGCCGCCGACCGCAAGGTGGCGTCGTATTCGGGCGGTATGCGCAGGCGTCTTGACCTCGCGATGGGTCTGCTCGGAACGCCGTCGCTCATGTTTCTCGATGAGCCGACGACGGGACTCGATCCGCAGAGCCGCATCGCAATGTGGAACATCATCAAAGGCCTCGGCGCGGGCGGCACCACGGTGTTTTTAACCACGCAGTATCTCGAGGAGGCCGAGCAGCTTGCGGATCATATCGCGATACTCGACAAGGGCGAGATCGTGGCACAGGGAAGCGCCGATGAGCTTAAAAAAATGCTGCCGCACAGCCACATAGAGCTGAAATTTTTAAGCGGCGAAGACATGCGGGCGGCAAAGGCGCTGCTGAGCGGGTTTGAAACGTCCGACGACGAACAGAACCTCGCGCTTTCGGTGAAAACGGACGGCGGCATTAAAGACGTCACAAAGGTTTTGAGCCTGCTTGAAAACGCGGTGACGGTGACGGAATTCGCGCTCAGGCAGCCCACGCTTGAGGACGTGTTCTTAAGCATCGTGGAAAATGAGAAAAACGAAGAGGAGGCGGTGTAATATGATGACACATATCAAACGCTATTTCAGTGATACGGCGGTGATGAGCGGCCGCGTGCTGCGCCACACGTTTCGGAGCATGGACACGCTGATCTCGGTGATCATCATGCCGGTGCTGATCATGCTGATGTTCGTGTATGTGCTGGGCGGCGCGATGAAACCCGGTTCCATAGACTATGTGAACTATGTGGTGCCGGGCATTGTGATGTTTACGATACTCAGCGTGGTCGCTTATACCGCTTTTCGAATCAACAACGATATATCGGGCGGGATGTTCGACCGGTTTCACTCGATGCCCGTTTCCAAATCGGCGGTGCTCGGCGGGCATGTGGTCACATCGGTTATATTCAGCGCCGTATCCGCAGTTGTGGTGCTCATTGTCGCGTTTCTGATCGGCTTTCGTCCCGAGGCGGGCATACTCGGGTGGCTCGGTGCCATCGGTTTGATGCTGCTTTTTTCGCTGGGGCTCACATGGGTTTCGGCCACCTGCGGGCTGATCGCAAACAGCGCAGAAGGCTCGTCCGCGTTCGCCTATCCGATACTCGGTCTGCTGTTTATCAGCTCGGCCTTCGCGCCGACGGAATCCATGCCCGCTGTGGTGCGCGCTTTCGCCGAGAATCAGCCGATGACGCCGATCATCGAAGCGGTGCGTTCGCTGCTGATGAACGAGCCCGTGCGGGACAGCGGATGGATCGCGATGCTCTGGTGCGTGGGTATATGGATCGTGTTCTACGCGCTCGCGATGCGCGCCTACAAGCGCAAACGCGCTTAAAGCCTCTATGAGGGGGCTCACCGTCAAGCGGCTGTTATAAAAACCTCGAACCCTAGCTCCCTCTTTGACTACCCCGAGGGGTGGAATGGGGGCTGTCACCGATAGGTGACTGGGGGGAGTTTAAACTGGAGGTACAGACGAAATCTTGAAAGACATGATGTTGCGGCGAAAATACTGTAGGGCGCGATTTCCCAAGAGCGCAATCTAAATTTGCATAAGCATATTATTTCAACAGCTCAGCCGCATTTCTGTATAGTATGGCTTCCTTGTCCTCCAGCGGCAGATCAAGCCCCATGATCGTTCGAATATCATCGTCGGCGCGTTTCCACGGCGAATCCGAACCGAACAGCACCCTGTCAGCGCCGTGCTTTTTGATCATGCGCGTCATGCCGTCGTCCCGCAGCACATAGTGCGAATATGAGGTATCGATGTAAAGCGGCAGGCCGAGCAGCACCTCCTCCACATCGCGCCAAAGCGCATGTCCGCCCATATGCGCGGCCACCAGCGTGATGCCGGGAACGTTTTCGATGATGCGCCGGATCATGAGCGGGGTGCACCGTATGGGCGCGGGCATCCCGATGTCCCAGCCCGCGTGCAGCATCACGATGAGCCCCAAATCACGCATGGCTTCATAAAGCGGCATCATCTTCGGATCATCCACGTAGAAGCCCTGATAATCGGGGTGAAATTTGACGCCCTTTATGCCGTCCGCTTTGAGCTTTTGCGCGGCGGCTAAAGAATTCGGGTCGTCCGGGTGCAGCGAGCCGAAAAAGACGGCCTTTTCATTCATATTGTTTTTGGCCCATTCGTTGATGACGGCGACCTGCGATGGCTTTGTCGCCACGGGCTGCACCACAAACCGGTCCACGCCGCATTCGGCCATGAAAGCGGTTAATCCGCCGAGCGTCCCGTTGTGCAAGGCTTTGATGTTCGCGTTTTTTTCCAGCGTGGCGACCGCGGCAGGCGCAAGGGAGTCCACAAAGCAGTGGGTGTGAAAATCAATAACCATTCTTCCGTTCTCCATGTGTATGATGCAATTATTTTACACCACTCTGAGAGGTTTTGAAAGCCAGTTATGTTTTTTGAGGCGCAAGTCAGTTCTGCGTGTATGCCTTTCCGTTGTAAAAATGAAAATCACACAGGCTCTGCCCTTTTGCCAAAGTGGAAGAGCGTTCAAATATGATTTTGGGGTGGTATCCTGAAAAAGCCGTATCGTCGTTGGCGCAGAAAACAGTACACACCTCGGGACAGTGATACTTTTTGGTCGTTTCAAAATAAACGCAGCTTGTGAAGTCGACATGAATTTCTTTATTATCATATTTTCTCCAGACGACGTTCCAGCCGTCCTTTGGATATTGCTTTTGTATGACCTGTTTGCAGAAATGCTTGAAGATCTGAAATGTGAAAGGTATTTTCTTCAGTCTGCTGTTTTGTTCTTTGGCCTTTTTTGCCGCAATCTGCACGAAAGCGAGCGTGTGATCATAGGCGCTCGGCATGGTCAATTTATTTTCTTTCAGTGCGAGGTACATCGCTATGGTGGGAAGCATGTTGTCTGCCATATGGCTTCTAATGACTTTGGATGTTTCAGCGGGAATTTCGCCGACCATACTCTCAAGCTTTTTGTCAGCCTGCAGGAATATGCTCATGCCTTCGTCTTCTCCGAACCGTTTTGTACATTCATCTTTAAAGTAGCTGAACTGCGTATTGCTGAACCCCATGTATCCACCCCTTTCGTATCAAATGAAAAAATGCATATCCGTTATTGCGGCACTATTTTACAGCCATGTTATTGTATCTGTCAATTGAATGGACATGTGGCTGCAATAAATGAGTGATATTAAGATGCTTGTAATATATAAATGGGGATAAAAAAGCTGCCCGAAAAATTCTGGGCAGCTTATATCATGTCTTCGGAGAACTCTACGCGCTGGCCAAACACATCCTTGATGGTTTCTATGATGCGCGCGTCAATAAAACGCTCCTTATTATGAACGATAATGGACAGCGGCGCCATGTTCACAAGGGCGCTTAAGAGAGCGTCGTCTTTATCCATGCTCTGGCTTGAATACTGGCACTTCAAAAGGCAAAGCCGGTCGTCCAGCAGCAAATACTGGCCGTTGCCGTCCACGCATATGTGAACCTTGCGCACACGCGGTATCCTGATCTTGACAAAAAGCCGCAGAATTTCAACGAACTCCACGTATTCGCGTTTTCTGACGTATTCCTCCACGCACAGCGCGAGCTCCTTTTCCCATGTTTCAAGGTAATCCTTCATGCGAAAGCGCATGAAACCTTCGAGCATCACCGTGTCCGCTTCATTTTGAGCGAGCATGTCTGAAAGACGCTGCTTGACATCGATCTTGCACATCGCGACCTCGTTTTTCTGCCCCGAGGTGCCGTACCAAAGCCTCTTTAGGGCCTTGACGAGTATGTCGCACTGCTCTTTTTCAGAGAGAAAATAATAGTCCTGCTTTAAGAGCTTCACCATATGGCGTATCTGCAGGTTTTCCACGATGATGTCGGCGAGTATCGCGCACAGCATTGTGCGCTCTTTATCGGCGCTGTGCTCACAATCGGAAAGACAGACACTCGCAATGCGCCCGTCTGATCCGTCCATCTCATTTATGCTAACCATGCAGCCCTGCCGCATTGCGTCGTGCATCCTGTTCGTGATGAGCGGCGCGAGTTCGAGGCCCTGGTCTTCAATTCCAATTACGATATCCATTCACGTCACCCTTTTTTTCGGTTCTATATAATTTATGCCGTGTTGAAATAAACGTTTCTCACATTAATGTTTGCTTCAAAAGAAAAATACTCTCGTTGTAATTTTTGTAATTTGAAAAAGCTTGGCTTTTGCGATGGTATTGCTGTATTCATGGCTTAAGGAATGGAATCACAGGGCTGACGCCGTGAGGCTTTTACAGGCTATCATAACCGATATTTAATCTGGATCAATTGCGCACGCAGAACGCGATATGGTATCATAAAACAGACATGGAATCATTTATATCGGTATAAGGAGGACAATATGGCGCTTCTCGAGATTCAGGAGCTCAAAAAATACTTTAAAAACATCAAAGCGGTGGACGGTATTTCCTTCAGCGTGGAGAAGGGCGACATTTTCGGGCTGCTGGGCCCGAACGGGGCGGGCAAATCGACGACAATTTCGATGATCGCGACGCTGGCCGCACCCGATGGAGGAAGCATCCGGTTCAAGGGTGAAGACATCGTGAAAACCCCGCGGGCGATACAGCAGAGCCTCGGGCTCGTGCCGCAGGAGATCGCGCTGTACCCGAACCTGACCGGCATTGAAAACCTGCAGTTCTGGGGGCGCGCGTACGGGCTTTCGGGCGCGGCGCTCAAAAAGCGCATCGATGAGGTGTCCGAGGTGATCGGCATCACCGAAAGGCTCAAGGACCGCGTGAAAAAATACTCGGGCGGCATGCAGCGGCGGCTCAACATCGGCGCCGCACTGCTGCATAACCCCGAATTCATCATCATGGACGAACCGACGGTGGGTATCGACCCGCAGTCGCGCAACCACATACTCGATACCGTGAAAGCGCTGGCCGGTCAGGGCGCGACGATCATCTACACGAGCCACTACATGGAAGAGGTGGAGATGCTCTGCGACCGCGTGTGCATCATGGACGAGGGCAAAATCATCGCGGCGGGCACGAAGGACGAGATCACGTCATCTCTCGGCGGCGGCTGTGAGCTGAGCCTTAAGCTATCAAAGCCCGACGCGGCGCTGTGCGCCAAGCTTTCGGCGCTTCCTGAGGTGAAAAAGCTCAGCGCCGAGGAGGATGTGGTGCTCATCGTCGCGGACGACGCCGACAAGGCGGCGCGCGCCGTGCTCGATACGGTGAGCAAAAGCAGCGCCTCGCTGCTCTCGTTTGATACGAAGAAGCCGAGCCTCGAAACGGTGTTCTTGAATCTGACGGGCCGCGCGCTGAGGGACTGAGCCATGAAAATGATCGATATCATATTGAAGGACCTTCGCGTGGTTCTGCGAAACCGCGTGGCGCTGATATTCATATTTTTAATGCCCATCGTGCTGATCACGATTTTGAGCTTCGCGCTGGGCGGCGTGTTTACGTCGGACGGCGTGTCGATCGGGCACATCAATATCGCCGTGGTGGATAGTACAGGTGAGGACGAGGCGCAGAGCCTGCAGCAAACGGCGCAGCAGTTTGCTGCATCCGACGGCGCAGGCGCTTTTGATGCCCAGGCGATGTCGCTGTACGCCGTGCTCGATTCGAAGGAAGTGGCTGAATTTCTAAGCTACACGGTGACCGACGAACAGACGGCCAAGGCGCAACTTGAGGACGGTCAGATCGCCGCGGTCGTGACGATACCCGAAGGGTTCACATCGGGCGTCATGACGGCGATGACGGGCGGCGGCGGCGGCCTTAAGATTGGCGTGACGGGAGCTCAGGACAGCACGATGCAGTCGGGCATCGTGGCGAGCATCGTGCGCGCGTACACGGATACGCTTTCCGCGCTGTCGGCGGACATCAATATGCTGGTACAAACGGCGATGGCGGGCGGCGTCGCGCCGGACGCGATCGCGCAGCTGGACTTCGCGTCGTTCATGCAGAGCCTGTCTGAGCGGAACGATATCAAAATCGATATGCGGGGCGTCGAAGCGCGCAAGGCGCTCAGCAGCTTTTCGTATTATTCGATCGCGATCACATGCATGTTCCTGCTGTATTCGGCGGGGCAGGGCAGCTCGTTCCTGCTAACCGAGAGCCAGGAAAAAACGCTGCTGCGGCTCAAGGTCGCGGGCGTTTCGGCTAAAAAGCTGCTGTTCGGCAAATCCGTCGCGGTGTTCTTCCTCTGCATCATACAGCTGATCGTGCTGCTTGGGTTTTCCACGCTCGCCTTTGGCATCGCATGGGGCAATCCGCTCGTGTTTGTACTGATCTCCGTCTGCGTTGCGGTCTCGATTACGGGGCTTGGCGTGCTGCTGATGGTGCTCGTTTACCGTTCGGGCAACGCCGCTGTGGGCAGCGTATTCCAGAGCGTGATCGCGCAGGTGCTCGCGCTGTTCGGCGGCAGCTTTCTGCCGCTGACCGTGCTGCCCGCGTTCTTCTCAACCGTCGCGCTGTTCACGCCGAACGGCCTTGCGGTGATGGCGTATACGGGCAACGTATCGGGCGCGCCGCTTTCTGAGATACTGCCGTATCTCGGCGGCAGCGTGCTGATGGGCATCGTGCTTTATTTTCTGGGGCTGATGCTGTTCCCCAAAGAAAGGAGGGCGTAACATGTCGGCGATGCTTTGGCTTAAGCGCAAGCGCATGCGGGAAGATATCGTGATGTACGTGATCATGACGTTTATGGCCCTGTTTCTCACATTTATATTCGGCAACGCGATGTTCGGCGGCGGCGGCGCGCAGCGCGTGTATGTGACAGACAACGACGGCTCCGCGCTCTCCGCGGCGTTTATCGATTCGTTTGACGCGAATGCATATGCGCTTGAGGATATGAGCGAAACGGAGGCGCAGACGGCGGTGGCCAAGGGCGAGGCGCTCGCCGCGATCGTGATCCCCAAGGGCTTTGAGGACGGCGCCTTAAACGGCCCGGCGGAGGTTTCCGTGCTGCGCACGGCGGACAGCGCGGACATCATCGCGCTGCAAAACGCGGTGAGCTCGGCATACCAAAGCGCGGTGCACGGCTTCAAGCTGCACAGCGCTCTAAAAAGCACGCTCGGTGCCGCGGGCATCGAAGCGCCGCCGCTCGATACGGTGCGGCAGAGCCTTGCGGCAGCCCTGGAAGACAAACCGGTGACGGTCAGCTATACGGTGCTCGACGCGGACGATTACGACGAAAAGTTCGCCGAGAACATCCATTATATGATGGGCTTCAACATCTTCTTCGTGATGTTCAGCATCGTGTTCACATTGAGCAGCATACTCGAGGACAAAAAGCTGCATACGTGGAACCGCATCCGCATATCGCCGCTGTCCACGCGCGCGGTGCTTGCGGGCAACTTCATTCCGGCCTACGCGGTGGGGCTTATTCAGATGGCGATCGTGCTGTTCTTCGGGCAGCTGCTGTTCGGTATCAACCTCGGGTCGGCGCTGCTGCCTGTGTTCGCCGTATTTGCGGTGTTCGTGCTGGCGGCTTCGTGCCTCGGGCTGCTGCTTGCGACGCTGTTTAAAGCCTACGAGCAGATGAACGCGGCGGTGCCTGTGATCATTGTGGGCACGAGCATGCTCGGCGGCTGCATGTGGCCGCTGTCTATCGTGGGGTCTGATATACTGCTTGGCATCGCGAAGGGCATGCCGCAGTTCTGGGCGCTCGACGCGGCGGAAAGCCTCGCGGTGATGGGGGCAGGCTTTGGTGATATCGCGCTGAACCTCGGCGTGCTTTTCGGCATGGCGCTTGTGCTGTTCGCGCTCAGTATGTTAATCTATAACAAAAAGCAAAGGGCGTGACGGTTTTGGAAGACAGGATACTCGAAACGGCGCACAAGTACCTAAAGCTCGCGCAGGACATCCTGACGTTTGAGGCGGCGGAGCGCGTTGAAGGCGATTTGCCGGTTGACGTGCAGACCGCGCTGCTGCGGCTTTACTACGCGAAGAAGCTTGACGCGCGCGTGCAACAGTGCGAGGCGCTGCTGACCGACGAGACGGCGCAGGACGCGTTTGACGCGCTGAGCGCGGCGGCGCAGGCCGTGGACGACGCGACGCTCGCCGCGATGGACTACGTGAAGGAATACATGCGGGACGACCGCGATTTCGCAGACAGAATGGAAGCGCTCTCGATGAGCACCCAAACCGAGGGCATAGAAGGGCTGCTCTGCAAGCTTTACAAATGCGAGAGCATCATCCGCGAGACGTTCGAGTACGCGTCGGCGCATTCGTATATGCTCACGCCGGAGGATTACATCGCCGAGCGTATGGACGTGGACATGGATGAGCTCACAGAGCTCAGGAGCTCGCTGCTTGACGGGATATCAGAAGCGATGGGGGAGCGTGCATGACCACGTACATCGTTTGCTGCAGCCTCAGTAAAGACGAGAAGAAGTACAAGAGCTTTTTGAAGGCGATCGAGCTGATGGACGGCGCGAAGGTGCTGACGAATTGCTGGCTTTTGAACTCGAGCCGCAATATTGACGAGATGCGCGTGGCGCTGCTGCCGTATCTGGAGCAGGCCGACAGTCTGTTTATCGGCGCGGTGTCGGGCGAGGTGGCGGTGAGGAACGCGCTTTGCGGCAATGAGATGCTTAAGAAAATACTCGTGGATTCAAAGCAGCAGGCTGAGCAGGTAAAGTAGATGAACAACAGAGAGATTTTGCACAGCCTTTCCAAAGAACAGCTGATTGAGCTGGTCGGTATCTATTCGAAGAACTGGCTCGCGCACGACGGCGTATGGTTTCAGTCCATCGAGCGCAAGCTCGGGATGGATGCGGCGATGTTTCATGACGCGCAGGCATGGGAGCGGTTCACCGCGATTGAGGCAAAACGCATCAAGGAGTTTTTACAGCTGCCCGAAAGGCCGGGCCTTGAAGGGCTTAGCAAAGCGCTGCAGCTGAGGTTTTACGGCAGCATCAACGACTATGATATTGAGCTTAAGGATGACAGGCTGATATTCCGCAATGTGGACTGCCGCGTGCAGACGGCGCGCAAGCGCAAGGGCATGCCGTATCATCCGTGCAAGGCGGTGGGCATTATCGAGTATTCGGGATTTGCGAAGACGATCGATGAGCGGATTGCATGTCGGTGCCTGAGCTGTTACCCCGATGTCACCGACGAGTCGGTGGGGTGCATGTGGGAGTTCAGCATAGAAGAGTAATTAGTATAAAGAATGGAGGGCAGCAGGAATGCTGTCTTTTTTTATGCCCTGAAAGAGGGTATTGACAAAAGCGGGCTCGTATAATATATTGAATAAAAATTCAATGAAAAAATAATCAACGAAATTTAAAGAAGTTTGGTATGACAAGAGAGGAACAAAAGGAGCAGCGCAGAAAGCAGATTTTACTGACCGGCCTAGAGCTTTTTGTTAAAAAAGGATATGCCGCGACGCAGATTATTGATATTGCGAGCGCCGCAAACATCAGCACGGGGCTGCTGTTTCACTATTTTGAATCGAAAGAGAAACTGTATATTGAGCTGGTGAGAATGGGGCTTCAGGGCACTCAGTCGGTAAGCATTGACCAAGGAACCGAACCTATCGCGTTTTTCACAGACTTTTTAAAGGCGCTTTTTCAATACGCGAAAGAACAATCGTGGACTGCAAAAATGTTTGTGCTTGTTCAGCAGGCGCAAAACAAGGAGGGCACCCCAACGGAGGCCTATGCCTTGGCAAAGAAAGTGAACACAATAGAATATACCGTTGACATCATTCGAAAGGGGCAGGAAAACGGAACAATCAAGGCCGGTGACCCGGCTGCCCTTTCTATGGCGTTTTGGTATTGCGTTCAGGGCATTATGGCGCAATATGCCATAGATAGCAGCATGCCGCTCCCCGAGCCTGAGTGGATAGTGGATATCATCAGAAAATGAAAAAAGAGGTTATGAGAAATGAGGAGCTTTGGATATTCGATGCTGTGGTATTGGGCGGCGTATTTTGCGGTGACCGCAGTGGGCGTGCTGCACACAGTTTTTAATGGGAAAGTGCTGCATCTGAAGGGCATGGCGTATAAAGGGCAGCCGATGAAGGAAATGGAGAGCTATGCGAAAACGATGCCATTTCATCCGTTGTACAATATCGTTATATTTCCTGTGTTTGCGTGGCTATACCTATCCGGTTTGAGTGACGCATCAATTCATGATGCGCTTATGACGGGCGTGATATGGGGGACGGTGACGGTGCTGTTTGATTTGGTCGGGTGGGTATTGATTCCGCATCCGTGGCACTGTACGTTTAAGGATTTTTATGTGGATTATCAGCCGTGGATTACGTTGATTTATATCGTGATATATTGCAGCCCTTTAATTGCGTATGTTTTTGTGTAGATTTTCCGCTATCTTAATCACATACAGTAAAAATTTGTACCAGCTTTCCGGTTTTCTGCGCGTAACTGATTGCCGCCTTTATGCTCTTGGAGAGGCCGTCCCATATCACAATCACATAATCCGCCATATCGATAATAAGACGGCGTCTTTGCGGTGCCGCGCCGCCCGCGCGTATCACCAGCTTGGGTATATTGTTTTCATCCGCCCAGTGTTCCGCTTGCGCTTCAATACCGCGCGATCCAATGGATATGATCTCCGTGGATTTCGCAGGAATGTACGCTGTTATGTCAATATTCAGATTTCTTGAACCGATCACCGCTACTCGCATATACCATCCGTGAATGAATCAGATTATTATTAGTCGAATATAAGTCAAAAAAAATTCATAGTGACATCAATACGCCCAATTGAGTATACTTTGACGCTAATATTATGTCAATACTAAGGTGAAGAGGTGTCAATATGAATGGGGATCGATTGGCGTATACGCTGAGAATAGACGCTGTTTTGCTGGATAAGCTGGCGTATGTCGCGGACTATGAAGGCCGCACGAAAAACAGAGAAATTGAGCAATTGATAAAGAAACGCATCGCGCAGTTTGAGAAAGAGCATGGCGAGATTACGCTTAAGAATAAGTGACGGTGCAAGCCCGCTGCGCGTGGGAATTCAGTTTTGAGACGGATGATTAGGATATAAAGAACGAAGGGCAGCAAGAATGCTGTCTTTTTTATGTCGGATAAGGGGATAAATTGAAATATTGTGTAGGATTTGATATAATAATTTAAGCTATTTATTCATGGAGGCAATTTTGGATTTAAGTGCATTAAAAATAGCAATACAAGACTTTTTTCAGGAAGATACTGTAACAATCATCGGATCAGGTTTATCTGCAGCCGAAGGTATTCCTGGTATGAATCGCTTGGCTCAAGATCTAATAGATAAGATTCCAGCTTATATTACTCAACCAGCTGATAAGTTAATTTGGAGTAAGATTCAAGCTGAACTGGCATCAGGAATTGGGTTAGAGCAAGCCTTACATAATCACAAACCGAGTTCGTTTATTGAAGAAAAAATTAGAAAGGTGACTGCGAATTTTATAGGGAATGCAGAGGATTCAATTTTTAATGATATAATTCAAGGAAGGCACATACTTAGATTTACAAAGTATCTTGAGTGTTTTAATATTCGCAATAATGGATTGACTGTTATTACCACCAATTACGATCGATTAATTGAATATGCGTGCGAACATGCTTGCATTCGCGTTGATACACTTTTTATTGGTAAGTATTTAGCTTATTTTAAACCTGAAGAAAGCAAATACATGTGTTGTAATGGTATATCAAAGCATCAAAACAAACAAAAACCTTCTTTTGCTCCAAAAGTCACTGTGTTAAAACCACATGGTTGTTTAAGTTGGCATCTAATTGATGATATTCCATATTCAATCCCCAATTTTTCATATGATGATTGCTTGATAATTACGCCTGGAATTAATAAATACAAAGAAGGATATAGTGACCCCTTTGATACTCATAGGAACACGGCAAATGCTGCTATAGATCAAACTCAAAGATATATTATTATTGGATATGGATTTGGAGATGATCATTTAGAAACCCATCTAGTCCGACAATTAAAAAAGAATAAACCTGCACTGCTTCTTACACATACATTATCAATGAACGCAGCAAGAATAGTTAAAGAATGTAGAAATGTAACAGCAATTTGTTCTGAAAATATTACTGATTCAAGAGTGATTACAGCTAAAGAAGATCAATTGTTTCCCGGGATAAAATTATGGGATTTGGAAGTAATGCTTAAGGAGGTATTCTAATGTCAACTTTATTCAACTTTTCTGAAAGCGATTTTCTAGGAAGTGTAATTTATGTTGATACGGGACAGGTTATTATCGAAATAGAGAATGATAAAATAATGGGCATTGTTTGTGTTGGAAATATTATAGTTATTGAAACAGGGAAAAAACATGAACTATTAATATCTCTTGTAGATAAGGTAACGAGAAAGTACATTAATAATATAGAAAATGATAATACAGAAACAGATGATTTTATGGTTTCCTCTGAAGATTACGTAAAAGCCAGTATTATTGGGACATATCATTCTGTTCACGGTGGTAGTCATGATATTTTCAAAAGGGGAGTTGGTTCTTTTCCTCAAATTGAGAGTAAATGCTATTGTCTTTCTGGCACTAACCTTCAGAACTTTATGAATATTTTAAGCAATGAAATATCCTCAGATAAACGCTTGAAGATCGGTTCCTTTGTTATGGATGCAAAAGCTGATGCAGTGTTGGATGGGAATAAATTCTTCCAAAGACATGCTGCTATTCTTGGAAGCACAGGTGCAGGTAAAAGCTGGTGCGTGGCTAATTTGCTTGAAAAAGCAAGTGAGTTGAAATATACGAATATCATTGTGTTTGATATGCATGGAGAATATTCGAGATTAACTGAGGGATCAAGTAAGATTGCTGAAAGATATAGAGTTGCAGGTCCTGGTGATTTGGACAAATCTTCGGATGATGTATTATTCCTTCCATATTGGTTATTAAACAGAGAAGAACTTCTCTCTATGGTTCTTGATAGAAGCGATTCTAATGCACCAAATCAAGCATCAAGATTTACATTACATATACGTGAACTCAAAGAACAGACGTTAAAAAATGAAGGAAAGACAGATACTATTAAAACATTTACTGTAGATTCTCCTATTCCGTTTAAGATGTCAGATTTGATTTTTCGTTTGAATGATGATGATACAAGAAAAGGTGAAGGTAAAACGGGGCCGATAAAAGGAGAATGGGAAGGCAAACTAACAAGATTCATTTCGAGACTTGAAGCAAAGCTGCAAGATAAAACGTATGGTTTTATGTTTCAACCAAATGATTCAACTCAAAACTACTTATGGCTTGGAAATATGTTATGTGGTTTATTAGGCTATGATACCAGTCGCAGAGGTATAAAAATTATTGACTTTTCCGAAGTTCCTTCGGATGTTCTCCCTGTTGTAACAGGGACATTGGCGCGATTGTTGTATAATATCCAATTCTGGATGGAACCTGACAAGAGAACTCCATTTACACTTATTTGTGACGAAGCCCATCTATATTTGCCACTAAAAGATGAAGCGGATACGGTTCAGAAGCAAGCTCTGTATAACTTTGAAAGAATCGCGAAAGAAGGGCGAAAATATGGGGTTTCAATAATTGCAGTAAGTCAAAGACCTGCTGATGTTAGTAAAACGATATTAAGTCAATGTAATAACTTTGTAGTTTTAAGACTAACAAATGAGAATGATAAGAGCGTTATAAAGAACCTATTACCTGATTCTCTAAAAAATACTATTGAAGTATTGCCACTTCTCGAAGTCGGTGAAGCTCTTGTTGTAGGCGATGCGATATTGTTGCCAAGTAAGTTGCTTTTAGATAAGCCAGATGAAGCGCATCAGCCAATAAGTGCAACTCGGAAATTCTGGGATGAGTGGGACACAAAAGCTCAAAATAACGACGCTGTAAAAGAAGCAGTTGAGGCTCTTAGACGGCAAAGCAGATAATTTGCATTGCTTAATTTTAGAGAGCTGCGCTAGAGAAACGCAGCTTTTTTAATGATTCGGGTTCGAGCCCCCGATCAAAGTTTCCCAATCCTATCATTTCCCATCTTTCTCCTTGCACCTCCTGCCGCCGCAATGCTATAATCTTTTATCGAAAAAAAGATTCGCAAGGAGCCGCCTATGATCAGCATCGCCAGCCAAATCGCCAAGGAACTGCAAATCCGTGAGGAACAGGTGCAAAGCGCCATTTCCCTTATAGACCAAGGCAATACCGTGCCGTTTATCGCGCGCTACCGCAAGGAAGTCACCGGCTCACTCACCGACGAACAGCTGCGAGACCTCGCCGACCGCTTGGCCTATTTGCGCAAGCTCGAAGAGCGCAAGGAAGAGGTGATCCGCCTCATCGATGAGCAGGGCAAGCTGACGGACGAGCTTCGCGCGAAGATCAACGCGGCGCAGGGTGTCACCGAGGTCGATGATATCTACCGCCCATACCGCCCCAAACGGCGCACCCGCGCGACCATCGCGAAGGAAAAGGGCTTAGGGCCGCTGGCCGACCTCATCTGGCAGCAGCAGACGGGCGATGAAGCTGTGCTGAAAAAGGCTGAAGAATTTATCAGCGAGGAAAAAGACGTGCCGTCCGCCGAGGATGCCGTGGCGGGCGCGCTTGATATCATCGCGGAGATGATCTCCGACGACGCGGACCTGCGCGGCAAGCTGCGCGCCTTTGTGCGCCGCAGCGGCGATACCGTCTCCAAAGCGCAGACGAAGGAAAGCACCGTCTACGATATGTATTACGATTTTTCCGAGCCCGTCGCCAAGCTTGTGCCGCACCGCGTGCTCGCATTGAACCGCGGCGAGAAGGAAAAGATACTCAGTGTCAAGCTCGAGGCGGAGGAGCAGGACGCCGTATCGCTGATGCACCGCGTCGTGTTTGCGCCGCGCTGGCAGAGTGCGTATCTGCAAGCAGCGATTGAAGACGCGTACAAACGGCTCATATTCCCGTCCATCGAGCGCGAGATACGAAACGAGCTGACCGAAACCGCCGAGGAGCAGGCGATCAAGGTGTTCGGCGAGAACCTTAAAAACCTGCTGCTGCAGCCGCCCGTCCATGGCAGAACGGTGCTCGGTCTCGATCCCGGCTTTCGCACCGGCAATAAGGTAGCCGTGGTCGATCCGACGGGCAAGGTGCTCGAGACGGGCGTCGTCTACATGACGCTCGAGCATCACGATACCGTCAAGGCCAAGGATTATTTGAGAAGACTCATCGAAAAGCACAATGTCGATATCATCGCGATCGGCAACGGCACCGCCAGCAAGGAGACCGAAGCCGTGGTCGCGGAGCTGCTAAAAACGCTGCCGAAGCAGATTTACTATCTCGTGGTCAGCGAAGCCGGCGCGTCGGTGTATTCGGCGTCGGCGCTCGGCACCGAGGAATTCCCCGAGTTCGATGTCGCGCTTCGAAGCGCGGTGTCCATCGCGCGGCGTCTGCAGGACCCTCTCGCGGAGCTCGTCAAGATCGACCCCAAGGCGATCGGCGTGGGGCAGTACCAGCACGACGTGAACCAGAAGCGCCTCGCGGAGATGCTCGGCGGCGTGGTGGAAGACTGCGTGAACGCGGTCGGCGTCGATCTCAATACGGCGTCGCCGTCGCTGCTCAAGTATATTTCGGGCATCTCGCCCGCCGTCGCGAAGAGCATCGTCGAGATGCGCGAATCGAGCGGGCAGTTTAAAACCCGCGAGCAGCTGAAAAAGGTGAAGGGGCTCGGCGGCAAGGCGTTCGAGCAGTGCGCGGGCTTTCTGCGCATCCCCGGCGCGGCGAACATACTCGACACCACGGCGATCCACCCCGAATCGTACGGCGCGGTGACGCGGCTGTTTGAAAAGCAGAGCGTGCGGGTGAAGCACGAGAAGGATTTGGAGCCGCTGCGCGCGCAGATCGGCGGGTGGAACGTGAACGCACTCGCGGGCGCGATCGGCATCGGCGTGCCCACGCTCAAGGATATTCTGGAGGAGCTCAAGAAGCCGGGCCGCGACCCGCGCGACGCGTTTGAGCAGCCGGTGTTCCGCTCCGACGTGATGCACCTTGAGGACTTAAGGGAAGGCATGGTCTTAACGGGCACCGTCCGCAACGTGATCGACTTCGGCGCGTTCGTGGACATCGGCGTGCATCAGGACGGGCTCGTGCACATAAGCCAGCTCGCCGACAAATTCGTCAAGCACCCGATGGACGTGGTCAAAACGGGCGATATCGTCAAGGTGCGCGTGCTGAGCGTGGACGTGAATAAAAAACGCATCGCGCTGACGATGAAAAACGTGAACAATACGTTGAATTGAGGATAGATATGAAGCTTGCGGTGTTCGATTTCGACGGCACGCTGTTCCCCAAGGACACGCTGCCGTTCCTCTTAAAGCAGTGGCAAAAGCAGCACATGGGGCGGCGGCGCTTCATCGGCACCTGCGCCTCGGTGGGCGGCATGTATGTGCGCTATAAGCTCGGGCTTTATGAGGGGGACGCGCGCGAATACATCCGCCGCAAGGCGATGGACCGCTTCACGCCGATATTTCGCCGCATGATGACGGAGGACGTGGACGCGTTCTTTGAGCGCTGCGCGAAGCTGATACTGCCGCAGCTCAACGCCGCCGTGGTGGACGAGATACAAAAAACAAAGCAGCAGGGCTTTCACACCGTGCTGCTGTCGGGCGGCTATCAGCGGCTTATGGATTATGTGGGCTTGTCGCTCGGGTTTGATACGGTTATCGCAACGGCATTGCACTATAAGGATGGGCGCGTGGATGTCTCTCAGCCGCTCGACATCGTCTGCGGCGACGATAAGGCGACGCACCTGCGCGGCAGCTTTAATGCCGCCGAGGTTAACTGGCAAGAGAGCACGGCCTATGCGGACAGCCTGTCGGATCTCTCGATATTGCAGCTCGTCGGCACGCCCGTGGCCGTGAACCCCGAGCCGGAGCTCAAGGCCCATGCCGAGACCGTGGGCTGGCGCCTCATCACCTGCTAGTATATGCTTAAGAATGTATATGTACTGGGAAGCAATGTTTTGTAGGGAACGATCCCCGTATCGTTCCGCGTAAATACATTAATTAACAGGAATGCCCATTTACGTTCAATATCGCCTGCCCGTCGCGCAATGCCGGCTTGCCGTGCGCGGGGCACAGCCATTTGAAATCGAGTCCGGCTACTTTCTTTATCGATTCGAGCAGCACGTCATAGTTCCAGTCCCATGCGGCGGGGTAGGGGATCAGCCCCTTTTTTTTGTTTTCGAGCAGATCGCCCGCGAACAACACGCCGTCGAACAAAAAGCAGACATGGCCCGGCGTGTGCCCCGGCGTGGGGATCACG
This sequence comes from Bacillota bacterium, assembly GCA_023461435.1. GTDB lineage: Bacteria > Bacillota > Clostridia > Christensenellales > SZUA-584 > SZUA-584. The sequence goes on from JAEYLC010000015.1 coordinate 19,107, forward strand.
CTGATGCCGCAAATCGAATCGCCTTTAAAAGCGCGGAGGCCGGTCGGTTTGTGCCGGATCATCTTGCCGACATACTTTTTAAAGCTGTGGCGCGGCTTCTCGCCCGTGATATACGGGATGTCTTCGGCGCTGGCCCAGAGCGCCGCGGCGGTCAGCTGCTGAAGCTGCACGGCGTTGCCGATATGGTCCACATCGTGGTGCGTGAATATGATGTGTTTGATGTCTTGCAGACCGACGCCCAGCGCGTCAAGCGCGCGCAGCACGTTTTTGCGCTGAAATGCCATTCCTGTGTCGATAAGCACCGGCTCGGGTGTGGTCACGAGAAAAACATGGCTGAAGTTCGTGCCGTCCAGCATGGTGACCTTTTCCGTGATTTTCATGGTTAATTACCTCATTTTAAAATTATTAGAATGCCAAAGCAAAGTTTTAAAATGCGCCCTTTATTGCGCAGCACCCTGCCTCCCTCCAAGAGGAGGTGGCAAATGACGGATGTCAATCCGGCATTTGACGGAAGGAGTGCTCCGTCATGCCTTTCTCATCGGTCAGTCCTTCTTCAGCTCCGCAATGCACTCGTTTGCCCAATCGATCGTGGTGTTTAAGTTCATGGCCGCGCGGCGCAGTATAAACTTCCAGTACATTTCTTCGCCGCCGAACAAAGAGAGTTTTTGCAGATAATACGATGTCAGATTCACGTAGTTTTCCACCAAACTGAGCTCCTGCTTTTTCTCTTCGATCAGCCTTTCGAATTGCGTAATAAGCTCCTGATTGGAAAGCTTGGAGCCGAAAAACAATCGCAGGCTGAATTCGTCACGCTTTTCTCTCGAATACTTTTCGGGAAAAGTCATGATCCATTCCTTGAACGCGGCCTTGCCTGTTTCTGTAATGCTGTAAATCCGCTTATCGGGCCGGTCGCTCTGCGGCTGGATGATCGAATTCACATGGCCTGCTTCGTTAAGGGTATTGAGTTCGCGGTAGATTTGGCTCATGCTGGCGTGCCACACGTTGCGTATGGAATCGTCAAACATCTTCTTCAGTTCATATCCGGTCATGTCATGGTAATTCAGCAGGCCGAGTATCGCATATCGTAGCGCCATCGTTGTCAGTTCCTCTCAGACTTATATTCAACATGTGATATAATATTACACAAGTGGAATAATGTCAACGGAGAGATGGAAAATTTGTTAATCAGATGCAATGGCGGGCGTTTTTTCTTTACAGTATGTATGTACAAAAAGGTAAAGTCATGATAGAATTTGGAATTGGTAAGATATGACGGTATTTTAATGCAGCTTGATTCGGCAGCTTCGGTTATCCCGTATGTTCAGCGTGTGAGTGGTGGTAATACAAAAGTCAGGAGAAATGGTCATGCGGCGCAAGTTTCTTGTCACTGTAGTTTTCATTTTGGTGTTTTTGCTCGCGACTGTCAGCACGGCGTTTGCCGCCGATGAGCAGTATCAGATCGTGCGCGTCAAGCTCTCAATCGGTCAGCCCACCGAATTTTCGTTCTTTGCGGACGGGAATTACACGGTCGGTGAAACGGGGCTTGAGAGGCAGCTTTATACCGTGAAGCTTGAGGGCGGCACGCTGAACCTTTACTGCGGTTCCGAAAGGCTTGCGAGCGGGGGGACGATCAAGCTTGTGCGGCATGCTCCTATAGACGGGCGGAACAACTTTATATGGATGTATAACGAGCGCGCGGCGCAAGTGACAGGCAATCAAACGGATAAATTCCGTTATCTTGGCGACATGGAATTTTCGATTGATAACGGGCATATCGCTGCCGTCAATTATGTGTATATTGAGGATTATCTTTACGGTGTGGTGCCGTGGGAGATGAGCGATGCTTTTCCGCCGGAAGCGCTGAAGGCTCAGGCTGTCGCGGCGAGAAACTACGCGGAAACCCATATAAGCGGCATCATGACCGATACGTCTGCGAATCAGGTGTACAATGGGTATTACTATCCCATAAAAACAAAATCATTGGACGCGGTCACTCAGACCGTCGGCAAGGTGCTGACATACGGCGAGCCCGGCTCGGTGATAGAAGCGTTTTTCACAGCCTCAAACGGTGGATACACGGATATCCCGCTCCACAGATGGGGCAATGGGGAGGGCTGGGCTTATTATCAGTTCTCTGAAGATTCGTTTGATACGGCGAATACGGAAAGCCGCTATGAGACGATTTATTTTCCCGCTTCATTTGCCGATTATGGCGCGGTGACGGTCGCAGCCAGCGAAGGAACGCCGGACAAAGCAAAAGCGATCGCGTGCATCAAACAGGCGATATTTGAGAACGAAGTGTTTCGTACGGCATTCCCCGGGGTAGCGGACAGAAACGGTTTTGAACTGACAGGAGTTTCAAACCTTGTCGCCCACGATTACGATATCAACGGAAACGAGGATCACAGCCGGGTTCCGGGTTACAGCGAGAACAGATGCGTCGATTTCATCAAAATGACAGGGGATTTTAACGTCTTGGTGGGCGGCACAACGCCTGCTGAGGTCAAATCTGTCACGATTGATCTCAGATATCTCGACGGATCGCTTGCAAGCTCGGGCAATGAGTTCAAAGCGTTCAATATCGACGCGCTGACGCTGTTTGTGGTTGCGCCCGTCAAGGATGGCGATACGGTGCTGGGATACTCGATTTCACAAAAACGGTTCGGCCACGGTATCGGCCTTTCCCAGCGCGGCGCGCAGCAGAGGGCCAATTCAACCGACCCGACTGTAAATACGTTTGACAAGATACTCGAATTCTATTATCCGGGAACAGCGCTGACGACTCAGGGGTATGCGCCTCCCACGCTGTCGGCGCCTTCTGGGCTGGGTCATTCGAACGCAGCAGTGGCCACCGATCTTGTCAATATCAGGAGCGGGCCTGCCACTTCATACAGCTCGATAAACAAGCTGCCGAATGGGGCGAGAATTGAAGTTGTACAGGCAGACGTTGCAACAACCAGTGATAGTAAATGGCATAAAATTTATTACGCAGGACAGTATGCTTATATTGCAGCAAATTATAAAACAACTCCGTATGTCCAGTTGGACGGCGGAACGTTGACGAGAACGCCGCTGACTGTCAGTTTCGCAACCAACGGCGGCAGCGCTGTATCCGCGCCGACGTATTATCATGCGGACAGCATTACGTCTTCACCCGCCACGTCCAAACCGAATTACGATCTCGAGGGTTGGTACTTTGACGCAGGGCTTAGCTCCAAAGCGACATTCCCGTGCATACTCACGCGCGATACCACGCTTAACGCGAAGTGGACGCCCACTCTATATTCAATCGGCTACGATCTGCGCGGCGGCTCCGCTGACAATCCGGGCGGCTATACGGTGGAAAGCGGCGCGTTCACGCTGAACAATCCTTCAAGAAACGGCTATGCGTTCACAGGCTGGACGGGAACCGGACTGGACGGGCCGACGATGAGCGTAACGATACCAGCAGGCTCCTCAGGACACAGAGCCTATTATGCGAACTGGTCGCCGATCACGTATTCGATTTACTACAACCTGAACGGCGGCAACGACGTAAGTAACCCCGGCAGCTACACAGCAGATAGTGGCGCTATTACGCTGAGTAATCCTTCGAAATATGGCTATACATTTACAGGTTGGACGGGAACAGGCTTGTCTTCTCCGACAACAAACGTGACGATACCAACCGGTTCTTGGGGCAGCAGAACCTATTATGCAAATTGGACGCCCACATCGTACTCAATCGGCTACGATCTGCGCGGCGGCTCCGCCGACAACCCGGGCGGCTATACGGTGGAGAGCGGCGCGTTCACGCTGAACAATCCCACAAGAAATGGCTATGCGTTCACGGGCTGGACGGGAACCGGATTGGACGCGCCGACAATGAGCGTGACAATACCGGCCGGTTCTTCGGGCTACAGAGCCTATTACGCGAACTGGTCGCCGATCACGTATTCCATCTGGTACAATCTGGACGGCGGAAACGATGTGAGCAATCCGGGCAGCTACACGATAGAGAGCGGGGACATACATCTTGCCAATCCGATAAGAACCGGATTCGGCTTTGTCGGCTGGTCGGGGACGGGGCTGTCCGAGCCGACAATGAGCGTGACCATACCGGCAGGCTCGACGGGCGACAGGGGCTACACGGCAAACTGGGCGCCGTATTCCTGCACAATCAATTTCGATTCGCAGGGCGGCTCTTCCGTGGGCGGCATGCAAAAGGGCCTTTGGGATACCATCCCATCCGAACCGGGAACCTCAAGATTCGGCTTTAATTTCACGGGCTGGTACACGGGCTCGGGCGAACGCGTCTCGTTCCCTTATGTGGTGAGGGACAACGTGACGCTGTACGCGAGGTGGGAGCAGCAGCCGCAGACCAATCTGCTCCGCGATGTCGGTCTTTCGAGCGGCTCACTAAACCGCGGCTTTGCGAAGACGGTCACGAGCTACAAGATCACGATCGGCGAGAACGACGGGAGCTTTACGCTGACGCCCTTCAAGGAGTACGACGGCGCGACCATGACGGTCAACGGCAAGCCGTATTCGAGTTATACCGTGAGCCTTGCGAACGGCAAGAGTGCCACGATCACCGTCAAGGTCACCTATCTTAAAAAATCGAAGACCTACAAGTTCAGCGTGACAAGGGCGAAATCCTCAAACAACGCTTTAAGCGCACTTTCCGTCATCGGCGGCTCTTTGAGCCAGCCGTTTGACCCGAACGTGCTGAACTATACGCTGACGCTTGATGAAAACACGAAGAGCACGACGATAAAGGCCGTCGCGGCGGCGGGTAAGGCGGCAAAGCTCTCTCCCGCGTCCAAGAAAATTGCGCTCAACAACGGGCAGAGCAAGGATGTAAAGATCACGGTCAAGGCGCAGTCGGGCGCGAAGCGGACGTACACGATACACGTTGTGCGCGCGGCGTCCACAAACGCCGACTTAAAGTCGCTCAAATCGAGCGGGTTGTCGCCCGGATTCAGCCCGGGCAACACGCATTATACCGTCGTGCTGCCCGCGAACAAGAGCGCCGCATCCATCTCCGCCAAGGCGGGCGGATACAAGTCCGTGGTTTATATCGACGGCGCGAAAAAGTCATCGAAGAAGGTCACGCTTGCAAGCGGGCAGAGCGTCGATGTGCATGTCACCGTCGTGTCGCAGGCGGGGAATTCGAAGGAATATGTCGTCACGGTGATAAGGCAATAACAGAAGCGACTGAAAAGTCTATCTCGAAAAGTTTGTTGAATTTAGTCTAACTGTTATCAGGGGCTTGCCATCTGTCTATTGGAGGCAAGCCCTTTGGCTTTGCCGCAATACGATGGCGATTACAGCTGTCCGGAAGGGTTTCCAGAGGGCATATCATGTTGTTTTACTGGCTTGGGCTCAGGGTCAGTAGTTTTCCAATTGTTACAAAATGCTTTTTAGGGTTGATTATTTATTGGATCGATGATATTTTTAATTAAACTAATACTGTTATTTTCGGTTGAACCCTTAACGGGTTTCAAGACTTTGGTTTCTAGGGTGGGAAACTGTTTTCCGCCTTTTTATTTTCTTTAACTGTTTATTTGAATTAAGCTAAAGTTTTATTGGCCGATGAATAAGTATTAATCATGGAAAGGATTATGACCTGTTTTGCAGACGAGTATTCTTGAGTGGTTAGAGGCATCCGCCGAGAGATATCCGTGTAAACCGGCATTCTCTGATGAAACCAATGAGATTTCTTTTTTAGAAGTTATGAACGGAGCCAAGGCGATAGGGAGCTGCCTGTCAGAGATTGACGGACCGGGAAATCCGGTGGCCGTTTTAACAGGCAGGCACGCATTCACACCAGTGTGTTTTTTTGGAGTGCTGTATTCCGGGTGCCATTATGTCCCTCTTGATCCCGAGAGCCCGGCAGATCGTCTCAATTCGATTTTAAACAGGCTCAATACAAATATCATACTCACAGATGACAAACATTTGCCTTTGATAAAAACTCTGAATTTTTCCGGCAAGATCATTGTAATGGAGCAGGCGCTGCAAACAAAAATCGAGGAGTTTCGGCTCAGCGGTATACGCGCAGCGGTGACCGACCTTGACCCTATGTATATTATTTTTACATCCGGTTCAACGGGTGTGCCCAAAGGGGTGGTCACCTCCCACCGTGCAATGTGCAATTTTATTTCGGGCTTGGCGCAAGTCACGGGAATTGATCATACCGATGTCATTGGCAGCCAGGCACCTTTGGATTATGTGGGTGCGGTGAAAGACATCTATGTCGGCTTATATACGGGTGCCACCATTTTTATCATACCGAAAACCTATTTTGCCGTTTCGGAAAATCTTTTTGATCTCTTAAATAACCGAGGAATCACCTCTGTTGCATGGACAGTCACCGCCTTGGTGCTGCCGACGATACAGGGGATTTTTGATGAATGTGATCCTCCGAAACATCTTAAACGCGTATGCTTTACCGGTTCGGTCATGCCGTGTAAGTATTTAAGAGTTTGGCAGCAGCATTTGCCCGGCGTCAGGTTTATCAATCTATATGGGCCTACAGAGGTTACTGCTTGCTGCTCCTATCATATTGTGGATAAGCTTGTTGATGATGGGGATTCGATCCCCATTGGTCTGCCTTTCAGGAATTATAAAATGTTTGTACTGAAAGACGACAATACAGAAGCAGAGTTCGGAGAATTAGGGGAGCTTTGCGTGGGCGGTATTTCGCTTGCCTCGGGGTATTATAATGATCCCGAACGTTCTAACGAGCATTTCATACAAAATCCTTTGCATAATCTGTACAGAGATATCGTTTACAAAACCGGAGATCTCAGTATACAGCGGCATGACGGCATTTTTGAGTACCATGGAAGGCGGGACAGGCAGATCAAACTGCACGGCTACAGGGTCGAACTCGGTGAAATCGAAGAATCGGTGAAAGCACTGAACGATGTTAAAGACGGCTGCTGTTTGTATGACGCCGCCAGTGAGTGTCTCTTCTTGTTTTACAGCGGATTGGCTTCAAATAAAGAGATTGTCGTGGAACTCCGAAAAAAGCTTCCCGCCCATATGATTCCGCGCAAAATCGTTCGGCTCGAAGCGTTGCCTCTGATGCCTAATATGAAAGTTGATATGCAGACGCTGAAAAAGATCATGGCGGAGGGAAGAAATACATAGCTGTTGACATACAGTAACGATACAAACCTAGATGCTTAACAAAGGAGGAAAAGTTTGAAATATCGGAATGTATTTGTTTTAGGAACAGACCAATTTGCAGTATTTTGTGCAAAAATCATTATGAGTTTTGATTACCCTGTTCAGATTATTGATACCAATGATGAAAAAAATCCTGTTCTCTTTTCTGTGTGTAAAAAAATAGATCTACCGTATATTCATATAAGAAAAGAGTCCAGAACAGAGTTTTTTCTTGATAAAAAAACAGACTTGCTGTTAATAAGCGCAATAAATCCATGGATTATTCCAAACAGTATTTTAAGTGAAGCAAGCATAAAGGCAGTTAATCTACATCACTCGCTGTTACCGCGGCATCCGGGTCGCAATGCTGAAGCTTGGGCAATTTTCTGCGGAGACAATAAGACGGGGGTCACATGGCATCTCATAACCTCCGACGTAGACGGCGGCGAGATCGTTACTCAAGCCGAAATAAAGTTGGATGAAAGAACCACATCGCTCGGCTTGTTACGTATTCAAAACAATTTGGCTAAAGATTTATTCAAGTCGATATGTAAAGATCTTTTGAATGATTGTCTAAAAACATTTCCTCAGGAAATGAGACATGAAAAAGTACATTACTCTTGGGAGAGACCAAACAATGGCTTATTAAATCCTGATTGGGATTCAACACAGATTTCTCGCTTTATACGGTCGATGGATTACGGGTTTTTGAAGATTTTGGGAGATCCAGTTGTTCTGGTTGATAATATCCCTTATACATGGAGTTCTTATGAAATCTCAGAAAACACCGGTAATGATTTTGAACGGATCCAAAAGAATGAAGAGAGTGTTTTTATCTATAAGCGAGACAAAGTGTTTCTGTTAAAGAATGTTCATAGAATAAATACAAAACAAGCAAGTGACAAATATATCTATTAGGTAAGAGGGGTAGTTGTAATGGAAAAATTGCTGGAAATACTCAATGAAATCCGGCCGGATGTGGATTTTGCATCGGAAAAAGCGCTGATTGACGACGGGATTCTCGATTCCTTTGATGTTGTCAATATTGTGTCGGAATTATCGGACGCTTTTCATGTCAAGATTACGATCCGACATTTGAAACCCGAGAATTTCAACTCCGCTGAAGCCATGCGGGAATTGATACAGAAGCTGTCGGAATTATAATATAATGAGTTATGTATCACTGACATTCCCGTTATTCGTGATAATTGTTTTTCTGCTCTATTTCGTTGCTCCTTTGAAATGGCGCTGGATTGTGCTGCTTTTTGCCAGCTATGCGTTCTATTTTTTAGCAGATGCCAAGAGTTTAGTTTTTATCGCTATCACTACTGTCTGTACGTTTTTTGCTGCGCAGCTTATGGGTCATATCAGTACACAGACAAAAGATGTACTGAAACTGAACAACTCGGTATGGAGTGGTGATCAGCGCAAAAAGTTTTCCGGCAAGCAGCAAAGAAAAAGACGTACGGTCATGATCTGCGCGTTGCTGCTGGTCTTTGGAATCCTTGGTGTATTGAAGTATTTTAGTTTTATTACGTATAATATCAGCAGTCTATTGGGATTGCCGGAAAATCTTTGGCGGCTCGATATTTTGCTTCCGATCGGTATTTCCTTCTATACGTTTCAATCAACCAGCTATGTCATTGACGTGTACCGCGACGCTTATAATCCGGATAGAAATTTTGCAAAATACGCCCTTTTTGTGTCCTTCTTTCCGCAGATACTGCAAGGGCCGATCGGCAGGTATGACGAGCTTGCCCCGCAGTTAACGGCGCCAAACAAATTCAGTTCCAATAATTTAAAAAACGGCCTTCAATTGGTGCTATGGGGATATTTTAAAAAACTAGTGATAGCTGACCGAATAGCAGTGCTCGTTGCAGCGGTTTATGACGGCGGCGGAAATTTTGGATTCTTCGTTAATTCAATTGCCGTTTTGGCATACGGGCTTCAGATATACTGCGATTTTTCGGGAGGTATCGATATCTCTCGCGGTATTGCGGAGGTCATGGGCATTAAAATGGCCCAGAACTTCAAACGTCCTTACTTTGCTCAGACAATATCGGAGTTCTGGCGGCGCTGGCATATCACGCTCGGCAATTGGACAAGAGAATACGTGTTTTATCCGGTTGTGTTGTCCAAGGGAATAACCAAGCTGGCACGACAATTGAGAAAACGGCTTGGGAAACATGCGGCGAAGGTGCTGCCTGCCTGCATAGCCAGTTTGATCTGCTTTCTGATAATTGGTATATGGCATGGTGCTGCTTGGAAGTTCGTTTTTTACGGCTTATATTACGGCTTACTGATAGCATTCTCACAGCTTTTCAACCCGTTTTTTAACAGGCTTTCGGATAAATTGAAAATCAATCGCAAATGCTTCAGTTGGAGATTATTCGGCATGCTGCGCACACTTTTCCTCGTTTCCATAGGCCGGTGCATTGTAAGAAGCGAAGATTTTGCGCATGGTATCAACATGATTAATTCTTCGCTGACCCGCTGGGATCCTTGGTCTATATTTGATGGAGCCCCATTAAAGCTTGGTTTAAACCAATATGATTACCATGTCTTATTCTTCGCCGTACTGATATTGCTGGTTGTCGGGATTTTGCAGGAAAAAGGCTATGAAATCCGCAAAGAGATGGAAAAGCAGAATTTATGGTTCCGGGCAGTTATCATCATAGGCGCCGTCATTGCCATTGTTCTTTTCGGTGCCTATAGTTCTGGATACAGCGCTTTAAACTTTATATATGCAGGTTTCTGAAAGAGGTGGAAGTTTGAAACAAACAGATAGTAACGTACCCTGAAGGCGCAGAGAAAGAAGCTGCTGAAGAAAGAAGCTTGAAAAAAGAATATGGCACATAGTGCTAAGAGGCTATAACGCCGTCGGAATCCACGA
>JAEYLC010000016.1 GCA_023461435.1 Bacillota bacterium
CACCTCCTCGTGCTCTGTAGTGTGCCGATATCCTCGCTGACATAGTACAACAAAACTCAGTGCGAAGGGGACCACAGTTTCATCCCGTTTTGTGCCTTTCGCAGAAAGGAATGGTCATAGTCATGAAAAAAACTCTGACTTATGCCGAATGGATGGTTATGTCTGTATTGTGGGGCCAAAAGCCGCTGTCGTTATCCGAGGTCATCAAAGCCATGGGCGACAAAATGGACTGGAGCTATAAAACCTATTCAACGTATCTGCGCACGCTGTGCGAAAAAGGCGTTGTGGGGTTTGAGGCAAGAGGCCGCGATAAGTATTATTACGCGATAACCGACAGAGAACAATGCATTCGTGCCGAAAGCCGCAGCCTTATAGAAAAGGTGAGCAAGAAGGGTGTCAAAGAAATGGTGATTTGCATGATTGAAGAAGGCGGTTTATCACCCGAGGATCACGCGGAGCTGCAACAGATGCTTGCCAATTTGGCAAAGGAGAGTGACAAGTCATGAGCATTCTGAGCGTTTTGTTGGAAATCACAATCTATTCCGTATTGATCTTTTGCGTTGTCATGCTGTTTAAAAAATTGTTCGGAAAGCATATCTCTGCGTCGCTGCATTACTTCATATGGCTGCTGCTCGTCGTACGCCTTATCATGCCGGTCACAATAGACAGCGGATTTAATCTGTTCAGCATACCGGCAAATAGTTTGCCGGTCAACGTATATTTTCACCCCCCCGCCGCCGATACGGCTCATATCGATGGTACCATCCCAAATGAAAACATTGATAAGGCACCGCACAACACCGCCGCAATCGTTGCAAAACGTTCGAGCGCTGTTCAGGCAGAACCGTCCACAACGACGCCCTTCAATTGGCGCGCGCTGTTGCTGTATATATGGATAGCCGGTGTGGCCTTATCTGTGTTGTATCTATTTTGGAGCTATCTGTATCTGAAGAAACGCATCGGTAAAAGCGCTGTTTTCGCCGATAAAGCGCTGTCGGATATATTTCAGCAATGCGTCCGGGAGCTGGGCATTAAAAGGAATATCCGAATGGTGCTGCAAAACGAAATCGGCTCGCCCGCGCTTCTGGTTTTTCCGGTCATGCTGATACCGGTGGATATTACGCGGACGATGAACAAGCAGCAGATCGCATTCGCCATCAAGCACGAGCTGATGCATTATAAGCGCAAGGATTATATAGCCTGCCTGCTACTATCATTGCTGCAGGCCGTATATTGGTTTAACCCGTTTGTATGGTTGGCGTACCGCCAGATACGGAGGGATATGGAAACGGCCTGCGACAGCATGGTGGTGAAAACGATGGACAGCGCTGAAAAGCTGAAGTACGCAGCGACGGTTCTTTCGCTATTTTCGCGAAAGAAGCAGCTGCCTGTGATGCTCGGCATGGCGGTCGTCAATACAAAAAAAACAGCGGAAAAGCGGATTAAAGGGATATACATGAAACAAAAATCAAACCCAAAAGGCCGGCTTGCAGCGGCTGTGCTGGCTTGCGTGATGATAATAATCTGCTTTACCACGGCGTGCCAGCCCACGCCGGAAGAAGAGATTGTCGTGAATAAGAATGACGAAAGCATTTTAAATACGGTACAGCAATCCTCTGCTGTAACAGGGACAAACATTCGGGAAAACCTGAATATTCCAGAGCACTATACGCACGAGGCGCAAAATGAAAGCGGACTTATACAGTTATCAGTCGATGCGAACATTAAGGTGCCTAATATAGCATCCATACCTGTGAACCGTATTCAAATGCACGCATTTTCGCAAGAAGAAGTAAACATATTGATTGAAACTCTAATGCGGGGGGAACCTGTCTACGAAACGCCGGAAGAACCTACATTTACAAAGGAACAACTGCAGCAACGTATAATTGAAACGCTACAGATACTTGCGGGAGATGATTATTACGGACGGACACGTGAGGAATGGGAAAAAGATCTTAGCTGGTATCAAGAACGGGTAGAGGACGCTCCTGATACAATGGGTGATGTGCAGCTTACTCCTTCTGATGGGAAGCTTATTATTGGTGATCCAAATGGGGTTAGGTTTGATGAAGAGTATCTTAACGTGATCACATATTTGGGCGGAACGAGCATGTCCAAATTCCGTGTAGAGAACAACTCGGGTTATAATAACTATTCGGTGTATTTCGATAGTGGTATTTCGGATGATAGCCATGATATCGTGCCTTTAACGATAACTCAAGAGCAGGCATCAGAGCAAGTGGAGGCGTTGTTCCAAAAGCTTGGATATAAAGATTTCGTGCTCAACAATTCGATTAAAGATTCCTCATCTCCTGAGCATGAAATGTGGGAACTGCAATATGTTCGCCAGTACAACGGTGTTTTGGTTTCAAAGGAGAGAGAAGGTAAAGATTCAGATGATCCATCGTATGCACCTTCGTGGTCGGCGGAAATGATTCAGGTCCAAGTTGATGATACAGGTATTGAGATGCTAAATTGGTCAAACCCATATGAAATCACCGAAGAAGTGATGCCGAGTGCCAATTTACAATCTTTTGAGAAGATTCAGCAACGTTTTGAAGAAATGTTTTTTGTAATGAATACCGATGAAGGGCAATTCGATAAGGGTACTGAATACACTATTAAGTTTGTGGTGAATCGTATTGAATTGGAACTCATGCGTATCAACGAAAAAGATTCGGCCGATACTGGTTTGCTTGTACCTGTATGGATTTTTTACGGTAATACGCAGGACAATCATGCAAATCCTGAAGGCGAACTGTCCGCTACCATCGGTGGTGCTGATTTAGTCATTATGAAGATTAATGCGATTGATGGAAGTATTATAAATTGACTCGATATCAAACGGATAACGAAACAACTGTTCATGGAAACACAATGAGTACGACGGTAAATTAAAGTAATGGCATAACGATGGGTATTATAAATACACTAGCTATGTTTAGTAGGTATGATTTATTCCATTACCTGTTTTACCCCAAAATGCGCGAACCACTTGCCTATATGTAAAATAGGGATTTAGAGCAAGTCGGCGCTACCTGTTTATTCGTTTTCCTGCGAGCCGTAGCTGTAATAGGTGCCTTTCACCTTTTCTATGTTCTGCCCGTCCTCGCTCATCTTGTAGTGGCCGTTGTATTTGGCAATGCCGTCCGCGGTCGAAAAGGTCGCGTCAAAATCGATGATGCCGCCTTCAATCTTGTTGATGGTCAGCTGCAGCACGTTATTGGTGCCGATTTTGCCGTCCAGCTCCGATTTATCGGGCAGCGTCACGACGAGCGTTTTCACATTCTCGCACGCGAAATCCGACGCATAGATCGCGCTGTCTCCCATCGTCGTAAAATAGAAGCTCTGTTCGCCCTCGGGTATAAACCGCACGGACATGCTCCCAAACTCAAGCTTTAGCTTGTTTGATCCGTCAAGGCCCATTCTCGTCGTGCCCCAGGTCTGTGTGCCGTTCACATCGAGATCGGCATCGTTGGAATCCACATAGATATAATCACCGATGATGTCGTACTGGAACCCGCGTATGCCAAGCTCCTGATCTTCGGTGTTGTCGGCCTTTTTCATGCGCAGCGGCGGGTCCTCGTTAAAATCGAGCACAGCCGGATCGTTCAAATTCAAATAATAGATCCATCCGTCAAGCGTCACCGGCATCGCGTCCTCGTCAAGCTCCGCGGTGGCCGGGTCAACGGTCGGCGCCACATCCGGCGGCGTTGTCGCGATAGGCTCCGCGGAAGGTGCCGACGACGGCGTCTCCGAAGCCGAAGCGGGGGCCGCGCCGCAGCCGCTCAGCAGCGCGACGCTCAGCGCCGCGCTGATCATAATGCTCAAAAGCTTCTTCATACCTTACCCGCCTCAATGTACGCGTCCAGTTTATACGCCTTGGTAAACGCCTCCTGTATACATGCCTGATGCGCTTCGTCGATACGCCCCGAGCCGTGGATTTTGCTGCCCCTGAAATGCAGACAGATCTGCCCGTCCATGCCGTTGGAGCCGATCGTATCGGTATTGTGCACATATCCCATGAGCCCCGCGGCGTAATATTTGCCGTTGATCTTCACCCACACGGGCCGTCTTGTCGGGTTCAGTTCGCCGCCCCAGGCTTTCGTCATCGCTTCGGTGTCTTCCTTCGACATGGTCTCGACATCCGCGTGCCACCAGCCGCCGAACCGCTCCATGTTCCAATGAATGCCCGTCCGCACATCGATAACTTCAAACGGCTGCATCTTCTTTACATCCTTTTCCATGCCGTCAAACCAGTCTTCCAGGTAAACACGGCCGTTTTTCTGCACCTCTTGCGCGGGCATTTCGGTGCGGTAATTGTTCCAAAGGTTCATCGCACCCGTTTTGCCGAGCAGCACGAGCAGCGTCTGCGGCCCCGCGATGCCGTCCGCATCCAGATTCACCGTGGACTGAAATTTAGAGACCGCGTCTCTCGTGGCATTGCCGAAAACGCCGTTGGCGGCGGGATAGAAAAAGCCTTTGTTTTTGAGCGCGATTTGCAGCTGCGTCACCGCCTGACATTTCATGCCCTGCGTCATCGTCGTAATGTGCGATCCGGCCGGTACGGTATACGTGATAAAATCGCCTCTGACGTAACCTTCCTTGCCCGAATAGCTGATTTTCACCCATTTGTCCTGAATGCTCTGCACCGTCACCTCGGTGCCGTTTTTCAGCACATCCAACGCATCGCCCGTCGTGCTCGGCAGGCTTCTCACATTCACGTTGGACGAATTGAGCGCTGCTTTCAGGTTGATCTCAATGACCCTGTATTTATGAACGCTGCTTTTGGGAACATAGCCGCTTTGCGCGCCCGATGTGATCTGATAATAAGCGCCGTAGCTTCCCGTTACGGTCACCTGTGTGTTGTATGTCAGATTCGCGATGGTGTTGCCGGTACCCGGCTGGTCCGTCATCGCCGCATCGCCGATCATGGCCGCAGGGTCATTTAAGCCCGTCACCGCCACATCGAGATAATCCGCTCTCACATAACCCGCGAACGTCTGATAGGTCACCTTGTACCAGCCGCCGTTTTCGCTTTCGGCCACACCAACCTTGGACCCTTCAGGCATCTGGGCAAGCACAGCCGAGGCTGTGGATGGCTGCTCCCGGAGGTTCGCCACCTCCATATTCACCGTCCCAATATGGGCGTCCGCCGTGTCAACGGGTGCCGATGCCGTTTCTGCCGGTGTCTCTGCCGGTGTCTCTGTCGGCGTCTCTGTTGGTGCTTCTGTCGGTGTCTCCGTCGGCGTTGGTTCGGCCTTTGCGGTGGGCACATAAAAAGTGAACGCCGAGACGAAAAGCACTGCCGCGAGTATGAAAGAAAAATACTTAAATCTCATTTTCATCATTGTATTCATGCTTTCTGTGATTCTATGGCCGGACAAAAAACATCAATTCCAAACGAATTGATTTCATTATAGACAGTATTTATTATAATATTCGCTAATCGGCTTGTCAAAGATCGATATTTCCAAATAAAAGGCATCAATTGCCGCGTATCGCTTCCATCGGCGAGAGCTTCGTCGCCTTCCACGCGGGGTAAAAGCCCGCTATAACGCCAACCAGCACGGCGATGCCGATGCCCGCAAACGTGAGCCAGAGCGGTATGGAAAGCACCATGCCCTCCTGAAAATACATGCCGAGGAACTCTGTGTTACCCGAGCCGTTATTGACCGCGAAAGAGACGAGATAGCTGATAATCGCGCCGATCACGCCGCCCGCAAGGCCGATCACCGTCGCCTCAATGAGGAACATTCGCCGTATCTTTTTCATCGCAAGCCCGGCCACCTTCATGATGCCGATCTCTTTTCTGCGCTCGAGTATGCTCGTGAGCATCGTATTCGCGATGCCGATCGCCGAAATGAACAGCGCAATCGCGCCGATCATCACGAGCTGGCTTTGCTGGCTGGAACGCTGTTCCTGTATGCTTTCTAGCATCGTCCCCTCGCCCCACGCCTGATAGCCCATTTCGTTCAGCTTATCGACGATATCAGTTACTTTATCCAAATCCTCGGCGCGAATACGCACCTCATTATAGCTGCCAGATTCAACTCCCACTTGCTGCGCCAGTTTACGGTTCTGCTGTAATATTCGTTTTGCCGCAGAGAGGCTCATATAAGCCTGATCCTGTTGATTCTGTGTTTTTTTCAGCGTCCCTGTGATGGATGCGGGATAGCGTTTGGATTTCGGCATGTCTTCACCGTAATAATCTGCGTCAGGACTGTATCCCAAATAAGCTTTCAGCTGCTGTGTTTTAAAATCAAACGGCAGCGTGATGTCCGGTTCCTTTTGATTTTCATCACCGTAATAGTTATATATTGCGTCATAATCGGGCTGTTCGCCGGGTTTCACGAACTCCGCCTGTGTATAATATCCAAGTACGATCTCGGGCATTTCAGTATCGGAGAATATGCCGCCTTGAGCAAATTCAAGAGAATCCCCGATAAATGCTGTATCAATTGCCGTTACAAAAAGCTGGGCCTCATAGTCCCCCGCGTCAATGTATACAGGCAGACGAATCACGGGCGAAACCAAATCGACACCATCCATTGAGCTAATGGAGGCCAGCGTGTTATCATCAATATTCGTGACGCTTCCGTTTTCGCTCATACCGCCGTTCACCGTGATTTCGGTCAGTGTGCTGCTGTTCAAAATCTCTTCTTCAAACTGTTTATAGCTTGAAAGCCCGAGTGCGAACAGCAGTATGATGCACACCGTGCCGATCACCACGCCGAACGTGGTTAATAGCGTGCGCGCGCGTCTGCGCCAGAGGTTCAGCCCCGCAAAGCGTATCAGATCAATCCAGCCCATCGCCGTCTCCCAGCGCCTTGATTTTGCGCTTTCTGCGGACGATCAGCGTCGCCGCCACACCCGCAATCAGCACCGCGCCGATCAGCACGGATATCCACCACTGGCTCACCGTGTCCACGGGCTCTTCCTCTTCCTTGTCCGCGCTCGCGGATATCACAGGCGGCTCAATATTCATGCCGATCTCGACCTCGGAAGAGTACGGATTGCCGAACTCATCCTCATAGCTGATCGTGATCTTGCCGTTCGTGTAGCCATATTTCTCGGCGTCGTTGTCCGTCTCCATGTTGCCTTCCTCGTTCTGGCTCATGCCCAAGGTCCCCACGAACACATAAAGCTCCGCCGTGCCGCTCGTGCCCGGCTCCATGTTGCCCACGAACGCGCTGCCCTCGGGCAGCAGCCCCGGCGCTTCGATTTTCACCATCACGTTGTAGAGCTTGCTTCGTCCTTTATTAAACACGTTGAAAGACAGCGGCAGCGTATCGCCCGCGTTGGCCGTTTGCGGCAGCTTGGGCTCGTCGTATTCAAGGCTCACCGGCTGCGTCACCTGCAGCAGCAGGGGTTCTGTCACCGTATACGCTGTCGCCTTGCTGTCCTCATAGGCGATGGTCAGCGTCACCGTCTGTATGCCGGGCGCGCTGTCGAGCCGGGCCTGCATGTTGAACGTGATATCCGCGCTTTCGCCGCGCTTGATCTTATCGATGTACACCGTATTGGTATTGTCGGCGCCGAGCAGACTCTTTCCGTCCCCGGCGTACGTCACCGTGATGTTCTTCACATCGTATTTGGTGCTCGTATTCTCGAGCGTCGCGTTGACGGTGAAGGTTTCGCCCGCCTTTACCACATCGGGGTTTGTCCCGTAATGGGACACGATGAGCTTGGGCTGCGGGCGCGGCGCCTCTGTTGTGGGTGTGGCTGCCGGGGCAGCTCCATCCACCGTGGCATACACGGTAAACGGCTGTTCCACCGTTTCACCGGCTGCATCTGCATATGACACATTGAATACAATCGGATAACTACCCGATACACGGTCTTTTTTGAGAGCGAACGCAAATTGCGCGACATAAACCGGATTTGCTGCGTTTAACGTTCCTGTCTGCTGATAATTATTAAAAACAAACGGAGCCGTTGTGGTATCGCCAAGATTCGGCGTAATAACTAAATTAATATCCGATGGATTTCCGGCAAACGTCAGCGGTAAAATCACGCTGACGCTGTCTCCTGCTTGCACAGGCGAATAACCATCTTGATAAGATTTCGCCATATCCCCATATGGCTTATCGTTTGCAATCTTGAGCAGACCGCCCGCCGCAAACGCAGTCACACTGACCGCGCTGATCACGAGTATGACCGCCAGTACTATTGATATTTTCCGAAGTCTTTTCATCGCGTTCCTTCTCCTAAAACGAATTCTTAACTCTTCATCTTTCATTCTTAATTCTCAACGATCTCTCCGTCGCTGATATGAACCACCCTATCCGCAAACGCGGCTTTTTCCATGTCGTGCGTGACGAACAGCAGCGTGGTCTTGTCCCGCCGCACGGATTCGCGCAGCAGCTCCATGATCTCCTGCGCGGTGTGGCTGTCGAGGTTGCCTGTCGGCTCGTCCGCAAACAGTATTTTCGGCGCCGCCACGAGCGCGCGCGCGATCGCGACGCGCTGCTGCTGACCGCCCGACAGCTGCATCGGCTTGTGCTTCAAATGCTGCCCAAGCCCCATGCTGCCGAGCATATCGCGCGCCATTTTGAGCCGTTTCGCTCTCGGATAGCCCTTGGCCGCGAGCACAAACGCCGCGTTCTCCTCGGCAGTCATCGTCTCGAACAGATTGTAGCTCTGAAATACAAAGCCGACATTGCGCAGCCGGAAATCCACGAGCGCGCTTTCGGTCATCGCGTGGATCGAGCGGCTGCCGATCAGTATATGGCCCGCCGTCGGGCGTTCGAGCCCCGCGATGAGGCTTAACAGCGTCGATTTGCCGCTGCCCGACGTGCCGACGATCGCGCATGTTTCACCCTGAGCAATATCAAGGCTCACGCTGTTGATCGCCTTCACGCGCGTGTCCTGCGTTTTATATATCTTGGTCAGGTTCTTGACCCGGATGATGGCTTCGTCCATATGCTTCTCCTGTTTATATTCGCGGGCGGGCATCGAAACCCGCCCCTCATTTCGAGATTTATATTGCCTCCTTTTTAAAGGAGGTGGCACGCGCAGCGTGACGGAGGATTGTTCTTCAGATCGACACGGGGGTCGATCCCTACATTTCGCGGTCTATATTGCCTCCTTTTATAAAGGCGGTGGCACGCACCCCGTGACGGAGGATTGTACCTGTCAAATGAGGCGATGTTCGGCGCACTCATAGCTCCCTCTGGAGGGAGCTGTCGCCACAGGCGACTGAGGGAGGAAAGCTGCCGAATTATGGCTGCCTTCTCAATCCCTTATCACCGTCAGCACGCCCGCGTCCATCTCGCAAACGGTATCGCAGAGCTCCTCGATATCCTGCGCGTTGTGGCTCGCGAGCAGTATCGTGCGGCCTTCGTCGCGCAGCCCCTTGATGAGGTTGCGCATTTCCTGTACGCCGTGCTTATCCAGGCCGTTTAACGGTTCATCGAGTATCAGCAGCGAAGGCTCCTCCATGATCGCCTGCGCGATGCCGAGCCGCTGGCGCATGCCGAGCGAATATTTGCCGACCGGCTTTTTCATAGCCGGATCAAGCCCCACGCGCCGTATCGTGTCGGCGATCTGCTTGCGCCCGACCTTGTTCTTGAGCGATGCGAGTATCTCCAGGTTCTTCAGGCCGCTGTACTGCGGCAAAAACCCCGGCGTCTCGATGATGAGCCCCAAGTCTTCGGGAAAATCCATATCCTTGCCGACCTGTTCGTAGTCCACGAATATCTTGCCGCTCGTGGGGAACAGAAAGCCGCAGATGCATTTCATCAGCACCGTTTTGCCGCTGCCGTTGTTGCCCACGATGCCGTGGATCTTGCCTTCCTCAAAATCGTGGTGCACGTCGTTTAGCACCTGCTCGCCTTTAAAATCTTTAAACACATGCTGCACGCTGATCGCTACATCCATTTTGTCAATAAACAATTAAGAATGAAGAATTAAGAATGTTTAAGTACATATTGGCCCCCTCGATGAGGGGCGACTGGGGGAGTTATCCTCAATATTAGGTTTACTCCCTCCGGCACTTCGTGCCACCTCCCTCACAGAGGGAGGTATGGGCAAGTATTAGCCGTTTATTATTCTTAATCCCGTTTCTTAATCGGTTCCCTCCTGTCCATGAATTCTGTATATCCAATTTCAATGATTCTAATCAGTACCGCTGAAGTTGAAGTTGTACTTGCGCATCGCCCTCAGCGCCAGAATAAAGCAAAGTATGATCAGTACGCCGAATATCGCGTACGTCATCCACATTCGCGGCAGCAGATCGTACCCGAAATTGTGCATATGATACGTCGCGTGCTGCAACGGCGAGAGCCATGCCGCCCAAAGGTTCGCGATGTACATCTGCTCCTGATCGAGATGCATGAACGCGTTGAACGTCTGCGGGTTTAATAAAAACCCGTACAGGCTGAATATGAACACGCTCGCGACGCCCCAGACCTGGCCGCGCCGCACATTGACCACGAGCATAATGGACACCATCAGCAGCGTATAGAGCAGCATGAGCAGGAATATCGTGCCCATGCATTCGTACGGCGTGGACATCTCAAGCGTCTTGACGAGCGCGGGCAGCGCCACGGCCTTGCCCGCCCCCGAATACCCGAGTATCGCCGCCGTTTCGCTCCACATGTTGCCGATGAAGCTTTGCCCCATGCAAACGAGCGAGGTGGATACGAGTACGAACAGCATATAGATCGCCGTCGCGAGGCAGATGTAGAGTATCTGCCCCCAGAGCCACGTGCTGCGGCGTATGCGCGACAGATAATACGGCACGCCCGCGCCTAAAAAAGGCATGTCCGCAAACAGCAGCACGAGCAGCAGCGACGCTAATAGTATCGAGTTTGAATCCCCGAATGTCCAGACGAACGCCTCGACGAGCTGCATCGTGGTTTTGTATTCGAGCGAAAACTTCACGGCCTTGTCGCTGAGCAAAAAGCAGAGTATGAACGCAAGCGCGAATGTGATGAATATGCGCGGATTCTTGCGCCAGCCGCGGAAGTTGTATACGGTGACCGTCCAAACCTGCGTGAGTCTATGCATCGCCGAGCCTCCTTGAAACGCGTATCCCGTACCCGATCGCGACAACGGCCGCGAGCTGCGCAATGAGCAGCGCGATGCCCCATATGCCGCCGGGCCACAGCTCCCCGGCGCTGAGCCACTGCTTGGGATTGAGGACATACACGTCCTTGATGTAACGCTCGGAGAGTATCACGAGCACGTAATAGATGATGAACGGCGAGGCATACGCCATATATTTGCTCATGGTGACCGCGGCCAGCATCGCGCCGACGAGCGACCAGAGCGCGCCGCACAGCGCGAATACGAAGGCCCGTCCCAAAATGTCCGCAAAAAAATGCGACTGCATCATCTGCGCCATCTCTTCATCGGGCTTTTGCTCCATCGGCGTGAACACAAGCGCGAACAGCACATACACGATGATAACGCCGATAAACATCACGAGCGCGCCCGAAACCGCCGTCGCGGCCACCTTGCCGCGGATATAGCGATTGCGGCCGGAGCGCGGCAGGTATTCCTTTAAATAGCCGCTTTTGAAATCGTCCACGAACGCCGAGGTATACGGCAGCGCCGCGAGTATCGGCACACAGAGCAGTATCACGTCCGACGAGAGCGCGGTTAATAGCGTTTGCGCGTGAAAGCCGTTAAAAAGCCCCTCTTTTGCGCCGTTTTCGAGTATCGGCACGATGTCCCCCGCCGCGCCGATGATGATGGCGATCACCATGCCGGCGATGCCTGCGTAAAAGCCCCATGAGGATAAAGCGCGGCCTATGTCTGAGTTGTATTTTTTCAAGCACTGCCTCCAAGCAATCTGCTGAAAGTTAAGCCCATATATAAGACGGATGAAAAAACTAAAAACGCTGTATCCGCCCGAAAAGCCCTACCGATATATGCCATGTTTTCTTTAGCTTATACGACAGATTGCATTCTGTCAAGATACGGACACAGTGATAAAAAAGCTTTTACGTTTTATTTACAGCCCTCATGCAATTTGATTACACGCATATGAAATCTGTTTGTTTTAACGAGTCTATATCAACATCCGGCCCATCTGTCGATAACGCTTCCATTCCAGTTAAATAGGTATAATCGGCATTACCTTTTTCATCTATGAGTACAATCCTATCAACTGCACCATGATGCTTATCCCGGTTATAATATAAATGATGTTTGATATAATAATCTGCTACATGCTGCAAGCAGCAAAGCCAGCGCCAGCGCCACCAACATGTTTATATGTATCCTGCGCCTTTTTCTCATAGAAACTCCTTATGTGTTTACATATAAGACGGTTGAAACGCTCAAAAGTGCAATGCTAAATGTAAAATATTCTTATTAATATTAAGCTTATTTCGCTTATTCGGCATGCTGATTTCTATCAGCATGAGAGACACGAGGTAAGCAACATTACTGAGTGGCGCCCCTTCGGGAGCGCTGTTTAAACATTATCGACAATATATATACACCTACTATAATATCTGAAACTTATCCCTTTTGAGGGCGAAACACGAGATCAATATTGGAGCCGTCTATAGCATTGAGCGCAAGCACTGATGTGTTGCTCTGCCCAAGCCCATCCACTTGATCGTAATATACAACCCACGCTGGAACAAACATGTGATAGTCAGGCTCGTCCTTAATAGGGGCAAGCACATTTGTAAGTACGATTTTATTCATAGTGATGTGTTGTTCTAGTATTTCCCGGCCCTCTGTTCTTTTCGCAAATGCAAATTTCATATACTGGCGTATCCGTTCCTTTGCATCATCAAACCCGATGATTGGTACGTTGCTGTTCATTTCCTTAACAACCTCTGTTGGATTCTCCCAATCAAAACTCTGTATCCCATTTTCATCCACGTAAATTCTAATGTACTCATAAGGCCACCGATAGGTAAATTCATCCGGCTTATAGTAAAACAATCCTGATGTTTTTGTAGCATCGATATATACCGGGATGATGTTGCCATCGTTTCTCGTCAGCGTGATTAGCCAGCCTTCCGACATGTGTTCATATGTGTATTGATCTAAAATCCTGGCCTTCTCTGTTTCTGCAATACCGTAGCTCTTGATGTCAGCCGCCGCGAGAAAGTCATATACTTCTTTCTTGGCTTCGTCTTCACTGATCTTGACGTTGTCAATTGTTGTGCCCTTTGGTTCTCCGGGGTAGGCCTCCCCGGCAACAACCCACGATTCCGGCTGAACGGTTCCAAACTTTGTTATGGCTATTCTTATTTTCTGCGGATTCGAATCCACGTGCACTCTTTTATTATCCGGCATGCCATAAGTCTTCTTCATAGGTATTGCTATTGTCTCATCCGTTATGGGGTCAAAGGTCTCCGGCTTTGCATTTCTTATCCGGTCTTCAAGATTCGCGATATCCTGCTCCTGACCATCATAAGATTCCCATTTGCCGCCGTCATCGTTCATCATGTAGACGCCCTTTTTCGTTTGAATCAGCAGCTCTTCGAGCTCTTCCTTTGTATCCGATGTCTCTCTTACACCGGTCGCATTTTGTGTAAAGTAATCAACTATTTTACCGAGTGTTTCTGTATCGAAATCGTGCTGCTGCATTTTAAACACCGGATATTCATTCGCAGCAGGCAGTATTACATCTGCGTTTATATCACATACGAGATTCGGTAATGTGTATGTTTCTTTCCACTGCTCGGTATAGGTGATAACTTCTCCGGCATCAGTATCTTCTTTATTGCCGCTCTCCTCCGGCATGATGGTTTGCTGCGCGGCTGTCGGTCCGGCAATGATGCCTTCCAGTTTTCCATCCCCTTTGTTCACCACCACCGCCTGATCCGGCGTTGGCTGACAAGCCGCCATCAGCACCATGAATAATGCGGTTATCAGGCAAACAAGGATTCGTTTGAAATGTCTCATAATCGCTCCTTCGTTGCATACAAGGCGGGCTATGCAGAAAAATGCTTTAACAGGTTTAAGCTATTTATCAGTCCTTATGCTCTCATTTTATCCCAATTTTACCACACCGTATTCATAATCGCAATATATTTGTAATCATTTCGTAATATGTTGCTCTTTTGCACAGCCACTTGACTAGCACGGCATGATTTGTTGTATCTGAAATTATCAACGTATATTTCAATAAGTCTTATTCACATCTTCTGAATAGTATGGATCCAAGTTGATGACCCCACCGTCGATAGCGTTCAATACCAGCGTCAAATCCAATTGGTTTGTTTCCATTCCCGTTTTTGCTGCCATCATCTTTTCATCCTGTACACAATGAATATACCAAGCCGGCATGTAAATCGCCTCTTTCCGGTTATCCTTCGCAACCGTGAGCGCCATGTTCATCTCAATGGAATCGACCGTTACCGACTCGCCTGTTGATTCGAACATAAACTTAATCATTTGTCGAATTCGTTCTTGTATGTCTGAAAAGGGCATTAGCTTAGCGTTTTCTGATACCGTTTCTGTGATCTCGAACGGTGAAAACCAGTTAAAAAATTGAACCCTTCCTTGCTCATTGACATATATATCGATGTACTCCGGATAAAAGGGTGATACGTAAGCGTATTCCATTTTCTGATAGCTTATCATATTCTCAGTGATACGCCCCTTTATACCGCCGTTGTTTGGCACGAATGTTATAAAATAGCCTTTAGATTGTGGGGTTTGAGAATAGGAACCCAACATACTCGGAGAAAGCTTTGAATAAAGCTCTGCCTTTTCAATGCTGCTTACGGTTTTTCCCTTTATCCCAAGATCGTCCAAAACATTTTGTGCATTTGCAACCGCCTCCTCCTCCAATATATCCACTTCCCCTACTGCATCCTTACCCTCCATTTGCAATCGAGCCTCTGTATATACTGTTCCTTCACCATAACCAAATGAATTCTTAGTAAGCGCAACACCGCCATACGTTCCATCTTCCAGTGCTATTAAGCCGCCAATTTCATTTTTCTCTCCAAGCTCCCAATCTATTATGTATTCGGGCTCAACGGTTTCAGGTGCACTTTGCAGCATCCCTTCCAGATCCTGCGCCCATGCTTCATCGTTGTTCTTTCGGGCAAGCACAATCTCGTTCTCAATTTCATCCTTTGTTGGCTCAGGAGCCTTAATTATTTCTCGTCCCTGTACAAAATAATCTAGCATCGGCTTGATTTTGGTTTCGCTAAGATTCACTTGAGTGACTTTATAAACAGGAAAAGCTGTTACATCCGGGACATTAATGCTTGCATCAAATGTTGCTTTAATTCCATGACCGAGATCAAGCGTCTCTTGCCAACATGGAGGTACATCGTAAGCAGCCACAGAAGCGGAAGATCGGGCAATCTTATCCTCAAGATCACCGCCTTGTATCACCGCTTCCTCATCCGGTGTCGGCTGGCAGGCAGAGGCAAAAATAACAGTTATTAATATAAGGACGGTTAATAAGATTTGACTCGACTTAACAAGTTTATTCATGCAAAATGCTCCCAAAATAAAATTCAAATGTTTCGGGATAAAGCCTCAAAGGCTTTATCCCGAATCCGCTTAGACTTCAATTATATACTGTACCGAACGAATGAGCACCGAGTTCTAGTCCAATTCTCCCTCCCAGTAACCTTACCCGCCACGGATGTGTATAAATATCATAACTTCTTACTGGATTCCGACCTGATGACCCTGGATTAAAATATGTATCACCCATACCATGATATGACCCATCATAATTACACATTAATATCATAGTTGTCCCTACGGTTGCATCTGTATATGAATAACCATATGATTGAGCACTTATTGATGATATTGACGAAGAATTCTTTGAATATTCGTTCGAGTATAGATATACTGTACTATCTGCTGCAAAAGCCACCACTGCTGTGGATACCATTAATGCCAACACCAATACAATAATTAATAAAGTTTTTTTCATTTTCAAATATCCTTTCATATTTTCTTATTCTTTTGTTTATGCTACCATCAACTCATAGTCCTTGCTAAGCCAGCTGCCGCTTTGCGGCAGGGTTCGCGCCCTTTGGTTTTTGCAAGGACTTTTCTATACCCTCATACACATCCCTCCTTTGCGCCCCACATTTGGGAGATGGCAGGCCATGCAATAAATGTGATTTTGGCTGCTGATTACATGGCCTGTGGGAAAGATATCAACATGTGTAAAACATGCGCATTAATTTATATATAAAGTTTATATGTCATATTATATACTATTTTGTAATATACTTTCTATTTTTCATAACAACAACACCGCAACTCATGACATCACATTCAAAACCGACCTGAATCAGTAACCGCGAATTGTTATAATCCATGTTAAATATAAGACGTTTTAAAATGGCAAAAGTGCTATGTAAGTTCAAAAGCATTACTTTTAATTTATTTACATTCTTCTTCTATCATTTCGTATAGCAAAACAGGAGCACCCATATCGGATGCTCCCATCGGTATTTTATATTCTTGTCTGACTTACTTCACAAACGGGTTCTCCGTCGGATAGTAAGCGCCTTTGGGTCTGTTGAAAGATATCTTGCCGATGTCTAAGAGCTTCATGACTTCGAATATCTGCCGCCCCACATTGCCGAACGCCACCGCGCCGTGATGCGGATACCCATCCTCAATCAGCACATGGCGGTAAAAGCGCGCCATCTCGGGAATGCCGAACACGCCGATGCCGCCGAAAGACTGCGTCTCCACAGGCAGCACTTCGCCGTCCGCGATGTAGCTTTGCAGCTGCGAGTCGATATTGCCCTGCAGGCGGAAGAACGTGATCTTGCCGGGCGCGATATCGCCTTCAAGCGTGCCGCGCGTGATATCGGGCTCTTTATCCGGCTCGAGGCCGCGGTGCATGATCAGCTGGTATTTCATCGTGCCCTTCTTGAGGCGGCAGATCGGGGTGTTGCCGCAATGGAAACCCATGAACACCTCGTTGTCGCCGTACGCCAGCTTGCCCTTTATCGATTGCTCATACATCTCGGCGGGCACCGTGTTATTGATATCGAGCAGCGTCACCGCCGCGCCCGTCACGCAGGTGCCGATATATTCGCTGAGCGCACCGTAGATATCCACCTCGCACGCCACGGGGATGCCTCTTGATGTCAGGCGCGAGTTGACGTAGCACGGCACGAAACCAAACTGCGTCTGGAACGCGGGCCAGCATTTGTTCGCGAGCGCGATGTATTTGGCCGCGCCTCTGTTTTCGTCGATCCAGTCGAGCAGCGTGATTTCATACTGCGCGAGCTTCGGAAGTATGCCGGGCATGCGGTTGCCCTCTCCGAGCTCCTTCTCCATGTCCGCCATCACAGCGGGAATGCGCGCGTCGTCCTTGTGCTTGTTGAAAGCCGCAAAAAGATCGAGCTCGGAGTTTTCCTGAACGTTGATGCCGAGCTTGAAAAGCGGCGCGATCGGCGCGTTACACGCGAGAAAATCAAACGGGCGCGGTCCGAAAGTGATGATTTTGAGGCCCTTCACGCCGATGATCGCGCGCGCGATCGGCTGGAACTCCTGAATCAAGCTCGCGATGTGCGGGGCGGTCCCCACCGGGCTTTCGGGTATGTACGCATTCACCTTGCGCAATTTTAAGTTGTAGCTCGCGTTGAGCATGCCGCAGTAAGCGTCTCCGCGGCGGCTCGAGAGCACATCGATGTTTTCTTCGGCAGCCGCGCAGTACATCGACGGCCCGTCAAACTCCTGCGCGAGCATGGTCTCGGGGCCTTCGGGCCCGAAGTTGCCAAGGAATACGACGAGCGCGTTCACGTCCTTCTCCTTGAGCTCCTCAAGCGCCCGCATCGTATCATGCTCGTTTTCAATCGTTGTTTCGATTTCGACGATGTCTATGTTCTTTCTCTGGCACGCCTCGATAACGGCTTTGCGCCTTTCGATGGACAGGTCAACCGGGAAACAGTCGCGGCTCACGGCCACAATGCCCATTTTCACTTCAGGGATATTGATCATACTAGGCTTCTCCTTTTAATTGTAGTTATCTATTTATTTACAAAATTCAACACGTTGATAAAAGACTTTTTGATTTTACTTTATTCGCATATTTTTAATATAACATATTCGCGATAGATGCGTTAACTCCTCCCGCAAATTTTTAACCATTTGTTTAGTATTTTCTTGTTGATAATCAGCCAAGGAGCACATTAATAAGTTTGAGACTGTGCGCAAGCTCCGGCTCCCGGTCATCTTGATTGAATGTACGCACAGTGCTATGATGTATACAGATTCCAGTATAACCTTCCCTTGGAGACATAAAACAATATTCGGATAAAAAGGCATACAAGGCCGAAAAGGACAGGCTCGTCCAAGACGTGATCCGGGAGCTTTCAAAGCTGTATCCGGGCATTGAAAAAGACATCGACGTGATCGATGTGGCGACCCCCGCCACATATGTGCGGTATACGGGCACATGGAAGGGCGCGACGATGAGCTGGCTCCCGACCACGGCCAACTTTGCCAAAAGCATTGGCAAAACGCTGCCCGGGCTTGCCGGATTCTATATGTGCGGACAGTGGCTGGTGCCGGGCGGCGGCGTGCCCAACGCGCTCAAAACCGGCCGGGACGCGATGCAGTTGATCTGCAAAGACGACAGGAGACGCTTCGTGACGGCAAAACCGGCTGGACAATATTTAGCCAGATGACGACCGCTGTTTGAGCGGCTGCCGTTTTGATTTATACCGTTATATCATATACAAAGGGGGTATACACCTATGCCGCCACCGGCAGTGAAAACAGTCAGAGACCTGATCTATTGGCAATATGCCGCCATTATGACAAGTGCGGCCACCGGCAGAAAGAACGAATGGGCGCTGCGCATGAGCTTTCTGAGCAAGCTCAAAAGCGGTGAGCTCGTGTGGTCCACATCCGTGCGCGAATGGCTGCTTGAGATGGAAAACCCGTCCGTCTGCATCTATTGCGGCGCGGCGGACAACCTCACCACCGAGCATATACTGCCACGTTCCCGCGGCGGCGAGGACGTGACGGATAACGTGGTGCGCGTCTGCAAAGCCTGCAACTGCGCCAAAGGCGCAAAAGGGCTCTATGAATGGAAGGGACTCGATGCAAAGAACAGCCACCACCGTATCGCAGAGGGGAAATACTTAAAATACCTCTATTCCCTGCATGAGCGCCGCGAAACGCTGGACGCGGCCTTGAAGGACTTATGCCCGTGCTGCCTTAAACAAAAATGCGTTGACGAGGGGCACGACGAAAAGTTCACAGTATACTGCATCGAGGGTATTTTCGTCAAACAAATAGCGGCTGCCGAACACCGGTGAGTTTTGCCGGAGCGCCGTGATGATATGGCCGGTACAGAGAAAGACCTGCATCGCACAAATGCAGGCCTTTTTCTTCTTAAAGCTTACGACTGTCTTTTCAGCAAAACGGTTTGGTTGTTGTTGCTGGCCAGTGTCAGATATTGTCCGTCAGCCGTCAGGAAAACCTTTGTGATGGAATATCCCAAATCCGGAATCTTTTCCGATTCCCATGTGGCTCCGCCGTCCCCGGTTGTGAGGCACCATATGACAAACCCGCCCCCGGATGACATGCCGGTGAGCACGACCGTCCCGTTTTCCTCATCGGTAAAGCTTAAATCCGCCACCGCCATATTGCTTTTGCCGAGCTTCGGCTGCTTCTGCATGTCA
The DNA here is from genome assembly GCA_023461435.1 of Bacillota bacterium. GTDB lineage: Bacteria > Bacillota > Clostridia > Christensenellales > SZUA-584 > SZUA-584. The sequence goes on from JAEYLC010000016.1 coordinate 19,608, forward strand.
ACGATGTCATAGCTTTTAAGCCCTAAGTCCTGCCCGCTCCATGTGGCCCCGCCGTCCCCGGTGATATACAGCAGTCCTTCGCGGGACAGCAGATACCCGTCCTCGGGCGTGCGCAGGCTGATGGCACAAATGCTCTCGGCGCCCTCAGGCAGCGGCATTTCAGTCCAGGTCTCTCCGCCGTCCTTCGTCGCCGCGAGCTTGAACTGCGAGGCGATCCAGCCCGTGGTATCATCGACAAAATCTATATTGGCATGGCCTGCGTCCAAACGAATGTCGGTCACTGCGGTCCAGGTCTTGCCGCCGTCGTGCGTCACGCGTACCATATCCCCGTTACCGCCGGTCCATGCGACATTTTCATCAACGATATCCAGACAAAACCGGCACATAGAGCTGTTCTCCGCATCAGGCCAATTTTGCCCCGCGTCATTGGTGTAGTGGATTTCTCCGCTGAACCCGACGGTAATCCCGAATTCTTCATTCAGAAACCCTGTGATATTGGTGGGATGCGTGATCTTTGTATCAACGGCGACGGTCCAGCTTGAATCCGCCGGAAGCGCGGCCTTGGCGGCGGACGGCTGCTCAGACGGCCCTGCGGCTTCCTCTGCCGCCTTCGGAACCTCTTCCTGAGCGCTGACGTCCGGCTCCGCCGACTGCTCAGCAGCCGTCGCGGCGCACCCCGCCATGAAAACAGCTGCCAGCATTAAAAGCGCCAAAAAAGCAAAAGAACAAAATCTTTTCATTCCAAATTCCTCCTTTTGCCCTTATTTTAATGACAGAGGGAATCGGAATGAAGTGCGTATCGAAAGAGAAAAACTGCAAATCGGAAAATCGTCAGACTTTCTCAAACCGGTTCCTGTATTCGGTTGGCGGACAACCGACATACTTCTTAAAGGACCTCAGAAAGTGCGCGTCATCCCTGTATCCGGCCCTTTCCATAATTTCTTTGACCGGCAGATATGTTTTTCTCAAGAAAGAGCAGGCAATCTGCACCCTGATGCTGTTGACGTAGTCGGTGACAGTCGTCCCCATCACGGCTTTGAATTTTTGATTTAACGTTGTCTTGTTGGTATGAAACTGTTTCGCAACAGCTTCCATGGTGATCTTCTTTAGATAATTCAGATGCAGCCAGTCCACGACATCGATGATTTCATCGGACAATTTTCCAAAGCGAACATTCTCCCGGGCACCGTCTTCATCATAAATGGAGCTGACAAGCAAAAGCAGCTCTATGAAATAGGAGCGGCCGCGACAGGGCCAGAAGTCGTCCTTTTGCTCCGTGAGCACCGTGTCCGTCCGTGCGATCAGCTGTCCTACCCTCTCGGCCATATAGCGGTTCACAGCGCACGCGCCCGTGTAGCCGTCGGACCGCTCAAAAAAGGGCCTGAAGAACCATGCATCATCACATAAAGACTCTTTCCACGCGTCAATATTTTCAAACGTCACATACCTCTCAAAGCAAGCCGGTTCAAAATGCATGACGTCCAGACAAAGCCCGGAGGTGTCGTGAAGCGCGACATGATCACGTTCGTTAAGGCAAAGAACAGCCGGACTGGTGACGATCTGGCTGCTGTCTTTGTTTGTGAATAAACCCGAGCCCTCCTTGATCAAAACGATACGGTACCTCTCGCTTAAGCACTCATCGCCGAGGCGGTCCGCATTTCTGACACAGCTGATCTTGACCTCGAAGCCGGGATGAAACTCCCTTCCCACAGTGGAAAACCGCATGCCAGACATATCCTCCTCTCATCCGCACAAATTTAATATTTTGAAAAAGTCGAATATTCGCACAGCAAGTGATATGTATGCTCTCGAAAACCTGTAACAATTTATCCCAAATAAAAGCGTATCATTCCATTGTTAAAAATGCAATGTTTTCGTCGTTTCGCCCGACGGCGACAGGCAAAAAACAGAGCTTACACGCAAAAAAAAACCGCAAAGATGCGGCGCAGATAAAGAATTGGGAGATAAGGATTGTTTATAAAGTTTGTATGCAAATATATTAATGACAATGTTGAGCCGCGATTCGGCCGGTTTGCGGATTGACGGTCTTAAAACAACACCGGAAGCGACAGTGATAATCATACTCCGTTTCGTGTCGTCTTACGTTTTAAAACACGCGCTCTGCTATTTGGATCTCCCGTTCAAAAGAACGGGTTTAAGATTTTTGTGCTTTTGTATTGAATTTTTGACGGCTCCCAAAATCACCATGACCGATAAGGTGACGTGAGTGACAGAAATGCTCTTTGCAGCTTCGCTTAATCCGAAAAGTATGAATATCAGCACCGCAGTCAATTCAATGGCCAGCATAATCCTTGTGCGTTTCTTAAATATTATCCGCTCCGTATCATCAAAAGGTTTATTCCTGTCTTCGATTGGGGCTAAGAATAATATGACGAGTGTAGATACGGCGATGGCTGCTACGATTAAAACATCTGAACACTGCACATACCTGATAATCAACAGAACGGCCACTGCGTGCAGTACCGTACAGATGAAACAAAGCCATTGCCTGCCCGCATGAATTCCTCCTGATGATAAACGAAGCGGCGTATAAGAAAAAATAAACAGCACGCTTTGCCACCACATTCCCCAAATGATGCCGACAAGCAACACCGAAAACGTTTGCAGCAGCATAATCACGCCCTGTTTTAAACCATAAGAGTAAATGTCTTTGTCTTCTTCTTGTATTGATTTGCTGGTTACAAGATAGTCCGTGACTTTGTCAACCATTTTTAGAACTTGCGAAGCTTCTTAACGCTTTCCGGCATCTTGGGCTGATGCCACCAAATAACACAGGCTGTATTTGCGCTCATCTTGGCTGTAAGCAATCCGAAGCTCGCTATCCACTTACCGATTTTTTTCATGGTTTTTAACCTCCTACATTATTCGACAAAATCATATCACAAGAAATTTGAAAATAACGAAAATCGTCATGAAACAACGTAAAAATGTAATAGAAACTATCTATTGACCATTGATACTTCCACTATGAAGTTTTTGTCGTACGAAATATGAATTGTCCCGTTGTATTTGCGTATGATCGTCTCCACATTGAGCAGGCCGTAGCCATGGTCCTTTTGATGCGTTTTCGTTGTGAGAAACCGGTCATGGCTCCTTAGAACCTTATGGTAATACGGATTCTCGACCACAATGACAAACAAGCCGTTGATGCTCCCGATCGTGAAATTGATATACTTATCTTCAATATGCTTATTGCCGACAGCTTCTATCGCATTGTCAAAAAGGTTCCCGATGATGCTGATATAATCCTGCGGGGATATTTGAATGCCTTCCATCACCTGAATCAACGCGTTCACCTTAATGCTGCACTCGCCCGCACAGCTGACTTTAAAATTGATAATGCTGTCGAGCTCCGCAATATTGGTGTTGGATACCTTTTCGATGCGATTCAGCTTTTTTGATAGGCTCTGTATGTACCCCAGAGCCTTTTCCATATCCCCTTTGGTGATCAGCGTCTGGATCGTATTTAAGTGGTTGGTCATGTCATGCTTCAAAAACCGTATCTCATTTTGAGCCTTGTTCACGATTGTCAATTCATTCAGATATGAATCGGACTGCATTTCGAGCAGTTTCTTTTGTTCTTTCTCATAATATTCTTTTGAGGTTATGTTCACAAAAGAGAATATAAAAATACAGATGATGAATAATGAAATGATGCTGACAAGCTCAAGCACCGAATTTTCGTAATGGAGCGTCATCAGGACATATGTTAAAACGAGAATGCCGATGGCCACCACAGCGACGCTCAGCACCTGCCGCACTGTCATTTTGACCCTGTTTTTTATGTCAATCCTTCTTAATACGGTCCCGCACATGATGAATGTGAGTAGCTTTGATGCGGCCATCCCCCATATGAGCGACATCTCGGCTGTTTTGCGGTAAGGCGCCAAATCGAACATGTTATACACCATCACAACGATGCTTTCGATCGCCGCAATAAATACAAAAAGCGACAGCGCCGCAATAATACGCTTTGTTAAAGACGCTTCATAATTAAATGTTATCACGAACAATACGACAATATTGCTGAGAATATTCAATAAAGGGGTATTAAACAGCAAATAAACCAGGCTGGTCACCAAAAAATATGCCAGAAATGTCATATAATGGCCGATATGTGCGCTTTTGCGTTTGCCTAGTATAAGAGAATAAGCGTAAAGAACGATATAGCTTGCGAATCCATTGATAATCAAGTAAAACGTCTCAAACAATGTTAAGACTCCTTCAGTTTGGAAAGTGTGATTTTTGTCAAGGCCTCCATGACTTCCGAACGTTTATTTTGGCTGATGCTGAGCTCGTGGCCGTTTTTCATCTTCACAGAGGTGTATTTATACTCGCCGATCTGGCTGATATTTACATAATACGATCTGTGTATCTGAATGAAATTGTGCAGACTCATTTCCAGCAGATCAGACATTGTGCCATAATATTCTTCACATTTCGATGAAGTCACGATTTTTATTTTCCTTAGCACACTTTCAAAATACTGAATGTCAGACAAGTAAATCGAGAGATTATAATGGCCGCTTTTGTATATAAACACGCCGCGTTCTTCTTCAATGAGCGCGATTGTTTTCTTTAGTACCTTCTCAACCTTATCTTTGCTGATTGGCTTCACTATGAAATTGACGGGCCGTGCATCAAAAGCATCAAACACATAGTCTTTGATCGCCGAAACGAAAATGATCTTCGTCTTTTCATCGTGATGCAAATCGCGAATGACTCTCCCCGCTTTTATGCCGTTCATTTTCTTCATGCGAACATCCATAAAAATGATATCGTAACTTTTTGATTCAGAGAGGCTCTTGATCAGCAATTCGCCGTCGGAAAAAGTGAAAATATCATATTCATATTGAATGGCTTCGCAAACAAACTGAACGATCGATCGCAATTCGTGACATATAAGTGTGTCGTCATCGCATATGGCAATTTTCAACATAAATCTCCTGCTCCTACCTTAATAGTATAACATAAAACACAAATCTCTCATAATTTAAATATATATATATCTAATAACTTAACACTAATTTTGCGATTTTCCGAACATCAGTTGACTTAAAGGGACCCCGACGGAAAAACTGCCGGATTAATAAAAAGGAAGCGCATCCTTCGACAAGCGCTTCCTTAGCTGCTTATATCATGGTGAGATGGGCGAACCCGTCAAACAAAAGCCCTGAATGCTCTACTCCGCGCCTTCAAGCGCAAGATCTTCGGCCGTGATGCGCGACTTCTCGAGCGCGCTGTATTCCACCTTGCCCACGAGCGTCGTCGGAAGCTTGTCGCGGAACTCAATGGCGCGCGGCACGCTCCACTTGATCAGGTGTTTATGGCAGTGCTTTATCAGTGCCTTCTTCGTTTCATCCGAAGCCTGCGACTGATCCTCCAGCACGACATAGGCTTTCACGCTCGTCATCTGATAATCGTCCGGCACTCCCACGACGCATGCTCTGAAAACAAGATCATGCGCTTCAAGCACCTGTTCGACCTGCATCGGATAAACGCTCACACCCGAAACTTTGAGCATCCGCTTCTCACGGCTCTTGAAATACAGATAGCCGTCTTCGTCCATGCAGCCGATGTCGCCCGTATAGAGCCACCGGATACCGTTTTCATCCGTCCGTATGGTCTTGGCTGTCTCTTCGGGCTGATTGATATATTCAAGCATCAGCGTGGGGCCCGCCAGCGCGATCTCTCCGTTCTCGCCGTACGGCACGTCTTCCTTCGTTTCCATATTCACGACCTTCGCGAGCATGCCCGGCATCGGGATGCCGATCGCGCCCCTGCGGTACAGGCTGGCCGGCGTCAGCACGCAGCCCGTCACGGTTTCGGTGAGGCCGTAGCCTTCGGCAAGCTCCACCTTGCTGCCCTGCGCTTTTAACCGCTCGTCGAAGCGGGCCTTGAGCTCGGGAGACAGGCTGTCGCCGCCGCTGTAGATCGCCTTGAGACGGTCGAAGCGGACCTTGGAAAAGTTCTTGTCGCGCAGCATCGCCTCAAACATCGTGGGCACGCCCGCGATAAATGTCGGCTGATGCTTGCGCAGGCTGTCGATATAGATCTTTGTGCCGAACTTCGGCTCGAGGAATATCGTTCCGCCGTTGCAAATGATCGAATGGATGCAGATTCCAAGGCCAAATCCGTGAAAAACCGGCAGTATCGCGATCACGCTGTCGTCCTTCGTGAACTTGGCGAACGGGGCGATGATCGCCGAGAGCGCGTTGAAATTATATGAGGACAGCAAAATCCCCTTGGGCATGTTCGTCGTACCGCCTGAAAACAGCACCACCGCGCCCTCCTTGGGATCGGCAGGCCGCTCGTAAGAGATATTGGCGCCTTCGGATTTCTTTAAGAAATCCTTCCACAGCACGACCCTGCCGTCTTCGGAAACCTTGTTCTGTCCGCCTTTTATGATGTTGAACATCAGCTTTTTGGAACCGGGCAGATAATCGGATATCTTCGTGATCAAAAGCTTCTGATCGGGCCGCAGGATGTCCTTAAACCGATCATAGAACATGTCCACCGTGACGCACCAAACGCTGTCCGTCTCCTTGACGTATTGATCCAGCTCGCTTGATGAGTAAAGCGGATGCGTCATCGCAATGCGCGCGCCGATCTTGTTGAGCGCATAGAAAATAATCAGCGCGTTGGGGATATTGGGCATCGACTGCAGCACGCTGTCGCCCGGCTTGATGCCATACGCGGTAAAAGAAGCCGCGCAGCGGTCAATCATCGACAGCAGCCTGGAAAACGGGATCTCGGCTCCCATATAGTTGATGGCGGTTTTATTCGGATACTTCAGTGCGGTATCGCGCAGCAGCTCATACATCGTGAGATCGGGGACTTCCATAAATTCCGGGATGTCTCCGTAAAATTTGAGCCACGGTTTTTTGACTTTGTTCCCTTTGTATATTCCATTGTCCATTCTATTCACCTCGCTTACAAGCGTTCGATGGATTCGGGATTTTTCAGGTAACTTTCCATAAGCTCTAATGAGCGTGCAAAGTAAAACCCGTCCGCGATCCTCTCGTCCAGCGTCACCTTCACCTCGACCATTTTTCTTGCGACGATCGTACCGTCGTCAAGAGCCACGGGCTTGTACCCAATTTTGCCGATAGCGATAAACACCGAGCAGTTGCCCCATTCGAACAGGTGATGGAACGGCGCCTCAATGCCGATGCTCCCGAGATTGGCAATATACACGCTGCAGCGCAGCGGGTCTACATCCGCAAACATCCTCGGCATGTTGAAGTAAAAATCGAGCCAGCGCAGCAACGCAAAAAGCGCGCGCAGCATAAACCGCGGCAGCTTCATCAGCGTCTCGATGACTTTATCATCGTCCTTTTTCACATCGTCGGATTTGGCTGTTTTGATGTCTCTTCTGAGTTTGTCAATAACGTCCTGAAAGGTGGTCTTTTCGTTGAATGTGAGCGCGACGTTTGTCTCCTCGCTCTCGTCGGAAGCCGCCTTTTTGGCAATGAAGGAAAGCTTGATATCGTTGCGCTGGTAGAGCTTTCGTCCCGATATGAACCTGTTTAAGTGGGGGCGCTCCTTAAATAGCTTGACCACCGAGGCGACGAACATCTGAAAAAACTTGATTTCAACGCCCTCGGTTTGTTTTTTTTCAATGTACGCCAGCAGGTTTTCCACGTCGAGCGCCGTGTTGAAGTAAACGAGTGATTCTGTCCTTGTACGCATCATATAGGGAAACATTGCGTTTAACGCATGCACCTTGACAACGCGTCCGTCTCTTTTCGCCATATTTATACCCCTTAATATGAAAAATGGGATGATTCCATGTATTAATATATCTTAAGTTATATCAATATGCAATAAGCGCAGGCTTGAAGATATTCCAAAAATCCGCTTGTAATCAGCTGTATGATTGATTAAAAATTACGGGGCCTTTAAACCTCTTTTATTTACGCTGAAAATATGCCATCCCGTTATAGACAATATTCAAAATCAGTTCTGTGATCTCCTCGGCCGATTCGACCGTGCCGTCCCTGAGCCACTTTTGGAATATGCTGATGCACCCGTTGATGCTGTAAGCCTCCAGATAATCCCTTGTGCGTGAGTCGAGCGCTTTATTATACTGGGACGAGATAATCTGAGCCAACGCCATGACATCTTTCTGAAAAGCGAAGTCGCAGTTTTCACTGAGCAGCACTTGAAACAGCCCGGCGTTCTCTTTTGCGTACTCCAAAATGCGGGCCATGACCTGCGCCGATACCGGAAGCCTGTTATTATAATCCTGATGCTCCAGATGGAGCCTTAAGTTGGTGATTACATCTTCTTCGATCTGGCGGAGCAGATCGTACTGATCGGCATAATGGGCATAGAAGGTGCTGCGGTTGATATCCGCCGTTTCGCACAGCGACTTGACCGAAATGCTCGAAATGTGCTGCCTTTGCATGAAATGGACAAGCGCATTTTTCAGCATGGTTTTTGTATATTTGACCCGGCGGTCCGTTTTGCTCTCTTTCATTGCCGTCCTCCAATAAATAAGAACATATCCGACAATTTGCGGATGCCGTGTCGGCTAACGGACACCCGGCGCGCATCTGTCGGTTGTAACCCGACATTATGTCGATTATAATTCATACCGTATGATTTTTCAACTACCTGTTGCTTAGGAGCCGATATGGACAGATTTTCGAATATCATGACCAGACATAAAAAGACCGTGATCGTTTTGTTCATTTTCTTGACGCTGATAAGCGTATTGCTGCAGACGTTCGTGAAAATCAACTATAACATGGTTGATTACCTTCCGCCCAACGCGCAGTCCACAAAGGCCGTACAAATTATGGGTGACGAGTTTGCGCAGCCGATACCGAATGCCAGCGTGATGGTCAAAGACATCTCGATTATGGAAGCGATGGAGTATAAGCGGCAGTTGGCCGCAATCGACGGTGTCTCACAGGTCATCTGGCTTGACGACGTTATGGACATCAAGCAGCCGCTTGAAATGGGAGACGCCGATACGGTCGGAGGCTTTTACAAAGACGGCGATGCCCTCTTCTCGGTGACCATCGATGAGGGAATGGAGAAAAAAGCCTGTGAGGCCATACTGAATTTAATAGGTCAGGACAACGCGCTTTCGGGCGAAGCCCCCAGTTTGGTCGCCATTCAAAACGCAGCCGGATCCGAGGTCCTCAACGCGATGGCCGTTCTGCTGCCCGCTATCATCATACTGCTGGTGCTGTCCACCACATCATGGATAGAGCCGCTGCTTTTTCTTGCGGCAATAGGAATCTCTATACTGATCAATATGGGAACGAACATATTCTTCGGCGAAATATCGTTTATGACAAATTCGGTCAGCCCCATACTGCAGATGGCCTGCACGCTCGACTACGCGATTTTTCTGCTGCACAGCTTTGCCGACAACAGAAAGAAATTCACCAACGTGGAAGAAGCCATGCGGCAATCCGTAAAGGAGTCGATGTCCACCGTGGCCGCCAGCGCGGCCACAACGTTATTCGGGTTTTTGGCGCTTGTGTTCATGAATTTCCAGATAGGGGCCGACCTGGGGCTTATCCTCGCCAAAGGAATCATACTCAGCTTTATTTCGGTGATGATTTTCCTTCCCACGCTCACCTTGTGCTTGTATAAGCTCATTGACAAAACCCATCACTGGGAGCTCATGCCAAGCTTCAAAAACATCTATAAAGTCATGTCTAAGGTCGCGATACCGGCGATTGTGACGGTCGCTATATTGATCGTGCCCTGCTTTTTAGGCCAAGGCCGAACGGGGTTCACCTACGGCAACGAAAACGCGGTTCCGAATACCCGCAGCGCACGCGACAGCGCTGCCGTACAGGAGGTGTTCGGCAAATCGACGGTCATGGCTCTTCTGGTTCCCAAAGGCGATGTCGCAAAGGAGCAGGCGCTCTGTCAGGACATAGAAAAGCTCGATCACGTCACGGGCGTCGCGTCTTATACGACCCAGGTCGGCGCTCAGATACCGTCTCAGTTCCTTGATGAGAAGACCACAGAGCAGTTCTACTCGAAAAACTACGCCCGCATCATCGTGTACACGGATACGCCCGAGGAAGGCGATACCGCCTTCAAAACGGTGGAAAGCATCAACGAAAAGGCGAAAGTCCATTACGGCGATACGTTTTATTCCGCGGGGCAGAGCGCGAACCTGTACGATATGAAAAATGTCGTGAAACAGGACACCGGCATGATCAACCTGATCGCCATTGTTGCAATCTTTGTTGTATTGCTGATCACATTCAAATCGGCAGTGCTGCCCGTTATTCTGCTCTTAACCATTGAAACAGCGATCTGGATCAACCTTTCCATTCCGTATTTCAGCGGCCTTTCCATTAACTTCATGGGGTATCTGGTGCTGTGTACGGTGCAGCTCGGAGCAACGGTTGATTACGCCATATTGCTGACCAATCGTTATTTGGCACACAGAAAACGGCTGCCGCGCCGCGAAGCCATCAGCACCGCGCTGGGCGGCAGCTTTAAATCGATATTGGTTTCGGGGCTGACGCTCGCAACAGCGGGCTTCACGCTGTATTTCGCATCGTCAAACAATGTCATATCCGGGCTGGGGCTCCTGCTGGGGCGCGGAACACTGCTCTCTGTTCTGATGGTGGTTTGCTTTCTGCCGGCCATGCTGACGCTGCTGGATAAGGCTATCGAAAAAACCACCTTTAAGGCGGGGTTCTTAAAGAAAGCGGAGAATAAACGCTTGGAGGAATATCATGAAATCTAGATTGTTTAAGGTCTTTATGTCGGCGTGTTTGTCCGCCGCTTTGATCATCGCTCCGGCAACCGTATCCGTTGCCGAATCGGATAAGCCGGGCCTCCCCGCCGCTGACGGCGGGCAGAGCGCCGCAGTTAGAAACAAAGAAGAGGTGGTTTACGCCACTCTCGCCGCCGACGGAGACGTCAGTGCCGTTTACGCGGTGAACCATTTTGAAATCGCCGCAGCCGGGGATGTCACGGATTATGGCCGCTATTCGTCCGTCGTGAACCTCACAAATACGGGCGCGATCACAAACAACGGCGAATCCGTCTCTTTTCAGGCAGAGGAGGGCAATTTTTATTATCAGGGCAACATGGCGTCGGCCGAACTTCCGTGGCTGTTCGATATCTCCTATGATCTGGACGGGACAAAAACGGCGCCCCGGGATATTGCCGGTAAATCGGGAAACATCACCATACACATTGCGACCGAGCCCAATGAGAACATCGATCCGGCCTTTTATGATCATTATCTGCTGCAGATATCCGTGACGCTGGATACCGATAAGTGCGGCGATATCAAAGCGCCCGGCGCCACGCTCGCGAGCGCGGGCAAAAACACCGTTGTGACCTATACCGTGATGCCTGAAAAAGACGCGGACTTCAGCTTGACAGCTTCGGTGAACGATTTTACCATGGCCGGTATCCAAATCACCGGTATGCCGCTGTCCATGAACATAGAAACCCCGGATACCGACGACATGCTCGGCGATTTTGAAAAGCTATCGGGCGCCATATCCGACCTCAATGACGGCGTTGGCGATCTGGCTGACGGCGCCGCGGACTTAACTGAAGGCGCTCAGGGCCTCGAAAACGGCTCTGCCGGCATCAAAAGCGGACTGGCGCAGCTGCGCGATAACTCGGGGCAGCTCGTGACGGCCTCGTCACAGATCAATACCGCGTTATCACAAATTTCATCGTTACTGAGCGGGGCACTGTCCGGCGGCGCGGATTTCGATGACCTGACTCAGCTTCCGCAGGCGCTCGGCCAGCTCTCGGCGGGGCTGACGGACATTTCGGGCGGCCTCACTGAGCTTAAAAACGGCTTTGCCTCGGCCTATACGGCGCTTGACGCCGCCATGCGGGGGATCCCCGATACGGTTTTGACGCAGGATCAGTTTGATACGCTTTACGCGAATACCGACCCAAGTCAGTATGGTGTCCTCGACACGCTGACCGCCTCGTATGCGGCCGCGCAAACAGCCAGAGGGACTTATTATCAGGTCAAAAGCGCTTTTGACGCCATCGCCCCCACAATCGATACGATATCCGGTTCCATCGGGACAGTCGCTTCGTCCTTGGATCAGATGTCGCAAGGGATCGAAAATTCCCTCTCCGGCGCGGACATCATGAGCCAGATGGGTCAGCTTGCTGACGGGCTGTCGCAATTGTCCAAAAACTATGCCGATTTTCATAAAGGATTGGCCGATTATATGAACGGCATTGCGGATATGTCGGGCGGATATGCAGGCTTTCACGACGGATTATCCCGTTTTCACGACGGCATCGACAGTCTTAGTGACGGTATATCTCAGCTCCACGAGGGAACCTCTGAGCTAAGTGACGGAACCATGGATATGCCTGAGACGATGCAGACCGAGATCGACGATATGATGGCTCAATACACGGGATCGGATTTTCAGCCCGTATCGTTTACTTCTCCTCAAAACAATAAGACCGGTTTGGTTCAGTTCGTGTTCAAGAGCGAAGAGATAGAAAAAAACGATGTTGCTGAACAGCCTCAGACGGAACAAAACAACGAAACCATTTGGGACCGGTTCATCTCCTTGTTCTGATTTTTCGCAGTCCGGCTATATTTATCTCTCCGTCAACTTAGCCGGAGAAACAAAAGAAAGCAGGCTCCCGCTTGCTTCCTTTTGTCTTCAGGTTAAAGGTTAACGCTATGCCGCGCTCCGGCCTCACCCGCTTTGGTCACGACCATCGCGATCGCGATAAACGCCAGCGCGAATCCAAGCTGTATCCGTATGCTGTAAATGATTGGAGTTAAATTTGAGCTGTTGTATTCCGCCATGCCGCGTATATCATTCACGGCCTTGATCTACCAGTAGCCCGGATTGAAGCTCAATACCGCGAACACCGTTTTTCCAAGCAGCTCCTGCTCCACGAACACGCCGCTTAAGAAACACAGCTGGGCAAGACGACGTTGGTCACAGCCGCCTGCACGCCGTGAGTCTTGACGAACTTGACGGCGAGGGTCCGGCCCGAAAAAAATGGCACCCCGTCGGATGCCGTTTAATTAGTTGGAGATGAATCACAACTCTATTTATATAGAGAGTTCTTTCTCTGGTAACTGTCAGACCGTGTTTATTCTTTTCCGGCCTTCTGTCCGTAATAAGCGTTTTTGCCGTGCTTCCTTAAAAAGTGCTTGTCGAGCAGCGCTCGCTGGATGTCGGCTTTGGGATTCAGATCAACAGCGATGTATGCCATCTCGGCGACGTATTCCATCACCACTGCGTTCTCCACCGCCTTTGAGCAGCTTGCCCCCCAGCTGAACGGCCCGTGGTTCGCCACAATCACCGCGCCCACCTGCAGCGGGTCGATGCTGCGCTCTCTGAACGTCTCAATGATCACGCTGCCCGTCTCTTTTTCATAATCGCCCTTGATCTCTGAGTCCGTCATGCGCCTTGTGCACGGAATGCTTCCGTAAAAGTTGTCGGCGTGCGTTGTGCCGAGCGCCGGAATGTCCCTGTTTGCCTGCGCCCAGCTTGTTGCCCACTTCGAATGCGTATGCGCCACCGCCTTCACGCCCTTGAACGCCTTGTAAAGCGCAACGTGCGTCGGCGTATCCGACGACGGGTTCAATTTTCCTTCGACTCTGCTGCCGTCGAGATTCACCACGACCATATCGTCCGCGGTCATCGTCTCATAGCTTACGCCGCTCGGCTTGATTACCACGAGCCCCGTCTCATCGTCATATGCACTCACATTGCCCCACGTCAGCAGCACGAGGCCGAATTTCACAAGATCAAGATTGGCCCTGAGCACTTCCTGCTTGAGTGTCTCCAGCATATATCAGCTCCAGATCATATCGCCGAGCGCGAGCTTCATCTTGATATCCTCGATCGTGGTGCTCTTGCTGATATGCACGAACTCGATACCCATGATCTCGGCGAAGTCGGCCATGTGTTCGGCGGTCAGATCATAAGAGATCACGCTGTGATGCGTGCCGCCGCAGCGTATCCACGCTTCGTTGCCCGTGATCATGTCCGGCATCGGCCGCCACATCACGCTCGCCACCGGCAGGTTCGGCATCTTGCCCATCGGCGGTATCGCCTTCACATCGTGCACGATCATGCGGAACCGTCCGCCCATGTCCACAAGCGTCACGAGTATCGCGTCGCCCTCCTTGCCTTCAAACACGAGACGCGCGGGATCGGCCTTGCCGCCGATGCCCAGAGGATGCACCTCCACTGCGGGCTTTTCCTTCGCGATCGCGGGCGATATCTCAAGCATGTGCGCGCCGAGTACCGCCTCGTTGCCGTCTTCAAAATGATAGGTATAGTCCTCGATGAACGAATAGCCCTTGGTGAGCCCCTGCGACATCGCGCCGATGACCGCCTGCAGCGCAGCTTGCTTCCAATCGCCCTCGGCGCCAAACCCAATGCCCTTGCCCATCAGGTTCTGCGACGCAAGGCCCGGCAGCTGTTCGAGGCCATAAAGGTCTTCAAAGCTGTCGGTGTAAGCGCCAAAGCCGCCCTCTTTGAGCATCTGCTCGAGCGCGATCTCGAGCTTCGCCTGATAGTAAACGGCATCCTTGTTGTCCGTCTTGATTTCGTATTTGCTCTTGTATTCCTTAACCTTGTCTTCCACCTGCGCATCGGTCACGCTGTTGACCAGATCCACAAAGCCGCCGACGCCGTAGGTGTTGACGCTCCATCCGAGTATTTTTTCCGCTTCGACCTTGTCACCCTCGGTCACCGCCACATAGCGCATGTTGTCGCCAAGGCGCATCACCTTGAGGCTTTTGCTCGTCATCGCGCCCACCGCGCTTCTCATCCAGCCGCCGACGCGGGTTCTGAACGCGCCGTCTTCCCAGTAGCCGCAGATGACCTTGCGCTTCATTCTGAGCCGTGCCGTGATGAAGCCGTGCTCCCTGTCGCCGTGCGCCGATTGATTCGTGTTCATGAAGTTCATATCGATCGTGTCATACGGCAGATTTTTATTGAACTGCGTGTTGAGGTGCAGATACGGCTTGTTGAGGACGGTCAGTCCGCCGATCCACATCTTGCTCGGTGAGAACGTGTGCATCCATGTGATTACGCCGGCGCAGTCCGCGTCACTGTTGGCGGCCACGCACACCGCTTTGATCTCGTCGGGTGTGGTCACCACACCTTTAGACACCACCTCAAACGGAATATTCTTGTCCGCGTTGAAGCCGTCCGCTATTGTCTGCGCGTGAGCGGCAACCTCTTTTAATACCTCGGGGCCGTACAGATGCTGCGACCCGACCACAAACCAGAATTTAAAAGCCATATTATACTCCTTTTCTCTTTCACATCTTTTTTTGTCTATATTTCTTTTGTCAGCAATGGAATGTTTCCGCAGCCTTGCGCTCCGTATCAAGTGCCGCTTCATACCGTTTCATGAACGTCCTGAATCCCGCGGCATCCGCGGCATCCGGCGCGACGGTAACAGCTTCGCTGCCAGAGAACACGCGGCCGCTCAGGTAATCGGGCAGCGTATCGCTTTGTTTGCTCATCATATACGCCGCAAGTATCGCCATCCCCCACGGCCCGCCCTCACCCGCTGTCGCCATCACGGTGACGGGTGCGCCCATCACGGCCGACATGATGCGCTGGCCCACATTGGCATCCTTGAAGAACCCGCCGTGGCCTGTGATGGAATCCAGCGCCGCGCCCTCTTCCTCCAGCAGTATTTTCATGCCGATGCTCAGCGATGCGCAGGCGGCATACAGGTGTGTGCGCATGAAGTTGGATAATGTCAAAGCCGATTCCGGCGCGCGCATGAAAAGCGGACGCCCTTGCTCAAGACCGGTTAAGTGTTCACCGGATATGTAGTTAAAAGACAGCAGGCCGCCGCCGTCCGCGTCGCCGCTAAACGCCTTGTTCAGCAATATGGAATAGAGCGTGCGCGTATCAAAGTCCGCGCCCAGCAGTTTGGCCGCTTCGCCGAGCAGCTTCACCCATGCATCAAGGTCGCCCGTGCAATTGTTGCAGTGCACCATTGCCACGGCGTCGCCCGACGGCGTGGTCACCATGTCGATCTGCTCGTACACCCTGGACAGCGGCTTTTCAAGCACCACCATCGCAAACACGCTGGTCCCCGCACTCACGTTGCCGGTGCGCGGCCGCACGCCGTTCGTCGCGACCATGCCGGTGCCCGCGTCGCCCTCGGGGGGGCACATCGGTATCCCCGCTTTGAGCGTGCCCGTGGGGTCAAGCAGCTTCGCGCCGTCGTCACTCAAAACACCCGCATTTTCGCCTGCAAGCAGAATTTTTGGCAGTATGCCGGAGAGTTTCCAGGAAAATTTCTGAGTCAGCTGATCGAATTTGTCCATCATGTCCGCATCATACTGCCGCGTCGCGTCATTAAGCGGAAACATTCCCGACGCGTCGCCAATGCCCAGCACCTTCTCGCCCGTCAGCCGCCAGTGGATATATCCGGCCAGTGTGGTGAGGTAGCTGATATCCGACACATGCGGCTCACCATTCAGCATTGCCTGATAGAGATGCGCAATGCTCCAGCGCTGCGGAATATTGAACCCAAACAGCTTTGTGAGCTTTTCGGCCGCTTCTCCAGTCATCGTGTTGCGCCATGTGCGGAAAGGCACGAGCAGTTTATCGTCTCTGTCAAACGCCATATAGCCGTGCATCATAGCCGAGACGCCCATCGCACCCACGCGTTCAAGCTTTACACCGTACTTGTCGCTCACGTCCTGTGCGAGCTGGGCAAAACAGTCCTGAATGCCTGTCCATATGTCATCCAGAGAGTATGTCCATTTGCCGTCCTCATATTTGTTTTCCCAGTTATGCCCGCCAGTCGCAACGGGGGAGTGCGTGCCGTCAATCAGCACCGCCTTGATCCTTGTGGAGCCAAGCTCAATACCGAGATACGTCTCGCCGTTCAAAAGCGCATTCTTGCTGCTGTGACTGTCCATATATCCTCCTCCTCATTTCATGGTGTTTACTGGTTCTATAATACAATAGCGATACAATGGTATCAACGTTTATGTTCGTTTAATTAATTATTTTTTTCATTCTTGTTCTTTTATTTTCGTTTTGAAATGGTACAAGGCCGGGATATACCCAGCCTTGTGGTCTGCCTTGCTGCACATAAACATAAGGAGGAATCAAATTACGCACAGTATATTTTGGCCGTCAGGCTTTTTTCATCCTCTTTTAAGGTGCACAAATGCGGTTGAAAGACTGTTTCCCGCTACGCTGGAATGTCCTTTTCATATTTTTTGCTCCTGAACTTAAGCCGTTCCGGACGCTGCTGCTTAAAACCGCCCTTATCCCGAAGCGTGAGAACAACGCTTTGAAGCATAATAGCAAAGAACAGCATAAGCCCGCTGACAATGCCCTGCCAATATGGTTCTCTTAGCCCCGATAACGTCACAATACTGTCGATGGTCATTAAAGAAAGCACCCCAAAAAGCGTACCGATGACATTGCCCACGCCGCCGGTTAATAATGTCCCGCCAATAATGGCCGCTGCAATCGCTTTCATTTCTGACACGGCAGCACTGCTGGGGGCCGCTGCCCCTGTATGCAGCAGATAGACATAACCGCCGATTCCGGACAATAATCCGCACAGCAAATGGGAATAGAATTTTGTGCGTTTAACATTGATGCCGAGCATCAATGCGCTCTGGCTGTTGCCGCCCACCGCATAAAGGTTGCGTCCGAGTCGCGTCCATTTCAGAATGACGAATACCGCCAATACGACAGCGATCGCAACGACGACGCCGGGCTCAATTTTTGCATCAATATAATTGCCTTCCTTTCCATAAGAACCGATACCCGGAATAATGATACGGGAATTCTTAAGATCGGTAAAGGCCTGGAGCGCCGCTGTGCGCTCTCCGGAGCTGATCAATAGTATCATGCCTCTTGCAAGGTTCATACCCGCTAAGGTGATAATAAAGGGCTGTATCTCCAAATATGATATCAACGCTCCCTGAAGCAGCCCGAACGCTAACCCTATACCCAAGGCTAATCCCACCGAGCCTATTAAGCTGCCGCCATGATCGTCCATATAGACGATGCAAGCCATAGACACCAGCCCGGTTATGCCTCCCACCGAAATATCTATGCCGCCTGCTATCATAACGATAGTCAGTCCGCAGGAAATCACGATCAAAAACGCATTGTTATTGAAAATATTAAGGAACTGCTGGGCTTTCAAGAAACCGCCGCCCAAAACAAGCATGCCAAATGCGTACATGCAAATGAAGATGCAAATCGTTATGGTCAAGAGCAAATTGGTGTTGGAAATGCGCTCCCTGCGTTTTTTCTCCGGCATACCGGCATTTAAACCTCTATTATTTGTCATAATATTTGTTCTCCGTTATTCTCGTCGGTTTTTAACAGCTTATCTTTCGTCGGTTTTTTAAACAGAAAATCGCGCAACTGAAAGACGTATTTTTTTACAATCGGCGATAATACCACAACGATAACGATAATAGCAATTGCCTTGTAGAATATTATCGCATTCGAAGGAACCTTCATGGCTAAGAGCGTAACAGTCAGCGTATGAATGATGTACGCGCCCATGATTGAACCGGCCAAGCTGAATTTTCCGCCGCTCAGAGAATTGCCGCCGATCGCGACTGCCAAAATAGCGTCCATTTCTATACCCCAGAAGCTGGTTGAATGGTTGATAAGTCCCATTCTGCTGACGTAGACAGAGCCCGAAACAGCAACGCAAACGCCCAGTATCATAAATGACAGCAGTTTTATCCAAATAGCGTTGATTCCGTTTAAGCGAGCGGATTTTTCGTTGATTCCAACCGATTGTGTGTATAACCTGAGATTGGTGAACCTTAAGACGAGCGAAATCAACACCACGAATATGATGACGATGATAATGGGGGTAGGTATGGGGACGCCCGGAATAAAGCTTCCAATATATCCAAGCAGCGGGCTTGCAACAGTCGGCGTTGCCCCGCCGTTTATCATATACGCGACATCGCGTCCGGCAGTAAACAGTATCAATGTCGCAATCATCGGCTGAATCTTAAATACGGCAACCAATGTGCCGTTGAATGCGCCGCAAAGTACTGCAACCACACAGCATGCCAAAAAGGCGACAATAATGATCGGCCATGTTATTTCATTCGCAAGAAGCACACTCACGAAAACACTGCCCGCAATGGCCGCCTCTGCGCCAACGCTGATATCCTGCCCTCTTGACGATGCCGTGACCAGCGTCATACCGATTGCCAAAATAACAAGCTCGGATGCGTTATTTAAGATACTGATTATATTTCCTTGAAGCGCGGGGTCTCCATTGTTGTTTTTTTCAAGGGTAACAGAGAAAAAATCAGTACCCTTGATTAAATTGAAAAAAATAAAATCAAAAGCCAACAGCGCAACAAGCGCAACCACCGGAATAACCAATTGAGACTTCAAAAATTTCTTAAAACTCTTCAGCAAAAAAGGCCCGGTTTCTTTTAATGCCTTCAGCAAAAAAGATCCAATTTTCTTTAAAACCTTAGCCATCTTGAGCTACCTCCCCCGCTATCGTATGCATAATATTGGCTTGCGTCATGTCCTCGCCACTCAATTCGCCTACTATTTTACGATCCCGCATAACGATAAGCCGCGAACAAGTGCGAAGCATCTCCTCTATTTCGGATGAAATAAACGTCACGCTAACGCCTTCTCCGGCAAGCTTCAAAACAAGCTTTTGTATTTCAACTTTTGTACCGACATCAATACCGCGCGTCGGTTCGTCCAAGATAAGATACTTTGGATTTGTGAGCAGCCATCGTGCAAGTATGACCTTTTGCTGATTACCGCCCGAAAGTGATTTTACGGGCGTATCCGTCGAAGCGGTTTTTATCCCCAATAATTTGATGTACTTATCTGCAAAGGCTTCCGCTTCAGTCCTGGAAAGCGGCTTAAATAAGCCCTTCATAACCTGTAATGCCAGTGTAATATTTTCACGTACAGACAGATCCTCAACAATACCGTCCTTTTTTCTATCCTCGGGCAGATACCCGATACCATACTTCATGGCATCCTTGGGCTTTGATATTTTAACGTTTTTTCCGTTTATCCTCATCTTGCCGCTGGTAATTTTATCAGCGCCGAATATAGCACGCACGCTTTCGCTGCGGCCCGAGCCGAGAAGCCCGGTAAACCCGTTGACTTCTCCCTTGTGGATTTTGAAGTCAAACGCCCTTGTACCCTCCGCGCTGGATAACCCAAATGCCTCGAAGACGGGCGTATCATCCGCCGAGGCGTTAAACACCTTTCGATTTTCCAACGCTGAAATATCGTCTAGCTCTTTACCCATCATCTTTGAAATGAGCTGCACGCGCGGCAGATCCTTTATTTCGTACTCACCTACGAGCTCACCGTTCCGCAAAACGGTTATCCTGTCGCATATCTCGTACACCTGTTCAAGGAAATGCGTGATGAATATGATACCGACACCGCGGGACTTCAGATCGCGCATAAGAGAAAAAAGCTTTGCAACCTCGTGTTCGTCCAGCGAGGAGGTCGGCTCATCCAAAATAAGGACTTTGCAGTCCATATCCACGGCGCGGGCAATGGCGACCATTTGCTGTACAGCCAGCGAGCAAGTGGCAAGCTGCTGAGTGGCTCTTGCCGGAATATTAAGCTTAGCAAGCAGCTCCGTCGTCTTCTTTTTCATATAGCGCCAATTTACGAAACTGTAACTGCCCCGACCGATAAACATATTTTCGGCAACCGTTAGGTTAGGGCATAGGGTGATCTCCTGATAAACCGTGCTGATGCCGATATTCTGAGCCTCTTGAGGTGACCTTACAGTAATTTCCTTGTTAATACCCGCGATGTGTATCTGCCCTGAATCTTTCGGGTATACGCCTGTTAAAACTTTGATCAAGGTTGACTTGCCGGCCCCATTCTCACCCATCAGGGCGTGAATTTCGCCATTACGAAGAGTAAAATCAACATTTTGCAAAGCGCGTACACCCGGGAAGGCTTTGCATATTTTCCGCATTGATAAAACGATGTCGTTTTGCATAGGTACTAACCATCCTTTAAGCGTTGGAATTCTCGTAAAGATGGCGGTGCGAGTATGCGGATAATATCCGCATACCCCGCACCGCGCATACTTAATACGAAGTCCCTGGTATTTAGGTGTAAAGGTTATTCGCCAAGACCGTATGTGTCGATGTCGTCTTGCGTAATCGTCGTTGCATCAAACCCACGCTCTTCAGAAATAACTTTCTTCTCCGAAAGCGTCTCGCCGGCTTCAAGCTTCTGAATCATCTCGGCGATGACAGTAGCCTGGAAGGGGCTGCACTGACCGTCATAGTTCCAGTTGCCAGCAAGCAGTTCTCTGAGCGCCCACTTGTTGCAATCGAAGCCCATCACGATGACATCCTTGTCAACGCCGTGGGTGATACCAGCTTCATCGAGAGCCGCAACAGCACCCTTCGCCATGCCGTCATTTTCGGCATAGATCACGTTGAACTTGTCACCGGAATTGATGACTGCTTCTACAATTTTCTTCGCTTCGGCTTCATCCCAAGTCGCGGTCTGCTGAACAACCTTTGTCATTGTGCCGGCTGCAAATTCAGCATCCAACGCGGCGGTGCGACCGATCTGAGCATCGCTGCCCATTGCGCCCTGAATGTGGATGACATTATACTCATCAAGATTCTGCGCCTTCAGCCACTCCACAGCCGTCGTGCCTTGCATTGCCATATCGGAAACAACAGCAGCTTCATACATGCTCTCGTCGACGTTCATCATACGGTCGAAGAGGAACACTTTGATGCCGGCTTCCTGAGCACTGGCAAGAACAGCATCCCAACCATCTGTCGCGGCAGCCGAGATGAGAAGATAGTCTACGCCATCGGTGATAAACTGCGTAGCTGCATTCAACTGCTCATCATTCTTCAGGCTGTAGGCAGTCGACACCTCGTATCCGTTCGCTTCTGTGAAGACTTTCTCAAAGTCCGCCACATTCGCGGCGCGATATCCGGACTCGGCCGGCGGATTGTTGACGATACCAACCTTAATCAAC
Source organism: Bacillota bacterium (assembly GCA_023461435.1). Classification (GTDB taxonomy): domain Bacteria; phylum Bacillota; class Clostridia; order Christensenellales; family SZUA-584; genus SZUA-584. The sequence continues at coordinate 41,616 of JAEYLC010000016.1, forward strand.
TCGCCAGCAGCAGCGGGTTCAGACGCCTCAGCAGATTCCGACGGAGCGGCAGCGGATTCCGACGGAGCGGATTCCGATTCGCTCGGGGCGGGTGTCTGCGCAGCACAAGCGATCATTCCAATCGCCAATACAACAACCAAAAGAGCAGCAATGAATTTTTTCATACTTTCCATTTCCTTTCCATGTTTCGGTGTGAGGTTACACACCGTTTTCACTTTGCTTATATCATTGTGAAAAATAAAAAACAATATCTTTAAAAGAACCGGGGAAGAATTCAAACCTTCTTGATTAGATAGCAAACTGTCTGAAATTTTTATACTGTCATAAAACCGGCTTCTGCGTAATTTTTCAGACTCTTACCATAAAAAAATGACCGTCACGGAATGCGGCGAAATTAAATAATCCCGCACCTTCCGGCCCTTTTGAGCCGTTAATCAAGGAGCCAAAAACAAAGGCTCTGTTTAAAACAGAGCCCGTGTATATTTCCATTTACTTGAATGGAAAGAATCGATTGTTGTTTGACGGCGTTACGGTCGTCATCAGTAATCTCTGCTGTCGATGATGTCCTGCGTAATGTTCGAATAATCAAACTGGGTCTCAGCGACATATTTTTTCCGCTCGATCGGCTCACCGTTCTCCATCTTCTTGATGATCGCATCAACATAGGGGCCCTGCAGCGGGTTGCATTCCACATTCAACGCAATTCTCCCGTCAAGGCAATATTCGAGCCCCAGCCTTGTCGCATCAAATGAGATAACGATCACGCCTCCATTCACGTTGCAATCAAGCCCCACCTTTTTCATCGCGTCTATCGCGCCCAGCGCCTCGCCGTCGTTCTCACAGTAAACCACATCGATATCAAGGGTTTGCGTCAAGATTGCATCCATGACCTCGGAAGCCTTGGCTCTTGTGAAATCGCCGTCTTCCTGCGCGACAATTTCCCAATTGGGATTGCGCCGGGCTGCCTCCTCCAACGCACCGCTCCGGCCGATCTGTGCGGAGGATTCGAGCGTTCCCATGATATGAACGATCCGTATGGGGTCTTCCGCTCTCCCCTGTTCTTCCAGCGTACTCTCCAGCCACCGGACGGCTTTTTCACCTTCCTTGCGGAAGTCAGCGCCGACATAAGCCGTATACAGCTCCCTGTCCTCCGCTACGATATCGCGGTCGATCACGATGACCGGTATGCCGGCATCTTTCGCTTCCTGCAGTATCGAATTCCAGCCCGTTTCAGTTCTGGGAGAGACGACGATATAGTCCACGTCCTGCTGGATAAAGGTACGGATCGCCCGAATCTGGTTTTCCTGCATATTTCGGGCGTCGTCAAAAATCAGTTCATAACCGTTTTCTTCACACAGCGTTGCTTTCATGTTCTCTGTGTTGGCCACGCGCCATTCCGATTCCGCGCCGACCTGCGAAAACCCGACCACGATCAGGTTTTCCACCTCTTCATCTTCGGAAATATCCGGCGCGGGCGCTTCATTAATGCAGCCGCCAAGCAGAACCACGAAACTTATGGCTATCGCGAGCACTGTTTTTTTCATGCTTCCATCTCCTTATCGATCGTTTGCATAGGAATTGTTACAATCACTCTTGTGCCGGTATCCGGCGAGCTTTCCATTGTCAAGCCATATTCCGCGCCGAACAGAATCTGAATCCTTTGATGCACCGTTCTTAAACCAAAACCTTCGCTTCTGTCATATTCCAGAGATGCCCGCACCGCGCCAAGGCGTTCTTTTGTCATTCCTGATCCATCATCCGTCACTTCCAGTATCAGGTGTTCATCCTGCACTCTGCCTGTTATGCGGATAAAACCCTTGCGGCGGCTGATTTTTATGCCGTGATACAGCGCATTCTCCACCATGGGCTGCAGCGTGAGTTTCGGCAATATGTATTTTTTCAGTTCATCCGGAATGTCGATTTCATAATCCATCAAATCCCGATAGCGTATCTGCTGGATTTCAAGGTAGCTTCGGATATGCTGCTCCTCCTCCGCGAGTGTGATGACGTTCTGTCCGCGGCTCAAGGAAAAGCGGAAATAATTCGACAGACTGCTGACCATCATGACGGCCTCGCTGATTTCTCCGGACTCGATCAGCCAGATGATGGTGTCCATTGTGTTATAGAGAAAATGCGGGTTCATCTGCGCCTGCAGCAGCGCCAATTCCGCGCGGCGGCGCTGCTTCTCCTGCTCGGCGTTTTTATCCATCAGCTGCTTTAGCCGCCCAACCATGCTCTCTATGCCATCCGAGAGAAGCTGCACCTCCTCGACGTCCGCCTGAATCGGCTCGCAGACGAGCAGGCTTCCCTTGCCGATCGCTTCCAGACGCTCGCAGAGCTTGTCCACCGGATCGACGGTCCTTTTGCTCAGTCTTCTCGAATAGGTCAGAAGGAAATACAGCAGCACCAACGCCAAAACGAGGATCACGCCCATCACAACGATCATGTTCGTTATCATGGCCGACTGCAAAGCATCCAGATGCACCGCCTCATAATAGACGTAGGTGTACATGGATTCCCGTATCAGATCCGTCATCATATAGACGTCGTTTTCCAGCTGATCCATGCGGGAATCATATCCTTCAGTCTCTTCGATATTATATATCTTTTTCTCGAGCTTATGGCAATAGTTCAACACATCGTTGATGGGACGAAGGCTGTCCTTTTGTGTTGTCGTCGTGATAAGCTTTCGCGCTATTGTTTCTGCGGTCTGTACGTCTTCTATCGGCAGTCCCTCCGAATACTGACTGTCGCTGACATAATAGTACATCTTAAGATCGACGTTGTATTTGAAATCGAGGTTGAAATCCGCAGCCGTTGTCACGTTGTTCAGAATCGCGTTATACTGCAGCGCGTATCCAACGGCGATGGATGCGATCGCGAATATCACAATCATCAGCGGCAGCGCGATAATCAGTATCATTTTCCAGAGCCTGCTCTGCATGGTTATTTTACTGTTTTTCACTGCCCGCCGGAAATAAAACCTCACAGCCTGTCACCTCTGCGATATTCACTGGGCGTGCAGCCAGAAACCTTCTTAAATACGAAGCTGAAATAATGCGGGTCCTTATACCCGACGGCGAACGCGATCTCACTCGAACGCTTGTCTGTTTGGCGAAGCATCCGCTTCGCCTCGCCGATGCGCTTGCCGGTTAAGTACTCGATGAAGGTCTGCCCAACTTCCTGACTGAACATCGCCGAAAAGTAATTTGGGCTGATGTTCACTTCTCTGGCTACCCTGTCAAGAGAAATTGTCTCATCCGGATAATGCGTGTCAATGAAACCGATCGCCTGAATCAGCAGATCGCGCTGCTGCTTTTTGCTTTCACGGTCGCGCAGCTCAATCGCCTGCGCCATGGCCTGACGCGCATACAGCCGCGCTTCCTCAGGCGTCGGGACGTTATCCTTCGGGCGAAGCTCCGAAGGCCAGAAGCTCTCGGCACGGCAGCCAATCGAATCCAGGTACTCCGTCGCCGCGAAGTAAACCGCCAAGGTCAGATATCTGCAAAACAATGGCATGGAAAGGGCATCCTCACCGACGCTTTGCAGCAACTGATCGATAAAACGGTCAATCTCCTCTATTTCTCCGCTGCTTAAAAAGCCGCGTATGCGTTCCGTATCGATTTCCTTTTTGCCCGTGTCCGTTTCAAGGCCGTCATTTTTACGGAAATCCCGGATACATGCTTCAGACAGTATATGTTCCATCGGGCTCAAATAACGGTAGGACAGTATACGGCTCGCCTCTGTAAAACAGGCCGGAACAGCGCTGAGCCGTGATACCGGCGTGCCGCAGGCGATATACCAATCCACGTCGCGTCCGGCCATGGCACAGCGGTTTTGTATGCTTTCGGTGCAATCGTCAGTCAGTCGCGCGATATCGTCCTGTCCGCCTTTTATCAAAACGGCGTACGTTGTGACATTCCAGCGAAACAAAATAAGCTCGGGGTGACTGACAATAAACTGAGTCACCTTGTCCTGCACCGCTGCAAGGGCATCCGTATAGCTCTCAGGCGTGCTTCCGTCGTACCCGGCGCTGTTCAGCGAAAAAAGGACGATATTATAACATGGGGCATTGATGTCAATGCCCATCGTCTTCGCGGTTTCGGAGATTTCCGAAACGCTTAACCCCCCGGTGACGATTTGCTCGAAAAACCTTCTGCGTGAAAACGTTTCGTACTCCTGGGCTTCCCTTTGGAACCTTGCGAGGTATTCCTGCTGCTGCTGTTCATTCTCCATCTTTTTAAACAACGCAATCAGTATCTCCACCATCTTTTCCTTTATGATGGGTTTCAGCAGATATTGCTCGACGCCCATTCGTATCGCCTGCTGCGCATAGGAAAAATCGTCGTATCCGCTGATGATGACAATCTTTGTCCTCGGGAATTCCTCGCGGACCAGCTTGATCAGCTCAAGCCCGTCCATAAACGGCATTTTGATGTCCGTGATAATAAGATCGGGTTGTATCTGGCGAATCAGGGGAAGCGCAAGCTCTCCATCCGAAGCGTCGCCGGCATAAATAAAGCCATACTGCTCCCAATGAATGTTATTGCGTATACCCTCACGCACGACGATCTCATCCTCGACAAGAAAGACCTTGAACATGTTGATCTTCCTTTCTTATAGACGTGTTTTGTTGTGGTATTTGATTTGCACAAGCCCCCATATATTATGCATTAATTTATAGTAATCAACAATAGACTATTCTTTGATATTTGTTCGTTTTTCTAAGATTCTTTTTTATTTTGTATTGATAATCTGTGGGAGCCCTTGTTTTTCATATAATTTTGCCATCTAATGCGATGAATGTCAATCGTGACCGGCGGATCTTCATATTTATCCCGTGCTTTTCACACACGTTTGGCTGGCTCAAGATTTGCGTTCTTAGCCGCCTGCCGTCTGTTGATGACCGAAAAATTCGGCCGGACCAATGTGCAAAAATCCGCATGATGTCATCGAACCGACAGCGTTTACAAGACTTTAAGCTGTCGGGTTGGCGCGATAATAATGTTGATGACGCAAGCTCTCGCAGGTCTCGATATCCGCCTTTTCTATCTCCTTGAGAAGTGTTTTGATTTTAAGTGCCTTTGCAAATCCCAATAACACCGAATATCTTCCACTGGTTCGCATCGATTTTCATCCTGTGGCCGTATTACCGAATACCGCTTTATACGCACCTCAGGAAAAATCCAAATATACATCAACAAATCGTAGAATTATATTTAATATAGATTTTCGTTCATATGAACGGATAGCATAAAGGTCCGTTTTTATATAAAAAATCGCTGTATATTTTCGCGTTCTTCGTTCCAACTTTAATTTTCTTCCTAATTATAGGTTATTCAAAGATAAAAAAGGCATACTGATTTTAGTTGGCAAAATATGATTGTCTAAATAATATCAATCGTTGACAAGGAAATTAGCCGATGCTATATTGAGTCGGTTATGGCCAGTAATTTGGTGAGTCTGACTGGCATGGAAATCAGGGAGATATATGTCGCTGCTTGTATTACTAATCATTGTTCCTTTAGTCGCTGCCGCTTTGATGAGATGCATCAAAAACAGCATTCTGCGCAATACAATCATTATTTTAGCCACTCTAACCATAGCCGCCCTGTCAGTGATACTGGCTGTGAAGCACTTTAGCTTGGCGGAAGAATACTACCTTGTGCAATCGACCGAGGTGAATATCAGCCTGTTTGCTATCGAGATACTGCTGACGCTGTATATCGTCTATGTCACCATACAGAGCAGGAAATATCTGATTACATTAATGTCAATTGTACAGATGGTGGCGCTGGCCTTGTATGAATTGTCGGGACATCACTTGACAGAATCGCTGAGTCATCACTTCTTTGTAGATAAGCTGAGCATCATTATGGTTATCATTATCGCTTTTGTCGGCGGGCTTATCTGCATCTATTCCATATCGTACATGAAGCACTATCATGAACATCATAAGGAAATAAAAGACCGTCGGCCCATGTTTTTCTCGGTGATCTTCTTGTTTTTTTCCGCGATGTTCGGCATTGTGCTCTCCAACGACCTCGTGTGGATATTCTTGTTTTGGGAAATCACCACGGTATGTTCCTTCCTGCTGATCGGCTATACAAAAACGCCGGAAGCAAAAAAGAATGCGTTTATCGCCTTGCTCTATAATACGATTGGCGGCGTGTTTTTCGCGGCGGGTATCATATTCTTCGGAACGGTGCTGCACGTGACGGAACTCAAGGACATTCTGGAATCTCAAAATGCTCTGCTCGTTGTACCGGCTCTGTTCATTGCCATCGCGGGGCTTACCAAGGCCGCGCAGATGCCGTTTTCCAGATGGCTGCTGGGAGCGATGGTAGCACCCACACCCACATCGGCGCTGCTGCATTCATCAACCATGGTAAAAGCAGGCGTTTATATGATACTGCGCATCGCGCCGCTGCTGACGGGCAATATGGCCGGCTTTTTCGTGGTGCTGGTGGGAGGCATCACATTTCTGTCCGCGTCCATCATCGCCATATCGCAAAACGATGCCAAAAAGGTGTTGGCATATTCCACGATTGCGAATCTCGGTCTGATCGTGTCCTGCGCGGGTATCGCTACTTATGAGTCGTTATGGGCGGCTATGTTCCTGATCATTTTCCACGCAGTGTCCAAATCGCTGATGTTCCTGTCCGTGGGCTCGGTGGAAGGACTCATGGGCAGCCGCGACATTGAAGACATGCACGGCCTTATCGTGAAGCTGCCGATGATGGCGATATTGATGACGGTCGGTATCGCGGGGATGTTCCTTGCGCCGTTTGGCATGCTGATCTCCAAATGGGCGGCGATGAAGGCATTTCTCGATTCCAAGAACATGATCATGCTGATGCTGCTGGTGTTCGGCAGTGCGGCGACGCTTTTTTACTGGACCAAATGGCTCGGAAAGCTGGTGGCTATCCGGCCGCAGAGTGAACGGCTGACAGCAAAAGCGCCGAAAGCGGAGCTGGTGGCGCTGTATGCGCTGGCGGCATTCACGGTTGCCAACTGCCTGCTGTTCCCGATCGTCTCTCAATATATGGTGGAGCCGTTTCTGACGCAGATGTTTGGCGCATCACAGGTGGTTATCGGTTTGGGCAACCAGCATATCATGCTGATGCTGCTGGGAATGATACTATTGCTGCCTTTGGGCTTGCGTTTTTTTACACGCGGCAAGCTGACCACTGTTTACATGGCGGGCATCAACTCGGGTGACAACCGGCATTTTGAGGGGGCGGGCGGAGAGACGAAGCGGATGTATCTGGCGAACTGGTATATGGAACGCTACTTTGGAGAACAGCGCCTGTTTAAAATCGCGGCTCTGGCCGCTTTGGCCTTACTGGTGTTCGCGTTGATTTATCTTTGTGGGAGTGTTTTGGGATGAGTTGGCAATTTGCATTGATATACGTCATACTGGCGCCGATTCTGGGCGGGTTGTTGGCCGGAGTGGATCTGAAAATCACTGCGCGCATGCAGGGACGGCAGGGGCCGCCGATCGTTCAGCCGTTTTATGACGTGATGAAGCTTTTTCGAAAGGAAGCTGTCGTCGTCAACAACGCGACGACATTCCTTGTGGTCATGTTTTTACTGTTCATGATCGCGACAGGTGTCATTTTCTTCTCCGGCGGTGATTTTCTGCTGGTAATTTTCGCGCTGACGCTGGCAAGTATTTTCCTGCTGATAGCGGCGTATTCCACAAATTCGCCGTACAGCAATCTGGGCGCGGACCGCGAGCTGCTCGCGATGATGGCCTATGAGCCGATGGTGCTTTTCACGGCTATGGGCTTTTACCTCTCGGATAAAACGTTTACTGTGGGCAGCATCATGTCGTCGCAGCTGCCGTCCATCGTTTATCTTCCCGGTGTTTTTATCGGATTTGTCTTCATACTGACATTCAAGTTCCGCAAGTCGCCTTTTGACATCAGTACGTCGCATCACGCGCATCAGGAGCTGGTCAGCGGCCTCACAACCGAATTTTCCGGCCCCACGCTCGCGATCGTGGAGATCACGCATTGGTACGAGAACATCATGCTGCTGGGGTTTGTCTATCTGTTCTTCGCGTGGAGCGCGCCCTTAAGCCCGCTGATTGCCGTGGCTGTCTGCCTGTTTATTTACTTCCTGGAGATACTAATAGACAACTCCTTCGCGCGCGTGCGGTGGAAGTGGGCTCTGAAAACGGTTTGGGGCTTGACGGCGACGATCGGTTTTTTGAATCTGGTCATACTCTCATTGATATTAAAGTAGGTGGGCAATGGGTTATTTCAGCAAATCACCTTGGGTGATACACTACAACGGTTCCAGCTGCAATGGCTGCGATATAGAAGTTCTCGCGTGTCTGACGCCGCTATACGATCTTGAACGCTTCGGCATCATCAACACCGGCAATCCAAAGCATGCCGATATATTGCTGGTGACGGGCGGCGTTAACGCGCAGGCTTTGAGCGTGCTGCAGCAAATTTATGAGCAGATGCCAAACCCCAAAGCGGTGGTGGCCATCGGTATCTGCGCCACCAGCGGCGGCATATTCGCCGACTGCTACAATATTATAGGCGGTGCCGATAAGGCGGTGCCGGTGGATGTTTATGTGCCGGGCTGCGCGGCGCGCCCCGAAGCCATTATCGACGGCGTGGCCAAGGCGGCGCATATTTTGGATGAGAAATACAAAGAATCCAAACTGGCGAAAAAGAAAGCAAAGAAAACGGGAGTGAACAAATGAAGCCCGATACAGAATTTATCAATATATTGCCGATAGAACTGCTCGACCGCGTGAGCGATCTCAAAGAACAGGGATGCCGTCTGGTTCAGATCTGCTGCAGCCGGCACGGTGAGGATCTGGAGCTGGATTACTCTTTCGACCGGTCATATCAGCTGATAGACCTCAAAATATCGGCGGCGCCCGCGGATGAGATCGACAGCATCAGCGCCGTATTTCCGCCCGCATTCTTATATGAGAACGAGATCGAATCGCTGTTCGGTTTGAAGGTGAAACATAAGCTCGTGGATTTTGGGGGCAAGCTTTATCAGACGGCAAAACAGACCCCGTTTGCCGGAAAGGACGGTGAGTAGGCATGGGCAAGAGAAGCGTCATTCCGTTCGGGCCTCAGCACCCGGTGCTGCCGGAGCCTATCCATCTTGATCTGGTGATCGAAGACGAACGCGTTGTTGAAGCGGTTCCGTCTATTGGCTATATTCACCGCGGCCTTGAAAAGCTGGCGGAAACGCGTGATTTTATCGATTATGTCTACGTTGCGGAACGCGTTTGCGGCATATGCAGCTTCATGCACGGCATGGGCTACTGCATGGCTGTGGAAGACATCATGAAGCTGGAGCTTCCCCCGCGCGCGCTTTACCTGCGTGTGGTGTGGGCGGAGCTTTCAAGAATACACAGCCACCTCTTGTGGATGGGCCTGCTGGCCGATTCATTCGGGTTTGAAAACCTGTTCATGCAATGCTGGCGTCTGCGCGAGAAGGTGCTGGACATCTTTGAGATGACGACGGGCGGCCGCGTCATATTTTCGGTGTGCAAGATCGGCGGTGTCCGCAAGGATATCGATGCGGACGGCCAAAAGATCATACTTTCGACTTTGGAGGAGATTGGGCGCGAGTTCAAAGTGCTCGAGACCACCTTCCTGAACGATAAATCGGTGCTCCACCGTTTGAAAGGCATCGGCGTGCTGACCGCGGACGAAGCCCTGACCCTCGGCGCGGTGGGCCCCATGCTGCGCGCCAGCGGCGTGGCGCAGGATATGCGCAAGACGGGCTACGCGGTCTATGATGAGCTCGACGTGCCGGTGATGACCAGCTCGGACGGCGACAGCTATGCCCGGTGCGCGGTGCGCATGGGCGAAGTCCATACGTCCATTGATATCATCCGCCAGGCGATCGGCAAATTTCCTGAGGGGGAGATATCCGTGAAGGTGACGGGCGCGCCCAACGGACAGGGCTTTATCCGCGTGGAGCAGCCGCGCGGCGAAGCATTCTATCACGTTCGCGCCAACGGCACCAAATTTCTCGAGCGTTTCCGCGTTCGCACGCCCACATTCGCGAATCTGCCCGCGCTGCTGAAAATACTTGAGGGGCGCAGTTTGGCCAATGTGCCGGTGCTGATACTCACGATCGACCCGTGCATCAGCTGCACAGAAAGGTAGGCGCGCGATGTCTGTAATGAATTTTTCCAAAAGCGCCCTTAAAAACCTTGGGCATAAGCCGGCCACACAGATGTATCCGTTTAAGAAGCGCGTGTTTTTCGACCGCACGCGCGGCCATATTGAGATCCGCATCGCCGACTGCATTTACTGCGGCATCTGCCAGAAGCGCTGCCCCACGGGCAGCATCCGCGTAACAAAAGCGGATAAGCATTGGGAGATCGAGCGTATGAAGTGCATACAGTGCAACTCATGTGTGGAGAACTGTCCGAAGAAGTGCCTCGAAATGAAAAACGAATATACCACGCCCGGCGTGGAGAAGCAGACGGACGAATTCACCGGTGCATGAGTATCCGATCACGCTGGAGATCATCCGAATCGCGGAAGAAACCGCAAGGGAGAAAAAAGCAGAGCGCGTTACCAAGATCGCGCTGGTAATCGGCGACCTGTCGGGCTATGTGGGCGAGAGCGTGCACATGTATTTCGATGAGATATCCAAAGGCACCGCCTGCGAGGGCTGCGCGCTTGAAATCACGCGTGTGCGCCCTAAGGTGAAATGTACGGCCTGCGGCGAGGTGTTTGAGAGAAAGCCTTTCTCGTTTGAATGCCCCGTGTGCAAAGGGCAGGCGGGCCCCACGAAGATCGGAACGGAATTTTATATCGACCATATCGAAGTGAGCCGGAAAAAAGGAGAGAATGATGGAAACGGAACGGATTGACGTCAAGCAATCCATATATGATAAAAACGACCAAATCGCGAGTGAAGTGAACCGTGGCATGTCGGCGAGCGGCACACTGCTCATCAATGTGATGGGCGCGCCCGGCGCGGGCAAGACCTCGGTGATCCGCCGCGTGGTGGAAGGGCTGGAGCTGCCCGCCGCAGTGATCGAGGGCGACATCGAATCGGACATCGACACCAAGGCGCTGGAGGCCATCGGCATCAGCACGTACCAGATCAACACGCACGGCGCGTGCCATCTGGACGCCCCCACCATTCAAGCGGCGGTCAGCGAATTTGCAGTGCCGGCGGACGGCGTGGTGTTCATTGAAAACATCGGCAATCTCGTATGCCCGGCGGAGTTCACCATCGGCGAGCATTTCAAGATGCTGATCGTGACCGCGACGGACGGCAGCGATAAACCGTACAAATACCCGCTGGCGTTCGAGAAGGCGGACATCATCGTGTTCAATAAGGCGGACCTCCTGCCGTATGTGGACTTCGACGAGGACTTTTTCATGGCAGGCGTTCGGGCGCTGAATCCAGACGTGCCTGTGATGAAGGTATCCGCCCGGACCGGCGAGGGCGTGAACGGTATCATACAATGGCTGCAAGAGAAAAAAAAGAGCCTCGGGGCTTGAAGATCAGATTATACGGAATCGTTCAAGGGGTGGGTTTCCGCCCCTTTGTGGTTAAGCTGGCTTTTTTACTGGGTGTGACGGGCACGGTCAGAAACAGCGGCGGGCTCGTGGATATCACGGCCTGCGGCACAGCGCAGCAGCTCGATGAGTTTTTGGAAAGGCTGCTGACCGAAAAACCGGCCAACGCGCTGATCGTGCATCACGAGACAGAAGACATTGCGTACACAGGGTATGATTCTTTTACAATATTGCCAAGCGGCGAAGCTGAGGGCCCGGTGTTCGTCTCGCCCGACCTTTGCGTCTGCGAGGCGTGCCTTAAAGAGCTGGCGGACGAACAGGACGAACGGTTTGCGCATCCGTTTATCAGCTGTATGGCGTGCGGCCCGCGCTACAGCATCATCGAGGACGCGCCATACGACCGGCATACCACGACGATGCGTGATTTCGAACTGTGTGAGGACTGCGCCGAACAGTACGGGAAGCGGGAAGACAGGCGCTATCACGCGCAGACCATCTCCTGCCACCGCTGCGGCCCTTACCTGATATATCGGGGTGCGGACGGTGAAACCACGCATGAGGCCGCGTTCGCGGATGCGGTGCGCGCGCTGCGCGCGGGCGGCGTGGTGGCGGTAAAGGGCATCGGCGGTTACCACCTGTGCTGCAACCCGTTCAATCAGAACGCGGTGCTGCGGCTACGTGAGCTCAAGCGCCGCGAATTGAAGCCGTTCGCGGTGATGTTCCCCGATATGGACGCCATCCGCGAATATGCCCATGTGCTGCCGCAGGAGGAAGCGCTGCTGTCCTCCCCCGCGCGGCCCATCGTGCTGCTCAAGCAGAAGGTCAATAACCTCGCGCCCGAGGTGTGCGGCGACAGCCGTCTGCTGGGCGCGTTGCTGCCATATACGCCGCTTCAGGTGATGCTGATGCGCTCTGTCGGCCCGCTCGTGACGACGAGCGCGAACGTGTCGGAAGAGCCTATCGTGAAGGATGACACATCGATGCTGGTTTGGCCCGGCCTTGACGGCGTGCTTTACAGCGCGCGGCGCATCGCCGCGCGAGCGGACGATTCGGTAGCCAAGGTGTCAGACGGACGGACACAGATGATCCGGCGGTCACGCGGATACGCGCCGCTGCCGGTGATACTGCGCGGCAAGCCCCAAGGCGCGGTGTTCGCGGCGGGCGGGCAGCTCAAATCGACCTTCTGTCTCGCGTCCGATCGTTTCGCGTATGTGGGGCCGCACATCGGCGACCTCGATAACGACGGCTGCATGACCGCATACCGCGAAAGCCTGGAACGGCTGCAAAAGCTGCTGCGCATCAGCCCCGAGCTGGCCGTGTGCGACATGCACCCCGGCTACGCCTCCACCGTCATGGCGGAGGAGACGGGGCTGCCGCTGCTGCGTGTGCAACACCATCACGCGCATATCGCGTCTGTGATGGCGGAGCATGGGCTTGAGGAGCCGGTGATCGGCGTCGCGTTCGACGGCACCGGATGGGGCTGTGACACTGCCGTATGGGGCGGCGAGTTTCTTGTGTGCCGCGGCAACCGCTTCGAGCGGGCGGGGCACATCAAGTCCGTCCGTTTTTTGGGCGGCGACGAGGGCATGAAGGACGCGGTCAAAAGCGCGATGTGCTATCTGCACGACGCGGGGCTCGACGCGCATATTTGCGATGACCGCTGGCCGCTGATACGGGCGGCGCTGGACAGCGGCGTGAACACGCACGGCAACTCGGGGCTGGGCCGCCTTTTCGACGCGGCAAGCGCGGTGCTCGGCATCTGCGCGTATAACCGCTACGAGGGCGAGTGCGCGATTAAGCTTGAGAATCTGGCGTCGGAGGCGCTGGAACGGGGTACAGCGCCGGTGCCCATGGCGTTTGAGGTTTCAGATCAAAATGGTATACTGGTGGCGGATGCCGCGCCCGTGATATCGGTGTTGGCGCAAAGCGGCGGTCAAAGCCGGGAAGCGCTGGCGCTGGGGTTCCACCGGGCGGTGGCGGATATGGCCGTCGATATCTGTGTCCGGCTGCGCGAACAGACCGGCATCAGCACGGCGGCTCTCTCCGGCGGCGTTTTCCAGAACGCCGTGCTGCTTAAAGATATGATGGACAAGCTTGCGGCGAAAGACTTCGCCGTCTATATCAACGGGGAGGTGCCGCCGAACGACGGGGGTATCAGCCTGGGGCAGGCGCAGATCGGCCTCTGGCACTTAAACGGAAAGGAATACAGGCCATGTGTATAGCGGTGCCCGGCAAGGTCTTGTCCATCGCGGACGGCCGAGCCAAGGTGGATTTTTCGGGCAACATCGTGGAGGCGGACGTGCGGCTGGTGGACGCCAAAGTGGGCGACTATGTGCTCGTGCACGCGGGCTGCGCCATCGAGATAATGAAACCGTCGCAGGCGGACGACCTTGCCGCGCTGCTGAAAGAGATCGAGGCGCTGGCGGATGAACGACATTAAACGTATGCGGGAATACCTGCAGAGCTGCGGCGGCAGACCGGTGCGCATCATGGAGGTGTGCGGCACGCATACCGCTGCGGCGGCCAAGGCCGGGCTGCGATCGCTGCTGCCCGCCAACATTAAGCTGATATCCGGGCCGGGCTGCCCCGTCTGCCTCGCGGCGTCGGCATATATTGACGCCCTGTGCGCACTCGCGGCGGACGGCTGCATGATCGCGTCGTTCGGCGACCTGCTGCGCGTTCGGGGAAAGAACGGGAGCCTGCTGGACATGAAGGCACGCGGCGCGCGGGTGGAAATGGTGTACTCACCCTTGGACGCGCTGAAGCTGGCACAAGCCCATCCCGAAAGCACCGTGGTGATGGCTGCGGTCGGGTTCGAGACCACGGCTCCGGCTTACGCGCTGGCGCTGGAGACCGCAGTGACGGAAGGGCTCCCTAACTTTAAGCTGCTGACCGCGCTCAAACGGCTGATTCCCGCAATGGAGGCGCTGTGCGCGGACGAGGGTGTGGATGCATTTATCACGCCGGGGCATGTGGCCGCGGTCATCGGCAGCGACGTGTTCATACCGCTGGCGCAGCGGTTTCAGAAGCCGATGGTGGTGGCGGGGTTTGACGCAGAGGACATGCTCGCGGCAATCTGCCTGCTGCATTCGAAGCTGGGTACGGGTTACACGGCGAATCTGTACGGCGAGGTCGTGCGTCCGCAGGGCAACGCGAAGGCGCTCGCCATACTGGACAAATATTTTGAACCGGGTGAAGCCTATTGGCGCGGCCTTTCGGTGATACCTGATTCGGGGTTTTATTTGAAGAAAGAATATGCGGCGTTCGACGCCGGAAGCCGCGGCTTGCTGGACAGCGCGGCGGACAGCGGCGGCTGCCGCTGCGGCGAGGTGCTGACGGGCAGGATCGATCCTGCGGAATGTCCGCTGTTTGGCAATGAATGCACGCCCGCAAATGCGTTTGGGCCGTGCATGGTGTCTGCCGAAGGCGCTTGCGGCATCCGTTACACCGGGGAGGGCTGGGAATGATCAGAATGGCGCACGGCAGCGGCGGCAAAGAGACGGAAGAGCTGGTGAAAACCGTGTTTTTAAAGCACTTTCATAGCGACGCGCTCGGACGGCTCGAGGACGCGGCGGTGCTGGAGCTGTCCGGCAAAGCTGCGTTTACCACTGACTCGTTTGTGGTGACCCCGCTCTTCTTCAAGGGCGGCGACATCGGGCGGCTGGCGGTATGCGGTACAGTGAACGACCTGCTGATGATGGGCGCGCAGCCGCGTTACCTTTCCGCGGGGTTCATCATCGAGGAAGGACTGGCTTTAGAGACATTGGACGCGGTGGCAGGATCGATGGCACGGACGGCAGAGGAAGCGGGCGTATCCATTGTGGCGGGCGATACCAAGGTGATCGAAGGGCATGGCGGCCTTTATATCAATACCGCGGGGCTTGGCGCCATTCCGGACGGACGCGATTTCGGCGCTGCGCAGTGCGCGGCGGGCGACGCGATACTGGTATCCGGCCACCTCGGAGACCACCACGCCTGCATATTGAGCGCGCGCATGAAAATTGAGAACGGTATCGAATCGGACGCGGCGCCGCTCTGCGCGCCGGTAAAAGCGCTGCTGAACAGCGGCGCACAGGTGAAGGCGATGCGCGACGTGACGCGCGGCGGACTCGCGACGATATTGAACGAGCTGTGCGCGGCATCGGGCACAGGCGCGGAGCTCGAAGAGGCGGCGCTGCCCGTATCGGCACAAACGGCGGCTTTCTGCGAGATACTCGGTCTGGACCCGCTGTATATGGGCAACGAGGGCAAGTTCGCAGTGGTGGTGAAGGACGAAGACGCCCAAAAAGCGCTGGACGCGCTGAGGAGCACGCCGGAAGGGCGCCATGCGGCGGTCATCGGGCGTATCGTGAAAGCACAAGGCATCACGCTCGAAACAAAACTGGGCGGACGGCGCAGACTGGGCGTGCTGGCGGGCGAGGGCCTGCCGCGCATCTGCTGAAAGTCTATATCTGAGTACAAAAACAAATGGAGATACAAATGACGTCAAATTTCAACGCGGCAAATACTGAGCCGCATGGTGTGAAAGTCTATTTCGATGGCCAGGCTGGTCACTGGGATGCCCGCTCGCATCACGAGCCGGGCAAGCTGCGCCGGATTATCCGTGCGTGCGACCTGCACGCGGGGCAACGGGTGCTCGATGTGGCTTGCGGAACGGGAATTCTTTTCCCCTGGCTGCTCGCGCACGATCCGTCTTTGTTGATGGGTATTGATCTGTCGGAGCGGATGACGGAAATCGCCCGCCGAAAGTACAGGGATAAGCGCCTGAGAATTGTGACCGCGGATTATTATCAGCTGGAAGCAGGCGCTTTCGACCGTATCATTATATACAATGCGTATCCTCATTTTTTTGATAAGGAGCGTTTTGCACAAAAGACAAGAGACCTGCTCGCCCCCGGCGGCCGGTTCGTATTGGCGCATAACAAGGGGCGGGAAAGCCTGAACGCCATGCATGAGGCGCGTGGCGTGTGCTTATACAGCGTGCCTTTGATGCCTGCCAGTGAAGAATGTCATTGGTTTGAACCGTATTTTGAAATCGACAGCTGCGTAGATACCAATGATATATATATTCTATCCGGGGTAATGGTTTGAGGGACAAATATTATCTCTCGGGCGACATGACTTAGATCAGGATATAACAGCAATAACCTTGCACCCTTAATATATTGCTTAAGTACAGCATTATTGCGACGCTTCAATCTGACGTGTCTCTAACAAAGTCGCTTCCGCCTCACCGCACTTGTCAAACAGTCGAGGCTTGCGGACTCCGCTTCCCCTTACCAAAGTCAAGCGTCACCAAATATTTACCGATTCCTAAATTTTCACATATATATGCCTATTTGGATTTTCCCTTTTCTTTTCAGCCAGTCATCATAAAATCTGCCCATTCATACGAATAGTCTTTATAATGCTCCCGCCAATAATATATTCGTTCAATATATTGTAGCTTACGCTTCTCGACAATCCTTTCACATTCGGGCACACCATATTTCCTAATGAGAGCAGTTAAATCATAGATTGGAAATCCGATGGCATGTCCATTTGCATGAACCACGCCGCAAGCTTGCCCAATGGCATGGCACAAGGCTATATCTTCAAGAGAGTCAATTTCCTTTGCCACTGCGTGAGCCTGCAAAATCGCGCGCTTAGCCACGGGCATTTTCACTTTACCGGCAGCCCAAGCTTTTGATGTCAGCACGGCAGCTTCAAGTCGCTTTTCGTTCGGATAACGTTCAAACATCTTTTTAACAGTTTCATCGGCAAATTCAAATGCCCACAAGACCATTGTCCGATGATTTTGTTCCCCAATCAATTCTATTAAATCGGCTAAAAATTCGCTGTTTTAGCAAAAAGAACCTGATTTTTTCTGTTAATTCTATTTTGTACTTCGTTAAGCCAATTCATATTTCTTCCTTTGACAGTTCGATTATCTTCCAATAATGTTCTTATGTATTCTAACATATTTTTTAGTAAAAGGCCATTATACGTATGGATGGAGCCCTTTGTCAAAAAGACAATGATGGTAACGATATATAGCGTCTTTTATATTAAAAAACACTATATCTTGTGATATAGTGCTTAAAAATTGGTGGAGGCGAGGGGAGTCGAACCCCTGTCCGAAAGTTCCAAAACCAGACTTTCTCCGGGTGCAGCACAAGGTTTAAGATTTCCCGCTATGCCTGCCCCCCTGTGCAGGGCAAGCGAGCGGTAGCTTCATGATCCTCTCCCTCGCTCAAAGCTTTGCGAGGGCGGTTCCCCTAGTTAATGATACCCTGGCCCCGGCGATTAGGGTGCCACCGGCAGGGCATTACACTGCCTTAGGCAGCGTAAGCTAGTTCAGTTTTATCTGCAACTAAATTTAGGTTCCGGCTTTTTAACGCAGCACTCCGGGACTGCGACCCGCTTATCCGATTCCGACAAACCCCCGTCGAAAGCCAAATACGCCCCCACGGTGAAGCTCTGTATAGAGCCCTTTTCTGCCGAAATTATCTGGCCAGCTTTGTGGCCTGTTCCTTTTTCCTCTGCGCGTCACGCTCGGCGATGCTCTGCCGTTTGTCATACAGCTTTTTACCGCGTGCCACGCCGATCTCGATTTTCACGAGGCCCTTTTTCAAATATATGCTCAAAGGCACCAGCGTGAGCCCCTTTTGCGTCACCGTGCTGTAGAGCTTGACGATCTCGCGCCTGTGCAGCAACAGCTTGCGGTCCCGCAACGGATCTTCGTTATAAAAGCTGCCCTTCTCATACGGGCTGATGTGCATGCCCTGTATGAGCGCCTGCCCGTCCTTGATACGCACAAACGCTTCCTTTATGTTCGCCTTGCCGCCGCGTATTGATTTAACTTCGCTGCCGACAAGCGCAATCCCTGCCTCGTACGTCTCTTCTATAAAATATTCATGATACGCTTTTTTATTCTTTGTTAATATCTTGACCCCGTCGCTCACAAAACCACTCTCCAATTGCCTCTAAGGCACAGGCGTGAACTCGATGCGCGGCGGATACACGCTCACGCTCTCCAATCGCACACGCATTTCATCGCCCATGCTGAGCTTGCGCCGCGTCCTCTCGCCGATCACACAGTACAGTTTTTCGTTGTAAACATAGTAATCATCTTGCAGGGATGATAATGGTATCACACCCTCCACCGTATTGTCAAGCTGCA